>NZ_JAFEVP010000001.1:0-1671988 GCF_017947325.1 Pseudomonas sp. MWU349 | reverse complement strand
GGCCGCACCGGGCGAAGTGCGCGGTGTTCAGGCCGTCGGCACGCGCCACAGGTACCAGGCGGCGGTGGTGCGCCAGGGGCTCCAGGCCTGGCCGATCTGGCGCAGCTGGCGGGGGCTAGGCGATTGTTCCAGGCCCTTGAGGCGGCGGTAGCCTTCGCGCACGCCAAAGTCGTCCACGGGCAATATGTCCTCGCGCTCAAGGCTGTAGATCAGCAGCATCTCCACGGTCCAGCGGCCAATGCCAGGCAACTGGGTCAGGCGCTCTATCAACGGTTCATCGTCCAGGCCGCGGGCGCCCTCAGCATCAGGTATGCGGCCGTCCAGGGTGGCCTGGGCGATGCCCTGCAGGGTCGCCACCTTGCGCGCGGAAAAACCGCAGCCGCGCAAGCGCTCCAGGCTGGCATCGGCCAGTTGCCGGGGCGTGGGGAAGTCCTGCCCGGGGAACAAGGCGCGCAGGCGGCCGAGTATCGCGTCGCCGGCGCGGGCATGCAGTTGCTGGTAGGCCACCGCGCGCACCAGCGCCTGATAAGGCTCGCGCTCCGGGCGGGGCTGGTGCAGGCAGGGGCCGACGGCGGCGATCAGCGCGGCCCAGTCGGCATCCAGTGCGGCAAGAAAACGAGTGGCGGGGCAGGTGGGCATAGGCGATCCGGAACAGGGGGCGAGCGGCAGATTAGCCCGCCGCCCCAAGGCTTGCACCCCGTCTCTTGCGCTGGAACTCGGCGCCCGGGCCTTGCACCCGGGCGCGGGGCTTTCAGTCCTTGGCCGCCGGCAGGTAGAGCCGCTCCAGCACGTAGTGCAACGAGGCCGCCAGGGTTTGGCCATGGCTGAGTGTTTCAAAACTGTGGTAGTCCAGGGCCAACCCCGGCACCTGGGCCAGTTGCGCCTGCAACTGTCGGGCGCGCTGGTCGGCCTCGGGCCCTGCTGGCTGGCGCGGGTTGCCCGGCTCGGCGCCGCCACGCATCAGCAGCAATTGCGCATGATGGCCCTGCAGGCGCTCGGCCAGGCCCTGGGCCTGGGGCAGGATCAGGCCGTCGCCCCACCACAGCGAAGGGCTCGCGGCGGCGTAGTGGCGAAACGCCTGGGGCTGGCTGAACAGCGCCTGCAGCACCAGCAGGCCGCCATAGGAGTGGCCCCACAGGGCCTGTTGCGCGGTATCTATCGGTGCCTGGGCCGCCACGGCCGGGCGCATGCGTTCGCGCAGCAGTTGCAGGAAGGCTTGCGCGCCGCCGCTGGGTTGCCCGGTCAGCGGGTCTTGCTGCTGCGCCTGGCCCGGTTGCTGCGGGGTGTAGTCATAGGTGCGGGCGTTGCGCTCGATACGCAGCGGGGTCTGGTAACCCACTGCCACCAGCAGCGGCGCCTGGCCCTGGTCCAGGCGCTTGAGCTGCTCGGGGTCGAGGGCGCCGATGGCGGCGTTGCCATCGAGCATCCACAGCACCGGGTAGCCCTGTGGCGGCGGCGCCTGCAACGGCTTGCCGATCCACAGTTGGTAGTGCCGCTGGCCGTCGGCGGAATCCAGTTGCAGGCTAGTGAAGCGGTAGGGCAGGTCCTGGCGTTGCAGCAGGCTGCGGTCCATGGGCTGGTCCGGGGCGGGGGCGGCCAGGGCCGCTCCCGCAAGGCCCCAGGCCAGGGCCAGGGGCAGGAAAAAAGTTCTCATCAGGCGTTCTCGGCAGGCTCTTGGTGATGGCTCTTGGTAATGGCTCAGAACGAAGCGCTCAGGCTGGTGTACAGGGTGCGCCCGGGTTCGTTGTAGGTGGCGGCGCCGGCCCCGGCGATGTTGTTCACGCCCTGGGCATTGCCTTCACGGAACAGGCGTTTGTCGAACAGGTTGTCGACCCCGGCGGTCAGGCTCAGGTGGCGGGTCAGGGCGTAGGTGCCGCTGACCCCGGCAATGGCGTACGGCGCCAGTTGCTGGGTGGCGCTGCCGGTGACGCGGTCGCCGTGGTAGTCGTATTTCTTCGGCGTCTGCTGGCCGTACCAGGCCACGGTCGCCTGCAGCGACAGGTCCTGGGTGGCCTGCCAGTCGAGCATCGAGTTGAGGGTGTAGCGCGGGGTCACCGAGAGGTAGTCGCCGGTTTCCTTGTTCTTCGATTGCAGCATGTAGGTGAAGTTGTTGTTCCAGGTCAGCTGGCTGGCCAACGGAATGGTCAGGGTGCCTTCCAGGCCTTCCACCAGGGCCTTGGGCACGTTTTCCCACTGGTAGATCGCCGCGTTGCGGTAAGCGCCGCTGCCGCCGCTGGCACGGCTCACCGGCGCCAGGCCGGATTCCACCTTGTTCTTGTAGTCGTTGCGGAAGTAGGTCAGGCCGGCCACCCAGCCGTCGGCCTTGTATTCCAGGCCCAGTTCCTTGTTGACGCTGGTTTCCGCCTTGAGCTTGTCGTTGCCCTGCAGGTAGCAGCTGGTGCTCTGGCCGTAGCAGCCCTGGCCGCGGCTGTAGAGCAGGTAGTCGGCGTTGAGCTGGTACAGGTTCGGCGCCTTGTAGGCCCGGGCGATGCCGGCCTTGAGGGTCAGGGTGTCGCTTAGGGCGTGGGACAGGTTGAGCGATGGGCTCCAGTTGTCGCCGACGATGCTGTGGTGATCCAAACGCAGGCCGGGGGTGAGCATGGTGCCCGGCTGCAGTTCGATGTTGTCTTCGGCGAACAGCGAGAAGATCTGCGCGCTGGACTGGGTGCTGCGGTTGCTTGAGCTCAGGCCGCCCACGGCGCCGCCTTCACTGGTGCTCTGGGTGTTGGCGCTGGGGTCGTCGAGCTTTTGCTGGGACCATTCGCTGCCCAGGGTCAGGGTCTGCTCGAAGCCGGCGCGCAGGGGCAGGTTGACCTCGCCATGGGCGGTCAGGTCGCGCAGCACCGCGGTGTAGAACTCGCTGTTGCTGAAGATGCCTTCGGTGCCGCCGGCCAGGCCTTCGTTGATCCGCGTGTTGCGGGTCTTTTCGTATTGCAGGTAGGCCATGGAACTGCCGAAGTCCCATTCGCCACGATGGGTCACCGAATAGGTCTGGCGGTAGCTGCGGTTGGTCTCGTGGCCCAGCAGGTTTTTCACCGTGCTGTTGCTGTTGGTGTTCTGGGTATCGCCGGTGTAGATGTTGCCCTGGCGGCTGAAGCCGGCTTCGAAGTCCAGGCTCTGGTCCGGGGTCAGGTGCCAGCTCAAGAGGCCGTTGAGGTCCTTGTTGCGTACCCCTTCGCGGCCAGCGGGCAGGGTGCCGACCTGGTTGCCGGTGCGCAGGGATTCATGGCCGGCGTTGATGTCGGCGTCGTCGGCATCGGTCTTGGCCACGTTGCCGTAGACCCGGTAGCTCAAGCTGTCGGTCAGTGGGCCGTTGAGGCCGAAGCTTGCGCGCTGGGTGGCGCCTTCGTCCTTGTGGGTCGGGAACGAGCTGTAGATCGTCGCGTTGCCGTGGGTCTGGATGCCGGCCTGCTTGGTGATGATGTTGATCACCCCGCCCGCGGCGCCGTTGCCGTAGCGGGCCGCCGCCGGGCCGCGGATCACTTCGATGCGTTCGACCTGGTCGGCCGGCACCCAGTTGGTGTCGCCGCGGCTGTCACGCTCGCCGCGCCAGCCGTAGCGTACCGAGTTGCGGCTGCCCACCGGCTTGCCGTCCACCAGGATCAGGGTGTTTTCCGGGCCCATGCCGCGGATGTCGATCTGCCGGTTGTTGCCGCGCTGGCCGCTGGTGGAGTTACCGGTGAGGTTGACCCCGGGCATGGTGCGGATGATCTGCGACAGGTCGTTGGCCGGCGGGCGCTTCTGGATGTCCTCGGCGGTGATCACCGAGACCCCCGGTGCCTGCTTGGTTTCTTCTTTGGCGGTGGCGATGACGCTCTGGGGTTCCAGCTCCAGGACCGGCTGGATCGAGCCTTCATTGGCAGCCTGCACGGCCTGGCTGAGCAGGTAGCAGCCGGACAGCAGGAAAGGGGCGAAAGGACGCATTGAGCGCATGGACATCGGTGATCTCCGGGACAGAGGCAGAAACAGAAGATCACGAATGATAATGACTGCTATTTGCGAGTAAAGCGCATTAACTTTCTAAACACTTCCAGGCCGAGGGCCTAGGCGGCGGGCAGCAGCAGGTGCATGCACAGCCCGGGGTGGCCGTTGCTGGCCCAGATCCGCCCCTGGTGCAGCTCTACCGCGCGCCGGGCAATGGCCAGGCCCAGGCCGAAGCCGTCGCCCTGGGCCGAGTCCAGGCGCTGGTAGGGCTGGAAGATGCGTTGCAGGTCCTGTTCGGCGACCCCTGGGCCCTGGTCTTCCAGGCACAGGTGCCAATAGGCGCCTTCGCGCCAGCCGCGCAGGCTCACCCGGCCGCCGGCGGGGGAGTAGCGAATGGCATTGCGCAGCAGGTTCTCCAGGGCCTGGGCGATGCTGTCCAGGTGCACCTGGACCCGGCAATCGGCGTCCAGCAGGCAGGGCAGGCGCTCGGCGTCCCAGCCGCTTTCGAAGCAGGCGTCCTGGCGCAGGGCCTCCCAGATCGACAGCACCTGCACCGCTTCGGTCGGCAGTTGCGGGCGCTCGGTGTCGAGCCAGGCCAGATCCAGGGTGTCTTCCAGCAGGCGCTGCATGTCGGCGATTTCCCGGTCCAGGCGCTGGCGCAACTGCTCCGGCGGCAACCGGCTGTCATGGGCGATGCGCAACCGCGCCAGGGGCGTGCGCAGCTCGTGGGACAGCGTGCGCAGCAGCAGGCGCTGCTGGGCCAGGCTCTGGCGCAGGCGCTCGGCCATGTGCTCGAAGGCCAGGGCCAGTTCTCCCAGTTCGTCGTGGCGGTTCACCAGGGGCGTGCCCAGGCCCTGGCTCTCCAGGTCATCGGCGCGCAAGGCATCGGCGCGGTCGCGCAGGCGGTTCAACGGCAGCACCAGGTGGCGGTAGAGCAACAGGCCGAGCAGGGCGGCCAGCAGGGTTGGCACCACGCCATGGCTGAGCACGTGGGTCCAGGGCGTCAGGCCACTGGGCAGCAGGCGCTCGGGCAGTTGCAGCACCAGCCGGCCTTGCTCCGGGTGCTCAGGGAATTCGATGCTGACGTAGGGCAGTTGGTCTTGCAGGCGCCGGCTCATGGGCCAGTCGAGCTTGCGCATGAAGGTCAGGTGGCTGGCTTCCTCGGCGGTCAGCGGCGTGCTGCCCAGGCTCTGCAGGCGATCGCCGATCACCGCGACCCAGGTGTCTTCCCGGGTTGCCAGTTGTCGCTGGAACTCATCGACCGCGGCCACGCCGCCCTGGCGCCAGGCGTGCTCGGCCTGCTGGGCGTAGCGGGCCAGGTACTGGCGGTCGGCGGGGTCGAGAAAATAGGTGCTGCGCTCGGCCGACAGGCCCCAGGTCCAGATGATCCAGGTCAGCAGCAGGCAGAAGCCGATCTGCAACAGCGCCAGTTTCCACAGCAGGGGGTGACGGCGCATCAGTGGCGTTCCGCTTCCACCAGGAGGTAGCCGGCGCCGCGCACCGCCTGGATCTGCAGGTGCTGCACCCCAAGGTCGGCGAGTTTGCGCCGCAGGTTGCACACGTGCACATCCAGGCCGCGATCCAGGCGCGTATAGATGCGGTGCAGCACGTGTTGATAGAGAAAGGGTTTGCTCAGGGTCTCCCCGAGGTGCTCGCGCAGGGTCAAAAGCAACCGGTATTCGGAACCGGTCAGGCCCGCTGCGCGGCCCTGGTGCAGCACGTCCTGGGCCTGTTCGTCGAAGCTAAGGATCGGGTCCTGGCGCGTGGCCTGATGTTGTTGCACCCGGGCCATGCGCCGCAGCAGGGCGTCGGCGCGGGCATCCAGTTCGGCCAGGCTGAAGGGCTTGGGCAGGTAGTCGTCGGCGCCTCGGGTAAAACCGGTGATGCGGTCCTGCTCGGCGCCCAGGGCCGACATCAGCATCACTGGCGTGCCCTGTTCCTGGCGCAGGGTTTCCAGCAGGGCCAGGCCGTCCAGGCCCGGCAGCATGATGTCCAGCAGCACCAGGTCGAAGTGGCCGGCGCGCACCGCGGCCAGCCCCTGGCGGCCGTCGGTGCAGGTGGTGACGGTAAAGCCGCGCTGGCGGAAATGCAGGTTCAGGTCGTCGCGCAGTCGGGCGTCGTCTTCCACGAGGAGCAGGTTGGGGGTCATGGGGCAGAGCACTTGAATGGGGATATTTAATGAGAACGTTTTACATTTGCAAATATTGCAGCAATGGCCCTGGTGATGCAATTGCCAAGACCGCTGGGTGGGATTGCGGCGTCAATCAACTAAAAGTTGAATATTCAACGTTGTGTTGATATTTTTTCTGACCGCTTTCCTTGGTAACCGCCCATGAACCTGCCTTCCGATGCCCTTCTTGCCGAGCGCCAGTTGGTCTTGCAAGTGCTCAGCAGCACCTTGCAGATGCTTGCCAGCGTGGTGGGCCAGCATGTGGAAATCGTCCTGCATGACCTGGACCGCCCGGAGTCATCGATCGTCGCCATCGCCAACGGCCATGTCACCGGGCGCCAGGTGGGTGACCCGGTGCTCGGCGGGCCGCGCCAGGACCTGGGTTTTGCCGCGGTGCTGCGCGCCCTGCAGGACCGCTCCGCGACGACCCCGCTGGTGCTGGAGAACTACCCGACCCTGGCCCCCGACGGCCGCCAACTGCGCAGTTCCACGGTGATCTTTCGCGACCGCGGCGGGCAACCCTTCGCCAGCCTGTGCAGCAACAGCGACCTGAGCGGCATCGCCGCCGCCCACGCTTGCCTCGGGCAATTGCTGGGCCTGGGCAGCGCGCCCGCGCCACGCCGCGACGAAGCCCCCGACATGGAACAGTTGCTGGCGCAGATCATCCAGGGCGCCTGCCCGGCAAACGGGGCGCGCATGAGCAAGCAACACAAGCTCGACGCCGTGCGCCAGATGCAGGAGCGCGGGGTGTTCATCGTCAAGGGCGGGATCGAAAAGGCCGCCGCGGCCCTGGGGGTGACCCGCTACACCATCTACAACTACCTGGAACAGATTCGCGCCCAAGGCGCCGAGGAATGACCGCGATGCAGCTCGATATCTATCAAGTGGATGCCTTTACTTCTCAAGTCTTCGGTGGCAACCCGGCGGCGGTGTGCCCGCTGGAGGCCTGGTTGCCCGATGAGCTCCTGCAACGCATCGCCCTGGAGAACAACCTCTCGGAAACCGCCTATTTCGTGCCCCGGGGCGAGGGCTTCGAACTGCGCTGGTTCACCCCCACGGTGGAAGTCGACCTGTGTGGGCACGCCACCCTGGCGGCGGCCTGGGTGCTGTTCGAGCAGTTGGGCGAGCGCCGCGACGTGCTGCGCTTTGCCACCCGCAGCGGCGAGTTGCGGGTCAGCCGCGAGGGCGGCCTGCTGTCCATGGATTTTCCCGCCAAGCAACCCGAGGCCGTGGCGATTGCTCCGGCCCTGCTGCAAGCCCTGGGCTTGCCGGCGGCCGAGGCCCTGTACCGCACCGACGATTACCTGCTGGTGGTGGACGACGAACGCCTGGTGGAGGCGCTCCAGCCCGATTTCGCCGCACTGGCCGCCTTCGATGTGCGCGGCATCGCGGTGACGGCGCCGTCCCGGGAGTTCGATTTCGTCTCGCGCTGGTTCGGCCCGCGGGTCGGGGTCAATGAAGACCCGGTTACCGGTTCTGCCCATACCTCCCTGGCGCCTTACTGGGCCGCGCGCCTGGGCAAGCGCCAGCTGCGGGCGCAGCAGGGCGGGGCGCGCAAGGGCCAGTTGCAGTGCCAGGTGCTGGACAACGGGCGGGTGATCATCAGCGGCTACGGCGCCTTGTACCTCAAGGGCCGTATTTTCCTCTGAACCGGCCGCGGCGCCGCTCTGCCATGCAGGCTGGGTGCCTGCAGGCGGATTTGTCTCGGTGGTGCGGGCGGGAGTAGAGTCGCGTTTTTTTCGCCTGCTCAGGATGCTCCAGACCATGCAACGGACGCGCACCTTGCCCCGCCTTTCCACCTCACCGCTGCTGGCCTTGCTCCTGGGCTTGAGTGCCGGCGCTGCCCAGGCGGCCAGCCTCAGCGAGAGCCTGCTGGACTGCCAGCCGGTTTTTTTCAAGGCCCTGTATCAGCAGCGCGGCGAACTCGGGCAGGTGGTGAAGCTGGCCGAGAATCAGCGCCAGGGCATCGCCTGGGTGCCGGTGGCCGACCGCCTGAACAACTACTCCGCATCCCAGGCGTTCTCCCGCCCGCTGACCGATCACGGCCTGCGCCTGACCGGCTACTACGACCGCCAGTTCGACCTGGGCGAGCAGGGCAGCTTCCATTTCTGGGGCTTCGAAGTCGACGCCAGCCGCGCCGCCGTCATGGCCGCGCTGCCCCAGGCCGGCTGGCAGGAGGCCGGTGAATACTTCATTTCCCGGCCCCAGATCAAACTCAACGCCACGGCGCCCTGGCAGGACAATCCGGCCGCGGCGTCGGGCATCGCCCCGGCGCCGGGCTCCGCGGAAAAGATCCTCATGCTCAGCGAAGAAGACGGCAAGACCCGCTTGCTCTGCTCGCTGCAGGGCACTATCGATCAGGCCTTGCTCGACCAGGAACGGCCGGACCTGGCCCTGGGAGCGGGCCGATGAACAAGCTGCTGAGCCTGGGCGCGGCGCTGCTGCTCGTCGGTTGCGCGCATTCGGGTACCCCAAAGCAGGCCCTGGCGCCGCAGCGTCCGGACGGCATGTTCAAGGTGCTGGAAAGCCCGGAACTGGCCACCTACTTTGCCGCCAACTCGCTGGCCCTCTACCAGAACAACCCGAACCTGCGGCAGTTCTATCTGGTCAACAACTACGCCAAGCCTGCCGATCTGGGCGGTGGCAAGCCGCCGATCTACAGCTCCCGCGCGACCCGGGTGATCAACTGCGAGAAGGATGAGTCGGCGCAGTTCGGCCGGGTGTACTTCTCCGAGCCCTTCGCCCAGGGCGTGGAGGTCATGCGCAAGGAAGATCTGGCGCAATGGGCCGCCTTTCCCCGCCAGTCATTGCTGGGCGAGCTGCGCAACCTGGCCTGCGCGGTCGATCCGACCCGGCTCAAGCTGGCTCCGGCACCGAGTCAGTGAGCGCTGTCAGCCCGGCCAGGCCATGTTCAGCATGGGCGGGGGCCTGCCTGATTGAAGCGCGCGCCGCACGCCGCCCAGGCGGCGTTCTGTCCAACTGTTGAGCACCAAGGAAGTTTCGATGCTGGAAAGCAACCGCACCATCACCCTCACTGGCGAGCAGGCGCTGCAGGCCCTGGCGGAGCTGGAATTCGTCTTGATCTCGCTGCACAAGATGGGCGCCTACTACAGGGATAAACCCGTGGCCGACTACCAGCGCGCCACCACCGATTTCATCGATAACCAGCAGGTCACCCAGCGCCTGGCCCAGGTGCGCAGGATTCTCAGTGAGCCCTTCGACCGCACCCTGGGGGAGGACGACATGGACGACATCGAACGCCATGTGGAGGGGCTTGAACTGTGGCGCCCCGAGTAGCAGGGCGAGGGCTGCCCGCCGATTTATCAAGGAACCCGCCATGTCCAGAATAAGCATCGCCGCCGCGACTCCCAGCACTGACCTGGCGCTGGTCAAGTTTCTCCATCAACGCCTGGGCCTGTCCCTGAGCGTTGCCCAGGGCTATCTGCGCCGTGGCGCCGAGGGTTTCTTTTACAGCGCCAAGCTGTTTCACAACGACCATGTAGAGCGCGAGCAGGAACTGCGCGACATCCTCGCCTTCTGCAACAACGCCCGGGTGCCGCTGCTGATTGTCGAAAGCGATCCCGATGAGGAGTGGAAAGGCGTTGCGCCCGAACCGTTGCAGGACTGCGCGATGCCCCAGGAGCACTTGCTCAATCTGCTCCAGGCCTATGAAGAGGATTATCAATAAGGCCCGGAAGCGGGCCTGTAGCGCCCAACTGAATGCGAGGTTTTCCTAAAGTTCTGGGCCCTGGGGTCGAGACGTTGGTGCTGTCCGTCCCTCAATAAGGATATTTCGTGTTCAAAACCCTACTCAGGGCCGCCGCCCTTATCGCCACCCTGGCGCTGACCGGCTGTGTCTCCTACAACGTTACCGGCCCGCTGGGCGCGCCGTTGCATCCCGCGCCCATCAGCAGCCCGCGCACGGCGCAAATTGCCGATGTACAGGTCACCGCTCCCGGTATCGACGAAGCCACCCGCACCGCCATCAGCCGTTCGCTCACCGCCCAGTTGCCCCCCTACGTCAAGAGTGCCGGCTACTTCCACCAGCTCAGCGAATTCCCCACCCGCCTGGGCGAGGACGACGTGGTGCTGAAATTCAACATGACCTCCCTCAAGGGCCACCGCGCGCCCCATCCGGGCTACCTGCCCGGGGCCTTGCTGACCCTGACCGTGTGGATCTGGGTCAACGGTCCGATCTACGTCGATAGCTTCGACCTGGCCGGCGAGCTGTCGATCGTCGACCGCAACGGCCAGGAACTGGCCAGTGCCAAGGAGCAGCTCAAGTTCGAGCGCAATGTCGGTCTCTACGGGCGCGAATACTGGGCCCCGACCCAGGGCGCCAAGCAACTCAACGAGCTGGTTGGCAAATTGCTCGACAACGCCACCGCCCGGTTGGCGCACTAGGATCAAGGAGCGTCACATGTTCGGTTCCATCAAGCACGCGCTGCTGCTCGCCGCGGTACTGCTGAGCGGCTGCGTGTCCTATTCGCAACACGAATTGACCGCTGCCGGCACCTGGCCGCCGGCGGCACAGACTGCCGAGCAAAAGCCCAGCGCCTTTGTTCGCACCACCGTCATGTACCAGGTCAACGGCGGCCCGGCCAATGCCGCCGCCGGCGCCCCGGCGGCCGCCTGGGAAGCGGTGGTGGCCGATACCTATCGCCAGTCCGGGCGCTTTGCCCGGGTCAGCACCGACAAGGTGGAATCGGACCTGTACGCCGAAGCCATCCTGTACAACAACGAACAGTTCAGCATGGCCTCGGCCATCATCACCGGCGTCACCTTCTTCATCATCCCGTCCACGGCGAAGAACACCTTCACCCTGGAAACCGTGTTCAAGGACAAGGATGGCAAGGAGCTGGGGCGGATTCGCAAGAGCGAGTCGGTGCGCACCTGGATGCAACTGCTGCTGATCGTTGCCGTTCCTTTCCAGGCGGATACCCGCGACGTGGTCCAGCAACTGGCCCGCAGCACCCTGGATGAAGCGGTGCAGCGCAAATTGCTGTAAGCCTCGCGCTGCTGGCAGGGCGCAGACAAAAACGCCGCGGGCCCTGATCGGAGCCCGCGGCGTTTTTTTTGGATGCGGTTTACTTCAGCGCTGCGCCGCCCAGTAGGCATGCAGCGCGCGGGCGGCCGGTTCGATGGCCGCCACTTGCTGGCGATGCTGCTCCAGATCCAGGTCGGCCGGCAGTTCGAAGTTGTCCTGTTCGGCGCAGTCGATGATCAACTGCAGCGCCCGGACCTGCGGCGCCGGCATCTCCGGCCAGTTGCCCACGGCGACCCCGCGCAGGTAGCCGAAGCACCACTCTTCGGCCAGCAGCAGGTCCTGGCCCTGGTGCTCGGTCTGTTCGAAGCGCGCCTTGAACGCTTGCGGGGCCTGGGTCAATTGTTCGGCCAGGGTGTTGATGTGGCGCGCGCACAGGTCGATGAACTGCCGGCACTCTTGCGGGGTTTCCCAGTTGGGGTTCTCGCCGCCCCAGATCGCCGGGAACCATTCGGCGATGTCCACCTGGGCCGGGCCCGACACCAGCGCGGTGAAATAGCCGTCCAGCTCGCAGGGGTTGAGTACCGAGTGGTCGTCGCCGTACTTGAGCAGGGTGTCTTCGAGGGTTTCGAAGTCGGCGGCGTTCAATGGGGTGTTTTGCATGAGAGAAGTCCTGGAAAAAGCAGCGGCAAGTTTCCGGGTTCAGGCCCCGGGCTGCAAGCCTTGAACGGTACGGGTGGCGCTTGAGTGCGCGGCCCTCAGGTGCCGCGCAACAGGTCCTGGGAGTCCAGCAGGCGGTAGGCGATCTCCGGGCGCTGCTCCATGGCCCGGCGAATGGCGGCCGGGATCGATTGCCGGGTCTTGCGGCACAGGCCGGGCAACTCGTCCAGGGAAATGGCGATGCCGCGCATGCTGCGGACCACGTTGTCACTGGGGTTGATCTGGACGCGGATGCCCAGTTGTTCGTACATCCGCCGCTGCATGTGTTCCAGGTCCGCCAGGTCCTTGAGGTTTTCCAGGCGTTCGAGCAGGCGCTTTTCCTCCTGGCGCGTGAGATTGAGGATGCGCAGGTCGGCTCCCGGGGTGTCCAGCAACTGCTCGCGCTCGCAGATGCAAGCGCCGGGCGGACAGGGTTGGCGAATGGGCTGGCTGGGGTTCATGGGCAACCATCATAGCGAGCCGGACGCGGCTGACAGAGAAAAATGTGCACCAGGACGCATCCGTTTCCTAGGCTTGTTCGTAGGATTGTTGCCCCGGCGGTAAAGGGGCGAGCGAATGAGCATGGAGATCCTCGACATGGAATCTTTGCAGCAACGGTCGCTGGCCGCCGTCAGTGACGATTCACAGCTATTGCCGCGTCTGTTGGCGGGCGAGCAGTGGGCCTATCGCGAACTGGTCATGCAGCATCAGGGCGCCATGCGCTCGGTGGCCCTGGCGATTGTCGGGCAGCGGCACGCCGACGATGTGGTCCAGGACGCCTGGCTGGCGGTTGTGCGCCACCTGGGCGGCTTCCAGTGCCGTTCCAGCCTCAAGACCTGGATCCTGACCATCACCGCCAACGCGGCCAAGTGTCGGTACGTGCAGAACCATCGCGAGGCGCGCCGCGGTGACCGGCCAGACCTGATGGGCCACCTGGATGCCCGGCGCTTTGCCGAGAGCGGTGGCTGGCTGGCGTCGCCGCAGGACTGGCATGAAGACAGTCCCGAGGCCTTGTTGTGCCAGGAGCAACTGTGTCGGTGCCTGGATCAGGCGTTGAGCCACTTGCCGCTTCTGCAACGCCGGGTCCTGTTGTTACGCGAGCGCCAGGGCCACTCGCTTGAGGCCATCGGGGGCCAGTTGGGCATTTCTGTGAGTCATGTCCGCGTGCTGCTGCATCGTGCCCGCTTGCAGGTATTTGCCGCCCTTGAGCGCCACCAGGTGGCCGCTTGCGATCCTTGCGCCAACCCGGGACCGTGCCCATCCAGGCCGGCATGAAAATATTACCCGGGTGATATTGAAGGCTTGATTAATATCCGGGTAATATTTGCGCTCATTGTCTTGAGGCCTTAGCCATGTCCGACTTTCTTGCCCAACCCGTTACCGCCTTCCAGGCCCAGCGCGTGCTGGCGACCGGCCCGCTGCTGGAGGTGGCGCTGGCGGTCAAGCGCGCCAGTGAAGGTGCAGAGCCACAACCGCTGCTGGTGTTCGATGATGCCAGCGGTCGGGTCATCGACCTCGACCTGCGGGGCACCCCGGATGAAGTGCGCCAGCGCCTGGCCGCCACGCCGCCGCCCGGCAACGGACGCTATCGCCCGCGTCAGCCTGCCGCCGCATCGATCGAAGGCGAGGAGGCCGCGCCCCGGGGGCGGGGGCGGCCCAAGCTGGGGGTCATCGCCCGGGAAGTGACCCTGTTGCCGCGCCAGTGGGACTGGCTGGCCGAGCAGCCCGGTGGCGCCTCGGCGGTGCTGCGCCGGCTGGTGGACGAGGCCCGGCGCAATGGCGCCGAACCCCAGCGCCAGCGGGCCGCGCAAGAGGCGGCCTACCAGTTCATGCTGGCCATGGGCGGCGATCTTCCCGGTTATGAGGAAGCCACCCGGGCGCTGTTCGCCGCGGACCATGCGCGCCTGCAACAGTGCATCGAGCACTGGCCCGAGGGTATCCGCGATTACGCTCTGCGCCTTGCCGGCGCGCTTTGACAGGCGAGCGATGCATCATCAACCCAAGGTGCTGCTTGAGCGACCGGCCGGGTTGTGCGGTTCAGCCCACAGCGGGGCGTGGCCAGGCTAGCTGCGCCGCGCCATCAGCAGCACCGACGCCGCCCCCGACAACAGCACCGCGCAGCCGCGATTGAACAGGCGCTTGCCCCGGGGTTCGGCGAACCAGCGGCGCATGTGCAGGCCCATGTAGGCGTAGGCGCAGATGGCGATCCACTCCAGCCCCAAAAACAGTGTGCCCAGGATCAGGAACTGCGGGCCCATCGGCTGCGCCGGATCGACGAATTGCGGCAGGAAGGCGGTGAAGATCAGGATCGCCTTGGGGTTGCCCGCCGCCACCAGGAACTCCTGGCGGGCCAGGGCCCACAGGCCGACGCGGGCCGGTTCGCCGGCCATTTCATTGCCGGGCTGGGCACGCCACAGTTGCCAGGCCAGGTACAGCAGATACCCCGCACCCAGGATCTTGATGGCATGGAACAACAGTTCCGAGGTCTGCAGGACGACCGCCAGGCCGGCGGCGGCCAGGGCGATCATGGCGGCGAAGGCCAGCAACCGGCCGCTTCCCGCCAGGCAGGATTGGCGATAGCCATAGCGCGTGGCGTTGCTCACGGACAGCAGGTTGTTCGGCCCGGGGGCCATGTTCAGGGCGAAACAGGCGGGGATGAACAGGCTCAGGGTGGTGAGATCCATAGAGTCTCCGGGAAAGCACAGGGGAACGGGCCCACGCCATCGGGGATCTCGGGGCTGGCCGGGATGTTGTCGAGGCGGGGTCGATAACATAAGGGCCACGTCGGGCAGCAGGCAAGGGGGCGGCTCGCGGCGGTTGCGCGGTTGGCCAAGGTTGAACGGGGCGGGAGGCAGCGATGCTGATGGGGCAGGGCCGCGGCAAGTTCCTCTCCCTGTGGGTACAGGGAGAGGAAAAGGGCAATCAGTCGATGTTGATGTAGGGGTCCCAGTCGCAGTAACCCACCACCTGGTTATCACTGTCGACAATCATGAACGCCCAGGTATAAGTGATGCTGCCTTGCCGCACGGCGCGGCCTTCCCAATAGAAATTCTTGACGCTCTGCGCGATTGGCTGCGCGGATGGATCATTTTGATTGATGATCGGCATGGGCGTGTGGTTCAGGACCACCGGTGTGACGCCTTGCACGTAATCGGGGTTCTGTGGCGTCACTACCGGGGACGTCTGGGTGTACTGATACAGCAGCACCGCATGGTACAGCCCCTCGGACAGGCTGGTGCTGCGCCAGTGGACCAGGTCACCCTCCTTGAGGTTGATCGACAGTTCATCCGAGCCTTCGCCGACTTGGGTGTTGTTGCGTCTGGCGACCATGTAGATCGCTTGACTGGAGAGCCTTACCCCGCCGGTGCTGAAGTTATAGAGGTGGCTTGGCTGCTTCGGGTTGCTTTTTTCGAGGGTGAACACTTGGCCGCTGTCGAATTTTTTGCCCTGGCTGTTGAGGATGGTGTCCACATCAATGGTGACCATGATGTCGATGATGTTGTCGTTCATGTCCAGCTCCCTGCTGTCGCATTAGATACCTGGAGTGCCCAGGCAAACTGGCAATCGAGTTTCCGGGCGCGGCCACTGAGCATCGATACTCGGGTCCCGGTCTCTCGGGCATCGGGCGTGATGCACTTCCATGAAGTCGCGAGTGGAATCTAGATCCTCAAGACCGTTAGTCAAATGGCCCGCTCCAAAAAGGGCGAGCGCAAGACGAGCGGTGCCGGCCAGTGCCAGGCGCCCGCTTTGGCGTCTTCGGCCAGGCCTGCGCCCCGGGATCGGCCGCGACGGTTTATGATGCTGCGCCGCCGCCCGTTGCCCGCGCGACAAGGGGCTGCTCCATTCGCCCACCCTGGAGGCGCCCGCCATGTCCGATCTTTGCAAGCCTGCTGCCATCCCTGAGTTCCCCGTGTGCCACGCCCGTGGCGGCACCTCCACCGGGCTGATCCTGGCCCGCGAGGCGCTGCCCCGAGACGAAGCCCTGGTGGAAGAACTGCTGCGCCACCTGATGGGGGTGCCGCTGCACGGCGAGTGGCCGGGCAACAGCCAGATCACCGGCCTGGGGCGCGGCGTGCCCACCAGCAACAAGGTGTTCATCGTCGAACGCCGCCCCGGCGAGACGCGGATGATCAGCACCCTGGCGCAGCTGGCGGCGGGCAAGAGCGCCATCGACTGGAGCGTCAACTGCGGCAACATGTCCGCGGCATTGCCGCTGTATGCCCTGCAGCGCGGCTGGCTGGAGCCGGGGGAGGGTGGCGGGCAGATCGAGATCTACAACAGCAACACCCAGACCACGATGTATGCACGCCTGGGGTTCGCCAATGGCCGGCTACTGAGTGACACGCGGATTCCCGGGGTCAACGGCGTGTTTCCCGGGGTCGACCTGTTTCTCGACAAGCCGGTGGGGGCCAAGACCGGCGCGCTGTTCCCCACCGGCAAACGGGTGGACCTGCTGGACGGCATCGCCGCCACCTGCATCGACGTGGCGGTGCCCATGGTCATTGTCCGCGCGGCGGACCTGGGCAAGACCGGCGCGGAAAGCCCGGCCCAGCTGGACGCCGACCCGCAGTTCAAGGCGCGCCTGCTGGAGCTGATGGTGCTGGGCGGGTTGCGCATGGGCCTGCGCAAGCGCGACGGCAGCCTGTTGAGCGCCGACGAACTGCGGCGCAGCGAAACCATCCCGAAGATCTGCATCGTCAGCCCGGCGCGAGAAGGCGGCGATATCGCCACCCGCTACTTCACCCCGCAGAACGCCCACCCGTCCCTGGCGGTGTCCGGCGGTTGCTGCCTGGCGGCGGCCTGCCTGGCCGAAGGCACCGTGGCTCATGCCCTGCTGGCGCGGGCGCCAGTGATAGGTGAAGCAAAGGGTGAGTACCCCCTGGCGATTGAAAACCCCGCCGGGGTGCTGGAGACCCTGATCGATGCCCGGCAAGTGGCGGGGGAGCTGCTGATCGACGGCGCCGCCTACCGGCGCAGCGCGCAGATCCTGTTGCAGGGCAGTACGCCGCTGTACAACGCTTCGGCGGAACTGATTGCCGCCCTTGGCGCCTTGTAGCTGCTGCCGCGGGCTCCCGGCGCTCCCGCAACCGCCGAGGCCCCTTCGGTGCCTTGCGCAGCCTGCGGCAGCGGCTACAGGGGGGGCTAGCGCCTGCATCCGCTTCGTGTAGCCGCTGCCGAAGGCTGCGAACGAGCCGCAGGCTCGCCAGCGATCTCACAAACCGATGAGGCTCTTGCGCCGCTCCACCCGTCGCGCGGGCGGGGGCCTGAACAGCAAAGCCCTATCAGCGACCCTCGCCGCCATCGGGAAGAAACGGCGGCACCTTCTGCCGCAACAACTGGATCAGTTCCGGGTCCATGAAGTCGTAATCATCGGGAATGTTCAGGCAGACAATCTGCTGGTTATTCAACTGCGCCTTGAAGCGCTTGCGCAGTTTTTCCCGGTGGCGGGTTTCCATCACCACAATCAGCCCGGCCCAGTGCACCAGCTCCGGGCCCAGGGGCACCTGGGCGTCGTGGTTGAGGCCCGCCGAAGCGGTCTCGATCCCCGGCCAGTCGGCAAACACCTGCTCGGCGGTGGGGCTGCGCAGCTTGTTCTGGCTGCAGACAAACAAGACATTGAGCATGGCGCCGAACTCCTTGGCAAAAAAACGCAGAGTCTCGGCCGTTTTCAAAGCACTGTCGAGTCTATGGTCCGCCCAGGGGCCTGCCAGCGTTCCCTGGGTAAAAACCTGCAATGGTCATGGATTTTTCCTGCCAGGGTCATCAAGCGAAGCTATTTTTACCTTCGCTTGCCGTTCACTACGCTTTTCATACGCACGTCCAGCCTCGGGCCCATATCGAGCAGCCGGGTAGGGATGACCGAAGGAGAGTCCCATGTCCAACGAATCCAAGTGTCCGTTCAAACACACCGCCGGCCAAGGCACCAGCAACCGTGACTGGTGGCCCGGCCAACTGAACCTGAAGATCCTCCACCAGCACTCGCACCTGTCCGACCCCATGGCCGAGGACTTCGACTACGCCGCCGAATTCAAGACCCTGGACCTGGCCGCGGTGAAGCGCGACCTGCTGGCGCTGATGACCGATTCCCAACCCTGGTGGCCGGCGGACTTCGGCCACTACGGCCCGCTGTTCATCCGCATGGCCTGGCACAGCGCCGGCACCTACCGCATCGCCGATGGCCGTGGCGGCGCCGGGGGCGGGCAGCAGCGCTTCGCCCCGCTCAACAGTTGGCCGGACAACGTCAGCCTGGACAAGGCGCGGCGGCTGATCTGGCCGATCAAGCAGAAGTACGGGCGCAAGATCTCCTGGGCCGACCTGATCATCCTCACCGGCAACGTCGCCCTGGAATCCATGGGTTTTAAAACCTTCGGCTTTGCCGGTGGCCGCCAGGACGTCTGGGAGCCGGAAGACAACGTCTACTGGGGCAGCGAAACCACCTGGCTCGGCGACCAGCGCTACAGCGGCGACCGCGAGCTGGAGAACCCCCTGGGGGCGGTGCAGATGGGCCTGATCTACGTCAACCCGGAAGGCCCCAACGGCAACCCCGACCCGCTGGCGGCGGCCCGGGACATCCGCGAAACCTTCGCCCGCATGGCCATGAACGATGAAGAAACCGTGGCCCTGATCGCCGGTGGCCACACCTTCGGCAAGACCCACGGCGCCGGCCCGGCGAGCCACGTCGGCCCGGAACCGGAAGCCGCCGGCCTGGAAGAGCAGGGCCTGGGCTGGAAAAGCAGCTTCGGCACGGGCGTCGGTGGCGACGCCATCACCAGCGGCCTGGAAGTGATCTGGACCACCACCCCGACCCGCTGGAGCAATGACTTCTTCGACCACCTGTTCGGCTTCGAATGGGAACTGACCACCAGCCCCGCAGGCGCCCACCAATGGCGGCCCAAAGCCGGCGCCGGGGCCGACAGCGTGCCCGACCCCCACGACCCGAACAAACGCCGCACGCCGTCGATGCTCACCACCGACCTGTCGTTGCGCTTCGACCCGGCCTACGAGGCGATCTCCCGGCGCTTCCATGAGCACCCCGAGCAACTGGCCGAAGCCTTCTCCCGGGCCTGGTTCAAACTCACCCACCGTGACATGGGCCCGCGCGCCCGCTACCTGGGCCCGGAAGTGCCGGCCGAGGAACTGATCTGGCAAGACCCGATTCCCGCAGTGAACCACCCGCTGATCGACGCCCAGGACATCCAGCAGCTCAAGGGCCAGATCCTCAATTCCGGCCTGTCGGTTGCGCAATTGGTGTCCACCGCCTGGGCCTCGGCCTCGACCTTCCGCGGCTCGGACAAGCGCGGCGGCGCCAACGGCGCACGGATTCGCCTGGCCCCGCAAAAGGATTGGGAGGTCAACCAACCGGCACAACTGGCCCAGGTGCTGCGTGCCCTGGAAGGGGTACAGAGCGCCTTCAACAGCTCGCAGACGGGTGGCAAGCGCGTGTCCCTGGCCGACCTGATCGTCCTCGGCGGTTGCGCGGCGGTGGAACTGGCGGCGAAAAATGCCGGCTACAGCATCAGCGTGCCCTTCGCCCCGGGGCGCATGGATGCCAGCCAGGAACAGACCGACGTCGAATCCTTCGCCGTGCTGGAACCGGTGGCCGATGGCTTTCGCAACTACCTCAAGCCGATCAGCGGCGTCACCGCCGAAGCCCTGCTGGTGGACAGAGCGCAACTGCTGACCCTGACCGCCCCGCAACTGACCGTGCTGCTGGGCGGCCTGCGGGTGCTGGGGGCCAATGTCGGGCAATCGCCCCACGGCGTATTCACCGCGCGCCCGGGCACCTTGAGCAATGACTTCTTCGTCAACCTGCTGGACATGGGCACCCAATGGAAACCCCAGTCCGAGGCCCGCGACCTGTACGAAGGCAGCGACCGCGCCACGGGGCAATACAAATGGAGCGGTACTCGGGTCGACCTGCTGCTGGGTTCAAACTCGCAACTGCGGGCCCTGGCCGAGGTGTATGCAGCGGCGGATGCGGGTGAGCAGTTCGTGAAGGACTTTGTGGCGGCCTGGGACAAGGTGATGAACCTGGACCGGTTCGATCTGCGCTAAAAGGGGAGCAAACCGGGTAATACGACAACGCCTCCCTAGGGAGGCGTTTTTACTGGCCCGGCTACTGCGTTGCCCCCACCCGTTGCACCTCCGGGAACAGTTGGCCCAGGGTGCTGCGGGCCTGGGCCGCATTCAGGTAGGCGTAGAGCAGGTCGGTCAGGGCTTGGAAATCCAGGCGCTGGCCATCGAGCATCGGGTTGAACAGCCACAACCGCACGCGCATGCCCGCGGCCACTGGCCAGGCATGGGGCGCGGCCAGGGACTTGAAGCAGGCTGGCGCCAGGGCCGGCGCACGGCTACCGGCGATCACCGAGAACACCAGCCCCAGGCTCAGGTAGCGCTGCTCCAGTTCGAAACCATCGAAACACACCCAGGGAGTGGGGTCGGGCGCATTGGCGAACTGCAGGGTGTCGGGGGTCAGCGCCAGCACCTGCTGGCCATGCCGCCGGCGCAGGGCTTCGGCCGCCGCCAGGCCCACAAGCCCGGCGCCCAGCATCAGCGCCCCGGGCAGCCAGAACCACAGCTGGGCAGAGCGCAACTGCCAGGCCGAAGGCAGGCTGGCCAGCCAGCCGCCCAACAGCACCAGCAGCAGCGAGAGCAGGGCCAGCATGACCGCTTGCCCAAGGGAGCGCTCACGAATCTCGCAGCGGCGCCGGGGGCCGTCGGCATCGGCCTGCAGTTGCAGCAACAAGGCTTCTTTTTCGGCGTTATCCACGGCCTTGCAACTCATCCAGCTGTTGCTGTGCATTGGCCGCCTGGCAGTAGGCGTCCAACAGCGCGGCGATGTCATCGATGGCCAGTTTGCGCCCCCCGCTCATCAACCCGGCGGAATGAATGCGAATGTGAGGTTCGGGGCTCTTGAGCGCCATGGCCTGGTTGCCGAACAACTGGCGCACGGGCCTGTGGGTCGGCAGCGCGCTGCCCGGGCGCAGGGTCAGCTGCTGCAGGGTCAGCAGCCCCTCATCCTTGACATGGACATCCACCACGTCCGTCAGGTTGACCGGTGCACTCAGGGAATCCACGAACAGCTGGCGCCGGGTCAACCGCATGAAGGCATGCTGGCCGGCGTGGCGATGCTGCCAGGTCACCAGGGCGAACAACGCGGACAGAAACAGCCCGCAGAGCAACATGCCGGTCTTGCCCTGCTGGATACCCCAGGCCAGCATGCCCAGCGAAATCAGCGTGAACAGCGGGCCCAGCAATTGATAGCGGCGCGTGTTGGTGAATTCGCTCTGCTCGGGCACACGCTGGATCACCTGTTGGAGCTGGGCGATCACCTGTTCGCGCTGAGCGTCGCGGGATGCATCGGGTTGCAGCGATGAAGTCATAAACAAGTCCTTGATTCACAGAAAACAAAGCGGTCGAGCGTCTGGGTGCCGGCGCTCCCCCAGGGCTTACCGGGCCTTGAGATAGTCGGTAAGGAACGCCTGGGCATCGCCCTGGCTCGACAGGTTCTCGTCATAGCGCACCCGCACCGGCGCGGCTTCACCCGGCAGGTACAGCTCGCCCCAACCCTCCTGGAGCACCAGCACCACGAATTTCTGCCCGTCGACGGTCGTGGCGTAGCGGGTATCCTTTGCGGTCTTTTCCACGGCCACTTTCTGGATGCGCAGGTTCCAGTCGTGATCCACGTCCTCCACCTGCACCAGGGCCTGATGCTCACTGCGCTCACCGATGCGCAAGGTCCAGACCTTCACCCCCTGCTGGCCGACATAGGCCGCCAGCTTATCCGCCACCGGGGGCCGTTCATCGGCTTGGGCCAGGCCGGTTCCCAAGGCCAGCGCCATGGCCCACACGGCCGCCCATCTGCAATAAAGCTGCATTGTTCACACTCCTGACATCTGAAAAAGCCGTTCATTGAAGTCGGCACCTGCTGCCCTGCCAAGCGCTTTGGCCGTCATTCACAAGAAAAATTCCGACGCTCACAACCACCGCTGCGCAAAGTGTGAGTGAGTTACCATTGGCCGCCGTAGCAACCACCCCCATGGACCCGCTTTGCCGATGGAATGCTGGAACCCCTACCTCGATACACAATTCTGCTTCGACCGGCCGGTTGGCCTGGCCCGCGCCGGGGTGTTCGACCCCAGTGCCCGGCGGGTGATGGGCAGCGCCGTCGGCCACTACCGCGCCCGCACCGTGCGCCCGCACTTGCAGTACTTCGACTGCAACCTGCAATTCCCCGATCCGCTGCGCATCCACAAGGTATTGCCCGACAGCCTGTGCATCGTCCAGGTGCTGGCCGGGCAATGGCAGCACCGGATCGACGGCCAGCTCCACCACTACACCCCCGGCGCGCCCCAGGCCCTGGGCCTGAGCGAAACCATGGAAGCGCTGGACCAGATGCCCGCCGGCAGCCACGCGCGCATGGCCGGCCTGCGTATCGCCGGTAGCTATCTGCGGGAACTGGCCGAGGAAGACCCGACGCTGCAGCCCTTGCTCGGCCTGCTGGACGACGGCATCCGCTTTCGCCAGTTTCAACGCTGCCGGGCGCTGGGCAGCTTGCTGGAGCGGCTCTACCAAGCGCCGTACCAGGGCGCCCTGCAACGCCTGCACCAGGAAAGCCTGAGCCTGGCGGTGCTGGTGGAACTGGCGGTGCACCTCCAGGGCCAGCGCCCTGCGGCGCCCACGGTGCGGGGGCAACTGGACCTGGCTCACGAAGCCCGTCGCCAGCTCGACGCCCACCTGCTGGACCCGCCCGGCAGCCAGGCGTTGGCCCAGCAACTGGGGGTAGGGGAGACCACCCTGCGCCGCGCCTTTGCCCAGGTATTCGGCCAGTCGATGCTGCAGTATGTGCGGCGCCAACGCATGGAGCTGGCACGCACCCTGTTGCGCCAGCGCAAATGGCACGTGGCGCAGATCGCCTACCGCCTGGGCTACGCCAACCCGGCCAATTTCAACCACGCCTACAAGGCCCACTTTGGCCATCCGCCTGGCGCGGAAGGCTAGCGCAGGCGCACCCCAGCTCCTTGCGCCTTACTCGATCGTCAGCGATACCTACATCGATCAAGCCATGCAAGAGGGCGGCAAGGTGCTGGCCTACAGACCCGCGGCGCGACAGGTGGATGGTTACGGACAGCCCATCACCCCGGCGCGGCGAATCGAAGTGGTTGAAAACCCGGGGCAGGACAGCGACGAAAACGGCCTGGCCAAGATCGCCGGAATACCCGCCTGGATTCAGGGTCAAGAGACACGCCCAGGCTTGAACTATGTGCTGCAGATCAACAACTCCCGGCTGAACAGCGCCGCTCAAGAGCACAAGGGCATTTTGGTCGGTGGAGTCTGCTACCTGCTATTGAAGTAAGGCATTGATGGCGAAGACCTGATGGCCGGGGCCCTGATCATCCAGAGTTCATAAGAAAGGGGCCGGGCCCTCAGCGTCATGAACCTGGACCGGTTTGATCTGCGTCGAGAGGGATGCACACGGGGAAAAACGACAACGCCTCCCTAGGGAGGCGTTGTTGCAGAGCGGTCACGGCCGCCCGACGCTTTACTTCGCCTTGAGGTACTCATTGAGAAACGCCTGGGCATCGCCATAGCTGGACAGGTTGCTGTCATAACCCACCTTCAGCGGCTTGGCCTCACCCGGCAGATGCAACTCGCCATAGCCTTCCTGAAGCAGCAGCACCACGAACTTCTGCCCGTCCACCTGAGTGAAGTAACGGGTGTCGCGATCGGTTTGCTCCACGTTCATTTTCTGAATACGCATGTTCCAGTCGTGGTCGGCGTCTTCCACCTGCACCAGCGCCTGATTGGCGCTGCGCTCACCGATGCGCAGGGTCCAGACCTTCACCCCGTGCGGCCCGGTATAGGCCAGGATCTTGTCCGCCACCTGTGGCCGTTCCTCGGCCTGGGCCAGCCCGGTTCCCAGTACCCACGCCATGACCCACGCGGCCGCCCAACGGTAATAAAGCTGCATCCTTCTAGCTCCTGAACATGAAAAGGGGCGGTTATTGAAGCCGACCCGTGCGGCGCTGCCAAGCACCCAAGGCAACAGGCGGGATAAAAAAACCGGCGCACACGCTGGACTCATTCGCCACCGACCTGTCGCAAACAGCACACTCTTTGCGCCCTCGGCTAAATACAGGTCGCAAGCGTGGCGAGGCAAAACGTCGCCACCGGTAGTCTAGGACCACCACCCGGGAGACTTTCAATGATTCGACGCGCTTGCTTGGCCGCTCTATTGACCATGACTGCCGCAACCGCCTTTGGCGGCCCTGGCTACGATCATCTCTATGCGTTCGGTGACAGCTACTCTGACAATGGCGCGGGTGAAACCTTCACCCGAACCATGGCCGCGCAGCAGGTCAAAGATGCACAGGAGCTGCCCGGTTCGCTGTATTGGCAGGGACGCTGGAGCAATGGTCCCACCGCGGTCGAGCACTTGGCGCAGGCCTTGAAAATCCCCTTGACCGACTACGCCATTGGCGGCGCCAAAAGCGGCAACGGCAACTACTACGCCTGGATGCAGCCCTCTCGCGACACCGGGGTTTTCGGGCAAATTGCCGATCACCTGAAAGCCGCTAAAACACACAAGGCGGATCCGGATGCGCTGTATTTCATGTTCATCTCAGCCAACGACTTTTTTGAATGGGCCGACTTCTCGCACCCAGAAACGATCGACGTGCTTGGCCAGAACAGCGTGGCGAATATACAGAAGAGCACCGAGACGCTGATCGCCGCAGGGGCGAAGCACCTGATGGTGGTGGGGACCACGGATTTGAGCCATGTGCCGGCTGTGGTGCAGGGCAATCAAGTCAAGAACGCAACGCACTACCAGCAGATACTCGAACAAAAACTGCCCGCCGTGCTGACAACACTGGCTAACTCCCATCACGTGAGCATTGGCTACTTCGACCACTTGGCCTTCAGCAACACGCTTCGCGCGGCACCCGAGGTGGCGGGCCTGAAGGATCTGGATACCCCGTGCCAAGCCACCTACCCGGACGTCAAACCCGTGTGTGCGGATCCGGATGCCCATTACTACTGGGATGAATGGCACCCGACCCGCAAAGTCCACAGCCTGGCCGCCGAGGCGATGCTTGAAACGCTGAAAGCGAGCCGTTGAGGTTTTCTATCCGTCCATAGCCGGTCAGCATTGCCCGGCTATCGAGCCCATGGACATGCGCGCCGGAACTGAAACTGCGCTGGCCCGGGTGGTTGCCGTGTTCGGTGCGGCGCAACCGCACTGTGCTTATCTGTTTGCTAACCGCCGCACCAATCGCATGAAAGTGCTGGTGCATGATGGGTTTGGCATCTGGCCGGCTGCTCGCCGATTGAACCAAGGCAGGTTCCACTGGCCAGGCATTCGCCAAGGCCCTGAACTCGAGTTGAATACCGAGCAACTTCAAGTCTTGGTGTTGGGTTTACCCTGGCAACGCATGGGCAGTGGCGGTGCGCGTTCATCGACTTCTTACGGATCAACTCCGGGAAGCCAGGCAAGCGGCCAGTGTGTCGTTATTTGCAGCGGCAACGAAAGAGCGATGAATTGTGTCTCAATCCGCACGCGCCCCTGTGAGTCGGTGCGTTCCCCTAGAATCACCGGCAGCCTCCTGCAACGCGCGAGAGCATCAGCCACACTTATGTGCAGCAATTGAGCGATGACGCGCGCAGCATCTCGGATGCGATCAGCCGGACACGTATCCAGCTGAAGATCGTATTCGGGAAAAAAGTCGCGTGAAATGCCTGGCAACGGCTGTTGATCCACGCACCGACCACTGTGGAACTCACCCCGATCTAGAAAGGCGTCTCGCTCGACGTAGTGTTCAAGCGCAGCGGCATAGTCCTCAAGTTGTGAGAGCGGCTGCTGACGCTTCTGTACGCTCAGTACATCTACAAAGTCGGCAGCTTCAAGGCAATACGAAAGGCCGTGTGCTACGGCAAAGGCCGGCATTTGCTCACCGTTCTCGCCGGGTACGCTATTCGATTCTTCCTCGGGCGAAGAAAGGTAAAAGCGAGCTTCGATCAGCGGTGCTCCGTCCTTGACATAGACCCATGAATAGCGGCTGCAGACATCGTTATTGCTATCACAGGTCGCAAGGGCTTCGATAACGTCACGAAGACTCAAAAGTAAAAGCATGTTAAAAATTCCCTCCACCCAATGCACCATATTCTACAGAGCCAATTGAGGTGTCCCACAGCTCTCTGAAGGTTGTTCATGCCTTGAAAATGCCATCAGGATGGGACGGCCAGACGCATACTGTGCTTCTGCGCGACGCTGGCAATCGAAGCGCCGGGCTGGGCGCATTCTTGGACAACCTGGGCCTTGAAGGATTTGGAATAGGAACGGCATTCTTGCTGCATGGAAAGACCCGCTTAAAAGGCTAGAGAGGGTGCCCACTTAGATTGAGGTGTACACCATCGCCTTTGGCGTCGGTGTCAGGAAGGTGTGTTGCCCAGACGCTTACCGATAAAGTGACCCGCCTCAAAGCGCCTGACGCACAAGCCGCGCCTCTGCACATTCCAGCCCGCGATCGCGCCCCGATTCAAAGGCTGCATTTTCAGGACGAATACCCCATGAGCCAACTCACCGCACTGATCGCCCAAGCCCAAGCCGGGCTGTCGGTCCAGCAAAACATTCCCCAGGAACGCTGGGAGGCCATCGCCACCCAGTGCGGCGCGGCGGAAATCGCCGAGATCAAAACCCGCATCGCCTCACTCAAGGCCGACAGGGAAGCCGTCGAAGACTGGGACGGCGACACCCGCGATGACCTGTATTTTGCCATCGCCGACTTCACCCGCCTGCTGGAACTGGCCACCGCCCACGCACAAGGTGAATGAACATGCCGATTGACCGCACAACGGATTATTTCGAGAACAGCGAAGGCGCCGTGCGCCTATGGATAGAGCAGGGCAGTGCCATTCATCTCAAGGCCATCAGCCCGCACAACGACCCGGTGGAACTGACGGCGGAACAGGCCCTGGAACTGGCCCAGGCACTGCAACGTTTGGCCAGCCGCCTGGCCGACTGAATGAGCGCCACGCAGCGGCTGACGCACCCCTCGCGCCCGAGCCCACTCAGACAAAGTCCGCCGGCTCGAAGCGCTCGCTGGTGTCCATGCGGATAGCACGCAGGCCCAGCGTCTGCAGATGGGACTCATACAGCCCCAGGGCGCAATAACTGACCAGCAAGCTGCGACGACGCGCACCACTGGCGTTCAGACTGGCCCCATGCACCAGATCGGCATCGAACAGCAGCACGTCCCCCGCATTCCCTGCCAACTGCACCACACGGGATTCATCACTGAAATCAAAGGGCGCCAACCGCTCCCCGGGGCGATGACTGCCGGGCACGATGCGCGTCGCGCCATTGGCCGGCCCATAGTCATCGAGATAGACCAGCGCCGTGACCCGGTCACCGAGGCGCTGCTCCGACAGATCCCGGTGCAATACCTGATGACCGCCCCCTGCCAACGGCTCGCGGCCCTCCACCTGCGCCAGAAAAAAGCCTTCCCCGATCAACTCCCCGGCCACCGCCAACAGCGCCGGCAAGCGACACACCGCCTGCACCCGTGCATCCAGATCCACCAGCGCATGACGCCAATCGTGGCCCCGAGGCACCGGCCATTGTTCAGGCGCAATCACCCCCGCCTCGAAAGCGGCCCGCAGCTCATCCAGCCAGCCGGCGGGCACCGCCTGACGCAGCAATTGGTAACCGTTTTGATGGAGTTGTTCGCGGTCAATCATGAGGGGGCAGATGTCCTTATCCGGGGTGGGGGAGAGCATAACGGCTCGCTAATCCAAGCGACATAACCGGCTACGGTTTAGCGGTTGCCGGACCCTGAGCAGACCGCCTAGTCTGCTGCGGTCGCTGCAAATATCAGCGACCGGGCCTGAGAACCCGATCAGATGCAGGCACATTGTTGATCAGGGAGTTTCAATCATGTCTGCCGGTAATCTGTGTGAAGTTTGCTGCCGTTCCTTTCGCCTTCCTCCGCTCAAAAACCTCTGCTGCCAGACCTTGGCGGGAGGTGCACGATGAGCCATTCAAACTCCATCAAAACCCAAGGTTCTGTCACCTTTGGCCAATGTGCCGATCCTGAACTAACGTTGTTTCGCGTCAATGCGGATGTGCCTTTGCAGCAAGCGTTGGAGCAGGCTTCGACGTTGTTGTACTACGCTAAAAAACTTGCGCTGGATGCGGCTATGGAAGAGCAGGGGGAGCGGTATGCGTGGGCTGCGTACTTTTTGGCGGAGATGGGGAAGGCGGTGATTGATGATCTGGGGTTGGGGGTGGGTGGAAGAGGGGCTGAGGAAGGGGCTCTGAGTTAGGGCGACATCGTGCGAAATAGATAGAGACGCCGCGTATCACTGCTTGATAAGTGGGGTCTCTATTAAAGACGCAGACAGCTACCGTGAGCAGCACTTGCCCCAGAGGAGCTCAAGAGAATCAATATTTTTACTTCGAAGATTCGCCAACCTGTAGGGCCTGTACGGAGAAATGTCATAGGTCTATTGTGTAGATTGAGTATGTAACTCTGCCAGAAATCGAAACATCGAGCGGTGCTGGATTTTTTGAGGGTGTAATGAATTGAGCTCTCGACATCATCCGCCGCTGCTGACCGTCAATGTTATAGATAAAAATATGCCAAGGAGTGGATCAAGTGACAGCAGCAACCACAGTTGTGCGTACAAATCCGCTAGGTGATACAACGGCAGAAAATGACGACAAGATGCTGTCGAATGCCTTCATTGAAACTCCTGATTTTCGAGCATTAGTAGAATCTGATGATCGAACTGTAGTTGTAGGTCGTCGAGGGACGGGGAAAAGCGCGCTTTTCATAAACTTAAAAAAACACTGGGTTAAAGATAAGAAAGTGATAACACTTACCTTCTCTCCAGATGATACTGAAATCATAGGGTTTCGGTCGCTATTGCGCCCTTTTTCTAACTCGTTTGTTCTTTCCAGAGCGGCTACTAAAATGCTCTGGCGCTATGCGATGTCGATGGAGATCGCAAGCAATATCTCTAGGCACTATAAGCTTGCTGATCTTGTCGTTAAAGAACAAAAATTAAAAGCGCATGTGGATCGATGGAATGACTCACAGGCTCCTTTTTTAACAAAGTGCAGGAGAATGGCGAAAGAGTTTTTATCGGTTGAATCGCCCGAGGAGGCAATAGGAGATCTTCCATTTAATCTGGATCTTGGTATTGTCGAGGATCTTGTGTTGAAGATCCTGCATAAGGCTGATCGACGAGTAGTAATATTGATGGACAGACTTGATGAGGGTTATGAGCCAGATGCGATTGGTATCGGTATTATTGCCGGGTTAGCTTACGCTGCCGTGGAGCTAAATCAGAGGTCTCAACTGATTAGGCCTATAATTTTTTTACGGGATAATGTATTTAGGGCTCTTGCAAAGGAAGATCCTGACTACTCGCGAAACTTAGAAGGGCAAGTAATTCGGCTACATTGGGATTGGGCCCTTCTTTTGCAGCTGGCGGCAACGAGAATGAAACTAAGCTTTAAGCTTGACGTTGAAAAGGATCAGCGGGTTTGGGATCGTTGCACTGCAGGAGATTTGCAGGGGCGGGATGGATTCAAAAGATGCCTGCAGTTCACACTGTACCGCCCAAGAGACTTACTTTCTCTGTTGAACGAATCTTTTTTTTGCTCATTTAGGCATGGGCGAGATACGGCGGTACTTGAAGATTTGGAGCACGCTGCAAAGTCTATCTCCGTAGCCAGACTTGAAGACTTATGGAAGGAATACCAAAAAATATTCCCCCCTATTCAGGTAGTTACAAGTGCATTCAAAAATGCGGAGCCTGAGTTGTCTGTAATGGCGGCCTTGGCGAAAATCGATCATGCAGTCGAATCATTAGAGGATGGAGACGAGCAAGCTTCTTTGGCAGAAGCTCGTTTGCTAGGTTCTACCGGACTATTACAGTCGCTTTATAGTATCGGTTTTATAGGGTTGCACGATCAAAATCTTTCCTCTTACTCGTTTTGCCATGATGGCCGAACTCCGGATAAGGGGTTCGAGAACATTGATAGGATTCTTGTGCATCCCTGTTACTGGCTTGGTTTAAATCTCAGTCGAAACGCATTGGCACCAGATGAGGCTGAGGAAATAAATGATGAGTATGATATTAAGGTTGATTCACTAAATCCAAAAATAAGAAATACAAAAATTGGTCAGATTGTTTCGCAGCTCGACAATATTCCCTTGGGGAGAGAGGGGGAGCGTGATTTTGAATTGTGGAGTCTTGAAGCATTAAAAGTAATCTTCGCGGCTCATCTTGTTGGATTGCAACTACATCCAAATGGCGCTGCGGTTCAACGCAGGGATATAATTGGAACTAATCGTGGGAAATCAGATTTTTGGAGTAGGGTTTTACTTGACTATAAAAGCAGGAACGTTGTTTTTGATGCAAAAAACTATCAAGAGCTTGGCGCGGATGAGTATCGCCAATTGCAGTCATACTTGACTGGTTCATATGGGAAATTGGGTTTTATTATAAATAGGGATGAAAGCGAAAACCTTACCTCAGGAAAGGATTTGGATTGGGTCAAAGAGATGCATGGCTCTCATCAGTGTTTAATTGTAAAGCTGCCGGCCAAGTTTATTAGTAGACTTCTTCAAAAACTTAGAAGTCCTGAAAAGCACGATGTCGTAGATCGACAAATGTGGAATCTGCTCACAACCTATGAGACCAATTATCTTGGCCTTAAAAGCACCCGGGCACGAAAAAAATCAACGAATGTCAAACGAGGATAGTAAAGACGGATGTCATAAAGTTGGGCGATTCAGTAGCCTCAAACGAGCAAAGCTCTAATGCGGAGAATATTGTGAATTTTTACAACCATTGCGTGTTTTTAGTAAGTATATCAGCATATTAAGAAAAATAACTTTTTGCTTGAAATGGAAGTAATGAAAGTAAGTCGGGGTAAAAACGATGATTTGTTATTGGGGGTAGGTAAATGTTTTGAAAAGACCTTGAACACCTGGCAACCTCAAAAAGGCTGAGGGGGCGCCATTTTTTGTTTCTCCTGCTCCATTTAATCGCATAGTGGTATGAACGAGTAAACAGATCGATTTGGCTCGGGTGACACCGACAAAGTGAAGATTCAGATCCTGCTCCCAATCAGGGTAAATCTTGTCAGCAAAACTCGCGCCAACCTCCTGGAATGGAAAAATCCACTCTGAAAGATCAAGATGAATTACGATCTCGAATTCCAATCCTTTCGACTTATGAAGCGTCATGCACTGGATTTCATCCGAAGTAATAGGGGTGTACTGCCTAAGCGCGTCCGAGTCATTTATTACTTTTTTTAATGCAGAAAGTTCATGGTCTTTGGGTTCAATGCCAAGAAATAGCTTCGATGCTCCTTGTAAATATTCCTCAAGAAGCAACGAATCTATGTTTCTGGCTTTTCTAATTACCTTGCGAGCGGAGATTAATTTTGTTTTAGATAATTCTGAATGATCAGGGAGCGCCTCTAATACCAAATCAGGTGTTATAGCTGGGTCGAATTTATACTTCAGTAATGCTGACCAAAGAAATCCTGTCTTACTCTGAAGTAAGTCGATAGCGTCGTCAGAAAATATTCTGCAAGGAATGGAAACATGCTCTCTCAAGTAGCCTAAGGTACGGTTATTCCTAACAAGTACCGCGACATCTGATGGCTTGAATGTATTAGATTTTTCTAGTATGGCAGGGATTAATCTGTTAAGCGATATGGCCGCATCGCGCTGTGTCCCTATAAGCTTACATTGCCATACTTGCAGAGAGTCTGTCGGAACTAGCTCAAATTGCGGATTGAAAAGTCTATTTGAGTAGTTCGCTATTGATGGGTGGCAGCGGTGATTGTAAGACACCGTTCGGTGCGTAAATCCCGGATATATCATAAGCTGTTTAAGGAACTCGGGACTACACCTTCTCCACCCATATATAGACTGCTGCAAATCTCCCACAGCCACACCAGTTATGCCTGAGTTTACAATGCTTAAGAAAAGCATATGTTGAGCTTTAGAGGAATCTTGGTATTCGTCAATGTAGATACTAGTGTATTTGGCTTTTATATAATTTTTACAGGCCGTGCAATTTTGATGTACATAGAGCGCGAGTGCCGGAATGGTGGGGAAGAAGACAGTTCCGTTTAGATAAAGTTTTTTTATGACGGTTAAGCTTGTAGTGTCGACTTCATCAATGTCTTTCAGAGAGGTAGTTAAAAGCCTTTCCGCATCTGTCAAATCCGATTCGTATTTAGGGTTCATGCTTTCAGTGCTACCCCCTAAAACCTGATTTAGAAAAGGATAGAGAATTTCGGAAAGGCAGAATGAATCAATTGTCCCAAAGAAGCTTGCCTTGGTATCTGAGTTATCTTTTCGGCACCGCTCCTCTAACTCTCTACTGGCTTTGCGAGTGAATGTTATTGCAGAAACTCCTTGATAGGATTTTAAGTTTTGCAACTCATTCCGAATTTTTTGTGCAATGACCGCGGTTTTCCCACTTCCAGGACATGCTGTAATAACAAGTGAGCCTTGAGGTTTTATTGCTTCTCTCTGTTCTTCTGTGTAGGTAATCATGCTTCATTACTCACTTTTGCAACGCAATAATGTAGTGGTTGTGCTAGCAGCCCTGTCGAGGCAGAAACGAGGGCTGATGAGTATAAGCTGAGAAACTCCCTCATGCGGATTGCTTTTTTCTTTTGAAGGAAAGCTATTGCGGTAGGAAAATCAGACGTCTCGGTGTACGCCAACAGCTGGATTGGAAATTCTTCGCAGAGATCAGTCTCCAAATCAACTTTTGCGAGAAATATGCCGTGTGCGTTGGTGATTTTATTAACCGCTGCCCAAGTGCCGTCGTCACAAATAGTTTTTTGATTAGTCCCAATAGGCCTGTGATCGAGTTTTGGATTGCCTGCTAGAGATAAACACCTATTTATACCGGCAAGCTGCCTAAGCTCAACTTGTTGAACAGTAATTTGAGATATGTCATTGTCCGTGCGTATCGCCCAAGGAATTTCCATGGCATCCAATATTTTTGTATAAACCTTGAACTGAATGCCCTCTACGTTCAGTATTGAAATATTGTAGTAGTCAAGATCTATTTTAATTTGTTTTGCCAGTTCATTATAGAATAGTAACTCTGAGGGGCCTTCAACGAGCAGTACGCACTTTGAGAAAAAAGCCTCTGCTGGCAGAATGCTCATTCTATATCCCAGGTTATCCCATTCCTCACTAATACAATCTGAGCATCCACCACTAGCTGCGTAGCTACCAACTGGCGAGCTTTTTATGTGTGCAATAGCGCTTGGTAAATACCTGGCAGTAATTTGCGGGGAGTGACTTGTAATGATGGTTTGCCCGGGGAGATCCTTGATTAAATAGTCCGCCAATTTTCTTTGTTGATGCGGATGCAGATGCGCTTCTGGCTCCTCAATACAGTAAAAAACAACCTCGCTTTCAGGGTCATATTCTCGCTGGCTTTTTGCTTTCCATAAAGCCATCAGAATTTGATTATTCCTCCCATCTCCTCCTAAAGATATTTTAGATCCAGCCGTGCTAGCGCCTAGCTTTAAATTATCAATAAACTGTTGAGTTTGAATTGCGCCTGAATCTAAGTGTACGGAGTAATTGGTCAGATCGTGTGAAAGTTTTAAAAGCTCTTCATTCACCGCGTTCGTGGCATTGGTTACATAGTGGAGTTTTCCAATTAGCCCGTTTATCGTGTCTAGATTTTTTCCGATGATTTCGAGCTGTGTTTGGTCTGATTTAATTTCGCTTTCAGATCTGAGCTCTTGCGATATCTTCAGAAGGTGTTTTTTTTCAATGTTGACAAATTTTTCTAAGTCTCTGCTAGATTTTACATACTTAAGGTTTAGGTACTTTAGATAAAATCTGCTGTTAATTGTATTGAGGCTTTTCGAGTTCACGCCGAGCTTAATTGTGTAATCTAGTTTTTTTCTGTTTGCTTCGTATCGTAATGTTGATTTTCCATCGCTTGATACGTTTCCTTTAAGGACGGAAAGGACAGCATCCTCTACCACATCCTTGAAGTGAATTTCAATTGAGAGATCGTCGTGTTGAACTCCTGCTTTAGAGACATGAAAGTCTGATTCGGAGGGTTCCAAGTCGCTCTCTGAAAGAGATTTGTCTAGTAACAGCCTGAGCGAGTATATGAGGTTGGTTTTTCCAGAGTCGTTGCCGCCTATCACTAAAGTTTTGCTCTGGAAGTTAACCGTGGCATCAGAGTAGTTTCGAAAACCTTTAATGATGACCTTTTCAATTTCCATACGTTGACTCCTTTCAATGCCGCTTAGGTTCGAATGTCAGACAAGTCGGGCTTCCCTTAGGCGCTGTTTCTATTGACGTCCTAGGTGCGCTAAAGCGCTTTAGAGAATGGCATAAAAAACCATGTAATTTCTATAAGGGCTTGTGCAGTGAAGCAAAGTTTCGGTAAATCTCTAGACGTTCACAGACGAATAATGGATTGTAGGTTTCAGCAGGAGTGCTGTGCTGACTCGATATCAGGTCGCTCAGATCTGCAGAAAAATGGCCTATTAGTTTCGCTGGGTCTCTAGTTACTGGCTGCTTCTGGTCGTAAGCAGACGCTGGTATTGCATACAAATATGTTAACCACGGCTGAAGTGACAACAGAAAAGCAGATATTCTCTGCATCAATCCAAAGGCTGCTTATCCAAACGCTCTGTTTAAGGGACCAGACATGACCGTTGAAATCATCGAGTTCAGAAAATTGCTAGAAGCTGGGCTGCGCTATCTGGAGGGCACCACCACCCTCGCTGAGTTGAACGGTCGAGCAAGGGCAACATTGGAGACCGGACACTTCTGGGGAGCAGCAGCGCCACTAATGGACGTCGCCCGAGACTGGGAACAGATGATTAACCGCGCCTGGAATGAAATGGGCGAGCAACGCGCTCCGCTGACCGAGGCCCAGTTCAGCGAGTGGTTGCGGCAGCAGTTCTACTTCCCAGTCCGTGACAGCTAGTTTTCAGTAAACGAAAGAGCGGTGCATTGCGCTTCCGCTCAGTCGCTCCCTCAAAACGTCGGCGGCGTAATCACCCACAACACCACCGCATCCTCCTCCCCAAGATTCCCATACTTATGCGGTTCCTGGCTGGAAAAGCTAAAGCTATCCCCCTCACTCAACTGAAAATACCGTTCCCCCACCCACAGCCCAAAACGCCCCGACAGCACATACCCGGCTTCCTCGCCCTCATGGCTATAACTCTCCTTGCTGTACGTCCCCAGCAGAAAACGCGAGTGCAGAAACGCCAACTGGCGGAGCGGCTAACGATATTCGCAGCAGGCTATTTGATTGCTCTCTGCCATGGCATATCGCGGTGGCTGCGAACTGCAGTCCAGCCAGGTTGAAGGTCAGCCAAGTCAATGATACTGGGGTCAAGTTCGACTATAGACTTTAAGGATACGAGAAGAGCGTCAGCCATCTCGATGTCTTCGCCTGTTAGAAATGACCATGCTCCGTCTTCGAAGTCTCGGACAACAGCAAGAATAGGTTTATGACCATCAAGAATTGACCGCACAGTGAGGCAGGCAACATTCGGTGGAGCATCAAAAAGCCAGAGCGCAGTGCCTTCCATAGTCGCTATGTATCCTCGTCAAACGTCGTCTTGTGGTAGACGGCTGTCGTTCGGTGGCACCTCGATTCAAGCAGTGCCTTGGTAGATCAATTTCGACCTTATTCATCAGATATTGACTACTCGATCCTAGTCTCTAGTAGAGACAGACCTCCAGTCTGCGAGGTCGAAAGTAGCTTGTCCCCCAACCTTCAAAACGTCGGCGGCGTTATGACCCACAACACCACCGCATCCTCCTCCCCAGGGTTCCCATACTTATGCGGTTCCTGGCTGGAGAAACTAAAGCTATCCCCCTCACTCAACTGAAAATACCGTTCCCCCACCCACAGCTCAAAGCTCCCCGACAGCACATACCCGGCTTCCTCGCCCTCATGGCTGTAACTCTCCTTGCTGTAGGTCCCCGGCGGAAAGCGTGAGTGCAAAAACTCCAGCTGCCGGGTCGGCTGTGGGGTCAGCAGTTGATCGATAATCCCGTTCTCATAATTCACCTGCAGCCGCTGTTTCTTGCGCACGACATAGCCTTGGTCTTCGGGTGCGGTCTGGGTTTCGCTGGCGAAGAACCACTGAATGGTCACGCCCAGGCTGCGGGCGATGTTGAATAGGGCGGGGATGGAGGGGTAGGCGAGGTTGCGTTCCAGTTGGCTGATGTAGCCGGCGGTGAGTTCGCTCTGCTGGGCCAGTTCGCTCAGGGTCAGGCCGCGGCGTTTGCGCAGGCCACGGATGCGGGTGCCAAGGAACTGCGGGCCGCCAGGGGCCTGGTTGTCGCTGCCGGGCTCGGGCGCGGTGCTCACGGGCGGCGTCTTGCTGCTTTGGTTCATGGCGGGCTCCAGGCCTGGAAGGCGGGCGCGTCCGGGCGCCCGTCCTGCAAAAGCCCTGGAGTATAAAGCAGCCTCAAAGCGCCCAGGCGACTTTCAAGCCTTCATGGATGGCTTCTTCCACTGTGCGCGGTGCCAGGCAGTCGCCGATGCGTTGGAAGGGCACCAGGCCTTTGAGTTGTTGGCCGAGGTCGTCCACGGATTGGTGGCCTTGGCACAGCACCAGGCTGTCGACGTTTTCCAGCAGCATGGGTTCGCCGCTGGCGGTGTGTTGCAGGTACACGGTGCTGTCGTCGCAGCCGTAGAGGCGGGCGTAGGGGATGATCGGGATCGCCAGTTTGTGCAGTTCGCCGGCCATCTGGTCGCGCACGTACAGCGGCAGGCTTTCGCCGCAGTGGGTGCCGTTGACCGCCAGTTGCACTTGGTGCCCGGCGCGCACCAGGCGCTCGGCGATGCCGGGGCCGATCCAGTCGCAGCGCCAGTCGGCCACCACGACGCTGCGGCCCAGTTGCACTTCGTCGCGCAGTACTTGCCAGGCGTCCACCACTTGCAGGTCGCCGCCGCGTTCGAAGTTCGGCCAGTAGGGCTGGGCGCCGGTGGCGATGATCACGTGGTCGGGGTTTTCCCGCTCGATCAGGGCGCGGTCGACCCGGGTGTTGCGCACCACTTCGACGCCAGCCAGTTGCATTTCCCGTTGCAGGTTGGTGCTGGCGCCGCCGAATTCGCTGCGCCGGGGCAGCAGTTGCGCCAGTTGGATCTGGCCGCCCAGTTGCGCGCTGGCTTCGTAGAGGGTCACGCGGTGGCCGCGTTGGGCGGCCACCGCAGCGGCTTTCATCCCGGCCGGGCCGCCGCCCACCACCATAATGCGTTTGCCGCGGGCGCTGGGCTTGGGCTGGCCGTAGAGCAGTTCGCGGCCGGTTTCCGGGTGCTGGATGCAGGAGATCGGCAGGCCCTTGTGGAAGTGGCCGATGCACGCTTGGTTGCAGGCGATGCAGGCGCGCACGTCCTCGGCTCGGCCGCTGTCGCTTTTGTTGGGCATTTGCGGGTCGCAGATCAGCGCGCGGGTCATGCCGCAGACGTCGGCCTGGCCCTTGGCGATGATCGCCTCGGCTTCCTGGGGCTGGTTGATGCGCCCGGTGACGAACAGCGGGATCGACAGCTTGGCCTTGAAGGTGCCGGCTTCCCGGGCCAGATAGGCCGCTTCCACCGCCATGGGCGGGACTATGTGCACGGCGCCGCCGAGGGAGGCCGAGGTGCCGGCGACTATGTGCACGTAGTCCAGTTGCCCTTGCAGCAATTGCACGGCGGCCAGGGATTCGTCTTCGGTGAGGCCTTCGGGGTCGCGTTCATCGGCGGAAATGCGCAGGCCGATGATGAACTCGGCATCGGTGCTGGCGCGCATGGCGCCGAGGATTTCCCGGATAAAGCGCAGGCGTTGTTCCAGTTCGCCGTTGTAGCCGTCGGTGCGGCGGTTGACCCGCGGGTTGATGAACTGCGCCGGCAGGTAGCCGTGGCTGGCCACCAGTTCCACGCCGTCCAGCCCGGCCTGATGCAGGCGCCGGGCGGCGTCGGCGTAGCCCTGGATGATCTCGTCGATCATGTCCTGGTCCAGGGCCCGGGGCATGACCCGGAAGCGTTCGTTGGGCACCGCCGAAGGGGAGTAGGCCACCGCCAGCAGGCCGTCGGCGGACTCCATGATTTCCCGCCCCGGGTGGAAGATCTGCGACAGCACCACGGTGCCGTGGGCGTGGCAGGTTTCGGCCAGGCGCCGGTAGCCGTCGATGCAGGCGTCGTCGGTGGCCATCAGCACGTGGCTGGTGTAGCGCGCACTGTCGTGGACCCCAGCCACCTGCAGCACGATCAGGCCCACGCCGCCTTCGGCCCGGGCGCGGTGGTAGGCAATCAGCTGTTCGTTGACCAGGTTGTCGGTGGGCATCGAGGTGTCGTGGCCGCTGGACATGATGCGGTTCTTCAGGCGTTTGCCACGGATCTGCAAAGGTTGGAACAGGTGCGGGAAGGCGCTGGTCATTGCGGTGGCTCCAGGCGGGCCAAGGGCAGGGGGCGTAGCCTTGGCGTTGTTATTGTTGGCCTATCAAAATTTACCGACAGTAAAAAATCAACTTGTTTTTTTACTAAGGCTTGCAGTAGCTTCGATCTGCGCCCGCTCCCGGGGCCAACCTCACAACAATAAAAAAGGGCCGTGCCGGCGCCTGCCGGTGTGGCACCGCGAAGAGGATTCACAGATGAAAGCGCTCACCCGCAAGCACGGTTGTTCTTTCCTGGCCCTGAGCCTGGCCCTGGGTCTGACCCTGGGCCAGGGCACTGCCCAGGCAGCCCCCGACATGGTGGTCGTGGCGTACGGCGGAGCCGGACAAAAAGCCCAGGATGTGGCGTTGTTCCAACCCTTCAGCAAGGCCGATGGCAGCAAGCTGATCCAGAGCGAATACAACGGCGAAATGGCCCGCATCAAGGTCATGGTCGACACCGGCAACGTCGACTGGGACGTGGTGCAGATCGAAGGCCCGGACCTGATGCGCGGTTGCGACGAAGGCATGTACGAACCCCTGGACTGGAAGACTCTGGGCCGTGCCGAGCAGTTGATTCCCGATGCCGCCCAGCCCTGCGGCTCGGCGGTGCTGGTGTGGAGCGTGGCCATTGCCTACGACCGCAACAAGCTGGCCAAGGCCCCGGCGTCCTGGGCGGATTTCTGGGACGTCAAGCAGTTCCCCGGCAAGCGCGGCCTGCGCAAGCGCGCGGTGTACAACCTGGAATTCGCCCTGATGGCCGACGGGGTCAAGGTCGAGGACGTGTACAAGGTCCTGGCCACGCCCGAGGGGGTGGACCGGGCCTTTGCCAAGCTCAGCGAACTCAAGCCCTACATCCAGTGGTGGGAGGCCGGGGCCCAGCCGGGGCAGTGGCTGGCCGCCGGTGATGTGGTGATGACCTCGACCTACAGCGGCCGCATCGCCGTGGCCGCCCAGGCCGGCGCGCCGCTGGCGGTGGTGTGGCCCGGCAGCCTGTACGGCATGGACTACTGGGCGATCATCAAGGGCTCGAAACACGTGGATCAGGCCAAGCGCTTCATCGCGTTTGCCAACACCCCTGAAGCCCAGGTCAACTACGTCAAGCAGATCCCCTATGGCCCCACCAACACCCTGGCCGCAGCCAAGCTCGACCCGGCGCTGGCGCAGTGGGTGCCGACCTCGGAACAGAACCTCAAGGGGGCACTGGCGATGGACGTCGGGTTCTGGGTCGATCATGGCGAAGAGCTGGAAGAGCGCTTCAACGCCTGGGCCAGCAAGTAGTCTCAACGGGCTGGACGTCTACGGATGTCCGGCCCTATTGTTTGCCAGCCCAACAGCCTGGAGGACTCCAATAATGAACAACATCGCTCCCAGCCCCTACGCCCTGACCGAGCGCAGCGTCACTGAACAGCGCCTGCGGGAAGAATTGGCGGCCTGCTACCGCCTGATCGCGCACTTTCGCATGACCGACCTGATCTTCACCCATATCTCGGTGCGCCTGCCCGGGCCCGAGCATCACTTCCTGATCAACCCCTACGGCCTGATGTTCGAGGAAATCACCGCCTCCAACCTAGTGAAGATCGACCTCAATGGCGAGGCGGTGGAGCCGTCGCCGTACCCGGTGAACCCGGCGGGTTTTGTGATTCACAGCGCGATTCACGGCGCCCGGGAAGACGCCCAGTGCGTGCTGCACACCCACACCAAGGCCGGTTGCGCGGTGGCGGCGCTCAAGTGCGGCTTGCTGCCGGTGAACCAGATCTCCATGGAGTTCTATGGCCGCGTGGCCTACCACGACTACGAAGGCGTGGCCCTGGACCTGAGCGAGCAGCAACGGCTGGTGGCCGACCTGGGGGACAAGAGCGTGCTGATGCTGCGCAACCATGGCCTGCTCACCGTGGGCGAAACCGTGAGCCAGGCGTTTTTGCGCATGTACTACCTGGAGAAAGCCTGCGAGATCCAACTGGCGGCCCAGGCGGCGGGGGAGATCGTGCTACCGCCGGACGCGGTCTGTGCCCACACCGAACGCCAGTTCAACGACCCGGGCCGGCCTTTGCAGGAAGGCGAACTCAACGACCCGGACGCCATGCAACTGGCCTGGGCAGCGTTGCTGCGCCTGCTGGAGCGCATCGCCCCCGACTACCGCGCCTGACCCCTGTAGCCGCTGCTGAGCCCTGGCGAAGCTGCGAAAAGGCCCGCAGGGCCTTGCTTGACGATCTGCAGCCGAACCTGTGTCGCCTTGAAGATCGTGGCGTCCCTGCGACGGAATGCCGCCCAGCCCGTTCGCAGCCTACGGCAGCGGTTACAGGACTTGGTGCGGCTTGGCGCGGCCACACAAACGCTGGATAGCCACGGAAGGCCTGTTGTACAGTCGTTCAGTTTCAACTTCCCGCCACTGCCCAAGGAACCCGCCCCATGAGCCAGGAAGCGCGCTTTTCCCGCCTGGAACCCGACCTGCGCAAGGCCGAGCTGATCGAGGCGACGCTGACCTGCCTCAAGCTCCACGGTTTCCAGGGCGCGTCGATCCGCAAGATCTCCGCCGAGGCCGGGGTTTCGGTGGGGCTGATCAGCCATCACTATTCCGGCAAGGACGAGCTGGTGGCCGAGGCCTATCGCGCGATCACCGGGCGGGTCATGAGCCTGCTGCGCGAGGCCATGGAGCAGGCCGAGCCCGACCCCCGGCAGCGGCTGTCGGCGTTCTTTCGCGCCTCGTTCTGCGCCGAACTGCTGGACCCACGGCTGCTGGATGCCTGGCTGGCCTTCTGGGGCGCGGTGAAGACCGCCGAGGCGATCAACCTGGCCCACGAACACTCCTATGGTGAATACCGCAACGAGCTGGCCGGCCTGCTGGGCCAGTTGGCCGGCATTCAGGGCTGGAAAGGCTTCGACGCCGATCTGGCGGCCATCAGCCTCAGCGCCTTGCTCGACGGCCTGTGGCTGGAGTCCGGGCTCAACCCGGGGACCTTCAGCCCGCAGCAGGGCGTGCAGATCTGCGAAGCCTGGGTCGAGGGCCTGCTGGCCAGCGGCGGGCGCGGTTTCGTCAGGCCGACATAGGGCTATTGATCGGTTGTTCAGTAATGGTTAGCGTGCGCAAGGCTTGATCTCCAATAAAAATAATCAGGAAACAGGCGATGACTCCTCGGGTATTGATCGTCGACGACGATCCGCTGATTCGCGAGCTGCTTCAGGCTTATCTCTCTCAGGAAGGCTACGACGTGCATTGCGCCGCCACCGCGGAGCAGGCGGAGAGCTTTCTCGGCCAGCACACGGTGGACCTGCTGATGCTGGATATCCGCCTGCCGGGCAAGGACGGCCTGACCCTGACCCGGGAACTGCGGGTGCGCTCGGAGGTGGGGATCATCCTGATCACCGGGCGCAACGACGACATCGACCGCATCGTCGGCCTGGAATGCGGTGCCGACGACTACGTGATCAAACCCCTCAACCCCCGCGAGCTGGTGTCCCGGGCCAAGAACCTGATCCGTCGGGTGCGCCAGGCCCGCCCGCCCCAGGCCCCGGCCAACAGCCCGAGCCCGGTCAAGCAGTTCGCCGACTGGGCCCTGGACACCGACCGCCGCCGGCTGATCGACCCGCGGGGTGCTGAAACCCTGCTGACCCACGGCGAATACCAATTGCTCAGCGTGTTCCTGCGCAACAGCGGCCACACCCTGAGCCGCGACCAGTTGATGGACCAGATCCGCAACCGCGAATGGGTGCCCAGCGACCGTTCCATCGACGTGCTGGTGGGCCGCCTGCGGCGCAAGCTGCACGACGATCCGGCCGAGCCGGAGCTGATCATCACCATCCACGGCGCCGGTTACCTGTTCACCGCCAGCGTGGCGGCCTGAATTGCTGCGTCGCGCGCTGGTGCTGTACCTGGGCCTGTGCCTGATCCCGCTGGCCGGCGCGACCTGGGCCGAGCCCCAGCCCGTGCTGCGTTATTGCGACTACCCGGTGTACCCGCCGATTTCCTGGAGCGACGGCAGCCAGGTGCGCGGCCTGGCACCGACGGTGGTGCGCCAGGTGCTGGGGGACCTGGGCTATCAGGTGCAGGTGGTGGTGCTGGGCAACTGGAAGCGCTGCCTGCTGGACGCCGCGGCCGGCCGGGTGGATGTGGTGCTGGCCTACAGCACCGGCCAGCGCCAGCAGGACCTGTTGTTTTCCCGGGTGCCGGTGCTGCGTGAGGAGGTGGCGCTGTTCGTCAACCGCCGCAACCTGCCGAGTTTTACCCACTTGCAGGACCTGACCGCCTACCGCGGCGGCCTGCTGTTCGGCGAGAGCTACGGCCAGGATTTCGACCGCGAAGTGGTGCAGCACGGCAATATCGAATGGGTCTCCAGCAGCCAACAGAATTTCGGCAAGCTGATCCGCCAGCGCATCGATTTCATCCCCTATGAACGCCGCACCGGGCAGCTGTTCATCGAGCAATTGCCGGGGGCCCAGGACATCATCGCCTTGCCCCAGGCGGTGAGCGTCGACTACCTGCGCCTGGCGGTGTCGCGCCATTCGCCCCTGGCGGCGCGCATGGCCGAGATCGACGCCCAGTTGCAGCGCCAGGTGGACAGCGGGGCGATCCAGCGCTGGCTGGCGCAGAGCCAGGACGACTACCGCGCCATGCTCAAGGCCCAGGTGGAGGGCCGGCCATGATTGCGCTGCGGCCCAGCGGCCTGTTGCGCCGCCTGTTGCTGTTTATCCTGCTGTTCAGCCTGTGCTTCACCGTGCTCGCCAGCAGCGTGCAGCTGTACTTCGAATACCGCCGGGAAATGCGCGACATCGACAGCCGCATGGAGCTGATCCGCGCCGGTTACCTGGGCAGCCTGGAACGCAACCTGTGGGACCTCAACCAGGAGCAGCTGACCGTGCAGTTGCAGGGGCTGGTGGACTTTTCCGATGTGGCCCGGGTGCACCTGATCAGCAACGACTTCGACTTGCAGCAGGGCAGCGCCGAGCTGATCGGGCCGCTGCGGGTCGAGCGTTTCCCCCTGAGCTACCAGCCGCCGTCCGGGCCGCTGCGCCAGCTCGGCGAGTTGCAGGTCAGCACCGACCTGGGGGCGGTGTACCGGCGCTTGTACGCCACCGGGCTGGCCAGCCTGTTGTGGATGAGCGTGTTTCTCTGCGGGTTGGCGGTGGCCTTGTCCGGGCTGTTCTACCGCCTGGTGACCCGGCACCTGCAAGTGATGGCCGATTTCGCCCGGCGCGTGGCGGCCGGCGAGCTGCACGAGCCCTTGCATCTGGACAAGCGCCAGCGCCCCGGCGGCGACGAGATCGACACCGTGGCCCGGGCCCTGGACGACATGCGCCGGGCGGTGCTCGATGATGTGCAGCGCCGCGAAGCCGACCGCCTGGCCCTGCAGGACAAGCGCGATGAATTGCAGAAAATGGTCCAGCGCCGCACCGCCAGCCTGATGCACGCCAAGGACGAGGCCGAAGCCGCGAACCTCGCCAAGTCGCGCTTTCTGGCGACCATGAGCCATGAACTGCGCACCCCCTTGAATGGCATCCTCGGCATGGCCGAACTGCTGCGTTCGGCGCCCCTGGGCAGCCAGGATCGCCAGCGCTTGCAGGCCCTGCACAAGGCCGGCGAAGGCTTGCTCGGCATTCTCAACGAAGTGCTGTCCTTCGCCCGCCTGGAAGAAGGCCACAGCCGCCCCGACGTCCGGAATTTCTCCCTGCGCCAATTGCTGGAGGAGGTCACCACCCTCCTGGAGCCCCGGGCCCGGGCCAATGGCAACCGCCTGGAATGGCGGCTGGACCCGCAACTGGCGCCGTGGCAACAGGGCGCCGAACAGTACCTGCGCCAGGTGCTGAGCAACCTGCTGGCCAACGCCATTCGCTTTACCGAGGGCGGCTGGGTGCAGGTCGAGGTGCAGGTGCTGGACAACGCCGCGGATAGCCAGCGCCTGCGTTTCAGCGTGCGCGACAACGGCATCGGCATTGCCGCCTCGATGCGCGAGAAGATCTTCGAACGGTTCGTCCAGGCCAGCGACGAGGTGACCCGGCGCTACGGCGGCACCGGCCTGGGCCTGGCGATCTGCAAGCACCTGATCGAGCAACTGGGCGGCCGCCTGGGGGTGGACAGCGAGCTGGGGCAGGGCAGTTGCTTCTGGTTCGAGCTGCCCCTGGCGATCGGCCAGGAACCCTTGCCGGCACAGGTCGAAGGGCCGGCGCAGGGCCTGAACATTCTGGTGGTGGAGGACGTGGCCCTCAATCGCCAGGTGGCCAGCGGCCTGCTGGAGCGCGACGGCCATCGGGTGTGGCTGGCGCAAGACGGCGAGACGGCCCTGGCCCTGTGCGGGCAGCAAGCCTTCGACCTGTTGCTGCTGGATGTGCACCTGCCCGGCATCAGCGGGGTCGAGCTGTGCCGGCAAATCCGCCGCCACCCCGGGCCCAACCGTGAGGCGCGGATCTTCGCCCTGACCGCCAGTGTCCAGCCGGCCCTGGTCAGCGGCTACCTGGAGGCCGGCATGCAAGGCATTCTCGGCAAGCCGTTGCAACTCGACAGCCTGCGTCAGGTACTGGCCGGGCAGGGCGGTACGCCGCCTGCGCGCCCGCATGGGCTGGTGGACCAGGGGCTGCTGGACACCCATGGCACCTTGCTCGGGCAGCAGAAGGTGCAGGACCTGCTCAAGGTCCTGGCCCAGGCCCTGGACCAGCAGCAACCGCTGCTGGCCGAAGCCCTGGCCGCCGGGGACTGCATGCAGGTCCTGCATCTGGCCCATCGCCTGGCCGGCAGTACCGACTCGTTGGGCTTCTGCGCCCTGGCCGGGGTCCTGCGGGAAGTGGAAACCGCGGCGCAGCAGGTCGACCATCCGGCGCTGGCCGCTCTGGCGCTGCGCCTGGAGCCCTGCTGGCAGCAGTCGCGGCGCTTGCTGGAGCAGTTGCTGGCGGCCTGACGTACAAAATCCTTACGACTTTTTACATCTTCGATCTTTTGCTTCAACCCGAACTTACATGACTTTCCAATAATCGCCCAAGCCGCGCCCGCCGCGGCCTTCGAAGCTTATTGGAGATAATAATAATGAACGGCCTGCAAGCTGCTTGTACCCCGCGCCCCGTCCCATCACCCCGCGCCCTGCGCCTCACCGACTGCTGAGGTGCACCATGACGACCAGTACTGAACGCAAAGGCATCCAACTGACGCGCTCGCTGAAGAGCCGGCACATTTTCATGCTGTCCCTGGGCGGTGTGATTGGCACCGGGCTGTTCATGGGCTCCGGGGTCACCATCAACCAGGGCGGGCCCTGGGGGGCGATCCTCTCCTACCTGGTGGCCGGCTTCCTGATGTACCTGGTAATGGTCTGCCTGGGCGAGCTGTCGGTGCAGATGCCGGTGTCCGGCTCGTTCCAGGCCCACGCCACCAAGTACATCGGCCCGGCCACCGGCTTCATGATCGGCTGGGTCTACTGGATGAGCTGGGCCACCACCGTGGGCCTGGAATTCACCGCCGCCGGCATGCTGATGCAGCGCTGGTTCCCCGGGGTGCCGATCTGGTACTGGTCGGCGCTGTTCGTGGCCTTGCTGTTCGGCATCAACGCCCTGGCCACCCGGGCCTTTGGCGAGGCCGAATACTGGTTCGCCGGGGTCAAGGTGCTGGCGATCCTGAGCTTTATCGTGGTGGGCGCGCTGGTGATCTTCGGCGTCATCGACCTGCCCAGCGGCGCCCCGGCGCCGATGTTCGACAACCTCAAGGGCGACTCCCTGTTCCCCAACGGCCTGCCGGCGGTGTTCGCGGTGATGATGACCGTGGTCTACGCCTTCCAGGGCTGCGAGATCATGGGCGTGGCCGCCGGTGAAACCGACCAGCCGGAAAAAAGCATTCCGCGTGCCGTGCGCAACGTGGTGTTCCGCGTGCTGATCTTCTACGTCCTGGCGGTGATGGTGCTGGCCGCGATCATTCCCTGGCAGCAAGCCGGGCTGGTGGAAAGCCCCTTCGTCCAGGTGTTCGACATGGTGGGCATTCCCTACGCCGCCGACCTGATGAACTTCGTGATCCTCACGGCGATCCTCTCGGTGGGCAACTCCGGGCTGTATGCCTCCACGCGCATCCTCTGGGCCATGTCTAAATCCGGCATGGCGCCCAAGGTCCTGTCGCCCCTGAGCAAACAAGGCGTCCCCCTGCGCGCCCTGTTCATCACCCTGTGTTTTGCCCTGATCTCGCTGATGACCAGCTTCATCGCCGCCGACACCCTGTTCATGGTGCTGATGGCGGTGAGCGGCATGGCCGGCACCGTGACCTGGATCGTCATTGCCCTGGCCCAGTACCGCTTCCGCCGCCAGTTCCTGCGCGAAGGCGGGCAACTGGAGCAGCTCAAGTACCGCGCGCCCTGGTTCCCCCTGGTGCCGCTGCTGTGCATCGTCCTGTGCAGTTCGCTGTTCGTGTTCCTGGCCCTGGATGAAACCCAGCGTCCGTCGCTGTACTGGGGCTCGGGCTTTATCGCCCTGTGCTACGGCGCCTACTACCTGATGCAGCGCAAACGCCAATTGCAACCTGCAGCCGCCCTGTAGGAGCCGGCAGGCACACCGCGCAGGCTCCCGTAGGAGCCGGCTTGCCGGCGAAGAGGCCCTTAAAGCCTTGCATCGCCTGGGCGGACGCCTTCGCTGGCAAGCCAGCTCCTACAGCCGGCAGGCACATCCCACGGCCTCACCCCGTAGGAGCCGGCTTGCCGGCGAAGAGGCCCGCAAGCCTTGCATCGCCTGGGCGGAAGCCTTCGCTGGCAAGCCAGCTCCTACAGCAGGCAGGCACATCCCACAGACTCACCCCGTAGGAGCCGGCTTGCCGGCGAAGAGGCCGTTGAGCCTTGCATTGCCTGGGCGGACGCCTTCGCTGGCAAGCCAGCTCCTACAGCCTGCAGGCACATCCCACAGCCTCACCCCGTAGGAGCCGGCTTGCCGGCGAAGAGGCCCGCAAGCCTTGCATCGCCTGGGCGGACGCCTTCGCTGGCAAGCCAGCTCCTACAGCAGGCAGGCACATCCCACAGTCTCACCCCGTAGAAGCCGGCTTGCCGGCGAAGAGGCCGTTGAGCCTTGTATTGCCTGGGCGGACGCCTCCGCAGCCTCGGCAGCGGCTACAGAGGCCGCGCGGGAGGTTGTAGGCGGTTGTTCGAAGTTGTAACAGCGGCGCCCTAAACAACGATTGATTCTGATTAATATCCATTTAAAACAATAAGTTATGTGTGTTTATCAGAATGAGGACTGGCCTCAATCAACCAATTGCCGCCTTGTTGAACACTCGTTTAGTATGACCCTCACGTCACCTCCCTCACGCCAACCACAATAATTCGAGGACGCACATGACCCCTTCATCGTCGCTGCTCAGCCGGATCGAAGCCGGCGTAGCCTGGATCACCCTCAATCGCCCGGAGCAACGCAACGCCCTGGACATCCCCACCCTCAAGCAACTGCATGCCTTGCTGGAGCACTGCAACAGTGACCCGGCGGTACGGGTGCTGGTGCTGACCGGCAGCGGCCGCAGTTTCTGCGCCGGGGCCGATCTGGCGGAATGGGCCGAAGCCGAGGCCCGGGGCGCCCTGGAAAGCTACGGCTGGACCGAAACCGCCCACGCCTTGATGACCTGCTTGCACAGCCTGGACAAACCCACCATCGCCGCCATCAACGGCACGGCGGTGGGCGGTGGCATGGACCTGGCGCTGTGCTGCGACCTGCGGGTGGCCGGGCAGTCGGCGCGCTTCAAGGCCGGCTACACCAGCATGGCCTACTCGCCGGACGCCGGGGCCAGTTGGCACCTGCCGCGCTTGATCGGCAGCGAACAGGCCAAGCGCCTGCTGTTTCTCGATGAGTTGTGGAGCGCCGAACGCGCCCTGGCCGCCGGTTTGGTCGGCGAGGTGTGCGCCGACGAGCAACTGATCGGCAGCGTCAGCGAGCTGGCGGCGCGCCTGGCCACGGGCCCGACCTTCGCCTTTGCCCAGACCAAGAAGCTGATACGCCAGGGCGCCGACCGCAGCCTGGCGCAGCAACTGGCCGCCGAACTGGCCGCTGGCCTGCTGTGCGGGCGTAGCGCCGACGGCGCCGAAGCCCTGCGTGCCGTCAGCGAAAAACGCCCGCCACGTTTCCAAGGGCTGTAGGGGCGGCCGGGCGGCGCTCGGTTTGCCGGCGAAAGGGCCCCTGGGCCATGCGCCCATTTTGTAGGAGCCGGCTTGCCGGCGAAGGCGCCCGCAAGAACAGCGCCTGATTCAAGGGCCTGTTCGCCAGCAAGCTGGCTCCTACGAGAAGGTGTTTTTCGCCAGAACGTCCTGCCAGGTCACTCGTTTTTTTGCACCGTCAATCACTCACAGGTAGCGCCATGAATTTCCAACTCAGCCAAGAACAAGAAATGTTGGTGGACGCGGTTCGCAGTTTTGTCAGCAAGGAGTTGCTGCCCCACGAAGAGGCGGTGGACCGCGCCGATGAGGTCAGCGCCGACCTCGCCGGGGAGATCCGCAGCAAGGCCATCGCCGCCGGCTTCTATGCCTTCAACATGCCGGAAGAAGTGGGGGGCGGCGGCCTGGACTACCTGTCCCAGGCGCTGATTGAGCGCGAGCTGGCCAAGTGTTCCTGGGCCCTGCATGTGTTCGTTGCCCGGCCGTCGAAAATCCTCATGGCCTGCACCGGCTCGCAGATCGGCGACTACCTGCTGCCCTGCGTGCAGGGGCGCAAGGTCGACTGCTTCGCCCTGACCGAACCCGGCGCTGGCTCCGACGCCAATGCGATCAAGACCCGCGCCGTGCGCGATGGCGGCGACTTCGTGCTCAACGGCAGCAAGCATTTCATCAGCCACGCCGGGCATGCGGATTTCGCCATTGTCTTCGCCGTTACCGGCACCTATGAGCACAACGGCCGCCAGCGCAACGCGGTGACCTCGTTCCTGGTGGACCGCGACACCCCGGGCCTGACCATCCGCCGGGGCCCCAAGTGCGTGAGCAACCGCGGCTACCACACCTTCGAGATGTTCTTCGACGACTGCCGGGTACCGGCTTCCAAGGTGCTGGGGGAGGTGGGCAAGGGTTGGGAAGTGGCCAACGCCTGGCTCACCGCCGGGCGGGTGATGGTCGCCGCCAACTGCGTCGGGCAGGCCCAGCGCGCCCTGGATGCCTCCCTGCAATGGGCCGCGGACCGCAAGCAGTTCGGCCAGGCCATCGGCAGCTACCAGGGGGTGTCGTTCAAGCTGGCGGACATGGCCACGCAGATCCGCGCCGCCGAGCTGTTGACCCTGCACACCGCCTGGAAGATGGACCAGGGCAGCATGACCGATGGCGAGGCCGGCATGGCCAAGCTGTTCGCCAGTGAAGTGCTGGGCCGGGTGGCCGACGAGGCGGTGCAGATCTACGGCGGCATGGGCCTGATGGACGAAGGCCCGGTGGAGCGCATCTGGCGCAACGCGCGGATCGAGCGGATCTGGGAGGGCACCTCGGAGATCCAGCGCCACATCATTTCCCGTGAACTGCTGCGGCCGCTGATGCGCTGAGCGCCCTGGAGAATTGCCGTCATGTCCCAGACTTTGCGTGACAATCTCAAGCGCCTGCTGGCCCCAAGGCACTTGGCTTTCGTCGGTGGGCGCAGCATGGCCCGGGCCCTCAAGCGCTGCGCCGAAGGTGGGTTTGCCGGGCCCATGTGGCTGGTCAACCCGCAGCATGCCGAGCTCGATGGCGTGCCCTGTGTGCCCAGCATCGAACAACTGCCTTGCGGCCCGGATGCGGTGTTCGTCGCCACCAACCGCGAGCTGACCCTGACCTGCGTCGCGGCGCTGGCGGCCAAGGGCGCCGGCGGGGCTATCTGCTACGCCTCGGGCTTTGCCGAAACCGGCGCCCAGGGCCAGGCCCTGCAACAGCAACTGCTCCAGGCCGCGGGCGACATGGCGCTGCTGGGTCCCAACTGCTACGGCTTGCTGGACTACCTGCACAGCGCAGCGCTGTGGCCGGTGGCCCATGGCGGTCAACCCGTGGAACGCGGTGTGGCGGTGCTGACCCAGAGCGGCAACTTTGCCTACAACCTGTCCATGAGCGATCGCTCGCTGCCGGTGGCCTACATGGCCTCGGTGGGCAATCAGGCGCAACTGGGCATTGCCGAATTGATGGACGTGCTGCTGGACGAGCCGCGGGTGACCGCCATCGGCCTGCACCTGGAAGGCCTGAAGAACGTGCCGGGTTTTGCCCGGGCGGCGCACAAGGCCCTGGAGAAGGGCATACCCATCATCGCCCTGAAGACCGGGGTGTCGCAGATCGGCGCCGAGCTGGCCTTGAGTCACACCAGTTCGCTGTCGGGATCGGACGCGCTGTACGACGCGCTGTTCCAGCGCCTGGGCGTAATCCGGGTCAGCGGCCCGGTGAGTTTTGTCGAAACCTTGAAAGCCGCCTCCTGCGGGCAGTTGCCGGCTGGCCCGCAGTTGATGGCCCTGGCCTGTTCCGGGGGCGACGCCGGGCTGATCGCCGACTACGCCGAGCGCAACGGCCTGCAGTTGCCCAAGCTGGATGCCGGGCAATGCGCCGAGCTGGCCGGGGTGCTGCCGGGCTACGCCAACCTGGTGAACCCGCTGGATTTCACCACCGCCATCTGGGGTGATGCCCAGGCCCTGCAAGCCATGCTCGACACGGCCCTGCGGACCGAGGCCGACAGCGCCATGCTGGTGCTGGATTACCCGGCCGAGTTCACCGGCGAGCGCAAGGAATGCGACCTGCTGCTGGAGCTGTTCTGCGCCGCGTTGCAGCGCCACGGCAAGCGCGGTTTTGTCACTTCGGCCTTTCCCGAGCTGCTGCCGGCCAGTGCCCGCGAGCGTTTGCACGGCCATGGCATTCCCGCCTTGCAAGGGGTGGAGGATGGCCTTGCCGCTTGGGGCCGGATCGTCGCCTATCAACAGCGGCGCCCGGCGTTGCTGGCCCTGGGGGAGTCGGCCCTGGTGCCGCTGTGCCCGCAGGCTCTGGACGGTAGCGCTGTGCTGCTGGACGAGTGGCAGTCCAAGCAGGCCTTGCGCGCCTTCGGCCTTTGCACCCCCGATGGTGTGTTGACCACCCCCGGGCAGGCCCTGAGCGCGGCGGCGGGCATTGGCTACCCGTTGGTGCTCAAGGCGGTGAGCGCCGAGCTGCCGCACAAGACCGAGGCCGGGGCGGTGGCCCTCAATCTCAAGGACCCTGAAGCCCTGAGCGCCGCATTGCGGCTGATGCGCACGCGGATTGCCGAGCATGCGCCGGGGCTGGCCTTTGAGCAGATCCTGCTGGAGCCCATGGCCGCGGCGCCCCTGGCGGAACTGATTGTCGGTATCAAGCGCGAGAACGACTTCGGCCTGGCCCTGGTGATCGGCGCCGGCGGGGTGCTGGTGGAACTGCTCAAGGACAGCCGCAGCCTGCTGCTGCCCACCACCGAAGGGGCGATCCGCCAGGCCCTGCTCAGCCTGCGCAGCGCTACCTTGCTGCAAGGCTTTCGCGGGCGCCCCGAGGCCGATCTTGAGGCCCTGGTGGCGGCCATCGGCGCGGTGGCGGACTACGCCTGCGAACATGCCGGGCAACTGCTGGAACTGGATGTGAACCCATTGTTGGTCGGTGCCCAGGGCACCGTCGCGGTCGATGCGTTGATTCGCCTTGGCCAGGCTTGAGGAGAGAGACATGCACGATCAGACCTTGACCGGTGGCCAGGCCCTGGTGCGCCTGCTGGCCGGCTACGGCGTCGACACGGTGTTCGGCATTCCCGGGGTGCACACCCTGGAGCTGTATCGCGGCCTGCCCGGCAGCGGCATCCGCCATGTGCTGACCCGCCACGAGCAGGGCGCGGGCTTCATGGCCGACGGTTACGCCCGGGTCAGCGGCAAGCCCGGGGTGTGCTTCGTTATCAGCGGCCCGGGGGTGACCAACGTCGCCACGCCGATTGGCCAGGCCTATGCCGACTCGATCCCGCTGCTGGTGATTTCCAGCGTCAACCACAGCGCCAGCCTGGGCAAGGGATGGGGCTCGCTGCACGAAACCCAGGATCAGCGGGCGATTACCGCGCCGATCACCGCGTTCTCGGCCCTGGCCTTGAGCCCGGAAGACTTGCCCGAGCTGATCACCCGGGCCTTTGCCGTGTTCGACAGCGAGCGCCCGCGCCCGGTGCATATCAGCGTGCCCCTGGATGTGCTGGCGGCCAAGGTGGCCCGGGACTGGACCGGCGAAGTGCGGCGGCGCCCGGCTCGCGGCCCGGCCGCGGCGGCGGATATCCGGCAGGCGGCGGACATACTGCGCAAGGCCAAGCGGCCGATGATCATTGCCGGCGGCGGCGCGTTGCACGCCGCTGAACAATTGCGCGCCTTGAGCACGCGCCTGGGGGCGGTGTTCTTCAGCAGCGTCGCCGGCAAGGGCCTGCTGCCGGACGAGGCGCCACTGAACGCCGGGGCGACCTTGTGCGTGGAGCCCGGCTGGCAGTTGATCAGTCAGGCCGACGTGGTGCTGGCGGTGGGCACCGAGATGGCCGACACCGACTACTGGCGCGAGCGCCTGCCGCTGAACGGCGAGCTGCTGCGCCTGGATATCGACCCGCGCAAGTTCAATGACTTCTACCCGTGTGCGGTGGCCTTGCACGGCGATGCCCGCGCCACCCTGGACGCCTTGCTCCAGGCCTTGCCACCCACACCGGCCGAAGCGGGGGCGGCGATTCATGCGGTGGCCGATCTGCGCCAGGCGGTGCAGAACGGGCAGGGGCCCTTGCAGCAGATTCACCGCTCGATCCTGCAACGCATTGCCGCCGAGCTGCCGGAGCACGGCTTTATCGCCAGCGACATGACCCAACTGGCCTACAGCGGCAACTACCTGTACCCGACCCGGGCCACCCGCAGTTGGCTGCACCCCACCGGCTACGGCACCCTGGGCTACGGCTTGCCGGCGGGCATCGGCGCCAAGCTCGGTGCCCCCGAGCGTCCCGGGCTGGTGCTGGTGGGCGATGGCGGTTTTCTCTACACGCTGCAGGAGTTGGCCACGGCGGTGGAGGAACTGCGCAGCCCGCTGGTGGTGCTGCTGTGGAACAACGACGCCCTGGGGCAGATCCGCGACGACATGCTGGATCTGAACATCGAGCCCATTGGCGTGTTGCCGCGCAATCCGGATTTTGCCGCCCTGGCCCGGGCCTTTGGTTGCAGTGTCAGCCAGCCCGCCAGCCTCGATGAGTTGCAACAGGCACTGCGCGAGGGCTTTGCCCGCAACGGCGTGACCCTGATCGAACTCAAGCACGCCTGCGCGCGCTGAACATCCCTTTTTGCCTGGAGCTTGTGCATGCGTTTTTCTCGACTGACCCAACGTATTGCCGGAGACGGCGCCGCCGCCTGGGACATTCATTACCGGGCCCTGGCCAAGCGCGAACGCGGCGAAGAGGTCTGGTTGCTGTCGGTGGGCGACCCGGATTTCGACACTCCGCAACCCATCGTCCAGGCGGCCATCGACAGCCTGCAGGCCGGCCACACCCATTACGCCGATGTGCGCGGCAAGCGGGCCTTGCGCGAGGCCATTGCCCGGCGTCATCAGCAGCGCAGCGGGCAAGTGGTGGATGCCGACCACGTGGTGGTGCTGGCCGGTGCCCAATGCGCCCTGTACAGCGTGGCCCAGTGCCTGCTGGACCCGGGGGACGAGGTGATAGTGGCCGAGCCGATGTACGTCACCTATGAAGCGGTATTCGGCGCCTGCAACGCCCGGGTGGTGCCGCTGCCGGTGCGGGCCGAGGACGGCTTTCGGGTGCAGCCCGAGGCGGTGGCCGCGCGCATCACCGGCAAGACCCGGGCCCTGGTGCTCAACAGCCCGCACAACCCCACTGGCGCGAGCATTCCCCGGGCCACCTGGGAGGCCCTGGCGGCGCTGTGCATCGAACATGACCTGTGGCTGATCTGCGACGAGGTCTACAGCGAGCTGCTGTACGAAGGCGAGCATGTCAGCCCGGCCAGCCTGCCGGGCATGGCCGAGCGCACCGCGACCCTCAATAGCCTGTCCAAGTCCCATGCCATGACCGGCTGGCGCCTGGGCTGGGTGGTGGCGCCGACGGCCCTGGCCGCGCACCTGGAAAACCTCGCCCTGTGCATGCTCTACGGCTCACCTGAATTCATCCAGGACGCCGCCGTGGTGGCCCTGGAACAGGCCTTGCCGCAACTGCGGGACATGGCCCAGGCCTATCGCCAGCGCCGGGACCTGGTGTGCGACTGCCTGGCCGATTGCCCCGGTGCCCGGCCGTTGAAACCCGATGGCGGCATGTTCGTCATGGTCGATATCCGCGCCACCGGGCTCAGCGCCCAGGCCTTCAGCGAGCGCCTGCTGGATGAGCAGGGCGTCTCGGTGCTGGCTGGCGAAGCCTTCGGCCCCAGCGCCGCCGGGCATATCCGCCTGGGGCTGGTGCTGCAAGCGGATGACCTGCGCGAAGCCTGCCGGCGCATCGCCTTGTGCGCCCGGCAGTGCCTGGCCGAACGCGATGCCCCTGTTACTGTGCAACCTGTCTGAGGAAGCTTCATGAATGTGTTGATCGTCCACGCCCACCCCGAACCGCAGTCCTTCACCGCCGCCTTGCGTGACCAGGCCCGCAGCACCCTGGAGGCCCAGGGGCACCAGGTACAGGTCAGCGACCTGTACGCGATGAACTGGAACCCGGTGGCTAGCGCCGCGGATTTTGCCTCCCGGGACAACCCGGATTACCTGGTGTATGCCCTGGAACAGCGCCTGGGGGTGAAGAACCAGAGCATTGCCGCGGATATCCAGGCCGAGCTGGACAAGCTGCTGTGGGCCGACCTGTTGATCCTCAACTTCCCGGTGTTCTGGTTCTCGGTGCCGGCCATGCTCAAGGGCTGGATCGACCGGGTGCTGGTGTCGGGGGTGTGTTATGGCGGCAAGCGTTTCTATGACCAGGGCGGGCTGGCGGGCAAGAAAGCCCTGGTGACCCTGACCCTGGGCGGGCGCGAGCACATGTTCGGCGAAGGCGCGATTCACGGCCCGCTGCAGGACATGCTGCGCCCGCTGCTGCGCGGCACTTTGGCCTATGTCGGCTATGACGTGCTGGAACCCTTCGTGGCCTGGCACGTGCCCTACATCAGCCAGGAGGCTCGCCAAGCCTTCCTGCACAGCTACCGCCAGCGCCTGCAGCACCTGGCGCACGACCAGCCCCTGGTCTTCCCGCGCCTGGACCAGTTCGACGAAGCCCTGTACCCCTTGCCGGTCTGAAATCCCCACCGCCGATACGCCTTCCTCCGTAGGAGCCGGCTTGCCGGCGAACAGGCCCTTGAGCCTTGTGCTGCTCTTGCGGCCGCCTTCGCTGGCAAGCCAGCTCCTACACGAGCGTCCGCGGCGATACGTCTTCCTCCGTAGGAGCCGGCTTGCCGGCGAACAGACCCTTGAGCCTTGTGCTGCTCTTGCGGCCGCCTTCGCTGGCAAGCCAGCTCCTACACGAGCGTCCGCGGCGATACGTCTTCCTCCGTAGGAGCCGGCTTGCCGGCGAACAGGCCCTTGAGCCTTGTGCTGCTCTTGCGGCCGCCTTCGCTGGCAAGCCAGCTCCTACACGAGCGTCCGCGGCGATACGTCTTCCTCGGTAGGAGCCGGCTTGCCGGCGAACAGGCCCTTGAGCCTTGCGCTGCGCTTGTGGCCGCCTTCGCTGGCAAGCCAGCTCCTACACGAGCGTCCGCGGCGATACGCCGCCGACTTGCCGGCGAACAGGCCCTTGAGCCTTGTGCTGCTCTTGTGGACGCCTTCGCTGGCACGCCAGCTCCTACATGAGCGTCCGCGGCGATAGGGCGTTCTTCGGGGGCGCTGCGCGGGCTGGCCGCTAGGGATGCGGGCCGGTCCACGCCGCGGGGTTGACCAGGTTCGGCGGGCGCTGGCCGGCCAGGGCCGCCAGCAGGTTGTCCACTGCGCAGCGGGCCATGGCTTCGCGGGTTTCGTGGGTGGCCGAGCCGATGTGCGGGGTGGCCACGACGTTGGGCAGTTGCAGCAGCGGCGAGGTGTGGTCCAGCGGCTCGCGTTCGAAGACGTCCAGCCCGGCGCCGCGAATCCGCCGTTGTTGCAGGGCTTCGATCAGCGCCGCTTCATCCACCACCTTGCCCCGGGAAATATTGATGAAGATGCTTTCGGGGCGCATCAGGGCGAACTCCCGGGCGCCGATCAGGCCCTTGGTGCGTTCGGTCAGGGGCAGGGTCAGGCAGATGAAGTCGGCTTCCTCAAGCAGTTGCTCCAGGCTCCGGTACTGGGCATTGAAGCGTTGCTCCACCGCGGGCTTGGGCCGGGTACTGTGGTAGATCACTGGCATGCCGAAGCCGAAATGCCCGCGTTGGGCCAGGGCTTCGCCGATGCGCCCCATGCCGATGATGCCCAGGGTCTTGCCGTGGACATCCGTGCCAAAGTGCGCCGGCCCGATGTTGCGCTGCCATTGCCCGGCGCGCACCAGGTTGGCCAGCTCCACCACCCGCCGGGCGGTCGCCAGGATCAGCGCGAAGCCGGTGTCGGCGGTGGTTTCGGTGAGCACGTCGGGGGTGTTGCTGAGCAGGATGCGGCGCCGGGTCAGGTAGTCGATGTCATAGTTGTCGACCCCCACCGAAACGCTGGCCACCGCCCGCAACCGGGGCGCCAGGTCCAGCAGTTCGGCGTCCAGGCGCAGGCTGGCGCCCAGCAGCCCGTCGGCGCTCGGCAGCGCCTGGCGCAGGGCGTTCAGCCCCGGCGCGTCGAGGGTTTCGATCAGGGTCACCTGCGCCTGCTCCTGCAGGCGGGCCATCAGCGTTGGGGAGAGTTTCTTGTACAGCACCAGGTGTTTTTTCATGGGGTTCTCTAGACCGTTTCAAGGGTGAGCCAGGCGCCGGCGCAGGGGCAGGGCCTTGGCCTGCGGCTGGTTGGCACCGGGTTTGAGCAGCAGGGTCAGCAGTACCGAGAGCAGCAGCGCACCGCTCATCAGCAGGTAGGAGGCGCCGGGGGAGCCGGTGGCGCTGTTCAGGTAGCCCACCAGGTAGGAGCCGCCGAAAGAGCCCAGGGCGCCCATGCTGTTGATCAGGGCCATGGCGCCACCGGCGACGTTGGCCGGAAGGATTTCCGGGACGATGGCGAAAAACGGCCCGTAGGGCGCGTACATGCAGGCGCCAGCGATCACCAGCAGGCTGTAGGACCACCAGAAGTGCTCGGCCCCCAGCAGGTAGGAGCCGTAGAAAGCGATGGCCGCCACCAGCAGCGGCGGCCAGACGAAGCGCTTGCGCTTCTGGGTGCGGTCCGAGCCCCAGGACACCGCCAGCATGGCGATCACCGCCGCCAGGTAAGGCAGGGCCGAGAGCCAGCCGGCTTCCACCATGTCCATCTGCGCGCCGTGCTTGAGGATCGACGGCAGCCACAGGACAAAGCCGTAGACCCCGATGCTCCAACAGAAGAACTGCAAGGCGAGGATGATCACCCTGGGCGAGCGGAACGCCTCGGCGTAGTTCTTCACCGCCTTGATCCCTTGCTGTTCGGCGGCCAGGGCGCTTTCCAGGTCGCGTTTTTCGTCCTGGCTCAGCCACTGCGCCTGGCTGGGCCGGTCATCGGCCAGGCGCCACCAGATAAAGGCCCAGATCACCGCCGGCAGGCCTTCGATGATGAACATCCAGCGCCAGCTGAAGTGCTGCACCAGGTAGCCGGAGACCACCGACATCCAGAGCATGGTCACCGGGTTGCCGAGGATCAGGAAGGTGTTGGCCCGGGAGCGTTCGGCGCGGGTGAACCAGTGGCACAGGTACACCAGCATCGCCGGCATCACCGCGGCCTCTACCACCCCCAGCAGGAAGCGGATGCCGATCAGCATGTAGGCGTTGGCGACGATCCCGGTGAGGGTGGCCAGGCCGCCCCAGAGGATCAGGCTGACAAAGATCAGCTTCTTCACGCTGCGCTTTTGCGCGTAGATCGCCCCGGGCACCTGGAAGAAGAAATAGCCGAGGAAGAACAGCGCCCCCAGCAGCGAGGACAGGCCGGGGGTGATCTGCAGGTCGTCGGCCATGCCCGAGGCCGCGGCGAAACCGTAGTTGGCGCGGTCCAGGTAGGCCAGGCTGTAGGTGATGAAGACGATGGGCATGATGTACCACCAGCGGCGGGTGGCGAGTTTGAGCGTGTCCATGAAAGTTCTCCTGAGCTTGTTGTTTTTGTCGCAGCAGGTGGTTCGTGGTGTTCGGTTACTGCAGGAGCCGGCTGGCCGGCGAAGGGGCCCTTGGGGCGTGTGTCGCCGGGCGGGCGTCTTCGCTGGCCAGCCAGCTTCTACAGGGCGCTGGCGGTATCCAGGCTGGGTGTGTGCTCCGGTAGTTCGTGGCGCAAGGGCAGGCCTTCCATGTCGCCACGGCTCTGCACCGCGCGGCTGCCGATCCAGTTGGCCCGCTGCACCGCTTCGAGAATGCCGCGGCTTTCCAGCAGGGCGCTGATCAGGCCCACGGCAAAGCCGTCGCCGGCGCCTACGGTGTCCACCACCTGGGCCACCGGCACGCCGTTGACGAAACCGGCATCCAGCTGGGTGCGGTAGTAGGCGCCGTGGGCGCCGAGCTTGATCACCACGGCTTCGGCGCCCTGGTCCAGGTAGAAGGCGGCGATGTCCGCCGGGTCGTCGCGGCCGGTGAGCAGGCGGCCTTCGGCGAGCCCCGGCAGTACCCAATGGGCCAGCGCCGCCAGGCGGTTGATCTCGCGGATCATCAGCGCCTCGCTGGGCCACAGGGCGGGGCGCAGGTTGGGGTCGAACGACACGCTGTGCCCGGCGCTGCGCTGGGTGTGCATCAGGTGGCCGGACAGCTCCCGGGCCGAGTCCGAGAGCGCCGGGGGAATGCCGGTGGCGTGCAAGTGCCGGGCCCGCAGCAGGGCCGGGTCGAGGTCGCCGATGGCCAGGTGGCTGGCCGCCGAACCGCGGCGGAAATACTCGACCCGCGGGTCGTCGCCGTCGTCTTCCCGGGACTTGAGCTGAAAGCCGGTGGGATGGATCGGGTCGCAGCGCACGAAACGGCAGTCCAGGCCTTCGGCGCGCAAGGTGTCGAGTACGAAGCGCCCCAGGGAGTCGTTGCCTACCCGGCTCAGCCAGGCCACCTTGAAGCCCAGGCGTGCCAGGCCGATGGCCACGTTGCTGTCGGCCCCGGCGATGCGCTTGTGGAAGTGCTGGACCTGGGCCAGGTCGCCGCCGTGTTCGGCAACGAACATCGCCATGGTTTCGCCGAACGAGAGGATATCGATATCAGGCATCTGCATGCTCCAGGCGCGATTGGCCAAGGTGGGCCAGCAGGCTGACCTGCTCGGTGGTCACTTGCAGCAGGTCGGTGCCTTGCAAGGGGTATTCCACGGCCCGGGTAATACCTTGAGTCATGTGCCGCAGCAGTTGTTCCCATTGATGCAGCTCCGGGGCGCCGGGCGGTATGGCCACTCGCTTGCCGTCGACCCGCAGGCGCACCGCCTTGCAGTGCACGTAGGCCACGTGCCGGCCCAGCAGGCGCGCGGCGTTGAGCGCCGATTGCTCCTGCCATTGCCAGTTGCCGATGTCGAAGGTCATGCGCAGCGGCAGGTTCAGCGCCTCTACCGCAGTGAAAAAACGCTGGAACGGCTCGATGCGCCCGCCGTGGGCGGTCTGGTCGTTTTCCACCAGCAGGGCCAGGGGCTGGCGAAACAGCAGGCTGGCCAGGCTGCGCAGGTCGTGGTGTTCGCGAAAGTGCCCGAGGGACACCTTGAGCCGCTTGGCGCCGAACTCCCGGGCCCGTTGCAGGGTGGCGCTCAATTGCGGGTTGGGCTCGCTGCGCTCGGCCTGCCACAACTCCAGGGGCGAGGAAAACACGCTTTCCAGGCCGTGCTCCGCCGCGCTGCGGGCCAGCTCGGCGGGCTGCTCATGGGTCAGCAGTTCTTCGCGCCATTCGATGCAGGACGCGCCGGCGGCGGCCACCAGGGGAATGAAATGCGCCTGACCCTGTGCGCGCACAAGGTCTGCGCCGTAGCTGGACAAACTGATGGAGACGGGGGATTGCTGCATGTTCCTGACCTCTGAAACCGGTTTCATTTTTGTTCGAGAAAAAAGTGGTGGGCTTTGCCCCCACTGTTACAACCGAGTGGAGCCGCGCACGATCAGCTGCGCCGGAAAATCCACCACCCGCGCCGGGGCATCGTCGCCCCGCAGGCGCTTGAGCAGGCATTCGAAGGCACTGGTGCCTATGGCTTGGGTGGGCTGGGCCAGGGCCGTGATGCCATTGCCCACCAGGGGGTACCAGTCCAGGTCGTCGAGGGCGATCAGGCCCACGCCTTCGAACAGCGGGCACTCCAGCTCACGCAGGGCGCGGGTGGCGGCCAGGGTCGCCACGCCGTTGGCGCAGAACAGTGCCTTGGGCCCTGGGCCGGGGGCGGCAAGAAAGGTTTGCAACTGGCTGGTCAGGTGGCTGCCGGTTTCCAGCAGTTGGCCGCGCAAGGCCGGACGGCGCTCGATCTCGGCCTGGAAACTGGCGCTGCGCTCCAGCCGCGAGCTGGTTCCGTCATGGGGTTCGCTGACCAGCAGCAGGTCGCGATAACCCTGCTGTTGCAGGTGGTCGAGGGCGCTGCGCACCGCCGCCGGGTTGTCCAGGCCCACCAGGTCGGCCTGCAACTGCGAGAGCTTGCGGTCCACCAGGACCATGGGCATCTCTTCCTGCAATTGCTGCAACTGTTCCAGGTGGTGGCCCAGGGTGTTCACGATCAGGCCTTCGATGTTGTAGGCCCGCAGGTTGGCCAGGTGCCGGGCTTCCTGTTCGTCGTCGCGGTCGGTGTTGCACACCACCAGGCTGTAGCCGTGCTGGCGGCAGGCGGTTTCCACGCCATGCATCACGGCAATCGAATAGGGGTTGCGGATATCGGCCACCAGCATGCCGATCAGGCGTGTGCGCCCGCGCTTGAGGCCGCGGGCCATCTGGTTCGGGCGGTAGCCCAGTTCGCTGATGGCTTGATCGATGCGCAGGGCAATGGCATCGGAGAGCAGGGCCCGGTCCTCGCCGATAAAGCGCGACACGCTGGCCTTGGAGACCCCGGCGCGGCGGGCGACATCGAGCATGGTGACGCGGCTGCGCTGGGCGGCAGAAAACTGATTCACGGGCGACGACCTTGTTTTTGGAGTTATGGGTTCCAGTTGCGCTGAAACCGGTTTCAGGAAACCGCAAAAGCGCTTCGGCCGTCAATAGTGCAGAGGCAGGAAATAGCCCCAGGGCAGGTCGGTGGCTGACCAACGGTCGCGTTCAGGGGCGGCCCAGGTGCTGTTCCAGGTAGGCCAGCAGGGCGCTGTAAAGGGCGTCCACTTCAGGGGCCAGGCCCCTGGCGCGCAGGCAGCCGTGCACCAGCCCCAGGCCCGGGTACAGCTGGCTTTGCCCTCCGGCCGCGAGCAAGTGTTGGTGATAACGCTCGCCGTCATCGCGCAGCGGGTCGAACTGTGCCAGGGCGATAAAGGCCGCGGGCAGGCCGGCGAACTGTTGCGCCAGCAGCGGCCGGGCATAGGCCGAGCGGTGCTGCGGGCCGGGCAGGTACAGGGCCTGGAAGCAGTCCAGGTCGCTGCTGCTGAGCAAGGGCGCGTCGGCGCACTCGCTGCGCGAGGGCAGGTTGGCGCCACCACCCAGGCCGGGGTAGACCAGCACCTGGGCCGCCGGCCCGGGTTCGCCGGCATCGCGCAGGGCCAGGCACAACGCCGCCGTCAGGTTGCCGCCGGCGCTGTCGCCCATCAGCACCCGGCGCTGCGGGTCCAGTGGCAGGGGCAGCAGCCCTTGCTCCAGGGCCCGCCAGACCCCCAGGCAATCGTCGAAGGCGGCGGGGAACGGGTGCTCGGGGGCCAGCCGGTAGTCCACGGCGATCACCAGTATTCCCAGCTCGCTGGCCAAGCGGGCGGTGATGAACTCGTGGGAGTCCAGGCCCCCCAGCACCCAGCCGCCGCCATGCAGGTACAACAGCCAGGGCCAGCCCGAAGGCGCAGCGGGGCGCTCGGGGTGATACAGGCGCAGCGGCACCCCGGCCAGTTGCAGCTCCTGTACCGCCAGCCCGGCCGGGCGAGGCGGGGTGAAGGCCCGGCACATGCGCTCGTAGCTGTCGCGCAGGCCCTGGAAGCTGCTGTCGGCGCTGGTGTAGCTCAGGGTTCGCTGGACAAAGGCCGCCAGCTCGGCAGAAAGCGGGTAATGGTTCATGGACAGTCCTGGAGTGTGGTAGCCGGCTTGCCGGCGAAGAGGCCCGTGAGACCGCCTTCGCCGGCAAGCCGGCTCCTGCAGAGGGTGGTTACAGGCTCGCCTTGACCGCTGCCACGCCATCGCGGCCGTCGAAGGTGGTCACCCCCGCCAGCCAGCGCTGCAGGTCCTCAGGATGCTCGCGCAACCATTGCCGGGCCACCTCCTGGGGCGACTGGCGCTGCATGATGGGCACCATCAGCTGGCTTTCCTGGGCTGCGGTGAAGTTCAGGTTCTTCAGCAGCCGATCGACGTTGGGGCAGCGCTCGGCATAGTCCGGGGCGGTCACCGTGGACACCGTGGCCGCGCCTTCGTTGGGCCCGTACACGTCCTCGCTGCCGGTGAGGTAGGTGATGGCCAGGTTGATGTTCATCGGGTGCGGGGTCCAGCCGACGAACACCACGAACTCCTTGCGGTTGATCGCCCGCTGCACCGCCGCCAGCATCCCGGCCTCGCCGGACTCGATCAGCTTGAAGCCCTTGAGGCCGAAATGGTCGGTGTCGATCATGGTCTTGATCGTGGTATTGGCGCCGCTGCCGGGTTCGATGCCATAGATCTTGCCCCCCAGTTGCTCCTTGAAGCGGGCGATGTCGGCGAAGGTCTTCAGGCCCGCTTGCGCCACGTAGTCCGGCACCGCCAGGGTCGCCTGGGCATCGGCCAGGCTGGGTTGGGCCATGACCCTGACCTGGCCGGCGGCCAGGAAGGGCGCGATGTTCTGGTCCATGGCCGGTTTCCAGTAGCCAAGGAAGATGTCCAGGCGCCGGTCGCGAATGCCGGCGAAGATGATCTGCTGCACCGCGCTGGTCTGCTTGCTGTCGTAGCCCAGGCCGGCGAGCAGCACGTCGGCCATGGCGCTGGTGGCAATCACGTCGGTCCAGTTGACCACGCCCATGCGCACGGTCTTGCAGGCGGCGGGCTCGGCGGCCCAGGTCGGGGCACTCAGCAGGGCGCTGGCGCAACAGGCCAGGAAACAACGCTTGAACGGTGTTTTCATCGGAGGCTCTCGTGGGGCAGTGGTTTTTGTTCGGGGCGGCGTCTTGTTGCGCCGTGTGGGCCACCCTACAGCGCCCCGGTGCCGAGCCAAAGGCACTGGAGCGACCGCCCGTTGCACTGTGGCGACCTCAGGCCCACAGGCTCATCCAGGTGGATGCCAGCAACAGCAGGGCCATGCCCCGATTGAATGCCTGCAGCGCCTGGGGCGAGCGCAGCCAGCGCGCCGAACCGGCCCCCAGCAGTGCCCAGGCGCCCAGGCACGGCAGGGCGATCAGGAAAAACACCAGGGACAGCCACAGCGCCCGCCACTGTCGGTCGGCCTCGGTACCGGCGAACACGCTGACCACCGCCAGGGCCATCATCCAGGTCTTGGGGTTCACCAGCTGCAACGCGGCGGCGCCGGCCAGCCCCAGGCGGCGCGGTTGCCCGGTACTGGCATCCAGGGCGCTGGCCGGGGCCTGCCAGATCTGCCAGGCCAGGTAGCTGAGCCACAGCAGCCCCAGCCACTGCATGGCCTGCTGCACCTTGGGCCTGCCGGCGAGCCAGTCGCCCAGGCCGGCGCCCACCAGCAGCACGATCCCGGCCGCGGCCAGCGCCGCGCCGAGGATGATCGGCGGCGCCGCCCGCAGGCCATGGCGGGCGCTGTTGTTCAGCACCAGGATATTGGTCGGCCCCGGGGTGATGGACGCGACGAAGGCAAACAGCACAAAGGGCAGCAGGGTCGAGAGAGACAGGGGCATGGCAGGCAACTCCGGGAAGTGATCGGCAGTTGATCCTGGCCCAGGTGCTTTCAGGCGTCTGGAAGCTTTGTGCAGCGCTTGCGATACAGCGCCGGGCTCAGCCCGTAGGCACGCATGAACCAGCGCCCCAGGTGGCTCTGGTCGGCAAAGCCCAGGGCCGTGGCGACCTCGGCCGGCGCCGCGCCGCCGGCCAGCAGGCGGCGTGCCCGGCTCAGGCGCAGTTGCACCAGGTAGGCATGGGGTGGCAGGCCGAAGGCAGCCTTGAAGGCGCGGCTGAGGCGAAAGCGGTCGACCCCGCAGGCCTGGCTCAGGGCTTCCAGGCTCAGGTCCTGGGCCAGGTGTGCATGCAGGTAGTCCCGGGCCCGTTGCGCCACCAGCGGCAGGCGCGGGTCCTGGGCGTAGCGCCGGCGCCAGTGCAAGTGCCCGGTCAGTTGTTCCAGCAACTGGTCCAGGGCGCTCTGGCGGACGATGCGCAACTCGCCATGGTGCAGGCTGTGAAAGGCCGCGCTGGTGGCCCGGGCCAGGCGCGGATCGCTGGCCAGGGTGCTGCCGAATGCCAGTTGGGCATTGGCCGGTGCCTCGGCGAACAGCGCCCCCAGTTCGCGCTCCAGCCACTGCGGGTCGAGGTACAGCATGCGGTAGGTAAAGCCGCCCTCGGTGGGGGCTTCGCCGTCGTGGATTTCCCCCGGTTCCAGCAGGAACACCTTGCCCGGCGTGCTCTGGTGCCGGGCCCGGCGGCAGTTGAACTGCTGCACCCCTTGCTCGGTGACGCCCACCAGGTAGCTGTCGTGCCAGTGCGGGTCATAGGCGTGGCCGGTGAAATGGGCCCGCAGGGTCTCGATGCCGGTGTCGGCATCCTGGGCCAGGTCGATCCAGTTGGGCGTGGTCATGGGGCGGTCCGTGGGGCGTGGCGGCAACCCTGGCAGTTAACGCCGGTGCCAGGGCTGGGGTCTAGAAGTTTTGTGCAGCCTCAACTGAACAGCCCAGCGGCGATATTGATCGAGAAACCGAGGATCGCGGTGTTGAACAGAAAGCCGATCAGCGACTGGGCGAGGACGATCTTGCGCAGCTCGCGGGTGGCCACGCCGACGTCCGAGGTTTGCACCGCGACGCCAATGGTGAAGGAGAAATACAGGAAGTCCCAGTAGTCCGGGTTGGTCGGGCCTTCGGCGAAGCGCAGCGCCGGTTCCTTGCCGTCCCAGGTGTAGTACAGGCGCGCGTAGTGCAGGCTGAAGATCACCCCCACCAGCAGCCACGAGCCGATCACCGTCAGCCCGGTGAAGCCGTAGTGGACCAGGCGCTGGGCGCTGTCCAGGTCCTTGCTGCCCACCAGCTCCAGGGTGATCGCCACCAGGCTGGCGATGGCCGCCACACAGACGATCAACAGCACCAGGCCGGCGTTCTCATCCTCGGCTTCGGCGATGCGCCTGACCTCATCGGCCCGGGCCCGAACGGTGAGCCAGAACATCAGCGCCAGGTAGGTCCAGACGGCGGCGTTCCAGCCGATCAGGATCTTGCTGGTCAGGGTATGGGCAGGAGCGAGCAGACCAATGGCGCAGCCGATCAGGACGCCGATGGTCAAGCGGGGGTGGGTGCGGATGACGACGGACATGGTGGTTTGCAACTTCAGGAAATGGGGGTGGAACCTTAGCATGAGAGGGTGTGGGGATTTTACCGGGGGGTGGGTGGAGTACATATCCGCTCTGTTTTTCAGGGTATGCATGGCCAGAAAGACGCCTGCGAGTCTTTGATCCAGCCAGCGGCGCCGCCAGTTCCGCGATGAATTGCGCCACGGGCCGCTAGGAGAACGGGATGCCCAGGAGGAAATTGCCGCTGGCCGGCTGGTGCAGGTGCTGGACCCACCCTGGTCGGTGCGCTTCGTCTGAGTAAACCCCAGCCAGCCCCTTGCGCTGGGCCCAGTTTTTGCCTCGGGCGGTACCTGTGACACGGGGCCGCGCTGCGGTCAGAACGCTTTTGAGACAGTTCCTAGATTTATTCGCTGGCTCTTTTGTTATGGTCTGGCGCCGATTTTTTTGCGCGGCATCAGTAGAAGGTCAGGCCTGGCACCCGTGTCGTCAGGCCAAACCATTCAGCCCTGCTGCGCAAGCCTCGTCCCTGAAAGGATTGGACGTGACCCGGCTGGACGACGTGAACGACTGTCTTTCAGACCATCAAGGAGCAAATGCACAATGAATGACGCCGTTCGGATGAGGACCATTTGCACCGGTGAAGCGATCACCCTGCCGGGCGGTGGCGACGTCCACCTGATCGCGCCGCCCCCCAAGCCCTGCGTGACCATCGTTGTGCACGGCGTCAACGACCTTGCCGGTTGCTACGAGCGCATCGAGCGCGGCCTGTGCCAGGGGCTCAATGAACGCCTGGACATGTCGCCGACCCTGCCCAATGGCGTGAGCAATCCCGGCTGGCTGCGCCCGGCCAGCTACAGCTTGCCCGAGGACGATGATGGCAAGGCCAGCAACCCCGACGCGGTGTATTACCGGCGCAAATTCGGCGTCTCGGCCCACGGCGCCGACAGCCGCAGCGTGGTCATTCCGTTTTATTGGGGCTTTCGCGAGGAAGAGCAGCACATCATCAAGGATGCGCCCCACGGCGAGTGGATGGATCGCAACAGAAACCGCCTGGACAAGGCGGGCACCAAGGAAGGCGGACAATTCGCCAATGCCACCACCAACCTTCCGGACATGTGGGGCAAAGGCTTCAACGGTTATCCATTCGGCATCGTCCCGCTCAACTTGATCGGCGGTACGCGAACCCACCCGCTGTTTGCTGCCGCGGGGCGGCGCTACATGGTGCTGGCGGCGATGCGCCTGGCGATGCTGATCAAGATCATCCGCAAGCGCTACCCGAACGACACAGTGAATGTGGTGGGCCACAGCCAGGGCACCTTGCTCGGGTTGTTGGCCCATGCCTTTCTCAAGGATCAGGACGAGCGACCGGCTGATGGCTTCATCATGCTCAACTCGCCCTACAGCCTGTTCCAGCCCAATACTGAAAAGACCCAGAAGTGGCTCGAACAACAAACCACTCCGGCGCGTATTGCCACCCTCAAGGGCATTCTCCAGTTCATTGCCCAGAGACCGAACCCGGCTCCTGCGCTGTCCAGCGTCGCGCTGAAAAACTGCCAGGGGTATGGCGCCATTGGCGGGCCGGGCTGGAGCGGCGGTCCTGCGTCGCACACCACAATCGATGGTCAGCGCGTCTCATTCAATGAACGTGACAATCGTGGCTGCAGCTACCTTTACTTCACTCCTCAGGACCAGACCGTGGGCCTGGGCAACGTCCAGGGTATCGGTTGGCAGGGCGTCGGCGACACCGTGGATGGCCTGCCGGCGCGAACGCAACTGCCGCTGAGTTTTCATCAGCGGATCTTCACCTTGCGCAAGCGCAACAACGAAAAGGAAGCCATCGGCAAACAGGTTCCCCCCTACATCTACCCACTGCTGCTTGAGGGGGAGGCGACCTGGGAGGACACCGGTTTAGGGCTTCTGGACCGCAGTGCAAGGGCCAATCTCAAACCGGGGGCAGGGGTGATGTTGACGGCTCCACAATTGCCCATACCGGCAGAAACCGATTTCGCCACTGATGGCGTCATGACTGCGCCTGGTGAGGACTCGGACAGTGGCGTGTACCAGATAATGGACACACTGGACCCCATCGATGCCGCTATTGGCCTGAGCAATGACAAGTCGCTGCGTATCAAGTCGGCCTGGCGCCCGAAGGACACGCAATACGCACGTCAGGAGACGATGGAGGAGGCCATTGCCTTCAAGCATGGCCGTGATGCCGCGAGCGTTAAAAAGGCCCGCGACGAGATCTACGAGGTGTCCCAGCACGCTCACGTGTTTGCGGCACGGGCCATGGGTGATGGCCTGGTCCTGGTGACGCGCGGAGAGACGCCCTACGAGGCTCGGTTGCGCCTGCAAAGGGAGGCGTATCAAGAGCCGCAGTCGTTTCACTCGGGGATTCCAAATAACCCGGAGCACAGTCGACGGGTCCTGGCCTATGACGTGGCGATTGGAGCAGGGGAGAGCGTGGATGATGTGACGTTCTATGCGTATTTGTGTCGGGTGGCGGATTGGCGGTTGGATTGGAAGCGGACTGATGAGGTCATAACCGGTCAAGATGATCAGGCTCCTGATCAACCAGATGAAGCGGTTGAAACGTTTTATCTAGAAGAGCAAGCCACTAACCGAACATTAATCGATGCCACGATTGAATATCGAACTACAGGGACGCTACCTGGTTTGGGCGGGGACACTATGCCCTCTTTAGTAGGGGCCCAGACATGGGGCGAAGAAAAACTTGGCAAACCCATCTGCTTTGGGGGTAAAGCCTGATGCGCAGCCTATTCCAGTGTTTATTGATTGCCAGCTTGCTGGTGGTCAGTCATCAGTCTGAAGCGGACGAAATCTCATTGATAACAGTTCGCTGTTTTGCCAGCCCTTCTACGGCCGTTACTGCCAATATCCCTGTTGAGGAGGCGGCTTCAATGCCCACCAATACTCGTTACCGCGCCCCAACCATGTCGCCTCGCCTTGAAACCCTGGATGTGCTCAGCATTGGCGTGAGTCTGGATGTTTTTCGCCAGGGAGATATCTGGAAAACTTTGCAAGAGCAGAATGCGAGAGAGCCGGAGGCTTTGCATGTCGGCAGTATCCTGCCCATGGACCCGAAGAAATACCCGGTGACTGCCGATGATAAAAATATGGCTTATACAAAACGCAAAGCCGATGCATTGGAACTGGGATTACGCAATTTTTTAGAAAAGTGGCCAATTCCCACTATTACGGTTGTCCGTGGTTGGAGTCCTCAAACACCGAACCTGCGGTTCAGGCCTGAAAGAACCCAAGTAATGCTCACCAGTATGGTGAATAGTTACCGGACAGACTCGGGCTTACATTGGCATCGCATCCGGAATGTTCAGGATGGAATTGTCTGCAACGACACTCCTGAAGCATTGGTAGAAAACCTGTTCCGACTCTTCGAGCACAACCCTGATCTTCCTGCTGTTCTGGTTTATAGCGTTGAAGGCATCAATATGGCTGGTGCTCTATCAAGCAAGGACATTTCCTTAAAATCGCTTGGGGCTGTCGCGGGCCCACGCCAGCCAGACAAGTTAACCGACGCCATGGTCGCCCTGGTCGTCGGCCGCCCCGAACGTGTCGAATGGCTGCGCTATTACGCCCCTTTCACCAAGGTCAACAAGAACAAGATCGATCCCGAATTCACCGGTTGGGGCTGGCGTAAACCCACTGTTGAATTCCAACCTTCAGAGTTCATCCCGCAACCCTGGACCGAACGCGCCTTTGAACAGTGGGACGCCTTGCCGGTGCTGGCCAGGGTCCACCGTCCGGTCAGTGTTTCCCTGCAACGCCCGGACAACGGCGAGCGTCTCAAACGTGAGGCCTTGACCACACAACTGGCTGCTGGTTGGAAAAAAGCCACTGATGCCGTTACGCCCGCACCAGCCCGGGTGTTCTATGACGGCGGCCTGAACAGCACGCCACTGGCCGAGTTGCTTCCTGCGCTGACGGCTGCCCGCAGTTCCCTGGATCTGCTCGATTCCCGCGAGGGTTACGACCTGACCCAGCGTTTGGGCGATACCGGCGCAGCCTCGCCGTTCGTGGGTATCGCGCTGGCGACCATGGCCAGCTACCAGAATGCCGATACCAGTGTGGTCATGCCTTTGCGCCGTAAGGATCAGGCAACGATCATCACCATCACTTCACCGACACCCGGAAAGAAGCCGCTCGACAACAGGTTCGGCGTCAATCTGATGCCGCAAACTGCCAGCACAGACACTACGCAACCCGCGCCCGCAAGCAAACCGGTAGCCCCTTCTTTGGCGAAGTTCGAGAATGACGATTACGCAATCGAAGAGTTCCTGGCCAGCCTGAAACCCAAGGGCGACTGGATGGATGATTTGTAAGCTTCGGCCCCAGCAGGCCATCCAACCGAGCGAGAAATGCCTTGCCCTGGCTCCGGTAATGCGCCATGAGCGCTGTGGGATAGCACTCGGCGTACTTGTAGCGATTGAGGTGCGCTTTGGACACCTGGTCATTCTCGGCAATCAGCGCCGCGATCTGCGCCTGGCTCCCGGGCCTGCCCCAATCACGGAATGGCGAACGTGCACCCGCATCCCCGGCCGGCCTCGAACTCAGGACGCCGGGGCAGGCTGCTATCAGAACTGGTAAGTAAAGGCTGTCTGAATGCCGGTCACATCATTGCCACCTGGCTGCTGTGCCCAGAACACGCCCGTATGCACGGCGCTGTGTTCGTTCAGGGCATAGTTCAATCCCGTGCCCGCCCCCAGGCGAGCGTTGTGCTGTTTTCCGGCCTGGTAGGTGTAGCGCCCCAGGTACTCCATTTGGGCTTGAAAGGCATCGCGCTTGTTGCGCAGGTCCTGGGTCAGCTCCAGGTTGGCACTGAGTTCCAACTGCCGGGTGAGCTTTTTGGCGCCCCGCACACCGAGGTTCAGGCTGGTGGTCGTGCGGCCCATTTTCGCGTAGCTGGCCGCCAACACCGCGCCGTTGTTTTCACGATAGCCCTGGCGGCTGACTTGAGTCTGGCTGAGGCCCAGATACGGCGTCAGGGTCATTGCATTGAGCATCACACCGTAGGCGCCTTCGATGCTCAAGGACTTGCCGCGCAGGCTCGAACGCCCTTGGCCGGCCTCGGTGTAAGCCAGTTGTTCGCGTGTGATGTCGACCTTGGAAGACACATAGGCTGCGGCCACACGGCCCTGCCAACCCAGCCCGTGACCTGTTTCGTCAACGGCGGCGAAGAGGGCGACCGCCGGTGCTGCCGACCCTGCCTTGGCGTAGTTGTCCGGCAATTGCCGATCGAGGTCCTGATCCAGGGTGACGCCAAGGCGCAGATGCTCGGTGGGACGAACCCCGAGGGTCAGGCTCATGCGGGTCTGCCTGGCCACGCTGTCGCGGCTGTAGCTTGGGCCCACACCGATACAGAACGAGCCACTGTCGATCTGGCATTCCTGGCTCATCAATCGAGCCAGTTGTTCGCTGCGTAAATCGAGCATCCCCCAGGCCCGATTGGCGTTCCTGGCCATGGCGGTGCGGGTGTTGTCCAGGTCGACAAGGTGGGAACCTGTTTCGGTGATTTTCCATAGCGCGGCGTGGGTGGCACCTTCACCCGTAAGGCTGACGCCCACGACAACATTGCCGTCAGCGGAGACGCCGGTCGCCGCTGACATTTCACCGCCCAGGGTGCCCAGGTCGACCATGCCGCTGGCATCGGTGTGCCGGAATGCATGGGGATCGCCAGCGGCGGTCGCGGCTGTACCCACGACGACGCTACCGTCTGCGGAAGTGCCATAAGCGAAGGAATCGCCACCCCAGGAGTCCAGGCCGACCATGCCGGCGGTGTCAGTGTGTTTGAACGCTTGAGTGCCGCCTGTGGCTGTCTGGGCCATTCCCACGATAACGCGGCCGTCGGCGGAGATGCCGGACGCCTGTGAGGTCTGGCCTCCCAGGGTGCCCAGATCGATCATGCCGCTCGCCTCGGTGTGCTTGAAAGCGTGTTGCAGGCCTGTGCTGGCATCGATAGTCGCGTCTCCCACGACGATGCTGCCGTCCGCGGACACGGCGGTGGCATGGGAGTAGCCGTCGTTGCCCGCATCCAGGGTGCCCAGATCGATCATGCCCATCGCATCGGTGTGCTTGAACGCACGATAGTCGCCATTGGTTGTAGTCGAATCGCCTACGACGACGGAGCCGTCAGCGGACACGCCCGTGGCCTGGGAGGTAAGTCCTCCCAAGGTGCCCAGGTCGATCATGCCGGTGGCGTCGGTGTGCTTGAAGGCGTGGGCGTTGTTACTGGAGACGCCGGCGAACCCCACGACCACCTTGCCATCAGCGGAGGCGGCCTTGGCATAGGATTGAACGCCACCCAGTGTGCCCAGATTGACCATGCCGGTCGCATCGCTGTACTTGAACGCAAATTGATTGCCGTTCGCGAACGCAGTGCCGACGATGAAATGGCCGTCAGCCGATACGCCATAGGCTACCGATCCATCAGCGCCCAAAGAACTCAGGTCGATAGTAGTGTCGGCACAGGACTGTGCTGAATAAAACAGTCCATAGATCAGTGTTAGTGCGGCTGTTGCAAAAGGTGATTTCAATGTAATGAACCTGGCGATAAAGGAAATGATTACAGCGGCCTGAGTAATGGAAGTTTTTTATGGGCGAGCAGGCTACTGCCGAGGTAAAGGCTTGGTATACGCAGCGATGAGGGCGTGATGCCCGGTCGGCTTGGGATTTGGGGCCGGGCGGGGCGCGATGGCGTGAGCCGAAGTTGTCTTGCTTACAGGCGGGTAATAACGGGTGCTTAACTAATTGCTGTGTTGGATATGAACTTGATGTGTCGAATTAGTTTAGTTATTAGTTGCGGATGAAGTCTTTAGGAAAATTCTGAAAGCCCGTTGTTTCGGCAGCTCAATCTACTTGACGCTGCCGATATGCGCATCTTGTGAAAGTTATTGTTTGGCCATGATTGCAAGGAACAATTCTGATTCGAGCCGCTCCTGCAACCACTCCTGCAAGGAGCGATAAGGCGTCTGCGCAAACCACTCCCGGTCCACATGGGCAAACTGGCGAACAAACGGCAGCAGCGCCATGTCCGCCAGGCTCGCATGGTCCGCCAGCAGATAGCGGCGCTGCTGCAACAGGCTATCCAGGCGCGCCAGAAACGCTTCGCCCTGGGCCCGGTAGTGCTCCATGGGCGCCTCGGGGTAGCGCTCGGCGTACTTGTAGCGATTGAGGTGCACCTTGAACACCTGGTCATTCTCGGCAATCAGCGCCGCCATCTGCGCCTGGGCCGTCGGGGCTGCCGTGAGCCGCCAATCCTCGGGGTCATGCTGGGCCAGGGCCCAGTGCATGATCTCCAGGCTTTCATCGATCACCCGATCCTCCAGTGCCAGCACCGGCACCGTGCCCTTGGCCGACAGCGCGAGCATCTCGGCCGGCTTGGCCTTGAGACTGACTTCGACAATCCGCATTGGCACCCCGGCATAGCGCAGGGCCAGCCGCGCACGCATGGCGTAGGGGCAGCGGCGGAAGGAGTAGAGGGTCGCCCCCGGCGTTTGCAGCGTGCTCATTTCACCTCCAGGGTGCTCAGGCCATTGCCCTGGCGGCTGACCTTGATCTGTACCGGAATCCGTTCGTGCATTTCCTGTACGTGGGAGATCACCGCCACCTTGCGGCCCTGGGCCTGCAGGCCGTCGAGGGCGTCCATGGCCAGTTGCAGGGACTCGGGGTCGAGGCTGCCGAAGCCTTCGTCGATGAACAGCGATTCGATCTTCAGGGTGCTGGAGGCCATGGAGGCCAGCCCCAGGGCCAGGGCCAGGGACACCAGGAAGGTTTCGCCGCCGGACAGCGAGTGCACCGAGCGCAGTTCGTCGCCCATTTCGGTGTCCAGCACCAGCAGGCCGAGCATGCTGCCACCGCGCTTGAGGCGGTAGCGGCGCACCAGTTGGCGCAGTTGGGCATTGGCGTGGTGCACCAGCAGGTCGAGGTTGTAGGCCTGGGCGATCTTGCGGAACTTGTCGCCTTCGGCCGAGCCGATCAGGGCGCTGAGCCGGGCCCAGCGCTGCCACTGGGCGTAGGCTTGTTCAAGGCGCTGGTTGAGGGCCTGGTTGGCGGCCTGGCGGCGCTGGTCCTCGCTTTGCCGTGCACGCAGGTCCGCCACCTGTTGTTCGCTGGCCTGGGCCTGTTGCTGCAGCTGTTCCAGGGCCTGGGCCAGTTGTTCGGTCTCCAGGTTGCCGTTGTGCTGGGCCTGATGCTGTTCCAGGCGCTGCTGGCGTTCCTGCAGCAGCACCTTGGCCTGCTCGATGGCCTTGTCGTTGTCTTGCAGGCGCTGGCGCAGTTGCTGCACCTGTTCTTCGTCCAGCTCCAGCAACTGTTGCAGGCCGGCGTCATCCAGTTCCGGGTGCCCGGCGCGCCACTGCTCGATACTGGCGGCCAGTTGCTGTTGTTCGCTTTCCAGGGCTTGCAGGCGTTCTTCCCGGGCCTTGAGCTCGGCGCCCAACTCGATCGCTTGCTGGTGCAGTGCCTGCTGCTGTTGCTGGGCCAGGGCCTGGGCGCTGCGGGCCTGGTCCACGGCTTGCTCCAGGTGCTGCTGCCAGTGCTCGGCGCTGGGCTGCTGGCCCAGCAGTTCGGCGAGCCTGTGCTGGCAGGCCTGTTGCTGCTGGTGCAGGGTGTCGAACAGCTGTTGGGCCTCGGCCAGTTGTTGCTGACGGGTCAGCTGGCGGTCCTGTTCCTTTTCCAGGGTCAACTGGCGCTGTTGCTGTTCTTCGGCCTCTTCCTGCTGCTCGCGCAGTTGCTCGATGCGTTGCAGTACCTGCTGGTCGAGCTGCATGAAGGTGTTGGCCGGGTCGCGGCGCAGGTTGTCGAGGACCTCTGCCGGCAGCAGGTGGCTGAAGCTGGCCAGTTCCTCGTCCAGGCGCTGGCGGTCGGCGCTCAGTTGCTGCTGTTGCTTGTCCAGGTGCTGGGCGGCCTGCTGGCTGGCATCGATTGCCGCCTGCAACTGGTTTTGCAGGCGCGCGGCATCCTTTTGCAGGGTCAGCAGGGCGCCCTGGCGGTTTTCGTCCTGGGTGATGCTCTGCTGCAGCTGGTCGAGTTGCTGTTGCAGCCAGGCGTCGCGCTTGGGTGGGTCCTGGTCCAGGAGGCTGGCGCTCAAGGGGTGGGCTTGCAGGCTTGGGGCCAGGGCCTGCTGCTGGGTCGCCAGTTGTTCCTGCTGCTGGAGGAACTCCTTCTGCTGGGCGATCAGCCCCTGGACCTGGGCCCGCAGTTCGTTGAGCTGTTCCTTGAGGCTGTCCACCGTCTTGCGGGCGCTGGCTTCCTCGTTCTCGTCGTGGCGCCCGAGGCTCTGCAGCAAGGCTTCAGGCTGGTGGTAGGGGTGCTCGACGCTGCCGCACACCGGGCACGGCTGGTCGCTCTGCAATTGGGCGCGCAGTTCCTCGACACTGGCGCTGCGGGCCAGCCGCTGGCGCTCCAGCAGGGCCTGGGTGACGCTCAGGGTCTGCTCGGCCACCACCAGCTCGGCCTTGGCCTGCAGGCCGACCTTGTTCAGCTCCTCGCGCTGGGCGGCCACCGCCTGCTGCCTGTCCTGCAGGGCCTGGCCGCGCTGGTCCAGTTCGCGCTGCTGGGCCCAGAGCCGGGCCAGCTCTTCGACGGCGCGCTGCTGCTTGCGGTTGTCCTGGAGCAGGGTGCCGAGCAACTGGATCTGCTCGGCCACCGCCTGGGGCTCGGCCCCGGCTTCGCTGTAGAGCAGTTCGAGCTGCGTGCGTTGCTCGCTCAGTTGCTGGGCGGCGCTGCTGGCGCGCTGTTCCAGGGCCGGCAGCTCGGCCTGGCCCTGGTGCAGGCGATTGCCGATCAGCATCAGCTGTTGCAGGCGTTCGCGGTAGGCGTTCCAGGCGTCGCTCAACGGGGCGAGGGCGGCGCTGTGGGCCAGTTGCCCGGCGATCCGCTCCAGGCGCTCGCCCACCAGGCGCTGTTTTTCCAGCAGTTGCTGGATGCCTTGCTGGCCCTCGGTGCTGGCCTGCTCGGCGCGGCTGCGTTGAGCCTCGGCCTGGGCCAGGCCCTGCCCCAGGCGCTCCAGGTTGGCCTGTTCGGCGAAGGCTTCGCGCAGCAACGGGGCGCTGGTGCTGTGCTGTTCCTGGGCCTGGGACAGGGCCGTGCCGGCGTCCTGCAGTTGCTGTTGCAGGCGTTCCTGCTGTTGTTGCAGGGCGCTTTGCTGTTCGACCTGCTGCTGGATCTGCTGGCGCAACGGCAGCAGGCTGGCGCCCAGCTCTGCCTGGCGCAGGAACTGGTGCCGCTGCGGCGCCAGTTGCTCCAGGCGTTGCAGGCGCAGGCGCTCCGGGGCCAGGGCCTGGGCGTCCTGTTCGGCCGCTTGCAGTTGTTCGGCGGCGCTCTGCCGGGCTTCCTGCCACTGGCGCAGTTCCTTGAGCCAGACGTGCTGGGCTTCCAACTGCTTGAGCTGGGCCTGTTGCTCCTTGAGCTGTTGCTGGGCCTGGCTCAACTGTTGTTCAAGCTCGGCCCGGGCCTCGGGCTCCAGCGGGCTGATGCCGCTGGCCTGGGCCTTGAGCTCCTTGTGGGCGTCTTCGGCTTCCTTGCTCTTGCTGTAGGCGCGGCGCCCCAACTGGCTGTAGACCGCAGTGTTGGTGAGCTTTTCCAGCAGCTCGCTGCGTTCCTTGTCGTCGGCCTTGAGAAAGGCGCTGAACTCGCTCTGGGCCAGCATCACCGCCCGGGTGAACTGTTCGAAGTTGAGCCCCAGGCGGGCCTCGATCAGTTGCTTGTATTCGCTCTTGCTCTGGTTGCTCAGCAGCTGTTCGCTGTCCAGGTCAGTGAGGTTCTGTCGGCTGCCTTGCAGCTTGCCGGTGGCCTTGTCGCGGGCGCGGTTGGTTTCCCAGCGGGCGCGGTAGCGACGGCCGTCGATGCCGACAAAATCCACCTCGGCATAGCCGCTGCCGGTGCCGCGGCGCAGCAGGGTGCGCGGGTCGCTGGTGAGGATCTCGCTGTCGACCTCGGGGACCTTGGTCTCGCGGCCGATATTGTTCAGCCGCGGCACCGCGCCGAACAGCGCCAGGCACAGGGCGTCCAGCAGGGTGCTCTTGCCGGCGCCGGTGGGCCCGGTAATGGCGAACAGCCCGGCGCTGGCCAGGGGCTCGGCGGTGAAGTCGATCTCGAAGGGGCCGGCCAGGGAGGCCAGGTTCTTCAGGCGGATGGCCAGGATCTTCATGGCTGTTCACCTTCTTGCTGGACGTCCTGCAACAGCAGGGCGAAATCCTTGAGGGTGGCTTCGTCCACCTCGTTGGCGTACGCATCGCGCCAGGCGCGGCGGAACAGTTCTTCGGGGGTCAGCTGGTCCAGCTCGATCAGCTCGGCACTGGCCTCTTCACCGTCGCCTGCGCCCTTGCCGGCGTATTCGGCGGCGATCCGCACCAGGCGCACGGCCTTGCCTTGCAAGGCGCTTTCCACTTGCTGGCGCAGGTCCGGCTGGGGCTCGTCCAGGCGCACCCGCACTTCCAGCCAGGGCTGGCGCTGCTCTTCGGCCAACAGGTCGATGTCCGGCAGCTCGCCGAGCTGGGTCAGGAGTTCCCCCAGGGGCGCCGGGCCCAGGCGTTGCAGGTTCACCGCGCGGGGAATCAGCCGCGGCTCGACGCTGACCAGGGTCTCGCCGTCCAGGCGCACGTCGAGGATCTGGTGCTGGTAGCCGATCTCGGAGAACGACAGCGGGATCGGCGAGCCGCTGTAGCGGATGCGCTCCTCGCCGTTGACCTTCTGCGGCTTGTGCAGGTGGCCCAGGGCCACGTAGCTGATGTCCGGGCCGAACAGGCTGGCGGGCAGGGCCTCGGCGTTGCCGATGATCAGGCTACGTTCGGAATCTTCCGAGACCGAGCCGCCGGCCATGTGCGCATGGCTGACGGCGACCAGGGCCTGGCCCGGCTGGCGCTTGGCGTTGGCCGCGGCGATCAGCCATTCATGAACCTGGGCAATGCCCTTGAGGTAGTCGTCGCCCAGCTGGCGGCCGGTGACTTCCGCCGGCCGCAGGAACGGCAGGGCCAGGCACCAGCCGGCGACCTGGCCGCTGGCGTCGGGCAGCGGCAGCAGCAGGCGCTCGGCGTCCAGCTGGCCGTCGTCCAGCCACAGCACCCGGCCCAGGGCGTGGGTGCGCAGGCGGCGCATCAAGGGCGCCGGCAGCTCGATGCGCGAGCCGGAGTCGTGGTTGCCGGCGATCATCACGACGGTCAAGGCCGGTTGCTGCTCGTGGGCGCTGACGATGAAGTCGTAGAGCCGCTCCTGGGCGCTGACCGGCGGGTTGACGGTGTCGAAGATATCGCCGGCGATCAGCAGCACATCGGGCTGTTCGTGCTTGAGCTGGCGCAGCAGCCACTCCAGGAAACAGGCGTGTTCGAAATCGCGTTCCTGGCCGTGGAGGTTCTGGCCCAGGTGCCAGTCGGAGGTGTGAAACAGACGCAAGGCAGGCTCCGCATGCAAAAGGCTTGGCCGCACATAAGGGTGACCGCGGCGAAAGGGCAGAGAGTTTACTGGCAAATGCGTGTTCATGCCCGGCGCCGTGGCAAATGCCCCGGCGCGGCCAAGTGGGGCCGGCGTTCAGTGACGCGGTACGGCGGAGCCCTGGCCGGCGCGCACTTCGCTGGCGGTGCAGCCGAACCGCTGGCGAAAGTGCCGGGCGAACTGGGCCTGGTCGGCAAACCCCCAGCGCGCGGCCAGCTCGCCGATCGACAGGCGGCAGTGGGCGTCGCGCAGTTGGCGGTGCACGGCGCCAAGGCGCTGCTGACGAATCCACTCGCCCAGGCTGAAGGGGCTGTCGGCAAAGAGCTTGTGCAGGTAGCGCAGGGAAATGCCGCAGGCGCTGGCGATCTGCCTGGGGTTGAGCTCCGCCGAGCCCAGGTGCTGCTCCACGTAGCGTTCGATGCGTTGCAGGTGCAGGGCGGCCAGGCTGGAGCTTTCACTGCTGAGCACCCGTTCGTCCTGGCGCAGGGTCAGCAGCAGGGTCGCCAGGGCCTGTTCCAGCAGCATATGCCGCGCCGCCGGGGCACATTCGTCGAAGCGCGCGGCGCACATGGCCAACTGGTCGGCGAAGATCCGCCCCAGGCCGCGCCGGGCATCGAAACAGAAACGGGTGTAGCGCTCGGCGCCGCGCAACTGGCCGTGCAGGGCCTGCTCCGGCAGCTTGAACACCCACAGGTCGTTGTCGCTGGCGTAGCGGAAGCGGTAGGGCGCATCGCCCCGTTCGAAGATGAAGCTGCCGGGGCGGCAATGCAGCTCGCGGCCGTCCTGTTCGAACAGCACCTCGTGGCGCCGGGGAATGGTCACCAGGTAACAGGCCTGGGCGTCGTTGCTGACCTGGGCCTTGCTCCGGGAATAGCCCAGGCGGCTGGAACGCAGGCGCGACAGGGCCAGGGCACTGCTGGGGGTTTCCCAGATCCGCAGGTTGCCCTGGAAGGGGCGGTCGCTGCTGAATTCGAGGGACAGGGGAAAGTAGGCGTTGCCAATGGCTTCGGCCCAGCGGGGCTGGCATTGGTGCTCGGGCCAGTAACGGGTGGAAAGCTGCTGAACCATCATCACTCCTGCTTTCTTGTGTTTTTTAGTCAGGACAGCACCGGGTGGTCAGCCACGGTGCCGGTGATCTTTGGGCAAAAGCGCGGGTCGGTCAATCGGCAGGCGTCAGCCGGTAGCAGGCCGAGGGCGCGAGCGTCGCCTGCCAGCCCGGCGGCACCACGATGTTGGTGGTGGCTTCCTCGATCACGCAGGGGCCGGTGAGGGTCTGCCCGGCCTGCAGCCGCTCGCCCTGGTAGACCGGCGTCGGTTGCCAGCCGCCGGCTTCGTCGAACAGCATCGAGCGCTGTTCCCGGGGCGTGGCCGGCACCTGCTGCTCGGGGATCGGCAACTCGGGCATCGGTGGGTGCTGCAGCCTGGCGATCACCGAGCATTCAAGGTTCACCAGCTCGATCGGGCTCTGGGGCTCGCTGTAGGAGAACAGCGCCTTGTGCCGGCTGTGGAAGGCCTCGCGCAGGGCGCTGAGGCCGGCCGGGTCCAGCTCGTTGCTGGCCAGCTCGACGCTGCATTCGTGGATCTGCCCCAGGTAGCGGATTTCCAGGTGGTATTGGGTATCGACCCGGTTGCCGTTGCTGAAGCCGTCCTGGCGCAGGTTCTCCAGGCCCTGTTCGCGCAGCCGGGCCAGGGTCCGGTTGAGCAGCGCTAGGTCCACGTGCTGGTCGTCCAGGCGCATGGGCAGGGTGGTCAGTTGGTCGTAGCGGATGTCCGAGAGGATCTGCCCGAAGGCGCACAGCCCCGAGGCCACCTTGGGAATCAGCACCACCTGGCTGCCGATTTCCTCGGCCAGGCGGATCACGTGCATGCCCGCCGCGCCGCCGGCGCCGATCAGGGCGAACTGGCGGGGATCGTAGCCGCGCTCCACCGATACCCGGCGGATGCCGCTGACCATGTTCAGGTTGACCAGGGTGATGATGCCCAGCGCCGCGCGCTCGATGCTGATGCCCAGGGGCTCGGCGATCCGGCTGGCGATGGCCTGCAGCGCCGCCTGGCGTGACAGGCGGATGCTGCCGCCGAGCAAGGCGCCGTCCGCCAGGTAGCCCAGCGCCAGGTTGGCGTCGGTCACCGTCGGCTCGCTGCCGCCCTTGCCATAGCACACCGGCCCGGGGTTGGCCCCGGCGCTGCGCGGGCCGACCTGGAGCATGCCGAAGGGGTCCAGGTGGGCGATGGAGCCGCCACCGGCGCCGAGGGTTTCCACCTGGATCATCGGCACGCCGATGCGGTAGCGCAGAAAGTCGCTGTCCTTGCTGAAGTTGGTGCGCCCGCCCTGGCTCAGGGTGATGTCGAAGGAGGTGCCGCCCATGTCCACGGTGATCACGTTGTCGATGCCGAATGGCCGGGCCACGCACAGCCCGGCCTGGGGCGCCGAGGCCGGGCCGGAATTGATCGCATTGACCGCCCGGGTACTCATGATCGCGCCGGGGGCCAGGCCGCCGTTGGACTGGAAGTAGCGGGTCGGCTGCTGCGCCCCCAGTTCTTCGAACAGGCTGTCGATGCGCGCCACGTAGCGTTGCATCACCGGGCTCAGGTAGGCGTTGACCACGGTGCTGGAGGTGCGGGTGTATTCACGGATCTGCGGGAACACTTCATTGCCGGTGCAGACGAAGACCCCGGGCAGGGCCGCGCGCACCAGCTGTGCGGCGCGCTGCTCGTGGGCCGGGTTGCGCACCGACCAGACAAAGGAGATGGCCACCGCCTGCACCTGCTGCTCGCGAAAGTACTCGATGGCCCGCAGGATCGCTGTTTCGTCCAGGGGCGCGTGCTCCTGGCCGTCGCTGCGCATGCGCCCGCCGATTGGCCGGCGCAGGTGGCGCGGCACCAGCATGTGGGCCTGGGGGTAGCTGGCGTCGTAGCGGTGGCCGTCTTCCTTGTGCCCCAGGCGGATTTCCAGGCTGTCTTCGTGGCCATCGGTACACAGCAGGCCGACCTTGGCCCCGGTCTTCTCGATCAGGGCGTTGAGGGCCACGGTGGTGCCGTTGATGCACAGGTCGCAGTCGCCAATGATCTGCGCCGGGCTGCGCCCCAGGGCGTCGGCCATCTGCGCCAGGCCGTTGCGGATGGCCAGGGTGCCGTCCTGCGGGGTCGAGGGGGCCTTGAACAGCTGCACGTTGCCGAGCTGGTCGGCGAGGATGAAATCGGTGAAGGTGCCGCCGGCGTCGATGCCCAGGCGATAGTGTTTGCTCATGGGGGATGCTCCGTGGGTTCAGGGGCGGGCGCGCAGGGCGCGGGTGGCGTCGTGGTCCAGGCGCTGCTCGGCGTCGAACACCACGCCGTAGTCCAGGCGCGCGCCTTCCAGGGAAATCAGGCCATTGCGCAGGTCTTCGGCCACTCGTTCCAGGGGCCGCAGGAAGGGGTCGCCATAGCCGCCACCGCCGGGGTTGAGGTTGATCACCCGCTCGCCCGGTTGCGCGGTCAACTGGGCATTGTGCTGGTAGGTGTGTTCCTGGCCGTCGGTGCGGCGATGGGTCAGGCGCCCGAGCTTGGGCGCCAGCAGGCCGTTGCGCGCCCCCGCGGCGCCGGCGGTGGGCAGTTGCCGGCCTTCGCCGAAACCCACCACGGTCATCGGGTGCTGCAAGGGTTCGATCTCGATGCAGGTGCCCGAGCCGCCGCGAAACTGCCCGGCGCCGCCGCTGTCGGTGATCAGGCTGTAGCGGTGGATGAGGATCGGGTAGGCGTATTCCAGCAGTTCGATGTCGCCGGACATCAGCGCGCCGAAGCAGCACAGCGGGCCGCAGGCCGGCCAGCCGTCCATGGCCTGGTTGGCCCCGGCCCCGGAGATGATCGAGGCCAGGACCATGGTCACGTATTCGGCGTTGTCGTTACGCGGGTCGTGGCCGGCGATGTTGATCCCGCTGGCATGGCCCCAGGACGCGGTGACCCGTTCCGGCGCGGCCTGCTCCAGGGCCTGGCGCACCGCGTCGGCGAGGGTTTCCATGGGGGTGGTGGTGCTGTTGACGTGGGGCGCGGGTTCGCTGGCGTTGCACAGGGTTCCGGGCTCCCCCAGGTCGACGCTGATGCAGCGGTACAGGCCCTCGTTATAGGGCGGCGGCACCTGGGCGAACATCATCAGCCCCAGGTACACCCCGGACACCGAGTTGCCGGCGTAGGAGTTGATGAAGTAGGGCACCTGGGGCGGGCTGTCGATGCGCACCCGGGCCTGATCGCCGCTGATCTGCACCTGGGCGGTGATGGTCAGCTGGCCCAGGCCGTGGCCCGAATCCTCCAGCACCGCGCTGCCGTGGTAGAGGCCATCCGGCACCTCGCGCAGCAGGGCGCGCATGTGCCGGTCGGCCATGTCCTTGAGCTCGCCGATGCAGGCGCGCACCTGTTCCACGCCGTAGCGCTCCAGGAGTTGCAGCAGGTGCCGCTCGCCGACGCTGCAGGCGCCGTACTGGGCATTCAGGTCGCCTTCCTGGTAGACCCGGGCGCGCATGTTGGTTAGCAGCAGGTTGATCACATCCTCGCGGCGCTGGCCCCGGGCCCAGAGCTTGACCGGCGGAATCCGCAGGCCCTCGGCATAGATTTCCCTGGCGTCCGGGTTGTAGCCGGCGGGCACCGGGCCGCCGATGTCGGTGAGGTGGCCCTTGCACACCGCCCAGAACACCAGCTCGCCCCGGTAGAACACCGGTTTGTACATGCAGCAGTCCAGAATATGGCTGCCCTGGTAGGCCGGGTCATTGTGGTAGATCACGTCCCCTTCATGGATGTCGTCGCCGAAGAACCCGGCCACGCATTTCATCGCCGGGATCAGCGAGCCGAGGTGGATCGGGATGTCCTGGCCCTGGAGGACCATTTCCGGGAGGTGGTCGAACAAGGCATTGGAGTAGTCGTGGGCCAGGTTGAAGACGCTGGAGCGGCCGGTTTTCTCCAGGGTCAGGGTCATTTCACGCTGGGCGGTTTCCAGCGCCCCTCGCACCACGGCGAGGGTGATCGGATCTACTGTGCTCATGGCTCACCTGAGTTCTTGTTGTTCTCGGGGTGGGGCGCGACGGCTGTTGCGCCCACGGCCTTAAGCTACGCGCAGCCAGGCGCACCTGGCTTGTCGCCAGGTGCAGGGCTTTTTGCGTTCTGGTGCACTGTCGCCACTGCTGAATGTGGGCGCGCTGTAGGCGCTGGCTTGCCAGCGAAGGGGCCCGCCCGGGCGCGGCATGACTTACGGGGCTTTTCGCCGGCAAGCCGGCTCCTACGGGGGGGCTGCGCGGAGCGCCGGTTACTTGGGATACAGCGGCGGCAGGCTGGTGGTGTCCGCCACCGGGTCCTGGACCCGTTCGTCGATCGGGATGGCGCGTATCGCTCGCCACAGTTCCTCGCCCTGCCAGTACTGGCCGGTCTCGCTGTAGAGCGCGCCGTTGAGGCCGTCCAGGGCGTCGGACAGCGGCACGAAGCGCGCGGCCATTTCGGCCAGGGTTTCGGGCTGCTGCCGGGCCCAGGCGTCCAGGGCCTGGCGGGTGGCCTGGGGGTCGTTGGCCTGGCAGGCACGCTTGAGGTCGTCCAGCAGCGAGCGCGGGCTGGGGCCGGTCTGGGTGGCGCGCAGCACCGCCGGCTGCCAGCGGGCGCGCCACCACAGACCGAAGCCCAGCAGGGTGGTGCAAGCCAGCAGCAGGGTGCTCAGTTGCCACAGCCACAGGTTGCCGCTGTCGGGCCCGGCCGGGGCGTTGCCTGCCGGGGTGTCCACCACCAGGCTCGGGTTGTTCGCCACCTGCAGGGTCCGCGCCGGCAGGCTGCTGCTTTCCAGCCGGTCTTGGTCGGTGTTCCACCAGGTCACTTCAATGGCAGGCAGTTCGACGTTGCCGGGGCGGGTGGGCACCAGCGCCTGGCGGTCTTCGCGAATGCCCAAAAGGCCCTGTTCAACGTGCTGGTTGCTCAACTGTGGCTGGTCCGGGTAGCTGCGCAGGCCATTGACGTCGGCCAGGGGCAGCGGCGGCAACTGGGCGCTGGACAGGCCTTCGGCGCGCAGGGTCAGGCTGCGGGTCAGGGAGTCGCCGACCTGGGGATGATCGGGCTCCGGGTTCCAGCTTTCGCTCAGGCTCAGGCTGCGGGCCGGCAGCCAGGGCGCGTCGGCGGGGTAGGTGGCAGGCTTGGCCTTGACCTGCAGGCTCAGCTCACTGGAACTGATGTGGATCAGCTTGCCGGCCCGGGGCGTCTGCGAGCTGGTTTCCTGGCCCGGGTCCGGGTTGGCCAGGGTGGCGCTGAAGGTCAGCGCGGGAATCTGCAACGGCCCGCTGCGCTGGGGGTAGAGCGCGTAGCGCATCTCGATCACCCCGTGGCGCACGCCATTGATGAGCTTTTCGTAGGTGCGCGGCTCGCCCAGCTGTTCCACCCGGGTGTCGTTCAGCAGCAGCGGGCTCAGGCTGCTGTCGTCGAACAGCGGCACCGAGTGGTAGATGTGCAGGGTCAGCAGGGCCTGGGCTTGGACATAGACGCTGGGCTGGTCGAGCTCGGCTTCGATGAACACCGGTTCCAGGCGGGCGTTCTGGTCCTGGACCGGGCTGGTGTTGACCTGCAGGCTCAGGGGCTGGCTCTGCAGGCTGCCCAGTTGCAGCGGGGCGATTTCCAGGGTGCCGGTGTGGCGCGGCAGCAGGGTGACGATCCAGCGGGTACTGGCGTGGTTGTCCCCCAGGCCGTTGAGCTGGTTGACCTGGCGCGTGCCGCGCACCTCGAACTGGGCCTCCAGGGGCGCCAGGTCCGGCTTGCCGAACTGGGTGACATCGGTGGACTCCAGGGTCAGCTCGACGGTTTCCCCGGAATTGACCTGGCTGCGGTCCAGGCTGGCGAGCAGGCCGGCAGCCTGGGACTGGCCAGTGCAGAACGCGAGGGCAAGCAGTAGGGCGGTGCAGCGGGTCATCGAGTTTTTCCCTGATCCTGATGTTGTTGCTGTTCGTACCAGAATTTGCGCCTGAGCAATTCACCCGGGTCGTCGGGGATCTTGCGCAGCCATTGTTCCAGCGCCTGCTGGTGTTCAGCGTCCAGGCTGTCCTCCACCGGGCGCAGCGGGGTGGTGGTGTGCTGGTCGTCCAGCTCACTGCCGGGCACGTCACTGTGGCCGGCGGCCTGTGGATCCGGCGGCGGCGTGTCGCCTTCGTTGGCCGGCGTCTGCGCCGGGTCCTGCGGGCCATTGCTGCCCGGCGGTGGCTGGGTGGCCTCGCCGCTGGGGCCCGGGCGGCTGTCGTCGCCTTCGGGGGTGTCCGGTTTCTTCGCCGGCGGCGGTGTTTGCGCCTGGGCCTGTTGCTGTTGCAGCAGGCTCTCCACCAGGGCCTTGTTCTGCAACGCCGGTTGCAGGTCCGGCTGGCGTTCCAGGGCCTGCTCGTAGGCGTCGATGGCGGCTTCCAGCTCGCCGCTGCGGGCCAGGGCATTACCGCGATTGTAGTGGGCGCGGGCGTCGTTGCCCTCGGCGAAACGCTCGGCGGCGGCAGTGTAGTTGCCGGCTTCGTACAAGGCCACGCCTTGCCATTGCGGGTCCTGGAAATGCCGCGCGGCCTCCGCCGGGCGCTGCTGTTGCAGAAGCCGCTGGCCCTGCTGGTCGGGGCGTAGCCACAGGTCATTGAAGTCGAAGGCGTAGCTCGGTTGCGGCACGGCGAACAGCAGCAGGGGCAGGCAGAACAGCCAGCCCCGGCGCCCGGCGCAGGCGGCCAGCAGCAACAGCGGCAGCAGCAGCCAGTAGCCCTGGTCGGCCCAGGTATCCAGGCGCAGGGTCTGGCCGTCGCTGCGCAGGCCTTGCGGGCCGCCCAGCAGGCCCAGGCCGCGCAGGTCGCTGTCGTCCAGGCGCGCCTGGCGGTAGCGCCCGCCCACGTCGCCGATGAAGTGCTTGAGGTCCGGGCTGTCCAGGCGCGATACCAGGATCGCGCCCTGGTCGTCCTTGAGGTAGCTGCCGTCTTCCAGGGCCACCGGGGCGCCGTCGCGGCTGCCGAAGCCGAGCATCAGCAACTGCGGGGCGTCGCCCTTGAGCGCCTGGCGGATGCCCTGGCGTTCCTCTTCGTTGAGGGAGGAGGCCATCAGCAGCACCCGGCCCTGGCCCAGGGCCCCCTGGTCCAGCAGCTTGAGGGCCTTGAGCAGGGCCAGGTCGGCGCGCTGGCCGGCCTGGGGCATGATCGACGGCTTGAGGGCGTCCAGCAGGTTGCGGCTGGTGGCCAGGTCATCGGACAGCGGTACCAGGGTGTGGGCGCTGCCGGCGTAGACCACGATGGCGGTCTGCGCGTCGCTGCGCAGCTGCAACAGGTCCAGCAGCTTGTGCCGGGCCTGCTCCAGGCGATCGGGCGGCACGTCGTTGGCGAGCATCTGCGGGGTCAGCTCCAGCAGCACCACCAGCGGGTCGGCGGGTTTCTGGCTGGTCTGTTCCACCCGCTGCCAGCTGGGGCCCAGCAGGGCCAGCACCGCCAGCAGCCAGGCCAGGCCCAGGGCCACCCAGGGCAGCTTGCTTTCGCGGCCATTGCCGCCGCTGAGCAGGGCGGCGTGAAAGGCCGGGGGCAGGATCATCTGCCAGCGCCCGGCGCGTTTCTGCCGGTGCCAGAGCTTCCACAGCAGCAGCGCCAGCAGGGGCAGTACCAGCAACCAGCCGGGGCGGAACCAGTGGGGCCAGAGGCTGATCATCGGCGCCTCCGCAAGCGCAGGCGCTTGAGCCGCTGGCGCCAGTCATGGGCTGGCAGCAGGAAGTTCGACTGGGTGAAGAAGCGTTGCAGCGGGTTCTGCGGCCAGCGCTCGCGCAGCACCAGCAGTACGCTGAGCAGCAGCGCCGCGGCCAGGGGCCAGTGGTACAGGGCCTGGGCCGGGCGTGCCTGGGTCGGTTGCTGGGCCACCGGTTCCAGTTGGTCGAGGGTTTGCTTGATCGCTTGCAGCTCCTGGCCGTCCCGGGCGCGGAAGTAGCGCCCGCCGGTGACTTGCGCCAGCTCCTTGAGGGCCGGTTCGTCCAGGTCCAGGCTCGGGTTGATGCCCAGCACGCCGAGGGTGGCGCTCTGTTCCGGGTCGGCGCCAATGCCGATGGGGTAGATCTTCACCCCTTCCTCGGCGGCCAGCCGGGCGGCGGTGATGGGGGCGATCTCGCCGCCGTTGTTGGCGCCGTCGGTGACCAGGATCAGCACCCGGCTCTGGGCCGGGCGCTGGCGCAGGCGCTTGAGGGCCAGGCCGATGGCATCGCCGATGGCGGTGTTCTTGCCGGCAATGCCGATCTTGGCTTCATCCAGCCAGACCCGCACCGTGTGCCGGTCGAAGGTCAGGGGCGCCTGCAGGTAGGCCTTGCTGCCGAACAGGATCAGGCCCACCCGGTCGCCTTCGCGGTGTTCGAGAAAGTCCCCCAGCAGGTGCTTGACCAGGCTCAGGCGGCTGACGTCCTCGTCCTGCCATTGCATGTCGGGGAAATCCATGGAGCCGGAAACGTCCACCGCCACCAGCAGGTCGCGGCCGCTGGCGGCCACCGGCAAGGGGTCGCCCAGCCATTGCGGACGCGCGGCGGCCAACAGCAGCAGGAGCCAGAGCAGGATGAAACGCACCTGCTGGCGCCAGGCCGGCAGGTGGGCGCGGGCCCGGCGCTTGGACAGGCCTTCCAGGTCACTGAGAAAACTGACTTTCAGCGCCGGCTCGCCGCTGTCGGCCACCGGCAGCACCAGGCGCAGCAGCCAGGGCAGCGGCAGCAGGACGAAGACCCAGGGCCAGGCGAACTCAAACATGCTTGCGAATCCAGGTGTCCACCGCCTGGGTCAGGCCGGCGATGGCTTTGTCGTCGAGCTTGCACTCGGGCTTGTAGGCGCCTTCCACCAGCACCATCCAGCGGGTCAGGCCGGCGGCCGGGCAACGGTTGTCGAGGAACGCCAGCCATTTGCGCCCGTTCAGGGTGTGGCTCTGGCTGTAGGGGTAATGGTTGCGGCACAGGCGCTTGAGCAGGGCATTCAAGGCCTGCAGCCAGGCGCCGGCGGGGGCGCCGTCATAGGGCTTGGGCAGCAGCGCCAGTTCTGCCAGGGCGGCCAGGCGCACCGGGTCCAGGGGCTGCTCGCTGCGGGCGCGCACGGCCTTGCGCGGCCACAGGTGGCGCCAGCGCCAGAGGGCCAGGCCCAGCAGCGGCAGCAGGATCGCCAGCAGCCACCAGCCCGGGGCCGGTGGCCACAGGCTGACCGCCGGCGGGGGCAGCAGCGGTTGCAGTTGTTCCAGGCTGCTCATCGGCCGGCTCCGGGCCGCTGCGGGTTGAGGTACTCGCGCAGCTGCTCGACCATCTCGCTCTGGGTGCTCAGGGGCATCAGCAGCACCCGCAGCTTTTGCGCCAGGCGTTCCCAGCGGGCGATGCGCGCTTCGCTCATGGCGCGGTAGGCCTGGCGCAGGTCGTAGTTCAGGGTGTCCAGTTCCAGCTGGGCGCCGCGCTCGGCAAAGCGCAGCAGGCCGGCGGCGGGCAGGGCGTGGTCCAGCGGGTCGGAAAGGGGCATCAACAGCAGGTCGCAATGGCGCGACAGCAGGCTCAGTTGCTGCTCGGCGGCGTCGCTCAGGGCGCGTTCGTCGCAGATCACGATCACCAGGCTGCCGGGGCGCAGGACTTCGCGCCCGCGCAGCAGCGCGGTGCCCAGGGCGTCGCGCTGGGGCCGGGCTTCGCTGTGCAGCGACTGGTTGACCCGCACCAGGCGGTTGAGCAGCTGCAACAGGCTCTGCTTGCTGCGCCGCGGCTTGATCTCGTAGTGCTCGTCGTCGCCGTAGACCAGCCCGCCGACCCGGTCGTTATGGCCCAGGGCGGCCCAGCCGATCAGGCTCGCGGCCTGGGCGGCGAGCACCGACTTGAACATCAGCCCGGAGCCGAAGAACAGTTGGCGGCTCTGTTCCACCATGATGAAGATCGGCCGCTCGCGCTCTTCGTGGAACAGCTTGGTGTGCGGTTCCTGGGTGCGCGCGGTAACCCGCCAGTCGATGGTGCGTACATCGTCGCCGGCCTGGTAGACCCGCACCTGGTCGAAGTCCACGCCGCGCCCGCGCAGCTTGGAGTGGTGCAGGCCGATCAGCGGGCTGCGCTGGCTGGGGGTGGAGAACAGCTGCACCTCGCGCACACGATGGCGCATCTCGATCAGCTCGCCGAGGGTGATGCGAATGCCGGGTTCGGCAACGGGCTGGGTCATGGGCTTCAGGCGACGGCAACGACGTCGAGGATGCGCTGTACCACACGGTCCTGGTCGATGCCGGCCGCTTCAGCCTCGAAGGACAGGATGATGCGGTGGCGCAGTACGTCGAACAGCACGGCCTGGATGTCTTCGGGGCTGACGAAGTCGCGCCCGGCCAGCCAGGCGTGGGCCCGGGCGCAGCGGTCCAGGGCGATGGAACCACGAGGGCTGGCGCCGTAGGCGATCCACTCGGCCATCTCCGGGTCGAACTTGGCCGGGGTGCGGGTGGCCATCACCAGCTGCACCAGGTATTCCTCCACCGCGTCGGCCATGTACAGGCCGAGGATTTCCTTGCGCGCGGCAAAGATCGCCTGCTGGCTGACCCGGCGCTCGGGCTTGGTCTCGCCGTTCAGCGCTTCGCCCCGGGCCTGCTGGAGGATCCGCCGCTCGACGGCGGCATCCGGGAAACCGATCTTGACGTGCATCAGGAAGCGGTCGAGCTGGGCTTCGGGCAGCGGGTAGGTGCCTTCCTGCTCGATGGGGTTCTGGGTCGCCATCACCAGGAACAGCGGCGACAGTTCATAGGTGCTGCGCCCGACGCTGACCTGGCGCTCGGCCATGGCTTCGAGCAGGGCCGACTGGACCTTGGCCGGGGCGCGGTTGATCTCGTCGGCCAGCACCAGGTTGTGGAAGATCGGGCCTTGCTGGAACACGAAGCTGCCGGTTTCCGGGCGATAGATCTCGGTGCCGGTGATGTCGGCGGGCAGCAGGTCGGGGGTGAACTGGATCCGATGGAATTGCGCTTCAATGCCTTCGGCCAACTCCTTGATGGCCTTGGTCTTGGCCAGCCCCGGAGCGCCCTCGACCAGCATGTGGCCGTCGGCGAGCAGGGCGATGAGCAAGCGCTCGATGAGTTTTTCCTGGCCGAGAATCTGCGTTGAAAGAAAGGTTCGCAGCGCCAAAAGCGCTTCACGATGTTCCATCGGTGACTGTTCCTGGAGAGGGTGCGCCCCGGGCGTTGAGGGAACGTCGGGGCTGGGGGCGATACTTTAATCCATAGCGGGGGTCGGCGACTAACGGGGAAAACCTGATTTGGCGAATTAGTCGAAAAAATCCGTGTTTTTTGCGCCCTTGCTCGGTGCCCCCTGTAGGAGCCGGCTTGCCGGCGAAGGGGCCGGCAGGGTTTGCGCCGGGGTCGAAGACGCCTTCGCTGGCAAGCCAGCTCCTACGGTGGGGCGCGGTGTTGCGGTTCTGGTAGGAGCCGGCTTGCCGGCGAAGGGGCCGGCAAGGTTTGCGCCGGGGCCGAAGACGCCTTCGCTGGCAAGCCAGCTCCTACGGTTGGGCGCGGTGCTGGGGTTCTGGTAGGAGCCGGCTTGCCGGCGAAGGGGCCGGCAGGGTTTGCGCCGGGGTCGAAGAGGCCTTCGCTGGCAAGCCAGCTCCTACGGTTGGGCGCGGTGCTGGGGTTCTGGTAGGAGCCGGCTTGCCGGCGAAGGGGCCGGCAAGGTTTGCGCCGGGGCCGAAGTCGCCTTCGCTGGCAAGCCAGCTCCTACGGTTGGGCGCGGTGTTGCGGTTCTGGTAGGAGCCGGCTTGCCGGCGAAGGGGCCGGCAAGGTTTGCGGCGGGGCCGAAGACGCCTTCGCTGGCAAGCCAGCTCCTACGGTTGGGCGCGGTGCTGGGGGTCTGGTAGGAGCCGGCTTGCCGGCGAAGGGGCCGGCAAGGTTTGCGGCGGGGCCGAAGACGCCTTCGCTGGCAAGCCAGCTCCTACGGTTGGGCGCGGTGCTGGGGGGCTGGTAGGAGCCGGCTTGCCGGCGAAGGGGCCGGCAGGGTTTGCGCCGGGGTCGAAGACGCCTTCGCTGGCAAGCCAGCTCCTACGGTTGGGCGCGGTGCTGGGGTTCTGGTAGGAGCCGGCTTGCCGGCGAAGAGGCCGGCAAGGTTTGCGGCGGGGCCGAAGACGCCTTCGCTGGCAAGCCAGCTCCTACGGTTGGGCGCGGTGTTGCGGTTCTGGTAGGAGCCGGCTTGCCGGCGAAGAGGCCGGCAGGGTTTGCGCCGGGGTCGAAGACGCCTTCGCTGGCAAGCCAGCTCCTACGGTTGGGCGCGGTGTTGCGGTTCTGGTAGGAGCCGGCTTGCCGGCGAAGGGGCCGGCAAGGTTTGCGGCGGGGCCGAAGACGCTTTCGCTGGCAAGCCAGCTCCTACGGTTGGGCGCGGTGCTGGGGGGCTGGTAGGAGCCGGCTTGCCGGCGAAGGGGCCGGCAAGGTTTGCGCCGGGGCCGAAGACGCCTTCGCTGGCAAGCCAGCTCCTACGGTTGGGCGCGGGGTTGCGGTTCTGGTAGGAGCCGGCTTGCCGGCGAAGGGGCCGGCAGGGTTTGCGCCGAGGCCGAAGACGCTTTCGCTGGCAAGCCAGCTCCTACGGTTGGGCGCGGTGTTGCGGTTCTGGTAGGAGCCGGCTTGCCGGCGAAGGGGCCGGCAGGGTTTGCGGCGGGGCCGAAGACGCCTTCGCTGGCAAGCCAGCTCCTACGGTTGGGCGCGGTGCTGGGGGTCTGGTAGGAGCCGGCTTGCCGGCGAAGGGGCCGGCAGGGTTTGCGCCGGGGTCGAAGACGCCTTCGCTGGCAAGCCAGCTCCTACCGGGAAGGGCGCTGTCGCTCAGGACAGCTGGCTGATGTAGGTGCCGGTGCCCTTGAGGATGTTCTGCAGGGTTTCCTCCACTTCGGCCAGGTCCGAGGCGGCGGTGCTGTGGCGGATCTCCAGGTGGTCGGCGCCGTTCAGGGCGTCGGCGTCGGCCGCGGCGATTTCGATCAGCAGAGTGGTGGGGCTCAGGGTCACCTTGACGCCATCGAGGGTCGAGGGCTCGCCGTCGAGGGTGATCTCCAGTTCGTCTTCGTCCGGGTAGCGGCTCATCAGGAACATCTCGCCCTGGGTGCTGTGGCAGCAGAGCATGGCCATGTTGTCTTCTTCGTCGTCGCAGGGGTTGGCGATCAGGTGGGCGGTGGTCATGTGCATGGGGGCATTCCTGAGAGAGTGGCCGGGCGGGCAGAAAGGAAACAATTCTGCCAGTCCGATGGAATTTCTGCTGGCTTGTCTGTCAGAGAACAGGTCGTGAACACAATCGCTGCGGCAGTCACTTTTGGTACGCAAGTACCGTGAATCCGGGGAAAAAACCCGGTTTTTTCACCGCGGCTGCTAGTGTTGCTCAAAGCGTGAGCGTTCTGCTGCGTGCCGTTGACCGAATATGTCGCAGCATCGCAAGCAGCTGTCACATCGCACTCGTTAAGCTGCGCAGCGGACAATTTGTTCTTAGTGCAATAGGTTGCGTCTGATTTGTGATGGTCACCTGTAAAGGCATTGCGCTCGGTTTCCCGGCAAGCGTCAGTCGTTTTTGCAGATGCCCATCCCCGGAAGGTGAATGTGACCTGTGCGTCTCGTCCAGCTTCACCCACCTGTCATCCTGCTACCTCTGCCCGAGACCAGGAGCAGGATGCAGCACCGCCCCGCGAGGGGTTTGCACGCGACGCTTCCATCAATAACAAGCCCAAGCGGAGTACCACAGATGGCGTTCTTCACCGCAGCCAGCAAAGCCGACTTCCAGCACCAACTGCAAGCGGCACTGGCCCAGCACATCAGTGAACAGGCACTGCCACAAGTGGCGCTGTTCGCTGAACAATTCTTCGGCATCATTTCCCTGGACGAACTCACCCAGCGTCGCATGTCCGACCTGGCGGGCTGCACCCTTTCTGCCTGGCGCCTGCTTGAGCGCTTCGACCACGGGCAACCGCAGGTCCGCGTCTACAACCCCGATTACGAACGCCATGGCTGGCAGTCGACCCACACCGCGGTGGAAGTCCTGCACCACGACCTGCCGTTTTTGGTGGACTCGGTACGCACCGAGCTCAACCGTCGCGGCTACAGCATCCACACCCTGCAGACCACCGTGCTCAGCGTACGCCGTGGCAGCAAGGGCGAGCTGCTGGAAATCCTGCCCAAGGGCACCCAGGGCGAAGGCATCCAGCAAGAGTCGCTGATGTACCTGGAGATCGACCGTTGCGCCAACACCGCCGAACTCAGCGTGCTGGGCAAGGAGCTGGAGCAGGTACTGGGCGAAGTTCGGGTCGCCGTGGCCGACTTCGAGCCGATGAAGGCCAAGGTCCAGGAGCTGATCCAGAGCATCGACAACAGCCAGTTCCCCATCGCTGCCGAAGAAAAGACCGAGATCAAGAGCTTCCTCGAATGGCTGGTGGGCAACCACTTCACCTTCCTCGGTTATGAAGAATTCGTGGTCGGCGTCGACCAGGATGGCGGGCATATCGAATATGACCCGAACTCCTTCCTCGGCCTGGCCAAGCTGCTGCGCGCCGGCCTGACCAGCGATGACCTGCGCATCGAAGACTACGCCGTCAACTACCTGCGCGAACCGACGCCGCTGTCCTTCGCCAAGGCCGCACACCCGAGCCGCGTGCACCGTCCGGCCTACCCGGATTTCGTCTCGATCCGCCAGATCGATGCCGACGGCAAGGTCATCAAGGAATGCCGCTTCATGGGCCTGTACACCTCGTCGGTGTACGGCGAGAGCGTGCGGGTGATCCCTTACATCCGCCGCAAGGTCGAAGCCATCGAGCAGCGCTCGGGCTTCCAGGCCAAGGCGCACCTGGGCAAGGAACTGGCCCAGGTCCTGGAGGTACTGCCTCGCGACGATCTGTTCCAGACCCCGGTGGACGAGCTGTTCAGCACCGTGATGTCCATCGTGCAGATCCAGGAACGCAACAAGATCCGCGTGTTCCTGCGCAAGGACCCCTACGGCCGCTTCTGCTACTGCCTGGCCTACGTGCCGCGCGACATCTATTCCACCGAAGTGCGGCAGAAGATCCAGCAAGTGCTGATGGATCGCCTGCAAGCCACTGATTGCGAGTTCTGGACCTTCTTCTCCGAGTCGGTACTGGCCCGCGTACAACTGATTTTGCGGGTGGACCCCAAACAGCGCATCGACATCGACCCGCTGCTGCTGGAAAAGGAAGTGGTGCAGGCCTGCCGCAGCTGGCAGGACGACTACGCCAGCCTGGTGGTGGAAAGCTTCGGCGAAGCCCACGGCACCAACGTGCTGGCGGACTTCCCCAAAGGCTTCCCGGCCGGCTACCGCGAGCGCTTCGCTGCCCATTCGGCGGTGGTGGACATGCAGCACCTGCTGAGCCTCACCGAAGCCAACCCGCTGGTGATGAGCTTCTACCAGCCCCTGGGCCAGGTCTCCGGCCAGCGCGAGCTGCATTGCAAGCTGTACCACGCCGACACCCCGCTGGCCCTGTCCGACGTGCTGCCGATCCTGGAAAACCTCGGCCTGCGCGTGCTGGGCGAATTCCCGTACCGCCTGCGTCACAACAATGGCCGTGAGTTCTGGATCCACGACTTCGCCTTCACCGCCGCCGAAGGCCTGGACCTGGATATCCAGCAGCTCAACGACACGCTGCAGGACGCCTTCGTCCATATCGTACGCGGCGATGCCGAGAACGATGCCTTCAACCGCCTGGTGCTGACCGCCGGCCTGCCATGGCGCGACGTGGCGCTGCTGCGTGCCTACGCCCGCTACCTGAAGCAGATCCGCCTGGGCTTCGACCTGGGCTATATCGCCAGCACCCTGAACAACCACACCGACATCGCCCGCGAGTTGACCCGGTTGTTCAAGACCCGCTTCTACCTGGCGCGCAAGCTCACCAGCGACGACCTGGAAGACAAGCAGCAGCGTCTGGAGCAGGCGATCCTCACCGCCCTGGACGACGTCCAGGTGCTCAACGAAGACCGCATCCTGCGGCGCTACCTGGACCTGATCAAGGCCACCCTGCGCACCAACTTCTACCAGACCGACGCCAACGGCCAGAACAAGTCCTACTTCAGCTTCAAGTTCAACCCGCACCTGATCCCCGAGCTGCCCAAGCCGGTGCCCAAGTTCGAAATCTTCGTCTACTCGCCGCGTGTCGAAGGCGTGCACCTGCGCTTCGGCAACGTTGCCCGCGGCGGCCTGCGCTGGTCCGACCGTGAAGAAGACTTCCGCACCGAAGTCCTGGGCCTGGTCAAGGCCCAGCAAGTGAAGAACTCGGTGATCGTGCCGGTGGGCGCCAAGGGCGGCTTCCTGCCCCGTCGCCTGCCACTGGGCGGCAGCCGGGACGAGATCGCGGCCGAGGGCATCGCCTGCTACCGCATCTTCATCTCCGGCCTGCTGGACATCACCGACAACCTGAAGGACGGCGCCCTGGTGCCTCCGGCCAACGTGGTGCGCCACGACGGCGATGACCCCTACCTGGTGGTGGCGGCGGACAAGGGCACCGCGACCTTCTCCGACATCGCCAACGGCATTGCCATCGACTACGGCTTCTGGCTGGGCGACGCCTTCGCCTCCGGCGGTTCGGCCGGCTACGACCACAAGAAAATGGGCATCACCGCCAAGGGCGCGTGGGTCGGCGTGCAGCGCCACTTCCGCGAGCGCGGCATCAATGTGCAGGAAGACAGCATCACCGTGGTCGGTGTCGGCGACATGGCCGGCGACGTGTTCGGCAACGGCTTGCTGATGTCCGACAAGCTGCAACTGGTGGCCGCGTTCAACCACCTGCACATCTTCATCGACCCGAACCCGGATCCGGCCACCAGCTTCGTCGAGCGCAAGCGCCTGTTCGAATTGCCGCGTTCGGCCTGGAGTGACTACGACACCAGCATCATGTCCGAAGGCGGCGGCATCTTCTCGCGCAGCGCCAAGAGCATCGCCATCTCGCCGCAGATGAAAGAGCGCTTCGACATCCAGGCCGACAAGCTGACCCCGACCGAGCTGCTCAACGCCTTGCTCAAGGCGCCGGTGGACCTGTTGTGGAACGGCGGTATCGGCACCTACGTCAAGGCCAGCACCGAGAGCCACGCCGATGTCGGCGACAAGGCCAACGACGCCCTGCGGGTCAACGGCAACGAGCTGCGCTGCAAGGTGGTGGGCGAGGGCGGCAACCTGGGCATGACCCAGCTGGGTCGCGTGGAGTTCGGCCTCAATGGCGGCGGTTCCAACACCGACTTCATCGACAACGCCGGTGGCGTGGACTGCTCCGACCACGAAGTGAACATCAAGATCCTGCTCAACGAAGTGGTGCAGGCCGGTGACATGACCGACAAGCAGCGCAACCAACTGCTGGCCAGCATGACCGACGAAGTCGGTGGCCTGGTGTTGGGCAACAACTACAAGCAGACCCAGGCTTTGTCCCTGGCCGCGCGCCGTGCCTACGAGCGTGCCGCCGAGTACAAGCGCCTGATGAACGACCTGGAAGGCCGTGGCAAGCTGGACCGCGCCATCGAGTACCTGCCGACCGAGGAGCAGCTCACCGAGCGCGCCGCCACCGGCAAGGGCCTGACCCGTCCGGAACTGTCGGTGCTGATTTCCTACAGCAAGATCGACCTCAAGGAAGCCCTGCTCAAGTCCCTGGTACCGGATGACGACTACCTGACCCGTGACATGGAGACCGCGTTCCCGCCAAGCCTGGTGGCCAAGTTCTCCGAGGCCATGCGTCGCCATCGTCTCAAGCGCGAGATCGTCAGCACCCAGATCGCCAACGACCTGGTCAACCACATGGGCATCACCTTCGTGCAGCGCCTGAAGGAGTCCACCGGCATGAGCCCGGCGAACGTCGCCGGTGCCTATGTGATCGTGCGGGACATCTTCCACCTCCCGCACTGGTTCCGTCAGATCGAAGCCCTGGACCACCAGGTTTCGGCTGAAGTGCAACTGGCGTTGATGGACGAGCTGATGCGCCTGGGCCGTCGTGCCACCCGCTGGTTCCTGCGCAGCCGGCGCAACGAGCAGGATGCGGCGCGCGACGTTGCGCACTTCGGTCCGCACCTGGCGGCGCTGGGCCTGAAGCTCGACGAGCTGCTCGAAGGCCCGACCCGCGAGGGCTGGCAAGCCCGTTACACCGCCTATGTCGAAGCCGGTGTGCCGGAGTTGCTGGCGCGCATGGTTGCAGGCACTACCCACCTGTACACCCTGCTGCCGATCATCGAGGCCGCTGATGTGACCGGCCACGATGCGGCGGAAGTGGCCAAGGCCTACTTCGCCGTCGGCAGTGCCCTCGACCTGCCGTGGTACCTGCAGCAGATCAGCGATCTGCCGGTGGCCAACAACTGGCAGGCGGCGGCGCGCGAAGCCTTCCGCGATGACGTGGACTGGCAGCAGCGGGCGATCACCATCAAGGTCTTGCAGATGGCCGATGCGCCGGACGACATGGAGGCCCGCGTGGCTCTGTGGCTGGAGCAGAACGCGAGCATGGCCGATCGCTGGCGCGCCATGATGGTGGAAATCCGTGCCGCCAGCGGCACCGACTACGCCATGTATGCGGTGGCCAACCGCGAATTGCTGGACCTGGCCATGAGCGGTCAGTCGGTGCTGTAACGGCCTGACCCCGCCCAGAACCAAAAAAGCCCCGTATCGCAAGATACGGGGCTTTTTTATTGCCTGCCGGTTTGTGCCGGCAGGCGGGTGGCTTGGCTCAGTGGGCCGCCGAGGCGTCCTGCTCGACCACCATGTCCAGCACATAGACGCTGGCCGGTGCATCGGCGGGTGCATTCTTCCACTCGTACTGCTTGACCCGCAGCACATTGCGCACGCCGTCCTGGTGCTCGTAGCCCTCGATGGACTGGTACAGCGGGTGCCAGGTGTCCTGGGTCGGCAGTTGCAGGCCGGCGTCGTCGTAGCGGCGCTCACGCACTTGCAGGCACTGGAAGTTGGGGATCAGCGGGTGGCTGCACTTGACGGTCTTGGCCGCCACTTCCAGGAAGCGGGTCTGGCCCTGGCTGCCGTAGCGGGTTTGCGGGGTGGGCTGGCCTTCGAACGTGAGCAGGGTGCCGTCCTGGGTGGCCAGTTGCAGGGTCGGGGTCGACTGGTCGCCGCCGAAGGTGGTGCGCAGGTCGCCCTTGAGCAGGTTGGCGATTTGGGCGTCCAGGGCCATCAGGTTCGGCTCGCAGGCCATCAGGGTGGCGGCCAGTGGTTGTACCTTGAGCACGCCATTTTCATGCTGGAAGCCGCCGAACTGGCGGTTGCAGCCGCCGCTGATGCTCAGGTTCTGCCCGACGAAGGTCAGGCGCAGCTGGCGCTCGATGCCCTTGTCCAGGGCGGCGACGGGCTTGCCCGCCGCATCGCGGGCCGCCACCAGCTGCCAGTAGTAGGCGGACAGCGCAGGCTGGGCGCTGACGGAGGCAGTGCTGGCGGGCATGGAGGAAGATCCTTCAGGGGTGGTGGAAGCCGGGGTGCAGGCCTGGAGCAGGGCGGCACAGACGGATACGAGGAGGATGTTTTGCTTCATGGTTCGCTCTTTCAGCCTTGATGGAGTATGGCCTGCCGCATGGGGGCAGGCCCAGGCCGGTAACCTGTGGCGGTGAGGTCTTCGGGCCTGTGCTGCATGGGCCGCAAGCCGCCGCAGGGCGACCGCCGCCGTTACCGATTGCGATGTGACAGCACTGTGCCAGTTCGGTTTCATCGCCGGGGGGGACCGGGAGTGTTACCAAATCTTGCACGCTGGCGGCGAGCGCCGTTGCCTGCTTCCGGCCGGGCGCTGAGGGGCAGGTGTGGGTGCCGGCCTTACCAGAACCAGTAAGGCAGGAATTTGGGGTCGGGCTCGTTGGCCAGTTCCAGGTGATAGGTGATGGCATTGAAGAAGAACCCGTCCAGCAACAGGAAGGCCGCTACGCCGAATGCCAGGACGATGACCTCGTAATGCCGGTGTCCGGCGTATTGCCGGGTGATCCAATGGCGCACGCCGCTGAGCAGGGCGAAGCTTGCAAACACCCCGGCGAAGTTGGGCTGCAAGGGCTGGGCGGCAAAGCTGTTGTAGCCCAGCACCAGCAGCGCCAGGATCGCGCCGATGGCCGGCAGGTTCAGGCACAGGCGCAGCAGGCGTCTGCGGGTGGCGCTGAACAGGCCGTCGGGGTCGATGAAGATATAGGCCGCCAGCAGGGAAATGGCCGGGGTGATGGACAGCACGTAGCGCGCCTTCTTCGAGTTGGGAATGGTGAAGAACACAATCAGCACCACGAACCAGGCGCCCAGGTGCAGCAGCAGGCGCGGCGCCGACCGCGGCGGGGCACCGAGCCACTGGCGGCCGCTCCTGGCCATCACGCACAGGGCGTAGAACGCCGTGAAGCTGTAGGTGATCAGCCCCGCGCTGAAGTAGAAGTAGTAGCGCGGCGAGTGATCGCTGGCGATCCGGCCCAGGCCCTGCATCTCCAGCACTTGCTGCATGAAGGCGTCGCCGCCCTGCACGTGGGCGGCCCAGGCCAGCAGGGCGACCCCGGCGGCGAACAGCAGGCCGCTCACCAGCGAGAACCCGACCAGGGTGCGCCACTGCCGGCTCAGCAGGTAGTAGGTGCCGACCACCAGCGCCGGGCCGATCATGCCGATCGGGCCGCGCAGGGCAAAGCCCAGGATCAGGCCGAGGAACACCAGCGCCAGGCGTCCGCGCTGCTGCTTGAGATCGGCGGAGTAGGCCAGGTAGAAGCAGCACGCGGTGACCAGGGCCGGGTAGATGTCCAGGGCCAGGGAGTTGACGCTGTCCAGAAAGGCCCAGGTGAACAGTGCAAAGAGCACGCCGCAGACGCCCCATTTGCGCTCATGCAGGGCTCCCAGCTTGTAGATGAACACCAGCATCAGCGACGCGGCGATGCAGAAGGGCAGGCCCATCGACAGCACGGACAGCTGGCCGAAGGGCAGCGACGCCAGATAGACCAGCACCGTGTTGACAATGGTGTAGTCGGGGTAGGGCTGCAGATCGTCGGCGATGGGGAACAGAGTCATGCCGTGCTGCAGCATGTAGTCGGCAAAGTCGACGAAGCGCGTGGTGTAGTTGAGGACTGCCGGTTTGTACTGCAGCCCCATGAACAGCGTGAGGGCAATCAGGAAAATGCTCAGGCAGGGTCGTTGCAGGATCAATTTTTTATAGCTTTCCATGCTTCCAACATGCAAAAAAACGCTAATCATAGGGCGCCCGGCAGCCGAACGCCATCCACGCGCTGTGTTCGGGGCCATTGTCGGCTCCGGGTTTCAAGGCGCGGCAATCTAGCGCGATCAAGGTTAACGCCCGGTATACGGGCAGGGGCGTATCAAGGGGAGGGGCGGCGCAGTACGCGATTGGCCACGGGGCGACCGCCGCCTGGTGCTTGCGCCGCGGTCCAGACGGGCCCTGGAACGGGCCCGGAGGCGGCTAGCGGCCTGGCAATTGGCCGCTTGCGGCGCCGTTCAGGGCCGCTGCGGCTTGACCGAGGTGCCGAAGGTGTTGCCCATGCGCACGCCGGTGGCCGCCGGCGTCGAGAGCCCGACCTGATTCGGTGGGCGCTTGTTCACCGGGTCTTCCAGGGCCTGCTGGTTGGCCTGGGCTGCCTTCACCGCGTCAGGATTGTTGCCCATCTGTTTGCTCAGGCAGTTGTAGTCGGGGGCCTTGTAGCCGCCGACGCTGACCTCCACGCAACCCTCGCTGGCTTCTTCGGCATGCAGCGTCCAGGGCAGGGCGCTGAGCAGCCACAGGGCTGCGGCGTATCGGCTTAATCGTTTCATCCTGGCCTCCTGGCTGGCCCGGGGAATCGGGCTTCGATGCTGGCCGAGTGTAGTGCAAAGCCCGGGCTGAAAAAGTGATGGTTTTTTTGCCGTGGCCGTAACACCAGATTCATAAACTGGCCTCAGGATGACGCTTTTCAGGGATTGGACCGCAGTGCAGCGACGCAGAGCGCAGGTCGGGCGATGGACTTCATTGCACGGGGGCTTGGCGACCTGTGTGGTGGCGCTCGGGCTGCTGCTGTGGATGCCGGCGGGCAGGGCCCAGGGGCCCGCCGGAGGGCCGCCGCGGGTGGATTCACAGGCCCTGCTGGCACTGGAGATACCGGCGCAGAACCTGGCGGATGCTTTGGAGCTGTTCAGCCGCGCCACCGGGATGGCGGTGCTGGTGGACCGGGAGCTGACCCGGGGCCGGCGTTCGGTGGGGATCAACGGCCACTACAGCGCCCGGGAAGGCCTGAGCCGGTTGTTGGCCGGCAGTGGCCTGATGGCCCGTTATGCCCGCAGCGATGCGTTCACCCTGCAGGTGCCGCAGGCCACACAGCCGGCCGTGCAGCCCGGTGCTGCGGGCAGTCGTGCGGCGCGGCTCAACAGCAGCTACGCCAGCGCCCTGCAACGGGCGGTGGAACGCAGCCTGTGCGGCTCGGCGCTGACTCGGCCGGGAAGCTTTCGCGCCTTGCTGCAACTGTGGATCGGCGGCGACGGCGTGGTGCAACACAGCCGCCTGGTGAGTTCCACCGGCGACCTGCAACGGGATGAGGCGCTGGTGCAGCGCCTGGCCCAGACCCGGGTCGAGCGTCAGGCACCGAGCTCGTTGCGCCAGCCGCTGACCTTACTCTTGATACCGGACACGACAGGGAAACGCATGGACTGCAAGGAATGGGAAGGAGCTTCCGGGGTATGAAAAATACCGGACACAGTACGATGGTCAGGCTGTTCCTGACGTCCTACGAGGATTTTCGGGTGCGCTTGCGCAGGCGCCTGGGGTCCGAGGACCTGGCCAACGACGTCCTGCACGAAACCTACCTGCGGGTCGACCGCATGGAAGAGCCGCCGAACCTGGCGCAACCCAATGCCTACCTGTACCGCATGGCGCTGAACATCGCCGCCGACCGGCGCCAGTCCGATGCCCGCCTGCTCACCGGCGATGAGGTCGAGGAGCTGTTGCAGATCGCCGACGAAGCCCAGGACCCCTCGCGGGTGGTGGGTGGCCAGAAGGAAATCCAGACCCTGCTTAAGGCCCTCTACGAACTTCCGGCGCGGCGCCGCAAGATCTTCATTGCCGCGCGCCTGGAAGAGGCGCCGCACCTGGAAATTTCCCAGCGCTTCGGCATTTCCACACGGATGGTGGAGAAGGAACTCAAGGCCGCCCTCGGCCATTGCGCCCTGCGCCTGGAAAGAAAAGTCATTCAGCGGTTCGGTCCCGGGGCCGGAAAACCGTCCTAGACAAAGAGCCCTGATCAATCCGTGAGTACCTGCGCGCTTGAACATTTTTAGCATCTCCACACCCCAGGCCTCGGCGGACCAGCAGTTGCTGAACGAAGCCCGGGACTGGCTGGTTCTTCTGACGTCGGGGCGGGCCACCGCCGCCGATGCCCGGGCGCTGCGCCAATGGTGCGGGCAAAGCCCGCAGCACGCGGCCGCCTTCGAGCAGACCAAGGCCCTGTGGCATTGCCTGCAACCGGCCGCGGCGCTGCTGGAACAGCAAGCGCGGCCGCGGCATTTTGGCCGCCGGGCCTTTCTTGGCGGCGCGCTGGCGGCCTCGGCGGCGCTGTTCATGGTGCGGCTCACGGTGCCGGGCGGCTTTGCCGGATTGACCGCCGACTTTGCCACCGAAGTCGGCGAACAACGCCGGGTGGACCTGGCCGAGGGCGTGAGCCTGGAGCTCAACACCCAGACCCGCATCAGCCGGCGTGACCTGGGCGCGGGCGAGCAGGGCATCGAACTGCTGGAAGGCGAAGTGGAAGTCTTCAGCCAGCGTTTGCAGCCGCTCAAGGTCCAGGCCGGCGAGGGCTGGCTCAGCGCGCGCCAGGCGCGCTTCAACCTGCGCAACACCGACCACCAGGTGTGCGTCACCTGCATCGAGGGCCGCCTGCAAGTGGACGTGGCCGGGCGCAGCATTGGCCTGGACAGCGGTCGCCAGCTGACCTACGACCCGCACAGCATCGGCGAGCCCCAGGTGGTGGACATCCACAGCGTGATCGCCTGGCGCGAGCAGGTCCTGGTGTTCGACAACGCCAGCCTCAACACGGTGATCAGCGAGATCAACCGCTACCGCCCGGGGATGCTGGTGTTGCTCAATGCCGAACTGGGCAAGCGCAAGGTCCAGGCGCGTTTCAACCTCAACCAGCTGGCCGGCGTGGCCTTGCTGATCCGCGACGCCTACGGCGCCAAGTGCACCGAACTGCCCGGCGGCGTGGTGCTCCTGAGCTGATCCGCGAAACACCAACAGCCCCCTGTAGGAGCTGGCTTGCCAGCGAAGGGGCCGGCGCTATTTGCCGAATGCTCAGGGCCTGGCCGCTGCGCGGTTCGCCGGCAAGCCGGCTCCTACGGGGGAGGGTTATTGCAACGGCCCCAGCACTTGCCGGTAGCGCTCTTCGCCCTGGGGCGTCTGGCGCACCAGGCGGATCTCCAGGCCCTGGGGGCTGTCCTGGCGGTTGCCGCTGAGCTGGCGCCAGCCTTTGTCGACATCCCAGACCCGTACTTGCAGGTCGCTGACCCGGTTCAGCACCGCCACGCCGTCGCGCGGCGCCGGCAAAGGGTAGCGGTCGCGGGGCTCGGCCACGGCGCGGTACAGGGTGTCGCCCTTGAGCCACCAGCGCACCCGTTGCAGGCCTTCCCCCGGGGTGGCGGCGCTGCGTATCACCTCCAGGCGAAAGCCCTTGCTGTCGGAGCTGCGCACGCTCAGCGGGGCCGGGCTGTCGGGCTCGGCTTCTTCGCTGTCGCCCAGGGCCGGCTCGCGCAACTGGGTGCCAGCACGCAGGGCCACGTCACGTTCCAGCTGGTTGAGGGTGCGCAGCAGTTCTTCGGTCTGTTCGGTGCTGGCCTTGAGATGGCTGTCGGCCCGGGTGACGCTGTCCAGGCCGCGCCAGGCAATCAGGCTGACCACCGCCATCAGCATGATCGCCACCATCACTTCGATCAGGGTGAACCCCTGCTGCCGACGCTTCATGGCTGGGTCACCACCCGCAGCTGGCCGGCGGCGCTGCGTTCCAGGCTCAGGCTGTGCTGGCCGTCGGACAACACCAGGCGCAGCGGCGGGTTGATCCATTCGGCGTTCAATACCAGGCGCTGCCTGGGTTCGATGCGCACTTGCAGCGCTGGGGTTTCCCAGGCCCGGGGGCGCAGTTGGGGGTCGCCGCGCAAGTCATCGATGCCGCCTCCGGATTCGCTCTGGCGGCTGAAGGCAAAGCCCTTGGCCGTGGCTCGCCAGGTGATCGGCCGACCATCGGCGCGGGCTTCGGCCTGGGCCACTTGCAGCAGTTGCGCCAGGCGCTCGGCGTCCTTGCGCAGCAGTTGCAGCGGGTCGGGCTTGATGCTCAGGCCCACGGCCGCGCTGGCAATGCCGATGATCACCAGCACCACCATCAGCTCGATCAGGGTGAAGCCTTGTTGCTTGCCTGCCTGCATCGGATTGCACTCCTTGGCCCTCGGACCAGCCTGCCAGACGCAGATGATCGTCCGGTGAAATAAAACCGTGAGAATTGAGCGGTAGGCTGGGGGCACGGACAAACAGGAGGTCCCCCCGATGCTACGTGCCATGTCATTCGCCCCGCGCCTTGATGCCCCTCGACTGCTGCAGTACGCGGCCTTGCTGGCGGCCCTGGGCGGGGTCGCCACCTGGTCGTCGCTGCTGCTGACCCCGGCCGAATCCCAGACCCCGGCGGTGGCGCCCCAGGTGCTGGCCGCGCGTTCCGACAACCCGGCCCTGCAGTGGTTTGCCAACCAGCCGGCCCAGGTGCAGATCAAGGTGTCCGGGGTCATGGCCGGGGCCCGGGGCGCGGTGGCGATCCTGCACCTGAACGACGGCCCGCCGCGCAGCTTCCTGGCCGGGGAAACCCTGACCCAGGGGGTGCGCCTGGCTGCGATCGAGGCCGACGGCGTGCTGATCGAGCGCGGCGCCGAGCAGTCGCGGATCAAGGTCAGCAAGCTGCCGGACTCGCCGGACCTGCCGCGGTTGACCCGCTAAGCCTCACTGGCGTTGTACCTGCGGCCGGCTGACCAGGGTCTCCAGGCGCGCAAGCGGCGGCGCCTCGCGGCTGCGGTCGCTGACTTGCACCTGCACCCGCACCAGCCCCGGCGCATTGCCCGGGGCGATGCGGGTTTCGCAGCGCAGCTTGAGCCGGCCCTGGTCGCAGTCGAGGTTTTTCACGCCGCTGTTCAGGCGGCCTTCCAGGCGCACTTCGGCGACCCGGCTCTGGGCCGCCAGCAGGGCCAGGGACTTGTCCCGCAGCAGGCCATTACTCTGGGTCATCAGGCCCGCCACGCGCACCGCCGCAGCCATCGCCACGGCAATGATGGCCAAGGCCACCAGCACTTCGATCAGGGTGAAACCAGCTTGTTTGCGCAGGGCTTGCATGGGCCGCTCGAGACCGGGAAACAGCCTCGCAGACTAGCCTGCGGCCTTGACCGAATGGCGACCGAAACTCCCGAGGTTTTTCAATACCACTGACATATCTTCTTGCAACACTGCGCGACGAATCGAACTTACGCCAAGGAATGTCGAGATGGATATCGCGCCTGTAACATCCCCGCCCCGAGGCCTGCGCGGCCAGCGTGGCTTCACCCTGATCGAGATCATGGTGGTGGTGGTGATCCTCGGGATCCTGGCCGCCATGGTGGTGCCCAAGGTCCTGGATCGCCCGGACCAGGCACGGGCCACGGCGGCCAAGCAGGACATCGCCGGGCTCATGCAGGCCCTCAAGCTCTATCGCCTGGACCACGGCAGCTACCCGAGCATGAACCAGGGCCTGAAGGTGCTGGTGGAGCGCCCGGCCAATGCCAAGGACAGCAACTGGCGCTCCTACCTGGAACGTCTGCCCAATGACCCCTGGGGCCGCCCGTATCACTACCTCAACCCCGGTGCCAACGGCGAAGTGGATGTGTTTTCCCTCGGCGCCGATGGCCAGCCCGACGGCGACGGCGTGAATGCCGATATCGGCTCCTGGCAACTATAGGGCCGGTCGTGAAAGCCCATTCGCCCAGTGCGGCGAAGCAGCGTGGCATGGCCATCATCAGCGCCTTGCTGATCGCCGCGGTGGTGGCGGTGATCGCCGGGGGCATGCTCACCCGACAAACCTCTTTCACCCGCGCGGTGGAAGCCGAACAGGCGCGGATCGTCGCTGCCGGGGTGCTTCAGGGCAGCCTGGAGTACAGCCGGCAACTGCTTTGGGACGCGCGCCAGCGTGATGTGTTGACACGCCTCGACCAGGCCTGGGCGCAGCCCATCGGCGACCAGGCCCTGGGTGGATTCAACGCCGGGTTCCAGGGCCACCTGCAAGACCTGCAGGGTAAGTTCAACCTGCGCAACCTGGTGTTCAACCAGCAGGTGGATGCGGGGCAACTGCAGAGCTTCCAGCAGCTGTGCCAACTGATCGGCATCGATGGCGCCCTGGGCCGGCGCATCAGCCAGCGGGTGATCGCTTCCTACCCCCAGCGCCTGCAGGCGCCAGCCGCCACCAGCAGCCATGGCAGTTTCAACAGCGGTCGCCAGACCTCGGCAGGCGCTGCGGCTCAGACCCTGGCGCCCAGGCAGCCGATGCTGCGCAGCCTGGACGACTTGCTCGGCCTTGAGGGCGTGACCCCGGAACTGCTGGCGCGCCTGGAGCCGTACGTGAGCATCCTGCCGGGCAACACCTGGATCAACGGCAACACCGCCCGCGCCGAGGTACTGGCGGCGGCGGTGCCGGGCCTGGATCTGTCCCGGGCCCGGGCCCTGGTGGCCGAGCGTGACGCCGGGCACTGGTTCATCAACCGTGGCGATTTCGTCAATCGCCTGCGCCTGCCGCAGTTGCAGGTGGACCAGATCAAGGTCGGCATCACCAGCGAGTGGTTCCTGCTTCAGGGCCAGGCCCGCCGTGATCAGCGCCGGGTCAGCCTGCAAGCGTTGCTGCACCGTCCCGAGGACCGCATGCCCCAGGTGATCTGGTCGCGGGTGGGCGCATGAGCCGCCTGCGCATCGGCCTGCCGCCCCTGGACTTGCTGCTCGACGCCGAGCAGCCGCAGCAGTGCCGGGTGGATTTTGCAAGGCTCGATCGTGGTGGGCGGGTCACGGATACCGGTTGCTGTGCCCTGGGCCAGCTGGGGTTGCCGGGCAAGGGTGACAAGCCGCCCGCAGTGGAATGTTTCCTGCACCCACTGGACAGCCTGCTGACCCAGATCCCATTGCCGCAATTGCCCGCTGCGCGGATCAAGGCCGCGGTGGCCTGCGCCGCCCAGGCGCTGATCCTCGGCCCCAGTGAACAGATGCATGTGGCCCACGGCCCCCGGGATGCAGAGGGCCAGGTGGCGCTGAGCTGGCTGCCCCGGGAACGCCTGCAGGCCCTGGGGCGGCTACTGGAGCAGGCCGGGTTGAAGCTCGCCGGCCTGTACCCGGCGCCCTACGCCTTGCCGGCGCCGCCCCCGGGGCAGGTCAACCTGTGCCTGCTGGACGAACAGTTGCTGGTGCGCCAGAGCACCACCCAGGGCAGCGTCCAGCCCCTGGTGGCCGAGACCCTGGAGCAGTTGCGCGCCAGCGCCAGTGAGCTGTGCTGGATCGGCGAAGTGCCAGCGCTGCCGGGGCAACCATTGCCAGCGCCACAACCTCTGCCGGCGCAATTGCGCTGGAGCGGCACGCCGCCTTCCTGGGGCCTGCACAGCGGCGCGCTGGCCGGCACCCGCGCCCCCCAGGGCTGGGGCCGGGCCCTGGGCTGCTGCGCCCTGGCGGTGGTGGTCTGGGTGTTGGGCCTGAACCTGTACGCCGCCCGCGAGGCAGAGCAGGGGCAGCGGCTCAAGGCGCAGATGAGCCAGCGGGTCAAGCAGGTATTCCCCGAATTGCCGGTGGTGCTCAACCCGCTGCAACAGGCTCGCCAGCAGCTGGCGGCGCGCCAGAGCGGCGCTGCGGCGGACCCGAGCCAGGGCTTCGCCCACCTGCTGGCCCAGGCGGGGCTGGCCATGCCGTTCATAGTGGGCAGCGTGCAAAGCCTGGACTTTTCCGGGCAGCGCTTGCAGCTCCAATTGTTGCCAGACACCCCGAAAACCGCCGACAGCACCTGGCAGGGGGCCCTGATCCAGGCCGGCTACAGCGTCCAGGCCCAGGGCAACGGCTGGAGCCTGGCCCCGGGGCAGGCGCCAGCCGAAGAGCGCACTGGCGAGGCAACGGGAGAAGACAATGAATAAGGCCTTGCTGGCGTCGTATCGGGCGCGCTGGTCGCGCCTGCGGGCCCAGGCCCTGGGCCACTGGAACGGCCTGGCCCTGCGGGAAAAACGCTTGCTGGGGGCCACTGCCCTGGGGGGGCTGGGGCTGTTGCTGTGGGTGCTGCTGATCCAGCCGCCGCTGAAGAAGATCGACTACTGGCAAGCCGAGACACCCAAGCTGCGCTCCCAGGCCGAGGCCCTGGAAGTGCTGCTGCACGAGGTTGCGGCGGGCCCTCGCAATGCCCCGGGCGAAAGCCTGGAACAGGCCCTGCGCCAGGCCCTGGATGCGGCCGGGCTCCAGGGCCGCTACCAGTTGCAACACGCGGATCAAGCCGGCCCCGAGAGCTGGCGGTTGACCTTTGAGCAGGCCCCGGCGGATGCCGTGGTCGGCTGGCTGCTGGGGGCTCCCCGGCAGTTTTCACTGCAGGTGGTGGAGGCTCGTCTGCAACGCGCAGACGCGGCCGCCGCCCAAGACTCGGCAGGCACACTGTCCGGGACCGTTCGCATGGATCAGGCGCAGGGCGCTAAGGAAGCTTCATGAAGTGGTCAGGTTCCAACTACGTGCGCCAGTGTCGCAAGGCCGCACCTTTTCTGCTGCTGGCGCTGGGGGCTTGCAGCAACACCACCTCCACCACGCCGCCGCCCTTGCTGGTGGACAGCGAGCTGGGCCAGCCCCTGGCCGATACCCGGCGCAGCGGCGACCTGCTGGCGGACCGCGAGCGTTTGCAGACGCAACAGGCCCAGCGGCCGAAAGTCCTGCACCCGGTCACCAGCAGCCGCGCCCAGGGCACGTCGCGCAGCACCAGCGTGCCGCGCAATCCACTGGGGGATCAGCCGGTGCAACTGAACTTCGTCGACGCCGATATCCAGGCGGTGGTCCGCGCGCTGTCCCGTTCCACCGGCCAGCAGTTCCTGGTGGACCCACGGGTCAAGGGCAACCTGACCCTGGTCAGCGAAGGCCAGGTGCCGGCGCACCAGGCCTACGACATGCTGCTGGCGGCCCTGCGCATGCAGGGTTTCTCGGTGGTGGACGTGGGCGGGGTGGCCCAGGTGGTGCCCGAAGCCGACGCCAAGCTGCTGGGCGGGCCGATCTACAGCGCCGACAAGCCGGCGGGCAACGGCATGCTGACCCGCACCTTCCGCCTGCAATATGAAAATGCGGTGAACCTGATTCCGGTGCTGCGGCCCATCGTCTCGCCGAACAACCCGATCAATGCCTACCCGGGCAACAACACCATCGTGGTCACCGACTACGCCGAGAACCTGCAGCGGGTGGCGCAGATCATCAACGGCATCGACACCCCGAGCGCCATCGACACCGATGTGGTGGCGGTGCAGAACGGCATCGCCGTGGACATCGCCACCATGGTCGCCGAACTGCTGGAAACCCAGGGCGCCGACCAGACCCAGAAGATCAGCGTGATCGGCGACCCGCGTTCCAACTCCATCATCATCCGTGCCGGCAGCCCGGAGCGCACCGAACTGGCGCGCAACCTGATCTACAAACTGGACAACGCCCAGAGCAACCCCAGCAACCTGCACGTGGTGTACCTGCGCAACGCCCAGGCCGGCAAGCTGGCCCAGGCCCTGCGCGGGCTGCTCACCGGGGAAAGCGACAGCGCCGGCAGCGACGGCGCCCGGGCCATGCTCAGCGGCATGGGCGGCAACAGCCAGGGCGCCCAGGGTGCGAGCCAGAACAGCAGCGGCACGCCCACCGCCAGTGGCAACCTGAACAACAGCAGCAGCGGCAGTGGTGCCTACGGCCAGGGCAGCAGCGCCGGCCAGAGGGGCACGGGCCAGCAGAATGACCAGAACACCGCCTTCAGTGCCGGTGGCGTGACCATCCAGGCCGATGCCACCACCAACACCTTGCTGATCTCGGCGCCGGAGCCGCTGTACCGCAACCTGCGGGAGGTCATCGACCAGCTCGACCAGCGTCGCGCCCAGGTGGTGATCGAGAGCCTGATCGTCGAAGTCAGCGAAGACGATGCCAGCGAGTTCGGCGTGCAGTGGCAGGCCGGCAATCTCGGCGGGCATGGCGGCTTTGGCGGGGTCAACCTCGGCGGCAGCGGGCTGGTGGGCATGCCGGCGAGCAAGACCAGCATCGACGTGTTGCCCAAGGGCCTGAACGTCGGCGTGGTCAACGGCACGGTGGACATCCCGGGGATCGGCAAGGTGCTGGACCTCAAGGTCCTGGCCCGGGCCCTGAAGAGCAAGGGCGGCACCAACGTGTTGTCGACGCCCAACCTGTTGACCCTGGACAACGAGGCGGCGAGCATCTTCGTCGGCCAGACCATTCCCTTTGTCACCGGCAGCTATGTGACCGGCGGTGGCGGCACCAGCAACAATCCGTTCCAGACCGTGCAGCGTGAAGAGGTGGGCCTGAAGCTCAATGTGCGGCCGCAGATCTCCGAAGGCGGCACGGTGAAGCTGGACATCTACCAGGAGGTCAGCAGCGTCGACCAGCGGGCTTCGGTGGACGCCGGCACCGTGACCAACAAGCGGGCGATCGACACCAGCATCCTGCTGGATGACGGGCAGATCATGGTGCTCGGCGGCTTGCTGCAGGACGGTTACAGCCAGAGCAACGACGCAGTGCCGTGGCTGTCGAACATCCCCGGGCTCGGGGTGCTGTTTCGCAACGACAAGCGCAGCGTGACCAAGACCAACCTGATGGTGTTCCTGCGGCCCTACATCATTCGCGACAGTGGCGCGGGGCGCAGCATTACCCTCAATCGCTATGACTTCATGCGCCGGGTACAGGGCCAGTTGCAGCCGGAGCGCAGTTGGGTGATGCCGGATATCCAGGCGCCGCAACTGCCGGCGGCGAGCAAGGCGATCCCCGGGGCAGTGCCGGTGTCCCTGCAGGGTGTACCGCAGACGCCGCGGGCGCCGATTCGCGCGGTGCCGGTGCAATGAACGGGGTAAAGGGGCCCCAAATCCGGGCTGCCAAACCCTTCGTAGGCGCCGGTTTGCCGGCGAAGAGGCCCGTGGATTGGGCGCTGGTCTTGCTGGCGCCTGCGCTGGCAAGCCCGCCCCTGATGGGGGATGCCCCCATTCATTTCCAGGCCGGCGAGCATTGCGGGTTTCACCGTGGCCGCCCGCGCAATGGCGCCGCACCCCACAAGGAGCCACAGCCATGACCACCCAGTTGCCCTACGCCTGGGCCAAGTCCCAGCGCATCCTCCTGCGCCACACCGAGCAGGGCGCGGTACTGCTGGTGTGCCCCTCGACGCCTGGCTGGTCCATCAGCGAAGCCCGCCGCCAGTTCGGCCCGGCGCGCCTGGAGCGGATTCGCGACGAGGAACTCGACGGCCTGCTGGCCACCGCCTACGCCGACACCGGCAGTGCCGCAGCGGTGGTCGGGGCGGCGGAGAACGAGGTGGACCTGGACCGCTTGATGCAGGACATGCCGGAAATCACCGACCTGCTGGACACCCAGGACGGCGCCCCGGTAATCCGCATGATCAACGCCTTGCTCACCCAGGCCGCGCGGGACGAGGCCAGCGATATCCATATCGAACCCTTCGAGACCCATTCGGTGGTGCGCTACCGGGTCGACGGCACCCTGCGCGACGTGGTGTCGCCACGCAAGGCGCTGCACGGCGCGCTGGTGTCGCGGATCAAGATCATGGCCCAGCTGGACATCGCCGAAAAACGCCTGCCCCAGGACGGACGCATCGCCCTGCGGGTGGCCGGGCGGCCCATCGATATCCGTGTGTCCACAGTGCCCACCGGGCATGGCGAGCGGGTGGTGATGCGCCTGCTGGACAAGCAGGCCGGGCGCCTGCAACTGGAAACCCTGGGCATGGACCCGGACCTGCTGGCGCGCCTGGATACCCTGATCCGCCAGCCCCACGGCATCGTCCTGGTCACCGGGCCCACCGGCAGCGGCAAGACCACCAGCCTCTACGCGGCCCTGGCCCGGCTGGATGCCAGCACCAGCAATATCCTCACCGTCGAGGACCCGGTGGAATACGACCTGCCGGGCATCAGCCAGATCCAGGTCAACGCCAAGATCGACATGACCTTCGCCCTGGCCCTGCGGGCGATCCTGCGCCAGGACCCGGACATCATCATGATCGGCGAGATCCGCGACCTGGAGACCGCGCAGATCGCGGTCCAGGCCTCGCTCACCGGGCACCTGGTGTTGGCGACCCTGCACACCAACGACGCGGTATCGGCGGTCAACCGCCTGATCGACATGGGGGTGGAGCCGTTTCTCCTGGCCTCGTCGATGCTCGGGGTGCTGGCCCAGCGCCTGGTGCGGCGCCTGTGCAACCAGTGCAAGGAGCAGGACCCGGCCAACCCGGGCACCTGGCGCCCGGTGGGCTGCCCGGCCTGCAACCACATCGGCTACAGCGGGCGAACCGGGATCCATGAGCTGTTCTGCATCGATGACGATGTGCGCAGCCTGATCCACCAGGGCGCCGAGGAGCAGGCCCTGCGTGCCGCCGCGCGCCGGGCGGGGATGTTCAGCATGCGCGAGGACGGTGAACGCTGGGTGCGCAGCGGCGCCACCGCGCCGGAAGAAATCCTGCGTGTGACACGGGACGCCTGATGAATCGCTATCGCTATGAAGCCGCCGACGCCCTCGGCAAGATCGAATCCGGGCACCTGGAAGCCGACAGCCAGGGCGCGGCCTTCGCCAGCCTGCGCAGCCGCGGCCTGACCGCCTTGCTGGTGCAGCTCGATGGCAACGGCGGCGAGGGCGGAGCAGGGGGGCTGCTGCGCCCCAGGCTCTCGGACAACGACCTGGCCTGGGCCACCCGCCAGCTGGCCAGCCTGCTGGGGGCCAGCCTGCCGCTGGAGGCGGCGCTGAGCGCCACGGTGGAGCAGGCCGAGCGCAAGCACATCGCCCAGACCCTGAGCGCGGTGCGCGCGGATGTGCGCAGCGGCATGCGCCTGGCCGAGGCCCTGGCGGCGCGGCCCAGGGATTTTCCGGAGATCTACCGGGCGCTGATCGCCGCCGGCGAAGAGTCCGGCGACCTGGCCCAGGTCATGGAACGGCTGGCGGACTACATCGAAGAGCGCAACGGCCTGCGGGGCAAGATCCTCACCGCCTTTATCTACCCCGGGGTGGTGGGGCTGGTGTCCATCGGCATCGTGATCTTCCTGCTCAGCTATGTGGTGCCTCAGGTGGTCAGTGCCTTCTCCCAGGCGCGCCAGGACCTGCCGGGGCTGACCCTGGCCATGCTCAATGCCAGTGATTTCATCCGTGCCTGGGGCGGCCTGTGCTTTGCCGCCATGGTCGCCGGGTTCTGGGGCTGGCGGGTGTACCTGCGCAACCCCCGGGCGCGCTTGAACTGGCACAGCCGGATCCTGCGCCTGCCGCTGATCGGGCGCTTTGTCCTGGGGCTGAACACCGCGCGTTTTGCCTCGACCCTGGCGATCCTCGGCAGCGCCGGGGTGCCTTTGTTGCGGGCCCTGGAAGCGGCGCGCCAGACCCTGTCCAACGACCGCTTGAGCCAGAGCGTGAGCGAGGCCACGGCCAAGGTGCGCGAAGGCGCCAACCTGGCGGCGGCGCTGCGGGTGGAAAAAGTCTTTCCGCCGGTGCTGATCCACCTGATCGCCAGCGGCGAGAAGACCGGCGCCTTGCCGCCGATGCTGGAACGGGCCGCGCAGATCCTGTCGCGGGATATCGAGCGTCGGGCCATGGGCATGACCGCCTTGCTCGAACCCTTGATGATCGTGGTGATGGGCGGTGTGGTGCTGGTGATCGTGATGGCGGTACTGCTGCCGATCATCGAGATCAACCAGCTGGTCACCTGAACCGCACAACCCGACCCGACCTGACCCCGTCCGGCCCGGTCTGGCTCGGTCCGTAGGAGCTGGCTTGCCAGCGAAGGCGTCGGCAGCGGCGATGCAGGGCTGGTGGGCCTCTTCGCCGGCAAGCCGGCTCCTACGAGAGCGAAGCGGTGGTCCGAAGCACAGGGCAGGGCAGCCATAAAATGTCGCGCCGCGTGCCTCACTCCCGACCGGGCAACGGGCCAACCTCGGGTTCCTCGTTCTGTCATGTTCAGACTCGGTGGCCAGGGCCATCGGCCCTTGCAGCGCGATGCGGTTGTCCACCTTGGCAACCTGGCTGTCACCTTCCCGGGAAAGGCCGGAAAAACCCCGGCAAACACCCGAGAATCTTTTGCAAAAACAGGCGCTTTCTCCCGAGGTTTTTTCCTTTATCTGTCACCGGAAACTGCGAACTTCTCTTCCCATGGCCTCACCCATCAAGCCGTCTGGATCAAGGCTTCTGGCCCGAGTGCCATGGCGTCATGCAAGAGCAATTCACCCAACGTACGAACACGACGAAAGGAGATTCTTCATGTTTAAGCGCAACGTTCTCGCGGCATCCCTGACCCTGGCTGCCCTGTGCTCGGCACAGGCCGCAATGGCTGATATCAACGGCGGTGGCGCAACCCTGCCACAACCGCTGTACCAGACCGCTGGCGTACTGACCGCCGGCTTCGCTCCCTACATCGGCGTAGGCAGCGGCAACGGCAAGGCTGCCTTCCTGAACAACGACTACACCAAGTTCGTGGCCGGCACCACTGGCAAGAACGTGCACTGGGCTGGTAGCGACTCCAAGCTCACCGCCGCTGAATTGAGCAGCTACGCCACTGGTCACCAAGCAGCCTGGGGCAAACTGATCCAGGTACCTTCGGTGGCCACTTCGGTTGCCGTTCCATTCAACAAGGCTGGCACTGCTGCCGTTGACCTGAGCGTCAACGACCTGTGCGGCGTGTTCTCGGGCCGTGTTTCCGACTGGAGCCAGATCGCAGGTTCGGGCCGTACCGGCGCCATCACCGTGGTTTACCGCAATGAAAGCAGCGGCACCACCGAGCTGTTCACCCGCTTCCTGAACGCCAAGTGCGCCGAGACCGGCACCTTCGCCGTGACCACCAACTTCGCTTCCAGCTACTCGGGCGGCCTGCCTGCCGGTGCTGTTGCCGCTGTTACCAGTCAAGGCGTCATGGATGCGCTGAACGCTGGCGACGGTCGCATCACCTACATGAGCCCGGACTACGCCGCGCCGACCCTGGCCGGCCTGGACGACGCTACCAAGGTGGCCAAGGTGGCTGGCGTTTCCCCGGCGCCTGCCAACGTTTCCTCGGCTATCGCCGCGGTTACCGTGCCTGATGTCAGCGTTCGTGCCGACCAGAACCTGTGGGTTCCTGTCTTCACTTCCCAGGCCAACATCGACGCCAACCCGACCGACAAGAGCCTGCGCCTGTACCCAACCAGCGGCTATCCGATCCTGGGCTTCACCAACCTGATCTTCAGCCAGTGCTACGCCGACGCTACCCAGACTTCGCAAGTACGGGCGTTCTTCAGCCGTCACTACGGTGCCGGCGCTCTGTCCAACAACGACACAGCGATCAAGAACAACCGCTTCGTGCCGCTGCCAGATGCCTGGAAAACCGCTGTACGTGACTCCTTCGTCACTGCTTCCAGCGGCCTGAGCATCGGTAACGCCAGCGTCTGCAACGCCATCGGCCGTCCGCTGTAACTCTCGCGTCCGATACCTGAACCACCCGGATCAGCAACGGTTTCGACCGTTGCTGATTTTTTCATGCTCGGCACAGCGGTCCGGCACGAGTGCTCCCCCGTCCTGATACGACAGGAGTCATGCCAGATCTGCAACGCCATTGGCCGACCTTTCTAGCCGGCCAGCGCCGCTTGCCCCTGCCTGCCGCCGTGGCATGCAGGCGCAACACCCTGCACCCCGAAGATGAATTTTCCGTGACATCCGTTCGGTCGCGCCTCGCGCCAACGGCCTATCCCCTAAAGCAGTGACGCGCGCCCTGGGCCCTACAAGCGTCGCGCTCCCGTGGGCGTCATAACAAAGGATGAGTAGTAATGGTTCGCTGCAAACCACCGGTCAAATCCCCCGCGCTGCGCCCTGATGGCGAGCTGCCGATCCTGCGGCTCAAGCCCCTGGCCCAGGCCATCGCCCTGCTGATGGTGGCGGGCAGTGCCCATGGCGCCACGGCCTTCAGTTCCGGCTGGTTCGCCGACAAGGGAGCGTCCCAGGCCGCCACCGCCGCGCGTACCAACGGCCAGGTACCGGGGATCCCGCCGCTGTCCCAGCAGACTCGCGCCAACCAGCAGTTGCAGCGCTCCCTGAGCAACCTCAATTCCAGCGTCGCCGCCATCGCCGCCCAGCAAGCGGCCCAGGCTGCCGCACGCCAGGCCGCGTTCGGCACGGTGAGCACCATTCCCGATGGCCTCGGCGAAGGCGGGCTGAAAGTCGACAACAGCCTGACCCAGGGCTGGCTCAATGCCAAAGGGCCGGTGCAGAGCCAGTCCGGCGGCAAGACCACGGTGACCATCGAGCAGACCGCCGACAAGGCCATTCTCAACTGGGAGACCTTCAACGTCGGGCGCAACACCACCGTCGATTTCCAGCAGCAGTCCAACTGGGCGCTGTTGAACAAGGTCAACGACCCCAACGGTCGGCCCAGCGAGATCCAGGGCCAGATCAAGGGCGCCGGTACGGTGATGATCATGAACCGCAACGGGGTGATCTTCAGCGGCACCAGCCAGGTCAATGTGCGCAACCTGGTGGCGGCCGCGGCCACCATCAGCGACGAGCAGTTCACCCAGCGCGGGCTCTATGTGGACGCCAACGGCACCCAGCCGACCTTCAGCGATGCCCTGGGCAAGGTCCAGGTGCAGCGTGGCGCGCTGATCCAGACCCACCCGGCGGCCACTTCCACCGAATCCGGTGGCTATGCCTTGCTGCTGGGCTCGGAAGTGGAGAACGCCGGCACCATCGTCACCGCCAAGGGCCAGACCACCCTGGCGGCCGGCGACAGCTTCTACATCCGCCGCGGGGTCGGCACCAGCGGCAACCAGCACTCGACCACCCGGGGCAATGAAGTTGCCACTTCGCTGAAGCCCGGCAGCAGCGCCGGCAAGGTCAGCAACAGCGGCCTGATCATGGCCTCCACGGGCGATATCACCCTCACCGGGCACCAAGTGGCGCAGAACGGCGTGGCCCTGGCCAGCACTTCGGTGGACACCCGCGGCACCATCCATTTGCTCAACTCCGCCAGCGACAGCACTGGCAGCGTGACCCTGGGGCAGGGCAGCACCACCGCAATCCTGCTGGACAGCAGTGGCAGCACCGCGCTGGACAGCCAGCGCAACAGCGGCCTGATCAACCTCGACGGCACCCCGAGCAACTTGATCACCGGCCAGTTCAACAACCTCAGCAGCGTGGCCGACCGCACTGACCAGTCCCGGGTGGAGATCGTCAGCGGTGGCACCGTGGACTTCCAGGACGGCTCCATCACCCTGGCCACCGGCGGCCAGGTGGCGGTCAGCGCCGGGCAGCGCAGCCTGGTGCGCGATGGCGCGGTGATCGATGTGGCCGGCGCGGTCGGGGTCAAGGTGGCGATGGAGTCCAACACCATCAAGATCAACGTCCAGGGCAACGAGCAGCGCGACTCGGCGGGCAACCGCGACAGCGGCCAGTTGATCAACAACGACGTCTGGGTCGACCTGCGCGAGCTGGTGTTCGTCCCGGCGGGCACCAACGGCTACGCCACCGATCGCTGGTACACCGCCGGCGGCCTGCTGGAAGTGGGCGGCTACCTCGGCACCCAGGGCCACAACATCGGCGAGTGGATGGCCCAGGGCGGTACCCTGACCTTCACCGGCAAGGACGTGGTGACCCAGTCCGGCGCCCAGTTGAACCTCTCCGGCGGCACCGTCGATGTGCAGGGCGGCTACATCCAGCAGACCTGGCTCAAGGGCGCCGACGGGCGCCTGTACGAGCTCTCCAGGGCGCCGGGGGACCTGCTCTACACCGGCATCTACAAGGGCTATGTGGACAGCAGCCCGCGCTGGGGCCGCACCGATTACTACTACAACCCGCTGATCGCCCAGCAGCGCCGCTACGAGGCCGGCTACAGCGTGGGTCGCGACGCCGGCAAGCTGGTGATCGGCACCAGCAACGCCGTGCTCGAAGGCCAACTGGTGAGCGAAGTGTTCAAGGGCGACCGCCAGACCCAGGCGCCGAATATCAACCTCGACGGCTACCAGCAATCGCACAAGGCCGCGGCCCAGCGCGCGCAACTGATCATTGGCAACTACACGCCGATCTACAACAAGGCCAGCGGCACCCTGCGCTACGCCCTGAGCCCCGGCGTGGATAACGTGCTGATCGAGGCCAACCAGCAGAAGATCGCCGACGGCCTGGACCTCGCCACCGCCCTGCCGGCCAACCGCCAAGGCCAGCTGGTGCTGGACAGCGACCAGCTCAACGGCTTCCAGCTGGGGGCGATCAAGGTCGGCGCCAGGCAGCAGGTCCAGGTCAACGGCGCGCTGAAGGTGGCCGATGGCGGCGACATCACCCTGTTCGGGCCAGAGGTCAAGATCAACGCCAACCTCACCGCCCACGGCGGCAGCATCAACGCCGGCAACGTGCTGAACCAGGTGGACGTGAACCGCAACTTCGCGGTCGGCGATGTGATCCTCGCGCCCACCGGCGGCGCCCAGGCCCGGGTCGATGTGGCCAACGGGGTCAAGCTGGATGTCAGCGGGCGCTGGAACAACCTGGCCCTGGACCCCTCGGACAGCAGCGGCGTGGCCTTTATCAACGGGGGCAAGGTGTCGCTGCGCAGCAGCGGCGACCTCAACCTGGCCCACGGCACCCTGGTGGATGCCAGTTCCGGCGCCAGCATCGCCTATGACGGCAAGACCAGCGGTGGCAAGGGCGGCGACGTGACCCTGGCCGCCGACGGCAAGCTCGACCTCGATGGCGAACTGCGCGGGTATGGGGTCAACGGTGGCGGCACCCTGGCCCTGCAGGCGCACAAGGTGCTGATTGGCGCCCGTGATCCGGCCCCCGAGGCCGGCACCCTGCAACTGGCCGGGGATTTCTTCAACAAGGGCTTCGGGGCCTACGACGTCACCGGCAACGAAGGCCTGACCGTGGCCGAGGGGGCCCAGGTCGAGGTCAACATGCCGGTCTACCGCTTCGGGGCCCAGGCCAGCAACAGTGCCACTGGCAGCGACCCGGCCACGGTGCTGGAGCGCTGGTTGCCGCAGCTGTACCAGCAGGATGCAACCAGGGGCGTGCTGACCCAGCGCCGCGGCGCCGGCCTGACCCTGAGCGCCGGCAACCAGTACTCCACGGCCGCCCAGTTGGCCACCACGGCGCTGAACGTGGGGCAGGGCGCGGTGATCAGTGTCGATCCGGGGCAGGCCATCAACCTGCGCAGCGTCGGCCAGTTGACCCTGAACGGCACGCTCAATGCCTGGGGCGGCAGCGTCAGTCTGGGCGGCCTGACGGTGGCCAGTTCCGAGGCCGTCAATGCCGCCGGTCACGGACGCTCGATCTGGGTTGGCGAGCAGGCGGTGATTGATGTGGCGGCGCGGGCGCAGAGCGCCATTGACAGCCGTGGCCGCCGTTACGGCCAGGTGCGCAATGGCGGCAAGATCGCCATCGGCGGCGAGATCGACCTGGCCACCGGTATCGCCAAGGCCAGCGACCTGTTTGTGGTGGTGCGCGAGGGTGCGCGTCTCGACGCTTCCGGCGCCCAGGCGGCCCTGGACATTCCCGGCCAGGGCCGGGTGCAGGTGGCCAGCAACGGTGGCAGCATCAGCTTCGCCTCCAACAACGGCCTGTACCTGGACGGCAGCTTCGTCGCCCGGGCCGGAGGCGCTGGCGCTGCAGGGGGCACCTTGTCGCTGGCCCTGGAAAGCCCGTACTACATCAAGAACGCGGTCAGTGACCGGGTGCTCAAGGCCCGGGAACTGCTGCTCAGCCAGACCCACCAGGGCAGCGCGCTGCCCGCGAGCGCAGACGCCGCGGCCGCCGGCCTGGAGTATGGCCATGGCCGCCTCGGGGTGGATCAAGTCACCGCCGGCGGCTTCGACAACCTGGCACTGCTGAGCAACGGCCTGTTGAGCTTCGATGGCGATGTGTCGCTGAACATGGGCCAGAGCCTGCGCCTGTACAGCGGCGCCCTGGACCTCAGCGAAAACGCCGCGGCCAATAGCCGGGTCAACCTGTCGGCACCCTACCTGCTGCTGGCGGGCATCCTCGCGCCGCTGGAAGCCAAGGACCAGTACGTGCGTCCGGTCTCCACCGGCACGCCGTCGCAACGGGCCACCCAGGCGCAGTTCAATGCCAGCGGCAACCTGATCGATGTGCGTGGCAACGTGGTGTTCGGCAGCAAGGGCACATTGCGCCAGGCCGACAACAGCCTGCTGAGCGTCGAGCGCCGGGGCTTCGACCATGTGCAACTGACCAGCCAGGGCGACCTGCGCTTTCTCGCCGGGGCCGGGGCCGATGTGATCGCCAAGGGCATCAGCACCCAGTTGTTGACTCAGGGCGACATGACCCTGCGGGCCGCGCAGTTGTACCCGGGCACCGAGGTTGGGGCCCGGGTGATTGCCGGCTACCTCAACGACATCTCCGGCACCCGCATCAACTTCGACCCCTCGCGCACCCTGACCATCGGCCGCACCGGCCATGGCGAGGCGCCTGTGCCGTACTCGGCCTTCGGCCGCTTGCAGCTGGGCGCGGCCAACATCCAGCAGGGCGGGGTGGTCCGTGCGCCCCTGGGGCTGATCGAGATCGGCAACCTGGGCGCGAGCAAGGTCGAACTGCTGCCCGGCAGCCTGACTTCGGTCAGCGGCAAGGGCCTGGTACTGCCTTACGGCGGCACCGTCGATGGCCAGGTCTACAAGTACAACGGCAAGACCGTGAGCTTTCTCGGCCAGGGCGCCCTGGTGAATGAGAACAGCGACCTGAGCGTCGGGGTGATCCTGGGCGGCAAGTCGGTGCAGGTGCAATCCGATGCCACCGTGGACCTGTCCGGCGGCGGCGAACTGCTGGGCGCCGGGTTCATTTCCGGGCGCGGCGGCTCCACCGATGCGCGCTACAGCCCGCTGGTGCAGATCGGCGCCAACGGCAGCTTCATTCTCCCGGGCCTGGGCAGCAACCCGATCTACGCCATAGTGCCCGGGGTGCAGCCGGGCTATGCGCCGGTGGCGCCGGAGGGTGGCGCGGTGGACCCGCTGATCGGCCAGCAGATCACCATCGGCGCCGGAGTGCCGGGGCTGGCGGCGGGCACCTATACCCTGATGCCGTCCACCTATGCGCTGATGCCGGGGGCCTTTCGCGTCGAGATCAACGGCCTGGCCGGGCTCGGCTCCGAAGGCGCGACCCAGCCGTTGCGCAATGGCTCCTGGTCCACCGCCGGGCGCCTGTCGATCGCCCATACCGGGATCAGCAACAGCGTCGCCAGCCAGTTGATCCTGACCTCGGCCGACACCCTGCGCCGCTATTCCCAGTACAACGAAACCGGCTATGCCCAGTTCGCCCTGGCCGATGCCGCCAAGCTCGGGGTGCCACGGCCGATGCTGCCGGTGGACGCCAAGACCCTGAAGCTGGCCCTGGAGCCAGGGGCCGGTGCGGAGGCCTTCTCGTTCAAGGGCATTGGCCGCTTCGATGCCGCTGCGGGGGGCTATGGCGGCACCGTCGCGGTGTTGAACATGGGCAGTGGCAACATCGAAGTGGTGGCGGCCGGCAAGTCGGCCACCCAGGGTTTCAACGGCGTTACCCTGGATGCCGACAGCCTCAATGCCATGGGCGCAGCGCGCCTGATGCTGGGCGGCCTGACGCTGGTCAAGTACGGCCAGGGCGGCAACTACATCACCGTGGCCGAAGGCGTGAACACGCCCAAGGGTTCGATTACCTTGCGCGAGGGGGCCACCCTGGCCGCGCCGGAAGTGTTCCTGGTGAGCAACACCGGCGAGATCGTCCTGGAGCAGGGCGCCTCGATCAATACCCTGGGCCGGGGTAAGGCCAGCTATGACGCCCGTGACGGTTTCACCTACCAGGTGGCCAATATGCTGGCGGTCTCCAACGGCCTGCTCAACGTGATCAGCAAGGCCCAGGCCGGCGGACAGACCAGCGGCGGCATCCGGCTCGGGGTGTGCGCCAGCGCGCCGTGCAGCGGGCAGACCGCACTGTATTCCGATGGCAGCATCGTTGCCTTGACCGACAATGCCTTCGAGCTGGGTGACCAGGTGCGCTACGGCACCCGCCACCTGAACCTGGGCCTGAACAACATCAACGTCGGCAGCCCGGAGGCGCTGGCGGCAGCGGCGGCGGGCAATCGCCTGCCCAGCGGCATGACCCTGACCCAGCAACTGCTCGACCGCCTGCTGCGCGGCGATACCCAGTTCGGCGCTCCGGCCCTGGAGACCTTGCAGCTTTCGGCCCGGGACGGCTTCAACTTCTACGGCAGCACCAGCCTGGACACCTACGACCCGGCGACCGGCAAGTCGCTGCTGAGCAACCTGATGCTCTCCACCCCGGCGATCTACGGTGCCGGGGGCGCCAATGATGTGGCCAGCATCCACACCGCCAACCTGATCTGGCAGGGTTCCGAGGCGCCGGCAGGCGCGGTGGTGGCCGGTGGCGCCGGAACCGGCAGTGGCCGCCTGCAAATCAATGCCGAACGCATCGAGTTCGGCTACGGGGCCTTTGCCCAGCCCAGCACCACCAAGAGTTTCGACCGCCTGGCCCTGGGTTTTGCCAACGTCGACCTCAATGCCAGCCAGCGCATTACCGCCAACCACAAGGGCAGCCTGTCGGTCTACCAGAGCCAGGGCGCCTTCGATCCGCTCACCGGTTTTGCCTACAGCGGCGGCAACCTGAATATCCTCACCCCACTGATGACCGGCGAGGCCGGCTCGGTGAACCGCATCACCGCTGGCGGCGCCCTGGATATCGGCGCCTCGGCCGGCCCCCGTGGCGAGGCCAATGGCCAGGGCGCGGAACTGTCGCTGCAGGGCGACAGCATCCGCCTGGCCAGCGCCGTGGTGCTGCCTAGCGGCAAGGTGACCCTGGGGGCCCGGGGTGATGTCAGCCTGACCGATGCGGCGCTGATCGATGTGGCTGGCCGCACCATTGCCTTCAATGACCTGAGCAAATACGGCGCCGGCGGCGAAGTGCTGCTGCAGAGCGCTACCGGCAATGTGCTGCAGGCCACGGGCTCGACCATCGACCTTTCGGCCACCCATAACCAGGCCGGCAAGCTGCGGGCGGTGGCGCTGGACAGTGCGGCCGGCCGGGTAGACCTGGCGGGCAAGATCCTCGGTGGCAGCAGCGGCTACTACGATGCCGGCGGCACCCTGGTGCCGTTCCTCGGCGCCACGGTGGAAATCCAGGCCCAGCACCTGGGCAGCAGCGGCACCCTGGACGAGCAGTTCGCCGCCCTCAACCAGCGCCTGAACCAGGGCCAGGTCTTTGGCGCACGCAGCTTCCAGCTCAAGCAGGGCGACCTGACCATCGGCGACGGGGTCAGGGCCAGCACCGTCAACGTCTCGGTGGACAACGGCAGCCTGCGGGTTACCGGGCGAGTGGACGCCAGCGGCGAGCGGGTCGGCAGTATCAACCTGGCGGCCGGCAAGGGCCTGACCCTGGACGGCAGCGCGGTGCTCGATGCCCACGCCAGCAAGCTGCGGGTGGACAGTTACGGCAAGATCATCGACTCACCGAACCGCGCCAGCGTGGTGCTCAGCTCGGGCCAGGGCCGCCTGACCCTGGCCGACGGTGCGCGTATCGACCTGCGCCACGGCACCGACGTGGCAGTGGGCAGCGCTGCGGGGCAGAACGACGGCCGCAGCCGCGGCACCCTGGAGCTGAACGCGCCGCGCCTCGTCCAGGCGGACCAGAGCAGCAACGACATCGACATCGATGCCCGCGGCCCGCTGGATATCCAGGGCGCGCGCTCGATTGCGGTCAACGGCATGCTCCGCTACGACGATGCTCCGGAAAAAACCGACGCCACCGCCAACGGCCGCCCTTACCAGGAGATCACCCAGGCCTACCTGGATGCCAAGCATGCCCAGAGCACGGCCTTTATCAACGCGGCCCTGCAAAACAGCGACCTGCTGCAGAACAAGCTGGCCGGCCTGAACAACGCCAGCTATGCCGACGCCTTCCATCTGCGGCCCGGGGTCGAGATCGTCAGCAAGGGCGCAGACGGTGATCTGGTGGTGCAGGGCGACCTGGATCTGTCGGGTTATCGCTATGCCAGCCTCAACCCTCACAGCCAGAAGACCTCGGTCTACGGTTCCGGCGAGGTCGGCAGCCTGACCCTGCGCGCCGGGGGCGACCTGAATGTCTATGGCAGCATCAACGACGGCTTCGCGCCGCCACCTGCCACCGTGGATGACAAGGGCTGGGTGCTGCTGCCGGGCGTGGACTTCACCGGTGGCACGATCATCGTGCCGGGCAACGGCGTGACCCTGGCCGACGGCACCGCCTTCCCGGCGGGCAGCACCCTCAACTACGACCTGCCGATCAAGGGGCTGACCGTGGCCGCGGGCACGCGCCTGCCGGTCACGGCGACCCTGGACCAGACCCTGGTACTGCCGGCGGGTACGGTACTGGCGGCGGCGATTCGCGATGCCTCGGGCAACCTGCTGTTCGCCGCTGGCACCCTGCTCGGCGAGCCCCAGACCCTGGTCGCCGGCACCCGCCTGGAGGCCGGGACGCTGTTGACCCAAGGCACCCAGCTGCGGTCCATGACCTGGCCCAAGGGTGTGCCGCTGCCGCAAGTACACCTGGCCAATGTGAACAACAACCTCGTCATGCTCGACGGCAGCAAGGCCCTGCCCAAGGGCGGGCTGATCCCGGCCGGCACCAACGTCAAGCTGCCGAGCGGCGTCGACTCGGTGCAGTTGCGGCCCGAAGACGTCGGGCGCCAGGGCAAGCTCTGGGCCATTGCCCCGATGCTTGCCGAAGGCTCGCAATCCTGGTCCCTGCGCCTGGTGGCCGGGGCCGACACCAGCGCCGCCGACAGCCGCATCCTGCAAGCCAATCCAAGTAAAGGCGACCTGCATCTGGCCGACAGTCACTACGGCATGTTCGCCAAGGAGTTGCCTGCCAAGGGTGTACAGACCTGGACCCAGGATGCGGTCAACGACCTGGAGGCCATGGGGATCGTGGTCAAGCTTGGCGATCCAGTGGACCAGAAGCTCCTTGACGAGCTGGGCATGGGGTCGATCGACGACTTCTGCGGTGCCAGCCCTGTCTACTGCGCCATCGGGGTCAACTACGGCTGGAGCGAACTGGTCGTGCACGACTTGGCGGACCTGGGCGTCGTGGTCAAGGAGGGCGACCCGATCGACCAGAAGGTCCTCGACGACCTGGGCCTGGGCAGCATCGGTGACTTTTGTGCCGCGTCCCCGGCCTATTGCATCTCCTTGAGCAACAAGGAGTATGCCCCGGTGCCGGGCAGTACCCGCTTCAGCGTGATCCGCACCGGTACTGGCGACCTGGAACTGCTCAGTGCCGGCAACCTGAGCATGGACTCGCTGTATGGGGTCTACACCGCTGGTACTTCCTCACTGGCCACCGCGCCAGGTTCTCCTTACAACCAGGCCAAGGCTCCAGGGCGGGGCACCACGGTGCTCAACGACGTGAACAGCTACTTCGAGAAGTTCGTCGATGGCGGTAGCGAAAGCCTGTACCGCGCCTGGTATCCCGATGGAGGGGGCAACCTGAGCCTGCGGGTTGGCGGCAACCTGACCGGCAACATCGTGGATACCGCGGCGCAGTCTCAGAACCGGCCCAACCCCCAGGACAGTGGCCATGACTCGACCCAGGTCGGCAACTGGTTGTGGCGCCAGGGGGGAGGGCAATCCTTGCCGACGGCCTGGTGGATCAATTTCGGCAGCTACACCGCCACCACCGCCGCCGACCAGCTCGTGGGCTTTACCGGTTTCGGTACCCTGGGCGGCGGCAACCTCGATGTGCGGGTGGGCGGCGATGCCGGCGTGCTGAAGCCGATGGCCGGCAGCCTGGTGGAACGATCGGCTAATCCACGCACCCAGGGGCTGGTGCTGGCGGTAGGCAGTACTGGCAGGGTCACCGCCGATGGCGGGCTGCAATTGACCGGTGGTGGAGACCTGAGCTTGCAGGTGGGGGGAGGCCTGAACCCAGGCAGCAGCCTCACCAAGCAAAGCCAGATTGACGGTGTGCTGCTGAACTTGCGCGGTAATGCCCAGGTGCTCGGCGCTTCGGTGGGTAGCCTGGACCTGCACTATGGCAGCCGTCCGGATGACCACAGCGTGGGAGAAACCCGGGCCTTCGATCCTGTGCGGGCTACCACGGCCCTGGCAGCAGGGGGGATCACCCTGGTACCGGGCGATGCCACTTTCAATCTGTCGACCCGCGGTGACCTGGTACTGCAAAGCGTGATCGATCCGGGGCGTACCTCGTTGATGAACGGTTATGCCCTCGATGGGATCCAGGGTTCCGGGAAAACCTGGTTCTCCCTGTGGACCGAGCGCACGGCCATCGACCTGTATTCCGCCGGGGGCAATGCCACGCCGATGATGACGGCGGCGGAAACCGATCTGGCCGTCGTTTATCCGTCGATCCTGCGGGTGACGGCCGCCAGCGGCAGCCTGTACTACGGCAACGCTAAAGGGGTCGGCACGCTGAACAACAAGCGCTCGACCCTGGTGCTGGCGCCTTCCAACAACAGCCAATTGCAGTTGTTGGCGGGGGACTCGATCTATGGCGGGAACCTGTCCATCAACCAGTCTTTCGCCGCGCCTGCTACCCTGGCGACGCCCTTCAACCCGGCCTATGCGGCGAGGGATCTGAACAGGGTACTGATCCCAGGGATGAGCAACCTGTCCGCGGATGCGAACCTTGCCAGCGAGGACAGCTATCCGCTGTTCGCTTTCGGTTCGCCTACGGCCACCGGCGGCTGGCGACGCGATAGCGGCCCGGCGCGTTTCTATGCGCTCAAGGGCGACCTGTTGGCGGTCAGCAGTGGCCGTAGCCAGGTATTCACCAGTTATGTGGATCCACGCTTCGGTCAGACTCGTTATGAGGGGGGCGGGCCGGTATGGATGATGGCCGGGCGCGATATCGTCAGCAGCGGGATCCCCCTGGGGGGGGCCAGGTATGACGATGTCATCCTGGGCAGTTACACCTTCACTGGCAACTTGTTCATCCACGACAACCCCAGCGACATTTCCGTCGTCAGCGCCGGGCGCGACATCCTCTACAGCAACTTCAACGTCGCCGGCCCCGGCACCCTGGAACTGACCGCGGGGCGCAACATCCTCATGGAGGACAAGGTCAGCGTCACCAGCATCGGTGCCGTGGCGCCGGGGGACCGCCGGCCCGGGGCGAGCCTCGTGATGCAGGCCGGGTTCGGCCCCAACGGCCCGGACTACCGGCGCTTCGTCGAGGCTTACCTGGACCCGGCCAACCTCGCCCAGCCGGGCGAAAGCCTGTCGGGCGCCCGGGTGGCCAAGACCTACGAGGGCGAACTGCTGGACTGGCTGGCCGAGCGCTTCGGCTTTGTCGGCGACAGCGCCCAGGCCCGGGCCTATTACGCGGCCCTGCCTGCGGAACAACAGCGGGTGTTTGCCCGGAATGTGTATTTTGCCGAGCTCAAGGCCGCCGGCCGCGAGTACACCGAGGAAGGCGGCATGCGCCAGGGCAGCTATGCCCGTGGCCGTGCAGCGATTGCCGGGCTGTTCCCGAGCACCGACGTGGCGGGCAACCCGATCACCTACCAGGGCGATATCACCCTGTTCGGTGGTGCCGGGGTGCACACCGACTTTGGCGGCAACATCCAGATGCTGACCCCCGGCGGCAACCAGACCTTCGGCATCGAGGGCACGGCACCACCGGCCTCGGCCGGGGTCATCACCCAGGGCGCGGGGGACATCCAGCTGTACTCCCTGGGCAGCATCCTGCTGGGCCAGAGCCGGATCATGACCACCTTCGGCGGCTCGATCATGGGCTGGTCGGCGGCGGGCGACATCAACGCCGGCCGCGGTTCCAAGACCACCGTGGTCTATACACCGCCCAAGCGGGTCTACGACAACTGGGGCAACGTCAGCCTGTCGCCGTCGGTGCCCAGCACCGGGGCGGGGATCGCCACCCTCAACCCGATACCTGAAGTAGCAGCGGGCGACATCGACCTGATCGCGCCCCTGGGCACCATCGATGCCGGCGAGGCAGGGATCCGGGTCTCGGGCAACGTCAACATCGCCGCGCTGCGGGTGGTCAACGCGGCGAACATCCAGACCCAGGGCAAGTCCAGCGGGGTGCCGGTCGCAGCGGCGGTCAACACCGGCGCCATGACCTCGGCCAGCGCCGCCGGCTCCGCCGCGTCCCAGGCCGCGGAAGATGCGGCCCGCAACCAGCAGGCGGCGGCCAAGCAGGGCCGGGCGTCCATCGTCACCGTGGAAGTGCTGGGCTTTGGTAGCGAACCGGTGCAACGCCCCCGTGAAGACGCCAGCCGCGCCCCGGGCTACAACCCCGATAGCCCGGTGCAGGTGCTGGGCGCCGGACCCTTGAGCGACCAGGCGCGGGCGCGCTTGACCGACGAGGAGCGCGGGCAACTGACGCTGTAGGTTCTCTCGTGGTAGCAAGGCTTGGGGGGCGATCATCGATCGCCCCCCTTTTTTTGGGCGCCGGGGAGGTTCTATTCCAGGCGGGAATGCAATGAATAAAAACAATGAATTTTAATTATCAGACCTCATGGCCTAGCCTGTCCCGATCCTTTGAATGGAGCCCTGCCATGACCTCATCCTCGGTAAACCCGGCTGAAAAATTCGACCGCTCGCGGGCCGACGAATACGCCCGCCAGAGCCGTATCGCCCTGGCGGGTTACGACGCCTGCCATGACCTTGCCGCCTGCATGTTGGCGGCCAGCCTGGGTGAGGGGCGTGCGGCCCACATCCTGGCCGTGGGGGCCGGTGGCACGGCCCAGGAGATTATCGCCATGGCTTCCCTGGAACCGGGCTGGCGCTTTACCGCTGTAGACCCCTCGGAACCGATGCTGGAGACAGCGCGCCAGCAGTTGCAGGCGCGGGGTTTGCTGGAGAGGACCGAAGTGCGTCTGGCCACGGTGGACGAACTGCCGGCGGACGAACCTTTCGATGGGGCCACGCTGATTGGCGTGCTGCACCATCTGCCCGGTGATGAAGCCAAGCGGCAATTGCTGCGGGCCATCGCTCGGCGCCTCAAGCCCGACGCGCCGCTGATCGTCGCCGGCAATCATTACGCCTACGCCAGCCAGCCCCTGCTGCTGGCGGCCTGGGGGCAACGCTGGCGCCAGCAGGGCGCGTCTGCGGATGAGGTGCAGGCCAAGCTGGGGAAAATCCTTCAGGGCGCCGACCCGCCCCATTCCGAGGCGGCGGTGCAACGGTTGCTCGAAGAGGGCGGCTTCAGCGAGGGAACACGTTTCTTCAGCAGCCTGTTCTGGGGCGCCTGGTTGAGCCGCAAGAGTCGCTGAGGGGCCGCTCGAACAGCGTAGCCCGGAGCCTGGCACGCCTTCAGGCCGGCAAGCTCCACAAGGTCATCACCTGTGGAGTGTCGCCGCATGCCGGATCAGCCCGCGAGGCTGGTATCGCCTTTGAGCATCTGCTGTACATGAGCAAGGTGCCGCCATTGGCGGTTTCGCCTCCCTGCCGGGCAGCCCTGGCGCGGATTGCCGAGCGCCGGGGCATCAATGATCACGCGCCGGTCCTGCTTCTGGCCTGTTCCAGGTTGGCCGCGCCCAGCCAGTAGAACAGCCCGCCGGCGATGATGAACGCCGCCAGCATGTAGAAGATCCAGTGCGCCGGGTGGCTGGCCAGGAGCATGCCGCAGAGCATCGGGCCCAGGGCGCCGCCGAGGTTGGAGAGGTTCTGCGCGCCGTAATACAGGCCTCGCAGGTGTTCGGGGGCGATCAGGTCGATGAACATGTACTCGGCGGGAAACACGATGATTTCCCCCAGGGTGAACACCACCATCGACAGCACCCACAGCGCCAGGCTGGTGGCCAGGCCGAAGCCGCTGACCCCCAGCAGGAACAGGCCCAGCCCCAGCGCCAGCCAGCGGCTCAGGTGACGCTGGGTAATCCTGCGGCCGATGGCGTATTGCAGGGCGATCACCAGCAGCGCATTGGTCGCCACCAGGGTGCTGATGATGCGGTAGGTGGCCTCCGCCGAGGTGGTGACCACCAGGTACTGCGACAGGTACGCCGAGAACTGGCCAAAGACCACGGCGCTGAGCAGGCCGCCCAGGGTGAAGCACACCAGGCGGTAATCCCGTAGCAGCTGTTTGCCCAGGGCCGCGAAGGATAGCGGCGCTGGCGTCGGGCCGGCGGCGCTCAGCTGTCTGTCGCCCCAGCGCATATGGATCGCCAGGAACCCGGCGCCCAGGGCGGCGGAGATCAGGAACGGCAGGCTGATGTCCAGGCGCGCCAGCCCGGCGCCGAGGAACGGGCCCACGGCGTAGCCGATATTGGTCAGGGTGTATTTGATCGAGAAGGCTTCGCTGCGCTGTTCCACCGACAGGCGCTGGGCAAAGCCGGCCTTGATCGCGATGTCGATCACTGCATAGGCCAGGTTGACCAGCACCAGGCACAGGTAGAACAGCCACAGCTGGCGGGCACTGAAGGCGCCGATGAAACCCAGGGTGAACAGCGCGCAGCAGGCCAGGATCAGCCGGTAGCTGGGCGTGCGGTCCACCAGGAAACCACCGTAGAGGCTCAGCAGTGAGCCGAGGATCATGCTGCTGCCGATCACCAGGCCGATGTCGCTCACTTGCAGGCCGAAAGCACTGCTCAGGTAGATCACCAGGTAGGGCAGGGTGATTGCCCGGGCCAGGGTCAGCACCAGGGTGCCGGCCAGCAGCAGGTTGATTGCTTTCGGGTAGCTTTTCAGGGTGCGCAGCATCCGTGCCTCATCGGTCTGTAACGGCGTTTTTGAGAATGGCAGCCAGCTTACTGGGGAATCTGGTTCTGTTTTATGATGTTTTTTACCCGGTGAATGGAATCAGATTCATGAATAAGAGGCGCCGATGTTTTCTTCCGAACGCTTGAAGGGGATCGATGTATTTGTCTGCGTGGCCGACTGCGGCAGCTTCAAGGCCGCCGCCGAACGGCTCAACCTTACGCCTTCCGCCGTCAGCAAGGCCATCGCCCGGCTGGAAGGGCGCCTGCAGGCGCGGCTGTTCCAGCGCACCACCCGCAGCCTGGCGCTGACCGATGCGGGGCAGGCCTTCTATCGCACCTGCAGCGGGGTACTGGCCGACCTGCAAGAGGTCGAGTGGGCGTTGCAGGCGGAAAACACCGAGCTGCGGGGCAAGGTGCGCATCGATCTGCCGGGAGCCTTTGGCCGCACCCAGGTGTTGGAGTTGATCTTGCGCTTTGCCCGGGAACACCCCTTGCTGCAACCCCACGTGACCTTTGCCGATGCTTTTGTCGATCCCCTTGAGGCCGGTGTCGACATTGCCGTGCGGCTTGGCGGGCCCGCGCAGTGGCCCGCCGCGTTGGGGCATCGTCAGCTGGGCCATGAGCGGCATCTGTTCTGTGCCTCGCCGGCGTACCTGCAGCATCAGGGCACGCCCTTGACCGATGCCGATCTGCTGCGGCACCGCTGCATCGCCTACGGCTGGGTGGATGGACGGGTCAACCCGTGGAGCTTTCCCGGCAACCGCTCAGGGGAGATCGAGCGTCGGGTGATGCCGGCTGCTTGCGTGGTAGGGGATGGCCAGGGGTTGTTGATGGCGGTGATGGCGGGCTACGGGATCGCCCAATTACCGTCGTGGCTGGTCAAGCGCCAGTTGGAGGAGGGTAGCCTGGTGCAGGTATTGCCGCAGTCGGCAACCCAGGGGCAGGCCATCCATCTGTTATGGATGAAGAATCGTCAGGCATTGCCCAAGGTCAGCGCCTTGCTGGAGCTGTTGGCCGAACACTTGATGGGATAGACAGAAAGAAAATGGCAGGGGCGGCTGGATTCGAACCAACGCATGGCAGGATCAAAACCTGCTGCCTTACCGCTTGGCGACGCCCCTGTAGCTGTTGCGACGTTACTTGCTTTGACTGCCGGACCGGGGAGGTCCGCTGCAAGAACGGGCGCAAATTTATCAACTTATGTGCCGGCTGGGAAGCCCCCCATGCAAAAAAATGAGTTTGAAAACAGCTGCTTAGTCTTTTTCAGGGCACTTTTATCCATCCCGGGGTTCAAGGGACCAGGTAGCCGGGCTGTGAATCCTTCAGTGGCCGGGCCATGTCCAGTGCGCGGCGGATGGCCCGCAACTCCGCGCCTTCCAGGAGGCGCCGGCCAAAATCATAGTCGTCGCCCCCCGGGCCCAGGTGCACCGAAAGCAGCCCGAACAGTTGCCCGCCCACCTCTTCGATGAACATTTCCATATAGCTTTCGTGGCGGCCGTAGGCGCACAGGTAGATCAGCCCCTGGACCTCGGCGCGCTCGCACTCGTGAATGTCATCCCAGGTCAGGCAACTGCCTTGTTCGCTACTGATCAGCGGCAGGTGCCAGGCGTTCGGTGCGAGCGGTTGGGTGCGCAGGGCCGCCGGCAGCGGGTGGCAGGACAGCACCTGGAAGCGGTATCTGAGCTTGCCATGGTGGTCGGCATGCCGTGGCGCGGGTGGCTCGGCTGCCGGGCCGATGATCCGCACGTGCAGCAGGTGGCTCAGGGCGATTTCCGAAGGCTGCTCGTTCCAGCCATTGAGGTCCGCCAGCGGCGGGCACCAGATCAGTTGCAGGGTTTCACCGAGCACGATGCCGTCCTGGCGCTGGAAGAAGGCCGAGCTTTGCTCTCCCACCACGGGCAACAGGTCGCGCAGTTGCAAGGTTGGCGCGCCGTAGTCGATGCCCAGGTCGGTGGACCAGAACAGCGGGGCGCAGGTTTTCAGGGTTGCCGGCATGGACACGAGCCTGTGATGGGGAGGGCGAGGATTGTTCGGTAACTGGCGCCGGATGTCACCTGTCTCTGACTCAATCGGCTACATCCTCTGGCGCGATGCGACCGTGACAGCGTTCAGCCGCGCACTAGTATAGGGAGCCTTGGACAAGACCTATAAGAACAGCAGAAGGACACACACGCATGCGACGCTGGAACGGCTGGGGGGATGCATCCACGGTGGTCGAATTGCCGGCCCAGGGCGCGGGGTTTCTCGCCGAGCGCCTGGGGCCGGGGCGCAGGTTGCCGGAAGCGACCCTGGAGCAGGCCCTGGCCCGGGTGCCGGCGTCGCGCCTGCAAGCCCATGAGTTGTACAGCATCAGCGCCGAGGACCGGCTGCTGCACGCCCGCGGCCAGAGCCTGGCGGACTGGCTGGCGCTGCGCGAGGGCGAGCTGGGGGCCTACCCGGACGCCGTGGCGTTCCCGGAAACCGCCGAGCAGATCCGCCAGTTGCTGGCCCTGGCCGAGGACCGCGACCTGTGCCTGATTGCCTACGGCGGGGGCACTTCGGTGGCCGGGCACATCAACCCCGGCTGGTCCGAGCGGCCGGTGCTGACGGTGTCCCTGGCACGCATGAGCCGCCTGCTGGACCTGGACGAAGACAGCCTGCTGGCGACCTTCGGTCCCGGGGCCAGTGGCCCTCAGGTGGAAAGCCAGCTGCGGGCCCGGGGCTACACCCTGGGGCATTTTCCCCAGTCCTGGGAGCTGTCGACCCTGGGCGGCTGGGTGGCCAGCCGTTCCAGCGGCCAGCAGTCGTTGCGCTACGGGCGCATCGAGCAGCTGTTCGCCGGCGGCACCCTGGAAACCTTTGCCGGGCCGATGCCCATCGCCACCTTTCCGGCGTCCGCCGCCGGGCCGGACCTGCGCGAGGTGGTGCTGGGCAGCGAAGGGCGCTTCGGGATCATTTCCGAGGTCAAGGTGCGGGTCAGCCGCCTGCCCGATGACGAACGTTTCTACGGGGTGTTCCTGCCCGACTGGCAGCAGGCCCTGCAGGCAGTGCGCGCCCTGGCCCAGGCCCGGGTGCCGCTGTCGATGCTGCGCCTGTCCAATGCCCTGGAGACCGAAACCCAACTGGCCCTGGCCGGCCACCCGACGCAGATCGCCTGGCTGGAAAAGTACCTGGCCCTGCGCGGCGCCGGGGCGGGCAAGTGCCTGCTGACCTTCGGCGTGACCGGCAACCGCCAGCAGAATGCCCTGTCCCTGCGCCAGGCGCGCCAGCACCTGAAGGCTTTCGGCGGGGTGTTCACCGGCACCCTGCTGGGCAAGAAATGGGCGCAGAACCGCTTTCGCTTTCCCTACCTGCGCGAAAGCCTGTGGAACGCCGGCTACCTGGTGGACACCCTGGAGACCGCCACTGACTGGAGCAATGTCGACCGCCTGCTGCAACGCATCGAGCAGAGCCTGCGTGACGGCCTGGCCGCCGAGGGCGAGCAGGTGCATGTATTCACCCACTTGTCCCATGTCTATGGCGAAGGATCGAGCATCTACACCACCTACGTGTTCCGCCCGGATGCCCAGTACCCGGCGACCCTGGCCCGCTGGCAGGCGCTCAAGCACGCTGCCAGCCAGACCATCGTCAACCACTGCGGCACCATCAGCCACCAGCACGGCGTGGGCAAGGACCATGCGCCGTACCTGCTGCGGGAGAAGGGCCCGCTGGCCATCGATGCGCTGCAGGCCCTGAGCCGCCACTTCGACCCGGCCGGGCGCCTCAACCCCGGCACCCTTTTGGAGCCGTGAACCATGAGCCAGGACTGGAATGCCCAGTGGCGCCAAGAGGCGCTGCCGGGGCTGGGGGCGCAAGCCTGGGACCTGATCGTGATCGGCGGCGGCATCAGCGGCGCCGGCATCCTGCGCGAAGCGGCGCGGCGTGGCTGGCGCTGCCTGCTGCTGGAGCAGCGAGACTTTGCCTGGGGCACCTCCAGCCGCTCCTCGAAGATGGTCCATGGCGGCTTGCGCTATATCGCCAAGGGCCAGTGGCGCCTGACCCGGGATTCGGTGCACGAGCGCCAGCGGCTGTTGCAGGAGGCCCCGGGGCTGGTGGAGCCCATGAGCTTCCTGATGCCCCATTACCGCGGCAAGTTTCCCGGGCCCCGGGTGTTCGGCGGCCTGCTGAGCGTATATGACGCCTTGGCCGGGCGGCGCAACCATCGTTTTCACGATGCCCGGCAGCTGGCTTTCCTGGCCCCCGGGGTCAAGGAGCCGGGGCTGTTGGGGGGGACCAGTTTTCTCGACGCCCTGACCGACGATGCGCGGCTGGTGATGCGGGTGCTGGCCGAGGCCCGGGCCGATGGCGCCCAAGTGTTCAACGGCGTTCGGGTCACCCGCCTTTTGCGCGAGAATGGGCGGGTCTGCGGGGTGCAGATCGAGGACAGTGAAGGTGGGCCGCCGCAGCAGGTGCGCTGCGCGGCCCTGGCGGTCGCTACCGGCGCCTGGGCCGAGCGCCTGCGCCCGGCGGACCGCGTGCGCCAGCTGCGGCCCTTGCGCGGCAGCCATCTGCTGCTGCCGGGCTGGCGCTTGCCGGTGGCCCAGGCCTTCAGCTTCATGCATGCCGAGGATGGCCGGCCGGTGTTCGTCTTCCCCTGGGAGGGCGCCACCGTGGTCGGCACCACCGACCTGGATCACCGCGATGACCTGGACCAGAGCGCCAGCATCAGCCAGGAAGAGCTTGAGTACCTGCTGGCCGCCTGTGCCCAGCAGTTTCCGAAGGCCCTGATCACTGCCGGCGACGTGCTGTCGACCTGGGCCGGGGTGCGCCCGGTGGTGGCCAGCAGCGACGGCCAGCAGGGCAAGCCTTCCAATGAAACCCGCGAGCATGTGCTGTGGCAGGAACCCGGCTGCGTGACCCTGGCCGGCGGCAAGCTCACCACCTTCCGGCCCCAGGCCATCGAAGTGCTGCAGGCCTGCGGGGCGATGCTCGGGCGTGAAGTGGTGGACGACGGCGCCCCGGTCTTCACACCTGTGGCGCCCCTGGAGATCCCCGGTCTGAGCGGCGCCCAGGTGCGGCGCCTGGCTGGCCGCCACGGCCGCCATCTGCCGCGGCTGGCGCAGTGGGTGGCGACCCTGGGCGGCGATTGCGTCGGCGCCAGCGACACCCTGTGGGCCGAGCTGGCGTTTGCCGCCGAGGCGGAAATGGTCCTGCACCTGGACGACCTGCTGCTGCGCCGCACCCGCATCGGCCTGCTGCTGGCCGAGGGCGCCGCCCATTATCTGCCGGCCATCCGCCGCTTGTGCCAGCCGCAACTGGGCTGGGACGACGAGCGTTGGCAGGCCGAGGAACAGCGCTACCGGGCCCTGTGGCAACGCCATCACAGCCTGCCGCCACTCGCCTAACGATGCTCAACCAAGAGAGCCCCATGGATAACCACAACAACAAAAAGCAGGACTACCTGCTGGCCATCGACAACGGCACCCAGAGCGTTCGTGCGCTGCTGTTCGACCTCAAGGGCAACCTGCTGGGCAAGGGCAAGGTGGAGCTTGAAGCCTATTTTTCCAGCCGGCCCGGCTGGGCCGAACAGCACCCGGACTACTACTGGGCCAAGCTCGGCGAAGCCTGCCAACTGCTCTGGCAGCAGACCGGCATCGACCGTTCGCAGATCCGCGGCGTGTCCCTGACCACCCAGCGCGGCACGCTGATCAACGTCGATGCCCAGGGCCGCGCGCTGCGCCCGGCGATCCTCTGGCTCGACCAGCGCCAGGCCGAGGTCGAAGGCAAGATCAAGGGGCCCTGGGGCTGGTTGTTCAAGTTGATCGGCGCCGAGGCCACCGTGGATTATTTTCGCGCCCAGGCCGAGGCCAACTGGGTGGCTCAGGAACAGCCCGAGGTGTGGGCCGCCACCGAGAAGTTCCTGTTGCTCTCGGGCTTTCTCACCCATCGTCTGACCGGCAATTTCGTCGACTCGGTGGGCTGCTGCGTGGCCTACCTGCCGTTCGACTACAAGCGCCTGCGCTGGGCCGCCCCCAGTGACTGGAAGTGGCAGGCCCTGGCGGTGCGCCAGGAGCAGTTGCCGACCCTGCTCAAACCCGGGGAAACCCTGGGCCGGATCAGCGCCGAGGCCAGCCGCCATACCGGCATACCCGAAGGCCTGCCGTTGATTGCCGCGGGTGCCGACAAGGCCTGCGAAGTGCTGGGCTCGGGCGTCCAGGACTCCACCACCGCCTGCCTGTCCTACGGCACCACGGCCACCATCACCACCACCCGTTCGCGCTACCTGGAGGTGGTGCCTTTGATACCGCCGTACCCGGCGGCGGTGCCGGACCACTACAACTGCGAGGTGATGATCTTTCGCGGCTACTGGATGGTCAGCTGGTTCAAGCAGCAGTTCGGCCTGCGCGAAGTGCAGCAGGCGGCGGAGCAGGGCCTGGAGCCGGAGCAGCTGTTCGACGCCCTGGTTCAGGCGGTGCCGCCCGGGTCCATGGGCCTGACCCTGCAACCCTACTGGTCGCCGGGCATCCGCGAGCCGGGCATGGAAGCCAAGGGGGCGATGATCGGCTTTGGCGACGTGCACACCCGGGCGCACATCTACCGGGCCATTCTCGAAGGCCTGGCCTATGCCCTGCGCCAGGGCCTGGAGCGCATCGAAAAGCGCTCCAGGCTGAAGATCAGCCGCCTGCGGGTGGCCGGCGGCGGCTCCCAGAGCGACGCGGCCATGCAACTGACGGCGGACATCTTCGGCCTGCCGGTGGAGCGGCCCCATGTCTATGAAGCCTCGGGGCTGGGCGCGGTGATCGCCTGTGCAGTGGGCCTGGGGCTGTACCCTGACTTCGCCACGGCCATCAGCGCCATGACCCGGGTTGGCGCAGTGTTCGAGCCCCAGCCCCAGGCGCAGCAGATGTACCAGCGGCTGTACAGCGAGGTCTACCTGCGCATGTACCGCCAGCTCAAGCCGCTGTACCAGAGCATTCGCGAGATTACAGGTTACCCGGCTTAGCGAAAGCGCCGGCCAGCGGCCGGCAGGGGGGCAAACCTCTGCGGGTAAAAAGTCTTTCCGGGCGCCAGGGCTGATCTATTGTGATCAAGGGGCAGGGCCCCTTCGACCCCCACGCCTGTGAGACGAGCATGAACCGCCAGGAAGCGCTGAACATCCTGTGGAAGCGACTGTTCCTCATCTTTGTGCTGCTATTGGCGGCATCCCTGGTGTCGGTGACCATGGCCGACGGCTACACCATTCCCTCGGTGGTGTTCATTGCCGGCAACATCGGCGGCTATGTCGGTTTTCACCGCCAGCTTTCCAGCCTCAGCGAAGAGCAGATCATCGGCCTGAGCAGTTCCTGGTTCAGCCTGGTGCTGCCGTCGTTCATCGGCGGCATCCTCGCCGGGCTGCTGTATATCCTGTTCATTTCCGGGGTGGTGCAAGGGGAGCTGTTTCCGAAGATCGTCGCCGATAAAACCTGCCACTACAGCGAGAACAGCTTCTATGTGATTTTCTGCCAGCACGCCGGTGGCTATGCCGCCTACGCCAAGCTGTTGTTCTGGTCCTTTGTCGCGGGATTCAACCAGAACTACGTGGTGGACCTGATCGACAACGTCAAGGGCAGCCAGAAGACAGAGAACCAGCCATGAGTGAACAGAGCGAAGGGCCGGTGTCGTACTTCCCCTCCATTGAAAAGCACTACGGCCAGCCCATCGTGCACTGGTTGGAGCTGCTGGCAACGGTCGGCGGCAAAAAGCATATGGAGCTGGTGGCCAGCCTCAAGGCCGAACACAGTATGGGCCATGGCCACGCCAATGCCCTGGTGGCGCACTTCCTGGCGGGCACCCAGGGCCGCTAGCCCCGCGCGCGCCTTTCTACGCCAGTGAAAGCCTGACTGCCGACATCCGCTTTCCTGGCGAAAAAAGCCAAATTCCCCTGTGTTCTCTTCGTTCTTTCCTACGTCGCACCTTGCATTGCCCTCTTTCTGCCGGTCGGAGTTTTCTCGATGTCTTCCCCAAAATCCTTGCCCACGGTCCTCCTGGGCCTGGCCCTGGCCTGCCCGGCATTTGCCGAAACCCGTGCCGTGGAGCTGGCTCCGGCGCAGGTCCTGGGGCAGGAACAGGGCGGTGAGGGGCAGCCGGCGCAGGAGGCCGCGGCGCGGCTGGCCCAGGTGCCCGGCGGCACCAATGTGGTGGACATGCGCCGCCCGCTGCAAGGCCGGGTCGCCAGCAACCAGGATGTGCTGGCTTATCAGCCCGGGGTCTACGCCCAGTCCGCAGGGAACGAAGGGGTAAAGATCTCGATCCGTGGTTCGGGCATCAACCGCGCTCCGGGGGCTCATGCCTCGGGGCTGTACACCATGCTCGACGGTCTGCCCCTGACCGGCCCTGGCGGCACCCCCTATGAGTTGCTGGAGCCCCTGTGGGTCGACCACGTAGAGGTGCTGCGCGGCGCCAATGGTTTCGACCGTGGCGCCCTGGCCCTGGGCGGGGCCATCGACTACGTCAGCCATACCGGCTATGACGCACCGCTGTTGCAGGTGCGCTACGCCACCGGCAGCCACGGTTATCAGCAGCGTCAGGTCAGTTCCGGGCAAGTGCTGGGGGATTTCGATTATTACGTGTCATTGACCGACTCCAATGCCGACGGCTACCAGGATCACACCCGCAGCCAGAGCAAGGGGCTGATCGGCAACTTCGGCTACCGCTTCAACCCGAACCTGGAAACCCGCTTCTACCTGCGCTACCGCGAGACCGACAACGATCTGGCCGGGCGCGTGACCAAGCGCTCCATCGAACACGACCCACGGGCGGCCAACCCGGCCTACGTCAGCCGCGACGACCGGCGCAAGCAGCCGGGCAGTACCTTTGTCGGCAACAAGACCACCTATTACCTGGACGACGATTCGAGTATCCAGGCCGGGCTGGTGTACCACGACTACCCCATGGACCTGCGCGAAGGCCCCAACCGCCTGAAGGTGGCCTACAGCGACGTCAGCGGCACCCTGGACTACAAGCGCCGCGACAGCCTCTGGGGCCTGGAAAGCCGCAGCACCCTGGGCCTGCGGGTGACCAAGCACCTGCCCAATGACGGTGCCAGCGAGTTCGTGCGCATTCCTGGCGGCAATACCAAGACCTACGCGCCGGGCACGCGGATCCGCAACTTCACTTACCAGGGCTCGGACACCGTCCTGCACGTTGGCAATGACCTGGAGATCGCCGACGACCTGTGGCTGACCACCGGGCTGGCGGCCATCTACACCCGCCGCGAAAGCGCGGTGACTTACCCCGAGGGCGGCGGCAAGACCAGCCTTGGCGATTGGGACTACGCGCCGCGCCTGGGCCTGCGCTACCAGCTGAACCCGGATCTGCAACTGTTCGCCAACCTCAGCCGCTCGGTGGAAGCGCCACACCCCTGGTCGCTGATCTATAGCTCGAACCTGCGTTTTCCGAAAACCAGCGGCGTCGCCTACGGCGCCCAGCGCGACCCGGTCAAGCTGCGCAATCAGACCGCTACCACCCTGGAACTGGGTGGGCGTGGCGACAGCAGCCTGGGCCAGTGGAGCCTGGCCTGGTACTACGCCCAGGTGCGTCATGAGCTGCTCTCGGTATGGCCGGACGCCAACGCCACCATGCCCTACGAACTCAACGCCAGCCCCACCGTGCACCAGGGCGTGGAAGCCAGCCTGCAGAGCGAGCTGTGGTCGCGCCCGGGCGTCGGCCGCCTGAGCCTGCGCCAGGCCTATACCTTCAGTGATTTCCACTACCGCGACGATCAGCGTTTCGCCGACAACCGCCTGCCGGGCCTGCCCATGCACTACTACCAGGGCGAGTTGCGCTACGACTGGCCCCTGGGCTTCTTCGCCGCGGTCAATACCCAGCTGGTGTCCAAGGTGGCGGTGGATTACGCCAACAGCTACTACGCCGATCCCTATGCGCTGTTCGGCGCCACCCTGGGCTACAACGCGCCGAAGAACGACTGGCAGACCTGGGTCGATGTGCGCAACCTGACCGACAAGCGCTACGCCGCCACCGTGACCCCGGGCTATGACGACAAGGGGCTGGACGCGGCGCGTTCAACACCGGGGGAGGGGCTGGGGGTGTACCTGGGTGTGTCCTGGAGCCTGCGCTGAAGCGCTAGATCGTGAATCCGCACGATCGTTGCGGGTCCGGGCTCAATTGCGAAAATACAACTCGTCCAGCTGCCGCCGGCGTATCACCAGGTACTCCTCCCAGACCTTGGGGAAATCCTCGTCCCGGGTCAGGGGGAAGGTCAGGTAGTAAGTCCGACCGCTGACACTGATGTACTCCCGCACCCGCTTGTACGCCGGCTGTTCCAGCAGCGAGATGTATTCGTCATAGGCGTAGTGGTAGTGGGAAATCGTCACCCGATGGGGCGCGATCATGCAGCGGGAGAAGTCGATCACCCAGCCATGGCTCATGTCGCTGCCCAGGTAGCCGTAGACCCCATCCTCGGAGAGGCTGATGGCTTTTCGTGCCTGTACCCCATCCTCATCGTTGACCAGCACGATCTGGCTTTCGAAATAGCGGATGGCCTGTTGCTCGGGGCCGCGCAACTGCAGGTTCCAGCCCACGGCGCCCATGCGGAACTCGCCCTGCTCGGTGAATTCGGCAGTCCAGCCGTTGGCAAGGCTAATGCGGTGTGTGGTCATTGTCGTCCTGGTGATGGCTGTGCCTGAAGGCTGGGGATTGTACGTCAGCCGCTGTGCGAAGCGGCAAGGCCCGTGGTGAGCCGTTGTTCATGCCGGCATGCGGGCCGGTGTGTCCATTGCGGATCAGGGCATGAAGCACGCAGGGGATGTCCTTGATGGGCTGTGTTGCCGCGCGCTGTTGGGTCAATCAGGCCGTGAGCGGCCCTGCAGGGTACGGCATAATGCGCGGCCGTTTTGGCTAAACCCAGGAATTGATCAGGAGGATCAGGCTGGCTATGTACAGACTTGGGCACATGATAGACAACCAGTGGGTCGAGCACAGTTATCCGCCGGTATTCGTGGTGGCCCCCGTTGGCGAGGGGCAGCGCGTGGTGGCCGGCGTTCCAGGCTCGGACCCGCAGGTCCTGCTCAGCCTGCTGGGCTGCCTGGCCGAACCGCTGGTGCTGCTGTTCGTGCTGCACACGCCCCGGGACGAATCGCAAGCCGGACGCTACTGGAGCCCGCAGCTGTCGCGTGAAGACGTTCAGGACTTCATCTACGACTTCAAGCCACTGCTCTGTGGCGACAGCCGTTTCGACCTGTGGGTCCACTCGCCCGAGCAACAGGCCACCGTGGTCTGGGACCGGCACAACCTGATCTATGGCTACGGGCCGCTGGAAGACTACGCCACGGCCCTGCGCGCACTGGGCTTCGGCCATGGCGAGCCGCAGTTGCCCGTGCCCCATACCCACCACTACCACCCGCAGCTGGACGACCTGTGCCGGCAGTTGCTCACCCACTTCGATTGGCAGCACTCGCCATTGCGGCCAGAGGATGAGCAGTGAGGGAGTGAGGTTAAGACCAGGGTTTGCAGACCCTGGGCCGGAGCCTGCATGAAGGGCGTTTGAAACGCCCGGATCAGGCTTGAATCGGCTGGCCGATGCAGCGCTGGAAGAGCTGTTCCATAGACTCCAGGTGGCCGTTGAGATTCAGGTGGTTGTCTTGGCCTGGTGCAGGCAAGTCAAATGGCAAGTGGATTACCCGCGGCGTGAATCGGGGCCGTTGCGGCCCCGGTCCCGGTTTGTCACTGGCCGCTGTGCAAGGCCGGCGTGCGCGGTGGAATCAGGCGCTTGTTGCCGGTGGACTCGAAGGCCGAAGCCAGGCGCAGCAGGCTCGAATCGTCATAGGCGCGCCCGGCGAAGGTCAGCCCCACCGGCATGCCGATATCCGCCATCACCCCCATGGGCACGGTAACGGTGGGCACCCCCAGGTGGCGGATGGCGAGGTTGCCGTTGGCCACCCACACGCCATTGCTCCAGGCGATGTCTGCCGACTCGGGATTGATATCGGCATCGGCCGGGCCAACGTCGGCCACGGTGGGGAACAGCACGGCGTCCAGCCCCAGGCGGTCCATCCAGTCTTCCAGGTCGATGCGCCGGGTCTGTTCCAGGCCGCGCAGGCCGTCGGCCAGGGTGTCGATCTGGTCCCAGGTCTTGAGCCCGCGCTTGGCCATGTTCACGTACTGGTCCATGCCGGCGGCCAGGTCGTCTTCGCGGTTGGGCAGGGTGCCGGGGTCGTGGGGGAAGATCTGCGGCCCGTCGACATCGGCCAGGCGGTTGAGCTTGGGGTCGTCGTTGGCCCGCAGGAAGTCGTCGAAGGCCCAGCCCGAGAGCTCCCACAGCTCGTCGTGGAGGAACTCCTTGCTGACCAGGCCGCGGTTGTACACGGTCGGCGCGCCGGGGCGGTCGCCCTCGCAGTTGGACACCAGGGGGAAGTCCACTTCCAGCACTTGCGCGCCGACGGCCTCCAGGGCCTGGCGCGCCTGTTCCCAGAGGCTGATCACCGAGGGCCGGGTATGGATGCGCTGGCCGGTGGGGCCGCCGATGCCCGGTTTCTCGCTGGTGCCGGCCTCAGGGTCGGCATTGATGTACATGCGCGGCACGCCAAGGCGCTTGCCCTTGAGCGCCGCGGCGCCGGCCGCCAGTTGCGGGTAGGAGGCCGGGCGCACCGAAGCGACGCTGGGGATCGGCACCCAGGGCTGCAGGCGCCACAGGTCGCCGCGGGTGTCCGGGTCTTCGGCCACCACCACGTCCAGCACTTCCAGCAGGTCGGCCATGGTCCGGGCAAAAGGCACCACCACGTCCATGGTCGGGGTCAGCGGCCAGTTGCCGCGTACCGAGATCACCCCGCGCGACGGGGTGTAGGCGCACAGCCCGTTGTTGGAAGCCGGGCCACGGCCGCTGGACCAGGTTTCCTCGGCCAGGCCGAAGGCGGCGAAGCTGGCGGCGGTGGCGGTGCCGGCACCATTGGACGAGCCCGAGGCGAAGGGCGCGGTCAGGTAAGCGGCGTTATAGGGGCTTTCGGCGCGGCCATACACGCCGCGCTGCATGCCGCCGTTGGCCATGGGCGGCATGTTGGTCTTGCCCAGGCAGATGGCCCCGGCAGCCCGCAGGCGCTCGATGGTGAAGGCGTCGCGGTAGGCCACCAGATCGGCGAAGGCCGGGCTGCCGGAAGCCGCCGTCAGGCCCTTGACCAGGTAGCTGTCCTTGGCGGTGTAGGGAATGCCGTCCAGCGGGCCCAGGGTCTGGCCCTTGGCGCGGCGCTCATCGGCGGCCCGCGCCTCGTTCAGCGCCTCGGGGTTGCGCACCACCACGGCGTTGAGGGCGGTGGCGGTGTTCGGGCCGTCATAGGCCTCGATCCGCTCCAGATAGGCCTGGACCAGTTCCACCGAGGTGGTCTGCCCGGATTCCAGGGCGGCGCGCAGGTGGGCAATGGAGACTTCGGTGACTTCGATCATGCTGCTACCGCTGTTGGCTGGTGGGTGATGAGGTGCAGAGGGCGCAACGGGGCGCGTGTGTTGGGGTATTGGCTGTGCATGGTGGTTCTCGTGGTACGGCTGGCACGACAAGGGTGGCATGGGAACGCTGGGGGCCTTTTTAGCATCTAGTGCGGGGCAGAGGAATCGGCTTGATGGATTATTGCTTCAGGCCAGCTGCGCCAGGGCCTGCGGGCTCCACGTTGAACTCGCCGAGGTAGTCCAGGGTTGCCGTGCTTGCGGGCTGGCGTTGATTGGCGCCGCCGGAGATCGATTTGTGGTCACCGTAAATCGACTCGCAGCCAACGATGATGAAATGGCTGTAGCCGGAGTCGATGCGCGTGCGCAGCTGCTGTTTTTCGGCGTCGCTGCGGATCAGCGATTCCAGGTAGTGCGGGCCGTCTTCACTGTTGATCAGTTCGACGAAATCCGAGTCCATGTAGTAACCCAGCTCCTGTTTGAGGCGCCAGCTGGGGTTGCGTGCTTCCCAGGCGCTGAACTCGGCGTCGCTGGCGTCGGCCCCGGGGGCGGGCTCCCACTGTTCGAAGGCAAACCGTTCGGCCTCTGCCTGGTCCGGGAACCGGGCAGCGAACAGGTAGAAAGGAAAGTAGGCATCGGCTTCTGACATGGACGGCAAGGCTCCTTGGTTCAGATCAGGCTGGCGCGCTGCAACTGGCTGACATGAGCATGGCCGGCGGCGCTCAAGCGCATGGCCAGGTCTTCCCGGGCCTGGGCCCCGCCGCTGCGCACGTACTCCAGCTCCGCGGCGGTGATCAGCACCACCGGCACCAGGGTCACGGGGGACAGCGGCATGTCTTCCAGGCGTGTCGGGAAGTCCGGGGCCGGGCCGCCCACCAGTACCCCGGCGCAGTCGTCGGCGCTGATGAAATGCGCTGGCAGTTGCTCGCTCATGGCGCGGGACTGGCTGACGCCGGGCAGTTCCAGGGACAGCACCCCGTAGCGCTGCAGGCGGGCAGTGAGGCCACCGGCATCGGCCGTGGTGTTGGCCACGCAGCGCAGCAGTTCGAAAGCCCAGCTATCGGCGAACGGGTAGACATCACCCACCGCGCCCTGGGCATGGGGTGGGATGTCCGGGGTTTCGACGAACAGTTCCATCTCGAAACCATTGCCCAGATCATCACCAGTGACCCCATCGAACGGGTCGGACAGGCCCTCGGTGGCGAGAATGATGCCGTTGTTGCGACGCACGATGCGATAGGCCTGGCGCGTGGAGGGCCAGTGCGAGCCGCCCATGAAACTGGGGCTGATGGCGAAGCCCAGGACGTCCTGCTCACAGTGGCCGACCGCTTGCCAGTGGCGATCGAGGCAGGCGGCACCGGCCTCCATCAGGGCAATGCCGGCCAGCTCTGCTTGGGTTGGCTGGTACTGGGCGTAGGGCTCCTCTGCGGCGGCCGGCTCGCCGGCGGGCAGGGTGGGCTCGGCCTTTTGTGGCGCCGGCTTTTTGAAGAGGCTGAGCAGTTTTTCCAGGAAATTCATCGGGCGATCCTTGCGGGGCAAGTGCGTTGCACAAGGCGCACAGCACAGGCAGAGAGAGGGGGCACATTGTGACGGGTTTGCCGTGCCCATGGAAACCGACGGATGCAAGTTGGACGAAGCCTTGCCTTGCCGGTGTGGCTGCCCGAGAATCCGCCCCGGTCCGCTATCAAGGAAAGTGATCAGCATGTCTTACCCGAAGAAGCTAAGTCCGGAGTTTTCCGGGGCACTGAGAACCTTCAGTTTCTGGGTCGCCAACGGCACCCTTGGCTACCCGCTGCTCGAAGGTATCGACTACCGCAGTGACCTTGGCGAGGAGCCGAGCATGCTGGAGATGGCCTATGCCATTTTTGCCAATGTGCTGGAGCTGGACGAGCAGGGCGTACCGGTGAATGCCAAGTACGCCGAGCACCGGGCGGCGCAGTACATCCGCCAGTATTGCGATCCGGGCTACCAGGCACAGCCGGCGTTCGAGGACTGGGAGCAGGAGCTGTACGGCCCGCCCGACCGAGAAGACCGCAAGCCCTGGCCAGCCGGCGTGCGCAAGGCCTGACGAGTCACTGTAGGAGCGAGCTTGCTCGCGATGGTCGCCAACGAAAACGCCGCGTTCACTGGGGGAACGCGGCGTTCTTCAGGGCTTCGCGAGCAAGCTCGCTCCTACGGGTACAGGCAGGTACGGGGCGCGGTGTCAGCGGTTGGCGGCGCTCCACTTGGCTCGCGCTGCGTGCAGCTTCTTGTAGCTGTCGATCAGCCGCAGGTGACGGTCCAGGCCTTCGAGCTGCAGGTTGGTCGGGGTCAGGCCGTAGAAGCGCACGCTGCCTTGCACCGAGCCGATCACCGCGTCCATCCGTTCGTTGCCGAACATGCGCCGCAAGTTGGCCTCGTAGTCGCCCAGCTCCAGCTCGTCGTCCAGCTCCACTTCCAGCACCGCGTTCAGGGCCTGGTAGAACAGCCCGCGCTCGACGGTGTTGTCGTTGTATTGCAGGAACATCTCCACCAGTTCCTTGGCCGGGTCGAACTGCCCCAGGGCCACGTGGATCAGCAGCTTGAGCTCCAGGATGGTCAACTGGCCCCAGGCGGTGTTGTCGTCGAACTCGATGCCGATCAGGGTGGTGATGTCGGTGTAGTCGTCCAGTTCGCTTTCTTCCAGGCGCTCCACCAGCGAGCGCAGGCCGTCTTCATCCAGGCTGTGGAGGTTGAGGATGTCTTCACGGAAGAACAGCGCCTTGTTGGTGTTGTCCCAGATCAGGTCGTCCACTGGGTAGATTTCCGAGTAGTCCGGCACCAGGATGCGGCAGGCGGTGGCGCCCAGGTGCTGGTACACCGCCATGTAGACTTCCTTGCCCAGGCTTTCGAGGATGCCGAACAGGGTCGCGGCTTCTTCGGCGCTGGCTTTTTCCCTTTCGCTGAAGCCGCTCTGGCTGGTGAAGTCCCACTCGACGAACTCGAAGTCCGCCTTGGCGCTGAAGAAGCGCCACGACACCACGCCGCTGGAGTCGATGAAGTGCTCGACGAAGTTGTTCGGCTCCATCAGCGCCTGGCTTTCGAAGGTCGGCTGCGGCAGGTCGTTCAAGCCTTCGAAACTGCGGCCCTGGAGCAGTTCGGTGAGGCTGCGCTCCAGCGCCACCTCGAAGCTTGGGTGGGCGCCGAACGAGGCGAACACGCCGCCGGTGCGCGGGTTCATCAGGGTTACGCACATCACCGGGAACTCACCGCCCAGGGACGCATCCTTGACCAGCACCGGAAAGCCTTGTTCTTCCAGGCCCTGGATGCCGGCCAGAATGCTCGGGTACTTGGCCAGCACTTCCTGAGGCACATCCGGCAGGGCCATCTCGCCTTCGAGAATCTGGCGCTTGACCGCGCGCTCGAAGATCTCCGACAGGCACTGCACTTGGGCTTCGGCCAGGGTGTTGCCGGCGCTCATGCCGTTGCTGAGGAACAGGTTCTCGACCAGGTTGGAAGGGAAGTACACCACCTCGCCATCGGACTGGCGCATATAGGGCAGGCAGCAGATGCCGCGCTCGATATTGCCCGAGTTGGTGTCGTACAGATGGGAGCCGCGCAGCTCGCCATCCGGGTTGTAGATGGCCAGGCAGTGTTCGTCGAGGATCTCCTTGGGCAGCTCATCCTTGCGCCCCGGCTGGAACCAGCGCTCGTCCGGGTAATGCACGAACTCGGCGTTGGCGATCTCTTCGCCCCAGAACTGATCGTTGTAGAAGAAGTTGCAGTTCAGGCGCTCGATGAACTCGCCCAGGGCCGAGGCCAGGGCGCTTTCCTTGGTGGCGCCCTTGCCGTTGGTGAAGCACATCGGCGACTGCGCATCACGGATATGCAGCGACCAGACGTTAGGCACGATATTGCGCCACGAAGCGATCTCGATCTTCATCCCCAGGCCCGCGAGAATCCCGGACATATTGGCGATGGTCTGCTCCAGGGGCAGGTCCTTGCCGGCAATGTAGGTGCCTTCGCTGGAGCCCGATTGCGGCATCAACAGCGCCTGGGCATCGGCGTCGAGGTTTTCCACTTCCTCGATGATGAACTCGGGGCCGGTCTGCACCACCTTCTTCACCGTGCAGCGGTCGATGGAGCGCAGGATGCCCTGGCGGTCCTTGTCGCTGATGTCCGCCGGCAGTTCGACCTGGATCTTGAAGATCTGGTTGTAGCGGTTTTCCGGATCGACAATGTTGTTCTGCGACAGGCGGATATTGTCGGTGGGGATGTTGCGGGTCTGGCAATACAGCTTCACGAAGTACGCCGCGCACAGCGCCGAAGAAGCCAGGAAATAATCGAACGGACCCGGCGCCGAACCATCGCCCTTGTAGCGAATCGGTTGGTCGGCCACCACCGTGAAGTCATCGAACTTGGCTTCAAGTCGAAGGTTGTCGAGAAAGTTGACCTTGATTTCCATGGGGGGCACCGGCATCACAAAGCAAAAAATGGCGGGCATTATCCGGGTTTTTGCGCGCCAGTGGGGCGGTTTTTGGACGCAAACGGACGAACTCAACCCGTTTTGCCTTACGGCTCAAGCATCAGGCTGCGCCAAACGATCACTTGCGGTTCAACAGGCACAACGTCCGGTTGCCGTGCCTGCCTGTCGCGCTCCGGCGCTGACGTCGCCGGATTTTGTTCTGGCGATGACTGGCAAGGCGATAGAAGGTGCCCAGGCTCGGCCCGCTCGGTTGAGTCATCGATAGATGGAGTCCTCATTTGATCCTGACCACCACCTTGCCCTTGGCCCGTCCCTGTTCGACGTACTGCAGTGCTTCTGCCGTGTCTGCAAAGGCAAAGCTGCGGTCAAGCACCGGCTTGATGATGCCCGCCTCGATCAGCGCGGTGATCTGTTGCAGTTGGGCGCCATCGGCCCGCATGAACACAAAGGCGTAGCTGACGTCCAGCTGGCGCGCCTTGCGCCGGATACCCCAGCTCAAGAAGCGCATGACCTGCTGCAACGGCCAGGCCAGCCCCTGCTCCTGGGCGAATTGCAGCGTGGGTGGCCCGGAGATGGAAATCAGCTGGCCGCCGGGCTTGAGGACCTTGAGGGACTTTTCCAGTACGTCGCTGCCCAGGCTGTTCAACACCAGGTCGTAGCCATGCAGGACGCTTTCGAAGTTCTGCTGCTTGTAGTCGATCACCTGATCGGCGCCCAGGGCCTTGACCCACTCGACATTCGCCGTGCTGGTGGTGGTCGCGACGAAGGCGCCAAGGTGCTTGGCCAGCTGGATGGCAAGGGTGCCGACACCGCCGGCGCCGGCGTGGATCAGCACTTTCTGGCCCTTTTTCACCTGGGCGGTGTCCACCAGCACTTGCCAGGCGGTGAGTGCGACCAAGGGGACCGATGCGGCCTCGATCATGCTGGTGTTGGCCGGTTTCAGGGCGACTGCCTGTTCGTTCACGGCGATCCATTGGGCGAATGTCCCGATCCGTGTTTCAGGCGGGCGCGCGTAGACTTCGTCTCCCGGCTTGAAGCGTTGTACTTGGGGGCCAACTTCAACCACGACCCCCGCCAGGTCATTGCCCAGTATCAGCGGCAATGCATAGGGCAGGATCAGCTTGAATTCGCCGTTGCGGATCTTCGAGTCCAGGGCGTTGACGCCACTGGCGTGGACCTCGATCAAGACATCGTGGGCACCTACCTCGGGGGCGGGCATTTCGCGAATGCGCCCGCTGTTCTTGCCATAGCGATCAATTGAAAATGCCTTCATCGGTGTGCGGCTCGTGTCGGTTGCAGTAAGGGTGGGCGGTGCTTGAGTGGCGTGGCGGTCATGGTGGGCTCAGTGGTCAAGGAACGCCCGGGCCTTGGCCACGAAGTCCGCGTGGTACTGGAAGATGCCGCCGTGCCCGGCATCCTCATACATCACCAGCTGTGCGTTGGGGATCCGCCCGGCCAGGGCATGGGAGTTGACGCTGGGCACCATGATGTCGTTGTCGCCATTGACGATCAGCGTCGGCGCCCGCAAGCGCCCCAGGTTCTGCGGCGCCTGTCTGCCCCAGGCAGTGATGGCTTGCAATTGCCGCAGGAAAGCGCCGGGCGTCGGGCCCTTGTCGCGATGCTTGCGGCGAGCTTTCAGGCGTTGCAGATACTCCGAGGCGGCTCGACGACCATGGGGCGTCGAGGTGAAGAACAGGTAGACCTTGGGATCGCGCAAGGTCAGCAAACCTTTGAGCATCAAGGGCCAGGTCACCGAGCCGACCTTGTCGATACCGCTGCCGCCGGCCGGACCGGTGCCGGTGAGAATCACGCGGCGCACCCATTGGGGAGCCTTGAGGGCGATGTCCTGAGCGACGAAGCCACCGAGTGAGAAGCCCAGTAAATCGACGCTCTTGAACCCCAGGGCCTGGATCAGTGCAATGGCGTCTTCTGCCATCTCGCCGACCGTTAGCGGGGCGCTTCCACCCGAGCCGCCGATGCCGCGATAGTCGGTGGTGATGACTCGCCGGGTCTGTGCCAGTCCATCGATGATGGCCGGGTCGAAGTGGTCCAGCACAGCGCCCCAATGGTTGAACAGCACCAGGGGCACGCCGCCTGCGGGACCAGTATCGCGATAGGCGAAGGGAATGCCCCTGACCATGATCGACTGGTTCGCCGCGTTGACGAACGATGTCTGCACAGCCGGGGCGAGAGATGTCTGGGTTGGATTCATTGCTACTCCGAACAGCGGAGCGGATTCTTCGCAGTGCCTGCCGTGAATCCGCCGCGAATGCTCGCTACCTGAAGATCATTGTTGGGCCTGGTAACGCTGTGCAACCTCGGATTGACGGATGTGCCCCAGCAGGCCCTGGCGTGCGCCCTGCAGGTCTTCCCAGCGTTCGGCCTGTTGCAGCGGTGGGATGGTCACCGGTTCGCGCCGATCGAAACCGACCAATGCGGCGTCTACCAGATCGCCCACTTCCATGATGTCGTCCAGGGTGTTGATGTCGACGCCGGAGCGGTCCCAGATTTCCGTGCGGGTGGCGGCCGGCAGCACGGCCTGCACGTATACGCCCCGGGGCGACAGTTCCAGGCTCAGGCCTTGGGACAGGAACAGCACAAAGGCCTTGGTCGCGCCATACACCGTCATGCCGAACTCCGGCGCCAGGCCCACCACCGAACCGATGTTGATGATCGCGCCGTTGCCGGCCTTGGCCAGGCGCGGGGCAATGGCACTGGCCAGGCGCACCAGCGCGGTGGTGTTGAGGGCGACCAGTTGCGCAACGCTGTCGGTGCTTTGCTCGATGAAGCTGCCAGACAGGGCGGCACCGGCGTTGTTGACCAGGATGCCGATATGGGCGTCGTCGCGCAGGCGGGCTTCAAGACAGGTCAGATCGCTGAGTTGGGTCAAATCCGCTTTCATCACCTCGACGGCGACCCCGTGTTCGCTGCGCAGTCGGCCTGCAAGTGCATCCAGGCGTGCCTGGTCGCGGGCGACCAGGAGCAGATCGTGGCCGCGTTGCGCGAAGCGCTCGGCATAGGTGGCGCCGATGCCAGTGGAGGCGCCAGTGATGAGAACGGTAGGGCGTGGGCTCATGGGCTTATCTCTCTTAGTGAATGGGTGAAGACGGACAGCTCGGTTTCTGTTCGATCAGCTTGCGCTGGCGCTCGTTTGAACCAGCGTCGGGTAGTCGATGTAGCCTGCCGCGCCGCCGCCGTAGAGGGTGGCGGGATTGAATGCGGACAAGGCGGCGCCGGTCTTGAGGCGCTCCACCAGATCCGGGTTGCCAATGAACGGACGACCGAACGCGATCAGATCGGCCTGGTCTTTGGCGAGCCGCGAGGTCGCCAGGTCCAGGTCATAGCCGTTGTTGGCGATGTAGGTGCTTTTGAAACGCTGGCGCAGGGCGGCGAAATCGAATGGCGCCACGTCGCGCGGGCCGCCGGTCGCGCCTTCGACCATGTGCAGGTAAACGACGCCGAGGGCGTCGAGTTGATCGACGACGTAATTGAATTGCGCCTGCGGATCGCTGCTGGAGACACCGTTGGCCGGCGACACCGGCGACAAGCGCACCCCGGTGCGATCCGCGCCGATTTCATTGATGACCGCTGTGGTGACTTCGAGCAACAGACGTGCACGATTTTCAATCGAGCCGCCGTAGGCATCGGTGCGCACGTTGGCGCTGTCCTTGAGGAACTGATCCAGCAGGTAGCCATTCGCGCCGTGAATTTCCACGCCATCGAACCCGGCGGCGATTGCGTTTGCCGCGGCCTGGCGGAAATCGGCGACGATCCCCGGTAGCTCGTTGATGTCCAGCGCGCGGGGTTCGGAGACGTCTTCAAAGCGGTTGTTGACGAACACCTTAGTAGCCGCGCGCAGCGCGGAAGGGGCCACGGGTGCGGCGCCATTCTCTTGCAGATCAACATGGGATACGCGGCCGACATGCCACAGTTGCACAAAGATCTTTGCGCCCTTGGCGTGGACCGCATCGGTCACCTCGCGCCAGCCATCAATCTGCGCCTGGGTGTAGATCCCGGGGGTGTCCTGATAGCCCTGGCCCTGCTGGGAAATCTGCGTGGCTTCGCTGATCAGCAAGCCTGCGCCAGCGCGTTGGCTGTAGTAGGTGGCGGCGAATTCGCTGGGAACAAAGCCTGCGCCTGCGCGGTTGCGGGTCAGTGGCGCGAGGACAATGCGGTTCGACAGCGCAAGGGCGCCAAGGGTGTACGGGGTGAACAGATTCTGATCGGTCATCTGGTGTCTCTTCCGTGCCCGTGAGTGGAGATCGGTGGTGTGTGCAATTAGGATGATGATCGAAATCTAAACTGTCAACGGTTTTGATTATGGTCGACATCTATGTATGATTGAGCCCCTGATTTCCCAATGAACATGAGGTATTGCACGTGAGAGTGAGCAAGGCCCAGGCGCAGGCCAATCGAGAGCACATCGTTGAAACGGCCTCTGAACTGTTCCGTGAGCGGGGTTTCGATGGGGTCGGAGTGTCGGATCTCATGGCGGCGGCCGGTTTCACCCACGGCGGCTTCTACAAGCATTTCGGCTCCAAGGCCGACCTCATGGCCGAAGCGTCGGCCTGCAGCCTTGGCAAGTCGCTGGCAGGCGCGCAAGCGCTGGATGTGCCTGGTTTCATCGACGTCTATGTAACCAGGGAACATCGCGACGGACGTGGCAGCGGTTGCACCATGGCCGCGTTGTGTGGCGACGCGGCGCGTCAATCGGATGAGGTGAAAGCGACGTTTGCCGAAGGGATCGAGCACACCCTGCAAACCCTGGGTGACAAATACCCGACCGGGCCTGACGCGCTGGCGGGCGAGGGCAGAAAGAAAATGATCGACCTGCTGTCGCGTGCGGTCGGTGCGATCCTGTTGTCGCGTGCCTGCCCGGATGATTCAGCGCTGGCAGATGAGATTCTTGAGGTGTGCCGCGCTGAGATGTTTGCGTCGTTGCCGGTTGATAAAGGCAAGCCGGCATAAAGGGGGCATGCCAGGGGCGTGCGCTTGCGGTCGTTGAACGCGCGTCGGCGTCAATTATGATTTGAAACGTGTCTCGGATCTGCCTGGGCGCACACCAGTGTCAAATTCTTCCTTCACCTTGACTGACGATTCGGCCTTTCCAAGATCAGCCTCAATAAGGCCAATGCAACCCCAGCAGTCACCGCCACAATCGACCGAAAGCGGATCGTCTTTGAGGCCCAGTTTTCGACCGCATATACCGCACATGTCTGACATGCCTAGATCCTTGCCCAGCCAACCTCAATCGTCTTTTCTCCGAGCGTCATTCCACGTAACGCAGCCACAAATGGGTGCGACCGCGAACAGCCTCGACAACTGTTGAAACCACGGCTTGTCGGTCCTCCTCGGGGGTGTTGTAGAGCGCACAAAAATCCCTCGCCACCGCGCTGGCGACGCAAAGGTCGGCAGGCGCTGCCCGCAGGAAGCCGAGGTAAGACGCGCCCACCCCCATCAACTCATAGCCATGGGCCTGGGCAAAATGGCGGGCCACCGCAAAGTTTTGCGCGGGGCCCAGGTCGCAACTGAAGTAGCCGTTGGGAAAAGCGGCGAGCGCCTGGTAGGACTGCTCGACGGGCACCAGGAGTGCCGAGAGGGGTTGGTCGAGCAGTGATACCGGGTTTTGCTGATAGTCCACCCATTCGCGCAGGGCTGGCTCATCAAGGGTCAGGCCGTGGGCGCAAGCGTCTTCGAACGAGCTGCTCGCCACCCGCTCAGTGAAGTTGCGCAAGCAGATCGCGAACTCGGCCTTGGTGGTGGGGTAGCCCAGGTATTCACCCTGTTCGAAACACTCTGCAGGTAGCTGGGCGATCTCCTGCTCCGAGGCATCGTCCAGCCCCAGGTTGTTGCGGGCATGCCCGGAGGTGTAGCGGGCCTGGGGCAGATCATCCAGCGAGAGAAGGGGCTGGAAACCCGGGTGGTCGCCCGCGATCTTGCGGTAGGCGTCGATCAGCTCATCCAGGCTGGAAATGGCGCTCAGGCTGTATTCATCGCAGGTGCCAGCGGCGGGGTTGCCAGGCATTGCGTTACCGCGAAATTGGATATCCATCGAAGGGCTACCGGCTCCATGTGGGTGTTCAGGCGAATGAGCAACGCTCGGTCGAACGTACGTGAGCCTGCCGGTGCTCTTGCTGTTCGTGCCGGGCCTGTGGGTTCATTTCAAGCCCGAGGCCTAGCTTAAAGAGAGCACATCCTGCCTGGGCATGAAGAAGCGTGCAAAGAGTTCGGACTGTGACTTGATGTTCAACTTGGCGTAGATGTTGCGGCGGTGCACCTTGATCGTCTCTGTGGAGAGGGAGAGCTTTCCTGCGATTTCCTTGTTGGAAAAGCCACTGAGCAGCAGCCTGAGCACATCACTTTCCCGCGTGGTGATCTGGGTTCCAAACTGGGTGATCGTCTCTGGCCATTGCGGCGGTTCGCTGAGGCTTTTCTCCACATCGACTTCGAAGCACATGCGCTGATGCATGAGTGCCGTGACCCATGGCTTGATGATGTCCAGCATGGTGATGTGTTCCTGGCTGAAATGGGCGTTGCTGCCAATGGAAATGCACAGTGTTCTGTCAGCATCGAGCTGGATGTTGTATTGCACTTCATCTACGCAAATATATTGTGCGAAGTACTTGTGGTAGTACTCGGTTTCAACAAAGTACTCCGGCGCTATATCCAGTAGATGAAAGAAGCCGCTCTGCGGGTTTTCCCGGTTGGCGATATAGAAGGGGGCCAGCAAATACAGGCCTTTTACATAGAGGTGAATGAACGCATCCACTTCCTCTGCATCTGCCACCTCGGGCAGGCTGACAACTTGCACTTGTTGATTGCTGAAGATCAAAACCACCCAGTTATCAATTTGCACATATTCATTGAGCGTGCGGATAAGTGAGCTCCAGAACTCTGGGCGGTTCAACTGCAGAATCAGTTTTCCAATCGAACGGTGCCAGGCCAGGCTATGAAGATCGAGTGGCATTTTCTACCCCTTTAGGGTTAGGGAATGGTCGGTCGGAGCTAAGTAATCGTAGGTATTTACTATTGGCTGATGCCCGGTATATTCGCTGGCAAGGGTTTACGACAGCCATGAGGGCACGTCGTCTGGACAAGGATGTTGCATGAGAAAGTCACGTTTGCGAACCATTTTTTCGGCTGTGTTTCTCTCTGCCGGAATAAGCACAACGGCGGGTGCCGCAGAGCCTGCCATGTACCTCTACAACTGGTTCGGGCTGCTCGCACCAGAGACTCCAAAGGAGTTCGAACAGGCCACCGGCACCCGTATCCACATGGATGCCTTCGACAGCGCCGATATCATGCAGAGCAAGGTCATGGCCGGGCGCACGGGGTATGACGTGGTGGTGGCGACCTCCAATGTACTGCCCAGCCTGATCCAGGCTGGAGTCCTGCAGCCACTTGATCCAGCTCAACTAAGTAACCTGTCCCATGTCGATCCCGCCATCCTGGCGCAACTGGCGGTCAATGACCCTGGCAATCGCTACGCCGTGCCCTACTTATGGGGCACCACCGGCATTGGTTATGACGTTGATAAAGTCAAGGCGGCCCTGGGCGACAATGCCCCGGTCAACAGTTGGGACCTGATCTTCAAGGAAGAGAACATCAGCAAGCTGCAGTCTTGTGGTGTGGCCATGCTCGACTCTCCCAGCGAGATCATCTCGATTGCCTTGAATTACCTCGGGCTGCCCAGCAATAGCAAGAACCCGGAGGATTACCAGAAGGCTCAAGCGCTGCTGTTGAAAATTCGCCCCTATATCCTTTATTTCGACTCCTCCAGAATCGACACCGACTTGGCGGGGGGCAACATCTGTGTGGTTGTGGGCTGGGCCAATGGCGCCCTGGCTGCGCAGGCTGCCAATGAAAGCGCCAATACCGGGCGCAGGATCAACTACAGCCTTCCTCGTGAAGGTGCGCTGGTCTGGTCGGAAAACCTGGTGCTGTTGAAAGATGCCCCTCACCCCAAGGAAGGGCTGGCCTTCATCAACTATATGTTGCGCCCGGAAGTGATTGCCAAGACCTCGAATCACACGCTGTATCCTAATGGCAATAAAGATGCCACCGAGTTTGTCGAGCAGAAGTTGCGCGATAACCCCTGGATTTATCCAGACAAGCAAACCATCGCCACATTGGTTCCACTTGAGCCGCTGCCTTTGAAACTGGAAAGAATCCGTACTCGGGTCTGGACCAAGGTGAAGAGCAGTATCTGACCTGAGTTGACTCTTCGCTTGCTGCTTCATGCACATCTTTATTGTGTGTGAGCGCATTGTTCAAACACTCGGAGACATGTACGCGCCTTGTGCAAGATTAACTGTTGCGCAAGGCGCGGCACGACCGTGCCCATTCAACAGGTTATGCAATAAGAGAACAGTGGATGTTCAGCCCAGCCAATGCACCCCGGTTCAGCCTGACAATCGACGGTTTTGCGCACGACTTCAAGGTGCGCGCGTTCACCGGAGAAGAGGCGATCAGCAAGCCTTACTTCTTCAAGGTGGAGTGTGTGAGCGAGCGGCCGGATCTGGATCTGCAATGCTTCTTCGATGTGCCGGCTTTTCTGGCATTCGACACGTGGGGCAATGGCATTCATGGGCGCATCTATCACATTGCGCGAGGCCCAGACGCTCAAGGCTTGACGCACTACAACCTGGCCCTGGTGCCGCACCTGTCCTACTTGCGTCACCGTATCAACAAGAGGATCTATCAGCAGTTCTCGGTGCCCGCTATCGTCGCCCTGGTCCTGGAGGAGCATGGGATTCTGGGGGATGCCTACCGCTTCGAGCTCGGGGCGAGTTACCCCGAGCGTGACTGCTGCACCCAGTACGATGAAACCGATCTGCATTTTATTCAGCGCCTGTGCGAGGAGGAGGGGATTCACTTTCACTTCCAGCACAGCGCTCAAGGCCACGTGCTGGTCTTTGGCGATCAGCAGGCGGTATTCCCTGCAATCGGGCTGACCACGGCTTTTGCCCCCGGGCACGATGGGCTCGCCACCCTGTTACCGGTCGGTCACGGCACGCCGACAAGCCTGGGCGCCAGGAAGTCGCGCCAGGTTGAAGGGCAAGGTACGCAGAGCGGGCTGCTCAGTGGTCATGTCCTGGAAACCTCGGGCCAGGGCAGCGACCTCTGGCTACTGACTCAGGTCATTCATGAGGGCAAGCAACCACAGGTTTCGGGTGAGAGCGTCGCCCATGTCCACACTGACAGCCAGGATCAACTGCGCCAGGGTTATCGCAACCGTTTCACCGCGCTTGCGTTGGACCTTTGCTATCGCCCGCCTTTGGCTCATGAGAAGCCTCTGGCGCGAGGCAACCAGACGGCGCTGGTCATCGCCCTGGAAGACCAGGCGAACTCGCGTGATCAGCGCTCCGAAAGGGTCAAGGTCAAGTTTCCCTGGGACCGCGAAGGTCGGTTCGACGACAAGAGCAGTTGCTGGCTGGCCGGTACTGCCAATTGGCACTGTGAAGTGACGCCGCTGCGGCCCGGTGTGGAGGTCAAAGTCGCATTTCTTGAAAACGACCTAGATCAACCGCTGATCAGCGGTTGCTTGTGTTGCGGCTGATACTCCATTGCCCTGAGCGCGCATCAAGCCGCCAGGGAGAAGGCCCGGATGAATCGTCGGTTGCCATCATTGGCCTGATCCCAGGCCTCGGCCCTGACGCCAGGGCTTTTTCATGAGTGTCTGGCCGCGTAGGTCTGGCCCGTCAGCAGGATGACGCCATCTTTCGAGCAGACGCGGGTGATGCTGTTGATCACGACTTCAAGGCGGCTGGAATGCGGGAACAGCGAAAACAGCAACTCGAAATACAGGTAGTCCTGGACCAGGCGCGCCGCCAGATCGGGATGGTCCTTCAACAGCGTCCTGAAACTTGGGTAGCCCAGCTCTGCAAGTTCCGGGATGTCGACAAAACCCTGGTCGATATCGTCGGTTTTGCATTCGGCGGCAAAGGTGTCCGCACAGTCAAGAAAGCGTTGCGGCAGATCGCCGTGGTGGATGCGCAGTTCATAGGGCGTTACCGGGAGCGTCAGTGCCTCGCCGAAGCCCAGGCTGCGATAGCCGACGGTTTGTGGGTCGATGATTTGGCCGGCTGAGGTGAACTTCATGATGGGCTTCCGGGGTACTCGGGGGGTGAAGGACTGTCGCTATTTTCGAGCGTGCGCGCTTGGGGTTTAACGGTGGCGACGTAGTAAAGGATATAGCCCGAATACACCAGCGAGCCTGCTGCCACTTCATGGTCGAAGCACTGCTTTAGTTCATCCTCATCCGCAAAACCGTATTCCACGAGCCTGTTCTCGGCAAAACCGGCCAGCCTCGATAGGGTTACACCGTCGATTTCGCCCTGCTCGCCAAAGTCAAAGCTCACCGTTGCCGTTGGCAGGTGAACGGCGCAGCCATAGCCGTGCTTGAAGTAGCGAATACCGCCAGCCAGTTCTCCTTGATCCGGGATATCGGTTCCCACCCAAGCGGCGTTGCTGGCAGGGAGGGGAATGGCCGATTGTTGCATCAGTTCGACAGCCGTGCGGATGCTGGCTTGGTAGTCGGAAACAAGATGGGCGAGGTGCGGGTTCATGGGCATTGGCATCGTGGGCAAGGGGGCTGAAGATTTCAGAGATTGCGGCGCGATACAAGCGGCGAGTGCGCTGGATGCGCGCCAGTACGTTGATGTCGGTATATTCGCCCGGACACATTTCGGAGCCGAAAACATGGGGTTTTCCACCACTGCCTGGGAATGGTAGGGGCAGGATGAGTACAAGCGGGTGTTGGCGGTGGGCGAGGCGCAGTGGCGCCCCTTTCTGGAGGAACTGATGGTGGATTGTGGACGTGCGGTGCGTGGCGTGAACTCTTGACCCCAGTATTGGCCAGAGGCTGTTAACGAATGCGGCAAGCTGCGACTGAGTGGAAAGAAACGGATGTTTGACGAGCTGATATTTACCGGTGAATCGCCTGCAAAAGAGGATGCCTATGTCGGTGGCGGGGCCTGCCTGCCCACAGAGCTGGCTTGGCCCTGTTCGCCTGATGGAGTGCCGCTGACACACCTGATGGCCTTTCCTGGACGTTGGTTTTCAGAGGCCTTGATCGACAGGAATTATTGGGTTTCGGTTTTTGTGCCTTACCAGCCGGGTGAAGTGGCTCACTATCGAAAGCTGCGCGCCATTGACGGTCGTTCACAAGCGGTTGTCATGGGCTATGTTCGAGCCGGTTCCGAGCGGAATGAGGCGGCTCAGCCGATTTCAGATCGCGGGGCGGTACGGCTGGAGGTGAACTGCGAGGTGGACGATGACGAGAACCTGGCCTCGAAGCTGGATGGCGTGGACGCTTGGCTGCAGGCGCCTGTTTCAGCAGAGGCAGGGCGCAGAAGGGTATCCATTTATGGGGGCGATCTGGATAGAGCGCTGCCTGAGCAAAAAGGCGTGCTTTCGGATGGCATGGGGTATCTGTTTCTGGATGAGGATTTTTCAGAGCGGATAGGCGCGGGGATTGGTCGGTTCTTTTTGCAGTTGGGGTAGGGCGATCGCTGAAAAGGCAGCTCGGCAGCTCCGAGGAGCACTGCTCGACCCATGCCGGTTGATAGGTTTCTGGATAGACGAGGCAATATCAAAGGGAGTTTCTCTGGTCCGCTTACCGATATGAGCAGAAGCGAAATTGCAGTTAGGGGGGCGTTTTGTAATTGTTCCTTCACGCTCCACTGACATCCGAGTTTTGGGCGATAGCATCGGTGCGCTCCACCACTCGAATGCCTTTTTCCGCAAGCGCTTGCCGCACTGTCACTTGGTAGGCCTCTATCGAGTTGCGTAACCAAATCTCAAATTTTTGGCTAGCCGATGAGCTCGGTCTTGTCTTGGGTTTGTACAGACTGTAGTTCTGTGCGCTGACCAGACCCAGTGGGTAAGGGACGACCAACTCACCCGTTTGGATGGCGGGCAGTGCAAGGAAGCTGTCGCCGATTGTCAGACCGCCCCCTGATGCGGCGACTGATAGGCAAAGCGTGGTTTCGTTGAACACTGTCTGATGGCGACGCGGACCACCAGGGTCCAGCCCGGTTAGGGTGCACCACTCGTCCCAGACATCATAATTGGCATCGATTAGGTAAGGCGCTTCGCAAGGCTTGTGACCTTCACCTAGATAGCTTTCCGCAAAGGAACGGGTGCAGACAAGAACATCTATCCACCGGCACAGTTCAGTTTCTTCTAGCCTTCCACTAGCCCTAGCTCCGTGCACGCCGTAGAAAATCCGGAAGTCGAAGTCCTCATCGAGGCGAAAGCTGAAGTTGTTTTCGGCAGTGATTTCTACGGAGATCCCAGGATTGGCAACCAGGAACTTCCCAACTTGACCCGCCAGCCAGCTTGACGCGAAGTCCCGGCATACCAGCACCCGTAGATGCTCTCCCTGCTGTGCCCGTCGGCTGATCGTATCGGTGGTCAGTTGGATCAACTCGAATGCTTGCTGCAAGGCCGCAAACAACTCGCGGCCCGACGAAGTAAGGCAAATCACATTTCCCGTACGCTGGAGCAGCGCGCAGCCCATGTCGCTCTCCAACTGTGCAACCTGTTTAGACACTGCTGGACGCGTTACATGCAGCTCCTGCGCAGCGGACGAGATGCTATTGAGCCTAGCAACGGCCTCAAAGGCGCGAAGCGCTGTAAGCGACTGGTGTTTTCTCAAGAAGGCGCTCCGTAACTGAAAGTGACTCAGGCTTAAATCTTGTCACTTGTCCGCATAGGAGCCTGACTTTAGCTTGGGCGTCAATCCCCGCACGCAATTTCGAGGTGTCAAAAATGCTCCTACCAATTCGTTTCTCTTCGACTGGTCCAACTGGCTGGCAGCAATCGCCGAACGTGGCTCTTGAACATGCCGAGCTGATCGAAGGCCGGCCAATGGGCTTGGACCATGCTTACTTCTCCCGTAGCGAACCCCCGGTGAAGTCAGGTATTTGGCGCTGCGAGCCTTACACCGAGCGTTACGAGCACTATCCGGTTGATGAGTTCATGGTGGTGCTGGAAGGCGAGGTCACTCTTGAGGCTGACGGTTTCTGCGAAACCTATACCCCTGGTGACTCCTTTCTGGTGCCCAAAGGGTTCCGTGGGGTCTGGCGTCAGCCAGTTCCGATGCGGAAGTTCTATGTGATTGTTGGCTAGTCAGCTCAGGTCCGAATTGGGCGTGAGTTGGTTTCGTCCTATCACCATGACAAAGCCCAGCCCCAGAACTCGCTCCTCGAATCAAACGGCCTCTGAACCTGGCGCAAATATTGGCGAGGCGAAAGGATCTGCCTCCAGTCTTACGTCTGTGGGAATCAGCATCATGTCTACTATTGAACAAACATCGTCACTCAGCCTGCATGACGAGGGGTGTTATGACTACATCATCGTGGGCGCCGGCGCAGCCGGTTGCGTATTGGCCTATCGCCTTGGTGAAAACCCTGACTTGCGAATATTGGTGATTGAAGCGGGTGGTAGCGACGCCTCGGTCATCGTCTCTATGCCGGCCGCGTTGTCGATTCCGATGAATACTAAACGCTTCAATTGGGGAATGAAGACTGAGCCCGAGCCTGGCTTGGGAGGGCGGCAGGTGAATTTACCCCGCGGTAAGGGACTGGGCGGTTCCTCATCAATCAACGGGATGTGCTGGGTTCGCGGCAATCCCATGGACTATGAGTTATGGGAGGCGCTAGGTGCTGATGGCTGGCGCTGGTCGAACGTGCTCCCTTACTTTCAGCGTCTTGAGAACGTCGAAGGCGGAGGTCCTCTGCGCGGGACTGACGGTCCGATGCATATCAAGCGCGGATCGGAAACCAACCCACTCTATCGGGCCTTCGTCAAAGCCGGTAATGAGGCTGGATACGCTTTAAGCGACAACATGAACAGTCGGCAGCACGAAGGTTTCGGGCCGATGGAAATGAACGTGTTCAACGGGCGTCGCATGAGCGCTGCCCGGGCCTACCTGCGGCCAGCCATAGGCCGGGGCAACGTCCGTGTAATCAAGGGCGGCCTCGTCGATCGGGTAATGTTCGATGGTCGACGGGCGACAGGTGTGCTGTTCTCGGTAGCGGGCAGGCTTGCCCAAGCCAGGGCAACGCGAGAGGTCATCCTGTCAGCTGGAGCCATCATGTCTCCGGTGATCCTCAAGCGCTCGGGCGTGGGGCCTGCGAGGGAGCTTGTGCAGCAGGGGATCCCGGTGATTTACGACTCGCCAGAAGTGGGCGAAAACCTGATGGATCATATGGAACTCTACCTGCAGATGGAGTGCACCCAGCCGGTCAGTCTGTTTCCCACTCAAAGCCTGTTGGGCAAGGCGAAGATCGGTATCGAATGGCTCGCCACTCGGCGCGGGCTCGGTGCGACCAATCACTTCGAGAGCGGCGGACATATTCGTAGCCGAGCCGGTATTGTCTATCCCGACATCCAGTTTCACTTCTTGCCGCTAGCCATCTCCTATGACGGGCAGACACTCGCCCCCGGGCATGGCTTTCAGGTGCACGTCGGTACCAAGCGTTCAAAGAGCCGCGGCTGGGTCAGGCTGCATGACGCCCGTCTGGAAAGCCTGCCGCGGGTGCGCTTCAACTACATGACACATGCCGATGATTGGACGGAGTTCAGGGCCTGCGTTCGTCTGACCCGAGAGATCTTTTCCCAACCAGCTTTCGCTCCTTATCGGGGGCGAGAACTGGCGCCGGGTGCGTCAGTTCATGAGGATGCTGCCATAGATGCATTTCTCAAGCAGAAACTCGAAAGTGCCTACCATCCCTGTGGAACCTGTCGCATGGGCAGCGACGGGACTGCGGTGACCTTGCCCGATGGTCGAGTGCGTGGCGTCGAAGCTCTCCGGGTTGTGGACGCCTCGTTAATGCCCGCTGCCACAGCTGGAGATTTGCAGGCACCCACTCTGATGTTGGCCGAGCGTCTGTCCGATTTGATCCGAGGCCGACATCTACCGGAAGCGTTGGGTGCCGAGCTGCTGGCGGATCCGCAATGGGCCACCAGGCAACGCAGCCCCAACATCTCCCGAGACTATTCCAGTGATCGAATGCAACTAGCCGCCGCGTTATTGGAAAGCACCAAGGGCCGACAGCTGCCGTCTGTAGCGGTCTGAGTCACTGCGTCTGCTGACAACGAATCACTGCAGCGTCCCTTGGATGAGCAGAAGTGGAGCCGGCTGACCGGAAGTTGGAGGGTGCCCCAAAAACTCGATAAATGAAGCGTTGATACTGCAGTCCCGATAAATCTCAATTAGGAAAATAAGAAAATGAGAACGACATCTAACGGGAAAACAGCCACTGCGATATCTGCAAGTCAGCAGGGCCGGCTCGATGGTGCGGAGCGACGCTCGGTAGATTTCGTGCCGGTGGCGGAGCGTCATGGCACGGTGCGACATCTGGGCGCGGTCTGGTTAGTTGCAAATATCAACCTGACTGCCATGGCTACCGGTGTTACAACCCTGGCGCTTGGCGGTTCACTGTTTTGGATTCTGGTTGCGACCGTGCTCGGATCGTTGTTCGGAACCCTCTTCATGGCTCTGCATTCTTCGCAAGGGCCTCATCTGGGCTTACCTCAGTTAGTACAGTCAAGAGCGCAGTTCGGGTTTCTAGGGGCTGCGATCACAGTCTGGGTTTTCGCCTTTGTTAACTACTTCAACTACAACGTCGCCGACGCGATTCTTGCTGGATCGAGTCTGCATTTTCTCCTGGGAGTTCCAACTTCCTGGGGGTTCCCAATTGCAGTATTGATCGCCGGCACTTTGGCACTGTACGGCTACCGGTGGATTCATCGGGTGAATCGATTTCTGGTCGCACCGCTTGCCTTGACGATCGTGATACTCACCTTTGCTGCGGTGGCGCGGGCTGGAATCCCTTCGGGCGCGTTCACTCCGGGCCCCATTGAATGGCATGCGTTTGCGACAACTTTCGTGATTGTGGCGGGTTTTCAACTTGGATGGGCCCCCTACGTATCTGACTACTCCCGTTACCTTCCTCCCAGCATCTCCACGCGATCATCATTCCTGTGGACCTATCTGCCATCAGCGATATCAGCCTTGTGGGTGATCGGTCTTGGCTCCTTGCTCGCCGCTGCGGCCCCTGGCGCCTCAATCATCATAGCCATCGCTCAAGGCGGTGACGCCCTGGTGGCAGGAGGTGGTCGAATTGCTGTCGCGCTGCTGTTTGTGGGGCTTTTGGTGGTGATGGCACTCAACGCTTACGGCGGTAGCCTGACACTGATTTCGATCGTGGACTGCTTTCGTCGGGTACGGCCATCGCTGTTTTTGAGGGGCATCACAATCGTCGCGATGACGCTGTCCGTGGGAGTTGTAGCGGCAATGGTTGGAGAGGATCAGTTCAATGTGTTCTACGGAAACGTATTGGTATTTTTGGCATATCTCTTCACACCGTGGACTGCGATAAACCTGGTGGACTTTTACATCGTTCGCAAGGGGTGTTACTCGATCCACGAACTTTTCAATCCGGCAGGTATTTACGGTCGGTGGGGATGGCAGGGAAACGTCGCTTATATCGGAGCACTCATGACGATGGTGCCATTTTTTGTCACCGACCCTTTCACTGGATGGGTCGCACACAGGATGGGTGATATCGATATATCAATGTTTGTGGGGCTGTTGGTCGCTAGTCTCCTCTATTTGCTTACATCGCGGACTCTTAATTTGAACTACGAGCGGCTGCTGGTGGAACAGGAAGGAATAACCGGCGAACTATGACGAGAGCAGGCGTTAGTTCTGGTAAGGAACTAATCCCTCAAAGACACGAAAATGTGGAGTTTAACCATGACAAAAACAGGCTGGATTTGGGACGAAAGATTTCTGACCCATGACACGCGGGCTTGGAGCCTACCGTGGCAGGAACCCATCGATCATCCCGAAAAGGGCGATACCAAACGACGCTTCGCAAGTCTCGTCAAGCGCAGCGGCCTTGAACAGCACCTAGTTTCGATACCTTTTGGCCCGGCCTCGAAGGCCGACCTGCTGCGGGTACATACACAGGAGTATGTGGATCGGATCCTGAATCCGACCAGCCCTGCTTGGAGCGATGCAGGCGATGGTGAGACTCCTGTTGGGCCTGGCTCTGCGGAAATTGCCAGGCTCGCAGCAGGAGCTGTCATCTCGATGTTCGATGCAGTTGTATCGGGCAACGTGACCAATGCCTACGCGCTAATACGACCACCTGGACATCATGCGATTGCCAGTCAGGGAATGGGTTACTGCATTTTCCACAACACCGCGATCGGGATTCGGCATCTTCAGCAAACGGGAGCCGTGGCACGAGTGGCAGTCATCGACTGGGATGTTCATCACGGTAACGGGACCGAGACTCTTTTTTACGACGACCCGTCGGTGCTGACGATCTCTCTGCATCAGGACGATCTTTATCCCATCGGGCGTGGAAAGGTACAAGACACCGGAAGCGGACCAGGACTGGGCGCCAACCTCAATATTCCCCTTCCTGCGGGTTCGGGGCGAGAGGCGTACTTGGGGGCCTTTGAGCGTGTCGTAGTGCCTGCAGTACGCCGTTTTCGACCGGATCTCATCGTGATCGCAAGCGGATTCGACTCGGCAGCAATGGATCCGTTCGGCCGCCAGCTTCTTCACTCCGCGGCATATAGGGAATTAACGACCGTGGTGATGAATCTGGCCGAAGAGGTATGCAATTCACGAGTCGCTGCCGTGCATGAAGGCGGCTATGACCCGCTTATGGGGCCATTCTGCGGGCTAGCTGTAGTCGAAACACTTGCCAAGCGGAGCACGGCAGTCGAAGACCCCTGGATCAAAACAGTTGCGAATCTTCCGGAGCAACATTTATTGCCCCACCATGACGCCGTGATACGAGAGTGTGAGCAACTAATCATGGGCGTGCCAGATGGGACCAAGAGCGCAAGCTAGCGCAAATTTCAATTTTAAAAGACCGTAGTCCGCAAAGCACATATCTGCGACCCCATATGAAATGCTCCGCGCCGCCCGGCAGCGCGGAGCGTCCACGCGTCGGGCTTGCAGCCGCCAGCCCATCACACGCAACAGGTAGCAACTGTCACGCAGCAAAGGTGCGGCCCCCTTGGCATGTAGCACGCCCAATGGTGCGGTCTTGCTTGTGAAACAGAGCGCCCGTCCGGGCGGCGCATTTTCAAGCCTTCCCCAGTACAACAATTCCCTCCCGTAGGAGCCGGCAAGCCGGCGAAGAGGGCGGTCTGGTGGTGCGCGGAATAACGACAGCCCAGCGCTGCCCTGGCGGCGATTTTCGCCGGCAAGCCGGCTCCTACAACGTTCGCGCGTTGTTCTCGTGAATGAAGCTTTTATGACAAAAGTTCGGTAGCACATGGCCACGCGCGTCTTGGGTATGTAACGCGCTTGAGGGGGCCGCCAGGCCACTTTTTTAAGCCGAGGCGGGACGCCGGGAGTGAGGCTATGGGGACTATGGAACGCTACTCGAAAGTGGGCATGCAGGAGCTGGATCAACGGCTGTCGAAGATTGTCGAGGCCGCGCGCAAGAAGCCGGTGTCGGTCTATCGCTACGGCGCGCCGTGGGTCTGGATCGTCTCCCAGGATGATTGGCAGGGCGCCTTGAAGGAGGTGGCCAGCTATATCCCGCCGGGGCATTCGCTGGTGCTGCTGCGCCCGCAGATCGATGAGTTGCTGGATCAGCACCGCGACCTGCTCCAGGGCCTCAACGCCGAGCCGGGGATGCTGATTGCGCCGCGCACGGTGATGCACATTCTGTTGTTGCAGCTGCTGTATTCGGTGCCCAGCGAGCAGCAACTCTATGAGCAGCTCAGCTACAACCTGCTGTTTCGCTGGTTCGTCGGCCTGGACCTGAATCAGAAGGTCTGGAGCTTCGGTGTCCTCAGTCGCGATATCGCCACGCTGTTGAACAACCCGCGGGCGGTGCAGTTGATCCAGAAAATCATCGGTGAAGTGTTCTGCGGTGCCTTGCTGCAAATGCCTGAGTTCTCGTTGAACTTCGCGCTGTTGCACACCTGGCTGGCTCGCCACGAAAACACCTCGATCACCAGCAATTGAATCGGCCAAACGCTGTGCAGACGGCGACGGCAATGCGCGCGTGCGCGCCAATTTTCAGACTTCTAGGGGGCGGTGTGGAGCATCTGGGCAAATCAGGGCGACCGGGCAGTGGCGGGCGCTGGTGGCCGTTGTGCGGTTGGTTGGCGCTAGCGGCGCTGGTGCCGGCGGTGCAGGCCGAGGAGGGCGAGCCGGCCCCGGTCGAAGCCTCGGCGGCGGCGCGGTTGGTGGACGTCAATGAGTACTTCGTGCGCGGCAATACGGTGCTCGATGCCCGGGCCATCGAGGAGGCGGTGTATCCCTTCCTCGGCCCGCAGAAGGCCCTGGCCGATATCGAAGGCGCCCGGGATGCGCTGCAGAAGGTCTATCAGGAGCGCGGCTACCAGTCGGTGTTCGTCGAGCTGCCGGAGCAGAAGGTCGAGGACGGTATCGTCTACCTGCAGGTCAGTGAAACCAAGGTCGGCCGGGTGCGGGTGGTGGGGGCCAAGCATTATTCGCCGGTGGAGATCCGCGATCAGGTGCCGGCGCTGAAAGAAGGCGAGGTACCGGACTTTGCCACGGTGCAAAGCCAGCTGGCCGGGCTCAACCGCGGCGCCGGGCGCCAGGTCATGCCGCTGGTGCGCGAAGGCCAGCGCCCGGGGACCATGGATGTGGACCTGCAAGTGGAAGACCAGAACCCCTGGCACGCCAGTGTCGGCCTGAACAACGACTACAGCGCCGACACCGAGAAGCTTCGCACGGTGGTCAACGTCGGCTACGACAACCTCTGGCAGCTGGGCCACAGCATTTCCCTGACCTATTTCACCGCGCCCCAGGACACCGACAACGCCAAGGTCTGGTCCGGCTCCTACACCGCACCGCTGAGTGATCGCTGGGCCTTGCAGTTCTCCGGCTACCAGTCCGATAGCAACATCGCCACCATCGGCGGCAGCAATGTGCTGGGCAAGGGCCATTCCTACGGGGTGTCGGCGATCTACACCTTGCCCGCCGCGGGCAACTGGGCCAACTCGCTGTCGGTGGGTGTGGACTTCAAGGACTTCGACGAAGAGATGCGCTTTGGCCGCAGCAGCGACCAGATTCCGCTGAAGTACGCCCCCATGACCTTTGGCTACAACGGCTATCGCTACAGCGAGAAAGCCCAGCTGGGCCTGGGCCTGAACCTGATCGTCGGCACCCGGCGCTTCTTCGGCTACGGCAGCGATGCCGAGGAGTTTCACTACAAGCGCGACGAGGCCAGCGCCAGCTTCTCGGTGCTCAAGGGCGACCTGAATTTCACCTACACCTTCGCCAACGATTGGCAGTCGGCGTCCAAGGCGGCGTTCCAGCTGGCCTCGGGGCCGCTGGTGTCCAACGAGCAGTATTCCGCCGGCGGCGCCACCTCGGTGCGCGGCTACCTGGCCGCCGAGCGCACCGGGGACGAGGGCTACCTGTTTTCCCAGGAGCTGCGCACGCCGTCTTTGGCCAAGTTCCTCGGCAGCTACGTGCAGGAGTGGCGCTTCTACGCCTTTGCCGAAGGCGCGCACCTGTCGCTGCACGACCCGCTGCCCGAGCAGGAGGACGAATACAGCCTGGCCAGTGTCGGCCTGGGCACCCGCGCCAGTTTGAGCAAGTGGCTGTCCGGCAGCCTGGACTGGGGCTACCCGCTCAAGGACGGCCCCAACACGCAGAAATACGACCCGCGCCTGCACTTCAGCGTGCAAGCGACGTTCTGACTTTTACGGAGACCCTTCACATGCAACGCTTATTCCTGAGCCTGTTGATCTGCCTGGGCTTCGTGCTCCCGGCCACGGCCCATGCCTGGTGGCAGGACGACTGGCATTACCGCAAGCAGATCAGCGTGGACACCACCCCGCAAGGCGCGGCCATCAACGAGGCCCTGGGCCGCACTGCGCTGCTGGTGCGCCTGCACACCGGCAACTTCACCTTCGACGGGGTCAAGGAAGACGGCGCCGACCTGCGCTTTGTCGCCGCCGATGACAAGACCGTGCTCAACCACCAGATCGAAAGCTTCGATCCGCTGATGGGCATGGCGCTGATCTGGGTCGATGTGCCCAAGGTCGAGGGCGGCCAGCGCCAGGACATCTGGATGTACTACGGCAACCCGAAGGCCCCGAGCACGGCCAATGGCCAACTGACCTTCGACCCCAGCTACACCGCGATCTACCACTTCGACGGCAGCAACGGCACGCCGGCCAAAGACACCACCGCCTACGGCAACACCGCGCAGAATGCCATCGGCGCGGCGGTTGACGGGGTGATCGGCCGGGCCCTGCAGTTCAGCGGCCAGCCGCTGTTGCTGCCGGCCAGCCCGTCGCTGCAGCACAACGCCGGCGGCGCCTTCACCTTCAGCGCCTGGGTGCGCCTGGACCAGGCCAGCGGTGAACAACTGCTGCTGGCCCGCCGCGAAGGTGCCGGCAGCCTGCTGATCGGTATCAACCAGGGCATGCCCTTCGTCGAAGTGGACGGCCAGCGCGCCGCTTCCACCCAGCCGCTGAACCCGGGGCAGTGGCAGCACCTGGCCCTGAGCGGCGAGGGCAGCCGACTGGCGCTGTATGTCAATGGCCGCGAAACCGCGAGCCTGGCCCAGGCCATTCCCACCTTCAATTCGGTGCTGGCGATCGGTGCCGACCTGCCGCCCGCCGCCGGGGCCGAGGCCAGTCACTTCCAGCCCTTCACCGGGGCCCTGGACGAGCTGCGCCTGTCCAAGGTGGCGCGTCCGGCGGCGCTGATCCTGGCCGATGCCAGCGCCCAGGGCGCGGAGTCGAAGCTGGTGGCCTATGGCGTCGATGAAGAACAGTCGGGTTTTGGTTTCGGCAGCCTGGGTTTCCTGCTCAAGGCGGTGCCGGTGGATGCCTGGGTGATCATCCTGGTGCTGGTGGGGATGATGATCCAGTCCTGGGTGATCATGCTGCGCAAGAACCGCATGGTCAGCCGGGTCAGCGCTGCCAACGGGCTGTTTCGCGAGCAGTTCGCCAAGGTCGGCACCCGCCTGGAGATGTTCGCCGACGATCAGGTACTGGCCAGCCGGCTGGAGCACTCCTCGCTGTGGCGCCTGTACCTGGTGGCGGTGAAAGAGATCCGCACCCGCCGCGAGCAGGGCGCCGATACCTCCTCGGTGTCGGCGGCCACCATCGAAGCCATCCGCTGCTCGATGGACGGGGTGCGCACCCGGGAAAACCAGCAACTGAGTTCCAAGCTCTCGACCCTGTCCAACGCCATCGCCGGCGGCCCCTACATCGGCCTGTTGGGCACGGTGCTGGGGATCATGGTGGTGTTCCTCGGTACCGCCATGGCCGGTGACGTCAACATCAACGCCATTGCACCGGGCATGGCCGCGGCCTTGCTGGCCACCGCCATGGGCCTGTTCGTCGCGATTCCGGCGCTGTTTGGCTACAACCGCTTGATCACCCGCAACAAGGAAGTCGGCGCCGACATGCGGGTGTTCGTCGACGAGTTCATCACCCGGCTGGCGGAGCTGCATGGCGAGAGCCAGAACAGCGAGAACGCCCACTGGCGGGTCAGTCACAGCAACGCGTCGGTTCCGGCCTGAGGAGAACTGCCATGGCTTCCGTGAACGCCTCCCATGACGACGAAGACGACGCCGCTGTCGACAGCATCAACATCACGCCCCTGGTGGACGTGCTGATGGTGGTGCTGGTGATGTTCATCCTCACCGCCACCGCCCAGGTTTCGGGCATCCAGATCCACTTGCCCAAGGCCAGCGCCTCGGTGTCGCTCTCGGAGGCCAAGACCAAGGCCATTTCGGTGAACGATGGCGGCCAGGTGTTCCTCGATGCCTATCCAGTCACCCTGGGCGAGCTGGAAGAGCGCCTGCGCATCGAGAAGGCGCAGAGCCCGGACTTCCCGATCATTGTCCGCGGCGATGCCACGGTGCAGTACCAGAAGGTCATTGAAGTCCTCGACCTGCTGCGCCGCCTGGAGTTGTCCCAGGTCGGCCTGGTCACCGGCAAACCGAGCCAGGGCTGAGCCATGACCGCACAACAACCGATCCAGCTGCCGCCGGTGCAGCACAAGCCGCGAGCCGTGCGCCTGCTCAAGTGGGGCGCGGGGCTGCTGCTGGGGGCCGTGGCGGCCTGGCTGCTGTGGCAGTGGGCCAATGACATGGCCGGGGTGCGCCGTGAAGCGCCGAAGGTGCCGACCATCATCCCGCTGCCGCCCCCGCCACCGCCCCCTCCGCCGCCTCCCGAGAAGCCCAAGGAGCCCGAGCCGGTGGAGGAGAAGGTGCCGGAACCCGAGCCCACGCCGACCCCCGAGGAGGTCAAGCCGGAGGAAGAGGCGCCGCCATCGCCAGCGGACGATCTGGCCAACCCGATGCAGATCGATGGCGACGCCCAGGCCGGCAACGACGGCTTCAACGTCGGCGCCGGCAAGGGCGGCGGCATGGCCGGTGCCGGTGGCGGCGGGCTGGGCACCGGGACCTACAAGCAGTACCTGGCGGCGACCTTCCAGCGCGTGCTGCGCGAAGACCCGGAGCTGCGCAAGAAAGCCTATGCCTTGCAGGTGGACCTGTGGCTGGGCGCCGACGGGCAGGTGACCCGCGCCGAATTGGCCGGCTCCAGCGGCAACCCCGAGACCGACCAGCAGGTGCTGGCGGCGCTGCGGGCCACGCCGCGCCTGAAAGAGCGCATGCCGGCTTCCCTGACTTTGCCGGTACGCCTGTCCCTCAAGGGCCGGCGACCGGAATGAGCAAACCCCTATTTGCAGTTTCTACAGGAGTTGTGTGCAGATGATTTCCACCGTGAATCGATTGACCCTGGCGCTCGGCATGGTCGCCCTGACCCTGGCCGGCCAGGCCACGGCCGCCGCGGCCGCGCCCTCGGAGAACGCCACGATCAACCTGATCCGTCTGTTGGTGCAGCAGGGGGTATTGAAGCAGGAGCAGGCCGACGGGCTGATCGCCCAGGCCGAGAAAGAAGCCCAGCAGGCCCGCGCCGCCACCGCCGCCACCGCCGTGGCGGCCACCGGCCCGGCTGCGGCGCCCGGTGACGTGCGGGTGCAATACGTGCCGGCCATCGTCCGCGACCAGATCCGCGATCAGGTCAAGGCCGAGGTCATGGCCACCGCCAAGCAGGAAAACTGGGCCCAGCCCAACACCTTCCCGGACTGGATCTCGCGCATCAGCTTCGACGGCGACATCCGCCTGCGCGACGAGTCGCGGTTCTTCGCCGACAACAACAGCAACGAGATCGTCGACTACGCCAAGCTCAACGACAGTGGCCCCTACGACGTCAACAAGGACACCAACAGCAAGCTGCCGCCGCTGCTCAACACCCGCGAGGACCGTGACAACCTGTTCCGCCTGCGGGCACGCCTGGGGATGAAGGCGGTGATCTCGCCGGAATGGACCGCGGGCATCCGCATCGGCACCGGCTCGGACAACAACCCGGTGTCCACCACCCAGACCCTGGGCGGCGGCTTTGGCAAGAAGGACATCTGGCTCGACCAGGGCTACCTGACCTGGAAAGCCACCCAGGACCTGACCCTGACCGGCGGGCGGATCGCCAACCCGTTCTATTCCACCGACATGCTGTATTCCAACGACCTCAACTTCGACGGCGTGGCGGCTATCTTCAACCACAAGCTGAGCAGCGACTGGGGCCTGTTCGGCACCCTCGGCGCCTTCCCGGTGGAGTACACCAACGACACCGCCACCAGCAACGGCTTCGACAAGAACGAGAGCGACACCAAGTGGCTGTTCGGCGGGCAGGTCGGCGCCAACTGGAAGATCAACCGCAGCAACAGCCTCAAGGGCGCCCTGGCCTACTACCGCTTCGACGACATCGAGGGCCAGCGCTCAAGCCCCTGCGCACCCTGGGCCGGGGCCCCGGGCTGCGACACCGATGGCTCGCGGGTGGCCTTCATGCAGAAGGGCAACAGCGTGTTCCTGCTGCGCAACATCACCCCCAACCCGGCCACGCCGGGCCTGACCCCGCAGCCGCAGTTCGTGGGGCTGGCCTCCAAGTTCGACGTGCTCGATCTGAACCTGGCCTGGGACACCGAATTGCCGGACGACCTGCGCCTGCGCAGCCAGACCAACTACATCCGCAACCTGGCCTACGACAAGGGCGAGATGCTCAAGCGCAGCGAAGGCGAGATCGTCAACAACATCAACAGCCAGGGCCAGTTCGAAAGCGGCGGCAATGCGCTGATGGTGCAGTTCACCCTGGGCAACGCCCTGGAGATGAAGAAGGCCGGGGACTGGAACCTGTTGGCCGGCTACAAGTACATCCAGCCCGACGCCTTGCCCGACGGTTTCAACGACTCCTCGTTCCACCTGGGGGGCACCAACGCCAAGGGCTACTTCCTGGGCGGCAACTACGGCATCGACAAGAACATCTACGCCACGGCCCGCTACATGAGCGCCTCGGAAGTCTACGGGCCGCGCTACGAGGTGGACGTGATGCAGCTTGAACTCAACACGCGCTTCTAAGTGCAGGGAGGAAGGTTATGAACAGCCGAGCAAGGGCATGGGCGGCGAGCCTGTTACTGGTCTGGGGCGTGCTGGCCAGTGTCGGCGCCAGTGGCGAAGGCATGGAGGAGCGCCTGCGCACCCAGTTGCGCAGTACCACCCAGCAGCTGCAGGCCCTGCAAAGCGAACAGGCCCAGGCCGCGGCGGCGCGGGTTGCCGCCGAGAACGCGGCCAGGGAGGCCCAGGCCCAGGTCAAGCAACTGACCGCCGAGCTGGCCAAGACCCGCGGTGTGGCAGAGCAGTTGGCCGGCCAGCAGCAGAACCTGCACAACCAGGCCCAGGCCCAGGCGGCCGCCAGCAACGAGCAACTGGGCAAGTTCAAGAAGGCCTATGAAGACCTGCTGGTGCTGGCACGGGGCAAGGAAGCCGAACGGGCCAGATTGCAGGCGCAATTGAGCGAGCGTGACACACAAGTGCAGCAATGTGCGGTCAAGAATCAGCAGATGTACGGCATCGCCAAACAGATCCTGACGGCCTACGAAAACATCGACGTGGCCGAGGTGGTGAAAATCCGCCAGCCCTTCGCCGGCAGCGCCCGGGTCAAGTTCGAGGAACTGGCCCAGGGCTTTGGCGACGAGCTTTACCAGACCCAGTTCGACGCCCCCCGGGCGGCGAGCACCCACTGATCACCAGGGAAGAGATGACCATGACCTTGATTAACAGCGTCACCACCGACAGCCTCACCGACCTGCTGCAAGGCGCCGGCTACCGGGTCAACCAGACCGAACAGAACGGCATCGTGCAACTGCTCAGCGCCAGCCAGGGCATCGGCTACGCCGTGCGCTTGGGCAACCCGGGCAGCGAAGCCGGGCACTACGTGGACTTCACCTACAGCTGCGCGCTGCGGGTGCAGGGCGAACTGCCGGCGGGGCTGGCGCAACTGTGGAACGCCTCACGGCGCTTTGCCCGGCTGTCGCTGCAGGGCGAATTCCTGGTGATGGAGATGGACGTGGTGGTGGCCGGCGTCGGCGAGAGCCACCTGCGCAGCCAGCTGGAGCTGTGGGATCGGTTGCTGCAGGAGTTTATCGTCTACCTGCGCGAATACAGCCAGCAGGCGGCCCAGTTGCAGGCCCGGGCCGAAGTGCCCCAGGCGACGCAAAGCCAACCCCGGGAAGAGGTGGCCACCCTGTGAAAAAGCCCACCCTGGTGGTCGGTGCCGGGGCACTGACCTTGCTCGGCCTGGCGCTGGGCCTGGCCCTGCGCCCGGGCAACGACCCGGTGGCGGCGCAGCAGCCGGCCCCGACCCTGCTGCAACAACAAGTGGCGTCTACGCCCGCCGTGGCGCGCCTGGGCAATCAGCAGGTGGCGGCCGAGGAACTCAAGAGCCTGTTTGCCAGCCTGCCCGAGGAGTCCCGGGGGCAATTGCGCGGCAATCGCCCGGCGCTGGAAGCCTGGATTCGTTCACGGCTGGCGCAAAAGGCCGTGCTGGAGCAGGCCGATGCCCAGGGCTGGCGCCAGCGCCCGGAGGTGGAGCAGCAGACCCGCGCCGCCACCGAACAGATCGTGTTTCGCGACTATCTACAGTCGGTCAGCCAGGTGCCGGCGGACTACCCCAGCCCGGCGGAGTTGCAGCAGGCCTATGACAGCGGCAAGTCGGCGTGGATGACGCCGCCGTTGTACCGGGTCAGCCAGATCTTCCTCGGGGTCGCCGAGCCCCAGGCGGCCGAGCAGGTACGCCGCCAGGCGCAGGAACTGAGCCGCAAGGCCCAGGCCGCACCGGGGGAGTTTGCCGCCTTGGCGGCGCAGTACTCCCAGGACCGGGACAGCGCCCAGCGCGGTGGCGACTCCGGCCTGCAGCCCTTGGCGCAACTGCTGCCGGAGGTGCGTAGCGCGGTGGCCCGGCTCAAGGTGGGCGGGGTGTCCGAGGTGGTGCAGAGCGCGGCGGGTTTCCACGTGCTCAAGCTCACCGAACAGCAGCCGGCACGGACCGCCAGCCTGGACGAACTGCGTGATCGCCTGACCCAGGCCCTGCGCGCCCAGCGCCAGGAGCAGATCGCCAAGGCCTACCTGGAAGGCATGCTCAACACCGCGACCCTGAGCATCGATGGCGCGGTGTTGAACCAGGTCCTGGAGGACAAACTGTAGGTGCAGGCGTGCCAGCGAAGGCGGCGCAAGGGTTGCGGGCCCCTTCGCCGGCAAGCCGGCTCCTACGAAGCAACACGCAGCACCGGCAACTGTAGGAGCTGGCTTGCCAGCGAAGGCGATCTCACGATCACCGCCGTCCGCCCGCCAAGGAAGCAACATTCAACAAGACAGGGAGTCACCGATGTCCTTTCTCGAACCCGCTCCACTGCAGGGCTTTGCGCCATACACCGCGCCCCAGGAACCCCGGGAAGCCTGGCTGGCCCTGGCCGCCGGCATCGAACCTGCGGTGGCCCAGTACTTTCTGGTCAGCGCCCGTTGCGGCTGCTTCATGCAGGCGGCCCGCAGCCTGAACATCAAGGCCACGCTGCTGCGCAAGCAACTGGCGCAGTTGGAGGAGCACCTGCGCCGTTCGCTGTTCTGCTACCAGGGCAATGCCTTGAGCCTGAGCCGCGAAGGCCTGCAACTGCAGGCCCAGCTGATAGCCCTGGCCCACCAGCGGCGGCTGCCGGTGATCGAGCAACCCCTGATCCGCGTGGCCGTGGCGCAAACCATCCTCCACGACATCCTTGGCCGTGACCTGATCGCCTTGCTGCGGCGCAATGCCAGCGCCCGGCTGGAAATCATCTCCATCGACAGCGACCTGTCCCTGCAGGCCCTGAGCGCCGACCTGGTGCTGTGGCTGGCGGCCGAGGATTCACCCCTGCCGGGCCCCAGCTTCGCCACCCGCGAACCCATGCCCCTGGCGCGCATCGACTACCTGCCGCACATCGCCAAGCGCTACTCCCGGGTCGCGGCCCGCCCCGACAGCCTGGACGACCTGGCGGACTACATGCTGGTGCAGTGGCAGCACGACCGTCATATCGAGCCGTTCCGGCCCTGGAACAGCCTGGTGGAGCAGCGCCTGGCCGGGGTGGTGCAGGTGCATTCCTATGAACTGATGCTGGAGATGATCCGCTGCAGCGCCTGCATTGGCCTGCTGGCGCAGTACATGAGCCGCTTCGACCGTGGCCTCACCGCCTTGCCGGGCCTGTTCGAGGAAAGCATGCAACGCCGCGCCTGGCTGGCGGTCAATGCCCAGGTGGAGCATGAAGAGCCGGTACAGCAACTGGTGGAACTGATCCTCAGTACCTTCAGCGAACGCCAGGACTGGTTTGTCTGAACGGACCTGCCCGCTCTTGCAGATATTCACCCCAGCGCCCACGAGCGGGCATCCACCGCTATTCCGTGTAGGAGCCGGCTTGCCGGCGAAGGGGCCCGCAAGCCCTGCGCCGGATCCGGAAACGCCTTCGCTGGCAAGCCAACGCCTACCAGGGGCATCCACCGCTATTCCGTGTAGGAGCCGGCTTGCCGGCGAAGGGGCCCGCAAGCCCTGCGCCGGCTCCGGAAACGCCTTCGCTGGCAAGCCAGCGCCTACCAGGGGCATCCACCGCTATTCCATGTAGGAGCCGGCTTGCCGGCGAAAGGGCCCGCAAGCCCTGCGCCGGCTCCGGAAACGCCTTCGCTGGCAAGCCAGCGCCTACGGAGGGGCCTGGGTGACCGCCGCTTGCCGGCCAACGCGCTCCATTGCCCTCGTCATCCAGAGGTGCATGCCCTTACACTCGGTGGACACTTCGGCTTCAAGGATGACCTCGCCATGCCCAACGCCCATCCCGCCATCGTCATCGAGCGGTGCAACGAAACCCATATCGACGGCCTGACGGCGCTGTACAGCGAACCCAGTGTGGCGGCCCAGACCCTGCAACTGCCTTACCAGTCCCGCGAGTTGTGGCGCAAGCGCGTCGGGCAGGGGCAGGAAAACGAGGGGCTGGTGGCCCTGGTTGCCCTGCACCAGGGCGCGGTGATCGGCAGTTGCAGCCTGCTGCAGGTGGCGCGGGTGCGCCGGGCCCATTGCGCCGGCATCGGCATGGGCGTGTCCCCGGCCTGGCAACGCGAGGGCATCGGCAGCCGCCTGCTGGCGGCGGTGCTGGAGGTGGCCGACAACTGGATGAACCTGCGCCGGGTGGAGTTGACGGTGTATGCCGACAACCAGGCCGCCATCGGCCTGTACCGCAAATTCGGCTTCGAAACCGAAGGCCAGTTGCGCGATTACGCCGTGCGCGATGGCGGTTATGTCGATGTGCTGAGCATGGCGCGGTTGCGTCGTTGAGGCCGGTTCGTGTCGCCGCTGCCGCAGGCTCGGGCCGCGTTCGGACGACCGGCTCCGCAGCAGATGCCGGGTTCTTGAGGCCGCCCGAGGTTCGACAGGTGGTCGCCCAGCAAGGCCCTGCGGGCTCTGACGTTCACTCCAGCAAAGCGAAATCCACCGCCGCCCGGGCATGCAGTTCGGTGGTGTCCAACAGGGGCAGGGCGCTGTGCTCGGGCTTGAGCAGCAGGCCGATTTCCGTGCAGCCGAGGATGATCGCCTCGGCACCACGGGCCTGCAGCCCGTCGATCACGTGCTGGTACAGCCGCCGCGAGCTCTGGCTGACAATGCCCACGCACAGTTCCTCATAGATGATGCGGTGCACCGCCTGGCGCTGCGCTGCATCGGGCACCAGTACCTTCAGGCCCCGGTCTTCCAGGCGGCCCTTGAGGAACGCCTGCTCCATGGTGAAGGCCGTGCCCAGCAACCCCACGCTCAGGGTGCCGGCTGCCTGGGCGGCCTGCACCACGGGGTCGGCAATATGCAAAAAGGGCACTCCAATGGCGGCCTCTATCTGCCCGGCGACCTTGTGCATGGTGTTGGTGCAGAGCACCACGCATTCGGCGCCGCCGGCTTCCAGGCGCCGGGCTGCCTCCACCAGGATCGCCGCCGCGTCGTCCCAGCGCCCGGCATGCTGGGCCTGTTCGACAGGCCCGAAGTCGACGCTGTACATTAACAGCCGCGCTGAACGCAGCGGCCCCAGTCGATCGCGAACCTGCTGATTGATCAGGCGATAGTATTCGGCGCTGGACTCCCAGCTCATGCCGCCGATCAGGCCGATGGTGCGCATGGGCAACTCCTCTGTGGTGCGGTTGGGTAAGGCTCAGTTTCACGCCGCCACGGGTGGCGATCTATCAGGAAATTTCACATGCCCCAGGTGCTCGAACATCGCCTGCTGGACGGCCGCCTGCTGCTGCAACTGCTGCCGGCCGCGGCCTACAGCGCCCGCGATCCGGCCCAGTGGCAGACCTTGGGGGTGACCCTGGAGCGTCAGCGCGGGGTACATGCCATCGACTCCGACCGCCGCGAGGATTTCGATACCTGGCCCGGCACCCTGGCCCTGACGCCCGCAGGCATTGAAGTGTTTTCCGAATCCGCCATGGGCGGCGAATACCTGCTGTTGCGCTGGCAGGGCGCGACGCCGCTGGTTCCTGGCCAGCGCCGGATGCAGAGCCCGGGGCATGCCCGCGCCCTGGCCCTGGGGCGCGAAGCCAGGCGCCTGCTGCTGGCGCCCGAGGCCGATGAGCTGGCTCTGGAGCAATGCGCGCTGGCGTTTCTGGGGCTGGCCCAGCCCGGTCGGGCAGCGCCAGCCCCGGCCCCGGAGCTGGGGCAGGTGCTGCAACAGATGGCCGATGAATACGCCCGGCCCCTGTCACTGGCGCAGCTGGCCCTGACCTACGGCCACAACGAGTTGCGCCTGCTGCGCGACTTTCGTCGTGCTGTAGGCATCACGCCCCATGCCTGGATCACCGAAGTGCGTCTGCAAGCGGCCCGGCGGCTGCTGGAACACACGGACCTGCCTCTGGCGGCGATTGCCCTGGACTGTGGTTTTGCCCATCAGTCCCACCTGGGCAGCGCCTTGCGCCAGGCCACCGGCCTGACGCCGCGTCAGTACCGGCTGCAGTTTCAGCGCCGAGCGGCGCATACCGCGCTGTAGATTTTGCCTGGTAACGCCTTGCCGGTGATCGCCGCCAGCGGCCCGCAGGGTCATTATCGGTGGGCGCAGCTACAGGGCTCGGCGAGGCGGCGGGCAAACAACTCAACGCCCGACACCGGCATCTGCCATGCTCAGGGCCGGCGACCTGCTGTTCTCAAGGGGCGAAGCCAGGGACACAGCGCAATGGACGATATCCAGCAACTGGGCGAGATGCTGCGCCACTACGCGGCCAGTGAAGCCCACAAGAAGCAGCTGTTCGACAGCCAGTCGGTGGTCTGGGCGCGTCACATTCATCAATTGTTCGGGCAGATCGAAGACTGGCTGGCGCCGGTATTGCTGCCGGACCTGCTGGCGTTGCAGCGCGAGCCCTATGTGGCCTTCAGCCCGGCGGTGCCGCTGGAGGCCTCGACCTTCAAGAGCGAGAAGCTGACCATCCACATCGCCGGCAAACCGGTGGAGTTCGTGCCGGATGTGATGGGCCCCCAAGGGCAGATTTCCCTGGCAGTGATCGGCCTGACTGCGGCGCGGCTGGGCAGCGTCTCCCTGGTCGGCGAGGCTTCGGGCGGCTGGCAATGGCGCAAGACCAACGGCTTGAAGGACCCTGACGTCTTTGCCTTTGACGGCAATTTCCTCGCCGCTCAGTTGCAGAGCCTGATCCCCCGTGAACGCGCCTGACCCGGCATGGCTCCGGGGCCGGCGCTGGCTGGCCAGAGTCGGCTGGTTGAAGTGGTGCAAAGCGTGCGGGTTTCTTCGCCGGCAAGCCGGCTCCTACCGGGGGTAGCCTGCAGGAGAAGGTGGGTTACATGTCCAGGTTGATCCAACCCGGCTTGGGCTCTTCCGGGGCCACGGCGTTGACCTTCTTGCCCGTGGCCAGTTCCACCCGGCGGGCGACATCAGGGTCGTCGGCGAAGGGGATCAGGCTGGCATCGTCCAGGCTCTTGGCACTCTGGTGACGCAGGTAGTACTCGATGCAGAGGTAGAGAAACGCCACCCCCAGCAGGTTGAACAGTATGTCCATGGGTTTTCAGGCTCCCTGAAACGCAACACGCCGGTCACGGGGACCGGCGTGGGGCTGGTGGGTCAGGCGATCCGGGCGTCGCTCAGCGCCAGGCGCTCATCGGCAACGCGCACGGTGCGCCAGGTGTTGTAGGCCATCAGCAGCATGCCGCTGAGGAAGAACACGCCGCCGGCGAAACGCACCACGAACCCCGGGTGGCTGGCCACCAGGGCCTCGACGAAGGAGTAGGTGAGGGTGCCGTCTTCGTTCACCGCGCGCCACATCAGGCCCTGGGTGATGCCATTGACCCACATCGAGGCGATGTACAGCACGGTGCCGATGGTGGCGAGCCAGAAGTGCAGGTTGATCAACGGTACGCTGTACATCTGCTCGCGGCCAAAGACCTTGGGCACCATGTGGTAGATGGCCCCGAAGGTGATCATCGCCACCCAGCCCAGGGCACCGGCGTGTACGTGGCCGATGGTCCAGTCGGTGTAGTGGGACAGGGCGTTGACGGTCTTGATCGCCATCATCGGGCCCTCGAAGGTGGACATGCCGTAGAACGCCAGGGACAGCACCAGGAAGCGCAGGATCGGGTCGGTGCGCAGCTTATGCCAGGCCCCGGAGAGGGTCATCATGCCGTTGATCATGCCGCCCCAGCTCGGGGCCAGGAGGATCAGCGACATGGCCATGCCCAGGGACTGGGCCCAGTCCGGCAGCGCGGTGTAATGCAAGTGGTGCGGGCCGGCCCAGATGTACAAGGTGATCAAGGCCCAGAAGTGCACGATGGACAGGCGATAAGAGTACACCGGGCGCCCGACTTGCTTGGGCACGAAGTAGTACATCATCCCGAGAAAGCCCGTGGTCAGGAAAAAGCCTACGGCGTTGTGCCCGTACCACCACTGGACCATGGCGTCGGTGGCCCCGGAATACACCGGGTAGGACTTGAACCAGTCCACCGGGATCGACAGGTGGTTGACCACGTGGAGCATGGCGATCACCAGGATAAAGGCGCCGAAGAACCAGTTGCCGACGTAGATGTGCTGGCTCTTGCGCCGCACCACGGTGGTGAAGAAGACAATCGCGTAGGCGACCCAGACCACCGCCATCCACACCGCGCCGGCGAATTCGATCTCGGCGTATTCCTTGGTGGTGGTGTAGCCCAGGGGCAGGGTGATCAGCATGATCACGATCACCGACTGCCAGCCCCAGAAGGTGAAGGCAGCCAGAGTGTCGGAGTACAGCCGCACCTGGCAGGTGCGCTGTACCGCGTAGTAGCTGGCAGCGAACTGGGCGCTGCCGGCGAAACCGAAGATCACAAGGCTGGTGTGCAGTGGCCGCAGCCGGCCAAAGGTGCTCCAGGGCAGGTCGAGGTTCATCTCCGGCCATACCAGTTGCGAGGCAATCCACACCCCCATGGCCATGCCGATCACGCCCCATACCACTGTTGCGACGACGAATTGGCGAACCACCTTGTAGTTGTAGGCCTGTCCGATTGTTGCTGAGTTCATGGTCAATGCTTCCACGGTTGCAAAGTCTTGCCAGGCCACCCGGTCTGGCACGGGGTGCACTGTAGGAATCAGCGGGGAAACAAAACAGGCTCAGAAAAACCGCATTAATACGGATCAGATTTTCCTCATGCCTACGGTGGTGCAGCCTTGGCTGATATGGTTTTTTAGTTTTTACCTGAATCTGTAACGCTCTGCGCCGTACGCGCATAGTCGCCCCCTCACAACACGCGCCGTTTAGAGCACGATCAGCTTCGATGAGGTAGGGACATGTACCAGTACGACGACTATGACCGGGCCCTGGTGCTTGAGCGGGTGGCGCAGTTTCGCGACCAGGTCGAGCGCTTCATGGGCGGCCAACTGAGCGAGGAGGAGTTTCTGCCCCTGCGCCTGCAGAACGGCCTGTATATGCAGAAGCACGCCTACATGCTGCGGGTGGCGATTCCCTACGGCACCCTCAGCGCCCGGCAGATGCGCACCCTGGCCAGCATCGCCCGGGACTACGACCGCGGCTATGGCCATTTCACCACCCGGCAGAACCTGCAGTTCAACTGGATCGAGCTGGCCCAGGTGCCGGACATCCTGCAGCGCCTGGCCGAAGTGGAGATGCACGCCATCCAGACTTCCGGCAACTGTGTGCGCAACATCACCACCGAAGCCTTTGCCGGGGTGGCCGGCGATGAATACCTGGACCCGCGCCCCCTGGCGGAGATCCTGCGCCAGTGGTCCACCATCAACCCGGAATTCCTGTTCCTGCCGCGCAAGTTCAAGATCGCCATCTGCTCGGCCAGGCAGGACCGCGCGGCGATCATGATGCATGACATCGGTCTGTACCTGTACCGCGACCGCAGTGGCCAGATGCTGCTGCGGGTGATAGTCGGTGGCGGCCTGGGGCGCACGCCGATTCTCGGCCTGCAGATCCGCGACGGGCTGCCCTGGCAGCACCTGCTGTCCTATGTCGAGGCGGTGCTGCGGGTCTACAACCGCTACGGGCGGCGCGACAACAAGTACAAGGCGCGGATCAAGATCCTGGTCAAGGCCCTGGGCATCGAGGCCTTCGCCAGGGAAGTGGAGGAGGAGTGGCAGCACCTCAGGGACGGCCCGGCGCAACTCACCGAGGACGAATATCAGCGGGTGGCCAGTGCCTTTGTGCCGCCGATCTACGAGCGCCTGGCGGAAACCGACCTGGAGTACGGCAGCCACCTGGCCGAGTCCCCGGCCTTCGCCCGCTGGGTGGCGCGCAACGTGCACCCGCACAAGGTGCCGGGCTACACCTGCGTGGTGCTGTCGACCAAGCCGGGCCCGGCCTCGCCACCCGGTGACGTCACCGGCCAGCAGATGGAGGCGGTGGCCGACTGGTCCGAGGACTACGGCTTTGGCGAGATCCGCATTGCCCACGAACAGAACATCGTCCTGCCGGATGTGCCCAAGTCGCGCCTGTTCGAGCTTTGGCAGCGGGCCTGCGAACACGGGCTTGGTACCGCCAACGCCGGGTTGCTGACCGATATCATCGCCTGCCCGGGCGGTGACTTCTGCGCCTTGGCCAACGCCCGTTCGATCCCCATTACCCTGGCCATCCAGCAGCGCTTCGACGACCTGGACTACCTCCACGACCTCGGGGACATCAGCCTGAACATTTCCGGCTGCATGAACGCCTGCGGTCACCACCACATCGGCAATATCGGCATCCTCGGCGTCGACAAGAACGGCAGCGAGTGGTTCCAGGTCACCCTGGGCGGGGCCAAGGGCCGTGACAGTGCCCTGGGCAAGGTGATCGGCCCGTCCTTCAGCGCCGAGGAAATCCCCGAGGTGATCGAACGCATCATCGCCACCTTCGTACGCTACCGGGAAAGCGACGAACCCTTCGTCGAGACGCTGCAGCGCATCGGCCTGGAGCCGTTCAAGGAGCGGGTCTACCCCAAGGCCGTGGAGGCGCTGGCATGAACAACCTGCTGCGTTTGCACGAAGGCGAAGCCCAACGGGTGGAAGACGATGCCTGGAGCCTGGTGCGCGGGGTCGACGACGCATTGCCGGATGGGCCGCTGATTCTGCCCCTGGCCCTGTGGCTGATGCGCCGCATCGAGCATCACCCGACCCGGGACGGCGTATGGATCGGTCCGGACGACGAGGTGGAAAGCCTCAAGCCCTGGCTCAAGCTGATCCCGCTGATCGCCGTGGACTTCCCCAGCTTTCGCGATGGCCGGGGGTACAGCCAGGCCTACCTGCTGCGTACCCGCCTGGGGTGGATGGGCGAACTGCGAGCGATTGGCGATGTGCTGCGCGACCAGTTGAGCCATATGCGCCAATGCGGTTTCGACAGCTTTGCCGTGCGCGAAGACAAGTGCGCGCTGGACGCACTCAAAGGGTTGGCGGGGATGAGCGTGCTGTATGGCCGCTCGGTGATCGAGCCGCGGCCGCTGTTCCGTCGGCGCTGAGGATGACGCCAGGCTGTTCTGGTTAATGTAATTTCTAGAATAAATAAACGTTTAAAATCAATTAATTAAAATTGATAGTTAATCCTATTTGATTGGTTTTAGTGAGGGCTCGGGTAACCGAGCCCTCCTTGCCACTCCGCCTATTGCAACGCCGGGTCCCCGGGGTTGAGCTGTTTCCATTGCTGCATCAGTGCCTGGGCCTTGGGTTCCTGGCCGCTCTCCAGGTAGTACTGGATCAGGCTCAGGCGCGCATTGCGCTGGGTCGGCTGGCGCTGCAGCAGGGCTTGCAACTGACGGTTGGCAGCGTCCTGCTGGCCACTGTCGTGCAGGGCCACTGCCAGCACATAGGTGTACTGAGCATTGTGCGGCTCCAGCTCGGCGGCCTTTTTCAAGGCGGCCATGGCCCGTGCAGTGTCGCCCCCACGAATCAGGCTCAGGCCCTGGGTGTGCTGCAGCAGCGCCGACCCCGGGTGCTGTTGCAGGGCCTGGGCCAGCAGTTGCTGCGCCTCCTGGCTGCGGCCATTGGCTTCCAGCCACTGCCCCAGGGTCACCAGGGCCGGGAAGAAGTCGCTGTCACGGCGCAAGGCTGCGCGCAAGTAGGGTTCGACCTCGGTGCTGCGCCCGCTGGCCTGGTAGAGCATGGCCAGGTTGAGGTTGGCCTCGGCCCGCTCCACGAGGCTCAACTGCACCGCTTCATATTCGCCAAGGGCTTTGTCCCAGGCCCCTTGAGCCGGGCCCAGGCCATCGCGCGCGGCGCCCAGCAGGTCGCGAGCCGCGGTGATCCGCACGGCCTTGACCGGGTCTTGCAGCAGGGGCACCAGCAGCGGGCCACGTTCGGCCGGCGGCACCAGGGCGCTGGTGGCTCGCACCGCGCTTTCGCGCACCTGGGGCTCCACATGCCCGAGGGCCTGGGTGGCCAGTTGCAGTGCCTGGGCGCTGGGATAGTTGGCCAGTTCGGCCAGCAGGGTGGCACGCTGGATCGGTGGCAGGTCGCCGCGCTGCAGTTGTTCCTGCAACGCCTGGGCTGCCCCGGGCCGGCCGCCGCGGATCAGCCACAGGCTGTCGTCGTAGCGCGGTGGCTGGGGCGGGCTGTTGGCCGTCCATAGCTGGAACTGCCGGCTGATGCGTTCGCCGGCCTGTTGCCCCTGGTGGCAGTTCAGGCAGGCATCGGCCGTGCCAAGCTTCTGCGCCCGTAGCGGGTTGGGCAGGCTGAAGCTGTGGTCATGGCGGTAGTCATTGCCCATGTAGACCTTGCCCGGCATATGGCAGTCCACGCATTGCGCACCGGGCTGGCCCGGGGTGTGCCGGTGATGCTCGGGGGCATCGTAATCCTTGGCCTGCAACCCGCGTCCGTCGATGCCGGCTGCCGTGCTCTTGCCGGCGGGGTTGTGGCATTGCAGGCATACGGCGTTGCCCGGGGCCTTGAGCTGGGTGCTGTGGGGGTTGTGGCAATTGCTGCAGCGCACCCCCTTGTCGAACATCTTGCTCTGGGCGAAGGAGCCGTACTCGAACACCTCGTCCTTGATCTTGCCGTCCAGGGCGTACAGCTCCCGGGTCAGGGCGCTGGGCAGGTAGTCATCCATCAAGCGCTGGCCGACGTGGTAGCCGTCGCCCAGGGGCGCGCGCCGGGCGTGGCAGCGGGCGCAGGTCTCGATCTCTTGGGTGGCGCTTGCGGCCTTGAGGTCCACGGCGAAGCCGGCGTTGGCCAGGGTGGCCTTGCTGGCCGTGGCCTGCAGATGGTTGGAGGCTGGGCCGTGACAGGCCTGGCAGCCGACACCGAGGCTGTTCCAGCGGCTGTCGAAGCGCTCCTGGCTGGCGCTGAAATTACGCTGGTAGCCGGTGGTGTGGCATTCCACACACATGAAGTTGGCGTTCTGGCTGGGCTTGCTCCAGTGCAGCGGGTTCTTGAAGTTAACGCCCTGGCCCGGATACAGGTGGAACCACTGCTGCTTGCGGGTATCCCAGGCCACGCCCAGGGCTTGCAGGCGCCCCTGGCCGACTTCGATCAGGTATTGCTGCAAGGGTTCGATGCCGAAGGTATAGGCCACCTTGAAGTTCGCGGGCCTGCCGTCGGCACCGGGGGTGTTGACCCAGAACTCGGTCCCGCGGCGAAACAGGCGGGTGCTTTCGCCTTCGGCCTTGAAGTGCTGTTCATTGAAATTGCCCAACACCGTCTGCGGGTTGGCCTCCTGCATCGCCAGTTGATGGTGCGAGCCTTGCCAGTCCCTGGCCTGGGCCTGGTGGCAGCCCTGGCAAGCCTGTTCATCGACGTACTGGGCGACCGGCAGCGCTGGCGTCGCCTTGGGCTGAGTGGGGGGCGGGGCCGCAGCTACCTGCGGCGCCACCAGCCGTGGTGGTTCGGCCAGCAGGAACCCGCCGAGCCCGCCGAGCACCAGCAGCAACAGGAGGGCGCCGAAGGGGAACAGGTAGCGGTAGGGCGAAGGTGCAACTGAAGCAGGTAGGGTGGAGAGTGGGTTATTCTTCTTCGGCTTGGGCATTGCGACGTCCGTATCCAGAATGCGGAGCCTTGATCGGCACTCTCAGGCTCGATGGAGCTTTGACGGCAGGTTCCGGTCTGTCAAATCCGGGTTGTGAATCAGCCCGCAAGCCGTGTCAAACAACCCGCGCCGGCGGGGCAAAGCGCCGGCTTTTGGCTATACCTTAATTTCCCCCTAGCCAGTCCCTGGCTGCTGCACCTACAGGAGTTACACATGAAGCTTGCTCTGACCCTCAGCGCGCTGTGCCTTGCCACCCTCGGGATGGTGGGCTGTTCCAGCAAAGTGCCCCAGCCTGACGAGTACTCCGGGTTTCTCAGCGACTACAGCCAGCTCAAGGAAGCCAAGTCACCGTCCGGGGTAGAGGTGATGCGCTGGATCGATCCCAAGCTCAAGCTGAGCAACTACAGCAGCGTGTACATCGAACCGACCCAGTTCTACCCGCAGCCGCAGCCAACGGTGAAGATCCCCCAGAGCACCCTGACCGCCATCACCCGCTATTACGACCAGGCGCTGCAGCGCGAGGTGAGCAAATCCCTGCCACTGGCCACCGGTCCGGGCCCAGGGGTGATCGTGGTGCGCGCAGCGATTACTGCAGTCACCAGCAAGACCGAAGGCCTGAAACCCTATGAAATCATCCCCGTGGCCCTGGTGGCGGCGGCGGTGAGCACCGCCAGTGGCATCCGCGACCAGGAAACCACCCTGGCCACCGAGGCGGCGTTCCTCGACGGCAGCACCCACGCGGTGATTGCCGAAGTGGTGCGCAAGGGCACCGGCAAACCGTTGGCAAACGACACCCAGGTGATGCAGGCCAGTGACGTGAAGAACGTGATCGACGGCTGGGCCTATGACATGCACCAGTCCTACCTGCAACTGAAGAACAAGTGACCGACCGTTGATGGCCGCGGCGCTTGAAAGTGCCGCGGCCGTCATTCCATCTCAGTATTGGCTGCGCGCCAGTTTGTTGTAGTGGTAGAGCATCTGGTCGTAACCCTGGGTCACTGCGTGGTAGTCGTCGCTCAGGCGTTGCGGCTCGGCATGTTGCTGCCAGTCGCGGTGCAGGGTGTCCAGGGCCTTGAGGTATTGGTCGCCGGGTTGGGCGATCAGTTGCCAGAGGTACAGCACCTGCTCGGTGTTCTTGTCCGGCTGGCCTGTTTTCAGGTACTGCTGCCGAGCGTCCCAGGTCTGGCGCAACTGCCGGGTGACCTGCGCCAGCTGGTCCGGGGTCAGGCTTTGCTGGCGTACGCCTGCCTCGACAAATTCCACGGTGCTGCGGGCCTGGATCATGTACTCCAGCAGCGCCCAGTGGGCATTGCGCCCCAGGCGTTGCTCCAGGCGTAGCAACTGCTGGCTGCGCGGTTCGATATCCAGGGCCGGGAGCAGCTGGCGCACGGCATTGGAAGCTTCCAGGTAAGCCTCGCTCTGTTGCGCCAGTTGGCGAGCAAACTCATCCAGTTGCGCCTCGGTCAGGGGCCGCCCGATGCCCATTTTGCGCATGAAGGAATCCTTGGTCAGGGCCGCGAAGGGCCCGAGCACTTGCAGGTAGCGCTCGGTGGCGGGGAGCAAAGGGCTGTCCGGGGCCAGGACCTGCAATTTATCGGTGATTCTGCCGGGGCAGTCGAGGCGGTACAGCGTGTCGATGTCCTGGTGGCTGTAGGCATACAGGTCGTAGGCTTCGGGCGCCTTGGCCCGAGGCGCACCCTCGGCCATGAAGGCCTGGTGGGCCAGGCGCCAGGGCACATCCACCTGGTTCATGCAATTGACGATCGGTGCCAGGGCATTGGCCTGGGCGGTGCTCGGGCTGTCCTGGTGGTCCAGCCACAGGTCGAGGCGCCCCAGGGGCTTGCTGGCCCCGGCCAGGCCGACCAGCGTCAGCCCCAGAACCAGGCCGATGGGCAGCAACCAATTGGGGTTCATGGCTGCCCCTCCTGGCCGTACCACTGGCGGGCGGTGGCCGGGGCCGCGCAGCCCTCGGCATTGGCGGGCAGGCGCGCGCACAGGCGTTCGCTCCATTGCTGCAGGCCCTGGTTGGGGTTGAGCGTGCGCTGGCTGGTGAACAGCTGAAGGCCACCCAGGCCTGCCACCAGCGCCATGCAGCCCAGGCCGATCAACAGCCGCCGGCGCCAGGGAGCGGGTTTTTCCCAGGAAGCCTGGGCCTTGAGTTCGCGGCGCCGCAGGCTCGCCACCCCCAGCAGCACGGCCAGGTAAGTAGCGGCGCTGACCGGGCCGCAGAAATATCCCAGGGCACCGCTGATCAGCAGGGCCGGCAGCAGGTCGCGCAGGACCAGTACCTCGCGGTCCGGGTTGAGCCAGAGCGGCAGGCGTGCGCCGAGTGCCTGGTCGCGTACCCAGAGGCGGTGAGCCAGAGGCTGCCAGAGCCACCCCAGCAGGGCCCCGGCGCCGGCAAAACAGGTGCTCCAGAACAGCGTCACGCCAATGATTTCCCCCAGGCTGCCGGCTTGCGGCGCATAGCGGGCCACGGCCCCCGCCAGGCAGGCGAGGACAATGCCCAGGTACATGGGCCAGGCGTTGAAGGCGAACTCCCAGTCGCGCCAGAAGAACGGCGTGCCGCCGGGCATGCCGGCCGATACCTCGGGGTGATTGGCGTGCAGCCGCGAGCTCAGTTGGCGGCAGCAGGCCCAGTCATCGGGGCGCAGGCGCCGGGCGAAGTTGCGCCGGCGGGTGAAGCTGATGGGCGCCAGCAGCAGGTAGGCGGCGCGTTGTTGCGGGCTGGCCGGCGTCTGGATGGCCAGGGCCTGCTGGCGGGCAATGAATACCGGTGCTTCGTCACGGGCTTTGAGACGCTCCCATTCCAGCGCCGGACAGGCGTTGTCCTCACCGTTGTGCCAGCCCTGGCCGGCACACACCGCGGCGAACCCCGGGCTGGACCAGTAGGGGCTGTTGAGCAGCAGCTCCACCAGTTGCAGGTTGAACCACTGGCCCTGGTCCAGGCTGTTCAGCCAGGGCTGCTGCTGGCGTTGCGCACAGGCCTGGAGCAGAGCCTGGTCGTCGCGCTGGGCCAGGGCGTCCTGCAGGGGCTGCAAGAGCTTTTCCTGGCACTGTTCCAGCAATGCATCGATCAGGTACTCCGGCAGTTCCAGGCGCTGCCAGGCGCTGAGCCAGTGGAACGTGGCAAAGGCCCAGGCCAGCAGCTGTTGCGACTGGTCCGGGCGCTCCACGCAGTGGCGCAACAGGCCCAGCTCGAACTCCAGCAGGCAGTCGCTCTGGATCGCCTGCTGATAGCGCAGGTCCAGTTGCTCGATGCGGATGCCCTCCAGCAAGGGGGCGACTCGCTGCGCCGGCGACAGCGGCTCTGGGCCCTGCGGCGCCTGCCCGGCCAGCGGCATCGGGTCTTCGTCCAAATGTGGATCCTGCGCCTGCATGCCCAACCACCGGGCTTGCTCCAGCGCCGATTCATAGGCTTCGCGCAGGCGCTGGAACGCCACCGGGTCTTCATCCGGGCGGGTCTGCTTGAGCAGCCTGGCGTAGTGGCGTTTGATGGTGCGGGTATCGGCGGTGGCCGGCAGGCCGAGCAGGGTCCAGCAACTCATTGGGCGGTACGACTCCATGAAAGACCGCCGCGCCCGGGCAGCGGCGCGCTGAAACTGCGCACCCTACCGGTTTCCTGAAAAAAAGTCCCAGGCCGCATGCAACGGCCCGGGATGGGCGCTTCAGCTCACTGGCCGACGAACCAGCGGTAGTAGGGGTTGCCGGCATCCACCTGGAGCAGTTCGCGGATCTCCCGGGCCCAGGCTTCGCGGTCGCCATCATAGGCGTGCAGGCTGGCGCGGTAGAACTGCATCAGGTTGCGGCTTTCCTGGTTCATCCGCTGGCGAAACTCGGGGCTGACATTCACCAGCACCGGTGGATGACGCAGGTTCAGCAGCTCCGGCAGAACCCGGTTGATTTCCCGTGGCCGCACCCAGGGGGCGTACTCGATGCGCGGTCGGTCATCGGTGACCGCCGGGGCATCGCCGGCAAAGTGCTGCAGGCCATCGCGGTCGCTGACCCAGGTGGCCAGCAGCGCCTGGGCGGAATTGACCCCGACTTCCCCCAGGGCGCTGCGCACGCCGTCCTGGGCAAAGCGCCGCTCGATCCTGCTCGCGTCCAGCTCGATGGGGTCCAGGGAGCCCACCAGCAGCATCTCGTGGAACTCGCTGGTCCACAGGGTGGCGTAGGGGAAGACCTCGAGGAAACTCTGCACCAGGGCGCGGGAGTCTTCGGTGTTCTGGGTCGGCAGGGGCAGCCACTGGGCCACCAGGCCCTGGGTGTTGAGGCGCCGTGCGGCCAGTTGGTAGAAGTCCCGGGAGTACAGGTTGACCACCCCGGCAGCGGAGGGCGGCGGCGGTTCCAGGGTGATCAGGTCGTAGTTCTGCGGGCTGCGCAGCAGTTCCTGGCGCCCGTCCTGCAGGCGGATCTGTATGCCCGGGTCGCTGGCGGCATTGAAGTTGCCCTGGAACAGCGGCGCGGCTTCCAGCACCGCCGGCAGCAATTCCGCCACCACCCGCTGTTCCAGCCCCGGGTAGCGCAGCAGGGCCCCGGCGGTGATCCCGGTGCCGAAGCCGATCACCAGCGCCGAGCGCGGTTCGCCGTTGTGGATCAGCAGCGGCAGCAGGGCCTGGATGCGCATGTAGCGCAGTGACGGCATGGCATCGCCGGTGTTCGACACGCCCTGGATATACAGGCGATGGAAGCGCCGCTCGGGCTGGCCCTGGGTCACCACCGCCACCGTGGCGCCGCGGCCTTCCTGGTAGAAACTCAGTTCGGCGTGGCGGGCCCCGGGCAGGAGTTGCGCCAGGCGCTGGGGCGGGGTCAGCAGGGCCACGGCCAGGGACAGCAGCCCCAGGGCAATCACCCCCTGGCGCCGGCCCTTGTTCACCCCGGGGCCCTGGCGCACGGCAAGCAGGCCCACCAGCGCTGCGATCAGCGCCAGCAGCCCCAGGGTGCGCACCAGCCCCAGCCAGGGGATCAGCACGAAGCCGCACAGGGCCACGCCAATGATCCCGCCCAGGGTGTTGCAGGCCAGCACGGCGCCAACGTCCCGGCCCACTGCGCGGCCGTCACAGCACAGGCGCAGGGCCAGAGGGAAGGCCGCCCCCAGCAGCAGGGTGGGCACGAACACGATGCACAGCGCGGCCACGGCAAAGCGCCCACTCATGCCCAGCAGCGGGCTGCCCCCCAGGCTGAGGATGAGGGCTTCGACCTGGGTCTGGGCGAGGATCAGCCAGCGCCCCAGCAGCGCCATTTCCAGCAGGGCCAGTAGCCCGGCACCGGCAATCAGCAGGCCGAACAGGCCCCAGGGGTCCCGCACCCGGTCGGCCCGCGGGGCCATCAGGCTGCTGCCCAGGAACAGCCCGCCCAGGTAGGTAGCCAGCACTACGGCAAAGGCATAGGTGCGGGTGCTCATGAACGGCACGATGGACTGCGACCAGACCACCTCGTAGCCCAGGGCCACGCCGCCGGCGAGGCTGTACAGCAGCAGGGCCAGGCGTGCCGGCCGCGGGTTGCTGGCCAGTTTTGCCGGTGCGCTGGCGGGCAGGGCCTGCTGTTGTTGCAGGGCCAGGGCACCGAGGGCCGCCAGCAGGTTCAGCAGCGCGGCGGCCAGGGCGCTGCCGCGCACGCCGAGGGTGGCAATCAGCACAAAGGCGCTGAGCAGGGTGCCGGCAATTGCCCCGGCGGTGTTGGCTGCGTACAGCCTGCCACCGGCGCGGCCCAGTTGCCCCGGGTCGGCCGCCAGGGCTCGCACCAGCACCGGCAGGGTGCCGCCCATCAGCACCGCCGGGGCGCCCACCAGCAGCAGTGGCAGGCCCCAGGCCAGCACGCCCAGGTGCAGGGCCAGTTCAGCGAAGGGCGCGGCGGCGCCGGCCAGGGCCAGGGTCGCGCCCACGGCCGTCAGCGCCACCAGCAACTCCAGCAGTGCGTACAGGCGCCAGGGATTGGCCACCCGGTCGGCCAGGCGGCCGAACAGCCAGCCGCCCAGGGCCAGCCCGGCGAAGAAGGCGCTGATACCAGTGGTGATGGCATAGACCTCGACCCCCACCACCAGGGACAGTTGCTTGATCCACAGCACCTGGAAGATCAGCGCCGCAGCGCCGGAGACAAATAACAGCAGTGCCGGAAACCACTGCGCGCGGGTATCGAGGCTGTGGCTGGCAAGGTGTGGCCGCGAGAGGGGAGAACTCATGTTCCATGGCCTTATGCAGAAAACGAAATGCCCTACGGATGGGCAGGTGCCGGAGTCCCGGCGAATGCGGACTCAAGCGTAGTACAAGACTGGCGGACGTCTTCGTCGGCAAGCCGACTCCTACAGGGAATATGCGTACCCGCCCGTAGGAGCTGGCTTGCCAGCGAAGGCGTTGGCGAGAATGACGCAGGGCTCGCGGGCCTCTTCGTCGGCAAGCCGATGCCTGCTGTGTGGGGGGAGAGGCCGCCCGGAGGGCCGGGCGGCGTCGGGTCATTGGGCCGGTTGAGCCTTCATTTTCTCGGCGATCTTGGCATCCACCGCGGCGCGTATCTGGTCGATGCTGAAGCTCGCCGGTTTCTGGCTCGGTGGGTACTCGATGAAGGTCTCGAGGAATTTCGCCGACTTGGTCACCGCCACCCCGGCCAGGTAGACGTTCTTGGTGTTCCAGTCATAGAACTGGTCGGACACCACGTCCGCCCGCTCGTAGGGGTCCATCCGCAAGTTGAGGATCTTCGGCACCCGCAGGCATACGAACGGCTCGCTCCAGACCCTGAACCCGCCGGGCTGGCGCTGCTCGCAGAACACCACTTTCCAGTTGTCGAAGCGCATCGACACCAGCACCCCGTCATCGTTGAAGTAGTAGAACTCGTGGCGCTCTCCCTTGGGCTGCTGGCCGGTCAGGTAGGGCAACTGGTTGAAGCCGTCCAGGTGCACCTTGAAGCTGGCGCCACCGGTGGTGGGGGCCCAGCCCTTGAGCAGCTTGTCCTTGACCCCGCTGTCGCCGGCCGCCGCCAGCAGGGTGGGGAACCAGTCGAGCCCAGAGAACATCTCGTTGGAGACTTCCCCGGCCTTGACCTTGCCCGGCCAGCGAACCATCGCCGGCACCCGGTAGGCGCCTTCCCAGTTGGAGTTCTTCTCGTTACGGAACGGCGTGGTCGCCGCATCCGGCCAGGAGAACTGGTTGGGCCCGTTGTCGGTGGTGTAGACGACGATGGTGTTGTCGGCGATTTTCAGGTCGTCGAGGGTCTTGAGCAGTTTGCCCACATCGTTGTCGTGCTCGACCATGCCGTCGGCGTATTCGTTTCCGGGCATGCCGCTCTGGCCCGCCATGGACTCGCGCACATGGGTGAATACGTGCATGCGCGTGGTGTTCATCCAGACGAAGAACGGCTTGTCGGCCTTGGCCTGCTTCTCGATGAAGGCCTGGGCGGCGGCGGTGGTTTCGTCGTCGATGGTCTCCATGCGTTTCTTGGTCAGGGCGCCGGTGTCCTCGATCTTGCCGTCGGCAAAACTGTGGATCACCCCGCGTGGCGAGTTGGCCTTGACGAAGTCCGGGTCGTCCTTGGGCCAGTAGGGGCGCTCGGGTTCCTCTTCGGCGTTGAGGTGGTAGAGGTTGCCGAAGAACTCGTCGAAACCGTGGGCGGTGGGCAGGTACTCATCCCGGTCGCCCAGGTGGTTCTTGCCGAACTGGCCCGTGGCGTAGCCCTGGGACTTGAGCGCCTGGGCGATGGTGATGTCGCGTTTTTGCAGGCCCACCGGGGCCCCGGGGATGCCCACCTTGGACAGCCCGGTGCGCAGCGGCGTCTGCCCGGTGATAAAGGAAGAGCGCCCGGCAGTGCAGCTGTTCTCCGCGTAGTAGTCGGTGAACAGCATGCCTTCCTTGGCGATGCGGTCGATGTTCGGCGTCTTGTAGCCGACCACACCCATGGAGTAGGCACTGATATTGGTCTGGCCGATATCGTCGCCGAAGATCACCAGGATATTGGGTTTCTCTGCCGCCCCGGCTGTTGCCGAGAACGCCATCACCGCGGTCGCCACCAGGGCGGCCTTGGGTAGCCACTTGCGTATGCGAGTCATCTGGCTTGCTCCTTTTTCGGGTTCGCTCGCCTGGGGCGAGCCACGTTGAGTGCTGTCCTGCCTTACGTCTGTTGTTGCTTCTCCTGTGGTCATTGCGCTTGCTCGGGTGCCAGGGGCTCGAAGGGGTAGATCCGCCGCCATTCGGCGGCCATGTCCACCAGCGTCCAGCCGTGCTGCTGTGCTTGGTCCAGGGCCTGGTCCAGGCGCCCGACCGGGGACTTGCGGTCGTAGGCCCACTCGCGGGCTGCGTCGGTGTGGTGCACCAGGGCCATGAACCGCTTGCCACTGCCGGCGGCGGTCCACTGCAGCATCTGCAGGTCGCCGTCGGAGTTGCCGAAGGCCAGCAGCGGGCGCCGGCCGATGATCCCGTCGATGCTTTCCGGCTTGCCCGGGCCGTCGTCGTTGTGGGCCAGCTTGGCGGTGCGCAGGATCGACGGCTGGCCGTCCTGGAACTGCCACTGGGTGACGAAGTTGCTGCCGATCACCTGTTCCGGCGGGATGCCGTAGGCGCTTTCGGCGAAGGCGCGCATAAAGGCGGTGTCGCCGCCGGAGACGATGTAGGTCTTGAAATCCTGGCTGCGCAGGTAGTCGAGCATCTCCAGCATGGGCTGGTAGATCATCTGGTTGAACGGCCGCCCGGTCTTCGGGTGGCGGGCCTCGGCCAGCCAGCGCCGTGCATTGTCGATAAAGGCCTCGCTGCTGATGCCGGTATGGGTGGCGCCGATGATCTGCAGCAGGCCGTGCATGCCGCTGGCGGCCAGGGCCTGGTGATCACCTTCGAGCACGGCCTGGAACGGCTGGCGGGTCTTCCACTCGGGGTGCTGGGGCGCCAGGCGCTTGATTTCGTCGAAGGCGAACAGCACCTCGAAATAGGCCGGCTGCTCGCTCCACAGGGTGCCGTCGTTGTCGAACACGGCAATGCGCTCAGCGGGTTTCACATAGTCCGGGCCGCCCTGGGTGGTTACCGCCTGGACGAAGGTGAGAATGCCCTGCTTGCTCGGGCCGTCCTTCCATGAGGGCAAGGGGTCGCTGTTGGCCAGGGCCAGCAGCGGGGCGGCCAGCAACAGCAGCAGGAGGGGCACACGCCAGGGGGCGGGAAGTGTCATGGGAAATCCTTCTCGTGACGGGGGTTGAGGGGGCGCAGGCCGTGGCCTTGAGGAGGGGCTTGGGGCGTACCTTCGGCGTGCAGCGCCGGCAATGCCTGGCGCAGTTGCTCCAGCGCCGCACCGGCGTGGGGCGTCGGGCCATAGCAGGCCTGCAGCAGGGCGCGCAGGCGCGGGCCCAGGCTGGCCAGATCGAGGCGGCCGCTGCTGCGCCGGCACCACAGGTACAGGGCACCCAGTTGCGGTGGCTGCTGCTTGAGCTGGCCCGGCACCTGTTCCCAGGCCCAGGCGGCGGAGCGCTCCCAGGCGGCCTGGCGGGCGGCCCGCCAGTGTTGCCAGGCCTGCTGCCCGCGTTGCCACCAGGGGCGGCCCAGGTACAGCGCCACAACGCCCAGCGCCAGCAGCAGGGCCAGGCCGACCAGGTACTGGGCAATGCGCCAGGGGGGGTGCCGGCCCAGGGCCAGAAGATCGTCGCGGATGGAAAACACCGGCTGATAGCGGCTGGCGGCCGTGGCCTCGAAACTCAAGGCCGGTAACTCGCTGACCTGGGCCCGATGCGCCTGGCTGTTCCACCATTTGATCCGCAGCGCCGGCAGTTGGTAGTGCCCGGGGCGCTGGATCCTGTAACTCAGGCGATCGATGCGCTGGCCACCGCTGATATGCCCGCGACCGTCATCCAGGTTGCTGATGCGCGGGGTCACCGGGTAGGCCTTCAGGCCGGCCACGGCGGCCGTTTGCGGCGGCGGCAGGGACAACCCCGGCGGGCCATCGGCCTGCAGGGTCAGTTCGCGGACCAGGGTGTCGCCCACCGCCGCTGGCGTCGTGGACAAGCGCAGGGTCTGGGTCAGGCGCAGATCATCGGCCACCAGCACTGTTTCCCCCGGGGCGAAGCCCGGCGGCTGGCTGGCGCTGAAGGCCAGGGGCGGGGTCTGCGCCGACTGTTCGGCGCTGGCCTGGGCCGGGGTGGCGCGCACCACCAGGGGCGGGATCTGGAACGAGCGGGCCTGTTGCGGGGTGATCCGGTAGCGGTAGCGCATGCCGAAGAACGGCTGCCCGTCGAGGGTCTGGTTCAAGTGCTCGGCTTCGCCGTCGGGGGCCAGCACCAGGGCCCCGGGCAGTTGCAGCTCCGGCAGGGTCGCGGCCTGGGTGAACCAGGTATTGGTCAGCACATCGACCTGCAACTGCAGGGTTTGCCCGACCATCACCGAGGTATCGGGCTGCAACTGGGCCTGCACCCGCAACTGCGGCTCTGCCGCCAGCGCCTGCCAGCCCCAGAGCATCAGCCCAAGCGCCACTGCCCACAGACCTCTTAAGGCTACAGGGTTCATGGCGTCACCTGCGGCGTGGTGTTGGCGTGGTCTTGCAGGCTGAACTTCTGCCGCAGGAACGCCGCCGGGGAGGTGCTGAGGTTCTGCAGCCAAAGCTCGTCGCTGGCGGCCTGTTGGGTCTCGACCTTCTTGCTCTGGCCCTTGCCTGCGGGCTTGTCGAACCTGATGGCATCGGGCTTGACCTCGGGGGCGTTCTGCTGCGCGCTCTCGGTGTCTTTTTTCAGCGCCTGGGCCAGGGCCAGGTTGGCGCGGGCCTCGGCAAACCGGGGCTGCAACTTCAGGGCTTGCTGATAGGCGGCGATGGCCTCGTCGAACTTGAAGCGCCGCACATGGATATTGCCCAGGTAGAAATACGCGGCGGCGCTGTCCAGCCGGGCGAAGCTGGCCAGAGCCAGGTCGAAGTCCGCCGCCTTATAAGCCGCGATGCCTTTCCAGTAGGGGTCGGTGAACAGCGCGGCGGCGGCCGGGTAGTGGCCGTGTTCGAAGGCCCAGCGGCCTTGCTGGTCGGCACTGAAGAAGGTGTCGGCCAAGGTATTGGCCCGGGTCGTTGGCGCTTGCAGGCTCAAGCCCAGGCCCAGCAGCAGGGCACCCAACCAGTTCAGGCTCCAGCCGCGGCGCACGCAGCAGAACGCCAACAGCAGCAGTGGCCAGCACAGCCAGTAGCCGGCGTCTTTCCATTGCAGTTGCCGGTCGGGTGCGCTGGCCGCGGTGAAATGCTGCTGGGCATGCAACTGCACCCAGTCCAGGTCGTCGTCATTCAGGGTCAGGCTGCCCAGGGGCGCGTCGCTGGCGGCGGCCAGTTGCTTGAGCGCGGCGCTGTCGAAACGCCCCAGTTGCGGGCGGCCGTCACTGTCGGTGAGCGGCTGGCCGTTGGCGTCGCGGATGATCCCGCCGTCGCTGCTGCCGGCTGCGAGGATCAGTACCTGCAAGGGGCTGCCGGCCAGTTGCTGTTTGATCGCCGCCAATTGCGAGGTGTCGGCGCCGTCGCTGATCAGCAGCAGGCTGCCGGGGCTGTGCTCGGCCTGGAGCAGGCGCTGGGCTTGCCGGATCACCCCCAGCACATCCTTGCCCGGGCGCTGGATCAGATCGCTGCCCAGGGCCTGGATGAAGCTGTCGAGCAAGGCCGGGTCGTCGCTGGCCGGCAGTACCAGGTGGGCGCTGCCGGCGTAGGCGATCAGCCCGGTGCGGGCGCCACGGCGTTGCTGCACCAGTTGCTGCAGCTTGTGCTTGGCGGCCTCCAGGCGGCTGGGCGGCAGGTCGCTGGCGTTCATCGAGGGGGACAGGTCAAGGGCGATGATCAGCGGTGCGCGGTTGTGCAGGAAATCCGGGCGGTCCTGTTCCCAGGTGGGGCCGGCAGCGGCCAGGGCGCCCAGCACCAGCAGCGCGCTGAGCAGATGCACCGGCCGCAGGCGCTGGGAGTCCTGCGGGGTGACCAGCAGGTGTGTCAGCAGGTGTGGGGCAATGGTGCCCCGCAGGCGGGCCTGCAGGTCATGCCGGCGCCGCCAGAGCCAGGGCAGCAAGGCCCCGGGAATGATCAGCAGCAGCCACAGGGGGCGCAGCAGGTGCAGGTCGCTGAGGTTGATCTGCATTTCAGGCCTCCTGCGGCGGGCGAACCCGGCTCGGGCGCAGGCGCGGCGCCAGCCAGGCCAGCAGGTGATACAAAGCCAGCAGGCCCAGTGCCGCGCCCAGGGGCCAATGGAACAAATCGCGCTTGGGCTGGTGGCGCAGGGTCTGCACTTGATGGGGGGTGAGGCGGTCGAGGGTGGCGTAGACCTGGTCCAGGGCGCTGCGGTCCTCGGCGCGGAAGTAGCGGCCACCGGTGGTCCGGGCGATCTGCTCCAGGGCCGACAGGTCGACTTTGGCTTCACCTTCGGCGCTGGGGTCCCCGATGCCGATGGTATGGATCACTACGCCTCTGGCTGCGGCCATGGCGGCGGCGTGTTGTGGGGTGATGGCACTGCTGGTGTCGTTGCCGTCGGTGAGCAGGATGAGCACTTTTTCTGGCTCATTGGCCTGTTCCAGCAGCTTGAGCGCCAGGCCGATGGCGTCGCCAATCGCGGTGTTGGGCCCGGCCATGCCGATCCCGCTGTCTTCGAGCAGCAGGCTCAGGCTGGCGTGGTCCAGGGTCAGGGGCGCCTGGGCAAAGGCGCCGCTGCCGAACACGATCAGCCCCAGGCGATCGTCCTTGCGCCGCTGGATAAAGCCCTGGACCACTTCTTTCACGGCGCTCAGACGGTCGATCCGCTGGCCGTTGGCGTCGTTGAAGTCCTGGGTCTGCATCGATTGCGAGAGGTCGATGGCGAGCATCAGGTCGCGCACCGGCCGCTGCTGTTCGAGGGGAGGCTCGACCCACACCGGCCGTGCCACTGCCAGCACCAGCAGGGCCCAGACCAGCAGGTTGAGCAGCAACTGCCCGCGGTTGCGGCGGCTGCCGGACGGTTGCGGCGCCTGGCCGACCGCGCGGCTCATGGCGGCGAAGAACGGCACCCGGACCGCGCTGCGGGCCTCGCGGTAGGCGGGCAGCCAGCGATAGCCGAACCAGGGCAGCGGCAGCAGGAGCAACAGCCAGGGAGAGTCAAGCTGCCACATGATGCTGCTCCACCCAGGTGCGGCACTGCTCGAACAGCTGTTGTTGCTGGGCGGGCGACAGGGCCTGCAATTGCGCCTGGGGGGCGTAGGCCAGCAGGGCCAGTTGCTGGCTGAAATCCTCGGGCAGCGGTAGCGGGCAATGCTGTTGCAGAAAGGCCTGCCAATCCGCCCCTCGCAGCCCCGCCACCCCCCGCGGGCCTGCAGGCGCTGGCTTGCCCGCGAAAGCGCCGCTGGCGGTGGCAAGGGCTTCCCCGGCAGGCCGGCGTCCACGGGATGCGTGGGAGGCGGGGGGCATGGACAGGGCCACGCGCTTGAGCAGTTCGGGCAAGGCGCGCAGGGCATGGATGCGCTCATCGCTGGCTTGCAGCCGGGCCAGTTGCGCCAGCGCTTCGCGCCGATAGGCATCCCGGCGCCAGCGCCAGTAGCGCCGGGCGCCCCAGGCCAGGGCGCCGAGCAACAGCAGGGCCAGCAGCACGGCCCAGCCCCAGGTCTGCGGCAGGTAGGCGGGCGGTGGTGGCAGGGGCATTTCCTGCAACTGGTCGATGCTGGGGAGGGTCGGGTTCATCGCCGCGGCGCTCCCAGCCTGCCCAGCTCGCTGCGCAGTTGCCCCGGGGCCTCCTGGGCCGTGCTGAACATCATCAGCGGCACCTGGCTGCGGCGCAGCAGGCTGGCCACGTCCTTGAGCCGGCCGCTGAGGAAGTCCCCCAGGGGCCGGTGCACCTGGCGCTGCTCCACCGCCAGTTCCACTTGCAGTTGGCCTTGGGTCACCAGCAGCCGGCCGTTGTGTGGCAGTTCCAGGGCCAGGGGATCGTAGACCTGCAGGGCGATCACGTCGTTGTGCCGGGCCAGTTGGCGCAGGTACTGCAAGGTGCGCGGGCTGGTGCCGGCGAAGTCGCTGACGATACAGACCAGGTGGTCGTGGGCGGCGAGGTTCAGGCATCGCTGCAGCACCCGGTCCAACTGCGCGTCGCCCTCATGGTCGGGGTTGCCGGCGTGCAGTTGCTGGTTGTGCTGGACGATCCGGCTGCACAGGGCTTCCACGCGCTTGCGGCTGCGCAGCGGGGCGAGGCTGTCGATGCCCTGGTCGTTGAACACCAGGCCGCCGACCCGGTCACCGGCCTGGAACACCATCCACGCCGCCAGCGCCGCCAGTTCTGCGGCCAGGGCCGACTTGAAGGCCCGCCGCGAGCCGAAGAACATCGACATGCGCTGGTCCACCAGGATCAGCGCCGGGCGGTCGCGCTCTTCGGTGAAGGTCCGCACCACCGCCTTGCCGGTGCGCAAGGTGGCGCGCCAGTCCAGGTGACGCAGGTCGTCGCCGGGCTGGTAGCGGCGCAGTTCGTCGAAGTTCAGGCCACGCCCGCGCAGGCGTGAGGCGTGGTTGCCGGCGAGGATGCTGGCCTGTGGCTGGCGTGCGACAAAGCTCAGGGAACGGGCCTGGAACTCCAGGGCCATCAGCTGGCTCAGGGCGACATAGACCTGCCCGTCGGCTTCGTGCAGTGGCCTTGCCATGGCGGTTCTCCTCAGGCCGGGATGGCCACGCTGTCGAGCAGCAGGTCCAGCACCTGGTCGGCGCCGACGCCGTCGGCCACCGCGTCGTAGCTCAGTTGCAGGCGGTGGCGCAGCACCGGGTGCAGCACCCTGCGCACGTTGTCCGGGCTGACGAAATCCTCGCCCTGCAGCCAGGCATCGGCGCGGGCGCAGCGGTCCAGGCCGATGCCGCCCCGGGGGCTGGCGCCGATGGCGATCCAGCGCCCCAGGTCCGGGTGATAGTCGGCGGGGTGGCGGGTGGCGTTGACCAGGTCGATCAGGTAGCGGTCGATGGCCGGGGCCACGGCCACCGCCCCGACTTCGCGGCGGGCATCGAAGATCACCTGCTGGGACAAGGCAAAGCCCGGCACCCCGGGCGTGGCGCTGCCCAGGGCCTGTTCCTCGGCGCGCAGCAGGCGCAGCACCTGGCTTTCGTCCTCGGGCTGGGGGTAGTCCAGCAGCACCTTCATCAGGAAGCGGTCCATCTGCGCTTCCGGCAGGGGGTAGGTGCCTTCCTGCTCGATGGGGTTCTGGGTCGCCAGGACGATGAACAGCTCGGGCAGGGCATGGCTGGTGCCGGCCACGGTGATCTGCCGTTCCTCCATGGCTTCCAGCAGCGCTGCCTGGACCTTGGCCGGAGCGCGGTTGATCTCGTCCGCCAGGATCAGGTTGCCGAACAGCGGCCCGGGCTGGAAGCGGATCTGGTTCAGTCCCTGTTCCTGGTGCAGCACTTCGGCGCCGGTGATGTCCGAGGGCAACAGGTCAGGGGTGAACTGGATGCGCCGCATGCTGGCCTCCAGGTGCCGGGCCAGGGCCTTGACCGTGCGGGTCTTGGCCAGCCCGGGCAGGCTTTCCAGCAGCAGGTGGCCGTTGCCCAGCAGGCCGATGACGATCTGCCGGATCACCGCTTCCTGGCCCAGCACCGCTTCGCTGATGCTGGCTTGCAGGGCCTGTATATCGTTACGTGCGCTCATGCAAGGTTCCTTGTGCATAGCCATTACCAGGGGGCCGCCACGACCACGTAGCGCAGGCTGCCGCCGATGTATTGCGGCTGGTACCAGGTGTTGCCGCAGTGTTGGTAGGCCACGCCGCTGGCCACCACCGAAACGCAGTCCGGCGGCACGCTGTCGACCTGGGTGCCGATGGCGAATGCCGCGGCGGTGGTGGCGCCGACCACCGCCGCTGCGGCCCAGGGGTGGTACCAGTCATCACCGTGATCGGGCGGTGGTGGCGGTGGCCCGGGCGGCCCCGGATAAGGCTGGGGCCCTGGCCCTGGATTGGGGTGTGGCTCAGGGCCCGGGCCGGGATAGGGATGCGGGCCGGGCCCTGGTCCTGGTCCTGGCCCGGGCCCGGGCCCGGGGTAGGGATGGGGCTGCGGATAGGGATGGGGCTCGGGGTGCGGTCCCGGCTGTGGCGGATGGGGCATGGGGTGCGGCATCGGCCGGGGCTGGGGCATGGGCCTCGGCGCCGGGCCGCCCCCACCGTGGGGCACGACGAAGGTGCGGGCGCCGCCGTTACCACCGCCGCGCAATTGCCAGGCCTGGGCCGCCGACAGTTGCAGCAGGCCAAGGGTCAGGACGCTGCACAGCAACCAGTGATTGCGCTTCATGGCTGTACCTCCCCTTGTGCCCCGCTGCGCTCCAGGCGCCGCAATGGCACTTGCATGGCGCCGGCCGGGGGCTTGAAGGCGAAGCTGGCGGCACTTGGCGCCGGCTTGAGTTGCCAGCGGTAGTCGACGCTGTGGCGCGCTTGCTCGGGGCTGTCGCGGCGGCTGATGACCAGGCGGCAGGGCAAGGGCTGGGGCCCTTCGCGCAGCCAGAGTTGCCAATCGATGTCGCTCTGGCGGAAGGCGTAGTGGGCGCAGCGCTGGTCGCCCAGGGTCTCGCTGGCGATGTACAGCGCCGACGTCAGGCCGACCTTCTGCGCGGTGTCGGCGTCCCAGCGGAACAGGTCCGCCAGGGGCAGTTCGATGCCGTAGCTGTCGCTCAGGCGCTGTACCAGAGCGTCGATGCTGGCGGGCGCCGGGGCCCGGGCATAGTAGTGGCCGCGGCTGTCGTAGAGGGTGAAGGCTTCGCCGTCGTAGTACAGGCTGCGCCCCGCGCCCTGGCTTTCGACACTGACCCGCAGCTTGTCGGGCCGTTGGGCCAGCAGTTCGGTGTGGTGGCGAAATTCCACGGCCTGGCCGCTTTCCAGCAACTGGTCGGTGACGCTGTCGGCCTGGATCGCGAACTGGCGCAGGCTGCGCAGGTAGCTGCCCATCTGCTGCAGGGCGCCGAGGGCACGAGGTTCCAGCTCATCGGCGGCGTGCAGCGGGGCACCGGCCCAGAGCAGGCCGAGCAGGGCGGCCAGCACAGCAGAGAATCGGGCACGGTCGGACATGGCGGGCTCCGTTCAGAACATGAAAGTGGGAATGACCGGGATAAAGGACAGGCGAAAATTCCAGCGGCTGCCGATCTGGTCATCGGGGTGGATCGCCGAGTACTGCACTTCGCCGGAGATCCTCACCGGCAACTTGCCGACGTTGAAAATGCGCCCGGCACCCAGGCCGATGGGGAAGGTCACCTTGTTGCCGCCGTCGGCCTTCCAGTTGACGGTGACATTGGGGGTCATGCCGATCCGCCATTGGGCCGGCCCCGGCAGGGCGCGCTGGATGAAGTACTGGATGTTGCTCAGGCTGACGTCCTTGCGCCGTCCGTCGCCGGCCACCGACCACCAGTGCTGGGGAAACACCCCCAGGGTCCAGTCCGGGCCCAGGTAGGCGGCGACGAAGGCCGGGCCCAGGGAGTACTTGCCGGTGCCCAGCACGTCCTGCTCGGCGGTGGGAAACATCGCCGTCGGCCCCACGCCCCAGACCAGCTTGCCGCCGCCGGCAAAGCGCAGCGGCTCCTTGGGCGAGAACACCCCCACATAGGCCAGGTCGCCAAAGCCGCTGGTGCGCTGGAAGGGGTCTTCGATCAGCGCCGGGAAGTCCCGGTCGCTCAGCACTTCATAGGGGCTCAGGCCCACCAGTTTGCCGGCCTTGCGGTTGACCGGGGCGCTGACATAGCTGATAGGCAGGCGGTTGATCAGGTTCCAGTCTTCCCCCAGGGAGATCGGGAAGGTGGGCATGAAGCTGTATTTGCCCAGGTAGCGCGTGCCGTTGCTATGGGGGCCCTTGAGCGCGGTGTAGTCGAACTGGTTGAACAGCAGCACCAGGTTGCCCACCGGGTTGTCCATCAGTTTGGCGATCTGCTCGGTGGAGGGTTCGCAGCCGGCCTTGACCACTTGCTTGAGGTCGATATCGAAGTTTTCCTGCAACTGCCGACAGGTCTCGGGGTCGCCCTTGGCCGCCGGGCGCTTGCCGTTCTCGCCGAGGGCCGGCAGGTCGTCGGCAAGGGCGGCGAGGCTGCCCAGCAGGGAGGAGCACAGGGCCAACTGGCAAGCGATGCGCATTGGCGATCTCCTAGAAAAAGGCCAGGGTCAGGTTGACGCTGACGCCGTTGCCCTCGGGGCGGTTCTTGGTGTCGAACTCGGGGATCCAGCGCGCGCTGATGTTGGCCTGGGCGTCGGCGAACTTGCCGCTCCAGCCCAGGGTCGGCCCGGCGCCCACGGAGCGCCCGCGATAGCCGTTGAGTTTGTCTGCGGTGGGGCCCTGGTCGTCGCTGATCTGCTGGATGTAACCGACCACCAGCCCGGCGTTCCAGCCGCTGCCGAAGCCGTGGGTCCACAAGCCGTCGAGGCGCAGGATGTCGCCGTTGCGGTAGTCGGCGGCGTCGTTGCGGGTGTAGAACTCCAGGGCGCCCATCAGGCTGAATTCGCCGCCCTTGCCGTCCAGGTGGGTGAAGGCGAGGGTCGGCATGAAGGTGTAGTTGTTCTGCCCGGAGTTGGCCAGGCGGTTGTCGTTGTAGGCCCCGGTGGGCACGTAGATCGGCAGCGACAGGGCGATATGGTCACGCTCGTTGATGTGGTAGCCGGCGGCGATCGGCGTGAGCAGCAGGTCGGCGAACTGGGTGCCGCTGTCCTGGGTGCCCACCGTGCGCCCGCGGGGGCCGGTGAGGCTGGCCTGGATGTCGGTGTACTGCACCGGCACGCCGATGGCCGAGGCGTAGTTCCAGCGGCCCTTGCCGGTGTCCCAGACCCGGGTGAAGTTGGCCATGGTGTAGGACACCTTCATTTTCAGCCCCGAGCTGAGATCGCCGATGATCGGCACCTGGCCGCTGCCCTTGAGCTCGCCGTCGTAGTAGATGCTGGTCAGGGACATCACCCAGCCTGGTTCCGGGGGGATGATCCCGGCATTGGAGTAGATCTGCTGGCCGGTGATGGGCCGGCCGACCCCGCCTTCGGCGGCATGCAGCAAGGGGCTGGCGGCCAGCAGGCAAAGGGCCAGGGATGAACGCAGGGGCGAAGGGCTGGGCATGACGGGCTCCGCTTATTGTTGTTCAGGGGCGACCGGCGTCAGCAGCGGCATTTTCCACTGGCCGTTGCTGACGTCGGGTTTGGGCAGGTAGATCCGCAGCACCCCGTAGAAGGAGCCGTCGGGGGCCGGCAGGCTCAGTACCTGGGGTTCGGCCCGCAGGTCGAGCCAGGCGAAGGAGTAGGGGGTGTCCGAGTGGGGGGTGACGAAGGCCGTGTCCGTGGGGCTGAAGACCTGGGCGGTACCGCCGATGCGGTTGAAGGGGGCCTTGAAGTTGGGCCCCTCCTGATCCACGGCCTGGGTGTAGAGGGTCTTGTACATCTCCACCACCGGAAAGCCGTAGAGGTAGGCCAGCTTGGCGATACCCCGGGCCTGCTCCGCAGTTGCGCTGAAGGCGCCCTGGGACGGGCCGCTGAGGGCCAGCGTCAAGACCCCTAGCAAGCTGGGCATCACCGCCTTGATGATCATCGTTCGAATCCTTGCGCCAAAGTCAGGGGGGCAGGCGTTACTGCACCAGGGTGATGTCATCGAGTTTCCAGCGTTTGTCGAAGTAGGCCTCGGTGGGGGCATAGAGCCGGAAGTAGCTGAACCAGTGCTTGCCCGGCAGGGTCTGCACCCAGTTGCTTTCCAGGCCCTTGGGGGCGCTGGGGCCGAAATACAGGTCCAGGGAGCCGTCGGGGTTTTTCTTCAGGTCCTGGCGCGAGGACAGATCGGCCTTGCGCTGCGGATTGTCGATCAGGCAGCGACTGGCGCTGTCGTAGACGGTCAGCGACCAGAACTGCCTGGCCGGCGGCTTGCTGCCCAGGTGCAGGCGATAGTGCTTGCCGCCGTCCAGCCACTGGCCGTTGTGGTCGGTGTAGGCGCCGAGGTAGGTCTGGCCCAGGCCCGGGGTCTCGGACACCATGCCCTTGGTGTTGGTGACCGCTTCGTAGAACCAGGCGCTGCGTTCCCACAACTGGTCGTAATAGGCCACGCGCTGGGACGGGTCGGCGATGTTCAGCACCTTGTCCCATTGCCGGTCCGGCCAGTACTGGGCATCGGCGAAGCGTTTGGCGAAGGTGTTGGCCTGGGCGATCAGCTCACCCATGCGCGCGCCCTGTTCCAGGGCCTGGCGCTGGTGTTCGTTGGGGTTGAAGGGCTTGTCCTTCTCGATGCCAAGGCTGGCGAGCATGGCCATGTAGAAGCGGTCGCGTTCGTTGACCGGCTCCTGCTGGATGATCTGGTGCAGGCGCTGCCAGTAGGCCATGCCCCGCGGCTGGGTGCCGGACCAGGGCCTGCCACCGGGGGATCGCAGGCGGGTCACCGGCGGCGCCGCGCGTTGGGCATAGGGGTACATCTTGAATTGCTGCACCAGCGCCTTGCCCTTGGCCGGGTCCGGGTCGAGCACGCGAAAGCCCACCAGCACGTTCATGGTCTGCGACTTGGCCAGGTAGTACTGGTCGGCGTCGGATGGTTCCGGATGGCCTGGCGGCAGCACCAGGTACTTGCCGCCCTTGCCCTGGTCGGGGCCGGTCTGGCCCATGTCGGTGATCGCCCGTTGCCAGAAGTCGCCGACCCCGCCAGCGGTGGGGCCGGGGGGCAGCTCGACGACCATCGGCCCGGTCTGGTTGAGGTCGACAAAACCCAGGATGTAGGGCGTGATGGCGTTGGCGGTGATCACCCCAAGCTTGTCTTCGTAGCTTTCCAGCACCATCAGGTCGCCATTGTCGGCGTGCAGCTTGTCGCGAAATTCCGCCTGCCACTGGGCGTAGGACACCAGCGGCAGGGCCCACAGGTAGCTTTGCGTGGCCTGTTGGAAGTCCAGTTCGGCAAACAGCCCGGCAATGGCGGCACGAGCCGGCAGTTCGCCATCCATCTTGATCGCCGCCAGGCGGCTGTTCAGCGGCTCGGGCTGGGCGCCGACCCCGCAACTGGCGGCCAGGAGCAACAGGCTGAAACCGGCAGTGCGCAGTAGTGGCTGCATGGCGCGTCCTTATTTTCCAAAAGTGACATTGAGCCCGGCGAACAGCGTGAACTGGGGCATGCCGTCGCCTTTGCGCTCCACGGTCCACTGCGGCTCGACGAAGGCGTTGAGAATGTTGTCACCGGCTTTCCAGGCCTTGCCCACCCCCAGGCCGATGGGGATGTAGTGGGTGTTGTTCTTCAGGTCGAAGGTCCAGGTGCCGGTGGAGCGCAGGTACCAGCCCCGGGGCAGGTTGTGGATGATGAAGGGCTGCAGGGTGGCGCTTTCGACATGGGCGCGGTCATGGTCGCCGGCGAATGAACTCTGGTACTGCACCAGGGCCCCCAGCAGGCCCCGGGGCGAGGCATCGATGGCCACCGCGGCCAGCCCGGCCTGCCATTTGCCGGTGCCCAGTTCGTCCTGTTCGGCGGTGGGCGCGGTAATCTGCGGGCCGATACCCAATTGCACGCCGTCGGTCTTGAGCAGGAAGATATCGAACAGGTTGAGGTCGCCGATGCCGGTGCTGTAGCCGTGGTGCGGATCGGGGGGGTACTGACCGGCAGGGTGGCACGCAGCAGCTGGGGGACGCCGATGAAATCCGAGGGGGCGATGGGCAGGGTGCCCCGCAGCAGGGTGTCGTTGGTGTGGGCATTGCTGTCGTACAGGCGCGGGGTGTAGTAATCCTGCAGGTTGAGGCCGGGAGCAAGGTTCAGCGGGTTGTTGCTTTTGTTGGCGGTTTCGGCATTGTCGGCCAGGGCCGGCAGCGATGAGGTCAGGGCGACTACGGCCCAGACGGCGGGCGCAAAAAATGCTCTGGACATGCAGGTTCAATCCTTTTGCGAACGATCACCGAGCGGCACTTCTTGAGCCGTGGGTCAACTGATAGTGTTTCTCTCTAATACCCGTAGGAATTGTCTGATGACGCTAGCAGCTAACCTTCGCTTAGCCAGTCGAAAGGATTAATTCGTTGGTTTTTGTGCACAGGATCACTGCCGGGCTGTGGACAGGCAATGCGTGGCGAGCGGTCCTTTGAAGGTGGGTGCCAACGAATCTCACCTAAAGTGCTTTGTGATGATTTCAATGTGATTTGTGTGGTTATAGTGATTGGTTATCAAGTTATAAAAAAATCATTAAAAAACAATGTGTTATTTGTTTTTTATGAAGTTGTTTGTAGGTTTGTGCAGTTCCCTTCTCAATAAAATCAGCAAGGATCAAGCAGAATGCCCGTGGTCGAACGCACGACTTTCCTGGCCGGATACAGCCCGCAGCAGGTGCTGGATTTCTGCCTCGAAGGCGCCAACTTTCCAAAGATCTTCCCCGAGCGTGTCACGCCCTTGGGTGGCCTTGATATCAATGACTTGCGCATCAGTGTCGGGCGCCAGTTCAGCTTCCTGCACTGGATGTTCGGTGTCATACCGGCGAAATGGACGGTGGTTATACGTGAGGTCGGCGACCGGCATTTTGTCGACGAGATGCTCAAGGGGCCGCTGCGGGCCTTTCGCCATGAGCACCGGGTCGAGGCCGCCGAAGGGGGCACCCTGTACACCGACCGGGTGACCTACAGGGCTATCGGTGGTGCACCTTTGGAGTGGTTGATGGTCAACGCCTACATGGCACGGATTTTCGATGCCCGGCACCGCAACATGCTGCGGTTGCTCAGTTGATTGCCGTGCCTTGCCCTGTTTCCCAATGCCAAGGAGCATGCCCATGAGCAAGAAGATACTGGTGGTCCTAACCAGCGTGGCCAAATACCCCAACCTGGCCCGCGCCACTGGCCTGTGGCTGGGTGAGGCGGTGCATTTCGTGAAAAGGGTCGAAGCCGCGGGCTTCGAGGTGGATTACGTCAGCCCCAAGGGTGGCTACGTGCCCATCGACCCCCACAGCCTGGCCATGGCCGACGACACCGATTGGCAGTGGTACCAGGACAGCGCCTTCATGAGCCGCCTGGGAGCGACCCTCAAGCCTTCCCAGGTCAGGGCCGGGGACTATGTGGCGGTCTATTACGCCGGTGGCCACGGCGTGGTCTGGGATTTTCCCGATAACCCGGAACTGCAGGCCCTGAGCCGGGAGATCTATGAGCAGGGGGGCTATGTCAGTTCGGTATGCCATGGCGCGGTGGGCTTGCTCAACATCAAGCTGGGCGACGGTAGTCTGCTGATCGCCGGCAAGCAGGTCACCGGTTTCTCCAATGAAGAGGAGAAACTCGCCGAACTGGACCAGTACGTGCCGTATCTGACGGAAACCGAGCTGGTCAAGCGCGGCGCCCTTTACCAGAAGGCCGCTGCACCCTGGGCGCCGTTCACGGTGGAGGATCAGCGCGTGATCACCGGGCAGAACCCGGCGTCCGGCGGCCCGGTGGCCGATCTGCTCCTGGCGCACCTCAACAAATAACCGTAGGAGCCGGCTTGCCGGCGAAAAGGCCGTTAAGGCGTGCGCAAGGCTCGAAATCGCTTTCGCTGGCAAGCCAGCTCCTACACCGAAACACCCAAATTCACCCCTGTAGGAACCGGCTTGCCGGCGAAGGGGCCGTCAAGGCGTGCGCAAGGCTTGAAATCGCTTTCGCTGGCAAGCCAGCTCCTACACCGAAACACTCAAATTCACCCCTGTAGGAGCCGGCTTACCGGCGAAGGGGCCGTCAAGGCATGCGCAAGGCCCGAAATCGCTTTCGCTGGCAAGCCAGCTCCTACACCGAAACACCCAAATTCACCCCTGTAGGAGCCGGCTTGCCGGCGAAGAGGCCGTCAAGGCGTGCGCAAGGCTTGAAATCGCTTTCGCTGGCAAGCCAGCTCCTACAACCGGTAATGCCGGTGTCGGGGCGGGTTGTTGGACAATTTGCCCGTAGGGCATAGGTGCCTGGGCCGTTTCATGCTTAACTTCGGCCTCTCAGGAATTTCTCATTGCTGTTCCATCATCACTGTTCAATAAGGACTCCGTTCATGGCTCAAGTCACTCTCAAAGGCAACCCGGTGCAGGTTAATGGCCAACTGCCGCAAGTCGGTTCCAAAGCCCCTGCGTTCACCCTGGTGGGCGCAGGCCTGGCCGATGTTTCCCTGAGCAGCCTCGCCGGCAAGCGCAAGGTGCTGAACATTTTCCCAAGCGTCGACACCCCGACCTGCGCCACCTCGGTGCGCAAGTTCAACGCCCAGGCCAACGAGCTGGCCAACACCGTGGTGCTGTGCATCTCTGCCGACCTGCCATTCGCCCAGGCGCGCTTCTGCGGTGCCGAAGGCCTGGAAAACGTACAGAACCTGTCGACCCTGCGCGGCCGCGAGTTCATCGAAAACTACGGCGTGGCCATCGCCGACGGCCCGCTGGCCGGCCTGACCGCCCGCGCCGTGGTGGTGCTGGATGAAAACGACACCGTGCTGCACAGCGAGCTGGTCAAGGAAATCGCCGAAGAGCCGAACTACGACGCGGCCCTGGCCGTGCTCAAGTAACAGGTTTTACAATTATTAACGGCCTGGCTCTGTCCAGGCCGTTTTTATTTGTGCTTCAGTGGCTTAGCGCCGCTCCTTGAAACGTCAGTCAAAGGTAAATTGCCGGTAAAGGCGCTTTGCTAAAACCGCTCTAGTGCTTATCTTTCAGCCTTCTCAAAGAAGCCTCCCACGCGCCCAATGGTTGATCACTCCATGCAATCCTCTGCTTCCCGCAACTCCCGTCGCTGGCTGTTCGGCCTGTTTGTCCTGCTGCTGGTGGCCGGCCTGTGCTGGAAATTCTGGCCGGCCGGCAGTGCCCACAAGGAAGGCGCGCAACAGAAACCCGTGGCTGGGCATACCGGGCGTAGCGGCAGCTTGCGCCCCGGCTTCGGCGGTGCCAGCGGGCCGATCCCGGTGCGCGTGGCGCCAGTGACCCAGGGCGATTTCGCGGTGTACTACAAGGCCCTGGGCACGGTGACCGCGTTGAACACCATCAATGTGCGCAGCCGGGTGGCGGGGGAACTGGTCAAGGTCAACTTCGAGGAAGGGCAGATGGTCAAGGCTGGCGACCTGCTGGCGCAGATCGATCCGCGTCCGTACCAGAATGCCTTGCTCCAGGCCGAAGGCACCTTGCTGCAGAACCAGGCCCAGTTGAAGAACGCCCAGGTCGACCTTGAGCGTTACCGCGGGTTGTATGCCCAGGACAGCATCGCCAAACAGACCCTGGACACCGCCGCGGCGCTGGTGGGGCAGTACCAGGGGACGGTCAAGACCAACCAGGCGGCGGTCAACGACGCCAAGCTCAACCTGGAATTCACCAACATCCGCGCGCCGATCGCCGGCCGCCTGGGCCTGCGCCAGCTGGACGTGGGCAACCTGGTGGCGGCCAACGACACCACCGCGCTGGTGATCATCACCCAGACCCAGCCCATCAGCGTGGCCTTCACCCTGCCGGAAAACAGCCTGGAAACCGTACTCGCCCGCTACCACAGTGGCGCCAAGCTGGCGGTGGAAGCCTGGGACCGGGGCGATGTGAAGCTGCAGGCAACAGGCGTGCTGCAGAGCTTGGACAACCAGATCGACACCACCACCGGCACCCTGAAGTTCAAGGCGCGCTTCGATAACCGCGACCAGGGCCTGTTCCCCAACCAGTTCGTCAATGTGCGGCTGCTGGCCGATACCCTGAAGAACGTGGTGCTGGCGCCCTCGGCGGCGATCCAGTTCGGCACTAATGGCACCTTCGTCTACGCCCTGGATGGCGACAACAAGGTGAAGATCCGCCAGCTCAAAGTGGGTGCCAGCAACGGCGACTCGACGGTGATCCAGGACGGCCTCAAGGCCGGCGACCGGGTGGTGATGGAAGGCACCGACCGCCTCAAGGACGGCAGCGAGGTGGAAGTGGTCAACGACAGCATCGAGGTGCCCACCACCCCCACCGAACACCTGCAGGGCCAGCCCGCCGGGGCTCCGGCCGCAGACGGCAAGCCGGTTGATGGCAAGGCGCAAAAGGTCGGCGCATGAATTTCTCGCGGCTGTTCATCCTCCGTCCGGTAGCCACCACCCTGAGCATGCTGGCCATTGTCCTGGCCGGCCTGATCGCCTATCGCCTGCTGCCGGTGTCGGCCTTGCCCCAGGTGGACTATCCGACCATCCGGGTCATGACCCTGTACCCCGGGGCCAGCCCGGACGTGATGACCAGCGCGGTTACCGCGCCCCTGGAACGCCAGTTCGGGCAGATGCCCGGCCTGACCCAGATGGCCTCCACCAGTTCCGGCGGGGCCTCGGTACTGACCCTGCGCTTTAGCCTCGATATCAATATGGACGTGGCCGAGCAGCAGGTGCAGGCAGCGATCAACGCCGCCACCAACCTGTTGCCCAAGGACCTGCCGGCGCCGCCGGTGTACAACAAGGTCAACCCGGCGGACACCCCGGTGCTGACCCTGGCCATTACCTCCAAGACCATGCTGCTGCCCAAGCTCAATGACCTGGTGGATACGCGCATGGCGCAGAAGATCGCCCAGATCAGCGGCGTGGGCATGGTCAGCATTGCCGGCGGCCAGCGCCAGGCGGTGCGGATCAAGGTCAACCCCGAGGCCCTGGCGGCCAACGGCCTGAACCTGGCGGATGTGCGCACCCTGATCGGCGCCTCCAACGTCAACCAGCCCAAGGGCAACTTCGACGGCCCGACCCGGGTCTCGATGCTCGACGCCAACGACCAGCTGACCTCGCCCAAGGACTACGCCGAGCTGATCCTGGCCTATAAAAATGGCGCGCCACTGCGCCTGAAGGATGTGGCCGAGATCGTCGACGGCGCCGAGAACGAGCGCCTGGCGGCCTGGGCCAACGAAAACCAGGCGGTGCTGCTGAACATCCAGCGCCAGCCCGGGGCCAACGTGATCGAGGTGGTGGACCGGATCAAGGCACTGCTGCCGAGCATCACCGACAACCTGCCGGCGGGCCTGGACGTCACCGTGCTCACCGACCGTACCCAGACCATCCGTGCCTCGGTCAAGGATGTGCAGCACGAGTTGCTGATCGCCATCGCGCTGGTGGTGATGGTGACCTTCCTGTTCCTGCGCCGGGCCAGTGCCACCCTCATTCCTTCGATTGCCGTGCCGCTGTCGCTGATCGGCACCTTCGGTGTGATGTACCTGGCCGGTTTCTCGGTGAACAACCTGACCCTGATGGCCTTGACCATCGCCACCGGCTTTGTGGTGGACGATGCCATCGTCATGCTGGAGAACATCGCGCGCTTCATCGAGGAGGGCGACAGCCCGATGCAGGCCGCACTCAAGGGCGCCAGGCAGATCGGCTTCACCCTGATCTCCCTGACCCTGTCGCTGATCGCGGTGCTGATCCCGCTGCTGTTCATGGCGGATGTGGTGGGGCGGCTGTTCCGCGAGTTCGCCATCACCCTGGCGGTGGCGATCCTGATCTCCCTGGTGGTGTCCCTGACCCTGACCCCGATGATGTGCGCGCGCCTGCTCAAGCGTGAACCCAAGCCTGAAGAGCAGGGGCGCTTCTACCGCGCCAGCGGGGCCTGGATCGACTGGCTGATCGAAAGCTACGGGCGCAAGTTGCAGTGGGTGCTCAAGCACCAGTTCCTGACCCTGATGGTGGCCATCGGCACCCTGGGCCTGACCGTGTTCCTTTATATGGTGGTGCCCAAGGGTTTCTTCCCGGTGCAGGACACCGGGGTCATCCAGGGCATTTCCGAGGCGCCGCAGTCGGTGTCCTTCGCCGCCATGAGCCAGCGCCAGCAGGACCTGGCCAAGATCATCCTGCAGGATCCGGCCGTGCAAAGCCTGTCCTCCTACATCGGGGTGGACGGCGACAACGCCACCCTCAACAGCGGCCGCCTGCTGATCAACCTCAAGCCCCACAGCGAGCGCGACCTGAGCGCAGCCCAGGTGATCGCGCGGATCCAGCCCGAGGTGGACAAGCTGCTGGGCATCCGCCTGTTCATGCAACCGGTACAGGACCTGACCATCGAAGACCGGGTCAGCCGCACCCAGTACCAGTTCAGCCTGTCGTCGCCGGATGCCGAGCTGCTGAGCCTGTGGAGCAATCGCCTGGTGCAGGCCCTGGCCCAGCGCCCGGAGCTCACCGACGTGGCCAGCGACCTGCAGGACAAGGGCCTGCAGGTGTTCCTGGTGATCGACCGTGACGCCGCATCCCGGGTCGGGGTTTCGGTGTCCAACATCACCGACGCCCTGTACGACGCCTTTGGCCAGCGCCAGATCTCCACCATCTACACCCAGGCCAGCCAGTACCGGGTGGTGCTCCAGGCCCAGGCCGGCGAGCGCATCGGGCCCCAGGCCCTGGAGCAGATCCACGTCAAGACCACCGACGGCGGCCAAGTGCGGCTGTCGAGCCTGGCCCATGTCGAGGAGCGCCAGGCGCAACTGGCCATCGCCCATATCGGCCAATTCCCGGCGGTAATGATGTCCTTCAACCTGGCTCCGGGCGTGGCCCTGGGCAAGGCGGTGGACGTGATCGAGCAGGTGCAGCAGGAAATCGGCATGCCGGTGGGCGTGCAGACCCGCTTCCAGGGCGCGGCGGAAGCCTTCCAGGCCTCGCTGTCGAGCACCTTGCTGCTGATCCTGGCGGCGGTGGTGACCATGTACATCGTGCTCGGCGTGCTCTATGAGAGCTACATTCACCCGATCACCATCCTCTCCACCTTGCCCTCGGCGGCGGTGGGGGCCTTGCTGGCGCTGATCCTCAGCGGCAACGACCTGGGCATGATCGCCATCATCGGCATCATCCTGCTGATCGGCATCGTCAAGAAGAACGCGATCATGATGATCGACTTCGCCCTCGACGCCGAACGCCACCAGGGCATGGCCCCGGAACAGGCCATCTACCAGGCGGCGCTCCTGCGTTTCCGGCCGATCCTGATGACCACCCTGGCGGCGCTGTTCGGCGCCGTGCCACTGATGCTGGCCACCGGTTCCGGCGCCGAGCTGCGCCAGCCCCTGGGCCTGGTGATGGTCGGCGGCCTGCTGGTGAGCCAGGTACTGACCCTGTTCACCACGCCCGTGATCTACCTGTACTTCGACCGCCTGGGCCGGCGCTTCGGCAAGCGTGAAGACGCCCAAGAGGTGGAGGCATGAAGGGCCGCAGCCTGCCTCAAGCCTGGAGCGTGTCGGCATGAACCTCTCCGGCCCCTTCATCAAGCGCCCGGTGGCGACCATGCTGTTGTCGCTGGCGATCATGCTGCTGGGCGGCGTCAGCTTCGGCCTGCTGCCGGTGGCGCCGCTGCCGCAGATGGACTTCCCGGTGATCGTGGTCCAGGCCAGCCTGCCCGGGGCCAGCCCCGAGGTCATGGCCTCCACCGTGGCCACGCCCCTGGAGCGCTCGTTCGGCGCCATCGCCGGGGTCAACACCATGAGCAGCCGTTCCAGCCAGGGCTCGACCCGGGTGATCCTGCAGTTCGACCTGGACCGCGACATCAACGGCGCGGCGCGGGAGGTGCAGGCGGCCATCAACGCCTCGCGCAACCTGCTGCCCAGCGGCATGCGCAGCATGCCTACCTACAAGAAGGTCAACCCGTCCCAGGCGCCGATCATGGTCCTGTCGCTGACCTCCGATGTGCTGGAGAAGGGCCAGCTCTACGACCTGGCCTCGACCATCCTGTCCCAGAGCCTGTCCCAGGTGCAGGGCGTGGGCGAAGTGCAGGTCGGCGGCAGCTCCTTGCCAGCGGTGCGCATCGAACTGGAGCCGCAACTGCTCAACCAGTACGGCGTGGCCCTGGACGACGTGCGCAATGCCATCGCCAACGCCAACCAGCGCCGGCCCAAGGGCTCGGTGGAGGATGACCAGCGGCTGTGGCAGATCCAGGCCAACGACCAGTTGGAAAAGGCCCGTGACTACGAGCCGCTGATCATCCACTACAACAACGGCGCGGCCCTGCGCCTGAAGGACGTGGCCAAGGTCAGCGATGGCGTGGAAGACCGCTACAACAGCGGTTTCTTCAACGATGACGCGGCGGTGCTGCTGGTGATCAACCGCCAGGCCGGGGCCAACATCATCGAGACGGTGAACGAGATCAAGGCCCAGTTGCCGGCGTTGCAGGCGGTGCTGCCGGCCAGCGTCAAGCTCAACCTGGCCATGGACCGCTCGCCGGTGATCAAGGCCACCCTGCACGAGGCCGAGATGACCCTGCTGATCGCCGTGGCCCTGGTGATCCTGGTGGTGTACCTGTTCCTGGGCAACTTCCGCGCCTCGCTGATCCCGACCCTGGCGGTACCGGTATCCCTGGTGGGCACTTTTGCCATCATGTATCTCTACGGTTTTTCCCTGAACAACCTGTCGCTGATGGCGCTGATCCTTGCCACTGGGCTGGTGGTGGACGATGCCATCGTGGTGCTGGAGAACATTTCCCGGCACATCGACGAAGGCATTGCGCCAATGAAGGCGGCGTACCTGGGGGCCAAGGAGGTGGGCTTCACCCTGCTGTCGATGAACGTGTCGCTGGTGGCGGTGTTCCTGTCGATCCTGTTCATGGGGGGGATCATCGAGAGCCTGTTCCGCGAGTTCTCCATCACCCTGGCGGCGGCCATCGTGGTGTCGCTGGTGGTGTCCCTCACCCTGACCCCGATGCTTTGCGCGCGCTGGCTCAAGCCCCACACCCCGGGCCAGGAGAACCGCCTGCAGCGCTGGAGCCGGCGCAGCAACGACTGGATGATGGGCAAGTACGCCACCAGCCTGGACTGGGTGCTGCGCCACAGGCGCCTGACCCTGCTCAGCCTGCTGCTGACCATTGGCGTCAACGTGGCCCTGTACGTGGTGGTGCCCAAGACCTTCATGCCCCAGCAGGACACCGGCCAGTTGATCGGTTTTGTCCGCGGCGACGACGGTCTGTCCTTCAGCGTGATGCAGCCGAAGATGGAAATCTTCCGCCGCGCCGTGCTCAAGGATGCGGCAGTGGAGAGCGTGGCCGGCTTCATCGGTGGCAACAACGGCACCAACAACGCCTTCATGCTGGTGCGCCTGAAGCCGATCAAGGAACGCGATATTTCGGCGCAGAAGGTCATCGAGCGCCTGCGCAAGGAAATGCCCAAGGTGCCCGGTGCGCAACTGATGCTGATGGCCGACCAGGACTTGCAGTTCGGCGGCGGTCGCGAGCAGACCACCTCGCAGTATTCCTACATCCTGCAAAGCGGCGACCTGGGCGAGTTGCGCCAGTGGTACCCGAAAGTGGTGACGGCGCTGCGCGCCTTGCCCGAGATCACCGCCATCGACGCCCGGGAAGGCCGTGGCGCCCAGCAGGTGACCCTGGTGGTGGACCGCGACCAGGCCAAGCGCCTGGGGGTGGACATGGACATGGTCACCGCGGTGCTCAACAACGCCTACAGCCAGCGGCAGATCTCCACCATCTACGACAGCCTCAACCAGTACCAGGTGGTGATGGAGGTCAATCCCAAGTACGCCCAGGACCCCATCACCCTGAACCAGGTGCAGGTGATCACCAGCGCCGGCGCGCGGATTCCGCTGTCGGCCATCGCCCACTATGAAAACAGCCTGGAAGACGACCGGGTCAGCCATGAAGGGCAATTCGCCTCGGAAAGCATTTCCTTCGACATGGCCGAGGGCGTGACGGTGGAGCAGGGCACTGCCGCCATCGAACGGGCGATCGCCAAGCTGGGCATGCCCGAAGACGTGATCGTCAAGATGGCCGGCACCGCCGATGCCTTCGCCGCCACCCAGAAGAGCCAGCCGTTCATGATCCTCGGCGCGCTGCTGGCGGTCTACCTGGTGCTCGGGGTGCTCTATGAAAGCTACATTCACCCGCTGACCATCCTCTCCACCTTGCCCTCGGCCGGGGTTGGCGCCTTGCTCTCGATCTACGTGCTGGGCGGTGAGTTCAGCCTGATCTCGCTGTTGGGGCTGTTCCTGCTGATTGGCGTGGTGAAGAAGAACGCGATCCTGATGATCGACCTGGCGCTGCAACTGGAGCGTCACCAGGGCCTGGACCCGTTGCAGTCGATCCGCAGCGCCTGCCTGCAACGCCTGCGGCCGATCCTCATGACCACCCTGGCGGCGATCCTCGGCGCCTTGCCGTTGCTGCTGGGCGGTGCCGAAGGCTCGGAAATGCGCCAGCCCCTGGGCCTGACCATCATTGGCGGCCTGGTCTTCAGCCAGGTCCTGACCCTCTACACCACCCCGGTGGTCTACCTCTATCTCGATCGCCTGCGCCACAAGTTCAACCACTGGCGTGGGGTCCGTACCGATGCTGCTCTGGAAACGCCGCTATGACCGACCATTCGTCCCGTCCCGTAACCTTGCTGTCCGCCCAGCGCCTGGCCATGGCCCGGGGCTCGCGGGCCTTGAGCCTGGGCCTGTGCGTGCTGCTGCTCAGCGCCTGCGCCATCGGTCCCGACTACCAGCGCCCGCAGGTGGCCGAGCCGGTGCAGTACAAGGAAGCCGAAGGCTGGCGCCAGGCCAACCCCAGCGACGCCCTGGCCCGTGGCGCCTGGTGGGAGCTGTACGGCGATGCCCAGCTCAATGGCCTGATCGACAAGCTCAACAGTTCCAACCAGAGCGTGGCCCAGGCCGAGGCGCAGTTCCGTCAGGCCCGGGCCCTGGTGCGCAGCTCCCGGGGGGCGTTCTTTCCCAGTGTCGACCTGAGCGCCGGCAAGACCCGCGCCAGCCAGGGCACCGGCAGCAGCAGTTCGGCCCTGAGCAGCTCCAGCAGTGGTATCCGCGACACCTACAACACCCAGTTGGGGGTGAGCTGGGAAGCGGACGTGTGGGGCAAGCTGCGCCGTGACCTGGAGGCCAACGAGGCCAGCGCCGAGGCCAGCTTCGCCGACCTGGCGGCCATGCGCCTGAGCCAGCAGTCCGAGCTGGCGCAGAACTACCTGCAACTGCGGGTGATCGATGAGCAGAAGCGCCTACTGGAGGCCACGGTGGCGGCTTATCAGCGCTCCCTGACCATGACCCAGAACCAGTACCAGGCCGGGGTCTCCGGCAAGGACGCGGTGGCCCAGGCCCAGACCCAGCTCAAAAGCACCCAGGCCGACCTGATCGACCTGATCTGGCAGCGGGCGCAGTTCGAGAACGCCATTGCCGTGCTGATCGGCGTGCCCCCGGCCGAGTTCAACCTGGCCGAGAGCAAGACCATCCCCGTGCTGCCCCAAGTGCCATTGAGCGTGCCCTCGCAACTGCTGGAGCGGCGCCCGGACATCGCCTCGGCTGAGCGTTCGGTGATTGCCGCCAACGCCAAGATCGGCGTGGCCAAGGCCGCCTATTACCCGGACCTGACCCTGAGCCTGGCCGGCGGCTACAGCAGCAGCACCTACGCCGACTGGATCAGCCTGCCGAACCGCTTCTGGTCGGTAGGGCCGAAACTGGCCATGACCCTGTTCGACGGCGGCCAGCGTTCGGCGGAAGTGGACCGCACCGAGGCGGTGTACGACCAGACCGTGGCCAAGTACCGGCAGACCGTGCTCGACGGTTTCCGCGAGGTGGAGAACTACATGGTCCAGCTCAAGGTCTTGGAGGACGAGGCGGGGGTGCGCCAGCAGGCCCTGGATTCGGCCCGCGAGGCCCTGCGCCTGACCGAGAACCAGTACAAGGCCGGGCTGATCGCCTACCTGGATGTGGTCACCAGCCAGACCACTGCCCTGAGCAACGAGCGCAGCGTGCTCAGCCTGTTGCAGAGCCGCCTGATCGCCAGCGTGCAGTTGATCGCCGCCATGGGCGGTGGCTGGGATGGGCAGCTGCAGGCCAGCGAGCAGAAATAGGCCCGTGAACGCCTTGCAGCAGGCTGGCTGCAAGGCCTGCTCGAAGGCCGCAAGCGGGGTGTATCTGGCGTGATTTGCAACGCCCCGGGACTTCCCGCAAAGCCCATGCCCACAGGGCTTGTAGGGGTATGAGGCAGCCGAAAACGGCGTTCTGTCCGACTAATGGCTTTTTGCTAACTTTGTAGATGCGTTCTTCCGCGCAATCAGTACAATCTGCGGTTTTGCCCGCCGCGCAGGGATGTCGGCACAACGGCCAAGAGACGTCTCATGCTCATCGGTAGCTACTCCTCCGCACTGGTCCTGATCTCCATCTTCGTGGCGATCCTCGCTTCCTATACCGCCCTCGACCTGACCGGGCGCATTGCCACCACCACCGGCCGTGCCGCTTATCTATGGATGATGGGCGGAGCCCTGGCCATGGGCGTCGGTGTGTGGTCCATGCACTTCATCGGCATGCTGGCCTTCAGCCTGCCCATCGACCTGGGCTACGACATCCAGCTCACTGCCTTGTCGCTGCTGATCTCGATCCTGTCCTGCGGCTTTGCCCTGTGGCTGGTGAGCCAGCCGCGGCTGCCGATGTGGCAGTTGCTGTTCGGCGCGCTGATCATGGGCTCGGGCATCAGTGGCATGCACTACACCGGCATGGCGGCCATGCGCATGCAGCCTGGCATCGACTACGACCCGAGCCTGTTCGGCGCCTCGCTGCTGATTGCCTTCGGCGCGTCGCTGGCGGCGCTGTGGATTGCCTTTCGCCTGCGTCAGAACACCCCTTACGTGCGCCTGGCCCGAACCGGCGCGGCGATTGTCATGGGCTTTGCCATCGTCGGCATGCATTACACCGGCATGGCCGCGGCGCGTTTCGCCGATGGCAGTTTCTGCGGCGCCCTGGGCAACGGTCTGAGCGGCAAGGGCCTGGACAACCTGGTGCTGATCACCACCCTGGCGGTGCTGATCATCGCCTTGCTGACCTCGGTGCTGGATGCGCGGCTGGAAGCCCGCACCGCGGTGCTGGCGCAATCGTTGACCGAAGCCAACAAGGAACTGACCCAACTGGCGCTGCACGACACCCTGACCGGGCTGCCGAACCGCATTCTGCTGGCCGACCGCATTGACCAGGCGATGCACCGGGTCACTGCCCATGGTGGCTGTTTTGCGCTGATGTTCATCGATCTGGACGGTTTCAAGCCGGTCAACGACGCCTTTGGCCACCACATGGGCGACCAGTTGCTGCGCGAAGTGGCCCAGCGCCTGCGCGAGGATTTACGCAGCGAAGACACCCTGGCGCGGATCGGTGGCGATGAGTTCGTGCTGCTGGTGCAACTGGCCGAGCCGGACGATGCCCTGCGCCTGGCGGCACGCCAGGTGGGGCTGGTATCGCGCTCGTTCCGGGTGGCCGAGCATGACCTGCAGATTTCCGCCAGCATCGGCATTGCGGTGTACCCCGGCAATGGCCTGAGTGCACAGGAACTGCTGATGAACGCCGATGCAGCGATGTACCACGCCAAGGGCACCGGCAAGAATGGCTACAGTTTTTTCGATGCCTCGATGAACAGCAACGCCCGGCGCCAGTTGCAATTGCTGCAGGATTTGCGCAATGCCCTGGAGCATCATCAGTTTCGCCTGCATTACCAGCCCAAGTTCGACGCCGCCAATGGCCTGCCGGTGGGGGCCGAGGCGCTGCTGCGCTGGGAGCATCCCCAGCATGGCCTGTTGCTGCCGGACAAGTTCATCGAACTGGCGGAGAAGACCGGGCTGATCATTGCCATCGGCGAGTGGGTGCTCAACGAGGCCTGCCGGCAGATGCGCGAGTGGTACGTCCAGGGCTACACCGACTGGCGCATCGCGGTAAACCTCTCGGCCCTGCAGTTCTGCCATACCGGGCTGGTCAAGAGCGTGGCCAATGCCCTGGAGCGCTACCACCTGCCGGCCAACAACCTGACCCTGGAAATCACCGAAACCACGGCGATGAACGACGCCGATGTCAGCATGCTGGTCCTGCAACAGCTGGCGGACATGGGGGTGGACCTGTCCATCGACGATTTCGGCACCGGCTATTCCAGCCTGATGTACCTCAAGCGCCTGCCGGCCAACGAACTGAAGATCGACCGCGGCTTCGTCCGCGACCTGGAGCACGACAGCGACGACGCCGCCATCGTCTCGGCCATTGTCGCCCTGGGCCAGGCCCTGGGCCTGCGGATCGTCGCCGAGGGCGTGGAAACCGGAGTGCAGCAGACCTTCCTCACCCAGCTGGGCTGTGATTCCCTGCAAGGCTATTTCCTTGGCCATCCTCTGCCGCCTGAAGGTTTCATGCAGGGCATCCACCGGGGCGAAGAAAAAGCCTGAGCCTGGCGCCTGGCCGGTAGCGGTCGCGATCGGGCGGCAGTTCGCAGGGATATTGCCGCTGTCGGGCCCCCAGCCGGCTTGCACCGTCGGCACGCGGTGCTGTCGTGCATTCCTATTGGCCAGAAGGGGCACATGTGCGCAGTTTTCATCGCTGCCCGCGCGGTGTTTAATGGCTCGCGTTGAAATGTTCAGTGAGGGAGTCGGCAGCATGGATAAAGTCATCGTCATCACCGGTGGCGGACGGGGTATAGGCGCCGCCACGGCAGTGTTGGCCGCGCAGCAGGGATTCAAGGTGTGCATCAACTACCAGGCCGACGAACAGTCCGCCCTGCAGGTGCTGGAGCAGGTTCGGGCCCTGGGTGTGCAGGCCATCGCGGTGCGTGCCGACGTCAGCATCGAGGATGAAGTGATCGGCCTGTTCCACCGGGTCGACAGCGAACTGGGGCGGGTCACGGCCCTGGTCAACAACGCCGGGACCGTGGGCCACAAGTCGCGGCTGGATGAAATGTCCGAATTTCGCATCCAGAAGATCATGAAGACCAATGTCATGGGGCCGATCCTCTGCGCCAAGCACGCCGTGCTGCGCATGTCGCCGCGCCATGGCGGGCAGGGCGGCAGCATCGTCAACGTCTCCTCGGTGGCGGCGCGCCTGGGTTCGCCGGGGGAATACGTCGACTACGCCGCCTCCAAAGGCGCCCTGGACACCTTCACCATCGGCCTGTCCAAGGAAGTGGCGGGCGAGGGCATCCGCGTCAACGCGGTGCGCCCGGGCTATATCTACACCGACTTTCATGCCCTGAGCGGCGATGCCGACCGGGTCAGCAAGCTGGAGTCGGCAATCCCCATGGGCCGCGGCGGGCGTCCTGATGAAGTGGCCGAGGCGATTGTCTGGCTGCTGTCGGACAAGGCTTCCTATGCCACCGGCACCTTCGTCGACCTGGGCGGCGGGCGCTGAGCCCCCGCAAGTCTGCGGCCTAACCCGTAGGAGCCGGCTTGCCGGCGAAGGGGCCCTCAAGCCTTGCGCCGCGCTTGCGGACGCCTTCGCTGGCGAGCCAGCTCCTGCGGTTTCCCTCCGTTCTTGTGGCCTAATCCGTAGGAGCCGGCTTGCCGGCGAAGGGGCCCTTGAGTCTTGCGCCGCGCTTGCGGACGCCTTCGCTGGCAAGCCAGCTCCTACGGTTTCCTCAGCGGGCGCGGCGGCGGCCGGGGCCGATCAGCAGGGCCAGCAACAGCCCCAGCACGCTGATGCCAAAGCTCATCAACTGTGGCATCAGGAACCCCAGGGTTTCCCCCGGGCGGTTGCAGCTGTAGCCATATCCATCGCCTTGCTCATGGGCCCAGACGCCCGGTATGGCGCTCACGTCCACGGGCGCCGAAGGTGCGGGTTCCTCGTTGGAGATCCCCAGGTTCGAATGGCTCGCGCTGCGCCTTTCCAGCTGTTCGATGGCCTGCAACTGGGCGTCGTTACAGCGGTTCTGCGCCCAATTGCCGACCACCACCAGGACGGACAGCAGAAGCAGCAGCGGCACTGGGTAATAACGCCGGGTCCGCAGCAGGGGCGCCACCACCAGCCCGGCCAGGAAACCCGCCAGCAGCAGATTGACCCCGAACCACGGGACGCCTTCCCAGCTCGGCGGTATCAGATGCACCATCAGCGGGGGCAGCACAACGCGGGAGAACAGCAGGCACAGGGCGGCCGCGAGCAGGGTGATCAGCAGGGTCTTGATCCAGGATTTCATGGGCAATGCATAACCTTTAAGAAGAGGCGGTAAACGGGGGCTATCAGTGCTGCGCCAGCTATTGGGGCATTGGCGGCGGGGTAAAGCGCCGGGCGTATTCGAGCATCTCCCGGGGGAAGACCATGTGCTTGACCGCGCTGTCGTCCAGGCCGTAGAGGTACGCCACTGCCGCTGCTTCAAAGGCCCAGTAGCCGAAGTAGGAACCCTCGTCGCCGTCCAGGTGGCTGTCGTGCCATGGGGCCTGTTCGAACGCTTCATACCACTGGTCGCAGTACTCCACCAGCAGTTCCCGGGGTTCATCCGGATCTTCGGTGTAGATGGCCCGGATCAGGGGCGTGGAGACGTCGTGGAACCACTGATCAACGTCTTCACGATCCGGCAGGTAGGCCTTGAGCAGGTCCTCGATCAGGGTGTCCTGGCCGCTAAAGCCGGCACGGTCCTGCAGCAGCACCAGGCGCGGTAGCAGGTCGCTGCGTTGCAGCAGGATGCACAGGCTGATGACCTGGACATATTCCTCGTACTCGTCGGGGTAGTCTTGGATGTTCAGCGGCGCGATATCCGGCCGTTCTTCATAAACCCCCATCTTGTGCTGGTAGTCCTCGTAGCCTTCGATCACCCCATCCAGCTCCCGGGCCAGTTGCTCCATGGGTGCACCGCCGGTGTAGCCCAGGATCAGGTGGTGCAGGCGCGCGCTGCGCACATTGGAGGCCTTGAGGGAGGCTTCCTGCTCGGGGCTGTCGGCCATCATCGAATGGGTCTGCCAATGGGCCTCTTCGCCGGCCAGGCTTTCGAGGAAGTCGTGGTACTGCTTGTGGCTGAGAAACACTTGTCTGCGGTTCATGTCGGTGCCTTGGCTCAGTAGACGGGAATCAGGGTGAAGGGCGCCTGGCGCTGCGAGGTTTCCAGCAGCAGGGTCGCCAGGTCGACTTCGGCGGGCTCCAGGTCGAGCTGCTCCAGCTCTTCTTCCAACTGCTGTGCATCCGCGGGCAGGGCAACGATTGGCCGGCGCAGGTAGGGGCGCGGGTCTTCGCCGTAGTAGACCTGCACCGGGCCTTCGGGGATGCCTTCCAGGCGGGCAAAACCTTCCTGGTCGAGGCTGCCCTCGGCTTGCGAGCCGTCACTGAACACCGCTCGGTAAGCGGCGCCGGACACCGGTTCCAGGTTCGGGTAGTGCAGGTTCAGTTCCAGCCAGTGGCCCTCACCGGTGAGGTGTTCCAGGCCCTGGTTGGCGTCCCGGGTGATGCGCGCGGCATCGCGGGTTTCAGGCTGCGCAGCGCGGTTGATGGTTGGCGTGCCGGCTTCCAGGGAGGACTGCGGCTTGGGCGCCAGGGCCGGGCCGCGGCTGTGGGCGGCGGCCGAGTTGTTGCGCTGTTCGGCGATCCACGGGGCGATGCGCTCTTGCACCGTCACCATGAGGAACTCGGTGTGTTCGCAGGCTTCGTTGAGGTTGTGCAGCACCAGGCGCTGCTGCTGGGACGTGAGGCCGTTGAAGGTGCTGGAGGCGCTCACGCCGCGGATGATCTCGGGCAGTTCTTCGGCCAGGCGCAATGGGTCCAGGCACTTTTCCAGCAGCTGTTCGGGGCTGGTCTTCAGGCGGCAGGCCAGCAGGGTGTGGCGGATCAGGTCGAAGAGCTTTTCGGCGTGGCGCTGGGGGGCGCGATTGATCAGGCGCAGGAGGATCTTCAGGCCTTGCCCGGGGCCGGGAATCCAGCCGATCAGGGCCAGGGCCAGGTCGAAGAAGGCGTCTTCCTCGTCCTTGGGGTTGTTAATGGCGTCCAGCTCGAAGATCGCCTGGATGCAGTCGTAGGCGTTGAGTTCCTGGGTCAGCAGTGGCAGGCGGCCGCGTTCGATGGCCTTGATCAGTTCGGCCTTGGCCTCTGGGTAGTCGTCGTAATACAGGTCTTCGACCATGACGTGTTCCTTTCCCTGGAAAATTGGAGCGCGGATGCTGAATGAGTTGAGGGGGTGGAGCAAGGTGCCTTGGCGGTTTTTTTATGTTGGGAGGTGTGCATTGTTGTGGTGATGGGGCGTTTGGTTTTGTGTGGGGGGGTGAGGGGGGGATATCCGTTGCTGCGGGTGGGGCGGCTGGCGGTTTCGACCTTACGGCGAGTCACCTTGCGGCCGGCCTGAAGAAGGATCGGTGTGTAGCGCTCCCCCCGTGTAGGAGCTGGCTTGCCAGCGAAGGTGTCAGCCCAAGCGCTGCAGGTCTTGCGGGCCTCTTCGCCGGCAAGCCGGCTCCTACAGCGAGAAGCGGTGGCTGGTACACCGTAGGAGCTGGCTTGCCAGCGAAGGCGTCAGCCCAGGCGATGCAGGTCTTGCGGGCCTCTTCGCCGGCAAGCCGGCTCCTACACATGGGGGCTGGTGGGGCGGTTGGGGTCAGAAGGAGCGGATGATCCGCCCCAGGGTTTCCATGGCCTTTTCCGCGGCTTCGTTCCAGGGGCTGCCATAGTTCAGGCGGATGCAGTTGCGAAAGCGCTGGGTTGGGGAAAAGATCGGCCCCGGGGCAATACTGATGCCTTGGGCCAGGGCCATCTGGAACAGTTTCAACGAGTCCATCTGCGGTGGCAGTTCCAGCCACAGGAAGTAGCCGCCCGCCGGTTGGCTGACCCGGGTCTGGGCCGGGAAGTAGCGGGCGATCGCCGCCAGCATGGCGCTCTGCTGTTCTTCCAGGGCATAGCGCAGCTTGCGCAGGTGGCGGTCGTAGCCGCCGTGCTGCAGGTAGTCGGCAATCGCCGCCTGGGCCGGCATCGAGGCACACAGCGAGGTCATGAGTTTGAGCCGTTCGATCTTCTGCGCATAACGCCCGGCCGCGACCCAGCCGATGCGGTAGCCCGGGGCCAGGCTCTTGGCGAAGGAGCCGCAGTGCATCACCAGGCCCTCGGTGTCGAAGGCCTTGGCCGGTTTCGGTGCCTGCTGGCCGTAGTACAGCTCGGCGTAGACGTCGTCTTCGATCAGCGGCACCTGGTGCTGGCGCAGCAGCTCCACCAGCTCCTGTTTCTTCGCCTCGGGCATGCTCGCGCCCATGGGGTTCTGGAAGTTGGTCATGCACCAGCAGGCCTTGATCGGGTGCCGCTCCAGGGTCTGGGCCAGCACCCCGAGGTCGATGCCGTCGCGTGGGTGCACGGGGATTTCCACCGCCTTGAGCTTGAGCCGCTCCAGCACTTGCAGGCTGGCGTAGAAGGCCGGAGCCTCGATGGCCACCAGGTCGCCCGGCTCGGTCACCGCTTGCAGGCACAGGTTCAGCGCCTCCAGCGCGCCGTTGGTGATCAGTAACTCCTCCATGGGCAGCATCAGCCCGGCCACCATGTAGCGCAGGGCGATCTGCCGGCGCAGCTGAGGATTGCCCGGGGACATGTCGGTGACCACCACGCGCGGGTCCATTTCGCGGCTGGCGCTGGCCAGGGAGCGCGACAGGCGCTGCAGGGGGAACAGGGTGGGGCTGGGGAACGCCGAGCCGAAGGGCACGGTGCTCGGGTCCTTGATCGAATCGAGCACCGAGAACACCAGTTCGCTGACATCGACTTCGGTGGATTCGTTGACTTCGCTGCTGATCACCGGCTCCGAGAAGGGGCTGGGCGCGTGGGCATTGACGAAGTAGCCGGAGCGCGGGCGGGCGCGGATCAGGCCGCGACGCTCCAGCAGGTAATAGGCCTGGAACACCGTCGACGGGCTGACCCCGTAGGTCTGGCTGGCGTAGCGCACCGAAGGCACACGCTGGCCCGGCCCCAGGACCCCGGAGCGGATCAGTTCGGCGATGTCATCGGCGAATTTTTCGTAGCGTTTCATCTGCGGTTGAGGATCCAGTCTGGTCATCGGGTCGACATATCTGCGGTGGCGAGGGAGTGGCAAGCGCCGCCAGCGGGCTGGCGGCGGGTGTCCGGTTCATTGGCTCCGGGGCCGGCCCCGGGGGGAGCCGGCTCCCTCGCCAGGGCATTCTAGAGGCTCAGCGGTTCATCGGCGCGACAAAACGACTCTTGGCCACGGCGTAGACGCCCGGGTCATCGCTGTCGCTGACCTTGAAGCTGATGGCCTGGGAGCTGCTCTGCGCCTTGTGCTGGGTCATCGCCACGGACACTGGCAGGTCGATGATTTCACCGGGGGCCAGGCTCAGTTCGGTCTTGCCCTGCAGCTCGAAGCCTTCGCCATCCACCAGGGCCAGGTGGTACTGCTGGCGTTCCTGGGTCTTGTTGATGATCTTCAGGCTGTAGATGTTCTCGATCTGGCCCAGGGCGTTCTCGCGGAACAGGCCGCGGTCCTTGCTCACGTCCAGGGACACCATGGGCCGCTGCACCAGGGCCAGGGCCAGGGCGCCGATCATCACCAGCAGCACCAGGCTGTAGCCCACCAGGCGCGGACGCAGCAGGTGGGTCTTGCCGCCTTGCAGCTCGTGTTCCGAGGTGTAGGCGATCAGGCCGCGGGCGTAGCCCATCTTGTCCATGATCGAGTCGCAGGCGTCGATGCAGGCAGCGCAGCCGATGCACTCCATCTGCAGGCCGTCGCGGATGTCGATGCCGGTAGGGCAGACCTGTACGCACAGCTGGCAGTCGATGCAGTCGCCCAGGCCGACATCGGCAGGCTTCACATCACGCTTGCGCGGGCCACGGCTTTCGCCGCGCACCGGGTTATAGGAAATGGTCAGGGTGTCCTTGTCGAACATCACGCTCTGGAAGCGCGCATAAGGGCACATGTGCATGCACACCGCCTCGCGCAGCCAACCGGCATTGATGTAGGTGGCCGCGGCGAAGAACAGCACCCAGAACAGGCTCAGGCCGCCGATCTGCAGGGTCAGCAGCTCCTGGGCCAGGGGGCGGATGGGGGTGAAGTAGCCGACGAAGGTCAGGCCGGTGAGCAGGCTGATGGCCAGCCACAAGGTGTGCTTCATGGCCCGGCGGGCCAGCTTGTTCAGGCTCCAGGGCGCGGCCTGCAGCTTGATCCGCTGGTTGCGCTCGCCTTCGGTGACCTTTTCGCACCACATGAACAGCCAGGTCCACGAGCTTTGCGGGCAGGTGTAGCCGCACCAGACGCGGCCGGCGAACACGGTGATGGCGAACAGGCCGAAGGCGCAGATGATCAGCAGCGCCGAGAGGAGGATGAAGTCCTGGGGCCAGAAGGTCGCGCCAAAAATGTGGAACTTGCTCTCGGCCAGGTCCCAGAGCACCGCCTGGCGGCCGCCCCAGTTCAACCAGACCGTGCCGAAGAACAGCAGGAACAGAAAACCCGCGCCGGTCATGCGCAGGGTACGGAACAAACCGGTGAAGCTGCGGGTGTAAACGTGTTTGTCGGTGGTCTTCGACTTCATCTGTTTAGGTTGTGAAGGTTCGAAGGTTTCTACTAATCGGACGGGGATTCTTTCGCTCATGGTCGTTCGCTCATCAGCCTCCATCAGGCCGGGCAACTATGACCACGGATCTGTTTGCATAACAGACTCAGGTATTTGATAAAAAACCGGATCAGATGGCTCTTTGCAGCGCCCCTGCGACAACTTGCCGTACCCCCTCAGGTACCACCAGGGAAGGCTGCAGGCCGTGCTGGCACAGGGCCGCGGGGTGGGCCCTGATCCAGGTCAGTCAAATCACCGAATCACCTTCACTGGCTTTTAGATGGCGCCGACCGTCGGTGGCGCCTGCTACGGTCAATGCGTCGGCTTCTGCTTCGGTGATGTAGACCCGCTCGCCCCCCAGGTCCACCGCCGACATCGACTTGGCGCTGTCGGTGATGATGGTCACGGCGCTGGCCGGGAGGTGCTGGTGCAGGGTATCGGTGTCGAAATAGCAGGTCTGGTTTTCGATGCGCAGGCTCATGGCGGTTACCTCAAGGCAATGGCTGTACAGGTTAGGGCGCAGGGGCTGGCCAGGGTTCGACGACGGCGATCAACGGTGGCAGGGCAGGCGCTGGCGGGCGGGGCACAGGCTTGTGTAACGAAGGTGTCCGTGGGGTTGGCAGCCGGCTAGGGGGCCTCTTCGCCGCCAGGCCGGTTCCTGCGGTGCTGGTGCTGGCGGCACCTTTTGCTGGCGAGCGCGGTCCATCGCACAGGAACCCGCAGTGGGACGAGGAGCGCTCGCATGAACACCTGGTGGCAAGAAGTCTGGCTGACCCTGCAAGACGAATTCGCCGATATCGGCGATGCCCGGCAACTGACCCAGATCACCCTGCGCCTGCTGGTGGCGGCCCTGCTGGGGGGCATTCTGGGCTTCGAACGCGAGCATCAGGGCAAGGCCGCCGGGGTTCGCACCCACATGCTGGTGGCCATGGGCGCGGCCCTGTTCGTGCTGGTGCCGAGCCTGTCCGGGGCCCAGGCCGATGCCATGAGCCGGGTGCTCCAGGGGGTCATCGCCGGGATCGGTTTTCTCGGCGCCGGGACCATCCTCAAGGGCCATGAAGAAGACCAGGGCCAGCACGTCAAGGGCCTGACCACCGCCGCCGGGCTGTGGATGACCGCCGCCATCGGCGTGGCCGCCGGCATGGGCCGCGAGGCCACGGCGGTGCTCAGTACCTTGCTGGCGCTGATGGTCTTCAGCCTGATGCCGCTGATTGTCCGGCGCCTGGAAAAGCGCCAGGACGGCTGAGACTCCGGGCCGACTCACGCCGCTGTCTATGCTTGCTGGCTGGGCAGGTGCCCGGGCTCAGGCGCTGACCACCACCGGCGGCATCGTACTGGGCGGGTCGCCCTTGGGTGGCGGGGTGCTTTCCGGCGGTTCCTGCTCGGGGATCGGCTCAGGCTCGCTGGGGGGCAGGGTCGGTTGGTCGATGTTGGGATCGGGGGTTTCTGCCGGGATCGGGATAGTCATCGCGCTGGCCTCCTTTGTGCTTGCAGATGCACGGGCTCTTCTGGTGGACCGCAGCGGCGCGGATTTGATTCCCGCCGCTTGGCCGACCAATCGCGCTGAACTTTCGCCGCAGGCTTTGGCTCGGAACCTAAGTGCATTGATTCACCGGGGCCGCGGCCCCGCCACCAGAGCGTCGAAGACGTGAAAAAGGGGTGATGCTCGATGACTGTAGAAAAACCGACCGAACAGCAATACCAGGCGCACCTGCCGTTGTCCCAGGCCCTGCTGCTGCCGCGCATTGCCATTGAGAGTGTCCGCCCGGTACTCGACGGTGGGCAGTTCGCGGTCAAGGCGGTGGCCGGCCAGGAGGTCGAAGTGACGTGCAAGGTGTTCGCCGACGGCCACGACAAACTGGCGGTGCGGGTGCGCTGGCACAACGAGCAACAGGACAGCTGGGCCAGCCAGGCCCTGGAAGACCAGGGCAACGACGGTTGGCTGGGGCGTTTCACGGTGCCCGAAGTGGGGCGCTACCGCTTCTGCATCGAAGCCTGGATCGATCAGTTCGCCAGCTTCTGCTACGAGCTGGAGAAAAAGCACCTGGCCGGGGTAGCGGTCAGCCTGGAACTGCAGGAGGGCCGCAGCCATGTGCAACAGGCCGCCGAGCGCAGCGAAGGGCCGCTGCGCGAGCAGTTGCTGGCGTTGCAGCGCGAGCTGTCCGGGTTGCTGGAGGCCGAGCAGGTGGCGCTGTTTCTCAGTGAGTCCAGCGCGCGCCTGATGGCCGAGGCCGATCACCGGCCCTACCTGAGCCTGAGCCCCGAGTACCCGCTGGATGTGGAGCGGCTACAGGCCCAGTTCGCCAGTTGGTACGAGCTGTTTCCCCGCTCGATCACCGACGATCCGGCCCGCCACGGCACGTTCAACGACGTTCATTCGCGGCTGCCGATGATTCACGACATGGGCTTTGACGTGCTGTATTTCCCGCCGATCCACCCCATCGGCCGCAGCCACCGCAAGGGGCCCAACAACTCGCTGACCGCAGGCCCGGACGATCCCGGCAGCCCCTATGCAATTGGCAGCGAGGAGGGCGGGCACGAGGCCATTCACCCGCAACTGGGCAGCCGGGAGGACTTCCGCCGGCTGCTGGCGGCAGCCGCCGACCACGGCCTGGAGATCGCCCTGGACTTCGCCATCCAGTGCTCCCAGGACCACCCCTGGCTCAAGCAGCACCCGGGCTGGTTCAACTGGCGCCCGGACGGCACCATCAAATACGCCGAGAACCCGCCGAAGAAGTACCAAGACATCGTCAATGTCGACTTCTATGCCGCCGAGGCCATTCCCAGCCTGTGGCTGGAACTGCGGGACATCGTCATCGGCTGGGTCGAGGAGGGGGTCAAGACCTTTCGCGTGGATAACCCCCACACCAAGCCGCTACCGTTCTGGCAATGGCTGATCGGCGACGTGCGCCGCCAGCACCCGGAGGTGATCTTCCTCGCCGAGGCCTTCACCACCCCGGCGATGATGGCACGCCTGGGCAAGGTCGGTTACACCCAGAGCTACACCTACTTCACCTGGCGCAATACCAAGAGCGAGTTGTCCAGCTACCTGGCCGAACTCAACCAGCCGCCGTGGCGCGACTGCTTCCGCCCCAACTTCTTCGTCAACACCCCGGACATCAACCCGCCGTTCCTGCATGACTCGGGGCGCCCGGGGTTTCTGATCCGCGCGGTGCTGGCCACCATGGGTTCCGGGTTGTGGGGCATGTACTCCGGGTTCGAGCTGTGCGAATCGGCCCCGGTGCCGGGCAAGGAGGAGTACCTGGATTCGGAGAAATACCAGATCCGCCCCCGGGACTTCTCGGCGCCGGGCAACATCATTGCCGAGATCGCCCAGCTCAACCGCATCCGCCGGCAGAACCCGGCGCTGCACAGCCACCTGGGGCTCAAGCTGTACAACGCCTGGAATGACCACATCCTGTATTTCGGCAAGCGCAGTGGCGACAACTTCGTGCTGGTGGCGGTCAGCCTCGACCCGTTCAACCCCCAGGAGGCGCATTTCGAATTGCCGCTGTGGGAAATGGGCCTGGCCGATGACGCCCAGACCCAGGGCGAGGACCTGATGAACGGCCACCGCTGGACCTGGTACGGCAAGACTCAGTTCATGCGCATCGAACCGGCGCAGCCCTTCGGCATCTGGCGCATCACCGCCCCATAGGAGCCGGCTTGGGCCCGCGCGCCTTGTGCAGGCCCGGCCGGCACCTTCGCTGGCAAGCCAGCTCCCACGGTGGGGCGTGGTTTGTGGCAGCTGCGAATTCAATTTTTTCAGGAGTCCGACATGGCCAAGAAACCTCGCCCCACGACCTTTATCAAGGACCCGCTCTGGTACAAGGACGCGGTGATCTACCAGGTGCATGTGAAGTCCTACTTCGATTCCAACAACGATGGAATCGGCGATTTTCCGGGGCTGATCGCCAAGCTCGACTACATCAAGGACCTGGGGGTCAACACCATCTGGCTGTTGCCGTTCTACCCCTCGCCGCGGCGTGACGACGGCTACGACATCGCCGAGTACCGCGGGGTCAGCCCCGACTACGGCACCCTGGCCGATGCCCGGCGCTTTATCGCCGAGGCCCACAAGCGCGAACTGCGGGTGATCACCGAGCTGGTGATCAACCACACCTCCGACCAGCACCCCTGGTTCCAGCGGGCACGCAAGGCCAAGCCGGGCTCGGCGGCGCGCAATTTCTACGTGTGGTCCGACGACGACCAGAAATACGACGGCACGCGGATCATCTTTCTCGACACCGAGAAGTCCAACTGGACCTGGGACCCGGTGGCCGGCCAATACTTCTGGCACCGCTTCTACTCCCACCAGCCGGACCTCAACTTCGACAACCCCCAGGTGATGAAGGCCGTGCTCTCGGTGATGCGCTACTGGCTCGACATGGGCATCGACGGCCTGCGCCTGGACGCCATTCCCTACCTGATCGAGCGCGATGGCACCAACAACGAGAACCTGCCGGAGACCCACCAGGTGCTCAAGCAGATCCGCGCCGAAATCGACGCCAACTATCCGGACCGCATGCTCCTGGCCGAGGCCAACCAATGGCCGGAAGACACCCAGCTGTACTTTGGCGATGTCACAGGCAGCGACGGTGACGAGTGCCACATGGCCTTCCACTTTCCGCTGATGCCGCGCATGTACATGGCCCTGGCCCAGGAGGACCGCTTCCCCATCACCGACATCCTGCGCCAGACCCCGGAGATCCCGGCCAACTGCCAGTGGGCGATCTTCCTGCGCAACCACGATGAACTGACCCTGGAAATGGTCACCGACCGTGAGCGCGACTATCTGTGGAACTACTACGCCGCCGACCGCCGGGCGCGCATCAACCTGGGGATCCGCCGGCGCCTGGCGCCGCTGATGGAGCGTGACCGGCGGCGCATCGAGCTGCTCAACAGCCTGCTGCTGTCGATGCCCGGTACCCCGACCCTGTACTACGGCGACGAAATCGGCATGGGCGACAACATCTACCTGGGGGACCGGGATGGCGTGCGTACGCCGATGCAATGGTCCATCGACCGCAACGGCGGTTTCTCCCGGGCCGACCCGGCCAGCCTGGTGCTGCCGCCGATCATGGATTCGCTGTACGGCTACCCGTCAGTCAATGTCGAGACCCAGTCTGGCGACCCCCATTCGCTGCTCAACTGGACCCGGCGCATGCTGGCGGTGCGCAAGCAGTCCAAGGCCTTTGGCCGCGGCAGCCTGAAGATGCTGTCGCCGAGCAACCGGCGGATCCTGGCCTATACCCGGGAATACACCGGGCCTGACGGCAAGCAGGAGATCATCCTGTGCGTGGCCAACGTCTCGCGCAGCGCCCAGGCCGCGGAGCTGGACCTCTCGGCGTTCGCGGGCATGGTGCCGGTGGAGATGCTCGGCGGGAACGCCTTTCCACCCATCGGCCAGCTGAATTTCCTCCTGACCCTGGCGCCCTACGGTTTCTACTGGTTCGTCCTGGCGGCGGAAAACCAGATGCCCAGCTGGCACGTGGAACCGGCCCAGAGCCTGCCGGATTTCACCACCCTGGTGCTGAAGAAACGCCTCGAAGAATTGCTTGAAGCGCCATCGCGCACCACCCTGGAGCACGAAGTACTGCCCAACTGGTTGCCCAAGCGGCGCTGGTTCGGCGGCAAGGACAGCGCCATCGACCAGGCGCGGATCGCCTACGGCGTGCGCTTTGGCGACCCGCAGCACCCGGTGCTGCTCAGCGAGATCGAAGTCACCAGCGCCGGGCGCAGCGAGCGTTACCAGTTGCCGTTCGGCCTGTTGGCCGAAGAGCAGATCAACAGCGCCTTGCCCCAGCAACTGGCCATGGCCCGAGTGCGCCGCGGGCGCCAGGTGGGGCTGATCACCGACGCCTTCGCCCTCGACAGTTTCGTGCGTAACGTGCTGCAGGCGCTGCAGGGCGCGACCTGCCTGGACAGCGAGCAGGGCCAGATCCGTTTCGAGGGCACCGCGCAGCTGGCGGCGCTGGGCCTGGGGGCCGACGCCGAGGTGCGCTACCTGTCGGCAGAGCAATCCAACAGCTCGGTGGTGGTGGGCGGCAGCCTGGTGCTCAAGCTGATCCGCAAGGTGGCGGGGGGCATTCACCCAGAGCTGGAAATGAGCGCCTTCCTCACCGCTGCCGGCTTTGCCCACATCTCGCCGCTGCTGGGTTCGGTGCTGCGCCGCGATGCCCAGGGCGAAGACCATCTGCTGATGATCGCCCAGGGCTACCTGAACAATCAGGGCGATGCCTGGGAGTGGACCCAGAACAACCTCGAGCGGGCGATCCGCGACGAGCTGGCCGAGGCCATGTCCGAGCAGGAGCAGCACTACAACGCCCTGGGCGAGCTCCAGGATTTCGCCGGCCTGCTGGGCCAGCGCCTGGGGGAAATGCACCTGCTGCTGGCGGCCCCCAGCGACAATCCGGATTTCGCTCCCGAGCACGCCACTGCCAAGGATGCCCAGGCCTGGAACCACCAGGTTGCCGAGCAACTGGAGCGCGGGTTGCATCTGCTTCAACAGCACCAGGCGGAGCTGGCGGCAGGGGAGCAGAAATTGCTCGGCAAATTGTTGCAGCATAAGGCGCTGATCCTGGGTCACATCCAGCAACTGGCCAAACAGTTGGTGGGGGGCGTGCGGATTCGTGTCCACGGCGACCTGCACCTGGGGCAGGTACTGGTGATCAAGGGCGATGCCTACCTGATTGACTTCGAGGGCGAGCCGGCCCGGCCCTTGGCCGAGCGCCGCGGCAAGCACAGCCCCTACAAGGATGTCAGTGGAGTCCTGCGTTCCTTCGACTACGCGGCGGCCATGGCCCTGGAGGCACCGGCGGTGGACGGCGCGCAAGGTGCGGCGGCGGGGCGGCGCAAAGTGGTCACGCGCTACCTGGCCGAGGCGCGCCAAGCCTTTGTCAAGGCGTATCGGCTGGCGACGGCTAATCTTGCCCATGGCTGGCAGGACCCGGCGGCGGCGGATGCCGCCCTGGCACTGTTCAGCCTGGAGAAGGCCGCCTACGAGCTGGCCTATGAAGCGGAGAACCGTCCCGCCTGGTTGCCTGTGCCGTTGCACGGCCTGGTGGGGCTGTTGCGTGAACTGAAACCCTTTTCCGATATTGAGAGTGGTGGAGAGCAGTCATGAGTTTCTCGAACAAGGAACAGGGAAAGCAGCAACCGGCATTGCTTCCTTCGGCCAAGGCTATCGACGCCCTGGTACGGGCCGAACACCGCGATCCATTCGCGATTCTCGGGCCCCACGGCGATGGCGCCGGCGGGCAATTCATCCGCGCTTTCCTGCCCGGGGCGCTGAGTGTGCAGGTGCTGGACCGCGACCAGCAGCAGGTGCTGGGCAGCCTGCAAGCCGGTGAGGTGCCGGGGCTGTTTGTCGGGCACTTCCCCGAGGCCCGGCCCTATCTCTTGCGCATTCAATGGGCCGGGGGCGAACAGGTCAGTGAAGACCCCTACAGCTTCGGCCCCCTGCTGGGGGAGATGGACCTGTACCTGTTTGCCGAGGGCAATCACCGCGACCTCAGTTCCTGCCTGGGGGCGCAACTGACCACCGTGGACGGCATCGACGGCGTGCGTTTTGCGGTCTGGGCACCCAATGCCCGGCGGGTCTCGGTGGTGGGCGACTTCAATATCTGGGACGGGCGCCGGCATCCGATGCGCCTGCGCCATCCCTCCGGGGTCTGGGAGCTGTTCATCCCGCGCCTGCAGGCGGGCGAAGCCTACAAATACGAGATCCTCGGGCCCCAGGGCATCCTGCCGCTCAAGGCCGACCCCATGGCCCTGGCCACCCAGTTGCCGCCGGATACCGCCTCCAGGGTCGCGCCGCCCCTGGCCATCGACTGGCAGGACCAGGAGTGGATGCTGGCCCGTGGCGAGCGCCAGCGGGTGGACGCGCCGCTGTCGATCTATGAGCTGCATGCCGGTTCCTGGCAGTGCGAAGTGGACGACCTTGGAGAAGTGGCCCGCCAGTACAGCTGGGCCGAACTGGCCGAACGGCTGATTCCCTACGTCAAGGACCTGGGGTTTACCCATGTCGAACTGATGCCGATCATGGAGCACCCGTTTGGCGGCTCCTGGGGCTACCAGCCGCTGTCGCAGTTCGCCCCCAGCGCCCGCTACGGCAGCCCGCAGGATTTCGCAGCCTTCGTCGACGCCTGCCACCAGGCAGGCATCGGGGTGATTCTCGATTGGGTGCCGGCGCACTTTCCCACCGATACCCACGGCCTGGCGCAGTTCGACGGCACTGCACTGTATGAGTACGGCAACCCCCTGGAGGGCTTCCACCAGGACTGGGACACCCTGATCTACAACCTGGGGCGTACCGAAGTGCACGGTTTCATGCTGGCTTCGGCGCTGCACTGGCTCAAGCATTTCCATGTCGACGGCCTGCGGGTGGATGCCGTGGCCTCGATGCTTTACCGCGACTATTCGCGCAAGGCCGGGGAATGGGTGCCGAACCGCCACGGCGGCCGGGAAAACCTCGAAGCCATCGATTTTCTGCGTCACCTCAACGACGTCGTGGCCCTGGAGGCCCCGGGCGCCCTGGTGATCGCCGAGGAGTCCACCGCCTGGCCCGGGGTCAGCCAGCGCACCGACCAGGGCGGCCTGGGCTTTGCCTATAAATGGAACATGGGCTGGATGCATGATTCCCTGCATTACATCCAGCAAGACCCGGTGTACCGCGCCCACCATCACAACGAACTGAGCTTTGGCCTGGTGTACGCCTGGTCCGAGCGTTTCATCCTGCCGATCTCCCACGACGAAGTGGTGCACGGCAAGCACTCGCTGATCGACAAGATGCCTGGCGATCGCTGGCAGAAGTTCGCCAACCTGCGGGCCTACCTGAGCTTCATGTGGGCCCATCCGGGCAAGAAGCTGCTGTTCATGGGGTGCGAGTTCGGCCAATGGCGCGAGTGGAACCACGATCAGCAACTGGACTGGTACCTGTTGCAGTACCCCGAGCACCGCGGGGTGCAGCAACTGGTGGGGGACCTCAACCGCCTGTATCGCCAATACCCGGCGCTGCACGATCAGGACGACGTGCCCCAGGGGTTCCAATGGCTGATTGGCGACGATGCGATCAACAGCGTCTATGCCTGGTTGCGCTGGAGCAAGAGCGGCGAACCGCTGCTGGTGGTGGCCAATTTCACCCCGGTGCCCCGCCAGGGCTACCGCGTCGGTGTACCGGTAGCGGGGCGCTGGAGCGAATTGCTCAACAGCGATTCGCAACTGTATGCCGGCTCCAACTACGGCAACGGTGGCGAGGCCTTCAGCGAAGAGCAGAGCAGCCATGGCCAGGCGCTGTCCCTGGTACTCAACCTGCCACCGCTGGCGGTGCTGATCCTGCGCCCTGACAGTTGACCCAGGCGTCCTGTAGCCGCTGCCGAAGGCTGCGAACGCTCTGGGCGGCGCTCCGGCGCTGGAGCGCAGGGTTTGCGGGGAAGGCAAAGGCTCGTCTGAAGATCGCCCCGTCAACCCGTTACAGGGAGTCGGCGGCCTCGGCGATCAGCGCGGCTACGGGCCCGGGCTGGGAGGCCAGGGAGGCGTGGCTGGCGTCCAGGTGGATGACCTTGCGGGCGTTGAGCCGGGCGGCCATGCGCTCCTGGTTCGCCGGGGCGATCATGCGGTCGGCACGGGACACCTGGTACCAGGAAGGTTTGTCGCGCCATGCCGGGGCCCCCAGGGCGTCCCCGAAGGTGCTTGCCAGCGGTGCCTTCTGGGTCAGGCCCATGACCAGCCCTTCCTGGGGGCTGAGGTCCTGGCAGAAGCTCTGCTGGAAGCGCTCCGGACGCACCCAGAGGTAGCCGTCGCTGTCGGGCGCCAGATTGGCGGCGGCTTCAGGCGGGAACTCCTGGGTCAGGCCACCGGGGCTTTCACCCTGGTCCGGGGCGAAGGCGGCGATGTACACCAGGCCCGCGACGTTCGGCGCATGCCCGGCCTGGGTGATCACCGCGCCACCGTAGGAATGGCCCACCAGCAGCACCGGCCCCGCTTGCTGGGCCACCAGTTTGCGGGTCCGTTCAACGTCTTCGGCAAGGGAGGTCAGGGGCAGTTCCACGGCGCGGATCTTCTCGTAACCGCGGTTCAGCAGTTCGACGATGACCCGGTTCCAGTGGGCGGCACCGCCCCAGAAACCGTGGACCAGGACAATCGTGGGTTGCTCGCTCATCGCTTGATTCCTTCTATAGGCTCAAGGTTGGCCCGAAGGCGGGCGCCCCCAGGCTCGGGTTCGGGGGAAAGCATGGTCGACTCTGGCGCGAATACGGCTATTTATTCATGAATTCTGATGTGCGGCCCCAGGCGGCAGGTGCACTTCCACCGCCAGCGGCAGGTGATCGGAGAGATGGGTCCAGGGCTTGTGCCCGAGGATCTGCGGGCGGTGGCTGTGGGCGTTGCGCAGGTAGACCCGATCCAGGCGCAGCAGTGGCCAGCGGGCCGGGTAGGTCTTGGCCGGGCGGCCATGATGGCGTTCGAAGGCTTCGTGCAGGTCGTTGCGCCGGCCCAGGGTAGCGTTGCCGTGCATCTGCCAGTCATTGAAGTCGCCGGCGATGATCACCGGCGCCTCCTCGGGCAGGGATTCGAGCAACTGGCCCAGCAGCGCCAGCTGCAACTGGCGATGGCTTTCCAGCAGGCTCAGGTGCACGCAGATGGCATGGACCTCGGCGTGGCCGGGCACATCCAGCACGCAGTGCAGCAGCCCCCGGCGCTCGGGGCCGGTGATCGACACATCGAGGTTGCGGTACTGGCGGATCGGAAACTTCGACAACAGGGCGTTGCCGTGATGGCCATCGGGGTATACCGCGTTGCGCCCGTAGGCGTAGTCGCTCCACATGCTGTCGGCGAGAAACTCGTACTGCGACTGCTGAGGCCAGTTGTCCAGGCGCGAGGCATGGCGCTCGTGCTCGCCCAGTACTTCCTGGAGAAACACCAGGTCGGCCTGGGTACTGCGCACGGCCTCGCGCAGTTCCGGAAGAATGAAGCGGCGGTTCAGGGCGGTGAAGCCCTTGTGGGTGTTGACGGTCAGAACACGTAACCGCTGGACCGCCTCGGGGTTGGGCTGGCGGGTGGAATCGCTGCTCACGCGGGCTCCTTGGAATCAGTGGCGGTTACAGATGGGACTGGCGAGCGGTGCGTGCGTTCAGCTTATTTTCTACCCGCACAGGCCTACATCAGGATGATCTCGTAGGGCAGGCGCAGGCGCTCCAGCAGTACCGGCGACAACGACGGCTCCAGGCCGATCTCCGGTTCGCCCTGCAACTGGCTGGCATAGGCGTGGGCGGCGTGGCGCTTGCGGGCCACGGTCCAGGTGTCCAGGCGCAGCTTGCGCGCACGTTGCCAGGGTATGTGATGCTCCTCGCGAGCCGCCCAGTGCCAGGCCCAGATCGGAATCTCATGAAAACGCGCACCCACCAGGCTCGCGGCCTCGGCCGTGGCCCGGCCCACGGCTTCGTGGTCGAGGTTGCCGTCGGCGCGCCAGGTGCTGAACACCACGTCGGTGTCGCGCAGGTAGCGGCAGATGAAGGGCACCAGTTGGTGTTCCCGTTCGCTCAAGGCGCTGTCGGCAAAGCCGCCGCGGATCCACTTCAGGCTGTGCAGGGGCAGTCCCAGGCGACGCAGGGCTTCGGCGCTTTCCTGGGGGCGGAACACGCTCAGGCGGCGCTTGGGCCACAGCTCCGATCCGGGATGGCTGGCGCTGCCGTCGCTGATGGAAATCAGTTGCAGGGGGTGCCCGTGGTGGGCCAGCACTTGCAGCAGGCCGCCGCTGGCGACCACTTCGTCACCGGGGTGAGGGGCGACTATCACTGCCCGGGAGCCGGCCGGAACCAGGTTGGCCAGATTGATGGCCGGCACCTCGGCCAGGCTGCGGGCACTGTTCCAGATCTGGCTGGGCCAGTTGCTGTCGATTGCGGGTATGGCTTTCATGGGGTGTCACATCCCTGTTTTCCGGGCCACGGCAATGGCGGTTGAGCCTCCGTTGAGTCGCGACCCTGGGTTTGCACGTACGCTGATTCCTTGGCACTTGCCTCAGCGTGAAGTACCGGTGCCCATACCTTTGGCACACCGTGATTCGCAGGTAATCATACACAGCCTGGAGCCTTGCACGCAGTGCCAGCCCAAGCTTATTTGCGGATTACCAAGCCCGTCACAGGGTAGACGGCAATTGTCGCCCCGCAGAGGCGCACCGACCAATGCCATGCTGTACTTCACAGCCCTGTGCAAGGTTCGTTCAGGCCCCTGAGGTAATCGCCGAACCCACCTTTGGCCCGCGAATCCAGGCGCCCGCTGGTAATCACTTGCGGATGCCGGCTCCAGGCGATGCTGGCGCCACAGCGCTGCAGCTGCCGCACCAACTGCACATCCTCGTGACAGGTCAGCGCCTCGAAACCACCGGCGCGGACATAGGCTGCGGCGCTGATGCCGAGGTTGGCGCCATGGATGTGCCGGTGGCCATCGCCGTCCTGATAGGCATCGTGATAGCGGATCTGCGCCTGCGGTTCGAAACCTTCGCTCCAGCGGTCGACGGTGACGGTGCCGCAGACGGCGTCGGCGCCCAGGGCCAACTGGGCCACCAGCCAGTCTTCGGGTACGCGGCTGTCGGCATCGGTACAGGACAGCCAGCGGGCGCCGGCCTGCAGCAGCAACTGCGCGCCCGCGGCCCGTGCCCGTCCGACATTGCGCACCTGCAATTGCAGGTGTTGCACGGCGAACTGGCGGGCGATGTCCAAAGAACCGTCGGAGCAACTGTCGAGTACCACCAGGATCGCCACGTCTTCATTGAGCAGGGGGTGGCTGGCGGCTTTCAGGGCACAGCGCAGGCAATCGGCCAGCAGTTGCTCCTCGTTATGGGCGGGTATCACCACTCCGATCATCGTAGGCCCTCCAGGGTCGCGACCGAATCCGCTTCGCGGCCCCAGAGGTCGAGTAGAAAGTCCGCTTCCTGGTGTTCCAGCAAGCGTGGCAGTTGCAAATGGCGATGCAGCAGTTCGTGCACCTGTCCGGCGTCCAGGGGGCACTCGGCAATGGGCGGACGCCAGTGGCAGGCCAGTAGCTGGCCATCCGCGGCCAGGGAGCCCAGGGCCCTGGCCACGAGTTGCGCCAGGTCGGCGGCGTCCAGGTAGTAGCCGATTTCGCTGATGACGATCAGATCGAAGGGGCCGTTGGGCCAGTCCCGGGGCAGGCGGCCGTGTTCCACCCGGGCGTGGGGGAAGGAGCGTAAGCGCTGCCGGGCCAGGTCCACCGCATTGCGCGCGGTGTCGCAGGCCAGCAGGCTGTCGCAGCGGCTGGCCAGTTCGGCGCTCAGTTCGCCGTTGGCACAGCCGGGTTCGAAAATGCTCCGGTAGTGGCGGCGCGGCAGGCTGGCCAGGGTGATCGCACGTTTGCGCTGTTCATACCAGCGCTGGCGAAAGGCCCAGGGGTCCTGGTCCCGGGCGAACAGCCCTTCGAAATAGCGAGTGTCGACACTCATAGGAACACCACCTCAAAAGGTTGCAGCAGACGCTCGATGATGTGCGGTGCCAGCACGGGCGCCAGGCCGATCTGCGGGTCGCCCTCCAGTTGGCTGGCAAAGGCGTGGATGGCATGGCGCTTGCGGGCCACCTGAGCGGGGCTGAGCAGCACCTTGCGGGCACGTTCCCAAGGCAACTGCCGGCCCTCGGGATCGGCCCAGTGCCAGGTCCAGATCGGCAGTTCCTTGAGGCTCGTACCCACGGCCCGGGCGGCCAGGGCGCTGGCCCGGCCCACGGCTTCGTGGTCGCAATGGCCGTCCTCGCACCAGGTGCTGAACAGCACGTCACCGGCGCGCAGGCAACCCTGGATGAACTGCGTCAGGGCGGCTTCGTCCCGGGCGACGCGGCTGTCCTCGAAGCCGGCGCGCAGCCAGGTGATGCGCTGCAGCGGCAGGCCCAGGCGGCGCAAGCCTTCGGCGGACTCCTGGGGCCGCACCTGGCTCAGGCGCTGCACCGGCCAGCGCCGGGAGCCGGGATGGCTGGCGCACCCATCGGTGACCGAAATCAGCAGCAGCTCACGCCCCTGCGCCGCCAGCAATTGCAGGAGGCCGCCACAGCCGAGGATTTCATCGTCCGGGTGCGGGGCCACAATCACCGCCCGTGCTCCTTGCGGGACCAGGGTTTGAATGTCCACCGCGGGCATGGCCTGCAGTTGCGAGGAGGCCTGCCAGGCCCGCAGCGAGGTGCCGCGACCGACAATCGGATTGGCTTTCACAGCTGCCAACCTCCCGGCTCCGCTGCCGCGTGGGGGGCATTGGCCAGCTGTTGCCCGAGAAGGGCCAAGTCACGCTCGGCATGGCTCTGGCGGATGAACACCGGCAGGTCCGCCAGCAGCCGGGCGAAGTGCCGGTCCAGGCAGTAGGGGCCGGCGCCCAGCGCCCGGCCGACGTGGTGCAGCACGCTGTCGACGCTGGCTTCGGTCACCGCCCGGGCGCGCCGGGCCAGCAACTGGCAGTTGGCCTCGGGCGCCTGATCCAGCTGCCGGGCACTGTGGCGCAGCACGCAGGCGGCCTGATGCAGCGCGCTGTCCACTGCCCCCAGGTGGGCCAGGGCATGGGGTTCGTCGCGTTTGGCGCAGTGTTCGCGCAGCGGGCGGGCGATGGCCTGGGCGGCCCCCAGCCAGCAGGCGGCGATGCCGATGGCGCCTTGCCAGAAGCCCGGGCGCTGCAGGTAGTCATCCGGCCCGCCGACCCAGTGGCCATGCGCCTCGTGGAAGTTAACCCGCTGGCTGCCGGTATTGGCCATGCCCACCGCTTGCCAGCTGCCGCACTCGACCTGCACCCCGGGCTGGTCCAGGGCCACCGCCACCAGGCGTTGGTGGCCGGCGGCGTCCCAGGCGGTGAGCAGGGCATGGCTGAGCACCTCGGCCCCCGAGCACCAGGCCTTGGTGCCGCTGAGCCGGCAGTGCGGGCCATCGGCAACGGCGTGCACCCGGGCCTGGGGCGGCTCCGCGGCCCAGGTGCCCCAGGTGGTGCCGGGAGGCACGGCGCAGCCCAGTTCCGCCATGATCGCCAGGGCGTCGGTGTGCCCCTCGTAGAGCTTGCACAGGCCCAGGTCATGGCCGGCGACCCTGGCCAGGGCCTGCCAGCGTTGCAGGGTGGCACCCCCGGCGGGCAGCGGCAGGCGGTCGAGCCCGGCGCCCACCAGGGCTTCCAGGCACAGGCCCAGGGCGCGGGTGTCGGCGTGCCCCAGGTCGGCGGAGTGATGCAGGAAGCCTTGCAGGTCCATGTTCAGTCTTCTTCCTCATGTTGCAGTTCGAACAGCAGCAGGGAGCGCCCGGTCACCGAATACTCGTGGCCGAAGGCAAAGCGTTCCTGGCCGCGCACCGCCGGCTGGTTGGTGTCGAGCATGCAGGTCCAGAACTCCCCGGCGGGCACCTGTGGCAAGCGGAAGTTGACGATGTCGTGGTGGGCGTTGACCACCAGCAGCAGGGTGGCGTCGGCCCCGGGGCGACGGATCCCGGTTTCCTGGGCGCGGCCGTCCAGCAGCATGCCCAGGCAGCGACCATGGGGGTCCTGCCAGTGCTCGGTGGTCATCTCGCTGCCGTCGGGGGCCAGCCAGGTGACGTCCTTGACCCCGATGTCCTCGTTGTAGCTGCCCACCAGGAAGCGCCCGCGCCGCAGGATCGGGTAGCTCAGGCGCAGCTTGATCAGGCGCTTGACGAACTTGAGCAGGGATTTGCCGTCGTTATCCAGCTCCCAGTTGACCCAGCCGATCTCGCTGTCCTGGCAGTAGGCGTTGTTGTTGCCGTGCTGGGTGCGGGCGAATTCGTCGCCGGCCACCACCATCGGCGTGCCCTGGGCCAGCAGCAGGGTGGCGAAGAAGTTGCGCATCTGGCGCAGGCGCAGGGCGTTGATCTCGGGGTCGTCGCTGGGGCCTTCGACGCCGTGGTTCCAGGACAGGTTGTTGTTGCTGCCGTCCTGGTTGTTCTCGTCGTTGGCTTCGTTGTGCTTGTCGTTGTAGGACACCAGGTCGTGCAGGGTGAAGCCGTCGTGGGCGGTGACGAAGTTGACCGAGGCGTAGGGCCGGCGGCCGCGCTGGTTGAACATCTCGCCGGAGGCGGTCATGCGCCCGGCAAAGTCCGCCAGCTGGCCGTCATCGCCCTTCCAGAAGGCGCGCACGGTGTCGCGAAAGCGATCGTTCCATTCCATCCATCCCGGCGGGAACTTGCCCACCTGGTAGCCGCCGGGGCCGCAATCCCAGGGCTCGGCGATCATCTTCACCTGGCGCAGCACCGGGTCCTGGCGGCAGGCCACAAGGAAGCTGTGGCGCTCGTCGAAACCGTCGTGGTAACGCCCCAGAATGGTCGCCAGGTCGAAGCGGAAGCCGTCCACGTGCATTTCCGTGGCCCAGTAGCGCAGCGAGTCGGTGACCATCTGCAACACGCAGGGGTGGCTCAGGTCCAGGGTGTTGCCGGTGCCCGAATCGTTGATGTAGAAGCGCTTGTCGTCGGGCATCAGGCGGTAGTAGGAAGCGTTGTCGATGCCGCGCATGGACAGGGTCGGGCCTTGCTCGTTGCCTTCGGCGGTGTGGTTGTAGACCACGTCCAGGATCACCTCCAGCCCGGCTTCGTGCAGGTGGGCGACCATTTCCTTGAATTCGGCGATCTTGCCGCTGGCCAGGTAGCGCGGGTCGGGGGCGAAGAAGGCGATGCTGTTGTAGCCCCAGTAGTTGGTCATGCCCTTGTGCAGCAGGTGCTGGTCGTTGACGAAGGCGTGGATCGGCAGCAGCTCCACCGACGACACCCCGAGCTTGCGGATGTGCTCCAGCACGTCGTCCACCATCAGCCCGGCGAAGCTGCCCCGCAGGTTCTCGGGCACCGAAGGGTGGCGCATGGTGAAGCCGCGCACATGGGTCTCGTAGATGATGGTCTTGTCCCAGGGCACGCTGACCCGCTGGTCGTTGCCCCAGGTGTGAGCCGGGTCGATGACCTTGCACTTGGGCACGAAGGGCGCGCTGTCGCGCTCGTCGAAACTGAGGTCGGCGTCTGGGTGGCCGATGGTGTAGCCGAACAGCGCCTCGGACCATTTCAGTTCGCCCACCAGCTGCTTGGCATAGGGGTCGATCAGCAGTTTGTTGGGGTTGAAACGGTGACCGTTGGCCGGGTCGTAAGGGCCGTGCACGCGGTAGCCGTAAATCAGCCCGGGGTGAGCGTCGGGCAGGTAGCCGTGGAAGATTTCGTCGGTGTATTCCGGTAGTTCGATGCGTTCGAGTTCCACTTCACCGGCATCATCGAACACACAGAGCTCGACCTTGGTGGCATTGGCCGAGAACAGCGCGAAGTTGACCCCCAGGCCGTCCCAGGTGGCGCCGAGGGGGAAGGGCAGGCCTTCACGAATGCGCGAGGGTTCGCTTTCGGAAGTGGCGGTGGGCTGTTTGGATCTGCTCATGGTTGCTCCTGCAGTGAGACGGTGAGAGGCCGGGCCCTTTCTTCAGGGCGAACGCGACCCTTATGGCGCGCGGGGCGCGCCACGGGTTGACAAGGACGAGACGGCTGGCGGGTTTCAGTTAGCCGGCGGTTTGCGCGGTGCTCGGGGTTTCTTTGCCGCGGCGGTTTTTTCTCCCGGGGGGACTACCACGGCGGCGGCCGACTTGGCCTTGGGCTTGGCCGGGCTCTTGGCGGCGGGCTTGGCGGTCGCAGGCTTGGCCTTGCCGGCCTTGGGTGGCGTTGGAGCCAGGGCTTCGGCCTCGGCGAGCTTGCGGGCCATGTCCCAGTGTCGGGCTTCCTGGCCCTCTGGCTTACCTTCCGACTCCCATATCTGATAAGCGAATTCACGAATGCGTTTGTCGTCGGTACTCATCGCAATGCTCCTGGACTGAATTCAAGGTTGAATCAAAAGGTTGAGCGCAAAGTCTTGCAGTGCGGCGCTAAGCATCAGCTCTCTGTGGGGTGTGACTGCCACCGTGGAAAAAAGTCCATTCAGCTTTTGCTCCGAGGCGTCGAACGGTAGCTGCACCCGGGTATCGCCCCATATCGGCGCATCGATCAAGGGCGTTGCGCGATCCCCCAGCAGGCTGGCGACCTGCACCGGCACTATCACCACCGCCCGTTGTTCGCCGTGCTCGCGCATGAACGCCAGGACCCGCCCGGCATGCTGGCCAAGCACCTGCAGCGGCTGGTAGCGGCCCCGACGAAACAGCTCCGGGTACTGGCTGCGCAGGTTCAGGGTACGGGCGATCAGGGCCTGCTTGATGCGTCCGTCGTGCCACTGGGCCAGCCACTGGCGTGGTTCGCCGCCGCGCTCCAGGGCCGCCTGCCGGGCCGGGTAATCCACTGGCCGGCGGTTATCCGGGTCCACCAGGCTCAAATCCCAGAACTCGTTGCCCTGGTACAGGTCGGGGACCCCGGGCACGGTCATGCGCAGCAAGGTTTGCGCCAGGCTGTTGAGGGCGCCCGCCGGGGCAATGGCCCGGGCCGCCGCGGCAATCGACTGGCGTAATGCCAGGCCCTGGGGCGCCAGCAGCAGGGCCTGGACAAAGGCCTGCACGGCCTCTTCGTACTCTGCGTTGGGCGCCGCCCAGCTGCTTTGCAGCTTGGCCTCGCGCAGGGCCTTGAGCTGCCATTGCCAGATCCGCTCTTCATAGCCTTGCAGGGCCGCCTGATCCTCGGCCCCCAGTTCCAGGGGCCAACTGCCCAGCAGGGTCTGGTAAAGGATCAATTCGTCCCCCGCCGAAGGCGCATCCGCCTGCTGGCGCAAGGGCGCGGCCAGAGTGCGCCAGTGCTCTACCTGGGCGGCATACCAGGGGGCCCGTTCGCTGAGTACCGCCAGGCGCGCGCGGCTGTCCTCGCCTCGTTTGTGGTCGTGGGTGGCGCTGGTCAGCAGGTTGTCGGGGAAGCTGGCCAGGCGTTGCTGGCAGGCCGTGTGGAAGGCGGCGATCGGCGCACTGAACTGTTCGCTGTTAAAGCCCACATCGTTGCGTGCCAGCAGCACCGCCGAGCGGTAGAAGGCGGTGTCTTCCACGGCCTTGGCCGCGGCGGGCGAAGTCAGTTGCTGGAAACGCACACAGGCGTGGCGCAGCAGCTTGCGCCCACGGCCCGGAGGCTGCTGGCGCCAGCTTTGGCCGCCGAGCCAGCGCTCCAGGCAATCGAGCACCGGCCTGTCGGCCTCGCCCAGGCTCTGGCGCGCGCCATCCAGGGCCTGCTGGAATAACTGCTGGTCCTGCTGCCCGCGGCCACAGGCGCTGATATAGGTGCGGTACACCGGGAAGTGCACGATCAGTTCCTGCAAGGCGCGGCGGATGGCCCCCAGGGTCAGGTCGCGGCTCATCAGGTCCAGGCGCGCCACCTGCAGCAAGGCCTGGGCCACGCTTTCAAAATCGCTGGCCAGGGAGCCGTTGAGAATCTGCTGACGGGCCAGCAGTGCCTCTTCGGCGAACGCCGCGGGGCGCTGGCTGTGCCGGCTCCACAGTTGGGCCAGCACCGGCTGGCCTGCAGGGGCCTGCTGCAGCAGCGACAGCTGGTTCATGAACTCATAGCCGGTGCTGCCATCCACGCCCCAGTCGCGGTGCAGGGTTTCCCCGGCGCCGAGGATCTTCTCGACGTAGATCGGCAGGTGCTGGCCCGGGCGCAGGCGGTCGATCCGGCGCCGCAGCTTGCGGCAATAGCTGCGCGGGTCGGCCAGGCCATCGATATGGTCGATGCGCAGGCCATCCACCAGGCCACGCTGGATCAGCTCGAAGATCTTGCCGTGGGTGGCTTCGAACACCGCCGGGCGCTCGACCCGCAGCCCGCCCAGTTCGTTGACGTCGAAGAAGCGTCGCCAGTTGATGTCGTCGGCGGCGGTGCGCCAGCTGGCCAGGCGATAGCTCTGCTGCTCCAGCAGACGGTGCAGGCGCTGGAAACCTTCGTCGTGGCGTGAGTCGTAGCCTTGCAGGTGGGCGGTGACGGCCTGGTGCAGCGCCGGTTGCTGTAACAGCTGGCCCAGGGCCTGCTGCAGCGGTTGTGCCTGGGCGTGGGCGTCGCCGCTGAAACGCAGGGCGGCAAAGCTGTCGGCCAGGGGTTTGAGGGCCTGGGCGGCGTCCGGCGGGCCGGCCAGGCGCAGCAGCTCCCCGAAGTCGGCGGGGCAGATGGGGAAACAGTGTTCATAGTGGCGAACATGGAAACCGCAGCGGTCGTCGTCCAGCTGCAGTTGCAGGCTGCCTTCCTGCAAGGCCTGCCCATAGTCGCTGCCGAGGAAGGGCAGCAAGAGCTGGCCTTCCATCAGCGGGTCGGGGGAATGCCACTGGATATCGAAGAACTCACCGTAAGGGCTCAGGCGCCCCCATTGCAGCAGGTCCAGCCACCAGGGGTTGTCATTGCCGCCCACCGCCATGTGGTTGGAGACGATATCCAGGATCAGGCCCATGCCGTGCTGGCGCAGGGCATCCACCAGCCGTACCAGGGCCGCCTCGCCCCCCAGCTCGGGGTTGACCCGGGTGGGGTCCACCACGTCGTAGCCGTGCATGGACCCGGCCCGCGCGCAGAGCAGTGGCGAGGCGTAGAGGTGGCTGAGGCCCAGGCCGGCGAAGTAGGGCACCAGGGGCAGCGCATGATCCAGGGTGAAGCCCCGGTGAAATTGCAGGCGCAGGGTGGCCCGTGGCATGGGCGTGGTTGGCGGGCTCATCGGTCACGCTCCAGGGCCTGCTGTCGGGCGCAGGCCAGCAGTTCCAGGCGCCGCGCCGCGTCGCTGTCGTCCAGCAGGCACCGGCTGGCAGTGGCCAGGCGCCGGCGCCAGTTGGGGTGGCTGTCGAGGGTGCCGGGCAGGTTGGCCTGTTCGTCGATGCCCAGGGCGTCTTCCAGGGGCAGCAGCACCAGGGGCGCCCGGGTGTGGCCGAGGAAACGCACGCTGGCGTCCACCACCTGGTCGGCCTCGTGGCTTTCTTCGCGAAAGTTCTGCGGGTCCTGGGCCAGGGCGTGGCGCAGGCCGTTGCGTTCGTGCTGGCGATGTTCGCGCCAGTGCCGGGCCCCGGCTTCGTCCACCAGGCCCAGGCGCTGGTTCCAGTCGATGTCGCGGCCATGCCACCAGCCGTTGAGGGTCGGCAGGTCATGGGTGCTGGTGGTGGCCAGGGCATTGTCCGGCCAGTCAAGGATGGGTTTGAAGTGGCAGCCGTGGTCCTGTTCGAACAACAGCACACGCATGCCGAGCATGGCCCGGGCGGCGAGTTTTTCCCGCAGCCCGTCGGGCACTGTGCCCAGGTCTTCGCCCAGCACGATGGCCTGGTGGCGATGGGATTCCAGGGTCAGCAGGCGCAGCAGGTCGTCCACCGGGTAATAGAGGTAGGCGCCATCGCTGGGGGGCGCGCCCAGGGGAATCACCCACAGCCGTTGCAGGCCCATCACATGGTCGATGCGCAGGCCCCCCGCATGGGCGAAGTTGGCCCGCAGCATTTCGATGAAAGCGCGGAAACCATGGCGTTGCAGGCCTTCCGGGGAAAAGGCCGATATGCCCCAGCTCTGGCCCTGGCGGTTGAGGATGTCCGGTGGCGCGCCCACCGTCAGGTTGGCCAGTAACTGCTCCTGGCGGCTCCAGGCCTGGCTGCCGCCGCCGTCGGCGCCCACCGCCAGGTCGGCGATCAGGCCGATGCCCATGCCGCTGCTGCGGGCCGCGCTTTGCGCTCGCTCCAGGCTGCGGGCGATCAGCCACTGGCAAAAGGCATGGAAGCCGATTTCGTGGGCCTGTTCCTCGGCGAAATGAGCCAGGGCCGGGCTGGCCGGATCACGCCATTGCGGCGGCCAGTGACGCCAGTCCAGGTCCTCGCCACGGGCAGCGCGCTGGGCCTGGATGGCTTCGAAGCGGCAGTGGTTTTCCAGGGCTTCGCCGGCCGCCCGGCGGTAGCTGGCGAAGTCCTCGTGCAGCGGGTGCTCGCCCTGGCAGAAGCCTTCGTACAGCGCCCGCAGCGCCCGCAACTTGGCCTGGGCCGCCAGGGGCCAGTCGATCAGCGGCAACTGTTCCAGGTCCTGCAGTTGCTCGCCCAGGCCGCAGGCTTCGATGGCGGTGCGCCAGGCGCGGTCGCCGAGGATCGCGCCAGGGGCGGCATACAGGCTGTTGAGGAACAGCCGGCTGGAAGGTGAATAGGGGCTGTAGCGCAGCGGATCGCTGCTGAACATGGCATGCAGCGGGCTGATGGCCAGGGCATCGGCGCCGCGTTCGGCAGCCTGGCGCGCCAGTTCCTCCAAGGCCTGGGTATCACCGAAGCCGCCATCGCCGGGGTGGCGCAAGGCGTACAACTGCACGCTCAGGCCCCAGGCCCGCGGGGTGGGCTGGTGCACGGCGTCGGCTACGCTGAAGCAGCGTTCGGGGGCCACCGCCAGGACAAAGTGTTCGTCGTCGATGCTCACGGCGTGGTAACCCACCGGAATCGAGCCCGGCAGCCGGCTCTCGGCATCCAGGTCCAGGTGCAGCGGGCTGCCGTCCTCCAGCCGCAGGACACAGGCCGTGTGCGGGGGGAAGTAGCGCGCCAGGTCCAGGCTCTGGCCGTGGTCGGCGGTCAACAGCGGTGGCAGGTGTCGGCTCTGTTGCACCTCTTGCAATTGCAGCAGGCTCTGTTCGACCTGCTGCGGGTCTTCGGCCGGATGCCCCAGGCCGGCCAGGACAGCCCGCAGGACTCGGTCCTCGACCTTCTGGGCACGGCCGTTGGCATCGATCCAGTCCACTGCCAGGCCGGCGCGGCTGGCAAGCAGTTCCAGTTGCGCATCGCTCATAGGCATTCTCCATCTGGGTCGGTCGGGGAAGCGGTGGGGGCCAGCAGCACCAGCACGCTGTAGGCAGGCAGCTGGCCCTGGCACCAGTGCTTGAGGGTGTGCAGCGGGTATTCGAAGCACAGTTGCGGCGCAGCCTCGGCGGCCAGTTCGACCTGGTGCGGGCTGAGGTTGAGGTCGATGCGCAACAGGCTGCCGTCCCCCAGGCGCCAGCGCGCACTCAGGGCGCCTTCGGCCAGTACCTGGCAGCCCAGGGCCCGGGCGCCGGGCAGGCGCGGAACCAGCTCGCGGTGGCGGATCTGCAACAGGCTGCGGTACAGCGCGCGGGTGGCCTCGGCCTGCCGGGACTGGGCCCGTGGGCGCGAGGCCTGGAAGGTCGAGGCGGCGTTGGGGTCGGGAATGCGCTGGCGCTGCTCGGCGTCGGCAAAGGCACTGAAGGCGGCGAATTCGTTACGCCGGCCCTCGCGCACCGCTTCGGCCAGCTGGCCCTGGTGGCTGGTGAAGAACAGAAACGGCTCCTGGGCGGCCACTTCGTCGCCCATGAACAGCAGCGGAATCATCGGCGACAGCAGCAACAGCACCGTGGCCGCGTGCAGGGCCTGGGTCGGCGCCAGTTGGTTGAGGCGCTCGCCAAAGGCGCGGTTGCCGATCTGGTCATGGTTTTGCAGAAACAGCACAAAAGCGCTGGGAGGCAGGTGGCCGCTGGGTTCGCCGCGGGCCTCGCCATGTCGGTTGGCATGGCCCTGAAAGGCGAAACCCTGGCTCAGGCAGCGGGCCAGTTGCTCAGTGGGCTGCTCGGCGAAGTCGGCGTAGTAGGCGTCGGTTTCGCCGGTCAGCAGCACATGCAGGGCGTTGTGGCCGTCGTCGTTCCACTGTGCGTCGAAGCCTTGTTGCAGCAGGCTGGCCTGATTGAACTCGTTCTCCAGGTTGAGCCACACATGGCGATCGGGTGGCACTGCCTGGCGGACCCGCTGCGCCAGTTGCCGCAGGAAATCCGGATCGTCGATGGCGTGCACCGCGTCCAGGCGCAGGCCGTCGAAACGGTACTCCAGCAGCCACATCAGGGCGTTGTCGATGAAGAACTCGCTGACCTGCGGGCGGCGAAAGTCGATGGCAGCGCCCCAGGGAGTGTGCAGGTCCTGGCGAAAGAAGCCCTGGGCGTACTCCTGCAGGTAGTTGCCGTCGGGGCCGAAGTGGTTGTAGACCACATCGAGGATCACGGCCAGGCCCAGGCCATGGGCGGTATCGATCAGCGCGCGCAGCTCGTCGGGCGAACCATAGGAGGCTTCCGGGGCGTAGGGCAGGACGCCGTCATAGCCCCAGTTGCGTTCGCCGGGAAACTCCGCCAGGGGCATCAGCTCGATGGCGGTCACCCCCAGTTCCACCAGGGCCGGCAGGGCGTGCTGTACCGCCTGATAGCCGCCCATGACCCCCACGTGGAGTTCGTAGATCACCGCCTCGTGCCAGGGCCGGCCGCGCCACTGCGGGTGCTGCCATTGATAGCGCTCGGGGTCCACCACCAGGCTTGGCCCGTGGACGTCACCGAGCTGGGCCCGGGACGCCGGGTCGGGGACCTGGATCCGCTGGTCGATATTGAAACGGTAGGCGCTGCCCGCGGGGCAGCGCGCCTGGGTCATGAACCAGCCTTCGGGCTGGGGCTGCATGGGCAACGACTGGCCGTCCGCCAGTTCGACGCTGACGCAGCGCGCATCCGGCGCCCACAGGGCGAACCGGGTGTGCTCGGCATCCAGCAGCCGCGCGCCATGAGTCCAGGTGTGCAGCGTGCTTGAGGTCATGGGTCCTAGCCTCTTACTGTCGGGCGGCCTGTCCCAGGGCCTTGGCCACCAGTTGCTCGTAGAGTTCGGCGTAGGGTTCCACCGCCTTGCACCAGTTGAAGGGCGCGGCCATGGCCCGGCAGCGCATGGCATTGAGCAGCGCCGGGTAGGCGAACACCTTGAAGGCCCGGGTCAGGGCCTCCTGGTAGCTGGCCACGGTGGATTCGTCGAAGAGGAAACCGGTGACGCCGTTCTCGATGGTGTCCGCCAGGCCGCCGGTGTTGCGCGCCACCGGCAACGAGCCGAAGCGCTGGGCGTACATCTGGCTCAGGCCGCAGGGCTCGTAGCGCGAGGGCATCAGCAGGAAATCGCTGCCGGCGAACATGCGCCGGGCGTCGGTCTCGTTGAAGCCGATGTGCACCCCGATGCGGCCGGGGAAGCGCTGGGCGAGGGCACGCATGGACTGTTCTTCCTCCGGCTCGCCGCGGCCGATGATCGCAATCTGACCGCCTGACTGCACGATGAACTCGGCCACCGCTTCGGTCAGGTCCAGGCCTTTCTGGTAGACCAGCCGCGAGACCACGGCGAACAACGGGCCGTTGCTGGCGTCGAGGCCGAACATCTGCCGTACATGGGCGGCGTTGGCCGCCTTGCCGTCCCAGTCGCCGATGCTGAAAGGGTGCATCAGGTGGGTGTCGGTGGCCGCGTCCCAGCTTTCATCGATGCCGTTGGGGATGCCGCTGAGCAGGCCCTGTTGGGTCTTGCTGGCGAGAAAGCCGTCAAGCCCACAGCCGAAGGCCGGGGTGGTGATCTCCTGGGCGTAGGTGGCACTGACCGTGGTGATGTGGCTGGCGTAGGCCATGCCGGCCTTGAGGAACGAGAGCTTGCCGTAGAACTCCATGCCTTCCTGTTGCAGGGCATGCTCGGGGATGCCCAGTTCCGGGCACGAGGCCAGGCTGACCACGCCCTGGTAGGCCAGGTTATGAATGGTGAACAGGGTCGGCGTGCGCTGCCCGCGCCAGTGCATGTAGGCCGGCGCCAGCCCGGCGGGCCAGTCATGGGCGTGCACCAGGTCGGGGCACCAGTGGATCTGCGCCAGGTTGGCGGCGATATCCGCCGCGGCCAGCCCCAGGCGGGCGAAACGAATGTGGTTGTCCGGCCAGTCGCGGCCGTTGTTGGCGCCGTAGGGCGTGCCTTCGCGCTCGTAGAGTTCCGGGCAGATCAGCACGTAGATCACCAGGCCGTCGGGCATGTCCATGCGCCCGATCTTGCAGGCCGGCAGTGCGGCGTGGCCACCCAGCTCACCGATGATGTGGATCGGGTTCTCGCTATGCAGCACCTGGGGGTAGCCGGGGATCAGTACCCGCACATCGTGCAGGTGGGCCATGGCCCTGGGCAGGGCAGCGGAAACATCGCCCAGGCCACCGGTCTTCACCAGGTCGGCGATTTCCGAGGTGACGAACAGCACTCGCTTGCGGTTGGGATTGGGCCGCGCCAGCGGCAGCACCGTCTTGTTCCCAGGGACCGGAATCGAGGGGGCGGCGCGTTCGCCGGCCTGCTGTTGAGGGTGATCTCCCTGAGTGTCCAATACGGCGCTGATCATGTGTCTCTCCCGTTTTATTGATCTGTTCTGGTGTCTCAAGCGCCGCGCGTGGCCAATTCCTGTGGCCGGACGCAAACGCGCCACACGTCGATCAGCCTGCGCTGCGCGAGCGTGGAAGCAGAAAGGGTGGAGGAGCCGTTGCAAGGAATGCACCAGTGGCAGCGACCCTACCTTTAACCTGACCTTGGGCCGAAGCGAAAAGTTTCGACTTTTTCTCGGTGAATGTGACTGCCCGGTCACAGTGCGAAATTCAGTCTAGGACAGAACCTAGAGCGGTGCCGGGGGAGGTGGGCGTTTCCAGGGGTTGGCAGGGTGGGCAGCGAATGCGTCCCGACGAAAGGTCGGCCATGCACTGCCCGGGAGCAGGGCCGTTGCGGCCCGGGGGCGAAAATGGGGAGGGGCAGCCGTGGGCCGGTGCCGTTGTGGTGCGGCGCCGCCCAAAGATCGGACACTGGCGGGCTCCTGTGCCCAGCGTTGCTGCGAGGCGGGGAAAAGCTGCGCAGGATCTTGCCTGGCGATCGCCACGGGGGCTTTCAGTTGAGCAGGCGGATCGGCTGGCCAGCGTGCCAGGCTTGCAGGTCTTCGATCATCTGGCCGAAGAACTGCTGGTAATTCTGCCGGCTGACATAGCCGACATGGGGCGTGGCCAGAACATTGGGCAAGCGCCGCAAGGGGTGGTCGGCAGGCAAGGGTTCCTGGTCGAACACATCCAGCGCGGCCCCCGCCAGCCGGCCCTGTTCCAGGGCGGCAATCAGCGCGGCTTCATCGACAATCGGCCCGCGGGCGGTATTGACCAGCAGCGCCCCGGGCTTCATCCACGCCAGGGCCTGGGCGTCCACCAGGCCACGGCTGCGCTCGCTGAGCACCAGGTGCACCGAGAGCACATCGGCCTGTTCGAACAGTTGCTGCTTGTCGACAGGCGTCACGCCGGCCGCGGCCGCGCGTTCAGCGGTGAGGTTCTCGCTCCAGGCAATCACCCGCATGCCGAACACCTGGCCGAATTGCGCCACCCGTTGGCCGATGTTGCCCAGGCCGAGAATGCCCAGGGTCTTGCCGTGCAGATCGCCCCCCAGGCCTTGTTGCCAACCGCCTGCGCGCAGCGCGCAGGCTTCGCTCAGCAGGTTGCGGCTCAGGGCCATGAGCAGGGCCCAGGTCAGCTCCGGCGCGGCGTGCTTGTAGCTGTCGGTGCCGCACACCTGGATCCCCAGGGCGCTGGCCGCCTTGAGGTCGATGGCGGCGTTGCGCAGGCCGCCGGTGAGCAGCAGCTTGAGCTGGGGCAGGCTGCGCAGCAGGGTTTCATCGAACCGGGTGCGCTCGCGCATCACGCAGATCACCTGGAACGGTTGCAGGCGCCGGGCCAGGGTGGCGGGGTCTGCCGGGTAGTCGTGAAGGAAGCTGACCCGGCCGATGCTATCGAGCACCGACCAGTCCACTACCTCGCGCGCTACGTCCTGCCAATCATCGATTACCGCAATCTCTAGTGCCATGTTCGGGCTCCTGGCTCAGGGTTGCTTCAACCAGCCCAGCAGGGCCTGGTGGAAAGGCTCGGGTTGTTCCATTTGCGGTGCGTGGCCCAGCCCCGGGAACTGCACCAGGGTCGAATGGGGGATGCGCTGCGCCACCTGCCTGCCCAGCTCCTGGTAGTGGCCGATGCGCGCCTTGACCTCGGGCGGCGCGATATCGCTGCCGATGGCCGTGGTGTCGGCGGTGCCGATCAGCAGCAGGGTCGGCATCTTCAGGTCCTGGAATTCGTAGTACACCGGCTGGCTGAAGATCATGTCGTAGATCAGCGCCGAGTTCCACGCCACCAGGCGCTTGCCGGGGCCCTGGTTGAGGCCGGCGAGCATGTCCACCCAGCGCTGGTACTCGGCCTTCCAGCGGCCGGCGTAATAGGTCTGCTGCTCGTAGCGGCGGATACCCTCGGCGGTCTGCTTCAGCTCGCGCTGGTACCACTGGTCGACGCTGCGCCAGGGCACGCCCAGGGCTTTCCAGTCTTCCAGGCCGATGGGGTTGACCAGGGCCAGTTGCCGGACCTGATCGGGGTATTGCAGGGCGTAGCGGGTGGCCAGCATGCCGCCGGTGGAATGGCCCAGCAGGCTGACCTGGGTGACGCCAAGCTTTGCCAGCAGTTGATGGGTGTTCTGCGCCAGTTGCTGGAAGCTGTACTGGTAGTGTTCGGGCTTGCTGGAGGTACAGAAGCCGATCTGGTCCGGGACTATCACCCGGTAGCCGGCGGCGCTCAGGGCCTTGATCGAGCCCTCCCAGGTGGCGCCGCAGAAGTTCTTGCCGTGCATCAGTACCAGACTGCGCCCATTGGCCGGGCTCTGGGGCGGTACATCCATATAGCCCATCTGCAGTGCCTGGCCCTGGGACACAAAGCTGAAATGGTGCAAGGGATAGGGGTAGTCGAAGCCCTGCAGTTCGGGACCGTAGACCGGCGCCTGGGCGGCGAGGGCAGGCAGGGCCAGGGGCAGCAGCAAGGCACTGAGCCAGCCAGGGGTAGCAAGGGGCATAAAGACACTCCGCAAGGTTGCAGGCGATGCTGTAACGGCCGGATTAGGGCGACGTTAAGCCACAGGCAAATGGTAGGTGCCGGTTTGCCGGCAAGGGAGGCCCTGGGGCAGGTGGTGCCGGAGCGGGCGCTTTCGCCGGCAAGCCAGCTCCTGCGCGGTGGTGTGGTGATGGGGAGCTGCGGGCGCTCAGCCGATCCAGCCCAGGGTCAGCCACGCCAGCACGGCGTAGCGCGCGCCCTTGGCCAGGGTGACCAGCAGCAGGAAGCGCTTGAGGGGTTCGCCCATGACGCCGGCCACCAGGGTCAGCGGATCGCCGATCAGCGGCATCCAGCTCAGCAGCAGCGTCCAGTGACCATAGCGTTGGTAAGGCACCCGGGCTCGCTCCAGGTGACGGGGGCTGACCGGAAACCAGCGGCGCTCCTTGTAGTGTTCCAGGCGCTGGCCCAGCCACCAGTTGACCAGCGAGCCCAGGACATTGCCCAGGGTCGCCACCAGCCACAGCCCCAGCACGGCCAGTTGGCTGTTGTGCAGCAACCCCACCAGCAGCGCCTCCGATTGCAGGGGCAGCAGGGTGGCGGCGCCGAACGCCGCCAGGAACAGGCCGAAGTAGGCGCCGAAGATCAACGGGCCGGGTAGTCCGCGACGACCACGTCCTTGCCCTCGCGGGTCAGGCCGATGACCTGGAAGGCGTCGGCGCCCATGCCGTCCATTTCCATCCCGGGGGAGCCCATGGGCATGCCCGGGGCGGCGATGCCCAGCAGGTCATCGCGCTTGCGCAGGGCCTGCACCTGTTCGGCCGGCACGTGGCCCTCGACGAACTTGCCGTCGATCACCGCGGTATGGCAGGAGCCCAGGCGTGGGGCGACGCCGAGCCGCTGCTTGACCGCGCTCATGTTGCTTTCCACGTGGTCGGTCACGGCAAAGCCGTTGTCCTGCAGGTGCTCGATCCACTTTTTGCAGCAACCGCAGTTGGCGTCGCGGTGCACGTCGATGGGAATCAGTTCTCCAGCCTGGGCCAGGGAGCCGATCAGCAGGGCGGACAGGGCCGCCAGACGCAGTGAGGTGTTCATCGAAAGTCTCTTTGTCGCTGATCAATAAGGAAGGGTGGCATGGCCGGCCACCCGCGGTTGCACGCTCGGGGTGGTGCATTTTGCGGTTTTTTTCGCTGTCCGCTGCCGGCTTTTGTTTCAAGGTGATACCAAGGCCGGCCAGCGGTCGTGGCCTTCAGAACCATAGGCGCAGGCCCAGGACCAGGCGCGGGTCGTTGTCCAGCTCGCCCTCGTCCCGGGCGTAGTCGGCGCTGCGGCCGTAGCTGCGGTTCCAGGTCACCCCTATATAAGGAGCGAACTCGCGGCGGATCTCGTAGCGCAGGCGCAGGCCGATCTCGCTGTCCGCCAGGCCTGCGCCCAGGCCCCGTTGCCGGTCATTGCGGCTATAGAGGTTGACCTCGGCGGAGGGCTGGAGGATCAGGCGTTGGGTCAGCAGCAAGTCGTAGTCACCCTTGAGGCGCAGGGCGGCCTGGCCGTCCTCGCCGAGGTAGGCGGTGACCTGGCTTTCAAAGTTGTACAGGGCCATGCCTTGCAGCCCCAGGGCGGCCCAGGTCTGCGGCGTGCCGGGCTTGAAGTCCTGGCGCAGGCCGCCCACCAGGTCCCACCAGGGGCCAAGGGCATGGCCCCACAGGGCTTGCAGCTCGGCGTGCTCGGTGACGCCCCGGGTGCGTTCGCCTTCACTGCGCAGCCAGAGCCGGTCGCGGTCGCCACCGACCCAGCCCTCGACCTCCCAGGCGACGCTGCCGCCCGGGTCGGCGTCCTGCCATTCCAACTGGTCCACCAGCAGGAAAGTGTTCAGCGACGGACCGTGGATGTGGCCGCTGGGGCCCTGGTAGACCGCCGCCCGATCGGCATCGGTCAGCACCGGGATCGGTGTGCGGCTTTGTGTGGGGGTTGGCGCCTGCATGCCGGGCATCTGCGAGTGGTCCATGGCACCCATGGCGTGGCCGGGCATGGTGGAGGGGGCCACGCCGGGCGTCGATTGGCCCTGTGTCGGCGCCTGCATGCCGGGCATCTGCGAGTGGTCTATGGCGCCCATGGCGGTCCCGGGCACGCTGGAATGGTCCATGCCCGGCATCGATTCGCCCTGTGCCGGTGCCCAGGGCCAGGCCAACAGGAGCAGGGCCAGGCCAACGCCGGGCTGCCGGGTGAAGCGGAGATAATCAAGCTTCATGGTGGCGTTCCTCCTCGACCCGGACTTCGCGGAACATGCCGCTTTCCATGTGGTACAGCAGGTGGCAGTGATAGGCCCAGCGCCCCAGGGCATCGGCGGTGACCCGGTAGCTGCGGCGGGTGCCCGGCGGCATGTCGATGGTGTGCTTGCGCACCTGGAAGCGGCCGTGTTCGTCCTCCAGGTCGCTCCACAGCCCGTGCAGGTGGATGGGGTGGGCCATCATGCTGTCGTTCACCAGTTCGATGCGCAGCCGCTCGCCATACCGCAGGCGCAGGGGTTCGGCTTCGGCAAAGGGGATGCCGTCGAAGGACCAGGCGAACTTTTCCATGTGCCCGGTCAGGTGCAGGATCAGGGTCCGGCTCGGTTCGCGACCGTCGGGGTCGGCGAAGGTGCTTTTCAGGTCGGCGTAGCGCAGCACCCGGCGGCCGTTGTCACGCAGGCCGATGCCCGGATCGTCCAGGCGCGGCATGGGGTTCACCGCCTGCATGTCCACCAGGGGGTTGTTGGTTTCCGAGGTCGGGTGGCTGATCGCGGTATTCATCGCGCCGTGATCCATGGCGGCCATGGCGCCATGGTCCATGCCCGGCATGGCCCCGTGATCCATGGCACCCATGGCCATGTCCGTCATGCCCAGTAGCGGTCGCGGGTCCATGGCCGGTGCCTCGGCCACGAGCCCGGGGGCGCTGGCCAGGGTGCCCAGGGCATAGCCGCTGCGGTCCATGGCCTGGGCGAACAAGGCGTGGGCTCCGGCACCGGGTTGCACCAGCACGTCGAAGGTTTCGGCCACGGCAATGCGCAGCTCATCCACGGTCACGGGCATCACGTGCTGGCCGTCGGCGGCGACCACGGTCATCTGCACCCCGGGGATGCGCAGGTCGAAATAGCTCATGGCCGAGGCATTGATCACTCGCAGGCGCAGGCGTTCGCCGGGGCGGAACAGCCCGCACCATGGCTGGCCCGGGGCCTGGCCGTTGAGCAGGAAGGTATAGGTGGCGCCGCTGACATCGGCGAGGTCGGTGGGGGTCATGTTCATCTGCGCCCACATGCTGCGTTCGGCCAGCGTGGCCGCCCAGCCGTCGCGGCCGACGTCCTCGATAAAGTCGCCCAGGGTGCGCTTGTGCTGGTTGTAGTAGTCGGACTGTTTCTTCAGGGTGCGCAGGATCTGCCCCGGCTCCTCGTCGCTCCAGTCCGAGAGCAGCACCACGTAGTCACGGTCGTAGCTGAAGGGTTCCGGTTCCCGGGCGTCGATCACCAGCGGGCCATACACCCCCAGTTGTTCCTGCAGCCCGGAATGGCTGTGGTACCAGTAGGTGCCGTGCTGCTTGACCGGGAAGCTGTAGCGGTAGAGCCCGCCGGGCTCAATGCCTTCGAAGCTCAGGCCGGGCACGCCGTCCATGTCGGCCGGCAGGATGATCCCGTGCCAGTGGATGGAACTGGGCTGGTCCAGGCGGTTGCGCACCCGCACAGTCACCCGGTCGCCTTCGCGCCAGCGCAGCAAGGGCCCGGGCAGGCTGCCGTTGATGGCCATGGCCTTGCGTGGCCGGCCGCTGAAGTTCACCGGCAACTGCTGGATGCACAGGTCGAAGTCGCTGCCGGCCAGGACCTCGGGCTGGCCCGGGCTGCTGATGGCCCAGACCGGGTTGCGCCACAGGCCGAAGCCGGCTAGCACGCCACCGGCAGCCAGGGCCTTGACGAAGGTGCGGCGGGAGGGGCTGTGGAACGAAGAGGGGCGCGGCATCGGAGGCTTCCAGTCAGTCAGCGGATTGGAGCGGACTCTAATCGGCGCTGGCTGTCAGGAAACTGAGGTGGGCATTACAGATTTGTCAGTCGTCGGGCTGTTCCAGGCGCTGCTTGAGGTTGGCCAGGGCCTGGCTCGAAAGCTGCTCCATGCGCGCTCGCAGGCCACTGAGCTGCAGGTCGGTGGCGTATTCCAGGGTGCGCCGGAACAGTGTGCCGTGGCCCTGCTTGCTCAACTGGTAGTGGAGCGAACCGTCCAGCGCTGCGGAACTGAACAGGGTCTTGAACTCCTTGGGAAACACCGCCACCAGCACCCGGTAGCTGATGGGCAGTTGCACCCCCAGCAAGTCCATGGTCTCACTGAAGCGGTGGCCGGCAGGCAATGAACCGCACAGGCCGGTGTCGGCACGCAGGCTGGAAGGGTGCCACTCCGGCCAGCGGTCCGGCTGCGTCACGTAGTAGTAGACGGTGTCGATACTGGCCTGGATAAACAGTTCGTGGCTGATCTGTTCATGCAACAGATGTGTCTGGCGCTGTCCCATGAGGCACCTCACGTCCTTGTGACCGGAGCCTGAAATATAGCCCCGCCCCGGCGGGCTGCCAGGGGCGGGGGCAGACCGTTCAGCGGACTTTGAAGCGGCTCATCAGGTGGCTGACCTGGGCATTGGCCTGCAACAGGCTCTGGGTGTTGCTTTCCCCGGCCCGGGCGCTGTCCACCAGCTCCTCGACCATGTGTCGGATGCTCACCATGCTGCGGTTGATTTCCTCGGTCACAGCGCTCTGCTGTTCGGCGGCGGTAGCGATCTGGGTGCTCAGGCTGTTGATCTGGCTCACCGAGTCGGCCATTTCGTCGAGCCCGCTGTTGACCCGCGCCGTGGCATCCGCCGCTGACTGGCAACTGGCCTGGGTGTTTTCCATGGCGCTGACCGAGGAACTCACGCCCTGGGTCAAGCGCGCGAGCATTTCGTTGATCTGCGAGGTGCTGTCCTGGGTCCGCGCGGCCAGGGCCCGCACTTCATCGGCGACCACGGCGAAGCCGCGGCCCTGTTCCCCGGCCCGGGCGGCCTCGATCGCGGCGTTCAGGGCCAGCAGGTTGGTCTGCCCGGCGATGGCGCCGATCACCCCGAGGACCTCGGTGATGCGCTGGGCGTCGGCTTGCATGGCCTCGACCTTGTGGGTGGCATCGGCGACTTCGTCGATCAATGCGATGACGCTGCCGGAAGCTTCGCCCACCACCACCCGGGAACGTTCTGCGTGTTCGTTGGCGCGGCGGGTGAAGTCTGCGGTCTGGGCAGCGTTGGCGGCAACGCTGTCGGCGGTGCTGCTCATTTCGGTAATGGCGGTCACCGTCTGATCGGTTTCCGAGGCATGGCGCAACAGGATCTGCTGGCTGTGGGCCGAGCTCTGCTGCAACTGCCCCAGGCTCCCGGCCATGGCCTCGGTGGCCTGGGTGACCTCGCCGATCATCTGCTGCAGGTACTGGATAAAGCGGTTCACCGAGTGGCCGATGGCCCCCAGTTCGTCCTCGGCGCGGATCACGATGCGCCGGGTCAGGTCGGCGTCGCCGGTGGCCAGGGCGTCGATATTGCCCTTGAGGATCTTCATACGCTGCACCAGCTGGCGGATCGCATAGACCTGCAGCAACACCAGCAGGATCACCATGGGGATCTGCAACAGGCTCAGGGTGCTCAGCACGTCGTCGCGTTGGGCGGTGATCAGCTGGGTCGGCAGGGCACTGGCGAGAAACCAGGGCGTGCCTTCGATGGCGCGCATGAAGAAGGTGCTGGGCACCCCGGCGTTGTCGAACTCGACGCGCCTTGCCCCCTGGTCACGCTGCTGCAGGGCGGCCTGGACCTGGGCGGCGAAGGGGGAGCCGGGGCTCAGGTCGCGGATGTTCTTGAGCACGATCGGGCCGTTGATCCGCGAGCTGTTGCTGATGATCTTGCCGTCGGCTTCGACGATCAGCATCTCGGCCTTGAGTGCCTGCTCCTGGCGCGCCACCAGGTCGTTGAAGAATCCCAGGGTCACGTCGATGGTGGCCACGCCCCAGGGCTGGCCGTCGCGGCGGATGGCCATGGCGCAGTTGGTGCGCGGCTCGGCACTGGCATCGTCCTTGTAGGCCGCGGCCCAGGCGCACTGGCCGGGGGCGGTCTGCATGCCGCCCAGGTACCAGGGCTGCTCGTAGTAGTTGGGGGCCGGGTCGCTGTTCCAGAAGGTGTTGACCACCAGCTTGCCGGAGGCATCACGGTGCCAGAAGGTGCTGTGCTTGTTGCGCCCTGGGGTGCGCTGGCCGGGCAGGGGCCAGATGCCGCCGCCGAAGACTTTCTGTTCACCGTACTGGTCCACCAGGCCCGGCAGGACCTTGTCGATGCTGTCGCTGTCGAGCAGGGGAATGGTCTGGGTGATGCTGCGTTGCTGGGCCTGGACCTTGTTCAGTTCGCCCTGGATGCGCTGCGCCACTTCGGCGATGCGGTTCAGGGCTACCTGTTCTTCGGTGTGACGCAGCTTGGGTGCTACCAGTTGGCTGATGCCCACCACTGTGAGTATCAGCATCAAGACAATGAACAGGACCAGAAACAGCGTGTAGCGGGCTTGAATCGTGCGCAAAGCGGGCATGGGACCTGTCCTTACCGAGCGATTTTTATTATTCGGGAATGGGATGCCTTGTCAGGGCATCCACAGGATGTCGGCGCGGTTTTCCCGCTCTTTAGTACGATCGTCCAAAAAAAGGCATGCCCTGGAAAAAATGCGTCCAGGGATGGTGGGGCAGGGCAAAGGCGCCCGGTCAAGGGCAAGGCCAGGCATGAAAAGATGACACCTTGATGGCCAGTGAAACTTGCCAAGCCTTTTAAACAGGGGCTTTGCGGCAATTGTGTCGAGTTTGTACAAAAATTGTAAATTCAGGAAATAAAGCGTTGTTGGTGCTTGCCACGGCGTTGATACTTGCGCCCATTCAGATGTTTCAACACGGCTTACATCCTTATTTAGATGCCTTGTCAGAAGTTTCATGGCGCTGAAAAAGGTGATTGGAAGGCCGGACTACAGGAGTTACAGCATGGCAATCGGATACGTCGGCGGCTGGACCAGTAAAGCTGGTCTGCTGGTGCAGGAAAACGGTGGCAGCTCGTCCAAACCGGTTTCCCAAAGCGCCAAGGTACGGCAGATGCTCAGCCTGGTAGGCCAGAACCCTACTGTGCTCGACATCCGCAAGATGGATCAGTTGAAGCTGCACAAGCAGATCAAGGGTTTCGATCCGACCAACGTCACCGCCAAGTCCCTGGGCGGCATGAGCACCTTTCTCAAGAACAATGGCCTGATTTCCGATGTCACGGCGCTGAACCTGATCAATGCGGGTGATCAGTTCGACCGTTTCGGGATTCCGAAGAACCCCGATCAGCCGTTCAATGCCCTCGAGTATTTCGCCATGAAGCTCGATGACATCCAGAACAACAACCTCAAGGGCAACAAGTACGCCAACTACCTGATCCCCGAGTACAAGAAAGCCATCTATGTACTTCAGGGTCTGCAGAACTATGGCAAGGGCAACGGCACCACGGTGACCGACAAGAACGTCTCCACCAAGGCCTGATTCCCATGGCGCGCACGGCTTGCCGGTGCGCGCCACAGCTCTGCTTTCAACGCCCCAGCAAGCCCATGACTTCTTCGGCATACCGGGTTCCGGCGGTGGTCTGCGGGCTGAAAATCTGCTCCAGTGACGCCAGTTCCTCGGCGCTCAGCCTCACCTCCAGTGCCGCCACGTTCTCCTCCAGATACCGTCGTTGCTTGGTTCCGGGAATCGGAATCAGGTAGTCGCCCTGGGCCAGCACCCAAGCCAGGGCCAGTTGCCCGCTGCTCACTCCCTTGTCCGCCGCCAACTGCTGCACCTGTTGCACCAGGCGCAGGTTGTGCTGGAAGTTCTCGCCCTGGAAACGCGGGTTGAAACGCCGGTAGTCGTCGGCGGCGAAGTCTTCCGGGCTTTTCAGGGCGCCGGTGAGAAACCCACGGCCCAGCGGGCTGTAGGGCACGAAGGCGATGCCCAGGCGCTGGCAGGCGGCGAGGCAGCCGTTGTCTTCCTGATCCCGGCTCCATAGCGAATATTCACTTTGCAGGGCGCTGATCGGGTGCACCTTGTGCGCCCGCTCCAGGGTCGCCGCCGAGGCTTCGCTCAGGCCCAGGTAGCGCACCTTGCCGGCCTGGACCAGCTCGGCCATGGCGCCGACGGTTTCCTCGATGGCCACGTCCGGGTCGACCCGGTGCTGGTAGTACAGGTCCAGGGTGTCCACCCCCAGGCGCCGCAGGCTGCCGTCGATGGCGGCGCGAACGTATTCCGGCCGGCCGTCGACCCCGCGGGCCGCCGGGTTGGCCGGGTCGCGGACAATGCCGAACTTGCTGGCCAGGAACACCTGTTCGCGCTTGCCGCGAATGGCCCGGCCGATCAGTTCTTCGTTGCTGTGGGGGCCGTAGATGTCGGCGGTATCGAGCAGGTTGACGCCCAGCTCCAGGGCCCGGTGCAAGGTGGCGACGGCCTCCTGGGGATCGTTGCCGGTGGTGTAGAAATCGCTCATGCCCATGCAGCCCAGGCCAATGGCGGAAACCTGCGGGCCGTCCTGGCCCAGTTGTCGAGTGCGCATCGATGAATGCTCCGGTAAGGGGAAAGAGCCTGCAGTGTGCTACTCGACAAAAAGCCGATAAACAGGCTAAAAGTGCTATCACTATTATTAAATTCTAAATAATCGTCAGGTTTGCTCCATGGATCGTTTCAACGCCATGCGCGTCTTTACCCGCATCGTCGAGCTGGGCGGCTTTGCCAAGGCTGCCGACAGTCTGCAGATGCCGCCGGCTTCGGTGACCATTCTGATCAAGCAACTGGAGGCCCATCTGGGGGTGCAGCTGTTGCACCGCACCACCCGCCAGGTCAGCCCGACCCTGGACGGAGCCGCCTATTACCAGCGTTGCGTACGCTTGCTGGCGGACCTGGAGGAAACCGAGGCGGCGTTCTCCCTGGCCCGGCACACCCCCCGCGGCCTGTTGCGTGTCGATATGCCGGTGGGCATCGGCCGGTTGCTGGTGATACCGGCGCTGCCGGAGTTTTCCGCGCGCTATCCGCAGATCGAACTGGAGATCGGCCTCAATGACCGCCCGGTGGACCTGATCCGCGAGGGCGTGGACTGTGCGCTACGGGCCGGGCCGGCCCTGGACGAGAGCCTGGTGGCGCGGCCGTTGGCGCAGTTGCAGCAAGTCACCTGTGCCAGCCCCGGGTACCTGCGCCAGCGGGGAATTCCCCGTACTCCGCAAGAGCTGCAAGGGCATCAGATGGTGGAGTATTTCTCCAATGTCAGCGGCAAGCGTTATGGCCTGGAGTTCTTCTTCGCCGGCCAGTTGCGGCCGGTGCAGTTGCCCAAGCGGGTGGCGGTGAACAGCGCCGATGGCTACCTGGCGGCCTGCGAAGCCGGCTACGGGCTGATCCAGACCCCGTACTACCACGTTGCCCGGCAGTTGCAGGATGCGACCCTGCAGCGGGTGCTGGAGGACTACCCGCTGCCTGCGTTGCCGCTGACCGCGCTGTACCCGCCCCAGCGGCACTTGTCGACCCGCCTGCGGGTATTCATCGATTGGCTGGTGGAGCTGTTTGCCCGCCCGGGCAATCCCATCTCTTGCCCCTGAATGGCCGGGCGCCAGACAGCAAAACGCCCGCGACAAGGCGGGCGTTGGTGGCGAGATCGGGCGGGTCATGGGCCGATGGACTGGCCGGTTGAATCAGCGGTGATAGTAGCCCGGGCCGCCGTCGTAGTAGCGGTGGTGCCCGCCGTCACGGGGCATGATGATGCAGCCCGACAGGGTCAGCATGGCCAGCAGGGGAATCAGCAGTGTGATTCGACGAAACATGGATCAATCCTCAAAGGGCTCGGGGAACACGGCAGGACGACAAGGAAGAAAAAACTCCTTCGCGCCTGTACCATGTGACCCCGATTTGCCCGGCCCATCCCCGAATCCGGGTATGTGCTTGGCATCGACCTTGATACAAAGCAGATACAATTTCAGCTTCAGGACCCGGCAATGACTCAGAAACAACGCTTGATCTACTCGATTCTGATTTCCCTGGTGGTACTGGGAATCATGCTTGGCCTTTCCTACCTGCAGAACAACGGCATCATCAGCGAGAAACTGTTCCAGTACATCGCCATTGGCGTGGCGGTGGTCGTGGTGGTGATCAACGGCGTGATGCGCCGCAAGGTCAAGCCCTGAACCCGGGCTCGACGGCCTCAGGAGAGACCGTCGAGCACCGCTGCGGCCTGCTGGTGCAGGCTGTAGCTCTTGTCTGCATTGAGGGTCAGTACCCCCTCGCTGCACAGCCGCTTGAGCACCTCCCGCACACTGAGAAAAGACAGGGGAATATCCAGTTCAAGCAGTTGGCTGTGGATGCCGCGCACCCCCAGGGAGCGGTCGCTCTGGGCCGCGGTGAGCAGGGCATCGATGACTTTCAGGCGAATCAGGCTGGTACGCAGGCCGAAGCTTTTGAGCAGGTGCTTGATTCGTTCGTTGCTGTTGCGCTCGGCGTTCTTGCCGAAGACACCGGCGCCGGCATTCAGGGAAGGCGTGCTGTTCACGGTGTTGCCGTCCATTGGCAGTTGCGGGTTGTACATGCAAAAACTCCTTATCAGAGCCTGATCAGGAAAAGAATGATGGATGCTCTAGTCACTAGACGAACGAGCACGGCAAATCATGAAGTCCCGAATGTAGAAAATTTGTCGGTATCAAGTCGCTGACATGTGATGGCGGGGCGTTTGGCCTTTGCGGGTTAAATTTTTTTCAAGCAGTTCGTCTTTATGGGCAGGCAGGCGTCGGGTGATCCGTGCGCGGCTGGATTCCCAGACTGGCGGCGTTGCCAACCGCTCCTGCACACCAGTCCTGGTTCTGTATTTTTGCATCAGGAGTCGGCGTGATCATTTCCAGGCAGTTACCGAGTTTTTGCCTTGCAGCCCTGTTTCTAAGCTTGAGCGGTGGCGCCCATGCCCTGGCGCAGCCCGAGCAGACCCGCGCCGAGATTCGCCGCACCAGTTTTGGCGTGCCGCACATCCGTGCCGACGACGAGCGCGGCCTGGGCTACGGCATCGGCTATGCCTACGCCCAGGACAACCTGTGCCTGATGGCCAATGAGGTGCTGACGGTCAACGCCCAGCGCTCGCAGTACTTCGGCGCCGAGGGCCAGACCCTGGAACAGCGCGACAACCTCAGCAGCGACCTGTTCTTCAGTTGGCTCAACACCCCCCAGGCCGTGGCGGCCTTCTGGCAGGCCCAGCCCCTGGCGATGCGCGAGCGCATGCAGGGTTACGTCGAGGGCTACAACCGCCAGTTGGCCGAACGCCAGGCCCAGGGCCTGCCCGAGCAATGCCGGGGTGACTGGGTGCGGCCGCTGGCCACCTCGGACCTGGTGAAACTGACTCGACGCCTGCTGGTGGAAGGCGGTGCCGGGCAGTTCGCCGAGGCCCTGGCCGGGGCCTCGCCACCTGGAGCCACGGCCCAGGCCGGGCTGCCGGCCGAGCACTGGCAACTGGCGGCGGCGCGCCAGCAGCGTTTCGCCCTGGACCGTGGCAGCAACGCGGTGGCCATCGGTAGCGAGCGTTCGTTCAACGGCCGTGGGCTGCTGCTGGCCAACCCGCATTTCCCCTGGGTCGGCGGCATGCGCTTCTACCAGATGCACCTGACCATTGCCGGGCAACTGGATGTGATGGGCGCGGCCTTGCCCGGCCTGCCGCTGATCAATATCGGCTTCAACCAGCACCTGGCCTGGACCCACACCGTGGACGCCTCCAAGCACTTCACCCTGTACCGCTTGCAACTGGACCCCAAGGACCCGACCCGCTACCTGCTGGATGGCCGTTCGCTGCCCCTGCAGCGCCAGACCCTGACCGTGCAGAGCAAGGGCCCGGATGGCCAATTGCAGCCGCGCACGCGCACGCTCTACAGCTCGGTCTTCGGCCCGATCGTGCAGTGGCCGGGGGAACTGGACTGGGATCATCAATATGCCTACAGCCTGCGCGACGCCAACCTGGACAACAGCCGGGTGCTGGCCCAGTGGTACGCGATGAACCAGGCCAGCAGCGTGGCCGCTCTGCAAGACAGCGTTCACCAGTTGCAGGGCATTCCCTGGGTCAACACCCTGGCGGTGGATGACCAGGGCCGGGCGCTGTACATGAACCAGTCGGTGGTGCCCAACGTCACCCAGGCCAAGCTGGCGCAGTGCAGTGATCCGCGGATCGGCACCCGGGTCATCGTTCTGGATGGCTCGCGCAGTGCCTGTGCCTGGGATATCGACCCGGCAGCGGCGCAACCGGGGATCTTCGCCGCCAGCCAGTTGCCGCAACTGGCGCGCAACGACTACCTGCAGCATTCCAACGATTCGGCCTGGATGGTCAACCCGGCGGCGCCGCTGCAAGGCTTTTCGCCGGTGATCAGCGAGCAGGACGTGCCGCTGAAGATGCGCGCGCGCTTTGCTCTGGATCGCCTGAGCCGGATGCACAAGGCCCAGGTCAGCGACCTGCAGCACCTGGTCACGGACGATCAGGTGTACCTGGCCGGCCAGGTGATGCCCGATCTGCTGCAGTTCTGTGAGCAGGACCTGGGGGCCGATGCCCAGCGCCTGGGGCCGGTGTGCGCCAGCCTGAACGCCTGGGACCGCAGCGCGGGGCTGCAGGCCGGCCTGGGCTTCGTGCACTTCCAGGGCATCATGCAGCCGCTGTTGCAGGACCCCAGCCTGTGGCGCGTGGCCTTTGACCCGAAAGATCCCCTGCACACCCCACGGGGCCTGGCCATTGGCCGGCCAGCGGTGGCCCGGGCACTGCGCGAGTCGATGCTGGCTTCGGCGCAGCAGGTCGCCGAGGCCGGGCTGGGCAGTGACGTCCGTTGGGGCGATATCCAGCAGGTCAGCCAGGGCGGCCAGCCGACCCCGGTGCCCGGCGGCCCTGAAAGCCTGGGGGTGTACAACGCCATCCAGAGCGTGCCGGCGGCCGACGGCAAGCGCGAGGTGGTCAGCGGCACCAGCTACCTGAACGTGGTCAGCTTCGACGAGCAGGGGCCGCGCGCCCTGGGGTTGCTGGCGTTCTCCCTGTCCAGTGACCCGGCCTCAGCGCATTTTCGCGACCAGACCGCTGCTTTCGCCCGCAACCAGTGGAGCGTGCTGCCCTTTACCGACGCGCAGATCCGTGCCGATGGCCAGTATCAATTGCAGGTGATCGAAGAACCGCGCAAGGAGGCGGTACTGGCGCACCCGTAACGGTTGAGCGTGAGCATTGGAGAAGGAGGCCGCCCCGGCAACGGGGCGGCCTTCAGCTTTTTGGCGGGGACTGGGGCAGTGAGTTGATCACCGGATTGCCGTCGCGATTGCGCGTCAGGTAGACCGGCAGCACCTTGGGCAGCGAGGTCAGCAGGCTCTTGATTTCCCGGGTGTTGTAGATGCCGCCGACGCGGATCTTGCCGGTATTGGCGTCGGCGACCTGCACCGGAGTGTCCAGGTAGCGGTTGATCAGTGGCAGGGCGTCGGTGAGGGCCAGGTTGTCCAGCACCAGCTTGCCTTCGCGCCAGGCCAGGGAGCTGTCGTTGCTGTAGGTCTGGCTGATCTGCGGCTGGTAGTCGCCGGCCTTGTAGCTGGCCTGCATGCCCGGCTCCAGGCGGAAACCTTCGCCGTGCAGGGCGGTGTTGCTGCTCACCAGGACCGAGCCCTGGAGCAGGGTGACGCGCACCTGGTCCTCGTACATCCACACATTGAACTGGGTGCCGGTGACCTTGACCTGGCCATTGGCGGCCTTGACCACGAACGGGTGGCTGGCGTCGTGACTGACCTTGAAGAAGGCTTCGCCTTTTTTCAGGGTGACCCGGCGCTGGTCCTTGTAGTTGCTGTAGATCAGGGTGCTGCCCAGGTTCAGTTGCACCTGGCTGCCATCGGCCAGGGTCACGCTGCGCAGGCTGTCGCCGGCCTCGAATCGCTGGTAGGAAGACGGCACCCAACCCAGTTCCCAGCCGCTGTAGGCGGCCAGGGGCAGGGCGCACAGGGCGATGGCCGCCGCCACGCCATATTGCTGCCAGGTGCGCCGGGGAACGCGCTTGACCGGTGTGGGGGCTGGTGCGGCAGTGAGGGTGGAGGGGGGCAGTTGATCGGCCACTTCCCATATTTCCCGCATTGCCTCGTATTCGAAGGCGTGCAGGGGGTCGGCATCATGCCATTGCTGAAAGGCCAGACGCTCCGCGTCGCTGCAGTCGGGTTCATGCAGGCGCATGCACCACTGGGCTGCCGCTTGGGTGATGGCGTCGTATTCGGCTTCTGAGAGGATCTGTTCGCTCATTGACTCTTCCTGATTTCCCGCATTCTACCCTCCGCGGCAAGTCTTGGAGAACAACCGTCATGGCTAATGAGTATCAAAGTGAACTTATTTTCATCTGGCACGCCCTAAAACCAGGCTCTGTATCGAAAGTGAATACACAAGGAGAAGGACCATGTTGAAGAAGACACTTGCCGCATTGCTTGCCACCGCCAGCCTGCTGGGTGCCGGAGCGGCCCTGGCCGACCGTCCGGGGGCCGGTTGGATCACCATTGAAAAAGCCATTGAAACCGCAAAGACCAAGGCCGGCTACGTGGAGATCTACAAGATCGAAGCGGACAACGACGGCTATTGGGAAGGCGAAGGGCGCAAGTCCGATGGCAGCGTCTATGAATTTCGCATCGACGGCGCCTCGGGCAATGTGCTGCGCGACCAGAAGGACTGAACCAGGCTGATACAGCCCCCTGCGCCTTGCCACGGCAGTGCACAGGGGGCTTTTTATTGCTCCAGGGGGATGGTTGTTCCGGCCATCCTGGCACCTTCCCTGCAAGCCGCCGGCAGTGGTTGACAGGGTTGGAGTGCGGCGTTGTTTAATCGCCAGGTTCACACGCTGTCGCCCCCTCCAATAATTACTCTGGAGCTTCAGATGTCTGCATCGTCCGTGGTTGTTGAAACACCGCCCCAATACCTTTCTTTACCGGCCCTGGTGCAGTTGCTGGAAACGATTTTCCTGCGCCACGGCTGCCGCGCCGAAGTGGCCCGCTGCCTGGCCGAGAACTGTGCCGGTGCCGAGCGCGACGGAGCCCACAGCCATGGCGTGTTCCGCATTCCCGGTTATGTCTCGACCCTGGCCAGTGGTTGGGTCGACGGCCAGGCCGTGCCGGTGGTGGAGGATGTGGCGGCGGCCTTTGTCCGGGTCGACGCCGGCAACGGTTTTGCCCAGCCGGCCCTGGCTGCCGCCCGCGAGCTGCTGGTGAGCAAGGCCCGCAACGCCGGTATCGCGGTGCTGGCTATCCGCAATTCGCACCACTTCGCCGCACTCTGGCCGGATGTCGAGCCCTTCGCCGAGGAAGGGCTGGTGGCCTTGAGCGTGGTCAACAGCATGACCTGCGTCGTGCCCCATGGCGCCGACAGGCCGTTGTTCGGCACCAACCCGATCGCCTTCGCCGCCCCCCAGGCCCAGGGCCAGCCGATCGTCTTCGACCTGGCCACCAGCGCCATTGCCCATGGCGACGTGCAGATCGCCGCGCGCAAGGGCGAGCGCCTGCCGCCGGGCATCGGCGTCGACAGCCTGGGCCAGCCGACCCAGGACCCCAAGGCGATTCTTGAAGGTGGCGCCTTGCTGCCCTTTGGCGGGCACAAGGGGTCGGCTCTGTCGATGATGGTGGAGCTGCTGGCCGCAGCCCTGACCGGGGGCAACTTCTCCTTTGAATTCGACTGGTCCGGCCACCCGGGGGCCAAGACACCCTGGACCGGCCAGTTGCTGATCGTCATCGACCCGAGCAAGGCCGCCGGGCAGAGTTTTGCCGAGCGCAGCCAGGAGCTGGTGCGGCAGATGCACGCGGTGGGGCTCAAGCGCCTGCCGGGGGATCGCCGGCATCAGCAGCGCGAGCGTTCGCAGCAGGCGGGTATCGCCATTCCCGCCGAGCAGCTGCAGCAATTGCGGGCGCTGGCCCAGGACTGAAGGCATGAAAAAGGCCAGGCCGCCTTGGCGTACCTGGCCTCAACGTTGCGCGGGCGTTTAGGAACGACGACCCAGCAACAGGCCTACCACCAGGCCGAAACCGGCGGAGATGGCCACGGTCTGCCACGGGTGGCCACCGATGTACTGCTCGGTGGCATCCACCACCGGCTTGCTGCGCTCGCGCACATTGCTGACCGAATCCAGCGCCTGCTTGAGCTTGAGGCTGACTTGCTGGCGCAGGCTCTCACCTTCTTCGCCCACCAGGCTGGCGCTGCCCTTGAGCAGCTTTTCCGATTCTTCGATCAGCGCCTGCAGTTCGCTGAAGGCCTGGTCCTTGATTTGATCGTTTTCCGCTTGCGCGGCAGATTTACGAGCCATGAAGTTTTTTCCTTGGAAATATCGCCGCTGGTGCACAACGCATCCGCCAGCGGCTACAGGTGAATGGGTAGCAAGCAATGGAGTCCGGCGCGGGGGCAAAAGTTGCAGTTGTTTTACGCCCCGTTGGCGACCCCGGGGTAAAACCCGTAGCCCCTACAGTGTAAGATGGCGCCTATTTTACGCAGCAGGAATTTCCCATGAGTTTCAATCTGGCTAACAAGACCCTGGCCGAGCGCGCCGCCATCGAGGACGAGAAGTCCCGTCTGTTCGACCTGTGGCAGAGCAACCTGGGCAAGGCCAAGGGCGAGGCCGCGCGGCTGTTCGGCGAGCGTGGCAAGCGCAAGGGCAAGTGGGCCGAATGGGTCCGCGCCGAGCTCGACGGCATGTCGCCGCCGGAGTACTCGAACATGGTGCGCAGTGAAGTCAATCGCCTGATGGCGGCGAATAAGTAAGGGCAAAACTCTCGACAATCGCCTCGCGTACCTTCACCAGCAGCGGGTCGGTCTGCGGGCTGGTGCGCCAGCCCAGCTCGATCGGGTAGCGCGGCAGGGCCAGGGGGCAGGGCAGCAACTGCAACCCGGTGAACTCGGCGATGCGCCGGGCGGCATGGGCCGGAATGGTCGCCACCGCCTGGCTGCCCTTGAGCAGAAAGGGCAAGGCGGCAAAGTGCGTGGTCGAGGCGCACACCTGGCGGCTCAGCCCCAGGTTGGCCAGGCCCTCATCGGTAATCCCGATAAACCCCTGGGACGACACCAGCAGGTGTTCCCGTGCGACAAACTCCTCAAGACTGATCTGCTGTTGCCCGGGGGCCAGGCTGGCCGGGTCTGCCAGGCACAGGTAATGGCCTTCCCCCAGCACCTGGCGGCTGAGCAGGCGTTCGGCAAAGCCGCCGGCACTGATGGCCAGGTCGACGCTGCGCTGCAACAGCGCCTCGGCGACGATCTGGCTGTGGCTCTGGCGAAAGATCAGCCGCAGTTTCGGCGCCCGCCGGGCCACGGCCTCGATCATCTGCCGGCCATAGGCAATCTCGAAATCATCCGACAGCCCCAGCGTTACCGAGCGGCCCTGATAGTCGGCGGTGTCGGGGGCGACCATGGCCAGGCTCTGGCGGCATTTGTTCAAGGCTTCGCTGACCACGGGCTTCAACTGATTGGCCTTGAGGGTCGGTGCCAGCCCGCGCCCGGTACGCACGAACAGCGGGTCGCCATACAGCTCGCGCAGCCGGCGCAGGGCAGCGCTCATGGCTGACTGGGTCACCCCCAGGCGCAGGGCGGCGCGGCTGGCGCTGGACTCGTCATGCAGCGCCTCGAAAGCCTTGAGCAGGTTGAGGTCGACACTGGCGATATTCATCTGGTTCATATCATTAAGCACTGGAGTGGGGTTTATCGATGATCAGGGGCCGCAGCAGAATGGGCAACACCTGATTGCTCAAGGAGTCATCCCATGCCCAAGTCCGTTGTCGCTGCCCTGCAGATCGGGGCCTTGCCTGAAGGCAAGGCCGCCACCCTGGAACAGATCCTCTCGTACGAGGCCGCCATCATCGAAGCCGGCGCGCAGTTGGTGGTGATGCCCGAAGCGCTGCTGGGGGGCTACCCCAAGGGCGAAGGCTTCGGCACCCAGCTGGGCTATCGCCTGCCGGAGGGCCGCGAGGCCTTTGCCCGCTACTTCGCCAATGCCATCGAAGTGCCCGGGGTGGAAACCGACGCCCTGGCCGCGCTGTCCGCCCGTACCGGAGCCAACCTGGTGCTGGGTGTCATCGAGCGCAGTGGCAGCACCCTGTACTGCACGGCGCTGTATTTCGACCCGCAGCAGGGGCTTTCGGGCAAGCACCGCAAACTGATGCCCACTGGTACCGAACGCTTGATCTGGGGCAAGGGCGACGGCTCGACCCTGCCAGTGCTGGACACCCAGGTCGGCCGGCTGGGCGCGGTGATCTGCTGGGAAAACATGATGCCGCTGCTGCGTACCGCGATGTACGCCCAGGGCATCGAAGTCTGGTGTGCGCCTACGGTGGACGAGCGGGAAATGTGGCAGGTGAGCATGCGCCATATCGCTCACGAGGGGCGCTGCTTCGTGGTCAGCGCCTGTCAGGTTCAGGCCTCGCCCGAAGAGCTGGGGCTGGAGATTGCCAACTGGCCGGCCCAACGGCCGTTGATTGCCGGCGGCAGCGTGATCGTCGGGCCCATGGGGGACGTACTGGCCGGCCCCCTGGTGGGCCGAGCCGGTCTGATCAGCGCGCAGATCGATACCGCCGACCTGGTGCGGGCGCGCTATGACTACGACGTGGTCGGCCACTACGCCCGCCCGGATGTGTTCGAACTGACGGTGGACCAGCGCCCCCGTCCCGGGGTGCGCTTTACCTGAGCTGGCGCCATTGCTCGCGGGTGATTTCCCAGATGTCCACGGGGAATCGCCCACTGACGAACTCACCGTCCTCGGAGCGGATCAGGCGCATGCCCGCGCGTTCGGAAATCCGCCGCGAGCCCTGGTTCGGCGCGGCCTTAGGCACCCGCATCAAGGGCCGTTGCAGTACTTCGAACCAATAGTGGTCCACCACCTTGCAGGCCTCGCTCATGTAGCCCTGGCCCTGCCACGGCGGGGCCAGCCAGAAGCCGCGGTTGTTGTCGGTTTCGTCCATCAGGCTGATGCTGCCGATCATCTGCCCGGGGTCGCTGCGCAGGCGCAGCGTCCAGTGCCATTCCGTGCCCCGGGCCATCGCCGGCAGCGCCATGTCCCGCAGGAAGCTCAGGGCGCCGTCGGCCGGGTAGGGCCAGGGCACCAGGGCGTTGAGGTAGCGCACCACCTCCCACTGGGGGAATAGCTGCTGGATGGCGTCGGCGTCCGCCAGTTCCAGGGGGCGCAGCAGCAAGCGTTCGGTGCTCAGGGCGGGCGTGGGGTGGGAGTCCATTGGCAAGCGATCCAAGGTGGCAGGAAGGTGTTGCATAGTCCCTGCAATGTCATCGGTCACGCAAGCCGCGATGGATTTGACGCGGCCCGGGCGCTGCCGTTGAATAGCCCCCTGGTTCAGCCCCGCGACTCCTGGAAACCCCTGTGCTTAGAAACGTCACCGACATGGACCTGCGCCTGCTGCGGATTTTCTCCGTAGTGGTCAAGTGCGGCGGTTTCACCGCGGCCCAGGCCGAACTGAACATGAGCCAGTCCAATATCAGCATGCACATCTCCAGCCTGGAAAAACGCCTCGGCTATCGGCTGTGCGAGCGCGGCAAGGGCGGCTTTCGCCTGACCGAGAAGGGCCAGCGGATCCTGGCGGCGGCCCAGGCGCTGTTCGGCGCGGTGGAGGCATTCAAGAGCGAGGCCCAGGAATTGTCCGGGCGCCTGGTGGGGGATTTGTACCTGGGGCTGGCGGACAACATCGCCACCTTGCCCGCGGCCCGCATCGACGCGGCCATTGCGCGCTTCTATCGCCGCGAGCACGACCTGCACCTGCATGTGTTCATCAACTCGCCCACCGAGCTTGAACGGGCGGTGATCGACGGCCAGTTGGACCTGGCCATTTCCTATTTCAGCCGCAGCCTGCCGACCCTCGACTATCAGCCGCTGTACGCCGAGGAAGTCGCCCTGTTCTGCGGCGCCTCGCACCCGCTGTTCCCTGTCCTGGAGCCCGAGCTTGCGCAGATCAAGGCCTGTGACTGGATCAAGCACGGTTTCCTGCCTGCCAACCAGGTGCTGCCGGTAACGCCCCTGCGCGCCTCGGCCACCGCCTACCACATGGAGGCGGTGGTCCATGGGGTACTGGCGGGCACCCACCTGGGCTACCTGCCCAGCCACTATGCCCAGCCCTGGGTCGCGGGCGGGCAGATGCGCGTGCTGCACCCCGAAACGCTGCGCTACGAGGTGCAGCACAGCATGATCACCCACGCCGGGCATGCCCGTGGCGAAGCGCTGAAGGCCTTTATCGCCGATCTGCTGGCAGAGCACGGCGGCTGATCCCGTGCTTCAGCCCAGGCAGCGCGTCAGGTGCTTGATCGACTGATAGGCAGCCAGCCCCCAGGGGCCCAGTTCCCGCCCGATGCCGCTGCCCTTGGTGCCGCCCCAGGAGGTTTCAACGAACACCGCCTGCAGTGAATTGATCCACACGTGGCCCACGTCCAGGGCGGCGGCGACCCGTTCGGCGCGCTGCAGATCGGCGCTGATCACAGTGGCCACCAGGCCGAATGCGCTGTCGTTGGCCAGGGCCAGGGCCTGTGGTTCGTCACTGAAACGGCGCATGCACAGCACCGGGCCGAAAATCTCCTCTTGCCACAACCTGCTGCTGGTGGGCACGTCGCTGTACACCGTGGGCGCCACGAACCAGCCCGGCCCGGGCAGGGCATGGCCGCCCACCAGGCATTCCAGGCCCTCGTTCCTGGCCTGTTCCAGGTAGGTGCACACCGTGCGCCACTGGGCCTGGCAACTCAGGGGGCCCATGTCCACTTCCTGCTCCAGGGGGTTGCCGACCCGCAGGGCCAGCAGGGCACTGCGCAACCGCTGCAGCAAAGCATCGGCAATCGACTCGTGGACCAGCAGGCGTGAGGTGGCCGAGCACATCTGCCCGGCGTTCCAGCAAAAGCCGCCGATGATCCAGTGCACCGCCTGGTCCAGGTTGGCGTCGGCGAACACCAGAATCGGCGACTTGCCCCCCAGCTCCAGGGTCAGTGGCCGGCAGAAGGCGGCGGAGCTGGCCATCACTCGCTGACCGGTGGCATTGCTGCCGGTGAACGACAGCTTGTCCAGCCCCGGATGCTGGCTCAGGGCTGCGCCGGTTTCTCCGGCGCCGGCCACCAGGTTCAACACGCCCGCCGGCAAGCCCAGGGCGTCGGCGATTTCGCCGTAGACCTGCTCGATCAGGGGCGTCACTTCCGAAGGCTTGAGCACCAACGTGCAGCCCGCGGCCAGGGCTGGGGCCAGCTTCCAGGCGCTGGTGACCAAGGGAAAGTTCCAGGGCACGATCAGCCCCACCACGCCCAGGGCCTCGAACCTGCAGTGGGCACTGAAGCCCGGAGCCTGCAAGGGCACCGGTTGGTCCTGGCGGGCGTCCAGCTGGGCAGCGAGGCCGGCGTAGTAGTCGAAGGTGGCGATGGCATCGTCCAGGTCCAGTTCGGCTTCGTGCCGCGGCTTGCCGTTATTGCGCATCTGCAGGGCGATCAGCCCTTCACGGCGTTGCTGCAGGTGCCGGGCGAAGCCATGCAGGTACTCGGCACGCCGGGCGCCGCTGAGGCTGCGCCACTCGGGCAGGGCCCGGCGCGCGGCCTGCACCGCCAGGTTCACCTGGTGGGCACTGGCGCCCGGCACCTGGGCCATGATTTGGCCCAGGGACGGGTCGTACACCGGCATCAGCGCGCCGTCGCCATTGACCCAGTGGCCATCGATAAACAGGGCCGGTTTCATGGGCGGGCTCCTGGCAGGACGCCGTGCACGGCGTTGCGGAAGATCTGGCTGTAGTCGGCGGCGCTCAGCGGTCGGGCATTGGTGTCGGAGGACGAGATATCCGCCAGGGCCTGGGCCCCGACCCATTCGGCTTCATGGCTGTCCAGGCCGATATCCGACAGGCAGTGGGGGATGCCCAGCTCGGCGCGCAGGGCCAGGATCCAGTCCAGGAACCCCTGGAAATCACCTCGGGGCAAGTCCAGGTAACGGGCCAGGCGCCCGATCTCCTCGGCAATCACCGGCTGGTTGGCCACCAGCACATAGGGCAGGAGGATGGCATTGAGCAGGCCATGGTGACGGTGATAGCGGGCGCCCAGCGGGTGGGCCAGGGCGTGGACGCCACCCAGGCCCTTCTGAAAGGCCACCGCGGCCATTGCCGAGGCCACCAGCATGCCTTCCCGGGCGTCCAGGTCCTGGCCGTGGCTCACTGCCCGGCGCAGGTGCTGCTGCACCAGGCGCATGCCTTCCACGGCAATCGCACTGGACATCGGGTGGTACAACGGCGAGCAGAACGCCTCGATATGGTGGGTCAGGGCATCCATGCCGGTGGCGGCGGTCAGCGCGGGCGGCAGGCCGCGGGTCAGCAGCGGGTCGAGGATCACGCAGGCGGGCAGCAGCTCGGGATGGCTGATGACCCGCTTGACCTGCTGCTGGCTGTCGGTCAGTACCGCTTCGCGGCCCAGTTCGGAACCGGTGCCGGCAGTGGTGGGCAGGGCGATCAGGGGTGGCAGGCCCAGGCGCGGAAAGTCACTGAGGCTCGGGTAGTGCTCGATCACCCGGGACCACTCGAAACGCTGCAGCCCTTGCGGGTCCACGGCGGCCAGGGCGATGCCCTTGGCGGCGTCCATGGCGCTGCCGCCGCCCAGGGCGATCAGCGAGTCGTGGCCGCCGGCCCTGAAGGCTTGGACGCCGCGCTGCACGTCGTCCAGGCTCGGGTTGCTGGCCAGTTCGGCAAATACCGCAAAGCCCTGGCGGCTCTGCTCCAGGTGTGCGGTCAACAGGCCAAAGGGTTCCAGTTCGAGCATGCCCGGGTCGGTGACCAGCAAGGGCCTGGCCATGCCCAGCAGTGCGCAGCGCTGGGCCAGGCCGTGCAGGGCCTGGGCGCCGCAGAAGATCTCGGTGGGGTAATTCCAGTAGTGGATGGACGGGGGCATCGATGGTCTCCAGAAACATCAGGCGTGAAGCGGCCGGCGCAGCAGGCGCCAGGCCAGTAGCGGGGAGGGAATGCGCTGTCGCCGACAGCGCATGAGGATTCAGCCGCGGTCGGACGCGCTGTTGTCGCGGCGCAGATAGGGCTTGGCCAGGACCATGTAGATCAGGCCCAGCACGGCCAGGGTCGAGAACACCAGCACCACCGCCCAGACCTGGAACCAGGGTGCTCCGGGCGGCGCCAGGGATTCCCGCGGCCAGGCCACGTTGACGCTCTCGAACAGCAGCCAGACAAAGGCCGCGAGGTTCACCGGCAGGCCCCAGCGGCCGAGGTTGAACACCCCGGCGTCGGGCCGCCAGCGGCCACGCAGGCGGTGGACCAGGGCACAACCGATCACGATCAGGAACACCATGAAAAAGCCCCCGCTGCCGAAGGCGATCAGGGTGCCCACGGCCGTGGCATTCAGGCCCAGGGCCAGGCCGAAGCTGGCGAACAGGGTGCAAAGGAGCATGGCGGCGAAGGGCACCTTGCGCCCATCCACCCGGCGCAGGAACGCCGAAGCGGGCAGGATCGAGTCCCGGGCCATGCCGAATACCGCGCGGCCGATATAGGTCTGCACCGAGACCACGCAGGCAATGAAAGCCACCAGCACCACGCCGACGAAAGGCCGTTCGGCCCAGGCGCCAAAGGCATCCACCACCGCCGGGGTGACCGGGTCCACCACCTGGCCGGCCACCAGGCCCGCGGTGTCGGTAAACGACAGGGTCACGGCAAAGGCGGTGAGCATCACCGTCAGCCCCACCAGCAGCATCGAGCGCAGGATGGCCCGGGGCGTGGAGGTACGGGCATCGGCGGTTTCCTCGGACACCTGGGAGCAGGCGTCGAAGCCCAGGAAGGCCCAGCCGCCCACTGCCATGGCGGTGACAAAGCCACTCAGGTAGGAGCCATCGCCGCTGACGCTGTTGCCCAGACCTTCCAGCAGCAGCGACCAGGAGTGGTTGCGAAAGAACAGCAGCAACAGCACGCCGATGCCGATGGAGGCGATGGCTTCGGCGATGATCCCGGCGTTGACGAAGTACTTCAGCGGGTTGATCCCCAGCAGATTGACCCCCAGCCCCAACACTAGCAGCACGGCGCCGCTGACCACCTGGGCATTGGCCGAGGGCGGGGTGCCGGTGATGAACAGCCACAGCCAGAACCCGCCCAGGTAAGCCACGGTGGTCAGGGAAGCCAGGGCCGAGGCCAGGTACATGAAGCCGGTGAACCAGGCCCAGCGGTCTCCAGCCAGGCGCTTGACCCATTGATAGCAACCGCCGGCCAGGGGGTACTGCGAGGCGAGTTCGGCATAGACCAGCGCCACCAGCATCTGCAGGGCCAGGCACAGGGGCACGATCCAGACCCAGGACGGCCCGGTGCTCATGGCGCCCAGGGCCATCACCGAATAGATCCCCACCACTGGCGAGACCGTGGCAAAGCCCACGGAGAACGACGACCACAGGGACAGGCCGCGGTGCAGCTCCTGGCGATAGCCCTGGTGGTGCAGCAAGTGTTCATCGGTGCCCGGATCGCGCTGGAAGTCAGTCATGGCGCACCTCGTTCAAGGGGCGGGCGCCACGATGCAGGCCGACGCAAGGGCGGCGTGATGGGGTAGTTGACATAGCGGTTCCTGGAGTCGGCAGATCAGATTGTTATTGGGATGGCCTTTAGCTGTTGTTTTTGGCGTACCGACATTGCCTGGCCTGCAGCAGCAGGCCAGGACGAGCTTACGGCGGGCAAACATCAAGATGAATACATGGATTGGTAAGCTGGCATCAGGATTTACTGATGTTTTGCAGGGGCCGGTGATGGCCTGGCCAGCGCCAGGCATCGAGGGGAGATCAGCGGGACGCGTGATGCTTGCCCAGCACCAGCCGTTCACCGAGAAAGTCGACGAACACTCGCAGCTTGGGCAGCAGGTGACGGCTGCTGGGCCAGAGGATGGAGAACTTGCCGCGCTCTTGCTGGTAGTCGTCCAGCACCGCGACCAGGCTGCCATCGGCCAGGGCGCCGCAGACCACGAACTCGGGCACGTAGGCGATGCCCAGGCCCTGGGTGGCGGCGTGGATCAGCGATTCCAGGTTGTTGCTGGTCAGGGCACTGCCCAGCACCAGCGGCGGGGCTCCGTCGGGCAGGCGCAGGTTCCATTGCTGCAGCAAGCTGCCGCCGGGGAACTTGTAGCGCAGGCAGGCATGCTGCTCCAGGTCCCGGGGTACGCGCGGGGTGCCGCGCCGGGCGAAGTAGCCGGGGGCGCCGACCAGCACGAAGCCGAAGGGCCCCAGGTTCCTGGACTTGAGTTGCGAGTCCGGCAGTTCGCCACTGCGGATCACCGCGTCCACGCCTTCGGCAATCACGTCGATCAGCCGGTCGTTGAAGTCCAGGTCCAGCTCGATATCCGGGTAGCGCGCAGAAAACTCCGGGAGGATAGGCAGCAGCATTCGATAGCCGATGGCCGGCAGGCTGACCCGCAGCCGGCCCCGGGGCTTGTCGCTGATCCGCGCCAGTTCGGCCTCGGCCTCCTGGACTTCGGCGACGATGCGCTGACCGCGCTCATAGAACAGCGTGCCTTCATCGGTCAGGCTGATGCGCCGGGTGCTGCGGTTCAGCAGGCGCACGCCAAGGCGCTGCTCCAGGCGCGCCAGGGCCTTGCCCACCGCCGAGGCAGACAGCCCCAGGCGCTCGCCGGCGCCCACCAGGCTGCCGCTCTGGACCACGCTGACAAACACCTGCAAGCCGTTTAGGTTGTCCATCGTTCACCTCGATTGCAGCGTTTTTATCCGTAAAGAGCGGAAGAATGCCCTGTTTTTCAGCGATTGCGGCATACCTACCATGGATTTTTCTTAGCCCACCCCTGGTTGCCAGGGCATGAGAGGTCCGTGTGAATCCCGAACTTGAATTACCCCTGGAGCAGGCCGCCCAGAGTCGCCGGCAGTCCGCCCATGGCGTGCTGGCCGCGGTGTGCCTGGCGGCTCTGATGCTGCCCCTGACCTTTGTCGGGGTAGCGGTGGCGACCCCGGCCATCGGCCATGAACTGGGGGGCAGCCCGCTGGCCCTGAGCTGGACCACCAATGCCTTCATGCTGACTTTTGGCAGCGTGCTGATGGCCGCCGGCACCCTGGCCGACGAATTTGGTCGCAAGCGCCTGTTCAGCCTCGGCGTGGCGCTGTTCGGCCTGAGCTCCCTGGCCCTGGTGTTCGTGCCTTCGCTGTTGTGGCTGAACCTCTTGCGCGGGGTCCAGGGGCTGGCCGGCGCCGCGGCCCTGGCCGGTGGTTCGGCGGCCCTGGCCCAGGCCTTCGACGGCCCGGCGCGAACCCGCGCCTTCAGCCTGCTGGGCACCACCTTTGGTGTCGGCCTGGCGTTTGGCCCGATCCTCGCCGGGGTCCTGGTGGAACAGGCCGGCTGGCGTGGGATCTTTGTCTCCGGGGCGCTGATCGGCGGCTTGTCCCTGGCTTTTGGCGTGCCGCGCATGCAAGAGTCCCGCGACCCCGACGCCCAGGGCGTGGACTGGCCCGGCACCCTGAGTTTCACCCTGGCCCTGGTGCTGCTGACCTGGGGCATCCTGCAGGCCCCGCAAAACGGCTGGAGCAGCCCTTGGGTTCTGCTGTTGCTGGCGGGAGCGCTGTTGGCGCTGTGGCTGTTCATCGTCGTCGAGCGGCGTGCAGCGCGGCCGATGCTGGATCTGTCGCTGTTTCGCTATCCGCGTTTTGTCGGGGTGCAGGTGCTGCCCATCGCCACCTGCTACTGCTACGTGGTGCTGCTGATCCTGTTGCCCATCCGCTTTATCGGCGTCGAAGGCTACAGCGCCATCGATGCCGGGCTGCTGATGCTTGCGCTGTCGGCGCCGATGCTGGTGGTGCCGTTCACCGCGGGCTGGCTCAGCCGCTGGTGCAGCGCCGGCAACCTGTCGAGCCTGGGCCTGTTGCTGGCTGCCGCCGGGCTGTTGTGGTTGAGCCGGATCGCTGCGGGCCAGGCGCCGGCCGATCGGATCTGGCCGTTGCTGCTGATCGGCCTCGGCAGCGGGCTGCCCTGGGGGCTGATGGACGGTTTGTCGGTGAGCGTGGTGCCCAAGGAGCGCGCGGGCATGGCCAGCGGCATCTTCAGCACCACCCGGGTGGCCGGCGAGGGCATTGCCCTGGCCCTGGTGGTGGCGCTGCTGGCGGGGCTGTTGCAGCACGCCCTGGCGGATCAGGCGCTGCCCGCCGAGGCGTTGATGGGGGCGGCCCGGCAACTGGCCGGGGGTGACCTGACCGGTACTCTGGCGGCGTTGCCGGCGCTGGGCCGGGAGGGGGTGCTGGCCCTGTACGGGCAGGCCTTCAGCCAGCTGTTGCAGGGGCTGACGCTGATAACCCTGCTGGCGGCGTTGGTGGTCTGGGTGACGCTGCGCGAGCCGCGCCAGCCAGGGTCGCCAGCGGTTTGATCAACGGAACTCGAAGAATTCGTAGTGCAGGTTGCCTTGGGGAATCCGACACTCGTTCATCAGTTCCCGGACCTGGCCCAGCAAGCCCTTGGGCCCGCAGAAGCTGACCTGGATCTGCTGCGGATCGGTTTCGGCCGCGGTGCGCTTGAGGGTCTGGGCCAGGGGCTCGGTGCCGCCGCAGTTGGCCACGAAGTTCACTCCACGGGCCTGGGCCATGCCCTGCAGGGTGTCGACACTGGGGAAGGCCCGGGACGGGTTGTAGCAGTACACCAGGGTGGCCTTGTCGAATTGCCCGGCAGCTTCATCCTGCAGCCAGGAAATAAATGGCGAGATGCCCACGCCACCGCCGATCCAGATTTCCCGGGCAGCCGCCTGCGGCCGCTTGAAACGCCCATAGGGCGCATAGATGTCCGCACGCATGCCGACCTTGACCTGGCGGCGCAGGCGTTGGGTGTAGTCCCCCAGGGCGCGGATCACGAATTCGATGCGCCCGTCATGGGCCTGGGCGCTGGCGATGGTGAACGGATGGGGTTCGCGCAGGCCTTTTTCCTGCATCGAGAGGAAGGCGAACTGCCCGGCCTTGAAAGGAAAGCCCCGGCCCTGGGGAATCAGCTCCAGGTGCAGGGAGTTCTTCTCCACCCGGACCGCCGTCACCTGGTATTCGCCGGCCTTGGCCACCAGGGGGTAGAGCAGCAGCTTGTACAGGGCCCCAAGCACGCCGAGGACGCAGAGCAGAGCCAGCCAGATACCCGAGGGCGAATCCAGGGTGATGGGCGATTTGAAGCTCAGCCAGTGCAGGATGACGATCAGGAACAGCGGGCCGGAGAGCTTGTGCCACCAGCGCCACTGGCTGTAGGGAATGTTGCGGTTCAGTGCCAGCAGCACGATCAGGCCCAGGGCCACGTAGCTCAGCTGGCGGACCAGGCGCGTCCAGTATTTGGACAGTTCGAGGATCGGTACGCTGTTCCATTCATCCAGGTTGGCCTTGAACACCAGGTGGTAGCTGGCGAATGCCAGGGCCCAGATGCCCAGCCACTTGTGCGCCTCGTAGACCCGGTCCAGGCCGCCGAACAGCCGTTCGACCCAGCCCCAGCGGCTGGCCAGCAGGCAGGACATTGCCATGTAGGCCAGGGCTGTGGTGCCCAGGATCATGCTCAGGGTGGCCGAGGTCAGCCAGGTGGCGGAAGGGATCTCCAGCAGCAGGGTGGCCGTGGTGATCAGCAGGATGCCGACAAGTGTGTGCCAGGTTTTCAAAGTGCATGACTCCGATAAGGAAATGCCGTCATGGCGCAGCAAAGGGCGCGATGCATAAAGTGGATATGACAGGTTTAAAGCCAAAGGCTGGTTGGAATGTTAACGCTTTGGCAAGCATTCGTGGTGATCTGGGTCATCGGCCTGGCGCCGATAAAGTGTTGAAAATGATCGACTATCACTCGCATTCCGATTCCCCCGGCCACTGCTCCCGAAGGCGCTGGCAGGCAGCGAAGAACCCCAGAACTGGGCAGTGCTCTTGCGGGCGCCTTCGCTGGCAAGCCAGCTCCTACAGGGCTGCGGGAAAGGTCAACACACTTGTAGGAGCCGGCTTGCCGGCGAAAGGGTCCCTGAGCCGGGCGTCAGCCTCTTAACCGCCTTCGCTGGCAAGCCAGCTCCTACAGGGCTGTGGGAAAGGTCAACGCACTTGTAGGAGCCGGCTTGCCGGCGAAAGGGCCCCGGAGCCGGGCGCCAGCCTCGCAAACACCTTCGCTGGCAAGCCAGCTCCTACAGGGCTGTGGGAAAGGTCAACGCACTTGTAGGAGCCGGCTTGCCGGCGAAAGGGCCCCTGAGCCGGGCGCCAGCCTTGCAAACGCCTTCGCTGGCAAGCCAGCTCCTACAGGTGTTGCGTGCGGCGGGCGGCGGCTTCGCGGACGGTGGGGATGATCCAGCGCCCATAGTCGATGGTGTCGTAATAAGGGTCGTAGCCACGGTTGAGGAAGGTGGTCACGCCCAGGTCGACGTAGTCCAGCAGGGCCTGGGCCACGGTGTCCGGCGTGCCCACCAGGGCCGTGGTGTCGCCATAGGCGCCCACGGCGCTGGCGGTGGGCATCCACAGGGCGCGGTCATGGCGGTCGCCGCGGGCTGCGGCCGCCAGCAGGCGTTCGGAGCCGGTGCCCTTGAGACGCTTCTGCCAGGGGCTGCCGGCGGCGAACTGTGGGTTGGCGCGGATCTGCGCCAGGATCTGTTCGGCCCGCTGCCAGGCCAATTCCTCGGTGGCCCCCAGGATCAGCCGCACCGAGAGGCTGACCCGGGGCGCGGCCACCCCCGCGGCGCTGGCCGCGGCCTTGAGTTTGCCGATCTGTTCGGCCACCCCCTCCAGGGGCTCGCCCCACAGGGCGTAGAGGTCGGCGTGCTTGACCGCGATCTGGTAGGCGATGTCCGAGGAGCCGCCAAAAGAGATGGGGATGTGCGGCTGCTCAAGCGGCTTGACCGGGGAAAACGCGCCCTTGAGGTTGAAGTAGCGGCCTTCGAAGTCGAAGGGTTCTTCGGCGGTCCAGGTGCGGCGCACGATCTCCAGGTACTCGTCGGTGCGTCGATAGCGCTCGGTCTTGTCCAGCAGGGTGTCGCCTTCCTGGGGCTCGGCGGTGATGCCGGTAATGGCATGCAGGCGGATGCGCCCACCGCCAGTGGTGTGGTCCAGGGTGGCGAAGGCGCGGGCCGCCACGGTGGGGGCGCTGAGGGCCGGGCGGTGGGCAATCATGAAGCCCAGGCGCTCGGTGTGGGCCGCGGCGTAGGCGGCAATCTGCAGGCTGTCGGCGCTGCCCGGGCCGCTGGCGATCAGCACCCGGTCAAAGCCCGCCTGTTCGTGGGCGCGCGCGTGCTCGCGGATGAATGCCAGGTCGAAGTCCGGGCTGCGCACGCCGCGGGTTTCGGACCATTGGCGGGGAAAGATCATGCCGACGAATTCAATGCTCATGGGGAGTGTCCTGAGGTCGCAGAAGAAGGAAAGTGCCTAGAAGCGGTAGTCCACCTGGGCCAGCACGGTGCGTCCGGGCATGGGTTGCAGGAAGGTGTTGGTGGAGCCGGCCAGGCCGCTGACGAAGTTCAGTTCGTTGGTCAGGTTGAGCACCCGCAGGGTGGTGCTCCACTGGGGCTGGCGGTAGTACAGGGCCAGGTCGAGGTTGTATTCGTCGGGGATCTTCACCGTCTTGCTCAGGTTCAGGTACCAACTGCTGGTCCACCAGCCGGAGAGCTCGGCGCCAAAGCCCGAGTCGAAGCGGTAGTCGAGGTAGCCGCTGGCGGTGTACTCGGGGATCTGTACCGCGTCGAAGCGCCCGGAGGGCCGCTGGTTGAGGCTGTTGTTGTCGCCGAACACGGTGCCGTTGTCGGGGATGAACCCGGCGGAGGCGAAGCCGGCCTGGGAGGTGAATTCGTTGTAGGCGCTGAGCCGGGACAGGTTGAGGCCGCTGCGCAGGTGCGGGTCTGGCTGGTAGCGCAGGGTCGCCTCGGTGCCCTTGATGATCAGCCGGGCGATGTTGTTGTTGCTGTCCGGGGACTGGTCCCGGGCCTGCTTGAAGGTGGCCAGGGTCATGAACAGCTGGTCGGGGATGGCTTCGACCTTCAGCCCCAGTTCATGCAGCACGCTCAGGCTCTGGAACGCCAGGGGATTGAGTTGGTTGGCGCCACTGCCGCTGCCCCAGCCCAGGCCGTTGGAGAAGAACCCGGTGTTGACCGCCAGGGAGCGGTCGAAGGTGTAGTACAGGGTGCTGTTCTCGGTGGGTTTGACGTAGGGGCTGACCTGGAACGCGAACAGCCGGTAGTTGTGGCTGTCGCGCCGGTCGCTGTCGCCTGCGAGGACGAAGGGGTTGTCGATCCGGGCGTCGATCCAGCTGCGGCTGGCGCCGATGTTCAGGCCCACCCGCTCGCCCAGGCGCAGGTTGTGCTGGCTGAACAGGGTCTTGGTGGTCCAGGTGCTTTCGGCGGTGTAGGGCGCCAGGGATTCGGCGTACAGCCCGTGGCCGGCCGGGAACATGGCCGCCAGGTTGAGCCAGCCGTAGTAGTTGGAGTATTGCGGCACCCCGGGTTGGCCGATCCAGGCGCCGTTGCCGCCGGCCGGGTTGCTGCCGGTGAGCCCCAGCAGGTCGCCGGGGTTCTTGCCCGACGGGTCCAGGGTCAGGTCGTAGGCGTTGATGGTGGAGCCGAAACTATTGTTGGCGGCGATCGACTGGTTGAACTCGCGGCGGTAGATCAGCCCGCTGTTGCTGTCGTCCCGCAGGGTCAGGCCGCCGATCCGGGTTTCATTGCCCGAGCGCAGTTCGAAGCGGTTGTCCAGCAGGTTGTCCCGGGATTGCACCTGGAACGCCCCGACCGCGTCGGTGAGGTCCCGGGAGCGCTGGTAGAAGGTGCTGTTGGCCAGGGTCACACTGGGTGACAGGTCGCCCTCGATGCGCAGTTGGGTGGTGAAACGCCGTGAACTGCTCTGGTCTTCGCCGCGCTGGCCGGCCTGGGGCGACAGGGAGGTCAAGCCGTTGCCTGCCAGGCTCGGGTCGTAGACCCAGCCGCGCAGGGTGCCGGGGCTGGCCTGGGTGTTGGGCGAGGCCGCCTGGAAGCTGCCATCCACCACGCTGTACTGGCCCTGGGCGTTGCGCTGGCGCTGCACCCAGCCCAGGGTCGGGGCATTGGCGGCACCGGAGGCCAGCACCGGCGACCACAGGGTATTGCCGTTCTGGATGATCGGCGTGGCCCGGCCAGCGTAGTACTTGCCGCTGTCCACCAGTTGCTGGGTGGCGCGGTTCCAGCCGTGGGTGATGTTGTAGTCGTAGTAGTTGTCGTAGCTGGCGTTCCAGTCCACCCGCAGGTTGTCGTTGCGCCAGGCCAGGGCCCCGTAGAAGGCATCGAAATTGTTGTCGACGTTGTCGTAGTAGTCCTGCTGGCGCTGCTGGGTGATGCTAACCCGGTAGGCCAGCTGGTCGCTCAGGGGGCCGGTGTTGTCGAGGCTGAATTTGCGCGAGTCGCGGGACTGGCCGTCCGGCACCCAGGTACCGAGCTCGCCGCTCAGACGGGTCTTGAACCCGCTGAAATCGGGTTTCTTGCTCAGGTAGTTGACGTAGCCGCCGCTGCCGGACACCGAACCGTAGGTCACCGAAGAGGGCCCGGCGACGATGTCCGCGCCCTCGTAGGCGTTGAAGTTGGCCGGATGGCGCACGCCATAGGCGCGTTGGCCGTCCTGGAACACTTCCGAGCCCTGGGCGCGGAACTGCGGGGCGATACCGGCGTTCTGCCCGCCACCGCGGGTGATCCCCGGGGCGTACTTGACCAGGTCGTCGGCGCTGCGGATCGGGTCGTTGGCCAGTTGTTCGGCGTTGATCTGGGTGACCGAGCGCGGGGTGTCCAGGACCTTGGTTTCGGTGCCGCCATACACCGAGGTCGGTGGCCGGGTGGGCAGGGCATCGTCATCGGCCTGGCTGCTGGCCTGGACGGTGACGGTTTGCAACTGGGTATCGGCGGCGAAGAGCGGCGGCGCCAGGGAAGAACACATCACTACGGCCAGGGCCGGGCCGAATGCGGGGCGAGCGAAGGCGTTGGAGGGCATGGCACATGAGCCTCATATTGAATCGCATGAATGTTCTGTAGGAGCCGGCTTGCCGGCGAAGAGGGCCTGGAGGCTCGCGGTGCTCTTGCGGGCGCCTTCGCTGGCAAGCCAGCTCCTACGGGTTGTGTCGCGGTTGCGGTGGTTCCTGGTAGGCGCCGGCTTGCCGGCGAAGAGGGCCTGGAGGTTGGCGGTGCTCTTGTGGGCGCTTTCGCTGGCAAGCCAGCTCCTACGGGCGGACGGTGGGTCAGGCGCTGTTGTTGAGCCACAACCGTTCGAAACGCCAGGTGCTGAACAGCGACTGTTCTTCCCGGGCGCCGCCCACGCGGGTGGAGACACTGTCCAGCAGATCGGCGTAGCCCCAGATCAGCATGCCGCCCCGTTCGTACTGGATCTGCTGGGCCTGGTGCACCAGGGCCGTGCGTCGTTGCAGGTCGGGTTGGGCCATGGCGGCGAGAAACACCTCGCTGAACTGCGGGTCGTTGAAGTGGGTCTTGTTGGACACGGCAAAGGGCGCGTCGGTGTGGATCGCGCTGGCCAGGAACGGCGCGCCGATGCTGCCGCCGGTGCTCAGGGTCCAGTCGTTGCGTTGCGGGCCCTGGAAGGTCGCCAGGTCCACCTGGCGGACCTTGAGGGTTACGCCGATGCGCTTGGCCTGTTCGGCCAGCACCAGGGCCGAGGTCAGGGCCGGCCCCGGGGTGGTCACCAGTTCCAGTTCGAGATTTTCCTGGCCGGCCTCCTTGAGCAGTTGCGCCGCACGCTGCGGGTCGTGGGGGCGGGGCCCCAGGCTGTGGTTGAAGGTCGGGTCGCTGGGGGCATAGAGGTCGTTGGCCACCCGGCCCTGGCCGTTCAGGGCGCGGCGCACCAGCTCCTCGCGATCCGCCAGCAGACGGAAGGCCTGGCGCACCCTTGGGTCGTTGAACGGCGGCTTGTCCAGGTTCATGTCGAAGGACAGCCAGTTGCCGGTCACCGATTTCAGCAGCCGCACCCGCGGGTCGCGCTGCAGGACTTGCAACTGTTCGGTGGGCATCACGTTGGCCATGTCGATCTGCCCGGACCGCAGGGCCGCCAGGCGCGCCACCTGGTCCTTGAAATCAATGATCTCCAGCTCGTCGGCGTAGGGCTGGCCATCCTTGTAGTAGTTGTCGAAGCGGGTGAACAGCGAGCGCTGGCCGGGGGTGAAGCTTTTCAGCTTGTAGGGGCCGGCACCCACCGGGTTGGTCACCGGGTGATAGTCCACCGGGACGATGCCTCCGAAGTTGACCCAGGTTTCCGCCAGGGGCATGTAGCTGCGGCCCTCGCGAAAGCTCAGGCGCACAGTGCGCTCATCGAGCTTTTGCAGGTTGTCGCGATCGACCCAGTGCAGCAGCGCCGCGTAGGGCGAGGCCAGTTGCGGGTCGGTGAGGCGGCGGATGGAGAAGATCAGGTCATCGGCATCGATGCTCTTGCCATGGTGGAACTCAAGGCCCTGGCGCAGGCGCAGGGTCCAGCTGCTGGCATCGGCGTTGGGTTCGGCGAACTCCGCCAGGGCCAGGCGAGGTTGCATCTGCTCGTCCCATTCCCAGAGTTTGCTGTACAGCGCGAAGCCTCGGACGATACCGCTGCCAATGGGTTTGTGGGCGTCCAGGTTGCCGCTCTGGTTGCCGTCGAGAATCCCCAGGCGCAGGCGCCCGCCGTAGCGCGGCTGGTCGCTGGCGACCGTGCCCGGGGTGTTGGAATTGTCTGCGTCGCAGCCGGCCAGCAGGCTGCTGCCCAGCAGCAGGCCGCCGCCGAACAGCGCGCTGTGGCCGAGAAAACGACGGCGGCTCAAGCCCGAGTAGTCCTGGCTCATGGCGTCAGGCTCCTGCCGGGCCGTTGGCGCTGCGCAGCTCCAGCGGCGCTTGCGGTTGACGGCTCAGGGCTGCGCGCTCGCCACGAAAGTGCGGCAGGATGTGCTCGCCCAGGCGGTAGGCTTCCTCCAGGTGCGGGTAGCCGGCGAGGAAGAACAGGTCGATACCGATGGCGTGGTACTCGCGGATCCGCGCCACCACGTTTTCGTAGCTGCCCACCAGGGCGCAGCCCGGCGGTATGCCGATGTAGCCGAAGCCGGTCCAGACATTGGGGTGAATGAAGAAATCCTCGAAGCCCTGGGTCTCGTTCTTCTGCGCAAAGCCGTTCTCGTAGCTGAGCTTGCGCGCGGTGCGCAGCCCGGCATGGGCGGCCACGGCCTTGACCGCGCCCTTGGCGATGCCCTCGTCGAAGAAGCGCTTGGCCTCGGTGCGCGCCAGTTCCTCGGTTTCCCGGGTGATGACGTCGATCGACAGGCCGAAGCGGATATCGCTGCGGCCGTACTGCAAGGCGCGCTCACGAATATCGGCGATCAACGCGGCAATCTCGTCCGGGTGCTCGGCGCGCATCAGGTAGAAGTCGGCATGTTTGGCGGCGAATTCCCGGGCGGCGATGGACGATCCCGCGGTGCAGATCAGCGGCAGCTCGGCCTTCTTCAAGGGGCCGCGCAGGCCGCCGCCTTCGGCGCGGTAGAACTGGCCCTGGTAGTGAAAGTTCTCGTTGTGCCAGTAGCCCTTGACCACGTCCATGAACTCGGTGGCGCGGGCATAGCGCTCATCGTGGTCGCTGAAGTCGCCGACCTGGCGTTGAATGGCATCCGAGCCGCCGTTGATGATGTTCCACACCAGGCGGTTGCCGGTGGCGCGCTGGTAGGTGGCGGCCTGCTGCACCGCCACCCAGGGCGTGTAGTGATAGGGCTGGAAGGCGGTGACGAACTTCAGGGTGCGGGTTTCCCGGGCCAGCAGCGAGCACACGGTCCAGGGCTCTTCGCCGGAGGGCGCGTTGACCATCAGCGCGCCGCCGAAGCCGTTGATTTCCGCGGCCCGGGCGATCTGCCCCAGGTAGTCGATGTAGGTGAAGTGGTCGCCGACGCTGAAGCCTGAGACGGCGCCGGTGCTGGGCCCGCCCCGGTGCCAGTCGCCGCGGTTGCGCGGGTCGCCGGGGAGGAACTGGGTTTCGCCGTGCAGGGGCAGGCGGGTGAAGAATTCGATGCTCATGGCTGGGCTTCCTGGCTATTGCACGCTGGGGTTGCAGACGGGGGTAATGGCTTGGCCGTTGATCACCTTGTGGGCGAACGGCACCGAGTCCTTGAGGGAGGCATTGACCGTTTCACTGTGGCCCAGGCCCTTGTACAAGTGGCCCTCGATCACCGAGCCGGCCTTGCAGGCGTCCTGCATCAGGGCCACCTGGGTGGTGGCGGCCGGGGTCTTGTCCTCGGCGCCGGTGCCGATGAACACCGGCTGGGCGGTTTTCAGGGTCGGGTAGGACACCTGTTTCTGCCAGGCCGCCAGTTGGCTGCCCTGATAGTCCTTCTTGGCGTTGGCCGGGGTCAGGCCGACCCCCACCACGTCGCTGACCAGGGACGCCAGGCAACTGGTACGGGCCTGCTCGAACAGCGGCAGGGCCTTGTCGGTATAGAAGTCCCTGGGGTTGATGCTGGGGTCGTACTGCTGGGCGGCCAGCAAGGTGTAGAAACCGTAGGCCAGGGAGGCATCGACCTTGTTCGGGTCCTGCTCGCCGACATTCTTCGCGCCGATGGTGTAGATCACCCCGGTGCCGATGCTGCCCTTGACCCCCAGGTCCGGTGCGTAGGTGGAGGCGTAGGCGGCCGAGGCGAAGGCGCCGGCGCCGCCCTGGGACTGGCCGACGATCAGTACCTTGTTGGCCAGCCCGGGCACCCCGGCGACCACGGCTCTGGCAGCGTCGAGAATGCCGTAGGCGGCCATGCGGTTGTTCAGCAGCGGATGGCCGCCGGGCACGCCCAGGCCCTGATAGTCGGTGGCGACAATGGCAAAGCCTTCGTCCAGCCAGCGGCTCAGGTACTGCACGTCACGGTAGGAGCGGCCCTGCCAGGACGGCGCGCAGACATCCGCCACGCCCACCGTGCCATGGCCCCAGGAGGCGACCGGCCAGCCGCCGGCCGGGGCCTTGCCCTTGGGCAGGAACAAGGTGCCGGAGACCACCACCGGGGTCTTGCCGTCGATGCCGTCGGTGGAGCTGTAGAGAATCCGTTGCGCGCTGGCGGCGTTGGGCAGGCTCAGGGTGGCTTCCAGGGGTTCGCTGCGCAGCAGCTTGCCCGGGGTCGGGGGGATCGCGTCCTGCCAGGTATAGAAGGCCGAGACCCGGCCGTCGCCCTGCAACGGGTCGGGCTTGGGCGCGTAGGTCGGGCCGGCCAGGGCCGACAGGGAGAGCGCCAGGAGGCTCAGGCCAAAGGTGAATTTTGCGGACAGTTTCATCAAGAAGACTCGTGCTCGGGGTTCAGGGTTGGGTGGCGACCTGGCCGCGCAGGGCGGGCCAGTAATCACTCAGGTGCAGATCGATCAGCGCCTGGTTGGTGAAGCCGGTGGCCAGGGCCGGGGTGATGTCGTAGGGCGTGCGGATCAGCTGGTTGGCCAGGGCGTAGTCGCTCAGTGCCTGATAGTGGGCCTTGAGCTGCTGGTCGCTCTTGGGCGCCCAGCGCTCCTTCCAGGCCACCGGGTCGCCCTGGTCGTCGCGGCGCAGCACGCTCTCGGCGGTGCCGGCGCGGGAGGACAGCTGGTAGTAGGCGTCCTGGTTCTGTTCCTGGGAAATCCACCAGGCGGCCTTGACCCAGGCGGTGGCCAGCAGTTGGGTAACTTCCGGGTATTGCTCGATGAAACTGTCGGTGCCCCAGAGGTCGGAGACCAGGCGCCAGTCATTGGCCCCTTGCTTGGTGGACCAGATGATCCGGCCCACGCTCTTGTCTTCCAGGGCATAGGCCTCGCTGAGCAGCACCGCGGCGTCGACCTTGCCGGCGGACACCGCCGCCGCACCGACCTGGGGGTTGAGGTTGGCGATCTTGAAGTCGTCGAGCTTCAGGCCCTTGCTGGCCAGGAAGTTGCTGAAGGCGAACTCCCAGGGCCGGCCGCGATGCAGGGCCAGGCGCTGGCCCTTGAGGTCCTCGATGCTTTTGGCCGTGGACTGGGTGGGCACCACCAGGTAGATATTGTTGCCGCTGCCGCCGGGCACGATCAGCTTGCCGGGCACGCCGCCGGCGCCGGCGATCACCGACGGCAGGTCGCCACGCACGGCGAAGTCGATGCTGTTGTTGCTGAAGCCTTCGTTGATTTGCGGCCCGGCGCCGGCGTGGGGCAGGGCGATCCACTGCAGCTTGATGCCGCGCTGGCTCAGTTGCTGTTCCAGCCAGCCATCCTCGATCACCCGCCCGGCGATGCCGCCGAACACCGGCTTGCCGCCCTGGGTGAAGGCGACGATGGCAATCTTCACCGACTCGGGGGCCGGGTTGGCCAGGGCCGTGACACTGATCAGCAGCCCGGCCATAACGGCCAGGGTATTGCGCCATAAACCTTGCATTGCACTCTCCCTCAAAAAATAAGCCCTCAGCCCCGCCAGCCCTGCGCCGGATATCGCGGTGTTCTCCTGTAGGAGCCGGCTTGCCGGCGAAGAGGCCCTTGAGCCTTGCCTCGCCCTTGCGGACGCCTTCGCTGGCAGGCCAGCTCCTACAACAGATATCGCGGTGTTCTCCTGTAGGAGCCGGCTTGCCGGCGAAGAGGCCCTTGAGCCTTGCCTCGCCCTTGCGGACGCCTTCGCTGGCAAGCCAGCTCCTACGAGGGGCGGTGGTGGGTATCGGTGTCGGAGGGGATAGAGCAGATTGCATGCCAGGGCCGCTACAAAACGCTGCAGGCCTTGCCCGGCAAGGGTTTCAGGCCGGTCGAAGGACCCCGGCCAAAGCCGCCGCTGCTGATCTGCGAACAGGCAGGTGCTGGCCGATTGCTGCTCCAGCAGCAGGCGGGGAGCACCGCTCAGATATATTCGTAAATGGAATATCTAAATATTAATTAATAATTATTTAGTCTAAATATCTTCGTGCACTATTGAGCCCGCGCTTTTACTGCCAGGAATGCACCATGTCGCTGATCACTCATCCAAACGCCCGTGAATTGACCAAGTCGGTACGGGCCACCGTTCTGGTGTTCAAGGACCCGCGCTCCCAGGAATTGCTCAGTCGCATCGAGCGCCTGGCCCCCAGTGAGGCCAATACCCTGATCATTGGCGAGACCGGCACCGGCAAGGAACTGGTGGCGCGCCACATCCATCACCTGAGCCGCCGCGGGCGCGAGCCCTTTGTCGCGGTGAACTGCGGAGCCTTTGCCGAAACCCTGGTGGAAAGCGAACTCTTCGGCCATGAAAAAGGCGCCTTTACCGGCGCCACCACCCACAAGGCCGGCTGGTTCGAAGCAGCCAACGGCGGCACGCTGTTTCTCGACGAAATCGGCGACTTGCCGCTGAACATGCAGGTCAAGCTGCTGCGGGTGCTGCAGGAGCGAGAGGTGGTGCGCCTGGGCTCGCGCACGCCGATCCCGATCAATGTGCGGCTGGTGGCGGCCACCAACGTCAACCTCGCCGATGCGGTGGTGGCCGGGCATTTTCGTGAGGACCTGTTCTACCGCCTGCACGTGGCCACCATCCGCCTGCCGCCGCTGCGCGAGCGCCCGGGGGACATCCTGCCCCTGGCCGAGTTCTTCCTTGAGGAACACTGCCAGCGCCTGGGCTACAACCGTGCCTCGCTGACCGAAGAGGCCGAGCGCAAGCTGCTGGAGCACAGCTGGCCGGGCAACATTCGCGAACTGGAAAATGCCATCCACCACGCCTTGCTGGTGTGCCGCCAGCAGCGGGTGGCACCGGGGGATCTGCACCTGGTGGACATGCGCTCCTCCGGCATCCGCCAGGAACAGGCGCCCCTGGCCGTCCCGGGGCCTCAGGCGCCGGCAGACCTGGGCCGGGCCTTGCAGGCGCTGTTCGAGCAGAACATTCCCGACCTGTACGAGCACATCGAGGAAACGATTTTTCGCGAGGCCTATCGCTACTGCCATGGCAACCAGTTGCAGACCGGGCGCTTGCTCAACATCAGCCGCAACATCGTGCGCGCCCGCCTGGAAAAGATCGGTGAGTTGAACAAGCCCCTGGCGACTTCCGCTTCCTAGGTCCGCTTCCTGGACCCGAGAACCAGCCCGGGGCTTTTTTTGCCCGGGGCGGTTGACGCTTGCCGGCTTGATCTTTAGTCTTTGGAACGATCATTCCAGAAAGGTAATAGCCGTGCGTCCCAAGGAGTTCGACCCCGAGCAGATTGCCGATGCGGCCATGCAGGTGTTCTGGCAGCGCGGTTACGCCGCCACGTCCATTCAGGACCTGGTGGAAGGTACCGGCCTGAGCCGCAGCAGCCTGTACAACGCCTTCGACAGCAAGCACGGCCTGTACACCTGCGCCCTCAAGCGCTACCAGCAGATGACCAGCGCCAATATCGAGCTGCTGGGTGCCGATGCGCCCGTCAGGGAACTGGTCCGGCGATTGCTGATGCGCATCGTCGACAACGAGTTGGAAGATACCCGGCGCCTGGGCTGCCTGGCGGCCAATGCCTCCCTGGAAATGGCCGGGCAGGACGCGGCGGTGGCTCAGCTCGTGGCGCAGAATTTCCAGCGTATCGAGGCGGCCCTGGAGCAGGTGCTGCGTCGCGGCCAGGCGCAGGGGGAGATCGACCCGCAGAAAAATCCCCGGGCCCTGGCCAGCTTTGTGGTGTGCACCGTGCAGGGCTTGCGGGTGCTGGCCAAGGGCAGCCTGGCGGAGCATCGGCGCCAGCGCCTGCTGGATGTGGTCGAGGTGGTCCTGGCCAGCCTGTAGCAGCCGGCGTGCCGGCGAAGGGACCCTCACAATCTGTATCAGGTTCTAGGGCGTCTTCGCTGGCATGCCAGCTCCTACAGGGCTGGGCTTTTTTTTGCCTTTTATTGGAATGATCATTCCATAATTGATTCAACACGGGAGAAACACAGATGGCCAAGCAACCAGGATCCATCGCGGTATTAGGCATCGGCATCATGGGCGCCGCGGTGGCGCGCAATCTGCGGCGCAAGGGCTTTGCGGTACGGGCCTGGAACCGCACGTTGCAACGGGCCCAGGCGCTGATCGCGGACGACATCCAGGTGTTTGCCGAGCCCGCCGAGGCGGTACGCGGGGCGCAGGTGATCATCACCCTGGGCAAGGACGGGGCCGCGGTGCTGCAAGCGATGCAGCAGGCGCGTGAGGGTTTCGAGCCTGGGGCGCTCTGGTTGCAGATGGCCACCGTGGGGATCGAGGCCAACGACGAACTGCAAGGGGTTGCCCGGGATGATGGGCTGGTCTTCTACGATGCCCCGGTGCTGGGCACGCGCCAGCCGGCGGAGCAGGGCCAGTTGGTGGTATTGGGCGCGGGCCCCGAGGCTCATCGGCCGGCGTTGCAGCCGCTGCTGGAGGCCATCGCCAAGCGTGTGCTCTGGGTTGCCGAACAGCCGGGAGCCGGCAGCCGCCTGAAGCTGGCCCTCAACAGCTGGGTGCTGGCCCTGACCCACGGCGCCGCGGAAAGCCTGGCCCTGGCCAAGGGTCTGGGGCTGGACCCGGCGCTGGTGGTGGAACTGGTCAGCGGCGGGCCCCTGGACAGCGGCTATTTCCAGGCCAAGACCCGGGCCATGCTCAGTGGCGACTACAGCCCGAGCTTTACCCTGGCCAACGCCCTGAAAGACGCCGAATTGATGGTGGCGGCGGCCGCCAGAGCCGGGGTCCGGCTGGATCTGGCCGAGGCCGGAATCCAGCGTTTCCAGCGCGCCCTGGAGCAGGGCCATGGCGACAAGGACATGGCGGCCTCCTACCTCGGCTGAGCGGTTTCTTCTCGCGCTGATGCAGGCGCTGGCTCGCCAGCGAAGGCGTTCGTGAGTCGGGCGCGGGGTTCCGAGGGCCTCTTCGCCGGCAAGCCGGCTCCTACGGGAGCCTGCGCGGTGTATCTGCCTGCTGTAGGAGCTGGCTTGCCAGCGAAGGCGCCCGTGAGTCGGGCGCAGGGTCCGAGGGCCCATTCGCCGGCAAGCCGGTTCCTGCGGTGATCTCTGGTTTTCTTGTGTGAGCATTCTTTCATGAGCATTTGCGTACCTTTGCCGACCGCCGCCAGCAGGCTGCCGGTCTGGCGCCTGCTGGCCTTTACCCTGGCCGGTTTCATCGCCATCGTCACTGAGACACTGCCCGCCGGGCTGTTGCCGCAGATCAGCCAGGGCCTGGGCATCAGCGAGGCCATGGCCGGGCAGTTGATCAGCCTGTATGCCCTGGGCTCGGTGGTGGCGGCGATTCCGCTGATCGCCGCCACTCGCAGTTGGCGCCGTAGGCCCTTGCTGTTGCTGGCCATCGGTGGCCTGTTGCTGTTCAACAGCCTGACCGCGTTGTCGACCCACTATCTGCTGACCCTGGTCGCGCGCTTTGCCGCGGGCATGGCGGCGGGGCTGGTCTGGGGCCTGCTGGCCGGCTATGCCCGGCGTCTGGTGGTGCCCGAGTTGCAGGGCCGGGCCCTGGCGGTGGTGGGCGTTGGCCAGCCGATTGCCCTGTGCCTGGGCGTACCCCTTGGGGCCTGGCTGGGCACCCGCATGGATTGGCCGCAGATCTTCTGGGGGCTGTCGCTACTGGCTCTGCTGCTGTGGTTCTGGGTGCGCCTGGCAGTGCCGGACTACCCCGGCCAGCCGGCCCACCAGCGCCAGCCGATCGCGCGGATCTTTCTCACCCGGGGCCTGCCCCAGGCGCTGCTGGTGATCTTCGTGTGGATCCTGGCCCACAACATTCTCTACACCTATATCGCGCCGTTCCTAGCGTCCCTGGGCCTGGCGGCCTCTCTCGACCGGGCGCTGCTGGTGTTCGGCCTGGCCTCCCTGGTGGGGATCTGGCTCACCGGGCTCGGGGTCGACCGCTGGCTGCGGGGGCTGACCCTGTGCAGCCTCGCCGGTTTCGCCCTGGCGTGCCTGCTGCTGGGGATCGCTGCCAGCCAGCCCTGGCTGGCCTGGCTCGGCATTGGCGCCTGGGGCCTGACCTTCGGCGGCGCCCCGACCTTGCTCCAGACCGCCGTCGCGGATGTGGCCGGGGAAGGTGCGGATGTCGCGCAATCGATGCTGGTGACCATCTTCAACCTGGGCATTGCCTGCGGGGGTATGGTCGGCGGCCTGCTCTTGCAACGCTATGGCGCGGCGTCTTTTCCCTGGGCCATGGCCGCCCTGGCGCTGGTGGGCCTGATGCTGGTCTGGGGCGCGCGCAGCCATGCCTTCAAGCCGGGTCAGCGCTCTGCCTGCTGCGCCTGAGGTTGGGCGTGGCGAGCCTGTTGCAGCAAGGTCACCCATTCATTGGCGAAGCGGTGGCAGTCCCCGGGCCAGCGCGCGGTCAGCAGATTGCGGTCGCGGACCACAAAGCCGCGCTCGGGGTGCTGTGCCGAATCCCGGCGGGGCAGCCAGGGCCCGGGCAGAAAATCCGCCGGGCTGGCCAGGGCCGCCTTGATCTCTTGCTCGACGCTGTGGTCGTAGGTGCGGTAATAGCGCCCCAGCCAGGGCGCGGTGACCAGCCAGGCCGCCAGTTCCATGGGCCCGGCCAGCAGGGCGGTGACCTTGCGCCCATGGAGCACCGAGCGCCCGCTGGCCGGATCGATGCAGCGTGCCAGGGCCAGGGGGCCGTGGCACACCGCGGCTACGGGTTTGTCGGCCTGGAAGAAGGCCAGGATGATTCGCCGAACCTCCTCGGATTCCAACAGGCTGCGCATGCCCCGGGCGTGGCCGCCGGGAATCAGCAAGCCCTCGTAGGCTGCCGGGTCGACCCCGGCATAAGGCAGAGGGCTGCAAAACGCAGGGTCGCGGGTCATGGCGTGGTAGCGCGCCAGGTCGGCCGCCGGGGTCATCAACAACGGGTTGAGCGGGCCGAACCCCAGGCTCACCAGGCGCGAATCGGCGTAGGCCGGCATCCCCAGGGGGGTGGCGAACTGCGCGGCAAAACCGGCGTCCCGGGCAGCCTGCCAGGGCAGGCTGCTTTCGCTGGGGTCGTAGTCGGCGTGGGGCAGCAGAATCAGGATCATCGCGCGGGCTCGCAGCACCTAAGGGTGCGTTGCAGGTTAGCAGCCCCGCCAGGGGATGCCGGCACGCCGCTGTTGCGCCGTGCCGGCATTTGTCACTTGGCCGCGGCGGCGCGGGTGCGTTCGATGTCCTGCACCAGGCCGTCGATGCGTTGCAGTTGTTCGCGGTTGTCGTGGTCCCAGGGGTGAAAGCCCGGCTTGAAGAACTGCAGCCAGGGCAGGGCGATCCGCGGGAACACCCCCTTGGGGCCGTAGAGGTACTTGACCACCTGCCACAGCCCGCGCCAGTGGCCGCCGCGACGGCGGTCGGCGATCAACATGCGCACATGGAAGTCGAACACCACCAGCCAGAAGCTCAGGGTGGTGAACAGCATGCTCGCGGTGCGGATCAGGTAACGCTTGGGCCCGGGCTTGATCACGCTGTTCCAGACGTCGTAGGACACGGCCTTGTGCTCGGTTTCCTCGAGGGCGTGCCACAGCCACATCTGCCGGTAGCCCGCCACCGAATTGCCGAAGCGGCTGGGGTCGCGCAGCAGCAGGTCGGCGAGGATTGCCGTGTAGTGTTCCAGGGCTACGGTGATCGCCAGGTTGAAGGCCGGCGGGAAGTGTTTCTTCTGGAAATCGAGGAAGAAGCGCAACCGCCGGTCCAGCAGATGGGCCGGCAGCCCGGCGTCCTGCAGCAGGTCGTTGTAGCGCAGGTGCTCGCGGCTGTGCATGGCTTCCTGGCCGATGAAACCCTGGATCTGGCGCTTGAGTTCGGGGTCGTGAATCTGTTCGCGGTAGTGGCGCACGCTGTCCATGAAGAACAGCTCGCCGGAAGGAAACAGCAAGGACAACGCATTGAAGAAGTGGGTCACGTGGCTGCCTTGCTCGTGCCAGTCGCAGGCGCGTTCGGCAGGCAGTTCGACCTTGATGTCGCGGCGGATGGGCAGCATGGCTGTCGCTCCTCTAGACATGAAAAAGGGTGGGCGGCGCTATAGGCCGCGTTCGTCCTGGGGCTCGTAGACCGCCGGCCGCGTCTTGCCCGGCTTGGGCGCCATGCGCCGGCTGGCCCATACCACCAGGGCCTGGTAGGCGCTGGGCAGCAAGCGGATGAACAGGTCGAGCAAGTGCGCGTCGCGGCCGATCAGCACCCGGCGCTTGTTCTTGCGCACCCCCAGCAGGATCACCTTGGCGGCGGTTTCGGCGGAGGTGATGAAGAGTTTTTCGAAGTCGTCCCGGGCCTGCTGTTCGTTGTCGATCAGGAAACCCTTGACGTTGTCGCTGATGCGGCTGGTACGGGCGATATCCGTGCGGATGCCCCCCGGATGCACGCAGGTGGCGGAAACCCCGTGGCCTTGCAGGTCGAGCTCCTGGCGCAGGGATTCGGTAAAGCCGCGCACGGCGAACTTGGTGGCGTTGTAACCGCTCATGCCGGGCTGGGAGAACAGCCCGAAGACGCTGGAGGTGTTGATGATGTGACCGTCGCCGGATTGCCTGAGGTAGGGCAGGAAGGCCTGGGTGCCGTGGACCACGCCCCAGAAGTTGACGTCCACTATCCACTCCAGGTCCGCCAGGCTCGAACCTTCCACGGTGCTCGACAGTGCCACCCCGGCGTTGTTGAAGATCAGGTTGATCTGGCCGTGTTCGGCGGCGCTGGCGGCGGCCCAGGCGAACATCGCTTCGCGGTCGCCGACGTCCAGTTCCTGGCTGCTGATGCGCAGCGGCAACAGGGTCGCGGCCCGGGCCTGGGTCACGGTCTGTGCCAGGCCCTGGGGGTTCTTGTCGGCCAGGGCCAGGTGACAGCCCTCACGGGCCAGGGCGACGGCCAGGGCGCGGCCCATGCCGGAGGCGGCGCCGGTGATGGCGGCGACTTTACCGTTAAAGTTTTTCATTGAGAGCGGCCTCTTCAAGGTGCAGGGGGCGCGCGGCGGCCGGTGCGGCGGCGGGCTGGGCGTGGGGCAGGTGGCTGGCCTGGTAGTCCTGCAGTTCGAAGTGCTGCAGGGTCTTCTTGAAGCTCCAGGTGGAGCCCGGCCAGAGGGTGGTGTTCTGCCCGCTGCGCGGGTCCAGGTACCAACTGCGGCAGCCGCCGGTGGACCAGATGGCCCCGGCCAGGCGTTGCTGCAGGCGCTGGTTGTACTGGCTTTCGACCTGGGGCCGGACTTCGATGCTGGCGATACGTTCGCGCTGCATCTGGCCCAGGGCCTTGAGGATGTAGTCCACCTGGGCCTCGATCATCAGGATCATCGAGTTGTGCCCCAGGCCGGTGTTGGGGCCGACGATCATGAAGAAGTTCGGAAAGCCCGGCAGGCAGGTGCCCAGGTAGGCGTGGGCGCCCTGGGCCCAGCTGTCCATCAGGTCCTGGCCGTGGCGGCCGAACAGCAGGCCCCGGGGGATCGGGTCGGTGGCCTGGAAACCGGTGCCGAAGATGATGCAGTCCACGGGGTGGCGGCTGCCGTCGGCGGTGATCACGGCGTCGCCGTCGATGCGCTGGATGTCATCAGTGATCAGCCGCACGTTGCCCCGGGTCAGGGCCGGGTAGTAGTCGTTGGAGATCAGGATGCGCTTGCAGCCGATGGTGTAGTCCGGGGTCAGGCGCTGGCGCAGCACTGGGTCGGGCACCTGTTTGCGCAGATGGCGCAGGGCCACGCGCTGCACCACTTTCATCAGTCTTGGTCGGCGGGCGAAGGCGATCACCCGGCTTTCCAGGGCCCAGTACAGCGCCGAGCGCACCAGCCGCTGGGTGAAGGGCAGGTGCTTGAAGGCCCAGCGTTCCACCGCGCTGAGCTCGCGGTCGGGCTTGGGCATGATCCACGGCGGGGTGCGCTGGAACAGCTTGAGCTGAGCCACCCGCGGGGTGATTTTCGGCACGAACTGAATGGCGCTGGCGCCGGTGCCGATCACCGCCACCCGCTTGCCTTGCAGGGCGTAGCGGTGATCCCACTGCTGGGAGTGAAACCGCTTGCCAGTGAAGGTGTCGAGCCCGGGGATGTTCGGGATCGCCGGGCGCGACAGGCCACCCATGCCGGAGATCAGTACCCGTGCACTGACTTCCCGGCCATTGCTGAAACGCAGGTGCCAGCGCTCCCGGGTTTCATCGAAGAGCGCCTGTTGCAGGCCCATGTTGAAGTGCAGGTAGGGCGCCAGGGCGAAATCCCGGGCGCAGTTTTCCAGGTATTCGCGGATTTCCGGCTGGGGCGCGAACTGCCGGGTCCAGTTCGGGTTGGGCGCAAAAGAGAAGGAATAAACGTGGGATTGCACGTCGCAGGCGCAGCCGGGGTAGTGATTGTCGCGCCAGGTGCCCCCCAGGGACGCGGCCTGTTCGGCGACGAAGAAATCCTCCATCCCCGCTTGCTTGAGCTTGATCGCCATGCACAGCCCGGCGAAGCCGGCGCCGATGATGGCGATGTCAACGACCTCGGGGTCGTTGGGTGGCGAGTACGCATTCATGGTGTGTACCTCGATTGTAATGACGCTGCTGGGTGACTTTCGTCAGTGGGTGAAAACTCAGGATTGCACAATTTAAAATAATGTTTTAAAAATTAATTTAAATAAATCACCTGAAAATGTCACCTGCGCTGGTCGCCTGTGGATTTTGCGGGGCTCATCCAGGCCATGGATGAGGCGTCACAGGCGGCACCAGGCCAGGGCGACACGCCACACCGCCAGGTCATTCCGATCACGGGCGAACGGCGCAGGGAAGCTGAGGGGACGGGTTATGGAGTGGCTGGTAGCGGCGGCGGTATTCCTGGCAGTCAGTGCGGTGCTTTGGGTGGTGAGTTTTCGTATCAACCGCCGGATTGAAAGCCAGGTGCCGATCAACGGACGCTTTCTGGAGGTCGGTGGCGAGCGCATTCACTACACCGATGAGGGCAGGGGGCCGGTGCTATTGATGATCCATGGCCTGACCGGCTGCGGGCGCAACCTGACCCACTCCCTGGCCCCGCAACTGCGCGAACGCTTCCGGGTGATCACCATCGATCGTCCCGGTTCGGGCTATTCCACCCGGACCCGGGGCGCCGCGGCAGACCTGCCGGCCCAGGCCAGCCTGGTGGCCAGGTTCATTCGTACCCTGGACCTGGGCCAGCCTCTGGTGCTGGGGCATTCCCTGGGCGGTGCGGTGGCGCTGTCCCTGGCCCTGGACCATCGGCAATCGGTGTCCGGGCTGATCCTGGTGGCCCCCTTGACCCATCCGCAGCGCATGTTGCCGCTGGTGTTCCTGTCCCTGGCAGTGCGCCCGGCCTTCCTGCGGCGCTGGATGTCCCTGACCCTGGCGGCGCCCATGGCCATGCTCGGGCGCCGTGGCCTGGTCAAGTCGGTGTTCGCCCCGGACCCGGTGCCCGAGGATTTCGCCGAGCGTGGCGGCGGGTTGCTGGGGATGCGTTCGGACAGCTTCTACAACGCCTCCAGCGAAATCGCCGTGGTCAACCGTTCGCTACCGGGCATGGTCAAGCATTACCCCAGCCTGAAGCTGCCGGTAGGGCTGATCTATGGCTCGGCGGACTCGGTGCTCAGTTACCGCCGGCACGGTGAGTCAATGGTCGGCAAGGTGCCGGGGCTGTCCCTGGAGATCGTCCAGGGCCGGGGCCACATGTTGCCCATCAGCGCAGTCGAGCGGGTGGTGGCCATGGTCCAGCACGTCGCTTCCCAGGCTGCGCCACAGCGCAGCGCAACCATCCTGCACCCGCCGTTCGCGGCTTCAAGAGCAAGTTGAGGGCGTGGTGGGGGGGCGGTTTCGAGCGCCCCTGCCGCGGCGTCGACAGCAGCTGTAAATGCTTCACGGGCGACATTCGAAACAAGCCGAAAAAATAGTTGACGAGCTAACGAACCCGAGCTATTTTTTTTAAAAAAATGTTTTGAATGTTTTTTTTGAAAGTGCAATTGAGCGATTAAAAATAATGAAAATAACGCCATTTCACGCTTTTGTTTTTTCATCCCTTCACGCTCTGTACAGCGCAGCCGCGCTGTCCTTTATAGCACCTGTTTCGACTGCCATCCTGCGGAGGCTGCCATGACTGTTTCCGTGGCGGCACCCGGCGTCTGGACCGATAGCAAGCGTCACCTGTGGTGGCTGGGCACCTTGCCCATGATCACCCCTCTGCTGTCGGGGATCTTTGCCCTTACCACCGGGGTGCAAGTGTTCTGGTGGAGCGGGGTGCTGGTGATCTTCGGCCTGATCCCGCTGATTGACGGCCTGATGGGGGAAGATGCCAGCAACCCGCCTGAATCCGCCGTTCCCGATCTGGAAAAACAACCCTACTACCGCTTTATCGTCTACAGCTGTGCCGTGCTCTCGGTGCTGTCTTTGGTGGTAACCGCCTGGATGGCCGTCAGTGGGGTGGACTGGCTCATCGCCGGCGGCCTGCTGCAACTGAGTGAACAACTGCACCTGCAAGGCAGCCTGGCGAGCTTCGCCGCCTTCCTCACCGAGCGTGCGCAACTGCACGGCAGTATCGGCTGGTTCACTTACCTGGGCATGGCGATGTCCACCGGCGCGGCCACCGGCATTGCCATCAACATCGCTCATGAGCTGGGGCACAAGAACCGCGGGATGGCCAAGTTCCTGGCCAAACTGGCCCTGGCTTCAACCTTCTACGGGCACTTCTTCGTCGAGCACAACCGCGGCCACCATGTGCGGGTGGCCACCCCGGAGGACCCGGCCAGTTCGCGCCTGGGCGAATCCTTCTGGAGTTTCCTGCCGCGCACCGTGTGGTTCAGCCTGAGTTCGGCCTGGCATCTGGAAAGCCAGCGCCTGGAAAAACTCGGCCTGCCGACCCTGCACTGGAAGAACGGCGTGCTCAGCGCCTGGCTGTACAGCGTGGTGCTGTGGGGCGTGCTGATCGCCTGGTTGGGGGCGGCGGTGATTCCCTTCCTGGTGATCCAGGGGATCTACGGCTTCTCTCTGCTGGAGGTGGTCAACTACGTCGAGCACTACGGTCTACTGCGTCAGAAACAGCCCAACGGCCGCTACGAACGCTGCTCGCCGCGCCACTCCTGGAACAGCAACCGGATCGTCACCAACATCTTCCTGTTCCAGTTGCAGCGCCACTCCGACCACCACGCCAACCCGACCCGTGCGTATCAGGCCTTGCGCCACTTCGACGAGTCGCCACAGCTGCCCTATGGCTACGCCACCATGATCGTCTGGGCCTATGTGCCGGCTCTCTGGCGGCGCCTGATGGATCACCGGGTGCTGGCGCACTACTCGGGTGATGTTCGCCTGGCCAACATGCACCCGGCCAAGCGCGACGAGTTGCTCAAGCGCTACGGCTTCAGCCACACCGATTCAGACACCGCTCTTTAGTTGTACCGCTCACCCCTTCAAGTGCTGGTGAACCGGTCGTGTTCGCCTGTGATGTGCCCGCTTGAGGGGTGAGCAACGCAGTAGGCAGTCCTTAAACAAGTTGACCGACAACAACAATAAGCAACTGTAAGGAAGTCACGGATGTCTATTTCACCGCTATTCACTGCCCAGTTGTTCGTGGTCCTGGTGGGGATCTCCCTGATGGACGCCGCCGAAGCCGCGCGCATTGAACCGGCCAATACCGAGTTCACCGCCAAGGGCCCCATCAGCTTTGCCAAGAGCATCATCAATGCCGACTGCACCATCCAGGTCAGCGGCAAGGTCAGCCCCGACGGCAGCTTCGCCAGCGTCGAGAAAGTCGACTTCAGCGGCGGCCTCAAGTGTGGCCAGGTGGAAGCCACGCACCTGCCCTGGAAGCTGATCGCCAAGAATGAAACCAGCGGCGCCATGTCGGGTATCCAGGTCACCGTGCACGCGCCCCTGGTGGGCGGCGACTGCGGGCCGTCCACCGCCGAAGGCAGTTGGAACAACAGCACCGGAAAACTCGAAGCGGCCCAGGTCAGCCTCGACGGTGGCTGCACCATCAAGACCGTATCGATCCAGATGCCACCCACGTTCCGGGTTGCACCCTGACGCGCACGTCACACCTTTATCGAATTGAAGATTTGGCTGGAAAGGGAAGCTCGGTCGCTGTTCTCCGTGTCGTCTCGCTCAAGGCCATTACCCCGGCGAAATGAATCGCCATACATGTGAGGAAAAACAACAATGAAAGGCATCAAAACTCTCGTGTCCGCCACCGCCATCGTTGCCTGCTTGGGAGCTGCTTCCATGGCCAGCGCTGCATCCATCGTCATTGATGGTGCGAACCCGGATGGTCCGTTCACTACCCCAGGCGGCACCATCACCGTGCGCTCGCCGTCCTCGTTCAACCAGCCCGTGACCTGCAACATCAACTTCAGCGGCAACATCGCCGGCGGCGTGGCCAGCATCACCGGCGCCACCGTCAGCGGCAGCAACGCGCTGTGCAACCTGCCGAAGATCACTGGCTTGCCATGGACCCTGAGTGCCTCCAGCACCACCGCCGGTACCGTGACCAACGTGGGTTACACCATTTCCTTCATCCCTGCCACCAACTGCGGTCCGACCACCATCAATGTGGCCTGGAGCAACGTGACTCACTCGCTAAGCCTGAGCACGCCTCAGACCCTGAGCGGTGGCTGCTCCGTGGATGTGCTGAACGCCAAGCCGTCGCCACAGGTCAGCGTGATTTAAGCGTTATCTGGAACCAAGGGCTGATCACCCGCTGAAGGACACCGCCTCGCAAGAGGCGGTGATCTGCAGATCGGCAGGGCCCTGTAGTGTCGGTTGCTATCGATAATAATAAGGAGTGGGGCATGAATAATAAGAAACAACAGTTGCAGATCGCGGTGGCACTCGCCCTGTTGGGGGGCTTTGGTGCGATCGGCACTGTTCAGGCAGGCGGCTTCACCACGCCTACCTACGGCGCTCCCGGATGGGGCCGGGCCTTCGGTGGTGGTTCGTTGTTCAAGAATGACCCCAGCGCGGCTTACAACAACCCGGCGGCCATGGCGTTTATCGATCAGAACGTGGCACAGATGACGGTCGACTACGCCCGCATCAAGATGAAATACAAAGGCGATGCCTACGATTATCAAGGGAATCCGGCCACCACCTTGCCGGTGGATGCGTCCGGCGTCCCCACCAGCGGTCCGGTGCCCCTGGAGGGCAATGGCGGGCAGGGCGGCTTCACTGCCTGGCTGCCGACCGGCTTCATGGTGATACCGATCAACGATCAGTTTGCCTTCGGCCTGAGCCAGGTCGTGCCCATGGGCATGCGCAGCACCTGGGACAACGACAATTCCAAGATCCGCGACTTTTCGGTGGATACCAAGATCGAGACCGTGGGCCTGACCGGCTCGCTGTCGTTCAAGGTCAATGATGACTTCTCCCTGGGGGCCGGGGTCATCGTCCAGCACAGCAAGGGCTTCGTCAGCCAGAACCTCAACCTGACCGGTGCCGCGGCGGTATCTCCCGGCCTGGGCGGGATCCCGTTGCCATCCGGCGTCGGCTCCAACCTGATGCGGGTCAAGGTGGACAATACCTCGGTAGGCTGGTTCACCGGCGTGGTCTGGAAACCCACCGACCGCGACACCCTGGGCCTGAATTATCACGCCAAGATCAAGAACAAGATGGATGGCAAGTACAACATCCGTGCCGACGCGGTAGGCCGCCAGTACATGACCCAACCGGCCGGGCCCAATGGTGAAAGCCTGGTAGAGCTGGCGTATCCCGGCCTGAAGCTGTACCCGGACGGCGCCAACGCCAGTGCTCAGCTGGACATTCCAGCCTCCGCCGGGCTGGACTGGGTGCATGTGTTCGATGACCGCTTCACCCTGGGCGCCAGCATGCTGTGGACCCAATGGTCGTCGTTCAAGGACCTGACCCTGAAGTCCGATGGCAATACCCTGGTCTCCATCCCGTACAAGTACAAAGACACCATGATGTATTCCCTGGGGGGCGACTACCGTTTCACCGACCAGCTGACCCTGCGGGCCGGTGTGGCGTACGACCAGACACCAACCCGCAACAGCACACGTGACCCGCGGATTCCCGACAACGATCGCTGGTTCACTTCCCTGGGCTTTGGCTATGACATCAGGGCGATCCCCGGCCTGACCATCGACGGCGCCTATTCCCGGCAATTCGTCAAGGAAGCCAAGATCAAGACCCAGAACGTGGATCGTCTCGGTGCCTCGCGCCTGGATGGCAAGGTCGACGCCAAGGGCGAGGTGGTGAGTCTCTCCGCAACCTATCACTTCTGAGGGTAAAGGCTTTACCCACGCCTCGAGATAACGGCAGTGCAAAGGGATTGTGCGACTGCCGTCGGCGGGACGGGTCACCTCAGGACCCGTCTTGGCCTGCCATTTCCCCAAGCCCTGGCTGACATCGTTCGGCCGTTGTGCGTTGCTGAAATCACTCAAAACAATATTTAAAAATAAAATTTGAAACGCGCCTGTTTCCTTTGTAGGGTGATCTTCGAGGGGCCGGCACAACGCCCAGGCTCCAAGTGGTCGTCTGCAGAGAACAAGAGAGGTATTCCATGATTGTCTGGTTATTGGTGGGACTCGCCGCTGCGTTCGCACTGGCCTATCGGCAGGCCCCGGCCTCCTGGTGGCTGGGCTCGGCTCTGGTCTGGCTGGGGGCAGGGCACTGGTTGAGCCTGGTGGGCTCGCTGGGCATCACCCTCGCGGCGCTGCTGGTGGTGCTGCCGGCTGCGCTGCTGAGCGTCAAGCCGCTGCGTCGGGCCTTGCTCACCCGTCGTGCCCTGGTCATGTTCCGCAAGATCATGCCGGCCATGTCCGACACCGAGCGCGCGGCCATCGAATCCGGCACGGTCTGGTGGGACGCCGAGCTGTTCAGCGGCAAGCCCGACTGGTCGCGCCTGACAGGCGCCGCGCCGGCCAGCCTGAGCGCCGAAGAGCAGGCGTTCATGGACAACGAAGTGGAAACCCTGTGCGACATGGCCAACGACTGGGAAACCACCCAGGTCTGGCAGGACCTGTCGCCCAAGGCCTGGCAATACACCAAGGACGCCGGCTTCCTGGGGATGATCATTCCCAAGCAGTACGGCGGCAAAGGCTTCTCCCACTATGCCCATTCCCAAGTGGTGATGAAGCTCTCCACCCGCTGCTCGGCGGCGGCAATCTCGGTGATGGTGCCCAACTCCCTGGGCCCGGCCGAACTGCTGCTGCACTACGGTACCGAGGCCCAGCGCCAGCACTACCTGCCGCGCCTAGCCCGGGGCGAAGACATTCCCTGCTTCGCCCTGACCAGCCCCTATGCCGGTTCCGACGCCGGGGCCATTCCCGATACCGGCGTGGTCTGCAAAGGCCAGTTCGAGGGCGAGGAAGTGCTGGGCTTCCGGGTTACCTGGGACAAGCGCTACATCACCCTGGGCCCGATCGCCACGGTGCTGGGCCTGGCGTTTCGCGCCGAGGACCCGGACGGCCTGCTGGGTACCAAGGGCAGCCTGGGGATCACCTGCGCGCTGATTCCCACCACTCATCCCGGGGTCAATACCGGGCGTCGCCACTGGCCGCTGAACGCGGTATTCCAGAATGGCCCGACCACCGGCAAGGATGTGTTCATCCCTCTGGAATGGGTGATCGGCGGCCGTGACCAGGTGGGCAACGGCTGGCGCATGCTGATGGAATGCCTGGCCGCCGGGCGCGCCATTTCCCTGCCCTCGGCCAACGTCGGCCTGGGCAAGGTGGCGGTGCGCGGCACCACGGCCTACGCGGCGATGCGCAAGCAGTTCGGCCTGCCCATCGGCAAGTTCGAAGGGGTGCAGGCGCCCCTGGCCCGCATGGCCGGGCACCTGTATGCCTGCGACGCGGTGCGCAAGGTCTCGGTGGCGTCCCTGGATGCCGGCGAGAAGCCCTCGGTGATCTCGGCCATCGCCAAGTACCACGTCACCGAGCGCGCCCGGGCCATGGTCAATGACGGCATGGACATTGTTGCCGGCAAGGGCATCTGCATGGGGCCCAACAACTTCCTGGCCCGGGCCTACCAGCAAAGCCCGATTGCCATCACCGTGGAAGGCGCGAACATCATGACCCGCTGCCTGATCATCTACGGCCAGGGGCTAATCCGTTGCCATCCCTATGTCTTTCGCGAGATGGAAGCGGCCCGCGATACCGGACGCAAGGGCCTGGAAGCGTTCGACAGCGCGATGTTCGGCCACATCAGCTTCGTCTTCGCCAACACCGTGCGCGCTGCCGTGCACGCGGTTACCGGCGGGCGCCTGATCAAGGCCCCGGGCAACACCGACAAAGCCTTGGCCGCCTATTACCGGCAGATCCAGCGCCTGTCGGTGGTGCTGGCCCTGGCCTCGGACATTTCCATGGGCGTGCTGGGCGGTGCCCTCAAGCGCAAGGAAAGCATCACCGGGCGCCTGGGGGACATTCTGTCCCAGCTGTACATCCTGTCCTGCGTACTGAAGCGCTTCGAGGACGATGGCCGGCCGCAGGCCGACCTGCCGCTGGTGCACTGGGCCGCCCAGGACTGCCTGCTGCGGGCCCATGAAGCCCTGGCCGAAGTGCTGGACAACTATCCGTCCAAGGCTGCCGCGCGGATCATCCGCGGCCTGAGCTTTCCCCTGGGCATTCCCCAGCGCAAGCCATCGGATCGCCTGCTGGCGCAAGTTGCCGAACTGGTGCAGACCCCGGGCCCGACCCGCGACCGCCTGCTGGCCGATTCCTACATCCCGCAGCCGGACATCGACAAGCTGGCCTATGGCGAACTGGCGTTCCGCCTGCAGCCACAGGTGGACCTGATCGAAGCGCGGCTCAAGCCGGCGATCAAGCAAGGCACCCTGGCGCCGTTGCCGATCTCCCGCGAGGCCTTCGTGATCTGGCGGGTCAAGGCCCTGGAGCTGCAACTGATCAGCCCGGACGAGGACGAGCTGCTGGGGCGCTATGTGGAATACGGCGACCACGCGATCCAGGTCGACGACTTCCCCCAGGACTTCGGTCTGCTCGAAGCCCTGCAACAGCGTCAGGCGCACTTCGAGCAAAGCGCCAAGCCGGCCTCGCGCAAACGCGCGGCCAGCAGCGAAGACGCGGTGGCCGCCAGCGATTCGGCCTATTGACCCTCTACAGGATTGGATCGGGATCTCTTTATGTCTGACGGTTATCTTTCGTTTGTCAATTCCGGCTGGGGCCGCTGGCTGGCCCAGCGCACCGGCCTGCCGCAACCGGTGCCGCTGCAACGGCACCGCGAGGGGCAGGGTGGCAACCTGCTCAACCCGGTGGTTCTCGCCGCAGCGCCCGAGGGGCGCCTGCTGGGCGAGCTGCAACGGATCTTCGCCGCCACCGATACCGTGGCGGCCCAGGCCGCAAGCATCACCGCACCTTCCACGGTGAAGGTCCAGGGCCTGGTGTTCGATGCCAGTGGGGTGGCCAACATCGCCCAGCTGGACGAGCTGTACCGCTTCTTCCACGCCAATGTGCGGCGCTTGACTGCCCACGGCCGGGTGCTGGTGCTGGGTACGCCGCCGGAGCACTGCAAGGAACTGGCCCAGGCGGTGGCGCAACGGGCCCTGGAAGGCTTCGTGCGTTCCCTGGGCAAGGAGCTGCGCCGGGCCATCACGGTGCAGTTGCTGTACGTCGAGCCCGGCGCCGAAGCTGAGCTGGACAGCAGCCTGCGGTTCTTCCTGTCGCGCCGCTCGGCCTATGTATCGGGGCAGGTGGTGCGCATCGGCGAGCCGGTGGAAGTGCCCCGGCACATCGATTGGCAACAGCCCCTGGGCGGGCGCCGGGCACTGGTCACCGGGGCCTGCCGCGGCATCGGCCTGGCCATTGCCAAGGTCCTGGCCCGGGAGGGCGCCCAGGTGGTGTGCCTGGACATCCCCCAGAGCGAGGCCGAGCTGCAGCAGGCGGCTGCCGGGATCAAGGGCAGCGCCCTGGCCCTGGACATCACCGCGGCCAACGCCGGGCAACGCTTGCTGGAGTTCGTCGGCGAGCACGGCGCCTTCGATATCGTGGTGCACAACGCCGGCATCACCCAGGACAAGACCCTGGCGAAGATGACCGAGGCGGCGTGGCGCAAGGTCATGGCGGTCAACCTGGAAGCGCCGCTGCTGCTCAGCCAGGCACTGCTGGAAGGCCAGGGCCTGAATCCGGGCGGGCGCATCGTCTGCGTCTCGTCGATCTCCGGGATCGCCGGCAACCTCGGGCAGAGCAACTACGCCACGTCCAAGGCCGGGGTCATCGGCCTGGTGCAGAACCTCGCGCCTTTGGCGGCGCGCCAGCAGATCACCGTCAATGGCGTGGCCCCGGGCTTTATCGAAACCCAGATGACCGCGAAGATCCCGCTGCTGATCCGCGAGGCCGGGCGGCGCATGAACTCCATGAACCAGGGCGGGCAGGCCGAGGACGTGGCGCAAACCATCGCCTGGCTGGCGCACCCGGCGTCCGGCGGCATCAATGGACAGGTGGTCCGTGTCTGCGGGCAAAGCCTGCTGGGGGCCTGAGCCATGAATGCTGATACCGCGATTCGCATCATCGAACCGCCGCCCTCCCGGGGGCAGCTGCTTTACGACGGCATCCGCAGCTTGCGCAAGCCCAAGCCGGATGCCGCGCCCCAACTGCCGACGGAGCGCCTGGTGCGCCCGGCGGTAGAGCTCAAGGCCGATGAAATAGCCCGTTACGCCCAGGCCTGCGGCTTTCGCCGGGAACACGGCGTCCCGCTGGCGTTTCCCCACACCCTGGCGTTCCCGCTGCACCTGTTGCTGCTGACCCGCCCGACGTTTCCCTATCCGGCCAGCGGCATGGTCCACCTGGCCAACGGCATCCGCCAGTACCAACGGCTGGAGGAGGGCCAGGCCTTGCGCCTGGAGGTGTTCGCCGAGCGCTGGCTGGCCCATCCCAAGGGCCAGGCGCTGTCGATTGCCAGCCGGGCCCACAGTGGCGGCAGCCTGGTCTGGGAAAGCGACAGCCTGTACCTGCGCCGCGGTGTAGCCGGGCCCATCGGCGAGCCCTGGGAGGGATTGTTGCAATGGGATGAGCAGGCCTTGGTGCGCACTCAGCGCTGGAGCCTGGGGGGCGACCTGGGGCGGCGTTTCGCCCAGGTCAGCGGCGACTTCAACCCGATCCATACCTCTTGGCTGGGCGCCCGGCTGTTCGGCTTCCGCCGGCCCATTGCCCACGGCATGTGGACCCTGGGCCGGGCCCTGGCGGCCCAGCAACCGCCCCATCCACTGGCGGCAGCCCAGCTGGATTGCGAGTTCAAGCTGCCGATCTTCCTGCCGGCGGCGGTGACCCTGTGGAATCGCCTGCCGGACGGCCCGCGCCATGAGTTCGAAGTGCGCAACAACGCGGGGGACAAGCCCCATATGCGCGGTCTATTTATCTGGGGAGCTCGTTGATGGCTGAGTACAGTTTCAATCCGGCGCCGGTACGCCGGGTGGCGATCCTGGGCGGTAACCGGATTCCGTTCGCCCGTTCCAACACGGTATATGCCAATGACAGCAACCAGGACCTGCTGGTGGCGGCGTTGCAGGGCCTGGTGGATCGCTACGGCCTGTCCGGCCAGCGCCTGGGGGAGTTCGCCGCGGGGGCGGTGATCAAGCATTCGCGGGATTTCAACCTGGCCCGGGAAAGTCTCTTGTCCACCACCCTGTCGCCGCAGACCCCGGCCTATGACCTGCAGCAGGCCTGCGGCACGGGGCTTGAGGCGGCGCTGCTGGTGGCCAACAAGATCGCCCTGGGGCAGATCGAAGTGGGCATTGCCGGGGGCGCCGACACCACCTCCGACGCGCCCATCGGCATTAACGAAGGCCTGCGCCGCACCTTGCTCCAGGCCAACCGCGCCAAGGGCACCGGCAACAAGCTGCGCAGCCTGCTCAAGGTGCGCCCGGGGATGTTCTTCAAGCCGTTGCTGCCACGCAACGGCGAGCCGCGCACCGGGCTGTCCATGGGCGAGCACTGCGAAGAAATGGCCAAGCGCTGGCAGATCAAGCGCCTGGCCCAGGATGAACTGGCCCTCACCAGCCACCACCAGTTGAATGCGGCCTACCAGCGCGGCTTCTTCGATGACCTGATCACCCCGTACCGCGGCCTGAAACGCGATAACAACCTGCGGGCCGATGCCAGCCTGGAGAAACTCGCTGGCCTGGGCCCGGCCTACGACCGCCACAACGGCACCCTGACCGCCGGCAATTCGACCCCGCTCACCGATGGCGCCTCGGTGGTGCTGCTGGCCAGCGAAGACTGGGCGGCGGCCAACAACCTGCCGGTGCTGGCCTACCTGCGTACCGGGGAAACCGCCGCGGTGAACTTTGTCGACGGCAGTGAGGGGCTGTTGATGGCCCCGGCCTATGCCGTGCCGCGCATGCTCGCCCGGGAGGGCCTGAGCCTGGAGGATTTCGACTTCTACGAGATCCACGAAGCCTTTGCCGCCCAGGTGCTGTGCACCCTCAAGGCCTGGGAGGACGCTGATTACTGCCGGGACAAGCTCGGCCTAGACGGACCGCTGGGCAGCATCGAGCGCAGCAAGCTCAACGTCAACGGCGGCTCCCTGGGCTGCGGGCATCCGTTCGCCGCCACCGGTGGGCGGCAACTGGCGACCCTGGCCAAGGCGATCCATGAGCGCGGCGGCGGCCGCGGGCTGATTTCCATCTGTGCAGCAGGCGGGCTGGGCGTAACCGCCATCGTCGAAAAATAAAATAACAAGGAGACTGCCAATGAGTGTCGTGAGCCTGCAACCCGTCGAGCGTATCTGGCTGAACGCTTACCTGCCGGGGGTGCCCAGCGATATCGAAGCCGAGATCGACCGTTACCCGTCGCTGCGGGAAGTGTTTCTCGAACACGTGGACAAGTACCGCCAGCGGGTGGCCTATGTGAGCATCGGCACCGAGATGGGCTACGACCTGTGGGAGAAGCGGGTGTTCGCTTTCGCCGCCTGGTTGCAGTCCAAGGGGGTGAAGAAGGGCGACCGGGTGGCGTTGATGATGCCCAACTGCCTGCAGTACCCGATCTGCCTGTTCGGCACCCTGCTGGTGGGGGCCGTGGTGGTCAACGTCAACCCGCTGTACACGGCTCACGAACTGCGGCACCTGCTCAAGGACAGCGGCGCCGAGACCGTGGTGATCTTCGAGAACTTCGCCCACACCCTGGAACAGGCGATGCCGGGCAGCCAATTGAAGAACATCGTGGTGGCCGCCATCGGTGACCTGCTGGGCACCTTCAAGGGCGCAGCCCTGAACTTCGCCTTGCGCCATGTGCAAAAGCAGGTGCCGAAATTCAACCTGCCCGGGGCCATCCGCTTTCCGGCGATGATGAAGCTGGCCAGCGTGCTGGAGCACCGCCCGGTGGAACTCAAGCAGGACGACATCGCCTTCCTGCAATACACCGGCGGCACCACCGGCGATGCCAAGGGCGCCATGCTCACGCACCGCAACATCCTCGCCAACCTGATGCAGGCCAAGGCCTGGGTCGGTGACCAGCTGGACGAGAACCAGCAGGAAACCAACGTCACCCTGTTGCCGCTGTACCACGTGCTGTCGCTGACGGTGAACTGCCTGATGTTCATGTGCCTGGGCGGGCGCAACATCCTGATCGCCAACCCGCGTGATGTGAAGCGGGTGCAGATGATCCTGCGCAAGGAAAAGTTCAGCGGCATCGTCGGGGTCAACACCCTGTTCAACGGCCTGCTGGAAAACGAAGAGTTTCGCGGCCGGGATTTCTCCGATCTGAAGCTGGCGATTGCGGGCGGCATGGCCACCCACACCTCGGTGGCCCGGCGCTGGAAGGAAGTCACCGGGGTGCCGATCATCGAAGGCTACGGCCTGACCGAGTGCTCGCCGGTGGTGAGCATCAGCCCGATCGACATTGCGCGCATGCGCGAAGGCGATTTCACCGGGACCATCGGCGTACCGCTGCCGTCGACCTGGGTGCGCTTCGTGCGCGAGGACGGCCAACTGGCCGAGCTGGGGGAGGAGGGCGAGCTGCAAGTACGCGGGCCGCAGGTGATGAAGGGCTACTGGCAGCGCCCGGAGGAAACCGCCAAGGTTCTGGACCGCCATGGCTGGCTGTCCACCGGGGATGTCGGGGTGATGAACGAGCAGGGCTTCATCCGCCTGGTGGACCGCAAGAAGGACATGATCCTGGTCTCCGGTTTCAACGTGTACCCCAACGAAATCGAGGATGTGGTGGCCCTGCACCCCGGGGTGGCGGAAGTGGCGGCGATTGGCGTCGAGGATGATGTGACCGGCGAGAAAGTGAAGATCTTCGTCGTGCGCAAGGACCCGGCGCTGACCCAGGACCAGTTGCTGGCCCACTGCCGGGAATACCTCACCGGCTACAAAGTGCCGCGCTATGTAGAGTTCCGTACCCAAGAGCTGCCCAAGACCACCGTGGGCAAAGTCCTGCGCCGCGCCCTGCGCTGACTCGCAGAAGCCGGCTTGCCGGCGAAGAGACCCTTGCGCCGTTCCCGAGGGTGCCTTCGCTGGCCAGCCAGCCCCTACAAGGCGTTGGGCAGGCGCACCTGGCCCGGTTGCAGGCCGAACACTTCCACGCCCTCCGGGGTCGATTGGCCCACGGTCACCGGCACCCGCTGGCCTGGTTGATCGGCCGTTGCCCGGTATTCCACGCTCATGCCGTCGGCGTCGCGCTGGATCGCCGCGGGCGGCAGCACGATGGCCTGGTCGTTGCGGTAGGTGACGATGGTCAGCCGCGCGCTCATGCCCAGGCGCACCCGTTGCAGTTGTTCGCGGCTCAGCTTGGGCACCGACAGGGTCACCGGGAACTGCGCTCCGGCACCGGCGGTTTCGTTGGGCAGGGCCAGGCTGCTGACGATATCCACCACGCCTTCCAGGCGTTCGCCATCAAAACCGTCACCGAGAATTTCCACGCGCTGCCCCTGGTGCAGTTGGTTGATGTCCAGCTCCGACACCTTGCTGACGATCTTCAGTTGTTCGATGTTGGCCAGGCCGAACAGCACTTGCCCCGGGCTCAGGCGTGAGCCGGTCTGCACCGGACCGTTGGCGGCACCGGCGGTGCTCGGGCCGGCCCCGCCATTGGGTGGCGGCACCACGATACCGGCAAAGGGGGCGACCACGTTCTTGTGCTCCAGCAGCTTGCGCAGGGCGTCGTACTTGACCGTGGCGTTGGTCAACTCCATTTCGGCAATCTGCCGGTATTCCCCCGTGCCCTGGTTCAACGCCTGCTGCAACTCACTCTCGGCGGCGGCCAGGTCCAGGCGTTGCATCTGGGCCTGTTGCTCCTGGTCGTTGAGTTCGTTGCGCGGGATGATTCCGCGCTGGAACAGGTTCTGGCTTTCCCGCAGCTTGCGTTCGGTATTGGCCAGGGACATCTGCGAGTTGCGCAGGGTACGGCGGGCCCGGGTGACCACGGCGCCGTTGTTCCAGTCCTGCAGCTCCTGGACGGTGCGGCGGGCCTTGAGCAAGGTGGAAAGGGCTTCGCGCGACTGGATCTCCACCAGCCCCGGGTCCATCTGCAAAAGGACCTGGCCGGCCTCTACGCGCTGGCCCTGTTCCACCAGGCTGGCCTGCACATTGCCTTCGAACGGGGCGGTGAGGATCACGGTCTTTTGCGGTTCGATCTTGCCCACCAGGCCGATCTGGTGAGTCAGCACCGTGCATTGCACGCTGACCCAGCGGGCCTCGGTGGCCGCAGTGCTGGCGGGGGACTGGAGGGTGACCAGGGCAGCGGCGCCTACGGCGAGGGCGACGGCCAGGGCCAGCGCTTGCAGGGTATGGCGACGGCGCTTGCCCGCCTGCGGCTTGTCAGAAGTCATTGAGCGCAATGTCCCAGCTCTCCAAAGTCATGCCCAGGGTCAGGTCCAGTTGCGTCTGGGCGTTCAGGTAGGCGATCAACGCATTGAGCCGGGCATTCTCGGCGTTGCGCAGGTCACCCTCGAAACTCAGCACCTGGAAGTTGCTGGAACGGCCGGCACTGAGCTTTTCCCGTTCGATGTCCAGCTTGCGCTTGGACAGTTCGCTGGCGCGCTGGGCAATCTCGTACTGGCGCCAGCGGGTGCCCAGGTCGCGCACCACGTTGTTGACGTCACGCTCCAGCACCTGGCGGGCATCGGCCAGGAGGATTTCCTGGTTCTCCACATTGACCCGGGCGTGGACCTCGGCCTGGCGGGTACTCAGGTCGCCGATGGGAATCTGCACCTGGACCCCGGCGTAGCTGTCCCAGCGCCGGTCCGAACCGTTGCTGGTGTCATTGTCATAGCGGCTGCGGGTCTGGTTGGCCCCGGCCACCAGGGATACGTCCCAGCGCGACTGGTCCTTGGCGATCACCAGGTTCAGGTCGGCCTGCTGGCTGCCCAGCAGGGTAGCCAGGTATTCGGGCTGCTGGATCTGCGCAAGGCGCAGGGCCTCGCGCTGGTCGATGCTGATCTTGGCCGCCTGCAGGGCCTCGCTGGCGTGGATCCGGCTGGACATGTCCAGGGCCAGCAGACGCAGCAGCGACAGGCGGTTGACGTCCACCTGGTTGCGCGCTTCCTCCACCCCCAGCTCCTGGCTGGCGATGTCGGCTTCGGTCTGCACGATCTCGAACTCGGCCATGCGCCCGGCGCTGATCAGCGCGCGGTTGACTTCCAGCAGGGCATTGGCGCGCTTGAGGGCTTCCTGGGCGATGGTCAGCTGTTCCTGGGAACGCAGCAGTTCGCGGTAGGTGGTAATGATCGCGGTGATGGTCTGGGCGACCCCGGCCTTGAGGTTGAGGCGGTTGCTTTGTTCGGTGATGCGCGCCAGGCGCAACGGCGCGGTGGTCACGTCCCAGCCGGCGCCGCGCAGCAATGGCTGGATGATCGCCAGGTCCAGGCCGTCGCTGCGCTGGCGGCCGGCCCGATCGGCTTTGTTCAGGTCCTGGATCCAGGCCATGCTCAGGCGTGTGCCGTACTCGCTCAACAGGCTGGTGGCCGGGGCCATGTTGAGGTTCTGCGTGGTGTCGTTGCTGCCCCGGGTGGTGCGGTAGTTGCCGGTGATCAGCAGCTTGGGGTTGAACACATCCTCGGCCACCCGCAGGTCGAACTTCTGCGCCACCCGCTGCAGGTACGAACTGCGGATGCTGCGGTTGTTGCGCAAGCCCAGGTAGACCGCGTCCCCCAGGGTCAGGTCGGTGACCTGCTGGCTGAGCAGGGCGCTGCGCGAGTAGTCGCTGCGCATGGTGGGAGCGGAAGGGCGATCCACCCGCTCATCGGCGCTGAGCGCCGGCAAGTACAAAAGGCACAGGCAGGCGAGTGTTCGCAGGCGCCAGTCATTCATCGCGCAACGCCTCCACCGGTTGCAGTCTGGATGCCGAAATGGCCGGGTACAGGCCGAAAAACAGGCCCACCAGCAGGGTGCTCCCGATCCCCAGCGGCAGTGCCGCTCCCGCGAGGGAGAAGTGCCAGCCGGACATCCGGGCGTAGATAAAGGCCGAGGCGACCCCCAGTATCGCCCCCGACAGGGCGCCGACTGCAGTCAGGCTGACCGCCTCCAGCAGGAACAGGTTGCGGATGTCCTTTTGCCGGGCGCCCAGGGCCATGCGGATGCCGATCTCGCGGCGGCGCTCCGAGACATTCATCAGCATTACGTTCATCACCCCCACGCCACCCCCCACGAGGGAAATGCCGCCCAGGGCCATCAGCAGGTAGCCAAAGGTGCGGCTTTGCCGGGTCATGCCATCGATGATCTGCTGCGGCACCTGCACTTCCACCTCACGTCCGCGCAGGATCTTTTTCAAGGCCTGGGTCATGGCCGCGGCGACCTGCTCCATGTTCTGGCCACCGGCGACCCGGGTCACCACGTTGTCGATCTGTGGCGAAGGGAAAATCCGTCGCATGCTGCCCTGGGGCAGGAACACCGAGTCATTGGCCTGGATCGGCACCAGCACCGCGCTGGGCTGGTTCTGCAGAATACCGATGACCAGGAACAGGTAGTCGTTGATCCGCACCCGGTCCCCCAGTTGCAGCGGGGCCCCGGCGGTGCCCAGGGTCTGAGCCACCTGATGGCCGACCACCGCATAGATTTCGTTCTGATCGAAGTCCGAGACAAAGCGCCCCTCACGCAACTGCAGGCGCATGGCCGGCGCCAGCTCGGCGGTCGCGCCCACCACGCTGGCGTTGGCGGAGCGGCCATTGCGGATCAGCGTGGCGCTGAGCAGCACCGTCGGGGCAATGTTGATCAGGCTAGGCACCGCCTGGCTCAGCGCCCGGGTGTCCAGGGCCGCGGGCAGCGGCGTGCGGCTGTCGGCGCTGGCGGGAAAGCGGGCCACCAGGGTGTCGGTGCCCATGTTCTGGAAGATCGCCGCGGCGTCCTCGGCGGCGTTGTGGCCAATGTTGATCAGCGCCACCACCGAGGAGCTGCCGATGACGATGCCCAGCAGGGCCAGGATCGAACGCTTGCCCAGGGTGCGCAGGCTGACGAAGGCTTCGTGCAGCAACTGGCTGGCGCTTTGCTCGACCTTGAGGCTCATGCCGGGCAGACCTCCTGCACCACGCCATTGGTGACACGGATCTGGCGTTCCAGGCGCTGGGCGATATTGGGGTCGTGGGTGACGATGATCAGGGTCACCCCGCGCTCGCGGTTCAGCGCCAGCAGCAGGTCCATGATGTCCTGGGCGGTGTGGCTGTCGAGGTTGCCGGTGGGTTCGTCGGCAAGGATCACCGAGGGTTCGCCCACCAGTGCCCGGGCGATCGCCACCCGTTGGCGCTGGCCGCCGGAAAGGTCCGCCGGGCGGTGGTCGGCGCGTTGCCCGAGGCCTACCTGGTCGAGCATGTGCATGGCTCGCTCCAGGGAGTCTCGCCGGGCAACGCCGCGGTAGCTCAGGGGCAGGGCGACGTTGTCCAGGGCGCTGAGACGCGGCAGCAGGTTGAAGCTCTGGAACACGAAGCCGATCTGCTGGTTGCGGATCGCCGCCAACTGGTCGGGGCTGGCGCGGAAGATATCGTGGCCGGCAAAGTGGTAGTCGCCGCTGTCGGGCAGATCCAGCAGGCCGAGAATGTTCAGCAGGGTGCTTTTGCCGGAACCGGAGGCACCCAGGATGGCGCAGCTTTCACCGGCGTCGATGCAAAGGGAGACGTTCTTGAGAATATGGAGCGGTTGCTCCGCCAGCCGATAGCTCTTGCCTATGCCCTGCAGGGAGATAAAACCTTGCTCGATTATCGTCTCTGTCATCGCTTACCGCGCCGGCTGGCTCGACTGGCTGCTTGGACAAACACCGGGCGCAGGGATCACGCAACAGGGGTGTCCAGGGGCAGGGCCAAGCTCTGGTTTTATTTATTATTTTAAAAACATTGTTTGAATAGTAACTGCGTTCATCCTGCCACGCCAGCCGTCTGAACCGGGTAATTGAGGGCTTTTTCCAGGTTCTTTCAGGCAGAAACCCGTGGGTCACAAAAAGGCCGGTGTTCGCCGTGACGGTCCCCCGGGCGCTTGCTTTTAGGGCTTCTCGCAGGTATAAAAAATCAAATTTTTTTTTAAAACACTGTTCGAACGGTCAGTTTTTCATCCCAGCAAAGGTTAGTCCTCCATGGTCGCCAAGAAACTCAGTGCCCCCAATGTCACCAAGACCCGACTGCTGGAAGCGACCGAGGCGTTATTTATCAAGTACGGCTACGACGCGGTGCTGCTGCGCCAGATCACCGAGCGGGCCAAGGTCAACCTGGCGGCGGTGAACTACCACTTCGGCGACAAGGATTCGCTGATGAAGGCCCTGTTGATGCAGCGCCTGGGGCCACTCAATGATCAGCGCCTGGAACTGCTGGCCAAGTGCGAGGAACAGGCCGAGGGCCCGCTGGACTGCGAAACCCTGCTGGGGGTGCTGTTCGCCCCGGCCATGGGCCTTGAGCGCAGCGATGAGAGTGGCGGCTTGGAAGGGCGCTCGTTCATCCGCTTCCTTGGCCGGGTCTACAGCGACACTTCGCCCTTTATCCAGGAATACCTCAAGGAGCATTACCAGCCGGTGTTCGAGCGCTTCTTCAAGGCCTTTGCCCTGGCTTTGCCGGACCTGCCGCGCAACGAGCTGGGGGTGCGCCTGCAATTTGCCCTCAAGGCAATTTCCGGCGTCATGGCCGGCACCGAGCTGCGCCTGCTGATGCAGGCCATGAGCCTGGGACGCCCGGCCACCGATGCTGAAGTCATGGCCAAGCTCATCAGCCTGGTGTCGGCAGCGATTCGCGCCCCCATGCAGGACCCCGATTCCGAGCAGGCCCTGGAGAAAGTCCTCGATACCCAGCGCCTGATCCGTCAGCAATCCCATTCCCTGGCCGGCTGATTCCCGGCTGAGCCGCCCGGCCCCGACAGCGCAGCAGGATCATTCGGAGCGTCAATGATTCTCGGGGCAGGTGCCCACATCTGCTAGGTTCTGCTCCTTGCATCTGCCTTGGAGCATTGGCCATGAGTTCCTCCCAACAGCATGTTCTGGCCGTCAACGGCATCGAGCTCAGTGTGCGGGTCAGCGGCCCGGAACAGGGGCAGCCGGTATGGCTGCTGCACGGTTTTCCCGAGTGCTGGCATTCCTGGCGCCATCAAGTGCCGGCCCTGGTGGCAGCGGGGTTCCGGGTGTTCGTCCCGGAAATGCGTGGCTATGGCCGCAGCTCGGCTCCCGAGGCGGTGCAGGCCTACGACCTGCTGACCCTGTGCGCCGATATCCAGCAGGCCATGCACGCCTTCGGCCAGCAGCGGGTGTGCATCGTCGGCCACGACTGGGGCGCCCCCGTGGCCTGGCACCTGGCGCTGCTGGAACCGCAGCGGGTGGCGGCCCTGGTGACCCTGTCGGTGCCCTTTGCCGGGCGGCCGAAACGCCCGGCCAGCGAGATCATGCGCCAGGTGCACGGCGAGCATTTCAACTACATCCTCTACTTCCAGCAGCCGGGAGTGGCCGAGGCGGAACTGGACGCCGATATAGACGCCAGCCTGCGCCTGTTCATGGGCAATGTCGGTGCATTGCTGCAACCCAAGCCGGCCGATGCCCGGTTGTTCGACGGGGTGACGGTGCCCGCAGGGTTGCCGCAGTGGTGCAGCGAGGAGGATTTCCAGGCCTATCGCCAGACCTTTGCCGGGCGCGGCTTTCGTGGTGCCCTGAACTGGTACCGCAATTTCGAGCGGACCTGGAAGCGCACCGAGTTCCTGGCCGATGCCCGGATCCTGCAACCGACCTTGTTCCTGCTGGGTGACCAGGACCCGGTTGGTGTACTGGAAGCCCATACCCTCAAGCGCATGCCGGGCAAGGTGGCGGACCTTGAGCAGCACCTGCTGGCGGACTGCGGGCACTGGATCCAGAACGAACGGCCTCAGCAGGTCAATGCCCTGTTGCTGGATTTCCTGCAGCGCCGGTTCACCTAGGGAGCCCGCCGCCCCGCAGGAGCTGGCGTGCCAGCGACAAGGTGTTCGCCGGCAAGCCGGCGGCTACGAGGCCGGGTGCTGCCAGCGAAGGGGGCCGATCAACCGAGCATTTCCCGCATCCGGTGCCAGAGCATGCCCAGGGCCAGTAGTGGCGCCCGCAGGGCCGGGCCGCCGGGGAAGGTCATGTGCGGCACGCCGCTGAACACGTCCAGGCCGCGACTGTGGCCGGCATGGATGGCCTCGGCCAGTAGCCGGGCAGTCCAGTGAGTGACGTTCAGGCCATGCCCGGAATAGCCCTGGGCGTAGTACACATTGGGGTACTGCGACAGGCGCCCGACCTGGGGGAAGCGATTGGCGGTGATGCCGATCTTGCCGCCCCACTGGAAGTCGATCGCCACATCCTGCAACTGCGGGAAGACCTTGAGCATCTTGGGTCGCATGTAGCCGGCAATATCCGCCGGATCACGCCCCGAATAGTGGCAGGCACCGCCGAACAGCAAGCGCCGGTCCGCGGTCAGGCGGTAGTAGTCCAGGCCGACTTTCTGGTCGCACAGCGCCAGGTTGTCCGGGATCAGTTGCCCGGCTCGGGCCTCGGCCAGCGGCTCGGTGGTGATGATGTAGCTGCCCGCCGGCAGTACCTTGCCACTGAGCCGCGGCTCCAGGTCTTCCAGGTGGGCATTGCAGGCCAGCACCAGGTGCCCGGCGGTGACAGTGCCGGTCGCGCAGCGCACCTTCACACTCTCGCCGTGGGTCAGTTCCAGCACCGGGCTCTGCTCGAAGATCCTTACCCCCAGGGACGCTGCCAGCCGCGCTTCGCCCAGCACCAGCTTGAGCGGATGCAAGTGCCCCGAGCCCATGTCCACCAGCCCCCCGGCATACACCGAGGAGGCCACCACCTGCTGCATGTCCTGGGGCGCCACCAGCCGCGTAGGGTGGCGGTAGCCCAGCCTGGCCAGGCTGTCCTGCTCGGCCTGGAAGGCGGCGAACTGGGCCGGGGTGTTGGCCAGCTCACAAAAGCCCCAGCGCAGGTCGCAGTCGATGCCATGTTCGCTGATGCGCTGGCGTACTACCTCTACCGAGTCGATGCCGGCCTGCTCAAGGTATTTCACCCCTTCCTGGCCGACGTAGCGGGCAAAGCCTGTGACCTCGTGGCCAATGCCGCGGATCAGTTGGCCGCCGTTGCGCCCGCTGGCGCCCCAGCCGATGCGCCGGGCTTCCAGGAGGATCACCGAGAGCCCACGCCGGGCCAGCTCGATGGCGGTGTTGACCCCGGTGAAACCGCCGCCGATCACGCAGACGTCGGCGCTCGGTTGGCCCTCCAGCGACGGGTAGCCGGGCAGGCTGCCAGCCGAGGCGGCGTAGTAGGAGCGGGCATGCCCGTTGGCGCTGCCCGAAAGGTTTGGCTGAATCATTTGTTGGACTTCACTTTGCTCCAGGAGCGGGTCATCAAGCGCATGATGGCCGGCGACTGGGTGGTGGAGATGTACAGCTTGTCGAGCACGGCCTGAGGTGGATAGACCTCGGGGTTGTTCACCAGGTCGGCCTCCATGTACTGCTGGGAAGCCGGGTTGGGGTTGGCGTAGCCGACATAGGCGCTGACCTTGGCGATCACTTGCGGGTCCAGCAGGTAGTTGATGAAGGCGTGGGCTTCCTTGACGTTGCCGGCATCGGCGGGAATCGCCAGCAGGTCGAACCACAGGTTGCTGCCTTCCTTGGGAATCGAATAGGCGATGTTCACCCCGTTCTTGGCTTCCTTGGCCCGGTTGGCGGCCTGGAACACGTCGCCGGAGTAGCCGAAGGCGATGCAGATATCACCATTGGCCAGGTCCGAAACGTACTTGGAGGAGTGGAAGTAGGTGATGTAGGGGCGCAGGGTCAGCAGCTTGGCCTCGGCCTTCTTGTAGTCCTCGGGGTTCTCGCTGCGCGGGTCCAGGCCCAGGTAGTTGAGCACCGCCGGGAACACTTCATCCGGCGAGTCCATCATCGACACCCCGCACTGTTGCAGCTTCTTGAGGTTCTCAGGCTCCAGCAGCACCGCCCAGGAGTCGATGTGGTCGATGCCCAGTACCTGCTTGACCTTGTCGACGTTGTAGCCGATGCCGTTGGTGCCCCACAGGTAGGGCACCGAGTACTGGTTGCCGGGGTCGTTCTGCTCCAGCAGGGCCAGCAGCTTGGGGTCCAGGTTCTTCCAGTTGGGCAACTGCGAGCGGTCGAGCTTGAGGAACGCGCCGGCTTTGACCTGGCGCGCCAGGAAGTGGTTGGAGGGCACCACCACGTCGTAGCCGGTACGCCCGGCCAGCAGTTTGCCCTCCAGGGTTTCGTTGGAGTCGAAGACGTCGTAGATCACCTTGACCCCGGTCTTGCCCTGGAAATCGGCGAGGGTGGTCTGGCCGATGTAGTCGGTCCAGTTGTACACGCTGACACTGGGTTGTGCCTGGACGGCGGTGCTGCACAAGACCGCCAATGCTACCGGGACCACTGCTTTCAAAAGACGCATATCGACACCTCTTCGGGTTGTTTTTGTTGATTGCAGAATGCGGGTTGTCAGACGCTGAGCAGCAGGAACTCACGCTCCCAGGAACTGATCACGCGCTTGAAGTTCTCGTGTTCGGCACGCTTGACCGCCACGTAGCCGCGCACGAACTTGCGCCCCAGGTACTGCTCGATGGTCGGGCAGTCCTCCATGTGCGCCAGGGCGTCCTCGATGGTGATCGGCAGGCGCAGGTTGCGCCGTTCGTAGGCCCGGCCTTCCACCGCAGCGCTGGGCTCGATGCCCTCGACCATGCCCAGGTAGCCGCAAAGCAGGCTGGCGGCAATGGCCAGGTAGGGGTTGGCGTCGGCGCCGGGCAGGCGGTTTTCCACGCGCATGGCGTCGGGGCTTGCGGTCGGAACCCGCAGGCCCACGGTGCGGTTTTCCTCGCCCCATTCGACGTTCACCGGGGCCGAGGTGTCCGGCAGGAAGCGGCGGAACGAGTTGACGTTGGGGGCGAACATCGGCAGCAATTTGGGGATGTACTTCTGCAGGCCGCCGATGTGGTGCAGGAACAGCTTGCTTTTCTCACCGTTGGCATCGACGAAGATCGGCTTGCCGGTGTCGATGTCCACCACGCTCTGGTGCAGGTGCATGGCGCTGCCGGGCTCGTCGGCCACCGGCTTGGCCATGAAGGTGGCGGTGACGTTGTGCTTGAGCGCCGCCTCGCGCAGGGTGCGCTTGAACACGGTGATCTGGTCCGCCAGGTCCAGGGCGTCGCCGTGGCGGAAGTTGATTTCCATCTGCGCCGGGCCGTCTTCGTGGATCAGCGTGTCCAGGTCCAGGCCCTGGGCTTCGCACCAGTCGTAGACATCTTCGAACAGCGGGTCGAATTCGTTGGCGGCATCGATGGAGAACGACTGGCGACCGCTTTCCGCTCGGCCGGAGCGGCCCAGGGGAGCCTTGAGCGGCAGGTCCGGGTCTTCGCAGCGCTGGGTCAGGTAGAACTCCATTTCCGGGGCGACGATCGGCTTCCAGCCCTTGTCGGTGTACAGCTGCAGCACTTTCTTCAACACGTTGCGCGGCGACAGTTCGATGGGGTTGCCGAATTTGTCGAAGGTGTCGTGGATGACGATGGCGGTGGGTTCGATGGCCCAGGGCACCAGGTAGATCGATGACGAGTCGGGGCGGCAGACCATGTCGATATCGGCCGGGTCCAGCAGTTCGTAGTACAGGTCGTCGTCGACAAAATCCCCGGTTACCGTTTGCAGCAGGACACTTTCCGGCAGGCGCATGCCTCGCTCATGCAGGAACTTGTTGGTGGGTGCGATCTTGCCGCGGGCAATGCCGGTCAGGTCGCTGACCACGCACTCTACTTCGGTAATCTTGTGATCTTTCAGCCAGGAGGAAAGCTGATCGAAAGGGGCGTTCATAAAGACCTCGATGATTGGTTTTATCTGCTCCGAGGTGAGCGGGAGTATCCCGGCAAGGCTTCCCCTGCGGCGCATTGGCGACTATCTTGGGCGAGCCTTGTTGTTCCATCTATCCACTTTAAGCAGCACCAAAGCGCACCAAAAGAGTGCGCAAGGTCCCCCAATGACAGCGTCCAATCCGCTTCAGGTCCAAGCGTTCAACACCTTCGATGTCGCCGATCAGATCCGTGCCACTCCGGGTTGGGTCCAGCATTACCAGCAGATGTCCCCTGGCCATTTCAACGGCCTGGTGCGCTACCTGGACCTGCAGGGCGTGGAGATCTACGAGGAATGCATGAATACCCGGGTCGAGCAGAATTTCAGTGCCCCCCAAGGTGCCCTGGCATTCTGTTTCGACCGCAGCGACAACGCGCTGTACGTGCTCAATGGCGAGAGCCGCAATATCTGGATCACCCCGGAGAACTACCAGGAAGTGGCGGTGGTGTTCGGCCCGGAGTTCGTCCGCGGCCATGGCCTGGGTGTGGAGCGTCTGGACGGACTGTTCATGGCCCCCCTCAACAGCCAGCAGAACGCCTTGTTCTGCCGCTGGCTGAGTTCGACCCTGACCCGCCTGTCCCAGACCCTCGACCCGCCCAGCCGCGAAGCCCTGACCCAGCAGCTCCTGGAGGACTGCCTGTATATCCTCGACAACGCCTGCGTGCGCCTGGACCGCGGCGGCCTGCAACGGCGCAGCGAGGAGCGGGGGATCATGCAACGGGTAGCGCAGTGGGCCGCCGACGTACCCGAGGAAACCCTCAACCTGCTGGAGCTGTCCCAGGTCGCCGGGGTGTCCCTGCGCCAGTTGCAGAGTGCGTTCAAGGCTTTTACCGGGATGGCCCCCAGCCACTGGCTGCGCCTGCGCCGGCTCAACAGTGCGCATCGCGAACTGCTCAGCCGCGGGCCAACTGAGACCACGGTGGCCGAGGTGGCGATGCACTGGTCGTTCTGGCACCTGGGGCGGTTTTCCAGCAGTTACCGGGCGCTGTTCAAGGAGCTGCCGAGCCAGACCTTGAAGCGCAGTGCCGTGGCGCGTCGCTAGGGCCTTGCGAGCAAGCCCTCAGTACCCTTGCAATGACTGGTTGAGGTCGCGCAGGGCCTGATCCAGGCGGGCCACCGCGGTGGACAATTGCTGCTCCTGAGCCGCCTCGGCCACCAGTTCTTCCAGGCTGACGCACAGCTCCAGCAGACCTTGGGCATTGAGCAGGTAGGCCGTGCCCTTGAGCTTGTGGGCGATGGCTTTCAGGGCCTGGCGATTGCCACTGGCCAGGGCCTTGCCCAAGGCTTGCAGCTCCTCGTTGTTGCTGTTGATCACGTGCTCGGCCAGAGCGGCGTGGATGTCGCCGTTCAACGATGGCACCGTGTTCTGCGCCTGGGGAGGTGTCAGGCTCAGCTTGGGGATCAGGCGGTTCAGCCCGGCAAGGCTGATCGGCTTGGCCAGGGCATTGTCCATGCCCGAAGCCAGGCAGCGTTCCAGTTCCTCCAGCTGGGCGCTGGCGGTCAGGCCGATGATGGTGCAGGGGCGCACCCCCATCTGGCCCTCCATGCGCCGGATCGCCTGGCTCATCTCATGGCCGCTCATCTGCGGCATGTTGCAGTCGGTGATGATGATATCCACGTCATGCTCCTGCCACATGGCCAGGCCTTCCAGGCCGTTGTAGGCGATCAGGGCCTCGTGTCCCAGATAGTTGATCTGCTGGTTGAGCAGGTACTGGCTGGGCAGGTGGTCCTCGACGATCAACACGCACAGGGGCTGGTCGGTGCTGTTGAGCACCGTTTGTTCCGCGTTGTCGGTGGCGCTGCTGCGCTCGTCGGCAACGCGCTGAAAACAGGCATTGAAGGTCATGCGGGTACCTACGCCAAGTTCGCTCTGGGCCTGCAGGCTGCCATTCATCAACTGGGTCAGGGAATGACTGATGGACAGGCCCAGCCCCGACCCGGCGTTGGGGTTGCTGACCACGCTGTCGACCTCGAAGAACGGGGTGAAGATCTTCTGGATCTGCAAAGCCGGAATGCCGGGGCCGGTGTCGAGCACTTCGACATGGAAGTTGAGAAAGTGTTCATCTTTCACCTGGCCCAGGCAACGGATATGGATCTGGCCCTGTTCGGTGAACTTGATCGCGTTACTCAGCAGGTTGGAGATGATCTGCTTGAACTTCAGGCCATCGATCCACACTTGCGCGGTGGCCCAGGCATCGAACTGCAGGTGGATGTCCAGGTGTTTCTGGCGGGCCAGGCCATCGAAGACATTGGCCACCGATTCGATCAGGTCCTTGAGGCTGGCGGCTTCCGGGCGCAGGGTCAGGCGCCCGGATTCGATCCGCGAGATATCCAGGATATGGCCGATCAGCGCCAGCAGGTTCTGCGCCGACTCGTAGGCGATATGCACGGAGCGGGTATTGAGCTCGCGGTCGTCGTCACGGGTCAGCACCAGCTCCAGCATGCCGACGATGGCGCTCAGGGGGGTGCGGATCTCATGGCTCATGGTGGTCAGAAACACCGTCTTGCTGCGGCTGGCATGCTCGGCGGCTTCTTTGGCATCGCGCAACTGGTCGAGGATCAACTGGCGCTGCAGCAGGTCCAGACGCTTGCGAATGATCCGTCGTCGCTGGCTCAGAATCCACCAGGCTGCCAGCACCAGCATCAGGCCCAGGCTGCCCAGGATTTTCCAGGTGAAGGCCGTCACACCTTTCCAGTAGCTGTCGTCGGTGCTGCCGCTGGCGCGCCAGCGACCCAGGATCTGCAGGTACTCCTGAGGGCTGATCTCGGCCATGGCCTGGTCGATGATGGCGATCAGCTGTTGCTGGCTTTGCGGTGCGGCGAAGGCGATCCGGGCTTCCTGGCCTTGCATCATGCCGTGAATCTTCAGGCTGTTCTGGAGCCTGAAGGACAGGTAGTAGTTGGCCAGGTTGGCCGGTGCCAGGGTGAAGTCCGCCTTGCCTTGGCGCACCCGGTTGAGGGCCTCGGCGACGGTGGACGTCTGCTGGACCCATAGCCGGGGATAGCGCTCGCGCAGGTCCTCGCTCTGCAGGTAGCCGGAGGCAAGCGCCACGGAGCCGATGGAGTCGCGATTGAGCGGCGCCAGGGGCGGGGCGTCGGTCTTGCGCACAATCACATAGGGCGTAGTGACGATGGGCCGGGTGTACAGGTAGGACGAACGCCTGGGGTTGGCGCGGGCCAGTACGCTGAGGTCCGCCCGGCCTTCGCGCAGGCGCGTGTCGACCTGCTTGAGCGAGCCGACCCGGGAGACCTCGAAGCGCAGCCCGCTCTTGCGCCGGATGAGGTCCAGAAGGTCCGAGGCGATGCCGTTGAACAGCCCACGGCTGTTGAAAAACGCATAGGGCGCCAGGTCGTCGCTGATCACCAGTCGCACTGGCGGTGCATGCTCCAGCCAGAGGCGCTGATCGGCGTCCAGGCGTTCGCGAAAGCTGTTGGAATTGCAGTTGCCGGTACCGCCCCACATCTGCAGCGCCGATATTACCTGGCAGCGCTTGATGCCGCCCAAGGCTCGCTCGAGCAGCTGTTGCAGGTGGGTGTTGTCACGGGCCACGGCAAACCCGACCTGGATTTCCGGCAGGCGCGCGCTGTGGCTGATCACCAACTGGTCACTGAACAATTGGCTGGACAGATAGCCGGTAGACAGCGAGTCCCCCAGGTAGATGTCTGCATCGCCATCGAGTACCGAACCCATTGCAGCGCGGGGGGAATCGTACAGCTGGATCAAGCCCCGTCCACCGGTTCGCAGGTAGAGCTCCAGGGCCATGCCTTTAGTGGCGGCGATCCGTGTCCTGGAGATGTTCGCGCGGTAGTCCCGCAGGTCACCGCTCTCGGCGTACAGGGCCAGTTCGGTGACCGCATAGCTCGGGCTCAGCCGGACCTGGTAATCCTCGGCTTCCACCTGGGTGGCGTTGTCCACCAGGTCGACCTCACCACTGCGCAAGGCCTGGTAGGCGGCATCGGTATTGGGGTAGGTGCGCACTTCCACGGGGATGGCCAGCTCGCGCTGCAAGGCGCCCAGGTAGTCGGCCCCTATGCCTTCGAGTTCATGGCGCTGATTGATTTCCCGGTAGGGGGGCAGGTCGCCACTGACGATGCCGACCAACAGCGCCTCTTTGTTACGCAGCCAGGTCTGCTCATTGATGCTGGGGCGAATGTCGAGAAAGTCCAGCGGCTGGCGGGCACGGATCTTCACCCTGTCCTGCGCGAATACCGGCAGGGCCAACCACAATAGCAATACGAAAAACAGCGGACGCGGCAGTAACCTCACATCAGGTTACTCAGACCAGTTCGTTTTGCCTGGCGATGTTCACCAGATCCACCACCGAAGTGACCCCAAGCTTGCTCAAGATATTGATCTTGTGGCCGCTGACGGTCTTGTTGCTCAGGTGCAGTTTCTCGGCGATCTCAAGATTGGTAAGGCCCTCAGCGAGCAGCTTGAGGACTTCCAGTTCGCGATTGGTCAGCGCCGCCAGGACGTCGCTGCTGTGTTTGCCGCGGCCGCCATCGCTGAACGGCATCGACTTCTTTGGGAAGAACACATAGCCCTCGACGATGGTGTCCACTGCCTTGAGCAGTTTGGTCAAGGGCTCGTTCTTGCTCACGAATCCACTGGCTCCGGCCTGCAGGCAGCGCATGGCATAGGTGTCGACGGACTGGGCGGTGAACACCAGCACCCGCACATCCAGGTTCGCCTGGGCGATGCGCTTGAGCACCGTGAGGCCGTCCATTTTTTCCAGGCTGACGTCCAGGATCACGATGTCCGGCTTCAGCGACAGGATCATGTTCAGAGCGCTGATACCGTCGGCAGTTTCGCCAACAATGGTGTAGCCCTGAGTCTCCAGGGTTTTGCGAATCGCCTCACAGACTACCGGGTGATCATCGACGATCAGTACACTTTTACTCATGCCAGGTTATCCAGAATCAAAATATCTAGGTAATTAAATGAGCCAACAACGGTCAGCGCCTTGGTGGAATCTGAGGCTGGTTGAGATTTTTCTCTGACCTAGGGCGGATTTGCGGAGAGCTCAAATAAGAAAATGATGCCGAATAAGCCCCTCAGGGTCATCAGAATGTCACTGGCAGGCTAGCAGGAAGCAACCCGAGTACTGCCAAGAAAATTCCTGTTTTCGAATCCATTCCTTCGAGTTGACGGACGCTTGGCAGCGATCTCGATCAGGTCAATGCAATTCAAGACTATTCCTAAAGCCCATCCACAACGCAGGGCCTATCTTGCGCTGTCATTCAGGCTGGCACAGGGCGAGCCTGAGTGGCGGGCAGCATTCTAGTGCACTGCGCCAGCGGTGTGACGGCCCACTATTTTCCTGAGGTCGAACCAAGCGATGTTGAAGTTAAGGGTAGGGGTACTGGAGCAACATAATATTGTGCGTCACGGCCTGTATACGCATCTGTCCAGGCAGTCGGTTCTGTGCCTGATCGAGTTCTTCAATTTCGCCGACATGCTGGAGGCACTGGAGCAAGAGCAGCTGGACGTGTTGATGATCGGCCATCTGATGGATCGCGAGCCGTGTCACCTGGTGCGGAGCTTGAGCACCCGCTACCCCGATCTGAAAGTACTCGTGCTCCTGAACAGTCCCGATCCCGCAATCGCCGCGCAGCTACAGGCCATGGGCGCGCATGGGGTGATGTCCAAGACGCAGCCTTTGCCGGACTACGTCGATGCGCTGCGTAGCCTGGCGCGCGGTGAGCACTATGCCATGGCCAGCAATGGCCTGGTGAACATGGAAAAGCCACGCTACGACCCCTAGCCGAATAGATCGCGCAGCCCTCGATTCAAGATTTTCTTTGGCAAACTTCAAGACGTTTCTTGTTATGGCGAGGCGGCCGGCGCTCTAGAGTACCCGGCACTGGTGACCTGAAAGACTGTCGCAAGGCCGTGACAGTCGGTGGACAAGGACCACTCGGACTAGAGGCTTGAGAGGATGGAATATCCAGTTCTGAAGACCACCATCGAACGTTCTGGAGGCGCTATGTCACTTGCTGTCAACAAGCCCTTGCGCATTGCAGTGCTGGACGATCATGCATTGATTCGCATGGCCATGCAGCTACAGCTGCAGAGTGTGGGGGATTTCCAGCTGGTGGGGCTGTACGCCAGCAGTGGTGAGCTGATATCGGCTCTGCGTGATACCGAATTGGACTTGCTGGTGCTCGATTACCAGTTGCAGGAGTGCGACCTGGATGGCCTGCGCCTGATCCGCCTGTTGCGTAACAAATACCCGCATTTGCTGATCCTGGTGTCCTCGGCCACCGAGACGCCGTTCTTCGTCAAGCAGATCATCGATATCGGGGCCAATGGCTTTCTCGGCAAATCACAGTCCCTGGACGACCTGATTCCGGCCATTCGCACGGTTGCCAGCAAGCGGCTCTATCTGTCGCCGTTGCTGGCTTTCGCCCTGCAGCACCCGCCAATCGGCCCCGCCGCCGAGCCGGGCAGCCCGCCATTGACCAGCCTTGAGACCCTGTCCCCCAAGGAAAACGAAGTCTTGCGCTGCTTTCTCGATGGCCTGCGGATCTCCCAGATCGCCAGCAAGTTTTCCCGCAGCATCAAGACCATCAGCGGGCAGAAGCAGGCCGCGTTCAGAAAACTGGGGATCCGCACCGACGCCGAATTGTTCAAGGTGCAGCGCAAGCTGGACCTGCATATTGCTTCGCGCGAGCCGTCGGAAGACGCCCGTCATGATGAGCCTAGCGACTCGCCGCTGCCGCCCACCCGCAGCACCGTCTGAGTGTGGCTGCGACAGGTGCGAAGCTTGACGCTCGTTTCCCTGCCTTGAGCCATTAGGCTGCTGGCCAGGCCCAAGCCGGCAACGACCTTGAGATCAAGGTTGCGCTCACCATCCTGCTCCAAACCCTAGCATTGAGCACGGCCGCGGTTTTCGAGAACATCGAGGGCAGGAGCGCCGTGGAGCCCGGCACCGACTCAGCCCGGCGGCAGCAAGCGCAGCGGATCCACCGGCACGCCATTGGCGCGGATTTCGAAGTAAAGCTGGGCGCGGTCGGTGTCCTGGGAACCGGCTTCGGCGATCTTCTGGCCCTTGATCACCATCTGCCCTTCCTTGACCAGCAGCCGGCTGTTGTAGGCGTAGGTGCTGGTGTAGGAGGGGCCGTGCTGGAGAATCATCAGGTTGCCGTAACCGCGCATGTAGCCGGCGAACGCCACCTTGCCGCCCAGGGTGGCGTGGATCGGCTGGCCCTGGGTGGTGGCGATGCGGATGCCCTGGTTGAGCTTGCCAGTGGGGGAGAAACGCCCGATCAGCACCCCGCGCAACGGCCAGCTCCAGCCCTTGAGGGTGACCTTGGGCATGGGGGCCGGGGCAGGGGGCGCTGTTCGGCCCTTGCTGGCGGTGGTTCGCGACTTGCTGCTAACCACCCGGGTAGTCCTGGCCGCGCCACCCACCCGCAGCACCTGGCCGACCTCCACGGTATAGGGCGCCTTGAGGCCGTTGAGCCGCGCCACTTCCTTCCAGTTGGTGCCGTTGCGGCTGGCAATGGAATACAGCGTGTCGCCGCGCTGGACCCGGTACTCGCCGGCCTTGAGGGGGCCGGAGTTGGAAGGGTTGGAGCTGCAGGCTGACAGGGTCAGGAGCAATGCGATGAAAAGCAATCTTGCGAACACGCGACATCCACTATGTCTTGACGGGGCCAAGGGGCCCGAAACTTCGGCGTTAGCCAGGCCGATAAAGCCGGCAACTATACCTGTTTGCCGATGAAGAGGCGCGCTATAGACCGCTGCCACAGCGGTTAAATTCAATCCAGATGTCACAGGACGCCGATCTTTCTGGCGCCATGCACACCCACGGCAATCTTTGTGAACCCTCGTCGCCTGCACCGCACTAAGGCAGTACAGACCGGGAGGAATCTTATGCAAGTGCAATACCTGTTGATGGTACTGGCCGTGATCGTGCTGCTGGCCGAGATCTGGGCCATCACAAGCCTGCTGCGCAGCGGCGCGCGGGCAGAAAACAAGGGGCTGTGGATCGTGGTGATCATCTTCGTGCCACTGCTGGGGCTGTTGCTATGGCTGGTGATCGGCCCCAAGGCCCTGAACCGGGACGCGCCGGCCGAGCGCAACAGAAGCTGAAAACGGGGGAGCAAACCCGCTGACGGGCTGATCACGACATGCCAAGAATTCTTACATCCCATGTGGACGAAGCCGAGATCACCGAGCACAACGCCAAGATGTTCGGCTCGCCCAAGGAACGGCTGGACTTCTACCGCCGGGAGATCCAATACGAAACCAGCATCCTGGCCAACCGCACCGATGCCTACCTGACGGCCCAGGCATTCCTGGTGATTGCCTTCGCCTCGTGCATGGCCAACCTCAATCCGGAATGGGGCAAGCTGTTTACCCTGTCGGTGCCGCCTTTTCTGGCGCTACTGGGGATCCTCAGCTCTCTGAATGCCTGGCCCGGCATCAGGGCCGCCTACGAGATCATCGATCACTGGCATTTCAAGCAGAGTCACCTGCTGCACAGCGAACCGGTGATGGGCCTGGCCTATGACGAGTCGCCGCTGTTCTGCGAAAGCGAGTCGAGCCACAAGGGCTATCGCAAGTCGTTGCTGTTTTCCATGCGTTCGCCCTGGTTGTTCGCGGCGTTCTGGCTGCTGCTGGGGATTTGGGCGGTGTATATCCAGGTGACCAATCCGGGCTCCTGAGGGCGCAGGCTCGCTGCCTGCGCTGCGGGACACAACGCTACCGGCCTATGGGCGCCAGCTGGCCGGTGTGCCGCGCACGCGAACGCGGCACCTGGGTGCCACGCTCGCCGGTCACTCAGTGCGCAGCGCGGGGAATGGTCTTGAGCAGGTCTTCGGGGCTGATATGACCGACCACGGCCTCGGCGGCGCTGCCCGGCAGTGGCAGGTCGAGGATATGCCCCTTGATCTTGCCCACTACATGCATTTCGCACGGCTTGCAGTCGAATTTCAGGGTCAGCACTTCGTCGCCGTGTACCAGTTGCATCGGTGCCACCTTGGTGCGCACGCCGGTCACGCCCTTGGCCTGCTTGGGGCACAGGTTGAAGGAGAAACGCAGGCAGTGCTTGGTGATCATCACCGGCACGTCGCCGTGCTCTTCATGGGCCTCGAAGGCCGCGTCGATCAGTTGCACGCCGTGACGGTGGTAGAAATCCCGGGCCTTCTGGTTGTAGACGTTGGCCAGGAAGGACAGGTGCGACTCCGGGTAGACCGGCGGCGGGCTGCTTTCGGCCTTGCGCGAGCCCCGTGGGTGGGCAGCGATGCGCGCGGCGTCCAGGGCTTCGATGACTTCCCGGCGCAGGGCCTTGAGCTGGGAGTTGGGGACGAAGTAGGCCTGGGGCGCGTCCAGCTTGATGCTGGTGGCGTGGTAATGGGTGGTGCCCAACTGGCCCAGCAGATCCTGCAGTTGCCCCAGGGCCTGTTCCGGCTTGTTGGCCACACCGAACGGGCCATCCAGGGCGACGCTGGCGCTGATGCCTTCCTCGCTGGTGGCGGTCAGTTCCAGGCGTGCTTCGCTCAGGCGGGCCAGCCAGGACAGGCCGATGCGTCGCTCGGCTGAGGTGCGGGTCAAGGCTTGCTGCCAGTTGTGGTCGAGGTTGCGGCTCAGCGGATGGTTGGGCCGCAGACGGCTCAGGGCTTCAGGCATCTCGTTGGGCTCGACCCGATAGCGATAGCGTTTCTCGCCATCTTCTTCGAACTCGCCACGGGCCTCGGCGATGTTGGCGCGGAAACCCACCACCTCACGCTTGACCAACAGGTTCAGGCCATCGCCATTGGACAACGGCTCGAAGGTCACCACCTGCAGGTCGCGCTTGCCGACCTTTTCCACGGTGCCTACCGGCAGCCCGGTGAAGGTCGGCGAGTCGAAGGCGCCGATGTCGATCTTGCGCTCGCTGACAAAGTAGTCGGTGCTGCCGCGGTGGAACGTCTTGTCCGGGTCGGGCACGAAGAAATGCGCGGTACGGCCGCTGGAGGCGCGGGCCAGGTCGGGGCGATCTTCCAGAACCGCGTCCAGGCGCTGGCGGTAGTAGGCCGTGATGTTCTTCACATAGGCCATGTCCTTGTAGCGCCCCTCGATCTTGAACGAGCGCACGCCGGCTTCCACCAGGGCGCGGATGTTGGCGCTCTGGTTGTTGTCCTTCATCGACAGCAGGTGCTTTTCATAGGCGATCACGCCGCCGTGCTCGTCCTTGAGGGTGTAGGGCAGGCGGCAGGCCTGGGAGCAGTCGCCACGGTTGGCGCTGCGGCCGGTCTGGGCGTGGGAAATGTTGCATTGGCCGGAGAAGGCCACGCACAACGCGCCGTGAATGAAGAACTCGATGGCGGCATCAGTTTCGGCGGCGATGGCACTGATTTCCTTGAGGTTCAGCTCGCGGGCCAGGACCAGCTGGGAGAAACCGGCCTGGTCGAGGAACTTCGCTCGCTCCAGGGTGCGGATGTCGGTCTGGGTGCTGGCGTGCAGCTCGATGGGCGGGATATCCAGCTCCATCACCCCCAGGTCCTGGACGATCAGCGCATCGACCCCGGCGTCATACAGCTGGTGGATCAGCTTGCGCGCCGGCTCCAGCTCGTTGTCGTGGAGGATGGTGTTGAGGGTGGTGAACACCCGGGCGTGATAGCGGCGGGCGAACTCCACCAACTGGGCGATCTCGCCCACCTCGTTGCTGGCGTTGTGGCGGGCGCCGAAGCTCGGGCCGCCGATGTACACCGCATCGGCGCCATGCAGGATGGCTTCGCGGGCGATGGCCACATCGCGGGCAGGGCTGAGCAGTTCCAGGTGATGTTTGGGCAAGGACATGTTTTTTTAGTCAGGCTTATCAGGGTCAAGGCGCGCATTGTAGCGGCGAAACGCTTGCCCGGCACCCGTGTGCTGCCAGGTGGCGGCCACGCCGTGCGCGTGGCCGCCGATTCAAGCGCTGCCTCAGGCTTTTGCGGCCATTGCCGTGACTTCCACGCGCATGCCTTCCACCGCCAGGGCGGCCACGCCAACCGCGGCACGTACCGGCCAGGGCTTGGCGAAGAAACGCTGGTAGACGGCATTGAAGGCCGCACGATCGGCCATGTCGGTGAGGTAGATGGTCAGGTGCATGACCCGGTCCATGGAACTGCCGGCGCGCTCCAGGGCCACTTTCAACGCCTGCAGCGTGCATTCGCTCTGCAGGGTGATGTCCCCCAGTTCCAGGCTGCCATCGGCGCGGGTGGGGATCTGGGTGGAGACCAGGATGCCGTTGAAACCGACCACGTCGGAGGAAATGGAATCGGCGTCCGGGTCGGGGGTGAAGCTCAGGTCTTGGTTGGCCATGGGGCTCTCTTGCAGGAGGAGTGGAACAGGCGGCGGTCATTGGGCTCTTGCCCCGTAGGTGCCGCCGCCGCGGTGCGCCGAGGTTAACAATCCTGCGCAAGCCTGCCTATCACCAGGCCGGGGAAAGCTCGGCAGGCTCTCGCGGCGGACGATTTCAATAGGTCGAAACAATTTCATATGAGACTAAATTGACTCATTTGCTCTTTAAAAGTATCGTCCGCAGCGTTTTCCATCAGGCTCGGGTGATTCATGGGCAATTTGCGTGCAGTAAAAATGGCCGGTTCATTGGCGGCAGCCATGCTGCTGGCCGGGTGTGGCCCCGCGGACGAGCAACAGGTGGCCGAGGCGCCGCATCCGGTCCAGGTCATGGCCGTGGTTGCCGAACCCCTGGCCCTGGCATCGGAGTTGCCGGGCCGGGTCGAACCCATGCGGGTGGCAGAGGTGCGTGCCCGGGTAGCAGGGATCGTCCTGCACCAGCGCTTCGAAGAAGGCGCCGATGTGAAGGCCGGCGACCTGCTGTTCCAGATCGATCCGGCGCCGCTCAAGGCTGCGCTGGCGCGGGCCGAGGGCGAGCTGGCCCGGGCTCGCTCGGTGGTGTTCGAGGCTCAGGCGCGGGTCGATCGCTATGGGCCGCTGGTGAAGATCGAAGCGGTCAGCCAGCAGGACTACGACAGTGCCAACGCCGATCTGCGCAGCGCGCAGGCAGCGACGCGCACAGCCCAGGCCGACGTGGAAACGGCCCGCCTGAACCTGGGTTATGCCACCGTCACCGCACCGATATCCGGCCGGGTCGGCCGGGCGCTGGTCACCGAAGGGGCGCTGGTAGGGCAGGGCGACGCCACCCTGATGGCGCGGATCCAGCAGCTTGATCCCATCTATGTCGACTTCAACCAGTCGGCGGCCGACGCCCTGCGCCTGCGCGAGTCGCTCAAGGACGGCAGCCTGGCGACGACGGATGACCAGGCACTGTCGATTCGTGTCGAAGGCACGTCCTACGAACGCCAGGGAACGCTGATGTTCACCGATGTGGCCGTGGATCGCGGCACCGGCCAGGTGGCCTTGCGCGGCAAGTTCGATAACGCCGACGGCATGCTGTTGCCGGGCATGTATGTGCGTGTCCGGGCCCCGCAGGGTACGGACCAGCGGGCCATCCTGGTACCGCAGCGGGCCGTGCAGCGCACCAGTGATGGCAACGCCAGGGTATTGGTGGTCGGTGCGGACGGGCGGGCGCAATCGCGCAGCGTGCGCACCGGGACCATGCAGGGTTCGCGCTGGCAGGTCAGCGAGGGGCTGCAGGCTGGCGAGCAGGTCATAGTCGGTGGCCTGGCGGGTTTGCAGCCCGGTACCAAGGTCGCGCCACAGCCGGCGCAAGAGCAACAGGCCAAGGGTCATTAAGGCCTGAATGCGCCGCGAGGATTAGCAATGTCTCTGTTTTTTATCAAGCGCCCGAACTTCTCCTGGGTGATGGCGCTGTTCATTACCCTGGCCGGCCTGCTGGTGATTCCAGCCCTGCCAGTGGCCCAGTACCCCAACGTGGCGCCACCGCAGATCACGGTGACCGCCACCTATCCCGGCGCTTCGGCGAAGGTTCTGGTGGACTCGGTCACCAGCGTGATCGAGGAGTCGCTCAACGGCGCCAAGAACCTGTTGTACTTCGAGTCGACCAACAACTCCAACGGCATCGCCGAAGTGCTGGTCACGTTCGAGCCGGGCACCGATCCGCAACTGGCCCAGGTGGATGTGCAGAACCGCCTGAAGAAAGCCGAGGCGCGCATGCCCCAGGCCGTGACCACCCAGGGGATCGAGGTGGAGCAGACCAGCGCCGGCTTCCTGCTGATCTATGCCCTGAGCTACAAGGACGGTGCGCAGAACCCGGACACCACGCTCCTGGGGGACTACGCCGCGCGCAACATCAACAACGAACTGCGCCGGGTGCCCGGTGTAGGCAAGCTGCAGTTCTTCTCCTCGGAAGCGGCGATGCGGGTCTGGATCGACCCGCAGAAGCTGGTGGGCTACGGCCTGTCCATCGATGACGTGAGCAACGCCATCCGCGGGCAGAACGTGCAGGTGCCGGCCGGCAGTTTCGGCGCCTCTCCCGGCAGTTCCGAGCAGGAGCTGACCGCGACCCTGGCGGTCAAGGGCACCCTGGACGATCCGCAGGAGTTCGGGCGGATTGTCTTGCGGGCCAATCAGGACGGCTCCATGGTCAAGCTGGCGGATGTGGCGCGCCTGGAAGTCGGCAGCGAAAGCTACAACTTCTCCTCGCGCCTGGACGGCAAGCCGGCGGTGGCCGGTGCCATCCAGTTGTCGCCAGGGGCCAACGCCATCCAGACCGCCGCGGCGGTTAAGCAGCGGCTGGCGGAGCTATCCGCCTACTTCCCCGAGGGCGTGGAGTACTCGGTGCCCTATGACACCTCGCGCTTTGTCGAAGTGGCCATCGAGAAAGTGATCTACACCCTGGTGGAAGCCATGGTGCTGGTGTTCCTGGTGATGTTCCTGTTCCTGCAGAACGTGCGCTACACCCTGATCCCCACGATCGTGGTGCCGGTGTGCCTGGCCGGAACCCTGGCGGTGATGTACCTGCTGGGCTTCTCGGTGAACATGATGACCATGTTCGGCATGGTGCTGGCCATCGGCATCCTGGTGGACGATGCCATCGTGGTGGTGGAGAACGTCGAGCGGATCATGGCTGAAGAAGGCCTGTCGCCGGCGGCGGCCACGGTCAAGGCCATGGGCCAGGTATCCGGGGCCATTGTCGGCATCACCCTGGTGCTGTCGGCGGTGTTCATGCCACTGGCCTTCATGTCCGGTTCGGTGGGCGTGATCTACCAGCAGTTCTCCCTGTCCCTGGCGGTGTCGATTCTGTTCTCGGGCTTCCTGGCCCTGACCTTCACCCCGGCCCTGTGCGCAACCCTGCTCAAGCCAGTTGCCCAGGGCCATCATGAGAAGCGCGGTTTCTTCGGTGCCTTCAACAGAGGCTTCGCCCGCCTGACCCAGGGCTACTCGCAGATGAACTCGCGGCTGGTGAGCGAGGCGGGCCGCTATATGCTGGTGTACCTGGGCATGATCGTCCTGCTGGGCTTCTTCTACCTGCGGCTTCCGGAGTCTTTCGTGCCGGTGGAAGACCAGGGTTACACCATGGTGGATGTGCAACTGCCGCCCGGGGCCAGCCGCACGCGCACCGCCAGCACCGCCCAGGACCTGGAACGCTTCCTGATCTCCCGGGAGGCGGGCGCCGCGACCTTCATGGTCACCGGCTTCAGCTTTTCCGGCATGGGCGAGAACGCCGCTCTGGCCTTTCCTACCTTCAAGGACTGGTCGCTGCGGGGCAAGGACCAATCGGCGGCCGCCGAGGCCGCGGCGGTGAACCAGGCGTTTGCCGGTTATGGCGATGGTACCGTCACCGCGGTGATGCCTCCGCCCATCGACGGCCTGGGCAACTCCGGTGGTTTCGCCCTGCGCCTGCAGGACCGTGGCGGGCTGGGGCGCCAGGCATTGCTCGAGGCCCGTGATCACCTGCTGCAACAGGCCAACAGCAACCCGAAGATCCTCTACGCGATGATGGAAGGCCTGGCCGAAGCGCCGCAGTTGCGGGTCGACATCGATCGGGAACAGGCCCGTGCCCTGGGGGTAGCCTTCGAGTCGATCAACAACGCCTTGTCCACGGCCTTCGGGTCGGCGGTGATCAATGACTTCTCCAACGCCGGGCGCCAGCAGCGCGTGGTCGTGCAGGCCGAGCAGGGCCAGCGGATGACGCCCGAGAGCGTGCTCAAGCTGTTTGTCGCCAACAGCCGCGGCGAGCAGGTGCCGCTCAGTGCGTTCGTCAGCCTGCGCTGGGAGGAAGGCCCGGTACAGATCGTGCGCTACAACGGCTATCCGTCGATACGGATCTCCGGCGACGCCGCACCGGGGTTCAGTACCGGCCAGGCCATGGCGGAGATGGAGCGCCTGGCGGCCGAGCTGCCCGCGGGCATCGGTTACGCATGGACCGGCCTGTCCTATCAGGAGAAGGTCTCCAGCGGCCAGGCGTCGCAGCTGTTTGCCCTGGCCATTCTGGTGGTGTTCCTGCTGCTGGTAGCGCTGTACGAGAGCTGGTCGATCCCACTGACGGTGATGCTGATCGTGCCGATCGGTGCCCTTGGCGCGGTGCTGGCAGTGATGTCTGTCGGCATGCCCAACGATGTGTATTTCAAGGTCGGGCTGATCACCATCATCGGCTTGGCCGCGAAGAACGCGATCCTTATCGTCGAATTCGCCAAGGAGCTGCTGGAGAGGGGCCACAGCCTGAAGGACGCCGCGCTTGAGGCCGCGCGCCTGCGCTTTCGCCCGATCGTCATGACGTCCATGGCCTTCATTCTCGGCGTGGTGCCCCTGGCCCTGGCCACCGGCGCCGGCGCCGCCAGCCAGCGTGCGATCGGCACCGGGGTGATCGGCGGCATGCTCAGCGCCACCTTGCTCGGCGTGGTGTTCGTACCTATCTGCTTTATCTGGGTGCTGTCGTTGCTGCGCAAGCGGCTGGCCACCGCCCGACACCTTGCCCAGGCCCAGGAGTGATGCCCATGCCTATTCGTAGACTTTCACTGGCGCTGCTGGTCCTGGCGCTGGGGGGCTGCTCCCTGGCACCTACCTATGAGCGTCCCGCGGCGCCGGTGGCCAACAGCTTCGGCGGCCTTTCGGCCCAGCCCGGCCCGCAAGCGAGTGAGCTGGACTGGCAGGGTTTTGTGCTTGACCCGCAGCTGCGGCGCCTGATCACCAGTGCCCTGGACAACAACCGCTCGTTGCGCCAGACCCTGCTGGACATCGAGCAGGCCCGGGCGCTGTACCGTATCCAGCGCGCTGACCGCGTGCTGGGCTTGAACGCCGCCGCCTCGGGCAATCGCCAGCGGCTGCCGGCGGACCAGTCCAACAGTGGCCGTTCGCAGGTTGCCAGCAGCTACCAGGTGGGCCTGGCGCTGCCAGAGTACGAGCTGGACCTGTTTGGCCGGGTCAAGAGCCTGAGCGACGCTGCGCTGCAGCAATATCTGGCGACCGAGGAGGCGGCGCGGGCGGCGCGCATCGCTCTGATTGCCGAAGTCAGCCAGGCCTATCTGCTGCATGACGGCGCCCAGCGACGCCTGGCCCTCACCCGGCAAACCCTGGCCAGCCGCGAGCAGTCCCTGGCGCTGATCAGCCAGCGCCGCCAGGTAGGCAGCGCCACGGCCCTGGACTATCAGGAAGCCCTGGGGCTGGTGGAGCAGTCCCGCGCGGATCAGGAAAACACCCTGCGCAATCAGCAGCAGGCGTTCAACGCCCTGGTGCTGTTGCTCGGCACCCCGGAGGCGGTGAAGACCATAGGGCCGCCGGCACCCGAGCGCCCGCTGCTGGTCCAGGACATCGCCGCCGGCAGCCCTTCGACCCTGATCGAGCGCCGTCCGGACATTCTCGCCGCCGAACACCGGCTGCGTGCGCGCAACGCCGATATCGGCGCGGCACGGGCGGCGTTTTTCCCGCGCATCAGCCTGACTGGCAGCCTGGGCACTTCCAGCGCGCAGATGTCGGGCCTGTTCGACGGCGGCTCGCGCTCCTGGAGCTTCGTGCCGACCCTGTCCGTGCCCTTGTTCGATGGCGGGCGCAACAGCGCCGGCCTGAGCCTGGCCGAGGCACGCAAGGACGCCGCGGTGGCGGAGTACGAAGGGCGCATCCAGACCGCCTTTCGCGAGGTGGCCGATGCCCTGGCCGCGACCGACACCCTGCGCCGGGAAGAGACTGCGCGCCGCGCCCTGGCGGCCACCAGCCGTGAGTCGCTGAAACTGGCCAGGGCACGTTACGAAGGGGGTGTCGACAGCCACCTGCGCTACCTCGATGCCCAGCGCAGCAACTTTGTCGATCAGTCGGCGCTTATCGAGGTCAGTACCCAGCGGCAGATTGCCCTGGTGGACCTGTTCCGCTCCCTGGGTGGCGGCTGGCCGGCTGCGGCGCAGCGGTAACCCGGGGGCAGGGCACTACCGGCTGGCGCATCCGGCCGGTACTTGGCTCCGTGGTCCTCTGGGTCACGGGGCTTTTTTTATCCGGCCAGAGGGCCGGGGAACGGGGCGCTATAGCGCCAGGGCCGGGGCGGCGGCGCCGTGGAGGAACATCTGCTCCAGCACCTTGGCCGAGTTGGCGCTGGCGGCGCGGCCCCGGCGTTCGGCATCGACGATGCCGAAGATCATGGTCAGGAACAGCTCGGTGAACACCGCGGCAGTGATGTCGATACGGAAGGTCCCCAGTTGCTGGCCCCGCAGAAAGAAGGTGTCCAGTGCCCGGGTGTAGGGCTCCCAGCGTTCGTCTTCGCAGCCGAGCATGTCGGGGCGGTACTGGAATAGCAGGAACACCAGCATTTCGCGGTGTGCCAGGTGCTCGCTGATCAGGCCGCGCAGGGTCGCGACAGGTTCGTCCTGCTCCGGCTCGATGGCCTCGACGATGCGATTGAGCACCGTTTCGGCATGGTCTTCCATCATCTGCAGCAGCTTGTCCCGTGTGCCGCAGAAGCGATGCAGCGTGGCCTTGCTGACGCCAGCGGCCTCGGCCAGTTCCTTGAGTGTTGCCCGCGGGCGGTCGACGATGGCCAGGGCCAGCGCCTTGATAAGTCGTTCCTCTTGGGCAGTCAGGGACATCAGTGGGCCTCGGATCAGTGTGGGCCGGGCATGGTGTCGAAGCAGCCGAAGGCTTCAATGAGCATGACCGGTTTTACAAAAAAAGGTTTCAAATGGTGCGATTCTAGCTCATCTGAGGCTAAAAAGTTTCAATCCTCCCCAAGGACTTGGGCCGGATCCCCTAGCCATGTCGCCAGTACCCGCCGGTCCAGCTCTTCCCAGTCGGCCATGCCCAGAACCCGGGTGGTGTTCAGGCCACGCAGGTAGCCACGCAATTGATAGGCGGCGATGCGCAGGCTTTGCGGGTCGGCGCTGCTATCACCCAGCACCTGTTCGTACTCCACCAGGTAGTCCGCCACCCGCTCACGGAATTCCGGGAGGACGGCGTCGCGTATCAAGTCAAAGGTGCGCATGGGGAATTCCTTTTTTTAGTTGTAGTCGGGCTGCCGGGCAGTCTGCCCGGGGGGCAACTATCGGTTCAAGTAATAGTGACAATCAAGCAACGCAAGTTCTGCTTTGGGCGCCAACCATGGACAATCGCCCCCGACCCAAAACCATGACCGCAACGGCAGCGCCCGTGACGCTGAACCGTTGCGCACCGAACCAGGCTGTACATTTTCAGGACTGACCGATGCGCCCTCTATTTGCTCCCGCCATGACCCTGGCCACCTTGCTGCTGGCCGGTTGCGCCACCGCGCCCAACGACCCGACCCTGGTCATGCAGACCCGGAAAACTCCGGCCGAATATGCCGAGTGCGTGGTGCCCAAGCTGCAAGGCAACGCTCAGAGCCCGACGGTTTCCCAGACCCAGCGCGGTTTTCGCATCGTCGTTGCCAGCAAGGTGGCGGCAGACAACGTACTGGAAGCCTACAAGGCGCCCAATGGCGGCAAGGTGTTCCTCTACGAGCGGCACTTGCTGGCCTCCAGCTTCACCCCGTCGAGCTTCGAGCGCGCAGCCCAGGAATGCCTGTAGCCAGCCGCGTTAATCCACTTCTTTGAGTAACTTCTCGATCTGCGCCAGCTCCCAGGTACTGAGCAGGCTCACCGGATCGGTGCCGAAGCGTTGCCGCGTATCGAGCTGCCAGGCGTCGCCTTCGGCGCTACGACAGCGCTGGCAGTGATGCAGATGCTGGCCATCGAAATCCAGCAGCAACTGCCAGCCCTCGATATCCACCTGCACCAGGCCAGCGCCGGGTTGGTCGGCGCCCGGCCGTAGAGGGTAAACGCCAAGGGCGGCATCGCGCAGGCGCTGGCAGACATCTCGGGCATTCAGGCAGGGCATGGGGCGCTCGCGGGCAGTGCAGGGACAAAGGCGCTCAGGATATCCATCGGCTGCGCGGGTGCAAGTGCCGATAAAGCCCAGGGCCTTGCCCCTTCAATCAGAAGCTGTAGTCGGCGGTGACGAACAACGCGCGCGGTTCACCCATCAGCCATTGCTGGCCGCTGTTCTGTTGCGCCGCGGCATAACGCCGGTCCAGCAGGTTGTTCACCTGCAGGCCCAGGCGCACATCGGGCAGGGCCTGCCAGCCGAGGTTGGCATCCAGCACCGTGTAGCCGGGTACATCGACGCTATTGGCGGTGTTGGCATAACGCGCATCGACGTAGCGCAGGCCCATGCCGGCTTCCAGGCTCGGGGCCAGGGCCTTGTTCAGCCACAGGTTGGCGGTGCGTCGCGGCACGTTGGTGGGGCGATTGCCGGCCCGGGACACCGCTTTGCCAGAGACCACCTCATCGAAGTCATCGTACTCGGCGCGCACCACCGAGGCATTGGCCGAGACTTGCCAACCGTGATCCAGGGTCAGCTCCAGCGAAGTTTCCAGGCCGTCGGCGGATTGCTGGCCGACCTGCTGCGCCAGGCGGGTCACCGGGTCGGTGGTCAAGAGCTTTTTCTTGACGATGTGGTAGGCCGCCAGGGTCCATTCGCCACGGCCGTTCCAGAACTGCTGCTTGAGCCCGAACTCGGTCTGCTTGGCTTCGGTCAGGTCCATCTGCAACTGGCTCGGGTTGAGGCTGATCAGGTTGCTGACCCCGTCTTCACTGGTGGAGTACTGGCCGTACAGCGACAGTTGATCGGTGACCGCGAACACCAGGCCGGCGCGCCAGTTGCCGCCTGTGAGGCTGCGATCGGTGCGGGTGCCGGCGCGCAGATCGCTGCGATCGATATGGTTCTGGTCGCGGCGGATGCCGGTTACCAGCGACCAGCGCTCCGACAGTTGCAGGCGGTTTTCTGCAAACAGGGCGAAGGTGCGGGTGCTGCTGTCGGTCTGGGGCGAGAAGGGCGAGCGGCTCTGGAAGTAGCCCGGTGCCGGGTTCCACGGGTCGACATAGTCACCACCGATATCCTTGTAGGGCGAGTTGTTGGCCACGCCGAAGCGGATCTTGTTGTACTCCAGGCCGACCACGGTCCTGCTGTCCAGGCCGAACAGCGAGTGGTTGAAAGTGAAGCTCTGGCGATCGCCGATCTGCTCCTGATCGTGCTTGATCTCCAGGTAGTCGCCGCGCAGCAACTGATCCCGGGAGCTGACCCAGTTGTAGGCTTCGGCGTTGCGCCAGTGGCGACGGCTCTTGATGTAGTAGAGCTGGTTGCTGGCGCTGAGGTTGTCGCTCAGGGTCCAGTCGGTGTTGAACCGGGTCCATTCGTCGTTGTAGCGCTGCACGGCGTTGCGCAGGTTGTAGTTCTTGTCCCGCAGGCTGTCACGGTATTGGCCGGCAATCAGCGGCGTGCCGAAATAGCTGGCGGGTTCGCTTTCACCGCGTTCATGGGCCAGGGTGAAGCCGAGGTCCTCGGTGGCTTGCCAGCGTAGCGCCGCGCTGAGTGCCAGGCTGCGTGACTGGCCCTGGTCGACCCAGCCATTGCTCTGCTGCTGGTTCAGGGTCAGGCGGTAACTCAGGGTGTCGGTCAGTGAACCTCCGCTGTCCAGGCCCAGTTGCTGGCGATCCTGGGAGCCATAGCCCAGGCGCAGGTGGTTGTGGACCTCGCCCTCGAAGGGTTTCTTGGCAATCACGTTGACCACCGCGCCAGTGGCGCCTTCCCCGTACAGCACCGAGGCCGGGCCGCGGATCACGTCGATGCGCTCGACCATCCACGGGTCCACCGGGAAGGTCTGGCTGCCGGCGCCGGTGTACAGGCGCGCGCCGTCGAACAGGGTCATCACCGAGGAGTGCCCGGTAAAACCGCGGGCCGACAGTGCGGTATTGCCGTTGCCCGGGGTGGCGATACTGGTGATGCCGGGGGAGCGGGTGACGGCATCCTGCACCGTGAGGTTGTTGCGGGTGCTGATGGCGTCGCTGCCCAGGCTGCTGGTGCTGGCCGGAGTCTCCAGGGCCGTGAGGTTCAGCCGCGAGCCGGCGGGCAGGGGCGTGTCCAGAGAGGTTTGCGAGGCGCTGGAGACTCCGCTCACTTGGGCCTCGGGCAAGACCAGTGAGGTTTTCTGTTCAGCCAGGGCCAGGGTCGGGTAGGCCATGCAAGGCAGGAGGGTGAAGCACAGCGAGGGGTTCGCCAGGTGTTGCAGCAAGGAGGTGCGGGACATGCGATTCCTACTACTTGTAAGGAATGAATGAATCCCGGAGGGAACAACGCATAGGGAATCGCGGGCAGCCGCGCCCACGCAAACCGGACTGCGCCCGCCCACCGCGGGGTTGTCAAACGAAGTTGCAGGCCGGTCTCCGGGCTTGCGAGGGTCATGAGGCATTCACCTTCCCATGCCTTGGCACAGTGGTCTGTCGAATGCTTCGCTCGCTTACCGTTGCGGGGGCAGCGCCGGACTGATCATCGAAATGACGCACCGGCTTCCCGTTTAACCCCATGCACGGCGGCATGGGACACCTGAAACTGGCGCGCATATGAGCACTGCCGGGGCCTTGCGTCAATGGCATGTGGCCAGCTACGGCGGCGCTTTCGGCGCTTTTATGCCAGGCAAGTCAATATATTGACCTGTTTTTCCTGGAGCTTAAATAATCAACAAATATCGACACATTATTGACGATACCGATTTTGTGACCCAGTATGTCGGCGCTGAGCGATTGATTATCTTGAGTTTTTTTGACGCCAAAGTGCTGAACTCTGCTCCGAAAAAAGGCGAAACAGCCTATGGAGCAGAGCTGCCATCAAAAACATGACGGTCAGGGTGGCAAGTAGCCATGGCTGGCCCGTTGGCTGTGCTAGCTTCAGACGGCGTAGCTGCGATATTTCTCTTTGGAATGATCTATGTCTGCCGAACGGATACTGGTTACTGGGGGCGCTGGTTTTATCGGTTCTCACCTCGTGGATGCACTGCTGGCCAAGGGGTATGCGGTGCGGGTTCTGGACGACCTTTCCACGGGCAAGCGCAGCAATCTGCCCATGGGCGATGCTGGCCTGGAACTGCTGCAGGGGGATGCCGCCGACGCGGCACTGCTGGCGGATGCCGTCCAGGGCTGCGATGCCGTGGTGCATCTGGCCGCAGTGGCATCGGTCCAGGCCTCGGTCGAAGACCCGGTGGCCACCCACCAGAGCAACTTCATCGCCACCCTGCGCCTGTGCGAGGCGATGAACGCGGCCGGTATCCGCCGCGTGGTGTTCGCCTCCAGTGCGGCGGTCTATGGCAACAACGGCGAGGGCACGCCGATTGCCGAAGACACCCCCAAATCGCCCCTCACGCCCTACGCGGCGGACAAGCTCGCCAGCGAGTACTACCTGGACTTCTACCGTCGCCAGCATGGGCTGGAACCGGTGATCCTGCGCTTTTTCAATATCTACGGCCCGCGCCAGGACCCTTCGTCGCCGTACTCCGGGGTGATCAGCATTTTCAGCGAGCGGGCCAAGGCCGGGCGGCCCATCACCCTGTTCGGCGATGGCGGGCAGACCCGCGACTTCGTCTATGTCGCGGACCTGGTGAAGATCCTGGTGCAGGGCCTGGAATGCCCCGCGCCGGCAGCCGAAGCCACCAATGTCGGGCTTGGCGGGGTGACCACCCTCAACGACCTGATTGGCGCCCTGCAGCAGATCAGCGGCAAGCCGCTGCAGGTGACCCACGGCGCGACCCGTTCCGGGGATATCCGCCATTCCAAGGCCGACAACCGCCGCTTGCGCGAGCGCTTCGACCTGGGCACGCCCAGCAGCCTGGCCGAGGGCCTGGAACAGCTGTACCGCAGCCTTTAGTTCGTTGCCTTCGGGGCGCCCGCCATGGTGGCTGCCCTAGAGCCTGATGTTGTGCAGATTGATCTACTGAAGAGTGAGTTATGGATATCGAGTTTCGCAGGGGGCATGTCTGCAAAGTGGTTCGACGCCTGTTTACCGCATTGGCCTTGTGTGCCACCAACACCCTGGTGCAGGCCGCGCCCGCGGCGCCCGCCAGCGTCGGGTTCTGGTACGCCGAGCAGCCACCCTTGCAAGAGCTGGCGCAGTTCGAATGGGCAGTGGTCGAGCCCGGCCATATGGCCAGCGCCGATGTCGCCACCTTGCGCAAGCTCGGCAGCCAGCCGTTCGCCTACCTGTCGGTAGGGGAGTTCGACGGCAACCGCGCTGCCCTGGACAAGCAGGCCCTGGCCCAGGGCGCCAGCCCCGTGCGCAACAAGGCCTGGGACAGCCAGGTGATGGACATCGCCACCCCGGCCTGGCGCGAACACCTGTTCAAGCGTGCCAAGGCGCTGCAGGACCAGGGCTACGCCGGCCTGTTCCTGGACACCCTGGACAGTTTCCAGTTGCTCCCCGAGGCCGATCGCGAACCGCAACGCAAGGCCCTGGCCTCGTTCCTGCGGGAACTGCACAGCCGCCTGCCCAACCTCAAGCTGTTCTTCAACCGGGGGTTCGAGGTATTGGGCGAGCTCGATGGCGTCGCCTCGGCCGTGGCGGTGGAATCCATCCATGCCGGCTGGGATGCCTCGGCCAAGCGTTACCGCCCGGTTTCCGAAGCCGACCGCACCTGGCTTGAAGGCGAACTCAAGCCGCTGCGTGCACGCAACATCCCGCTGGTGGCCATCGATTACTTGCCGGCCAACCGTCGGGAAGAGGCGCGCAAGCTGGTCCGGCAATTGAGCCAGGAAGGCTTTATCCCGGTGGTCACCACCCCGGACCTCAACGCCCTGAGCATGAGCACCGTGGAAGTCCAGCCGCGGCGCATCGCCATGCTCTATGACCCGCGCGAAGGGGAACTCTACGATCACGCCGGGCACCGCATGCTCGGTGGCCTGCTGGAATACCTGGGTTACCGGGTGGACTACTTCCCGGTGGACGACAGCCTGCCTGCCTACAGCTTCGCTGGCCTTTACGCCGGGGTGGTGCTGTGGATGACCAGTGGCCCGCCCGAGGACAGCCGTGCCTTCTATAGCTGGGTCGGCCAGCGCCTGGATGAACAGGTGCCCCTGGCGATCATGGCCGGCCTGCCGATCGAGGACCGGGCGCTGCTCAAGCGCCTGGGGCTGAACCTGGCGGCGCCGGGGGCCCGCGATGCCCTGCATGTGCTGAGCCAGGACAAGAGCCTGATCGGTGCCTTCGAGGCACCGGTGGTGGCGCGCAGTCGCGAACTGACCCGCGTGGGCCTGCTGCCCGACGGGCCTAAACCGGCACTGGTGCTGGGCGATGACAAGGGCGCCAAGTACGTTCCGGTGGCCACCGCCGCCTGGGGCGGCATGGCCCTGGCCCCCTATGTGGTGGAGGCCAATGTGGAGCGCAGCCGCTGGATTCTCGACCCGTTCGCCTTTATCCAGAAGGCCCTGCGCCTGGCGTCCCAGCCACGCCCGGACACCACCACCGAGAACGGTCGGCGGATCGCCACGGTGCATATCGACGGTGACGGTTTCCCGTCCCATGCCGAAGTACGCGGCACCCCGTATTCCGGGCGCCAGGTGCTGGACGACTACATTCGTCCCAACCCGTTCCTGACCTCGGTCTCGATTATCGAAGGCGAAGTCGGGCCCAAGGGCATGTCGCCGTTCCTGGCTCCGGAGCTGGAGCCCATCGCCCGGGAGATCTTTGCCGATCCCAAGGTCGAAGTGGCCACCCACACCTACAGCCATCCGTTCTACATGCAGCCGGAGAAGGCCAAGAAGGACGAGGATTTCCACGCCGAATACGGCCTGCGCCTGAATATTCCGGGCTACAAGACCCTGGACTACAAGCGCGAGATCTTCGGCTCGCGGGACTACATCAACAGCCGCCTGACCACCGCGCAGAAACCGGTGAAGCTGATCTTCTGGCCGGGGGATGCGCTGCCCAGCGCCGAGACCATCAAGATGGCCTACGACGCCGGCCTGAAAAACGTCAATGGCGGGCAGACCATCCTGACCAAGGCCAACTCGTCGCTCACCGGCCTGTACCCGTTGTTGCGGCCGACCTCGGGCGGCTTGCAGTACTACGCCCCGGTGATCAACGAGAACATGTACACCAACCTCTGGAAAGGCCCGTACTACGGCTTTCGCGATGTGATCGATACCTTCGAGCTGACCGACAGCCCTCGGCGCCTTCGCGGCATCCACCTGTACTACCACTTCTATTCGGGCACCAAGCAGGCGTCGATCAAGGCCATGACCGACATCTACCAGTTCATGCGTGGACAGCAGCCGCTGTCGTTGTGGATGAGCGACTACCTGGACCGGGTCCACGGCCTGTACCAGGCAAGCCTGGCGCGGACCGCCAATGGCGACTGGCAGGTACGGGGCATGGACGGCCTGCGCACCTTGCGCCTGGACCCGGCGCTGGGTTGGCCGGACCTCGGCCGCTCGGTGGGGGTGGCCGGGGTGCGCGACTTGCCCCAGGGGCGCTATGTCGCCTTGAGCAGCGATCATGCGCTGTTGGCCCTGCGCCCCGAGCGCGATCCGCGCCCGGCACTGGAGCTGGCCAATATTCCCCTGCGCGACTGGCGCTATGTCAATGACCGGCAGGTGAGCTTCTCCTTTGCCGGCCAGTTCAACCTGGAATTCTCGGTGCGTTCGGCCAGCGCCTGTCGGGTCGAATTCCAGGGCCAACGCTACGCCGGCAAGTCCGAACAGGGCCTGTGGCATTTCCAACTTCCCGCCAAGCAGGTGAGTGATGCCCAACTCCTCTGCAATTAAGGCCAAGGCGCCCGGCGCGCGGCTGCTCAATCCCTGGGCCCTGCTACTGGTGGTGATCGCCGTCGGCGTATTGCTGTGGGCGACCTTTCGCAATGAAGAGGCGTTCCGCCCCAAGGGCGGGCAGCCGGACGAAGTGTCAGCCAGCTACGCCGAGGTGCTGCTGGCCGCACACCCGGAAAACAATGAGCTGCGCACCCAGCTGCTCGACCTGCTGATTCAACTGGGGGATTACCCCAAGGCGGAAAAACACCTGGCCCAGTGGCAGCGGCCCGATCCGGCACTCAAGGCCTACTACCGTTTGCAGCTCGATGCCCTGGCGCTGAACACCAGCACCGACAGCGCGGCCCTGCAGGCCCTGGCCGAACGTTTCAAGGCCTTTGACTACAAGCCGCTGCCGTCGCCGCAACTGGAGCGCCTAGCCACTTTGGCCCTGAGTGCCCAGGCCCCGGGGCTGGCGGCGGACGCCTATGCCGAGCTGGCGCGGCGCGACCCGACTCGGCGCGAGCAGTGGCTGCCTGAAGCCGCCAAGTGGTATCAGGCTAGCGAACAGCCGGGGCGCGCGGCCGATCTCTATATGCAGTTGCTCGATGCCAGCCAGGCCCCCGAGGCGCGTCGGCAGTTCCTGCAACAGGCCTTCACCACCTTGGTGGCGGCCGATCGCGGCGATCAGGCGGTGGAGCTGCTGGCCCGAGAGCTGGCCGCACAGCCGGACGTGGCATTCGAACCGGCGCTGCTGGACCGCGGCGTGGATGTAGCCGTGGCGCACAACCGCGTGGACCTGGCGGAACAGTTCTTCAGTGCCTGGCGCAAGGTGCAGCCCGACAGCCCGGAAATCCTCGCCAAGGAATTCAAGCAGCGCCTGGCCTTCGGTGACTTGGCCGGCGCCCATGCGGTGGGCCTGCAACTGCTCGAACAGCGGCCGGATGACCCGCAATTGCTGGAGCAGATGGCCCATCTCGCCGAATGGCAGGGCGACTCGGCCGCCGCCCTGGGCTACTGGATCAGCCTGAGCACGTTAAGCAAGGACCCGGCGCAGTTCGAGCACACCTGGCGCCTGGCGATGCAGACCTACGACTTCGACCGGGGCATCCCGCTGCTGGCGGGGATCATGGACAGCCGCGCGCTGACCAACGTCGAGCTCGATGCCCTGGTCTACGCGCAAGAGTCCAGGGGGACGCCCGAGGAGGCCGAAAAGTGGCTGCGCCGCTATGTCGCCAAATACCCGAAACAGCGTCTGGCCTGGGTGCGCCTGTTGCAGAACCTGGAAAACACCGAGCAGTACCCGCAGCGGCTGGTGGTCTGGAGCCAGTTCGCCAAGCGCTATCCGCTGACCAGCACCGAGCGTGTGGACTGGGCCAACAACCACCTCAAGCTGTTCGATAGCCAGGGGGCCTGGAAAGTCATCACCGCGGTGGATGGCAACAAGATCAAGGACTTCAACTACTGGCAGTCCCGCGCCGCCCTGGCCTGGGACCTGGAACTGGACGACGAGCTGCAGCTGGCGCTGGAGAAGATGCTGGCGATCAAGGGCTCGCTCAATACGGGCGACGAAAGCGAGCTGATTGCCCTGTATCGCACCCGCGATCCGCACAAGGCCCTGCAGTTGACCGTCGACAGCTGGCGCCAGGGCCACAGCCCGCAGCGCCTGGTGGCCGCCCTGCAACTGGCCCAGGAACTCCAGGACTGGCCTCTGGTGGTCGATTTGCTCAAGGAAGCCGAGCAGTACCCGGGTGCCAGCGACCAGTCCCAGGTGCTGGCCGCCCGCGCCGCGTTGGCGGTGCAGCAGGGCCAGACCGATCTGGCGCTGCGCCTGTATCAACAGGGCTTGAGCCGCTTCCCGGACGACAACACCTTCCGTGAGCGGCTGCTGTGGCTGTATGTCGACCTGGGCCGCACGGGCGAGATCAAGCCGCTGTTGCAGCAATGGCGCTCCCTGGCCCGCAGTGACAGCAGCCTGTGGCTGCCGTTCGCCGCCGCCAGCCAGTTGCTCGGGCGCAATACCGAGGCCCTGGCCTGGTATCGCCTGTACTTGCAGGCCAACCCCCGGGACTGGATGGTCCAGGCCGCCTATGCCGATGCCCTGGAGGGCGCCGGTTATGTCGATTCGGCCCAGCGCTTGCGCCTGCGGCTCGATCGCCAGGTCAGCCCGGAGCAGATCCGCGCCACGCCCCAGGGCTATGCCACCTGGCTGCGCCTGCTGGCCAGCAGCTATTCGTCACGCAAGGCGCAGAACAAGGCCATGCAGTGGCAGGACGGCTCCAAGCCGATGCTGCAGCTGTGGTTCGATCAGTTCCTCGCGCGCCTGGATGACCTCAATCAGTCGGCGCAAAAGGATGAGTGGTTGGCCTGGGCCCGCAGCCGCGGCCTGAAGGTCAGCCGCTACGAGCAGATCCAGGAAGCCCTGCGCGGCAGCAACCGCCAGGCCCTGGAGCGCCTGGTGGCCAGCGGCGACCTGGATCCGGCGCAGCAGGTCGAGGCCCTGAACAGCCTGGGCCACAGCGGCGAAGCGCTGGCGGTGGGCCTTTCGGCACTGGGTGACGAGCAACCGGCGGCGCTGCGCGAGCAACTGCGCCGCCAGGCCATCGAGATGACCGAGCGCACGCCCCAGGGTATGCAAATCGCCTGGGAGCGCCAGGACTACGGCGGCCTGGTGTTCAACGGCCCGCGCCTGACCGCCGCGCGCTATCTGGACGACAACTGGTACGCCAAGCTGGTCCTGGAGCAGGGCCGCTACAGCGGCGATGTGCTGGATGAGTCGCGCCTGGGCAATGAGACCAACACTGAACTGACCTTGCAGCGCCAGTTGGAGAACGGCAACTACAAGCTGATCTTCGACAGTAGCCTGCGCAAGGACGATGACCGCAACGGCCTGGGTGCCAGCCGCACCTGGCAACTGGACAGCGGCAACGAGCTGGACGTCGGTGCCGACTGGCACCGCAAGAACGAGGACAGCGGATACATGCGCACCTTCGGCCAGCAGGATGATGTCTGGGTGGGCGGCCGGCATCGCTATTCGGCCCGTGACCAGTTGTCCTGGAACCTGGCCCAGCGCTGGTTCTCGACCCGCGGCGGCGATGACCTGGGCAGCGGCCAGGCGTTGAAGATCGAGTTCGACCACACCTTGCAGTTCGAAGGGCCGAACTGGGAATTGCGCAGCGGTATCGACTACCAGCAGAACAGCCTGAACAACCGTTCGCTGCCCGACCTGGCCAATACCCTGGGCGGAGGCATCGATCTGGCCGGGGCCGATCTCGACAACCCCGAGCAGATCACCAGCCAGACCCTGCTGCAGAAGCGCTACGGCCAGCTGTTCTTCGGCAGTGCCTGGCGGCGCGGTTTCCCGGGGGCGCTGAACCGCACGCGGGGGCAGTACACCTGGCTGGTGGATGTCAGCACCGGCTGGCAGTGGACCGACAACACCATCAACTACGCCATCAGTACCGGTGTCGGCACCGAGGTGATAGGGGATGACGAATTGGCAGTGACCCTTGGCTACCAGTCCGCGCCACAAGGCGGGGCAGGCAAGTCCGGGGGCACTGCAGGTGTCAGCTACAGCGTGCGTTTCGGACGCTGATCATGGAATTCAAAGAGGAGTAAACCTTATGCAATCCATTCGTTGCGTGAGTCTGGCAATGGTCGCCTTGCTGATGGCCGGGTGCAGCAGCTTCACCGGGCAAAGCAGCCCCGAGTTGTCCAAGAGTGCGCGCTGGGGCGTGCTGCCGCTGGTCAACTATTCCCAGACACCCCAGGCCGGCGAGCGCAGTGAGCAGATTCTGCTCAGCGTGCTGAGCAGCCGCGGCCTGCAACCCCAGGTCTACACCGGTACGGCGGGGCAGGGCGAACAGGCCCTGCTCGACGACAACGAGCGCCTGGCCGGGGCCATGGACTGGGCCCGGGAGCAGAAGCTCGACTATGTGGTGTCCGGCAGCGTCGAGGAGTGGCAGTACAAGAACGGCCTGGATGGCGAACCGGCGGTGGGCATCAGCCTGCGGGTGGTCGAGGCCGGTACCGGCAAGGTGCTGTGGAGCAATAGCGGGGCCCGCGCCGGCTGGTCCCGGGAAAGCCTGGCCGGGGCCGCCCAGAAGGTGCTCGACAAGCTTGTCGGTGGCCTTCGGATCGAGTGACTGCCATGAACTCTCCACACATGGACTATGCGCTGGCGCCCCGCGCCAGCGGTCCGGCGTCCTGGCTGGAAACCTTTCTGGTGACCGCCTTGGTCATCGGCGTCGGCCTGTGGCTGACCCCCGAGGACCCCTTGCAGGTGCAGGGTGAGTTTCCCTGGTCGGTGCTGGCGCCGCTGCTGCTGGGGGTACGCTACGGGTTTGTCCGCGGCCTGATCAGTGCCAGCCTGCTGGTAGCGGCGTTCTTTGCCCTGCGTCATTCGGGGCTGGCGAGCTACGCCCAGGTCGCGCCGTCCTACATCGTCGGCGTACTGGTCTGCGGCATGCTGGTGGGCGAGGTGCGCGACCTCTGGGAGCGGCGTTTGCTGCGTTTGCAGATGGCCAACGAGTACCGCCAGTACCGGCTTGATGATTTCACCCGGGCGCACCAGATTCTGCGGGTCTCCCACGACCGCCTGGAGCAGCGCCTGGCGGGCAGCGACCAGAGCTTGCGCAGTTCCCTGCTGGGCCTGCGTGATCGGCTGCGCGCGGCGCCCAATGGCGGCGATTCGCTGAGCCTGCTGGCCGAGCCGGTACTGACCCTGCTCGGCCAATATGGCTCGCTGCGGGTGGCCGGGCTGTACCGGGTGGAGCAGGGCGCCAGTGCGGCGCCACAGCTGAGCCTCTTGGCCTCGATCGGCACCATGGGGCCCCTGGACAGCCAGGACCTGCTGGTGCGTATGTGCCTGGAGCGCCAGGAACTGGTGAGTGTGCGTGAGGAACTGCTGGATAGCGGCGCCCAGGCCTCGGTGTCGTCCTTGCAGGCCTGTGTTCCGCTGGTGGACACCCAGGGCCAGGTGCTGGCGATTCTGGCAGTGCGGCAGATGCCGTTCTTTGCCTTCCAGGAGCGCACCCTCAGCCTGATGGCCCTGCTGGCCGGGCATATCGCCGACCTGTTGCACCCGGACCCGCAGGTACTGCAACTGCAGAGCGCCGATGCCCAGCACTTCACCCGCCAACTCAAGCGTTCACTGGTGGATGTCGAGCGCCACGGCCTGTCCGGTTGCCTCTATGCCTTCGAGCTGACCCAGCCCAATGATGAACTGGCGCGGCTGTTCGAACGCAGCCAGCGAGGCCTGGACCTGCATCTGAGCCTGGCCAATGCACGCGGGCACGAACTGTTGCTGGTGCTGTTGCCGCTGACCAGCGCCGAGGGCGCCCAGGGCTACCTGGCACGCCTGGGCAAGCTGGTCCACGAGCACTTCGGCATGAGCGTGGAACTGGCCGGCCTGGGGGTCAAGGTGCTGCCCTACGACCTGGAGTCGGCCCGGCAACGCGATGGGCTGCGTAACTTCCTGTACAACGAGTGTGGCCTGAATGATCAGCAAGTGGCTGTTTAGCGGAGCGCTGTTTTTCGAGATCGGCAGTTGGGCCAGCCTGACGGCGCAGATGCCCGACCTGCAGATCGCGCTGCTGTATGCAACGACCCATGGCATCGCCTGTGGCCTGCTGACCGCGGCGGTCTGGCTGCTGCTGCCGGCGCGTTATCGCCGGCCGTTGCCATGGAGCCCGCTGTTCATCTTCAGCCTGGCGTTCTTTGTGCCGCTGATCGGGGCCGTCGGGGTGATTGCCGCGATCTTTCCGGCGCTGTACCTGCCGCGCAAGCGCGAGGCGCAGACGTGGCAGGCGGTGGGTATTCCCGACCTGCCGTTTCGCGCTCAGACGCAACTGCATTCGCCTACCTTCGGCGACAGCGGGCTGCAGGATGTCTTGCGTCATGCGCCGGACCCCGACCAGCGCCTGGCGGCCTTGCTCGCCACCCGGCGGATGCCGGGCAAGGAAGCGGTGCCGATCCTCAAGCTGGCCCTGGGCGACCCGAGCGACGATGTGCGGCTGTTGGCGTATTCGATGCTCGACAAGCAGGAAACCGACATCAACCAGCGGATCCAGTCCTCCCTGGAACAACTGCCCGGCGCGGCGCCGCAGAAGGCCGGAGCCTTGCACGCGACGCTGGCCCGCTGGTACTGGGAACTGGCCTACCTGGGCCTGGCCCAGGGCAGTGTGCAGCAGCACGTGCTGGGCCAGGCCGGCGAGCATGCCGAACAGGCGCTGAAGCTGGGGGAGGGCGGCGAGCTGCTGTTGCTGGCCGGACGCATCGCCCTTGAACGCGGTGACGTCGGCAAGGCGCGCCTGCACATGCACCAGGCCGAGGAGGCGGGCATGGACCCGGCCAAGGTCCTGCCATTTCGCGCCGAAATCGCCTTTGAAACCGGCCGCTATGCCGAGATTCCCGGGCTGCTGCGAAGCCTGCCGGAACAAATGCAGCAACGTCCGCCCTTTGCCGGGCTGGTAAGGACCTGGACATGAAGAAAACCCCCGACTCAACCCCCATCGCCGATGTCTGCCTGCTGCTCGAGGGCACCTGGCCCTATGTGCGTGGTGGCGTGTCCGGCTGGATCCACCAGATGATCCTCGGCCTGCCGCAGCTGAAGTTTTCGGTGCTGTTCATTGGCGGCCAGCGCGAGGCTTATGGGCAGCGCCGCTATGAGATTCCGGCCAACGTCGTGCATATCGAAGAGGTGTACCTGGAAGAGGCCTGGCGCAACCCCAGGCACAAGCGCGAGGCCCATCGCGCGTCCCTGGAGGAACTGAGCAACCTGTACCGCTACCTGCACAACCCGCAGAAGCCCGCCGCCGAGCTGGGCATCGAAGTGCTGGCGTCCCTGGCCCAGGGGCGCATCACCCTGGACGACGTGCTCTACAGCCGGCCCAGCTGGGAAGCACTGACCGAAGGCTACGAGCAGCATTGCGCCGATCCGTCCTTCGTCAACTACTTCTGGACCCTGCGCACCATGCAGTCGCCCTTGCTGATGCTGGCCAATGCCGCCCGGCACATGCCGCGGGCCCGGGTGCTGCACTCGATTTCCACCGGCTACGCCGGGCTGGTGGGCTGCATTCTCAAGCAGTTGTGGGGCTGCCAGTTCCTGCTCAGCGAGCACGGGATCTACACCAAGGAGCGCAAGATCGACCTGGCCCAGGCCAGCTGGATCGCCGAAAGCAGCAACCAGGCGCTCAACGACAGCATGGATTCGGGCTCCGGCTATATCCGCATGCTCTGGGTGCGCTTTTTCGAACGAATCGGGCATCTGGTCTATGAAAGCGCCGACCAGATCATTGCCCTGTACGACGGCAACCGCCAACGCCAGATCAAGGACGGCGCGCCCCCCGAGCGCACCCAGGTGATTCCCAACGGCATCGACCTGCAGCTCTGGACCCAGGCCCTGGAGGCCCGGGCCGAAGGCATTGCGCCGGTGGTCGGGCTGATCGGCCGGGTGGTGCCGATCAAGGACGTCAAGACCTTCCTGCGGGCCATGCGCGGGGTGGTCAGCGTGATGCCCGAGGTCGAAGGCTGGATCGTCGGGCCGGAAGAGGAGGACCCGGAGTACGTCGCCGAGTGCCGCAGCCTGGTGGCGAGCCTGGGGCTGGAGCAGAAGGTGCTGTTCCTGGGCTTCCAGAAAATCCAGGACATCCTGCCGCAACTGGGGCTGATGGTGCTGACCTCCATCAGCGAGGCCCAGCCCCTGGTGATTCTCGAAGCCTGGGCCGCCGGCACGCCGGTGGTCAGCAGTGACGTGGGCTCCTGCCGCGAGCTGATCGAGGGCGGCGAGGCGGCTGATCGGGACCTGGGGCGGGCCGGGGAAGTGGTGGCGATCGCCGACCCGCAGGCCACCTCCCAGGCGATCATCGACCTGCTGCGCAGCCCCGAACGCTGGCAATCGGCCCAGGCGGCGGGCCTGTTGCGGGTGCATCGCTACTACAGCGAGCGCCTGATGCTCGACCGCTATCGCACGCTCTATCACACGGCCATCGGCACCCTACACAAGGAGGCTGTGTAAATGGCCGGCATCGGTTTCGAACTGCGCAAGATTCTCTCCCGCGACTCCTACACGGCGACCCTGCACGCCTATGTCTATGCCGGCCTGATCAGTTCCGGGCCCTGGGTGCTGTCGATCCTCAGCGTGATGCTGGTGGGGGTGATCAGCCTCGGGCTGGTGGTGCCGGAGGTCCTGATCCGCCAGTTCCTGATCACCGTCACCTACCTGATGGCCACGTCGCTGATCCTGACCGGCGGCCTGCAGCTGTTTTTCACCCGCTTCGTGTCCGACCGCCTGTTCGAGCGCAAGTACGAGCAGATCCTGCCGAACCTGGTGGGCGTCCTCTTGCTGGTGACCCTGGGCTCCGGGGCGCTGGGCATCCTGCTGCTGGTGACCCTGTTCGACCAGCCGCTGATCTACCGCCTGCTGACCCTGGCCAACTTCGTGGTGCTGTGCAACCTGTGGCTGGTGATCATCTTTCTCTCGGGGATGAAGGCCTATAACCGCATCCTCCTGGTGATGCTGGTGGGGTATGGCTTGATGGTCGGCAGCGCCTTCTACCTGCGCTACATGGGCATGGAAGGGCTGTTGCTGGCGCTGCTGCTGGGGCACAGCACGCTGCTGTTCCTGTTCCTGTACGACATCCTGCGCGAGTACCGGGCCGAGAAGCTGGTGGCCTTCGACTTTCTTGACCGCCGCCAGGTGTTTGTCAGCCTGCTGCTGACCGGGCTTTGCTACAACCTGGGGATCTGGATCGACAAGTTCATCTTCTGGTTCAACCCGGAAACTTCGAGCCAGGTGATTGGGCCGATGCGCGCGTCGATTCTCTACGACTTGCCGATCTTCCTCGCTTACCTGGCGATCATTCCCGGGATGGCGGTGTTCCTGGTGCGCATCGAAACCGATTTCGCCGAATGGTACGACCGCCTGTTCCGTGCCGTACGCGATGGCGAGACCTTGCAGCACATCGGTTCGCTGAAGGCCGAGATGACTTTCTCGATCCGCCAGGGCCTGCTGGAAATCTGCAAGGTCCAGGGGCTGACGGTGGTCCTGCTGTTCCTCTTCGGCCCGCGCCTGCTGGAGTGGCTGGGGATGTCCAGCTACTACCTGCCGCTGTTCTACATCGACCTGATCGGGGTGAGCATCCAGGTGGTGTTCATGGCGATTCTCAACGTGTTCTTCTACCTCGACAAACGCGCCATCGTGCTGGAGCTGTGCCTGCTGTTCGTGGCCCTCAATGCCGCCCTGACCTTGCTCAGCCTGCACCTGGGGCCGAGCTTCTTCGGCTATGGCTTTACCCTGTCGCTGCTGATCTGCGTGCTGCTGGGGCTGACGCGGCTGTCCACGGCGCTGGATGACTTGGAGTACGAAACCTTCATGCTGTCGCGTTGAGGAGCATCGGCAAGCGCGTGCTCGGACCCGCGGCGGTGCTTTGCAGAGGCTTGCCGGATCGGGACGCCGGCTATGCCAACGCGCCCCGGGCTCTGCGCAGCACAGGGGCCGGTCAGGGAGCGTCGAGGTAGGATTTTCGCATTCTCTCCAGCGTGCCGTCCTTGCGCAGCCCCTCGACCGCCGCGCGCAGCTTGCGCACCAGTGTCGCATTGCAGTTTCTGGAGCAGGCCAGGTACAGATCGGTGCTCATAAAGACCGGACTGACCTGCAACGGCTGAGTCGACACCTTGCGCCAGATGCTATGGGTTTCGGGAATGCCGTTGAACCAGGCGTCGACCCGTCCCATCAGCAGCAGTTGCGCCGGGTTCTCGCCAATTTCAAACGGATAGATCTGGTTGTCGCCAAAGCCTTCAGCCCGAAGCTTCTGCTCTTGGGCACTGCCTCGGCCAACGGCGATCCGAGCGAAGGTTTCCCGTGCCTGCTGTAGGGTTTCGACGCGCGTGTGCAGGCTGAAGAAGGCTCTGTCCATGGTCATGATGGGCGCGATCCAGGTGTAATCGGCTTCTCTTTCCGGCGTGCGCGACAGCGGAATGATCAGCTTGTCGACGCCTTTGCGCACGCTTTGCTGGGCTCGTGCCCAGGGCACTTCGATAAAATGCAGCGTATAACCGGCCCGGGTCGCCGCTGCCGACGTCGCATCACCGACGATGCCATGCAGGCCGGTCTGCTCCAGCATCGATAAAGGCGGCGCCTCGGCAATGTACAGGTCGAAGCGAAGGGACTCTGCGCCAGACACCGAAGGCACCCAGGCCATCAGAGTGAGCAGCGGCGTCAGGATCAGCACCCCCCACTGGCGCAACGATTGACTCACTTGAGTCATGGCAGTAACTCAACAGACAGTGGCATTTCATGCTCTCGGATTAACGCTGCGTATTCGACACGTGCAGAGACCGACCCGTAACGACCTGCAAAACATGCCGCCAAGATTAGAGGGTTATGTGCAGAGACGGTTGGGTTTGATGGATTATTTTGACCGCTGAGATTGCTCTCGCGGTTCACGGCTGGTGCAACCGGTGAGGGCAGCTACTGGTACGCGCTGATACTCACGTTGAACAGCCTTGGGCAGCGCAATATCAGTAGCCTCGCCACTCTCGCCTCCCTCTCCAGCCTGGGGCCAGGGTTCTCTGCATGCGCCGTATGAACATGCGGGGCATTTGCGGGACAGCCTTTACCGCAAGCCGCGGCCCGCAATCCCTGGACCCTAATCCTTCGCGGGACCTGCGCCAGGCGGTCAGGGACTACGCACGCAACGCCGGTGTCGATCTGCACCTTGAACGCCTGGCGCTGACCCGACTGACCCCGAAGATGCTGCCCCTTGCCTGGCGCAATCAGAGCGGCGAATTCATGTTGCTGGCGCGGCTCTCGGACACCCAGGCGCTGGTGCAGCGACCTTCAATGCCGACCCCGGACATGCTCGATCGCCTGCAGTTGGCCGAGCAGTGGAGCGGGGAGGTGATTCGCCTGTGCAAGCGCGGTTTGCGCTTCGATCTGTCCTGGTTTGTACCGGAGCTGCTGCGCCATCGGCGGATACTCGGCGAAGTGCTGCTGTGCTCGCTGTTGCTGCAGGCGCTGGCCCTGGCGACGCCGTTGTTCTTCCAGGCGGTGATGGACAAGGTCATGGTGCACCGGGCGCTGTCGACCCTCGACGTGCTGGTGATGACCCTGGTGGTGGTGGGCCTGTTCGAGGTGCTGTTCAAGGGCTTGCACGAATACCTGGCGGCGCACACCGCCAATCGCATCGACATCGGCCTTGGGGTCAAGCTCTTGCGCCAGCCTGGCGGTGGAACCGCGCATACAGCGTCTCTGGGAGTCGAAGGCGGCACATATGGTCGAGGCCGAGTTTGTCGCCAGACCCTGGGCAGCGCCATCAGTCAGAACGTGATGCTGTTGCAGAAAGTCAAGGCAGTGGCGGTGACTTGTTGGGGCGCTAACCGGGTCATCGACTCCGGATTCGGTTGCCCGTTGACTCTTGAGCTCGATGAGCACCTGGAAGCATTCCATCTCGGGCATTAGGATATCGAGGATGATCAGGTCCGGCCTGGCATTACGAGCCTGCGTCAGGCCACGATCGCTGTTCTTGGCCAGTAGCACCTAATATTCTCTGGTCAGGGTCTTGGACAGCACGATCAAGAATTACGGATCGTCGTCGATCGCTAGGAGGATATATGGCTTGGGAACATGCTCTGCCGGCGTGACGAGGGGCTTGGGAAAAAGAGGCCGGCGGTCTAGCGTATTTGATTAGGGGGGGCACCTAACTTCTAAGAGCGATCGCCCGATTTGATCAAGAGCGCATCAGGAGATTAGAGTGCTGGTGTTTATAGCTATGGCAAAGTCCATGACGACCTGCGAGAGGGCGGAGAGTTGTGGTCTACGGATGGTGAGGCTGGCGTGTCTTGAAGGTTTTCTCTCTCAGAGGTTCGAGTCGCCGAGGCAATTATCATGACAACGCTTACGGTGTCGGGGACAGTCTTGAGTTCGAAAACTTTACGCAACGAGCTTACGAGGCGTCTAAAAAAACCATGGCGATTCAGATCGCAAACGTTTGCCGTTAGCCTTGACGGGCCTTGTTAGGTGACTTATTTTTTTGATCGGAAAAGGTGACGAGAAAGTGGCTTTTTTCTTGCAAAGGTTCGTGATGCTGGCAGAATGCGAGCTGTTTTTATTAAAGTAAAAAGCTGTTGGCTTCGCTAGACCTTAGAAAGCGGAAGAGGTCGACACGGATACGTATAAAATTCCAAGGTAGGCCTGATAGTGAGCAGCATCAATCATTTTCCGTCCTCTTCAGCACCAGCTGAAATCGACCTCTATGCCTTGATAGGTTCAGTCTGGAAGCAAAAGCTTCTGATTCTTCAGCTGGCCGGTAGCATGGCTCTGTGTGCCGGCATTTATGCATTTCTTGCGACCCCGGAGTACCGGGTAACCAGTGTATTGCGGCCTGTTTCCATCAAACACCTCGATTCGCTCAACCACTCAGGGATTTATTCCATTTCGCCTGAGTCGGCACTTTTCAAAATTGCCGGAGCAATGGAGTCATATGAGGTTAGGCTGGCGTTCTATCGCGAAAATATTGACCTTTTCAAAGGCTTGGAAAGAACAGGAAACAGCTTTGAGCAAAACTTCGAAGACTTCAATCGTGATTTCCTGCGAGTGAAAGTTGATGATGGAACGAAGGCTGTTAGCTTACCTCCATCGATATCACTGGAGCTTAATTATTCTCGTGATTTGGATGGAGCTCAAGTGCTCAACAGCTTCGTGGATTTTGTCGTGCGTGCCGAGCGGCAGCGTATCGCGGGCGACTTTGATGTGGTTCTTAAGAACCGCATTGGTGAAATCGACAAGGCTCTGGACGCTGCGCGTGCGGCCTATGACATTGATAAGCGCGCTCGAATTGCTCGTCTTCAGGAAACTGACGCCATCCGCCGTGCGCAACTTCAGGACGAGCTTAGTGCTTTACGTCAGCAATTGAAAACTGCCCGCAATTACCGAATTACTCAACTCACTGAATCGATCAACATTGCTCGCTCGCTTGGCATTATCAAGCCCACAGCACCTTCCGCCTTGGGGGATACTGCATACAAGAATCCGACGAACGTGATTCGTACCGAGGTAAATTATCAGCAGATTCCGCTTTACTTTATGGGGGTCGAAGCGTTGGAAGCTGAGCGTAGGGCGCTGCTTCAGCGTAAATCGGACGAGTTTACAGAGGGGCGTGTGGCGCAAATTTTCCACGAGTTACAAATGCTGCAAGATAACCGTGAAGTTGAAATGCTCAAGAAGCGCTCCAATGAGGATCTGTTCCTAGCCAATGTCGAAGGGCAGCGTAGCGAGCGTTTGCGTCTCTCAACATTGACTTTCGATAGTCAAGCGTTACAGCTAGTGGATATCGACCGCTATGCCGTAAAGCCGGTATCGCCAATCAAACCTAATAAATCCCTCCTGATTGTGCTGGGCGGAGTGTTAGGACTGATTCTTGGTATTTCTATTGCCTTGTTGCGATATCTCATTTGCAGTAGAAAAACGGTCGTCGTCAGTCCTGCTACGTTGGACAACCCTGTCTCGGCGCTGCATGTGACTCCTACCAAGACGCTGGTGCATGACTGAATAGGTACCAGAGCGCTTGTCTTGTCGTCTCACCACGTTTTAATGGTATCAGTGGAGTGGCGGCTCATTCTATAATTCTGCATTTTGCGCCGTAGTCGGGCCTTTTAACGGTCGATGAGGGGGCGCCGCCGACCTACGATGGTGTCGTCTCGTGGTCTCGCACGATCCTCCTGAATGCTTTCATGGGGCTAGGCTACGGGCCGGTAAAATATGCTTCGCATATTGAATGGAGCTATTGTTTTTGAAACTTACCCAGACAAGGATTCCTGATGTCGTTGTTATCGAGCCTGATGTATTTGACGATGATCGCGGCTGGTTTATGGAGACCTTCAACGAACCTGCATTTCATGCACACCTGAGAGCCTTGGGGCTTCCGCATCCTCGCCCGTTCATTCAGGACAATCATTCCAGCTCGAAGAAAGGTGTACTACGAGGTTTACACTTCCAGTTCGCACCACGTGCGCAAGGCAAGCTTGTTCGTGTAATAAATGGGGCTGCCTGGGACGTTGCCGTGGATATCCGCAAAGATTCGCCCACCTATGGACTGTGGGTCGGAGAGAAACTGACTGCAAAAAATCGCAAGATGATGTGGATTCCCGAAGGTTTTGCTCATGGTTTCATTGCCCTCGAAGACGATACCCACTTCCTTTACAAGACCACTGACATTTACAGCAAGCAGAGTGAGGGTAGCCTCGCATGGGATGACCCTGACCTGGCCATCCAATGGCCTGGTATTGATGAGCTGAATGTTAGTGAGAAGGACCGTCAGGCTCCTGCATTCAAGGATTTCGACGGTGTGGATGTGCCAGCTTCACACTCTGATGTTTTGCTTCAGCAATTCCGGGTGATCGGTGATGAGCGCGGTAGCCTGATTTCGCTTGAATGCGCTGATAACGTGCCTTTTATTATCAGGCGCGTGTATTACATTTTCGGTACTCGGGCTGACGTCAGTCGCGGTTTTCATGCCCATCGCGATCTGCAGCAACTGGCCATTTGTGTCTCCGGCAAATGTCGGATGACCTTGGACGACGGCCACAGTCGCCAGGATGTCTGGCTAGACGAGCCGAACAAGGGTGTCCTTATTCGCAATCTTATCTGGCGAGAAATGCACGACTTTAGTGAAGACTGCGTGCTGATGGTACTCGCTAGTGGGCACTACGATGAATCGGACTACATCCGTAATTACGAGGATTTTGTGAAGGAGGTTGCCAATGGAAAAAAATAATAAACTAGTTATTGTTGGAGCTGGCGAGCTCGCAATGATCGCGTACGAGTACTTCACCTACGACTCCTCCTACGAAGTTGTTGGCTTTGCTGTCGAGCGTGACTATCTGCAGGAGGAATCCCTGTATGATCTGCCGATCGTAGCATTCGAGGACTTGCAGCAGCACTTTCCTGCCGAAACACATGAAGCCTTCGTGGCAATTCCCGCTTCTGGCCTGAACCGACTGCGTACCCGTCTGTATCTGGCAGTGAAGGAGCTTGGGTATACCTGCGCAACCTATATCAGCTCTCGCGCCTTCGTCTGGCGCAATGCAAAAATTGGCGATAACTGCTTTATCTTTGAGCACAACACCGTCCAGCCTTTCGTCGAGATTGGTAACAACGTGATTCTGTGGAGTGGCAACCACATCGGTCATCGTTCGGTGATCGAAGACAACTGTTTTTTGTCTTCCCACGTAGTCGTTTCCGGTTATTGCCGGATCGGTAGCTCTTCGTTCATTGGCGTCAACGCGACAATTAACGACCGGATCAATATCGCACGTGATTGCGTGGTGGCTTCTGGTTCGCTCGTAAACAAGCACTTGCAGGAGCCGGAGCGCATTTACTATGGCGCCCCGGCTCAGGAGCTACCCAAGAAAAGTGCACTCAAGGTCAAGTTTTAGGAAGCCTCATGAACTGGAAAAAGCTAGGGTTGGTGTTCTCTCAGGATGGGAGTGTAGCTTGGCGCAGAAACTCAGCCTTGACTCCGACCCCCTTTCTGCTGAACGAACGGATCATTCGCATCTATGCGGGTTTCCGCGATGATGATGGCATCAGCCGAATCGGTTATGTCGACGTAGACAGCCAGGACCCCACGCGGGTCATCAAAGTATCCGACAAGCCGGTGCTGGATCGCGGTCGGGACGGCTGTTTCGATGATAATGGCGTGATCATGGGTGATGTGGTTCGTGATGGCGAGCTCCTGCGTATGTATTACGTGGGTTTCCAACTGGTTAAACGTGCCAAGTTCCTGGCGTTTACGGGGTTGGCTGAAAGCCGCGATGGAGGGGAAACGTTCCAGCGCGTCAGCGAGGCTCCGGTCCTGGATCGCTCCATCGAAGGCAATACCATTCGTGCAGTGCACACTGCTTTATATGAGAACGGTGTGTGGAAGATCTGGTATGCCGTTGGTGATGATTGGCAGATGATCAATGGCACACCCTATCCGAAGTACAACATCTGGTATTCCGAATCTCCCGATGGTCGTGCTTTTGCTCCGCGAGGCACGCGATGCGTGGATGTCCAGGGCGACGAGTACCGCATAGGCCGGCCTTCAGTATATAAGACTGCTACTGGTTACATGATGTTCTACACTAAGGGAGGAACCAGTGGTGACGACTACTTCCCGGGCGTTGCCTACTCGGTTGACGGCGTACATTGGGAGCGAAAGGATGAGACTTTTGGTCTGGCACTTTCCGAGTCTGGCTTCGATAATCGCCACCTGTGCTATCCGCGCCTGGTAACCGCAGGTTCGCGCACCTTCTGTTTCTACAACGGAAACAACATGGGTAGTGAAGGCTTTGGTGTGGCGGAGTTGCTGGCAGAATGAAATGCGTTGTCTATCAACCTGAAGCTCGGCAGGAATGGGATGAGTGGGTTGAAGCTGCTCGCACCCCTCTGTTCTTCTTCAAACGAAACTTCATGGAGTACCACGCCGACCGATTCAAAGATGCGTCGCTGATGTTCTACGAGGAGGACAAGCTGGTTGCCGTTCTCCCGGCGTCGCAGCGCGGTGGCGAATTGGTCAGTCATGGCGGCTTGACGTTCGGCGGCCTTGTATTCAACGCCAAGGTGCGGGCTAACACCGTGCTTCAAGTATTCGAAGCACTGGTCACTCATGCTCGTAATTCCGGTTGCAAACGCATTCTTTACAAAACCATTCCTTATGCCTTCGCCAATCAGGGCGCGCAGGAAGATCTGTACGCCCTGACTCACTTCGGTGCCCGCTTGGTGCGTCGTGATTTGTCTAGCGTGATCCACCTTGATAGCCGACCCAAACTGTCCAAGGGGCGCAAATGGCTGATTGCAAGAGCTGCCAAGCTGGGCCTTGACGCGACGGTGTCAAACGATTGGGATGCATTCATCACTCTGCTAGGTGAAGCCCTGGAGCGCCACGGCGCAAAACCAGTGCACACAGCGGATGAATTGCGTTTGTTACAGTCGCGATTCCCGAAGAATATTGAGCTCAAGACCACCTGGCACGAAGGTCGGCTGGTGGCAGGGGCGGCGCTATTCCACTTCGGGCAGGTGACCCATACCCAGTATCTTGCAACTAACGATGAGGGCAAGGACATGGGGGCCCTGGACGCCCTGATCGAGACTTGCATTCGCGAAAGCGAAGGCAGCGGTGCCAAGTACTTCAGTTTTGGTATTTCCACAGAAGATGCAGGCAAGACATTGAACTCCGGTTTGATCAACCAGAAGGAGAGCTTTGGCGCGCGTGGAATGGTTCTGGACTTTTACGAGATCAGCATAAAGTGATTAGCTTCCTCGATCTGAAAAAACTCAACGCGGCCTACGCTAGCGAACTGCAAGAAGCCTGTGCCCGGGTCATTGATTCCGGCTGGTATATCGGAGGCCAGGAGCTCGCCTCGTTCGAGCGTGAGTTTGCCGATTACTGTGGTGCCAGTAATTGTGTTGGCGTAGCCAATGGACTAGACGCCTTGACCCTAACCCTGCGCGCCTGGAAGGAAATGGGCCGCCTGCGTGAGGGAGATGAGGTCATAGTACCCGCCAATACCTACATAGCCAGTGTGCTGGCCATTACCGAGAACCGCCTGGTACCGGTGTTCGTCGAGCCGGATCCGGCTACCTTCAACCTGTCAGCCACCGGTGTGCACGCCGCGCTGACCGAGAAGACGAAAGCCATTATAGCGGTGCACCTGTATGGCCAATTGGCGGATATGCCGGGCATAATGGATCTGGCGCACGAGCGCGATCTGCTAGTCCTGGAAGACGCTGCACAATCCCACGGTGCCAGCATCGATGGCCGCAAGGCGGGGTCATGGGGGCACGCTACTGGTTTCAGCTTCTACCCGGGGAAAAACCTCGGCGCGCTGGGTGACGCAGGCGCCTTAGTGACCAACGACGCTGAACTGGCGAAGGTGGTCCGCGGTCTGGGCAACTATGGCAGCTACAAGAAGTACGAAAATCAATATCAGGGCGTGAATAGCCGCCTGGATGAAATCCAGGCCGCCATGCTAAAAGTCAAACTGGCACACTTGGATAGTGAAATCGCCGCTCGGCGCCAAGTGGCCGATGCTTATCGCGCTGGCATCAACAACGCCTTGATACAGTTGCCGGCTGTGGTGGATGAGTACGCACATGTCTGGCATCTGTTTGTGGTTCGTTGCGAGCGCCGTGACGAGTTGCAGACGTTTCTTACCGAGCAAGGTGTGCAGACCCTGATCCACTATCCGATCCCTCCGCACAAGCAGCAAGCCTATGCTGCTTATGGCTCGCTTTCCCTGCCGACTACCGAGACCATCCATCGTGAAGTGCTGAGTCTGCCGATCAGTCCTATAATGAGCGACGACGAAATCGCCACAGTGGTGCGTGCGATCAACGCATTCTCCTGACATCACGTCACTGGTCGGGAGGGGGAACGCCCGACCTTTTTTGGTTTTGGTCCACAGTCCATTGAATATATTCAAGACAAGTATTCTCACGGCGATCGCCACGGCGGCCCGGCTGCTGTCGGGCTTTATCGTAATGAAGCTGGTGGCCGTGCTTTCAGGGCCACAGGGTGTTGCCCAGCTCGGGCAGTTTATGAGCCTAACCGCGTTGCTCGTGGTATTCGCCGGCGGCGGAGTTGGACCTGGCGTCGTCAAATATCTTGCGGAATACAAGGGGGATAACGAAAAGGTCCGGATTCTACTCAGCTCGGCGTTCAGCTTCACCCTCATCGCATCCCTGAGTATGTGTGTTTTGGTGTTGCTGTTCAGCCGCACCATCGCCGACTTGCTGTTGGAAAGCCAGGAGTTTCAGTGGCTGATTGTGGTTCTGGCGATAGCGCAGATGTTCGTCGCCATGCACAACCTGGTCATTGCTACCGTCAACGGCATGATGGATGTCAAGCGCCTAGCGCTGATTCACGTCTCCGGCTCCGCTTTGGGGGTGGTGCTGCCGTCAGTGCTGGGCTACTACTACAAGCTTGATGGCGTACTACTAGCATTTGTTATAGGTCAGGCCGCGCTGCTGCTTATCAGTTTTTCAGCCTACAAATGCGCCGGTTACTTCAGTTGGTCGAACATTGTCTGGAACTCTGATCGCCAGAGCTTTTCCCGCCTTGCCCGTTTTTCCCTGATGACGCTGACCTCAGCGCTGATGGCGCCAATCGTCCAGATCGCGGTACGTAACTACCTCGCGGGGGAGTTTTCATGGGAGGAGGTGGGGTACTGGCAGGCGGTGTCCAAGGTGTCCGAAGCCTATTTGCTGTTCATCACTATGGCAATCAGTGTCTATTATCTGCCGAAGCTATCGGCGCTGACTGAACGCCAGGAGTTCAAGGATGAAATCCGCAAGGGTTTCCTTGTCCTTATGCCACTGGTCGCGCTCTCTGCGTTGATAATTTATTGGTGTCGTGAACTAGTGACCAATATCCTGTTTTCTAACGATTTCCACGGGGCGTTATACCTCTATGCGCCGCAATTGATTGGTGACGTTGTCAAAGTGGCGGCCTTTTTGTTGTCCTATGTCATGCTGGCGAAAGCTATGACACGAATATTCTTTATTTCGGAAGTGGTTTTTGGTCTCACCTATTTTATCTTGGTGGTGTTGCTTACCCAGCAGTTCGGACTTATTGGTTCTATGTATGCATTCATCGTCAATTATCTGATCTATTTTGTTTTTTCCGTAATAGTTGCTTCGCGCTACATAACTAAAATGTAATAAGGCGTCGCCGTAGTGATGCGGCTGCCAAAGGGAGAAGTTCTAGTATGGCTGTGGTTAGCGTAATGATGCCAACATACAACGCGGAGCTGTACATTGCCGCCGCGCTGGACTCGATTCTTCAGCAGGATCATGCCGATATCCAGATCGTTGTGTCTGATGATGCCTCGAAGGACAAAACTCAAGCCATCATTCGCGAATATGCCGAGCGCTTTCCGCAAAAGATCAGGGCCATATTCAACGAACAGAACGTTGGGGTGACTCGAAACTGTAATATAGCCCTTAATCAATGTACCGGCGACTATGTTTCGCTATTCGCTGGCGACGACCTGATGCTGCCCGGTAAGCTGTCCAGCCAGGTAGCGCTGATGGAGAGCGATCCTGAGTGCGTTCTGTGCTATCACCCGGTTGAAATCTTCGATTCTGATACAGGAAAGACTTTTTTCGTAACCAATCAGCACCCGCGAGAAGATGTTTACAGCTGTCAGGATCTGCTGTTGAAGGGCGGCATTCCAGGGGGGTGCTCGATCATGCTACGGCGTACAGCGTTGCCCCAAGGTGGCTATGACGAACGCTTGAAGACAGTTAGCGACTGGCTGTTCTTTCTGGAAATTTCCATGCAGGGGCGTCTGCGCAAACTTGACAAGGTATTGGCTCGTTATCGCAAGCATGCCGGTGGTGCGAGCCGCCTGACCTATCAGTTGCTCACCGAGTCCCTGAAGGCCCTCGATCTATTCCAGCAGAAATTCCCCGAGCGCCGCGAGTTATCGCCACTAATTGCTCAGGCCAAAGCGCGTTATGTTGCAGGCGAAGCCTTCCGGCAACTGAATGAAGATCCGGCCCTTGCATTGAAACTGGCCGGCGAGGTGTTGGGCTATCAAAGAAGTGTGAAGTACTATGCACTGTATATGGCGGCATGTGTGAATTGCCATGTGCCGGGCGGGCGTTTGTTGCTGGGTTGGGTTTCGACGCGACTGAAGTATTTCTTAAAGCGTGTTGCGGGCTAAGAATGGTATTCTGTTCGCTCTGTAAAATTTTGGCATATTGCTGGCGAAATGATACGTCATCGCTTTCATCTCTATCAACTTTGACGTGAAGTCAAGAAGCCTTCAATGATTCAAGTGTTCATGTTTTTCGACTATAGCTCATTGTAGGGGGGCGTATCTTATTGCGGTCAGTATTCAAAGATCTTCGACTACTGGATGCTTAAGCTTCACCGAATCAGTTGGTTAATATGATCATTGCTGTTCATATTGCTATCTAGCCCTCTTGAGGAGTGGGGGGCGAATCATATGATTCTTAACTTTTAATACTGTTTGTGGTAGATTTCGCCCATTTGGTTATGCCGATTTTAACCACGGCCCATAACTTTAAGCGCGTTGCTCCGGTTGAAGCACCGACAACGCATGCACGCCGACTTCTAGGAGAGGAAAATGTCAAAAAAAGTACTTGTGACCGGCGGCGCTGGCTTCATTGGTTCCCATCTGATTCCAAAGTTAATAGCGTCTGGCTATCAAGTGCGTGTGCTGGACTCCCTGTCTCCACAGATTCACGGAGTGATTCCCCGTGATCTGGACTGGCTCAGCGGTGAAGGAATCGAATTCCTGCGAGGTGATGTCACCCGCCGCAGCGACTGGGAAGAGGCTTTGCAAGTTGTCGACGCGGTTGTTCACCTGGCCGCGGAAACAGGTACTGGGCAATCAATGTACCAAGTCGCTCGCTACAATGAAGTGAACAGTCAGGGGACTGCTCTGATGTTCGATGTGCTCGGCAAGATGGAGGCCCATCAGGTCAAGCGCGTAGTGCTGTCGTCCAGTCGCTCCATCTACGGCGAAGGTGCCTATGTGCATCCGCAGACAGGAGTCCGTATCTATCCATCGGCGCGTACTGGCGAACAACTGCAAAAGCAGCAATGGGAGCCGGTCTGCCCGGACACCGGTGCAGCGCTGCAAATGGTTGCCACCCATGAGACCGACTTGGTATCTCCAGCCTCCATCTATGCCGCGACAAAGTATGCTCAGGAAGACCTGGTACGTATTGGCTGCCAGTCGATGGGTATTGGCTATGCCATGTTGCGACTGCAGAACGTTTATGGCGAGCGTCAGTCGCTGAACAACCCTTACACCGGCATTCTCTCGATCTTCTCCACTAAAATTCGCCGTAATAGCGAACTGCCACTTTTTGAAGATGGTGAAGAAAGCCGCGACTTCATCCATGTCGAAGACGTCACCGACGCTCTGCTGGCGGCGGTGGCTGTAGAAAATGCGCCTAATACCTCCATCAACGTGGGCAGTGGCATTGCTACATCAGTTCGCAACGTTGCCGAAGAACTATCACGCGCTTTCGGCAAGACACCAAACTTAACGGTTACCGGTCAGTTCCGCATTGGGGATATCCGGCACAACTTTGCCGATATTTCGCGCCTGGAGGAGCTTCTGGGCGTCAAACCGAAGGTTTCTCTGGCCCAGGGTTTGCGGCGATTTGCGCAGTGGGTCAGCAGCCAACCCTTGCCGGAGGACCAGTTGGAAAGGGCTAACCAGGAATTGCGGGACCGGAAACTGATGAACTGAAGGCTTCCTCATGAAGACGGATGAAATTGGGCTGTTTCGTTTACTGACCATGGATGCCAGGCGTCATCGGGAATTGCTCGGTGGACGTGTAGACGTATCGCTACCGAGACTATGCTTGGGCATGTTGTCGCCACGCTTTGTGCCGGTACTCTTGTGCCGGTTAGCCTACACCTGTCAAAGAATGCGCCTGTCGCCCTTGGCGAAGATTTTTTCGCTGCTGAACTTCATGTTCTTCGGGATTGAAATCGCCTCGGCGTGTCCCATTGGTCCGGGTCTGTTTTTCCCGCATACCCAAGGTACCGTGATCGGCGCCTACCGCATCGGTAGCAACGCCATCATCTACCAGGGGGTAACGGTCGGTGCCCGTGATCTGGATTTTACCTACGACGAGCACCACCGTCCGGTGCTGGGTGATGGGGTGATGTTAGGCGCCGGGGCCAAGGTACTGGGCGGAATTCAGCTGGGCGACGACGTCACCGTAGCGGCCAACGCAGTACTATTGATGTCGATACCTGACCATTCGGTGGTCGGTGGTATTCCGGCGAAGATTGTTAAGACGCGGAATGATGCAGTTTGAAGTATTCACTGGCGAATAAGAAAGTGCTACTGGTTGCTCCCCAGTTTTTTGGGTACGAGCAGGAAATACGCGGCGAAATAGAGCGGCACGGTGCAAAGGTGGACTTTCTACTCGATCGTCCATTTACTTCGGCGTTTCTCAAGGCGGTTACACTCTGGCGGCGTCGTTGGGTAATGGCTGCCGCAGAGCGCTATTACCAGAAAAATACCGATACCAGTGCCGACTACGACTATGTCTTCGTAATCAACGGCCAGACGCTGTCTGCACAGACACTGGAGCAGTGGCGCAGCCACTTCAAGCGGGCGAAGTTCTTCCTCTACATGTGGGATTCCTTCGGCAATCGCAAGGATGTAGTGGCCAACTTGCGCTATTTCGATCATGCCTTTACCTTTGACCGCGACGATGCGACCAATCACCAAATCCATTTTCGTCCGTTGTTTTTCTCCAAGGGTTTTGAAATCGGCGCCAATACCCAGGTGCAGTGGGATGTCAGTTTTATTGGCACGGCCCATACCGACCGTTATGCCGTGGCCTCCAAGGTTGCCCGACAACTGGGTAGCAGCGTGCGGGCACATTGGTATCTATTTCTCCAAGCCAAGTGGGTTTACTGGCTGTACAAGGTCATCAATCCAGGATTCCGTCCGGCAAAGCAGAGCGATTTCAGGTTCGACCCACTGACCAAAGCTGATGTGCAGAGGGTCTTTTTCGGTTCGGCCGCAGTGCTCGATATCGAGCACCCACGCCAAACCGGTTTGACCATGCGGACGTTGGAAACCCTCGGAGCGCGCAAGAAACTGATCACTACCAATGCTAGCGTGGAGTCCTACGACTTTTTTTTGGCGAGTAATATCTGTGTGATTGATCGGGATAACCCGTTGATCCCGGAGGAGTTTCTTCAAAAACCCTACATTGACGTAGACCCTTCCATCTATCAGCGCTATCGGCTCGAAGGCTGGCTGGATGAATTATTGGAGAAAGAACTGGGATGAGGATTCTGGTAACGGGAGCAAATGGATTTATCGGACGGGCCTTGTGCCAAGTCCTAGTGGCCCGCGGAGATGAAGTACTCGGGCTGGTCCGCTCGGGCAAGTCCGATGTTGCAGGGGTGACGGTGATCCCGACTGCTCTGGATAATGAGGTGGCTCTGCAGAAGGCGCTCGAAGGCGTCGAATGCGTTGTCCATCTGGCAGGGCGGGCCCATCTGATCGTTGATACTGCGGCGGACCCGTTGGCCGAGTTTCGCGCGGTCAACCGTGACGCGACACTTCGTCTCGCGTCTCTGGCCCAGGAAGCGGGAGTACGCCGCTTCGTGTTCATGAGTTCCATCGGGGTGAACGGCTCCCATAGCGGGACTCAAGCTTTTTCCGAATCCAGTCCGGCTGCTCCGCATGCCGACTACGCGCAATCCAAGCTGGAAGCCGAGCAGGGGCTACGCACGCTGATGGCTGGAGGACCGACCGAGCTGGTGATCATTCGTCCTCCGTTGGTCTACACGGCTCATGCGCCCGGGAATTTCCGCCGCTTGCTGAAACTGGTTTCCAGCGGTGCACCATTGCCATTTTCCCTAGTGCACAACCGGCGCACCATGCTCGCCTTGGAAAACCTTCTCGATTTCATCCTCCTCAGCACCACCCATCCTCACGCCGCCAACCAGCTATATTTAGTCGCTGATGCGCAGTCCTTGTCGACCCGGGAAATAGTCGAGTACCTTGCCCAAGGCATGTCGCGCCGCTGCATCAATTTGCCGGTCCCAGCGTTCGTCCTGCGTATGGGGTTGACCGCCTTGGGCAAGGCCTCCCTGCATACCCAACTGTGCTGTTCCCTGGTCATCTCCACTGACAAAGCCCGCGATCTTGGATGGGTGCCAAGGATAACGGCGCGGGATGCTTTGATCGCTGCCGGTCGCAACTATCTTGCGATGCAACGCTAATTGATCTTCCGTATTAGCGGTTAATCTGGCAGTGACGGCAATCAACCCAATGTGGCTGTTGCCACAGGAATGGATGGTCGCTTGTTCTGAAGTAGATGGGGGATCAGTCTGATTGCTGCCTAATCTTCCGTCGATCGCCCTCACCGTTCGAACTAATGCCGGCAAGCAGGAAAAATGCCGGACGCAAGGCTGGTTGGTGTTGTCATTCGTCGTGACGGTGCAAACTCCAGCAAAATAGTATGAGATTGGAAATATTTACGATGTCTGAAGGATTTATGGATAAATTCAGGACCAAATTGCTTGGTTTGCCTCGCAGGTACAAGCGATTGATCCAAGTGGCCGCTGATATCGTTCTGGTCTGGTTGGCGCTGTGGTTGGCATTCGTCGTGCGTCTGGGTATCGACGAGATGATCAACCCCATGGTTATGCACGGCTGGCTGTTCTTCGCCGGTCCGGTCATCGCGATTCCCCTGTTCATTCGGTTTGGCATGTACCGTGCTGTAATGCGTTACTTTGGCAACGATGCCTTAGTTGCCATCATCAAGGCTGTCAGCATGTCGTCACTGATCCTGACGCTGGCTGTCTACTGGTATAGCAACCATCAGGTTGTGGTGCCACGCTCGATCATCTTCAACTACTGGTGGCTCAGCCTGATCATGATAGGTGGTTTGCGCTTGGTTATGCGTCAGTACTTCCTAGGGGACTGGTTTGCAGCCGTGCAACATGTGCCCTTTTCCAACCGAGACGATGGTCTGACCAAGGTTGCTATCTACGGCGCGGGTGCCGCTGGCAACCAACTGGTCGCTGCGCTACGTATGGGGCGGGTGATGCGCCCGGTGGCATTTATAGACGATGATCCTAGCATCGCAAATCACGTGATCTCCGGTTTGCCAGTCTACTGTCCTGAAGATATCCAGAAGTTGATCGAAGTTTCAGGAATTCAGGAGATCCTTCTCGCCGTGCCTTCAGCAAGCCGCGTGCGGCGTCGCGAAATTCTTGGTCACCTCGAAAGTTATCCCCTGCACGTGCGCAGTGTGCCGAGCTTCATGGACCTAGCCAGCGGCCTGGTAAGAGTCGATGACATCCAGGAAGTAGATATCGCTGACCTGCTCGGACGCGATTCAGTGCCTGTCCAGGAGAACTTGCTGGAGCACTGCATTAAGGGTAAGTCGGTGCTGGTGACCGGCGCAGGTGGTTCTATCGGTTCGGAACTGTGCCGGCAGATCCTTGGCCTGCAGCCCACCACGTTACTGCTGTTCGAGCACAGCGAGTTCAACCTCTACAGCATTCTCAGCGAGCTTGAGCAACGGGAGACTCGCGAGTCGCTGGCAGTGAGGGTTTTACCAATTCTTGGATCGGTCCGCAACGCAGCACTACTGCAGGACATCATGCAAGCTTGGCGGGTCGATACGGTATACCACGCTGCTGCTTACAAGCATGTGCCGATGGTCGAGCACAACATCGCCGAAGGCGTACTCAATAACGTCATCGGTACTCTGAACACTGCCCAGACCGCATTGCGTGCTGGGGTGGCGAACTTCGTGCTGATCTCCACCGACAAGGCAGTACGCCCAACCAATGTAATGGGTAGTACCAAGCGTCTGGCGGAGATGGTCTTGCAGGCGCTGAGCAAGGAAGTAGCGCCGTCGCTATTTGGAGAAAACGGCAACGTCTCTCAGGTAAACAAGACCCGTTTCACTATGGTTCGTTTTGGCAACGTGCTGGGTTCTTCCGGTTCGGTAATCCCCCTGTTCCACAAGCAGATCAAGGCGGGAGGTCCGCTGACCGTAACCCATCCCAAGATCACCCGTTATTTCATGACCATCCCGGAAGCCGCCCAGTTGGTGATCCAGGCAGGATCCATGGGGCAGGGCGGTGATGTGTTCGTGCTGGACATGGGCGAGCCAGTACGTATTGTCGAACTGGCGGAAAAGATGATCCACCTGTCCGGTTTGAGTGTACGTTCTGATAAAAATCCCCGGGGCGATATTTCCGTCGAGTTCACGGGGCTGCGTCCCGGAGAGAAGCTCTATGAAGAATTGCTGATCGGTAAAAATGTCGTCGCTACGCCACACCCGATGATCATGAGCGCCAACGAAGACTATCTCGATTGGGGCGAGTTGAAAGGGCGGATCAATGAGTTGCTCACGGCAGTTGAGAACGACGACTATCCACGGGTACGGCAGCTATTGCGAGAGACCGTGAGCGGCTATTCGCCGGATTGTGAAATTGTCGACTGGATCTATCAACAACGCCGACTCAATCCCTGATCAGGCGGAGCGCTAGGATAATCCACCGTCGGTGCTGGATGCCTCGTTGACGCAGCAGACGGCTAGCACCTGCGAGGCTCAGTCAGTGCGTTTTTTACATATCCTCAAAACGAGAGGCACCAAGGAGTTTTAATGCGTGTGGCTGATTCAGGACTGCAACGCCCCGTCGTCAGAAGCGGTTTTTTAGGCAAGCTATTCTGCCTCTGTTTCCTGCTGGCTCCAATTCTAGCCAACCTGAACGGGATTGGAAAATTCTCCATCGGCGACCTGATGGTTTTCTTCTGCTTGCTCATTGGTGTCTTGTCACTGCGCAAGATCGATATTTTCTGCTTGCTCGGTCTGTTTTCGATAATTGTCCAGTCCTGCGTCTCTATATTCTTCTATATGAATCACTATCCGGATGGCATTTTCATCTTGGCCAGGATGGCATTGTACATGTCGTCTTTTTTCATTTTCTTGGCGCTCTGCCGACAGCCTGACTTCTCCGCCCCCCTGATCAGCGGATATTTGAGGCTCTCGATAATTTTCTCGGTCCTGCTGATCGTTCAAGTTTTGGCTTATCACTTATTCGGAGTGGTTTTCACCTATATCCATACGCCGCTGGATATCCAGCCCAACTCGGTACTGGGATTGGATATCGCTACCCAGGGCTTCCGCAGCGGCGGTTTGTTCAAGGAGCCAAGTTACTTTGCGACTTTCGTTGCGCCTGCAGTCATCTATGCGGCGGCCTGCAAGCGCTACTGGCTCTGGAGTCTGTTCAGTGCAGCGATCGTGCTATCAACGTCCTCCCTGGGTTTCATTTTTATCGCGCTGTCGCTGATACGTTTTCTCAGCCCGCGCAGCTTGGTAGTTTTTCTGCCGATCGGACTAGTTTTCGCCATATTGATTCTGTCTGGGACGGTTCCGATCCTACCCGACCGGGTCATGGAGACCCTGGAGGGCGGCGGCAGTTTGTCCATTCGCGTGGTGGAACCGTTCACTCGGGTGTTCATAGAAAGTGAAAACCTCTTCCTACCAAGCTACGAGGCATTGAAGGATTTAGCCGACCCAAGCATCGCCGCGGGGATCTGGTTCAACTCTTTTACCTACTCTGTAGTAGTCTACGGGATTCTCGTACTGATTCCTCTGCTACTGATGCTATTGGCCATCGGCGTGACCTGCGTGCCGCTGGCGACAATCCTTTTGGTGACGGCTAATGGTTTGACGAATCCTTATTTTGTAGTTTCCATCGTGTCCCTGAGTGTGCTCATGCTGAGTCTCAAGCCACGACATGAATACTCGGTGTCCGGCTCCCACGAAGCATTCTGAAATATGCTTGGGCTGACATTCCGTCTGCAGGCTACAGCGGCAGGGCCTCGCTGCTTGGCGGCGCTTCGACCTCAACGGTTTGCGCTTTAACTGGTTCTGGCTGCTCAGGTCCTGGCAACACCGGCGCATCTTCACCCCGTGGCAGTTCTTCGATGCAGTTCAGCACGTCTTCCGGGGCCAGCAGGCAGTCATGGTCGAGTACGTCGATGACTTTCCAGTCGAAACTGCGCAGCATGGTTAGGCGGAAGATGTAAAGCTCACGCATGCTGGCAGTGGCAGCCGCGTCACCGTCCAGCAGCACGCCGAGGCTGAACTGTTCGCCGTTAGCATCACTGATTGCTAGGTCGCAGCGGAACTGCGAGCGTCCGACGTATTTTTGCACCGTATGTCCGCGCTTGCGCAGCGCGGCGGCGAGGGCCACGCGCAGGCTGACGACAAAGGATTGCTTGGCGCTCGGGTTGAGGTTGGCAAGAATTCCCTGAAAGCGCGGCGCCGTCGTTACCCAGGAGGTTCTCCAGGCTTTTGACGAACAGGCCATTGAACTGCCCGGCGTCTTCACGCACGTACTCGTGGTCAAGGCGCGTTGCAAACGTCGCGTCGCCGACGGCCAAGTCTTCCAGGGTCTGCTCGATGACACCTTGCTGGGCTTCGGAGAAGGCTACGATGCCCAGGCTCAGCCCGGTTTCGCGTTGCGGCAAATCATGTGCCAGGTTGGCGATGTAGTGCCGCATGGGCCGGGTCAGGGCGCTCGATACGAGTCGGGGATGGTAATCAGCCGTCCTTCGTAGAACGCAGCGTTGGAGAAACTGATCAACGCTTCATGGCGGCTACGGTAGTGCCAGGCCAGAAGGGTCGCCGTCAGATTGCGCGGGGCTTGGCTCCGCAGGCTGTAGGCATCTAGGTTGATTGCAATCTGTTCGCAGTCTTCCATGGCATCGTCCTAGTCGCCGTAGCGCCGTAGCAGGCGTTGCTGCTCAGCTTGCAGTCCAGCGGTCGCACGGTGTTCGTCGGCTAGGTTTTCGAGCGCGCCGCGGTAGTTGGGGCGGTTGGTGTGCTGGCTGAAGTCGTAGCGCTGTTGCATTTCGTCACGCAGCCGCCACCAGGACGTTTGTCAGCGCAGCGGCGCGGTTTCCAGCCGCTGCGCCAGGTCCTGGGCGGCTAGGGGAGCGAGTTTGTCACGCCAATGGTGGATGGTTTCACGAGCGTTGTGCTGTTGCACGGTCAGCGTCTGTAACGCCGCCTGTTCGGCGTGCTGCACCTGGGCCCCAGCCTACGCCGACTCCAGCAGGAGGACTTGAGTAACTGCTCGCGCTATCCATCAGTACGCTGGCTTCATTCAGGGATGCCTTGAGTTGGCCATAGGCATGTTCTTGGGTAATCAGGGTTGCGGCCGGGTGGCCAAAACTGTCGAGGTCAAAGCGCTCATAGAAGGCCTGATACAGTCGCCCGGTCAGTTCACTCTGCGCCTGCACAGCGGAGGCTTGGGCTAGCATCCCGGTATCAGTGATCGGCAATAAAAGCGGAGCCTACTCAGGGGGGAAATTACTTGCGAAAGTACATAACCCCTTCGATCGACGTATAAGCTGCCCCAGCTCATGGCGCTCAGTTGGCCGATCCGCTTGAATTGCGCCCCGTATCGCCTGGCCAGGAAAGAAGGCTGCCCGGGCGTAGGCAAAGAATAAAACGGATTATTTCGAAAGGACCCGGCATGTCGTTATCTCGCTGTCTATCTGGCCTGTCCAACTTGCTGCACTACCGCCGCGAATGGTTGCGCGCCGACCTGCGGGCCGGCTTGTCCGTGGCGGCTATCCAGATCCCGATCGCCATCGCCTATGCGCAGATTGTCGGCCTGCCACCGCAGTACGGGCTTTACGCCTGTGTACTGCCGATGATCGTCTATGCCTTGATCGGCAGCTCGCGGCAACTGATGGTCGGCCCCGATGCCGCCACTTGCGCCATGCTCGGCGGGGCTGTGGCGCCTTTGGCCATGGGCGACCTGCAACGTACCGTCGAGTTGTCGATGATCGTCACCGTGCTGGTGGGCCTGATGCTGATTGCCGCCGGGATCGCCCGGGCAGGTTTTATCGCCAGCTTCTTCTCGCGGCCGATCCTCATCGGTTACCTCAACGGGATCGGTCTGAGCCTGATCGCCGGGCAAATGGGCAAGGTGGTGGGTTTCAAGATCGAAGGCGACGGTTTCATTCTGGGGCTGGCGGACTTTCTCCAGCGCCTGGGGGAGATCCATGGCCTGACCCTGGCCGTCGGCCTGGCCAGCCTGGGGCTTTTGATCTGGCTGCCACGACGCTACCCGCGCGTACCTGCGGCGCTGCTGACGGTGGCGCTGTTTACCTTGCTGGCCGGGCTATTGGGCTTCGACCGCCTCGGGGTGGCGATCCTCGGCCATGTGCCGGCCGGGATGCCGGAGTTGTCCTGGCCCAAGACCACCCTGGAGGAAAGCAAGAGCCTGCTGCGCGACGCGCTGGGCATCGCCACTGTGAGTTTCTGCAGCGCCATGCTCACGGCCCGCAGTTTCGCCGCACGCCATGGCTACGCGATCAACGCCAACCATGAATTCATCGCCCTGGGCCTGAGCAACCTGGCGGCCGGTGCCTCCCAGGGCTTTGCCATCAGCGGCGCAGATTCGCGCACCGCGGTCAATGACATGGCCGGAGGCAAGAGCCAGTTGGTGGGCATCATCGCCGCCCTGGCGATTGCGCTGATTCTGCTGTTTTTCACCGCGCCCATGGCGTGGATTCCGCAGCCGGCCCTGGGCGCGGTGCTGTTGATGGCGGGCTGGGGCTTGCTCGACGTCAAGTCCCTGAAGCAAATCTACCGACTCAGCCGCTTCGAGTTCTGGCTGTGCCTGCTGACCACCGTCAGTGTGCTGGGGCTGGGCGTGCTGCCGGGCATCATCTTCGCCGTGACCCTGGCCATCCTGCGTCTGCTGTACAGCATCTACCAACCCACCGACGCGGTGCTGGGCTGGATGCCGGGCATCGAGGGCCAGGTGGACATCCGCCAGTACCCGCAAGCCCGCACTGTGCCCGGCCTGGTGGTGTATCGCTTCGACGACGCGATCCTGTTCTTCAACGCCGACTACTTCAAGATGCGCCTGCTGGACACCGTGCAGCGCGAGAGTGAACCCGAGGTGGTGCTGTTCGATGCCGAGGCGGTGACCGATATCGATGTCAGCGGCATCGCGGTGCTGCGGGAAATCCGCGAGACCCTGGCCGCCCAGGGCATCTACTTCGCTATCGCCCGTGCCCGCGGTACTTTCCTGGCGATGCTGAAACGCTCGGGTATGACCCGGGAAATGGACGGCCAGCTGCTGTTCAGTTCAGTGCGTTCGGGGATCAGGACCTACCGCATATGGCGCAACAGCATGCGCGGCAAGCAATGATGCAGAGGAGGGTGGCCGGCAGGGAGCGACCCTGCCGGCGCTTGATCTAGGCTCAGCCAGGCTGGCACGGCATCACTGGGTGATGGTCATGCTGCTGGTGGCCTGGACCGAGCCATAGCGGATGCGCGGATACGTCGGGTCGGCGTAGCTGAAATCCATCACCGTGCCGACGGAACCGAAGTACAGGGCCTGGCAATTGAAGTTCACCGCGACCTGGCCGCCGTAAGGGGTGACCCCGATGGCGACCTGGGTCGGCCCGGTCCATTCGATCTTGCAACCCAGCGTACCGCCTGCTGCGCCGGCATTGTATCCGCGACAGTTCAAGGTGGCGTTGCCGTTGCTGGTGTTGGGAAAGCCCGCCCATTTGGCGATGGCCAGGTTGGCCGAGCATGAAGTGTTGACGCTGCTGGCTCCCGGGGCGAGCTTGTAGACCCCCGACGGTGGCGCAAGCGTTGCCGTGACAGGCGTCAATGGCAGCGCGGCCAGGCTCGATGCCGCCTGGTTTTGCACCACGGTGGTGGGCGAGGGCGGGAGCTTGCACACCACCACGGCGCCGACGTCGTCGGACTTCTTCAACTCACCCAGCGCAGTGATATCGGCGCCGCCCTTCGACTCGCAGAAGAGTTTGCGCAACTGGGCTTTTTCTTCGCTGTCAGCCATGGACGAGGCCTGGGCCAAAGGGGCTAGTGCCAGGCCAATGACTGCAGCCATCAGCACGCTTGAACGTTTCATGATCGATTCCTTATCGGGTTATGACTGGCTGCACCCTATGAGCCCCAGGCGATTTTTTTCATGACAAAAGCTCGGGTGTTTCGCGCAAGCAGGGGCGCTGGGGTTTTGTCCTTTCGGGGCTTGACCTGATGCCGCTATCTGCTGTTGAATGCGCGCCCTAAAGCCTCTGCAACCTTTTCTCCAAGTGGTGAAGCCAGTGCCCTACGCCAGCCAACACGCCTGATACCGACGACGGTCCATCCTGCCTGATGGCTGCCCGTGCCTATGCGCGGCGGCGCTTCACTGCCATGCCTGCCTGATCCTGTCGTTGGTTTTTCTCTGTTTTCGAGGACAAACCCATGCACACGGATATTCGTGCCACCGCGCACAACCTGGAACTGCTCAAATACCCCCGTACGCCGCACCTGCAAGGCTCGCGCCTGCAAGATGGCGACACTGACACTGGCCAGGTGCGCTATGGCGATCTGGCCGGACAGTGGCTGGTGGTGGAAGAAAAACTCGATGGTGCCAACGCGGGCATCAGCTTTGGCGCAGGCGGCGAGTTGCTCCTGCAATCTCGCGGTCACTACCTCACCGGCGGTGGGCGCGAGCGCCAGTTCAATCTGTTCAAGCAGTGGGCCGTGGCTCACGAGCACTGGTTGCTGGAGCGCCTGGAAGATCGCTTCGTGCTGTATGGCGAGTGGCTGCACAAGAAGCACTCGGTGTTCTACGACCACTTGCCACATTACTTCTGCGAGTTCGATGTGTGGGACCGCGCCACAGGGCTGTTCCTCTCCACCGCGGCGCGCCGGCGCCTGCTAGAAGGTGGGCCGGTGCTGTCGGTGCCTGTGCTGTACGAAGGCCCGGCACCGCGCCGGCATGCCGATCTGCTGGCGCTGGTGAGCGATTCGCTGGCCAAGACCGCGCACTGGCGCGAGGTGTTCGAGCAGGTGGTGCACCGCGAAGGCCTCGACCTGGCCCGTGCCTGGCGCCAGTGCGACCGCTCCAGCCGCATGGAGGGCCTGTACCTGAAGCTCGAGGACGAGCAGCAGACCCTCGGCCGGCTCAAGTGGGTACGCCAGGACTTCGTCCAGGCCATCCTCGATGCCGACCAGCACCATGCCAGCCAACCCTTCATCCCCAATCAACTGGCCGCCGGCGTCGACCTCTATGCCCCGCGCCTGTCCATGGACTGGCAGGGCCCACGCCACGGCTACTGAAGGAGCATCCCGAAATGGATATTCAACAACTGCGCCAACTGGTCCCCGAGCCGGGGCGCGATCTGGACACCGCCGCCTGCCTGTCGGCCATTCCGGCCCTGGCGCGCCTGGCCGACACACCGCAGGACCCGATCTACCACGCCGAGGGCGATGTATGGATTCATACCTGCCTGGTGGTCGAGGCATTACTGGCCCAACCCGCCTACCAGCAGGCCAGCGCCGAGCAGCGCTTCGTGCTGTTCTTCGCGGCCCTGTTGCACGACATCGCCAAGCCCGACACCACGGTGATCGACAAGGATACCGGGCGTATCGGCCAGCCCGGTCATTCACGCCGGGGGGCGGTGGATGCGCGGCTGCTGTTGTGGCGCGCCGGTGTGCCGTTCGAGCTGCGCGAGCAGATCTGCCGCATCATCGCCGTGCACCAAGTGCCGTTTTTCGCCCTGCAGGGTGATCGCAGCGGCCGCAGCCCCGAGTTCCTGTTGCACAAACTGTCCTGGGAACTGCCTCTGTGGATGCTCTGCGCCGTCGCCGAGGCCGATATGCAGGGCCGCAACTACGCCGGCAAGGCCGATGTACTGGACGCCATCGAACTGTGGCGCGAACTGGCGCAGGAGGAGGGCTGCCTGTACGGGCCGCGGGCCTTTGCCGACGACTACACACGCATTCAGTACCTGCGTGGCGCCCGGGTACATCCCGACTACCCGTTGCACGCGCCGCAGGGTTCGTCGGTGGTGATGCTCTCGGGCCTGCCGGCCAGCGGCAAGGACACCTGGACCGCACAGCATCACCCGGAGCTGCCGGTGGTGTCGTTCGACGACGCCCGCCAGGCCCTGGGCCTGCGCCATGGACAGAATGAAGGCGCCGCTGCGCATTACGCCATCGACCGGGCCAAGGCCTTGCTGCGAGAGCACAAACCCTTTGTGTGGAACTCGACGCACCTGTCGGCGCAGATGCGCAACCGCACCCTGGACTTGCTCTACGGCTACGGCGCGCAAGTGGAGATTCTCTACCTGGAACGCCCCGAGGGCGAGATCATGCGGCGCAACCAGCAACGCGACACCTCGCTGCGCAACGATGATATCCGCCGCATGCTGTTCAAGTGGGAAGTGCCACTGCCCACCGAGGCGCATCGGGTTGTTTATCAGGCGGTGACGGGGTGAGTGGCTTTTATCGAGTCGCCAGGCGAGGAGGGACGTGCAGCCACCGGCCCTCTGTGGCGCAGGCTTGACCTGACTTGCGTTAAACGGCATCGCCCCCTGCCAGTTGCGCTGATAGAGCCCACAGGCGTTCTGCTTGATCAGGGTCGGCAGCTTGCTGCGCGGGCTTGAATGTCGGATCGGCAAGCTGACCGTTGCCCGCGATCCATTCGGATACGGTTTACCAGCAGGCCAGCCACGGCATCGCACGTTGCGCCACCGCTGGCACATTTTTCCTGAATGGGGGGCGTTTTGACTTTGGTGATGAGGCCCAGCTTCTTTTTAACGGATTGCCACCTGTCGCGGTCATCAGAGCGGCTCGGATCAGGCGTGCGTATTGAACTGGGCCCTGCAACGGATCGCACATGAACTCACAAATCCGTCTCTGGGCCATTCGATTGTTGCTTAGCATCTGGGCCACATCATGCTGGTTCAGGTTCTACGTATCTACCTGACCCAACAAGCAAAAGGTTGGCTTCACACCGCTGGAGCAGGCATTGGAATGGCTGGTCTTTGCTTGCGCTTACCGGCGCACTCGAAATCGGAAAGCTCATCTGACTCATGGGATGGGATGGGATGGGATGGGATGGGATGGGATGGGAGCGGCTTGTAGAGGGCAAATGGACGCAGGGCTATTTCAGCAAAGGCCAGGTGGCCTGTGCTGACTGACCGGAGAAACCTTGATATTCTAATATAAGAATCAAATACTGTATAAAGAATGCAGCAGGTTCCTTGCTCGCTCAGACACGTCCTATAAAAACAAGAATGGAAACCTACATGTCACTGCTCAAATGCTTCTCAATTGGCGCCAAGCTCCTGATGCTGCCGGCGTTATTTGTGCTCGCTCTGCTGGTTGTCTCAGGTATGGCCTATTTCGGGCTGGCCAGGCAGCAGGCGGTCATCGAAGAAATCGACCAGTTGCGTTTCCAGCAATATCGCCAGGTACTGGAGACGTCGTCTGCTTCCCAGGCCGCGATGGTCGGTGCCTATGCCACCGGCTCACGCATTCTTGAATCTAGCGGACAGGCGTCCGCCGAAGAACTGGAGTCGTACCTTGAGGACATGCAGGCCAGCGTCGACGACATGCGGGCCGGGCTCGACAAGGTGGCCCGCGAAACACGTCTGGGTGAGGAAGAAAAGGAGCTCTATCGCGCGGTGCAGGATCAGGCCGCGGTGGTGGGTGAAGGCCTGGAAGAATTCAAGCGCACGGCCTTGAGCGACCAAGTCCAGGCCGCCTCTCTGCTCGGGCGGGTGCGCGCCGACAACAACGGGTTGCAAGGGCAATTCAATCGCCTGCTGGGCCTTCAGGCGGAACTGACGTCCGCTGCGTTCGCCGAGGCGGGCGCCATGCAACGGCAGGTGTCACGGATGCTGGTCACGGTGTTGCTGATTGCCAGTGCACTGGCCGTCCTCGCCAGTCTGTTGTTGCGCGCGCAGATCATTCGGCCCATCCGTGAAATTGAGCAGGCGTCGATCGCGATGCGCGATGGTGACCTGACCCGACGGGTGCGGGTGATGGGGCGAGACGAGGTGGCGCACACGGCGCAGGCGTTCAACCAACTCATTGACAGCTTCCAGCAGGCCATGCGCCGGGTCGCCGCCGTTGCGGCATCGGTCGGCGCCTCGGCAGAGGAACTGGTCGGCACCTCTGCACGGGTGGCCGAAAGTTCCACGGCGCAAGCCGGAGCGGTGGGTGCGGTGTCGATGACCATCGAGCAGATGAGCGACGGGATTGCCACGATCTCCAGCCATGCGGAAAGCCTGCGCAGCTGTGCCGAGGCCAGTTTGCGGGGGGCCGAAGACGGGCACCTGGCGTTGTCGCGGCTGCTCGAGAAAATCGACAGCGTGCGCCTTGCCTTCTCGGCCATCCGCGGTTCGGTGGGCGACTTCGTCGAAAGCACCACGGCAATCACTGCCAGCATCGGTCAGGTCAAGGACCTCTCCTCGCAGACCAGCATGCTGGCGCTCAACGCGGCGATCGAGGCGGCCCGTGCCGGCGAGAGCGGACGCGGTTTCAGCGTGGTGGCTGACGAGGTGCGCAACCTGGCGCAGCGCTCGGCGCTGGCCGCCAATTCGATCAATCAGTTGACGATGAAGCTGGAGAGCCAGTCCGAGGTGGTCGACGAAGCATTGCGCGCCGGCACGGTCGCTCTGGACGACAGCGGCCGACTGCTCAGTGAACTGGAAAGCACTCTGCAGCAGGCGACGGAACTGGTCGGCGACTCCACGCGCGGGGTGGACCGGATCGCCGACGCGGTAAGCGTGCAGAGCGAAGGCGGGCGCGGCATCGTGGAAAACGTCGAACACATCTCACGCATGGCGGGCGAAGGTGATGCGATCACCCATCAGGTATCAAGAGCCGTGGTCTCGCTGCGTGAACTGTCCGACGAGCTGAGTCTGGCAGTGGGACGGTTTCGCTTCGAGACCTGATCGTTAAGCGGGGAGGCTTGCCTGGCTCTTCGGCGTGCGGAATATCAGCAATAGCGGCATGATCCCGATGGACAGCAGCATCAGCAGCTTGAAGTCATCCAGGTAGGCAATCCAGCTGGCCTGCAGGGTGATCATGCCATCCAGCGCCGCACGACCGCTGGCGCTTGATGGGTTGAGCTGGGCGCTCACCGGCCAGGCATCGAATAGGCGGTTGAACGGTGTCACATAGGCACCGATTTCCGCATGGTTGATCTGGGTGTTTTGTGCCAGCAGTACCGTCACGATCGAGATGCCGACGCTGGAGCCGACGTTGCGTGACAGGTTGTACAGGCCCGTGGCGTCGCCGCGTAGATGCGGGGGCAGGGTGGTGAAGGCGATGGTGGTCAGCGGGACGAACAGCAGGCCGAGGCTAGCGCCCTGGATGAAGCCCACGTAGATGATGGTGTCGATCGATACCGCCGGCGTCCAGCCGGTCATCATGTACATCGACCACGCGGACAGCGCCAGGCCACAAAACAAAATCCAGCGAATGTCGACTTTGCCCATGATCTTGCCGGCGAGGAACATGCTCAGCATCGTTCCCAGGCCGCGCGGGCCCATGACCAGGCCCGCGGTGAGCACCGGGTAGCCCATCAGGGTTTGCAAGTAAGGCGTCATCAGCGCCAGCGACGCCAGATAGGTAATGCCAATGATGAAGATGAATACGACCGCTACCGAGTAGTTGCGGTCCTTGAACAGTTTAAGGCTGATAAAGGGCTTGTCGTGGGTGAAGGTGTGGACGAGGAAAATGTACGAAGCGACAGCGGCGACCAGGGCCTCGATGATGATTTCCCCGGAGTCGAACCAGCCCAGTTGCTCCCCGCGGTCGAGGAACAATTGAATCGCCATGATGGCGACGCTGAGCGAGCCAAAGCCCAGCCAATCAAGGCGCACGTTGCGATCGGCCGGAGTTTCGCGAATGAAGCGGGTCATGCCGATAAAGGCGAGCAACCCGATCGGCAAGTTGATGAAGAATACCCAGCGCCAGCTGAGGTGGTCCGTCAGCCAGCCGCCGAGCATCGGCCCCAGCACCGGACCGACCATCACCGAGACGCCGAACAGGGCCACGGCTGAGCCACGGTCTTTCAGCGGGTAGATATCCAGCAGAATGCCTTGCGACAACGGGACCAGGGCTGCGCCTGCCAGCCCTTGCAGCAGGCGGAACAGAATGATTTCTTCCAGGGAGCGGGCAATACCGCAGAGCACCGACGCCAGTACAAAACCAAAGATCGACCACAGCAACACGCGCTTGCGACCGAAGCGTCGGGCCAGGAATGCCGAGGGCGGCGTCATGATCGCCGTGGCGACGATGTACGAGGTCAGCACCCAGTTAATCTGATCGGCGCTGGCCGATACGCTGCCTTGCATATAGGGCAGAGCGACGTTGGCGATGGTGGTATCCAGCGCTTGCATGACCACGGCCAGCACCACGCAAAGCGTAATCAGCGTACGCAACGGAGAGGGTGGCAGCGGCCCGGATGCTTCACTCATGATGGCGGGCGAACAGGTTGCTCAACGGTTTCGGCAGGCCGCGGGCGGTTCCGGTATCGATCTCTACCACGGCGCTCATGCCATGGCGCAGCGCCGGTTTGCCGGCCGCATCGTCGATACGGATCCGCAACGGAATACGTTGCACGACCTTGACCCAGTTGCCCGTGGTGTTCTGCGCCGGCAGCAGCGAAAAGCTCGAGCTGGAGGCCGGGCTGATGCTTTCCACGGTGCCGTGCCAGATGACCCCGGGATAGGTATCGACCTCGATGGAGACGCCCTGGCCAGAATGAGCGTGGGTCAGCTCGGTTTCTTTCGGTGAGGCGGCCACCCACAGGCGTTCGCTGGACACCAGGCTGAAGCCCGGCTGCGGCGGTTGCAGGTAAGCGCCCACTTGCAGTGCGTCAACATTGGTCACCACGCCATCGAACGGCGCGGTCACCACGGTGTTACGCAGGTTGCGTTCGGCTTCATTGAGCGCCGCTTTCGCAAGCAGGTAGGACGGGTGCTGCTCCAGAGGCCTGTCCAGCCGCCCACCCAGTTGGGCCAATGCCGCGGCGGCCTGGGCTTTCGCGACTGACACCTGTTGGCGGGTGTTGTCGAGGTCCTGGCGGGCGTCGTCGTAAAGGGTTTTTGATACGGCAGCCACGCTGACTAGCTTTTGCAGGCGTTGGAGATGGATCTGGAAGTACGGCAACCGGGCCTCCGCCTGGGCAATCTCGGCCAGCGACTGGTTGTAGCTGGCCTTGAGGTAGAGGATCTGGTTGCGTGCGTTTTCCAGTTGCGCGGTGGCGCTGGCCAAGGCGATCTCGAAGGGTTCGGCTTTCAGGCGAAACAACACCTGGCCCTTGCGAACGACCTGGTTGTCAGTCACCTCGATGGCCGCCACGATCCCAGCCACATCAGTGGAGACACCGACCCGTTCAGCCTGAATGTAAGCGTTGTCGGTGCTGACCACCTGGCCACCCAATACGTACCAGACGGCACTCGCCACGACGGCGAGCGGCGCCAGAAAAAACAATCCGCTGCGCCAGCGTTGCCGTGCCGCGTCAGGCGGTCCCTGCACGGAACTGTCAGGAACTGGCGCCTCGGGCATCTGCGTTTGAGGTTTTTCCGGTGGATCGATCGGCCGGGCTTCGGCATGCACCGCCGGACGCTGCAAGGTGGACTCAGCCATGTTTCACCTCAGGCGCCGCGCAACCGATGGGTTGATCCACCGGCTGGCTGCAGGCCGTCAATAAATGTTCACGCATCCGTTCGAGGTACTTCAGCAGCTGATCGTGCTGCTGAGCGGAGAAGTCCGTCATGGTTTCCACCCGGATCTGTTCACCTATGGTGCGCATGAATTGCAGTAGCGGGTGGGCAGTGGGGGTGAGGAACAGCAATGTAAAACGGCGGTCGGTGGGATGGTTGCGCCGCTCGATCAAACCGCGCTCCTGCAATTTGTCCAGCAGGCGCACCAACGTGACCGACTCTATTTCCAGCAGGTCGGCTAGGCCTTTCTGATGAATGCCCTCATGCACGGACAGCTTGGCAAGCACTTGCCATTGCGAGCGCGTGAGGCCGACTGCGCGAGCCCGCTGTTCGAGGCGTTTACGCATCAAGCGGGCTACGTCATGAAGGACAAAGGCGAGGGTGGATCGAGTCATCGTCAGAGCGCCTGAAATGAACTGAGCAAGCTCATAGTAATGAGGCTTATGAATTTTTCGCTAGCCATTTTTGCAATTTACTGATCATTAATCAGAAAAATGTTCACTAATGTTTTTTCGCGAAAAATCATAATAAGAACGGACGATGCTCATTCATATCTCAACTAAAGGCTCTTTCATGAGGCCTTTTTTGTTTAAAATATGATCATTAAATTGATATATGTTCATTTAAATGTTGCCCTCTTGGCGTTGACCGTCTAACGTTGCGCTAATCGCGATACCTGCAGCTGCCCGAAAAACAACAAAAATGAGGCGAGCCGATGACGACTCCTGGCTGGTGGGGCATGGCGCTTTCCGAAGCCGTGAATGACCAATCACCGTTGGCCGTGGCCTACGATGGCGAAGAACTGGTGCTGTTCCGCAATGCGGCTGGCCAAGCGTTCGCGCTCGAAGACCGTTGCCCCCATCGACGTGTGCCGTTGGCGCTGGGGCGCGTCGTGGAATCCGGCTTGCAATGCGGTTACCACGGCTGGACCTTCGACGGCGCCAGCGGTGGTTGCACAAAAATCCCCAACCTGCACGCTGACGAACGCGTACCGTCGCGCTACGCCGCACGGGCCTTTGCGGTGCGCGAAGCCAATGGATTCGTTCACGTATGGTTGGGCGAGGGTGCACCGTCCAAGGAGCTGCCCAGCGACGATTACCTGCCGTGCGGGCGCGAATTCACCGGGTCCACCATCGTTAACATGAGTCACGACCAGTACCTCGCAGCCATGCTTGACGGCCCTGAGTGCCTGCTCGGCTTCAGCCATGTGCGCCTCACCGATTTCTTCCTGGGCGATCTGCGTAACGAGCGCGGGCGCCTGGTGCTCGAGCGCGGCGCGGTATGGAGTACGCAGTTTCTGCCTTCGCAGTTCGTCGTGGATTACCCCTTGATCGTGCGCACCGCCGTCCCCCTGAATGGCGGCAGTGTCAGGGTAGATCTGCTCAGCGAGGAGGAGACGCCGCTCATTACCCTGATGATCGCCACCGGTGCCAATCGCCGCGGCACCACCAGCCTGTGCTGGCGTGGTTATGTGCATGCGCACGTGCCGGCCAAAGCACCGGTGCGCTGGCGCTTCGCCCGTGCCTGCAAACAAGCGCCGTTCCATGTGAAGAGCCTGATCGATGGCGTCGCTATCGCGGCGCTTTTGCACGCGCCGTCCCGCGACCTGCGCGCCCTGCGTCAACCGTACTTGATACCCGCCAGCCCCGTCGTCTGAGTCCAGGAGAATCCACCATGCATGCCGTGCCTTCCTCAAGTGACAGCCTTGCGCGCAAACCGCGGGCGGACTGGACACCGATCAACTATGACCTGCGTGACACCTGGTTTCCGGTGTCCCACAGCCGTGACCTGAGCACGCGGCCAATCCGCCGCATCATCCATTCACAGCCCTACTACCTGTGGCTGGAAAACGGGCAGGCGATTGCCGCTGAATTTCATCGTGATCGCCCCCGTGACCCGGCACTGGCGCTGAGCGCATTTACCGGCGGCAGCGGGTTCTATCCGCTGGTCGAGCGTTACGGTTACATCTGGGTCTGGTACGGTAACCCGGAGGCCGCCGACCCGTTGTTGCTGCCGCATATCCCATTCCTGCCGCAAGACGGCAGCCTTCCTGGCTACACCCAGCGCACCGTTCGGTTCGATGCAACCTCGGCGCTCTCGGTGGAAAATTTGATTGACCTGACTCATGCCGATTTCCTTCATGCCAACACCATCGGCGACGGCATTTCCGAGTCGGATGTGGTGGAAGTGGAATGGACCTCGGAGACGGTCACCCGCACCCGTACCGTGGCGCAGAAGTCAGTGGCGCCGATCATGCGATGGGTGGGCGGCGTGCGTGCCCGGTACCAGGATTTTCGTGCGGTGTTGCACATTCATTTGCGCAGCAATGTGTGCATTTCCTATCCACGCTTTCGTCCCGGCTATGACGTGCCGAACCTGCAACCGTTCCTGCCGGTGGGCAAGCACCGATCGCGCTGTGACGTCACGTTCAATACCACCGCGGCGCCGTCGCCGTTTCGTTATGTGATGCCGCGCATCAACTACATCATCCAGCCCCAGGACAACTCGGTGGTGCGCCCGCAGAACCAGCGCTATTTCGAGGCCGATGAACGTCGCGACCTGCATTCGCGTTTCGATACGCCGGGCACGCGTTACCGCTACCAGATGGAGCAACTGGTTGAGCGCCAGCGCAACGGCCAGTTCGCCTACGGCAGCGATGCTGAGCCCGGTCGCGACATTAGTGCGTTGTTGGGCATGAACGACTGAGGAGTGCTGCAATGGATCTGGGCATTGGCGGACGCACCGCGGTGGTCTGCGCCTCCTCTCGGGGGATGGGCAAAGCCTGTGCGCTGGCGTTGGCGCAGGAGGGTTGTGAGGTGCTGATCAATGGCCGGGATGCCGAGACCCTGGCGCAGACCGCCCAGGAGATTCTCGACAGCACAGGTCGGTTGCCGCGTACGGTGGTGGCCGATCTGTCCAACCCGGCCGGGCGGGCGACGTTGCTGGCGGCGTGCCCGATGGTGGACATTCTGGTGACCAACAACGGCGGCCCCGCGCCGGGTCGGCTTGAAGACTGGGATCACGCGGCCTGGCTGGCGGCCATTGAAGCCAACATGCTCTCCGCCATTCTGCTGATCCAGGCGGTGGTCGGCGGTATGCGCGAACGGGGTTTCGGGCGCATCGTCAATATCACCTCGGCGATGGTCAAGTCGCCACGCTTGCCCCTGGGACTGTCCACGGCGGCGCGGGCAGGGCTGACGGCTTTTTGCAAAGCCCTGTCGATCGAGGTGGCGCGGGACAACGTGACCATCAACAACCTGCTACCGGAGCGAATTGAAACTGATCGCTTGCGCTTCATGACCGAGCAGTTGGCCCGGCATCGCCAACTCAGCGCCGAACAGGCCCAGCTGGAAATGCTCAAGCCGATAGCGGCGCGACGCTTTGGCCAGCCGAGCGAACTGGCGGCCGCGTGCGCGTTTCTCTGTTCGGCCCATGCCGGATACATCACCGGGCAAAATCTACAGATCGACGGCGGCAGTTACGCCGGGCTGATTTAGCTGCCCCGACGCTCTTTCCAGTTGGCGGGCGGCTCCTCGCTGGCGTCGAAATCCAGTTCCACGTCCACCCCGTTGGGGTCCTGCATGAACAGCTGCCAGGTGCGTTCGGCTCCGGGCGCGCGGATCACCTTGAAGCCGACGCGATGCTTCTCGAGGTGCGCCCACATTCTCTGCAAACCCTGGGCACGAAAGGCCATATGGTCGAGGACACCACGGCAGGGTTGCGGCATCCGTGTCACGCCCACCACATGCAGAACGGGTCGATCCTGAGCGTAAAGCCAGAATCCGGGAACCGAAAAGGGCGGGCGCGGCCCCTCGACCAGACCCAGGACGTCCACATAGAAATCCCGGGTCGCCTGCAGCTGGTCGGAGACGATGGTGAAGTGGTCCATGCGCAGAATCATCGCGTCACCCTTGGCTTATATGAACTAATTTTTGGTTAGTGTTCATGTTTTATATAATTCTATATTCGGAATGATAATCTCCCTATGGAATTGTTTGGTAATGACTTAGGGTAACGCCATGGATGCGTTGTGCAGCTTCGCTGCAGAACGCTAAACGCAGAACAAGACACCCAAAGGTGCTGCATGAGCCAGGCAATCCTCGAAGGCATTCACGTCATCAGCTTGTGTTCCGGTATCGCCGGTTCCGCCGCCGGTCTGCAACTGTGTGAAGCCGGCGCGGACGTGCTGATGGTGGAACCAGTCGATAACCCCTCGCGAGATAAACAGGCGCTGTTTGCCGTGCTTAATCGTGGCAAGCGCAGTGTCACCCTGGACCTGGAAAAGGCGAACGACCGTCAGCAGTTGCAGTTACTGCTGGCCAATGCCGATGTGCTGCTGCACGACTTTACGCCTGCGATGGCACAGGCTTTTGGGCTGGCCGACGCACAGCTCTGTGCAGACTTCCCTCGACTGGTGATCACGGGCATCAGCGGCTGGCCGCAACGGCATGCGCTGGCCAATGCCCTCTCTCGGGAAACACTGATCCTGGCGCGCCTGGGCTTGCTGGACGAACAACCGGCACATCGCCCCGGCCCGGTATTCGTGCGTATGCCTTACGCCAGTTGGCTGGCCTGCTGGTTATGTGTGGTCGGGGTGATGGCGCGGTTGCTGGCGCGCGACCGTGATGGCTGCGGCGGCATTGCTCACACCAGCCTGGCCCAGGCAGCCCTGGTGCCCATGACCATGCATTGGAACCGCGCGCAAACGCCGACACCGGCCTTTGCCAAAGGCCTAGATAAACATATCCCGATTCCGTTGCACCAATGCGCCGATGGCCGCTGGCTGCATGTGCATTACTCTCCGGACGCCTCGCCGTGGATGGCGGCGGCCCTCGGTGAGTTGGGTGAAGCCGAAGTAGCGCGCTTGAACGCGTTGTGGCCACCCAGCCATGTGGCACCTAATTTCGGTGCCAACAAGGCAATTATCGCCACGCGACCGGCGCAGGACTGGGTCGAGCATTTCTGGCAGCACGATGTCGCCGCACAAATTGCCGGCGCCTTTGGCGATATCTACTTTGACGAGCAGGCGCGCCTGAACGGCTATGTGGTTGAAGTCGACGACGTGACCTTGGGCAAGACCCTGCAACCGGGCCCGGCCTGGCAGGTGCAGCCACCTGCGCGAGTAGGCGCCGGTGCACCACGGGCCGGCGAAGCGAACGTTGGGTTGTCGGGCGCGGATGCACCGATTCATGCACAGATGATCCGTTCAACCTTGGGGGCCCTGCCGCCGCTGCACGGCCTGAAGGTACTGGACCTGGGCGCTTATCTGGCCGGACCGTTTGCCTGCATGTTGTTGGCAGATCTGGGGGCTGAAGTCGTCAAGGTCGAAGCGCCGAAGGGCGATGCGATGCGCCGTCTGGAGCGGATCTTCAGCGGTACACAGCGTGGCAAGCTGGGCGTCGCGCTGCAACTGGGCGATTCGCAAACCGAGCCCGTCGTCGAGGCGTTGGCCCGGTGGGCCGATGTGGTGCACCACAACATGCGACTCCCGGCGGCGCGCAAGCTCAAGGTCGACTACGAACACCTCAAGACGCTTAACCCGCAGCTGGTGTATTGCCACGTCAGCGCCTATGGGCCGAGCGGTCCGCGTGCCGATTGGCCCGGCTTCGACCAGCTGATGCAGGCGTCCTGCGGCTGGGAAGTCGAGCAGGGCGGTGAAGGGCAAGCGCCAATGTGGCTGCGCTTTGGCGTCGGCGATTTTTTTGCTGGCCTGTCGTCGCTCTACGCCTTGCTGTTGGGGTTGTATGAACGTAATCGCAGCGGCATGGGGCAAATGGTCAACTCGTCACTGTTGGGCGCCACGTTGCTGTCGATGAGTGAAGCGGTGGTGCTGGAAGACGGCAGCCTGACGCCCATCGAGCACATGGATGCGCAACAGACCGGCCTGAGCGATGCGCATCGCCTGTACCGCTGCCGCGATGCCTGGCTGGTGGTGGCGGCCTTGCAGCCTGATGAGGTACGGCGTTTCGAGATGCTGACGGGTGATCAGGCGCAAGCGTGGTTTACAGATCGTACCCGGCAAGCGGCGCTCGATGCATTGGCTGCCGCGCAAGTGCCTGCGCAGGCGGTGCTGGAAGCGCAAATGGATACTTTTCTCGACAGCCCGGAACACGCTGCCGCCGGCCTGCACGCCCACTATGCCCATGCGGTGTACGGCGATCTGCAACAGATAGGTGCGTTCTGGGACTTCGGCAACTTGCCGCTGTCGCTGCAGCGTCCGCCACCCGCCCTTGGCCAACATACGCGGCAGATGTTGGAGACCCTCGGCGTTTCCGACGACGAGCTTCAGCGCCTGGCCTCGGCGGGGCTGGTGGCGCTGTAAGCACGTACTCATTGCTCGGCATCCTTTATTGACAAGCACAAGGAATACCCATGTACGAGTTGGATTTCAGCGGCAAAACCGTGCTGGTGATCGGCGGTTCAAGCGGCATCGGCAACGGCATCGCGCAGAGCTTTCGCCTGCGCGGCGCCGAGGTGCATGTCTGGGGCACGCGCGCTTCGGCGGCGGCCTATCACGACTCAGCCGATTCCAACCTTGAGGGGCTGCATTACGCCCAGGTCGATGTCGCCGACCCGGCAATGATCGAGGCCGTCATTGTGCCTTTCACTCATCTGGATGTGCTGGTGCAGGCGCAAGGTACGGTGCTCTACGACCGCCAGGAATTTTTCACTGAGGGGTTCAAGCACGTGCTCGACGTCAACCTCACCAGCCTGATGGTGTGTGCGCAGAAATTTCATCCGCTGCTGCGGCAGGCAAAAGGGGCGATGATCACCGTCAGCTCGGCCGCCGCGTTCCATTCGACCCGCGGCAACCCAGCCTACAACGCTTCGAAAACCGGCGCGTTCGGGTTGACTCGCACCCTGGCGGAAGCCTGGGCCCGTGACGGTATACGGGTCAACGGGATTGCCCCTGGATTGGTGGAAACCAAACTGACACGCGTCACGACCAGCAACCCAAAACGCCTCGAAGGTGCGCTGCGCGCCATTCCGCAAGGGCGCCTGGGCACGCCTCAGGACATGGCCAACGTGGCCGTGTTTCTTGCTTCGCCGTTGGCCAGTTATGTGCTCGGCCAAACCCTGTTGGTCGACGGCGGCATGCTGCTGGCCTGATCGACATCTGCTAGGAGAAACATCATGGCCTGGGACTTTCAGACCGACCCCGAGATTCAAGTGGAACTGGACTGGATCGATCAGTTCGTGCGTGAAGAAGTCGAACCTCTCGACCATGTGTTGGGCAGTCCGTGGAATATCCACGATCCGCTGTTCGAGCAGTTGGTCAAACCGCTGCAAGCCCAGGTCAAGGCGCGCAAGTTGTGGGCCTGCCATTTGGGCCCTGAGCTGGGCGGGGCCGGCTATGGCCAGGTGCGCCTGGCCTTGATCAATGAAATTCTCGGCCGCTCGCTGTTTGGCCCGATTGTGTTCGGCTGCCAGGCACCGGACTCCGGCAACGGGGAGATCCTCGCGCATTACGGCACTTCGGCGCAGAAGCAGCGGTACCTGCAACCGTTGCTCGATGGCGATATCGTGTCCTGTTTCGCCATGACCGAACCGCAGGGCGGCGCCGATCCTGCGGTGTTCACCGCTGAAGCGGTACGCGACGGCGATGACTGGCTGCTGAGCGGTGAAAAATGGTTCGCCTCCAATGCCCGCTACGCCGCGTTCTATATCGTGATGGCGGTCACCGATAAAAGCGTGTCAGTGTACGAGGGCATGTCGATGTTCATCGTCGCCGCCGATGCACCAGGGGTGAGCATTATCCGCAACGTTGGCATCGCCGATGACCCGGCCGCCACCCACGCTTACCTGTCGTTCGACAAGGTGCGAGTGCCAGCAAGTGACATGCTCGGCGCGCCCGGCCAGGCCTTTGTCGTGGCCCAGGTACGGCTGGGTGGCGGCCGCGTGCACCACGCGATGCGTGTGATCGGCCAGGCGCAGAAAGCCCTTGATGCACTATGTGAGCGGTCGCTGTCGCGCAGCACCCAAGGCGGTCGCCTGGCAGACAAACAGATGGTCCAGGAAAAAATTGCCGACTCATGGATCGAGCTCGAACAGTTTCGTTTGCTGGTCATGCGCACGGCATGGCGCATCGATCAGTACCAGGACTACAAACGGGTACGCAAGGACATTGCCGCGGTAAAGGCGGCAATGCCCAAGGTGCTGCATGACATCGCCGCGCGCGCCCTGCATGTGCATGGTTCACTGGGGGTCAGCGAAGAAATGCCGTTTACCGGCTACATCGTCCGTTCCTTCCAGATGGGACTGGCCGACGGGCCAACCGAGGTGCACAAAGTCACTGTCGCCAAACAGCTGTTGCGCGACTATCAGCCCTGCGACCGGTTGTTTCCGGATTATCACCGGCCCACCGCCGCGGCCCGTGCCCGGGAAAAATACGCCGACGCGCTGGCCAGCCTGGGCGTGCACGACGCATGAACGGCTGGCAGGATCTGGTCGATCTCGAGCGCTTGGCGGAGTGGATGGACGAGCAGGGCCTGGAACACAGCCCTATCGAGGCAGCTCAACCCTTGACCGGAGGCACGCAAAATCTGTTGCTGCGCTTCCGGCGCGGCGCGCGCGAGTTCGTGCTGCGCCGACCCTCCAGGGAACTGCGCGAAGTCGGCAGTAAAACCATCGCCCGCGAAGCGCGCCTGCTCAAGGCGCTGGCCGGATCGCCGGTGCCCCATGCCGGTTTGATCGCCGACTGCACTGACCCGTCCGTCCTGGGCGTCAGTTTCTATTTGATGGAGCCGGTATACGGCTTCAATCCCAATAACGCTGCGGGATTGCCACCTCCCCACGCCGATCGGCCGGCGCTGCGCCGGCGCATGGGCCTGGCGATGGTGGATGCCTTGCTGCACCTCGGCGACATCGATTATCAGGTCGCAGGGCTGGCAGATTTTGGTCGTCCGGACGGTTTCCATCAGCGTCAGGTCTCACGCTGGCTGGCGCAGCTGGACTCTGTCAAAGGCTACCCCGGTTGGCCTGGCGCCAGTGGCTTGCCGGGGCTTGCGCGGTTGTCCCGGTGGCTGAGCGAACATTGCCCGCAGCAGTTCCGTGCGGGTATTCAGCATGGCGATTTTCACCTGTCCAACGTAATGTTCCGGCACGACAGCGGGGAGTTGGCCGCCGTGGTGGATTGGGAACTGGCGACCATTGGTGATCCGTTGCTCGACCTGGCCTGGCTGGTGGTCACCTGGCCCGATGCCGACGGTCATGGCGCCGGCACCATCGAAGTGCACCCGTGGGAAGGCTTTTGCAGCAGCGATGAACTGGTCGCCCATTACCGCGCCGGCAGCTCACGCTCGCTGGCCGATTTCACCTGGTACCTGGTGCTGGCCGGCTTCAAGCTCGGCATCTTTCTCGAAGTCAGTTATGCCCGTGCCTGTGCGGGCAAGGCCTCGATGATCACGGGTAAAAAACACCATGCCTCAGCCTTGCGCCTGTTCGCTACGGCATTGCAGCGCATCGATCCAGCAACCGGATAAACAGAGGAACACGCCATGCAACTGGTCGGTAAACGAATCATCGTCACGGGAGGCGCCCGGGGTATCGGCGCCGCAGTGGTCAAGGCCTTTGTGGAGGAGGGCGCGCATGTCGTCAGTCTCGACCTGGCGGATGCACCCTCGATAACGGGCGAGGGCGGTGGTTGGGCGCACACGCGAATCTGCGACATCGCTGACCGCCACTCGGTAGACGCTGCCTTCGCCTGTGCCGACGAGCAGCTCGACGGTCTGGATGTGTTGGTCCACGCGGCAGGCATCGCGCCGAATGCCCGCGCCGATTGCATCACACTGGACGAGTGGGAACAGGTCTTTGCGGTGAACACCCGTGGCACATTCCTGACCAACCGGGCGGCCTACGAACGGCTGAAGAGCAGCGGCGGGCGAATCATCAACTTCGCCTCTGCGGCGGGAGTGATCGGCCAGCCCGGCAAAGCCCATTACGCTGCCAGCAAGGGCGCGGTGCTGGCGTGGACCCGCACCGTTGCGCGCGAGTGGGGCCCGCTGGGTATCACAGTCAACGCCATTGCCCCGGCAATGTGGACGCCGATGTACGAGGCCACCCGCGCGAGCATGAGCGCCGAACAATTGCAGCAGCATGATGGGTTCATGGCCGGGCAGGTGCCGATTGGCGGACGACTGGGCGACCCGGCCCGCGACCTGGCGCCAATGCTGGTATTCCTGGCTGGCGATGGTTCGCGGTTCGTCACCGGGCAGACGCTGATGATTGATGGCGGAATGCTGATGCTCAGTTGAGTCGCAGGGCGGCCTTAGCCGCGAAGCAACCCCCTATGGGAGCGAGCCTGCTCGCGAAGGCGGTCCGACCGTCAACCTGGATGTTCGACGTTCACCCTCGGATCAACCGCAGGAATTCCTGGCGCGTGTTGTACGACTCGCGGAATGCACCGAGCATCACCGATGTGCTCATCACCGAGTTCTGCTTTTCCACGCCGCGCATCATCATGCACATGTGTTTGGCCTCGATCACCACCGCCACGCCGGCGGCATCGGTTACCCGGGCAATCGCGTCGGCAATCTGCCGGGTCAGGTTTTCCTGAATCTGCAAGCGACGGGCGTACATATCGACAATGCGCGCCACCTTCGACAGCCCCAGTACTTTGCCGGTGGGGATGTAGGCGACATGGGCCTTGCCAATGAATGGCAACAGATGATGTTCGCACAGGGAATACAGTTCGATGTCACGGACGATCACCATCTCATCGTTGTCCGACTCGAACAGCGCGCCGTTGACGACCTGTTCAAGGCTTTGCTGATAGCCATGACACAAATACTGCATGGCTTTCGCCGCGCGCTTTGGAGTGTCCAGCAAGCCTTCACGGCGCGGATCTTCACCCACGCCGCGGAGAATCTCCTCGTAGTTTCTGCTCAGTGCTTCATTCATCGGTTGACCTTATTGTTTTAGCCAGCATCCCAGGCCGCATCGCGTGCGGCCCGGGCGTTGGGATTTACAGTTGCGTGACAGCGATTTTTCCGCTGCCCCGGCTGGCATCGTGAAACTGCCCGCCCGAGCCGTTGCGCCATTGCTCCAGCAATTGTGCCTGGCGCTGTTCGGCGTGTACGAGGAAGCGCTCCTTGACCGGGCCATAACCGCGGACGCTGTCCGGCAATTCCACCAGTTGCTGAGCCAGACTCAGCTTGTCGGCGGTCAAACCGGTCAGCACTTCGTCGAGCACCCGTTCGTAGCTGGCCAGCCAGTTGCGTTCAATCTTGCGCTCGTGGGTGCGGCCGAACGGATCGAGCCAGGTGTTGCGCAGGACTTTGAACCGTGCCAGCAGCTTGAAGCCTTGCAGCATCCACGGGCCGAAGCTGCGTTTTTTCGGCTCACGACCGCTGCCGTTATCGTTCAACAAGGGCGGCGCCAGGTGGAAGCGCAGGCGGTAGTCGCCCTCGAAGCTGGCCTGGATTTTTTCGAGGAACTGGCCGTCGGTGAACAGACGTGCCACTTCGTATTCATCCTTGATCGCCAGCACCTTGAAGTAATAGCGGGCAACGCTCTCGGACAATTTTCCGGGACGACCGACCAACGCGGTTTCCGCCTTCATGAACTGCTCGACCCGTCGCCGGTAACCTTGGGCAAACACCTTGTTCTGGTAGGCGGTGAGGAACGCCATGCGCCGCTCCAAGGTTTCTTCCAGATCCTGCGACAACACCCGGTCAGCGTTCTGCACGTTGCCGGCTTCCAGCTTGCGCAAGACGCGTGACAGGTCATTGGCACTGCGCCGGCCCCAGGCAAACGCCGAGAGGTTGAACGGCACCGCCGTGCCATTTAATTCGATGGCCTGCAGCAATGCCGCTTCGCCCACCGGCAACCAGCCTTTCTGGTAGGCATAGCCGAGCATGAAGGTGTTGGTGGCAATCGAATCGCCCATCAACGCCGTGGCAATTCTGCTCGCGTCGACAAAGTCAGCCTGGGCATGGCCGACCGCTTCAGCGATTTGGGCGGACATGCTTTGGGTCTGGAAGGTCGGGTCCGGGTGCTTACGCAAATCACCGCTCTGCGCCTGTTGGGCGAAGGTGCGCACAAAGGCGCTGGTGATACTTTCCTCGCTGTTGACCAGCGCATGGGTCACGCCCTGGCGCAGCTTGGACAGGGTTTCGGTGTTGGCACTGACCACCAGGTCACAGCCCAGCAGCAGGGCCGCTTCACCTTCGGCGATACGCGGTGCGAACAGTTGATGCTGGTGCGCGGCAATGCGGATGTGCGACCACACAGCGCCACCTTTTTGCGCCATGCCGGCCATGTCGAGGTTGAGCGTGCCTTTGCCCTCGATAAACGCCGCCATCCCCAACAAGGCGCCGATGGTCACCACGCCGGTGCCACCGACGCCGGTCACCAGAATGCTATAGGGCTCATCGAGCGCTACGGTCGCAGGTGTGGGCAACTCCCAAACTTCATCCGCTTTCGCCGCCAGTGCTTTCGGTTTGCGCAACGAACCGCCTTCGACCGTGACAAAACTCGGGCAGAAACCGTTGAGGCAGGTGAAGTCCTTGTTGCAGGAAGATTGGTCGATCTGGCGCTTGCGGCCGTACTCGGTGTCTACCGCCACCACCGACATGCAATTGGATTTGCTGCTGCAATCGCCACAGCCTTCGCACACCGCTTCGTTGATTACCACCCGCCGCGCCGGATCGGGGAATGCGCCACGTTTGCGACGGCGACGTTTTTCAGCGGCGCAGGTCTGGTCATAGATGATGGCCGAGACACCCTTGAATTCGCGTAACTGTTCCTGCACATCGTCCATCTTGTCGCGTCGCAGCACCGGCACGCCATCGGCCAGGTCATGGATGTGCTGGTATTTCTCGACATCGTCGCTGACTACCACCACCCGCTGCACGCCTTCGGCAGTGAGCTGGCGGCTGATCTGCGCAACGCTGAGGCTGCCGTCGACGGGTTGGCCGCCGGTCATGGCCACCGCGTCGTTGTAAAGAATCTTGTAAGTGATTTGCACCTTGGCCGCGATGGCCGCCCGAATCGCCAGAATGCCGGAGTGGAAATAAGTCCCGTCGCCGAGGTTGGCGAACACATGCTGGGTGGTGGTAAACGGTGCCTGACCAATCCAGGCCACTCCTTCGCCGCCCATCTGGCTGAAGGTCTGCGTCTGGGGGTAGATCCACGCGGCCATGTAATGGCAGCCGATGCCGGCCAGCGCACGGCTGCCCTGGGGGACTTTTGTCGAGGTGTTGTGCGGGCATCCGGAACAGTAGTGGGGCACGCGCTCCATCAGGTTGGTGAACTGGCCTTTGCTGGCCAGTTGCGCGTCCAGCACGGCCAGGCGCACTTGCAGCGGGCCGTTCTGATGCAAGCGCAAAATGCGTTTGGCCAGCGCACGGGCGATCATCGCCGGGGTCAGGTCGTTGATGGCTGGCAGCAACCAACCGGTGTGCGGCAGGCTCCATTCACCCTTGTCGTCAAACTTGCCGACAATGCGTGGGCGTACGTCTTCGCGCCAGTTGTAGAGTTCTTCCTTCAACTGGTATTCGATCATGTGGCGTTTTTCTTCGACCACCACGATTTCTTCCAGGCCCTCGGCGAACTGGCGCACGCCTTCCGCTTCCAGCGGCCAGACCATGCCAACCTTGTACACCCGCAGGCCAATCTGCCGGGCGAGGGTGTCGTCGATGCCGAGGATTTTCAGCGCCTGGCAAACGTCGAGATAGGATTTGCCGGAGGTGATGATACCGATGCGCGCTTTCGGCGAATCCATCACTACACGGTCGAGACGGTTGGCGCGGGCGTAAGCGAGGGCGGCATACAGCTTGTGTTCGAGCAGGCGCTGTTCCTGAGCCAGCGGTGGATCGGGCCAGCGGATGTTCAGGCCGCCCGGGGGCAGCGGGATGTCGGGAATGATTGGCTGCACGCGATGAATATCAATGTCGACAACGGCGGCGCTTTCCACGGTATCGGCGACCGCCTTGAGGGCGACCCAGCAACCCGAATAGCGCGACATGGCCCAGCCGTGCATGCCGTAGTCGAGGTACTCCTGCACACCCGACGGCGCCAGCACCGGCATCATGACCGCTTTGAAAATGTGCTCGGTCTGGTGTGGCAGCGAGGACGAGCGCGCGCCATGGTCATCGCCGGCAATCGCCAGCACACCGCCGAATTGCGAGGTGCCGGCGGCGTTGGCGTGGCGGAACACATCGCCACAGCGGTCGACGCCCGGGCCCTTGCCGTACCACATGCCGAACACGCCATCGTAGGTCGCGCCTTCGAAGATATTGACCTGTTGCGTGCCCCAGATCGAGGTCGCGGCGAGGTCTTCGTTCATGCCTGGATGGAACACCGTGTGGTGCTCCTTGAGGTAGTCGCGGGCCTTCCACAACGCCTGGTCGAAACCGCCCAGCGGCGAGCCGCGGTAGCCGGAAATAAAGCCGGCGGTATTCAAACCGTTGGCCAGGTCGCGTTGGCGTTGCATCAACGGCAGGCGCACCAGCGCCTGAATCCCGGTGAGCAAAACTTTTCCGCTGTGCTGCACGTACTTGTCTTCCAGGGACGGGGGCGCACTCATGTTCATCCTCCAGGCTTTATTGTCATGGCGACGCCAGGAGCACGGCGTTGCTGGTTATTGGCCGGAGTCTAGGGAGCGGGTCAGCCATCGTAAAATCACAAAAACGACGGGTCGGTATTGGTTATTCAAATACGCTTCGATCGTCTGTCGATCCCTGTCTGCGCTGCTCGCGCATTTGACCAATAGCAAAATGCATTTCAGCAATGCGCCGAATCGTTGTGCGCCAACCACCCCCTCCCGTCTACTTCAAATCACACCGAAGGCCCTGAGAGGTGCGCTCATCGGCGCCGTTCCAGACGGCCCAACGCCTCGGCTGCCAATAACAACAAGAATGTAAGGGGAGTGTTGATGATCGACGCAAAACGAAAGCCGTTAAGCCTGGCTGCCTGGTTCAGCGTGACCGGCTGTGCCTTCATCGTCGGCCAGAGTCAGGCCGTCGAGTTTGATACCGGCAATCCGGACCTGACCGCACGATGGGACAACACCGTGCGCTACAACCTCGGCATACGGGCTGAAGGGCGCGATTCCGCCTTGGCCAATAACGCCAGTTACGACGAGTCCGACGCCAAGTTCGATAAAGGTGATGTGGTCACCAACCGGGTTGACCTGATGAGCGAGATGGAGGTGGCCTACAAGCAGTACAACGGCTTCCGTATCAGCGGCGCGGGCTGGTACGACCAGGCCTATGCAGACACCGATGTTGAAACCAGTCCTGGCAATGTCTATTACCCCGGCGCGTTTCCCGGTAGCAGCACGCCGAGCTACACCAATGGCAAATACTCCAGTTTCACCAAGCGTTACCACCGCGGGCCCAGCGGCGAATTACTGGACGCCTTCGCGTTTACGCGCTTCGACCTCGGTGACGTTCCAGTCAGCGTGCGGGCCGGTCGGCATACGGTGTATTGGGGCAACGGTCTGCTGATTGCCGGGCACGCGGTGTCTTACTCGCAAGCGCCGCTGGATGGGCGCAAGGCGGTGAGCAATCCGGGAACCGAGACCCGTGAAATCTTCCTGCCGTTGACACAGATTTCCACCCAGGCGCAGGTCACCGACAAGTTATCGCTGGCAGCGCAATACTTCTTCGAATGGGACACCACACGCGCACCTGAAGGCGGCACCTATCTGGCCTCAGCCGACGTCGCGCTGGAAGGGCCGGATCGCCTGCCGTTGTTCAGCGGTGTCTCGCGGCCGTTGATCGACCCGGTCAAACCCAAGGACCGGGGCAATTGGGGCGTGATGGGCACCTACAGCTTTGACTTCCTGCACTCGGAGGTCAGCGCGTTCTATCGCGAGTTCGATGATTACAACCCGTGGGGCCTGCAAGTGGCGCCGACCTTTGCCCGTTATGTGTACGCCGAGAACGTCAAGCTCTACGGCCTGGGCTATTCCGCCGGCCCGGTGCTGGGCGGCGGCTCCCTCGGCGTCGACCTGTCGTATCGGCAGAACACCTCGCTGGTCTCCAGCAACATCAGCACCAGCGACAACCAGGGCGCCCGCGGTGACACCTGGCACATGGTGGTCAACGGTCTGTGGCTGTTGCCGCGTACTGATTATTTCGACACCGGCAGCCTGATCACCGAAATGGCCTTCAGTCATGTCGAACGAGTGACCAAGCATGAGGAGCTGTACAAGGGCGAGGGCTACAGCGGCTGCCCGGCCGGGCAGGACAAACACTACGGCTGCGCCACAAAAAACTACGTCGGCCTCGCCGTCAGCTTTGCACCGCAATGGCTGGGCGTGTTCCCCGGCTGGAACATTTCCGCGCCCATGAGCGTGGATTACGGCGTCAGCGGCAACGCTGCAACGGGCGGCGGCAGCGAAGGCAAATACACCTGGAAGGCCGGGATCAAGGGCACCTACGACGAGCGCTATGACGTGACCCTGTCCTACATCGGCTACGGCAGCGAGCGCAAATACGCGGATGTCGCAGGTGTCGGCAAAACCGTCGTCGGCGGTACCGGTGACGTCGGCCTGACCGACCGCAACTGGGTCTCCCTGACCCTCAGCACCGCGTTCTGAACACCCCCCTGAATTGCACTGCAGTGAGCGCCGGACTCGGCACTCATCCTCTGATTGGAGAACGTCATGACAGTTAATTCATACGCGATGGGCCTGCTGGCCCTCGCTATGGCGGGATCGGCTGCGGCCGATGAAAGCTTCACCACGGCCGACCTCGGCGGCAAACTCACGGCGTTTGGCGCGATCGTGGCGGGCAACGCGGCGGGCACCATCCCGCCGTACGACGGTGGCTTGAAAGTCCCGGCCGGTCTGGTCCCCGGCGACGGCTATTGGCCCAATCCGTTTGCCGATGAAAAACCACGCTTGCGCATTACCGCGGCCAACGCCGACCAGTACGCTGACCAACTGGCGGCCGGACAACTGCAACTGCTCAAGCAGAACCCCGACACCTATTACCTCGAGGTCTACCCGACCCACCGGACGGCGACTTTTCCGGCGAATTTTCTCGCTGCCACGCAGCGCAACGCCAGCCGCAAGGACTGCAAAACCGAGAACGACGGCCTGTCGATCAGCGAAGGCTGCCGTGGCGGCCTGCCATTTGCGCTGCCACGCGATGGTAGGGAAGTGATGTGGAACTACATCCTCAACTATCAGGGCGTGAATGGTTGGGACTGGAATCACAGTGCCTATGTGGTCAACGAAGGTCACGCGACGCTGACCAACACCAACCGGTCCACCGGCGAAAAACCCTTCTATCAACTGGATGTACCCGGGCGTGATCCGAAAATTGCCCAGCGGATCTGGTCGCGCATCGTCGCGCCGGCCCGTACGGCGGGGCAGGCCTCCGGCTATTGGGATTACCTCGATCCGGTCGCCGACTCGCGCTACGCCTGGAGCTACAGCACCGGCCAACGGCGCGTGCGCAAGGCTCCGGAATTCAACTACGACACCCCCAACTCGGCGTTCGGCGGGGTGGCGTTCTACGACGAAATCTTCCTGTTCTCCGGGAAGATGGATCGCTTCGACTGGAAGCTGGTGGGCAAGAAGGAAATGTTCATCCCCTACAGCAACTACACGCTGAAATGGGGTTGCGACATGGACAAGAAACTCATGCCCAAACACATCAACCCCGCCTGTGAGCGCTGGGAGCTGCACCGCGTGTGGGTGGTCGAAGCGACTCGCAAGGACGGCGTTCGTCATGCGCAGAAAAAACGCCGTTACTACATCGACGAAGACACCTTCGGCGCCGCGGTGTACGACGCCTGGGACGACAGCGGCGCGCTGTTCCGCACCGGCTCGCAATACAACATCGAGGCCTACGGCATTCCGAACAATCCGCAGCAGGACTCCTACTCGCTGTACGACTTCACGCGTGACCAGTACGGCATGTTTGGCAACGGCCCGACGCGTTACCGCCAGGAACCGGTCGCCGAGCGCGAAGCCAACCCGCAGACCATCGCCGGTGGCCAGACCCGCTGACCTCACGCTCCTTTTCGGCGCTCGCCAGGGGCGCCGATTTTTTTATCTGTCCCGAGACCCCTTTATGAGCGAAATCCTGAAACGTTTAGACGGCAAAGTCTGTGTGATCACCGGCGCGGGCAGCGGCATCGGCCGTGCCTCGGCCCTGCGGTTTGCCGCTGAGGGCGCCAGGGTGGTGGTCACCGATCTGTTCGGCGAATCGGCGCAGGCCGTGGCGGCTGAAATTGGCGGTAACGCGCTGGCCTTGCAAGTGGACGTCGGCGATGAAGACGCCTTGCGCCTGATGATCGAGCAGACCCTCCAGGTCTTCGGCCGTATCGACGTGCTGTTCAACAATGCGGTGTACCGAAACCCGGCCACCACCCGCGATATCGACTTCATCCACTTCAACACCGAGCTGTTCCACAACTGCATGCGGGTCAACGTGCTCGGCGGTGTGCTGGCATGCAAATACGCCTTGCCGCACATGCTCGCCCAAGGCAGCGGCTCGATCCTGTTCACCTCGTCCACCAGCTCGATTGCCGGCGAGATCTCCCAGTTCAGCTATGGCGCCTCCAAGGCCGCGCTCAACTGGTATGTGCAAAGCATCGCCGCCACGTTTGGCAAGCGCGGCATTCGTTGCAACGGCATCTTGCCGGGCGTGATCCGCACGCCGGCCATGGAAAGCTGGGCCAACGAAGCCATGAAGGCGGCCTTTCTCGACCTGCAAAACGTACCGCAACTGGGTGAGCCGCAAGACATCGCCGCCATGGCGGCCTTCCTCGCCAGCGACGATGCCGCCTACGTCAACGGCACGCTGATGCGTGTGGACGGCGGCATGAGTTGCGGCACGCCGATGGTGCCGGTGGTGCGCAATTTCCTGTTGCCCAACGCATCGGCCTGATCCCGATTCCTTCACTGCACTGGAGCCTCTTTATGGCACTCGAACAGGAACGCTTCATCCTCGACATGCTCGCCGCCTGGGGCGATGGCAGCGACGGCAGCCGCCCGGATATCGAACGCATCATGGCGACTTTCGCCGAAGACGCCGTCTGGCAATTGTGGGTGCCGGGTGGGCCGGTGATCCGCGGACGCGACGCGCTACGCCGCGAGATCGAGCGGCAGATGAGTTATGTCACGCACAACCTGTGCACCACGCGGCACATCGTTTCCTCCGACCGCGTGGTGATGACCGAACGTGACGATTACTGCGTCAGCAACGGCGTGCCCATGCCGCACTCGATGGTGGCGGTGTATGAGCTGGACGACGACGGGCTCATCTGTGCCTGGCGCGAGTACCTGGACACCGCCGACCTGGCGAAGAAAAAGGGCGTGCCGCTGGAGCAGGTCGGCGGGCCCAACGCTGGTGTGACCAGCGCCCATTGATAGCGGCGCTGGACACCAGCGCCTGAGGAAGACCCGAATGCCAACCACCCTGAATGCGACCCGTGATCCGGTCGAAGAAAAGCTGCGTACCTTTGTCGAAGGGCTGCTGGGCGGGAAAATCACCGCGATGCAACGCCTGCTGCGCTGGCGCCCGGCCTGGGATGTTGAACTGCAACGCGAGGACGAAACCCTGCAGCTGCATATCCGCGGCGAGCGCGGCGGGGATGTCAGCCCCTTCCCGGACCTGCGCCGGGAGGCGGATATTCTCACCTTGCTCGGTCAGCAAGGCGTGCCGGTGCCGCGTATCTACGGTTTCTGTGAAGACCCGCAAGCCATCGTGATGGAGCGGGTGCCGGGGACTCGTGACGTCAGCACGGCGAGCTCTGATAGTGAGCGCCATGCCGTCGCACGCCAGTGGGTCGACGCCATGGCGCGCATGCACCAACTGCCGTTGCAACCGTTCATTGACCAGGGCATTCAACTGCCGACCAGTGCCGAAGACATTACCCTCGCAGGGCTGGAAGCTTACTACCCGCTGTATGCACGCAATAAAACCAGACCTCAGCCACTGGCCGAATTCGCCCTCGGCTGGTTGCGCCGCAATGTGCCCCGGCACCGTACCCGACCTGCTTTCGTGCAGTACGACTCGGGCCAGTTCCTGTTCGAGAACGGCCAGGTACATGGCCTCTACGATTTCGAGTTCGCCATGATTGGCGATCCGCTGGCCGACCTGGCGTCGGCGCGCATGCGCGACAACTACGAGCCGCTCGGAGACCGTTTTGCGGACCTGTATCGCTACTATCAGCAAGTGACCGGCGAACCGGCGGACCCCGATGTCGTGCGTTACCACACCGCACTGTTTGCCACCGTCAGTACGATGCAATTTTCGGCATCGGTGGCCACGCCACAACCGGGTGACCCACATGACACTTACACCGAGTTTGATATCGCCTTGCGCCGAGTGGTGGTGCATGCGCTGGCTGAAGCCATGGGTGTGCCTCTGCAAACGCCATCACTGGACATTGTCAGCAGCGGCCCGAATGCGCAGTTGCTGAGCATGCTCGCCGATGCCTTGGCGCAAGTGGAAGTGGGCAGCGATTTTCAGCAAACCAAACTGCGCGCCGTGAGCAAACTGATCGAGTATCTAGGCCGTGGTGATGCCATGGAGCGGTACTTGCGCGAGTTGGAGCAACAGGAGGTGCAGGTCCTGCTGGAGCGCACGTTTAGCGACTACGACGAAATCGATGTTGCGTTGGAAGCGTTCGTCAAAAGCGCTGGTCCCGAGTACGACGAACCTTTGCTGCGCCTGTTCATGGCGCACATCGAGCGTCGCGTTCTGGTCTATGGCGATACTGCCATCGGCGCCTCCGCCAGCCACATCGACCTGCCGCCAGTCGTCTGACCCGGTGAAGCCTTCTGCGCCCGGCGCCTGGCCGGGCCCCTGTTCTCGGAGTGTTTATGTCTGTTCCTGATAATGCCTTCTTGCATCGATATGGCCCTTGGGCCGTGATCGCCGGCGCTTCCCATGGCGTGGGCTCGGCGTTTGCCCGTTCATTGGCCGAGCGCGGGCTCAACTGCGTACTGGTGGCGCGGCGTGGCGATGCCCTGGCGCAGTTGAAAAACGAGCTGGAGGATCGTTATGCCGTTGAGGTGCTGGTGGTGATCCAGGACCTTTCTCATGCCGCTGCCTGCGAGCGGTTGCAGGCAGCGGTGGGTGAGCGGCAAGTCGGCCTGTTTATCTACAACGCCGGTGGTGATCCTTATATCACGCGCTTTCTCGATACCTCAGCCAAGGATTGGGGCGCTTTGATGCGCCTCAATTGCCTGACTGTCATGCAATGCAGCCACGCCTTTGGTGCCGCGATGCTCGAGCGCGGCCAGGGCGGATTGCTGCTGGTGGGGTCCCAGGCCGCATTGGGGGGTATTCGCAAACTGGCGATGTACACCGCAACCAAAGGCTTTGCGCTGAACCTAGGCGAATCGTTATGGGCTGAGTGGAAGGACCGCGGCGTGGATGTGCTCAACCTGCTCATCGGCACTGTCGACACACCGACCATGCGCGAGGCCATGGTCAAGCTGAACATTCCCGACGCACTGAGCATGACCTTGCCCAAGGCCGAGGACCTGGCGCTGCTGGCCCTTGAGGAGCTGGGCAATGGCCCGACGCTGATTCACCCCGAAGACACCCTAACTTCGGGCCATTCACCCGGTTCGGCACGGCGCACCCTTGTTCTGGGCAAGAGCGCGGAAGCGGCTGTGTTTATCGGCAATGACTGAGGTCACTACCATGAAAGGCTTTGATAACGCAGAGTTCAAACACGGTTGGCGGGTGCTGATTCTGGCGCTGGTTGGCGTCGCTACCAGTTCCAGTTCACTGTTGCTGTACAGCTTCAGCTCCATGGTGATACCCCTGGAACAGGCCATGGGCTGGGGCAGGGCGGAGTTGCAGGCGGCAATCACCGCGCTGTCGCTGGGCACCATCGTCGCGTCGCAACTGGCTGGTTGGCTCAACTTGCGCTATGGCTTGCGCCGGGTCACGTTGCTGTCGCTGTTGGCGCTGTCCCTGAGCGTCTTCACTCTGAGCTGCATCAATGGCTCGATCTGGACCCTTTACCTGGGATTTTTCCTGGTGCCGCTGGCCGGGTTGGGGACGTTACAGGTGACCTGGTCGCACCTGGTCAACTTGTGGTTCGAGGAAAACCGCGGCCTGGCGCTGGCGATCATCCTCAGCGGCTCCGGGCTGGCGGCGATCATGCTGCCGCTGATCACCGCCTGGGCGATCAGCCGCTGGAACTGGCAGGCAGGCTTTCTGGCGTTGGGGGTGTTGCCGGTGCTGCTGGCGTTGCCCTTGGCATTGCGCTGGTTATTGCCGAGTGCCGATGCCAGTCATCACACGGCGACACTCCCGGCCGCCAGCGTACGAACCGGCGGACTGCTGCTGCGCGAGGCGCTGCGTTCGTGGCGCTTCTGGGTATGCAATCTGTCGATGACGCTGGTGGTGTCGTGCGTGGTGGGCATGGTCACCAACATCGTGCCCTTGCTGCAGGACCGTGGTCTGAGTGCCCTGCAGGCCAGCCAGGTTTTCGCCAGCTTCGGGGTGTCGCTGATCCTTGGGCGGTTGCTGGTGGGTTACCTGATCGACCGGTTGTGGGCGCCCGGTGTCGCCTCGCTGGCGCTACTGATGCCAGCGTTTGCCTGCGGCATTTTTGCCTACGGCGACTCCAGCATTGTCCTTTATACCCTCGCCACTTTGCTGGTGGGTGTGGGAGCGGGCGCCGAGTTTGATATTGCGGCCTTTTTGATCGCCCGCTACTTCGGCATGCGCGATTACGGCCGTTTGTTTGGCGCGCACCTGGGCTTGATCACGGCCGGCGCCGCGACCTCACCGTTGCTGTTCGCGGGGTTGTTCAAACTCACCGGTGGTTACTCGGCGATGCTGCTGTTCAGTTTTATCTGCTTTGTCGTCGGACCCTTGCTCCTACTGACGCTGGGCGGATATCCGCGATTTCGGACGGAGCCTTTGGCGGTGGGTTAGGCAGATCGCCTTAAGTAAACATAGACAGATAACTAAATAATGTTCAATTATTACCGCAAGTGCAGCCTGACAATAAAATAGACAAGGAGAATGCCATGCGTGCAGCCATTATTTCCGAGCGCAATGCGCCACCGGTCGTCGGCGAGTTTCGTGACCCTCAACCGCAAGACGGCGCGGTGCTGATCGATGTCGATACCGCTGGCCTGGGGGGCTGGGATGTACTTGGTGCCTACCGTCTCGGCGTTGAATACCCGTGTGTCATTCGCGGCGAAGGCGTAGGTCGTGCACCAGATGGCCGTCGGGTGTATTTCGGCGAGCGCTCGGTGTTGCCGTTCGGTGCCTGGGCCGAGCGCACCCTTGTGCCACAAGCCGAAGTGTGGAACGTGCCGGACGACATCGACGATAAAACCGCTATCAGCATGGGTATCGCTGCAACGGGCGCCATCGTGCCGCTGGAGAAAGCAGGGATTCAGAAAGGTGAAAAGGTGCTGATTTTGGGCGCCACCGGCACCCTCGGCCAGATCGCCCTGCAACTGGCGCGCGGCTTGGGCGCCGGTAAGGTGGTGGGTGCGGCGCGATCCGGTGAGGCACTGGGCCGTCTGAAGTCGCGAGGCCTCGCTGATGAGGTGGTGACCCTGGGCGGCAGCGATGATGTCGCGGCGCTGAAAGATGCGGCTGATGGTGGATTTGATGTGGTGCTCGACCTAGTGTGCGGTCAGCCCATGTTGACCTCGCTGAAAGCCACCAACTGGGGCGCGCGGATCATGACCATTGGCACCGGTGCCGGCCGCCAGCTCAACCTGGATATCGCCGATCTGCTGTTCCGCAACCTGTCGTGCATCGGCACTGGCCAGCGTCCACCGGCCGACCGTGAACAGATCTGGCTGCGTCTGCTGAAGATCGCCAAAGAGCAGCAGATTCAGGTGGATTACCTGGATTTCACCCTCGACCAGGCGGCTGAAGCCTGGGCTGCGCAGGTCGACGGGCCACACGCGAAAATCACCGCCACGATTCGTCGCTGAAACCTGTAGCGCATTGGGTGCCCTGGACCGAGCACCTGTCAGCGCTGGCGTTGCTGTCGAAACTCTTCGGGGGTGACCCCGGTTTCTTTACGGAATGCGGCACTGAACGCCGCGGCGTTGTTGAAGCCGGCCTGATAGGCCACCTGCTTGATCAGCAACCGTGAGTCAGCCAGCAGTGCCACGGCTTTTTGCAGGCGACTTTGCGCAGCGTACTGGCGCAGGGTCATTCCGGTGGTGTTTTTGCAGCGCGTGGACAGTGTTCGCAACGGCAGCTCGCAGGCCTGGGCGAGGTGGCGCAACGAGCGGCCTTCGTCGCTGGCGCCGTCGAGCAATTCGCGCAGCAGGTTGAGTTGCCGAGGGCTGAGTTTTTCCGCGCAGTGAGGGGATTCGCTCGTGTCAGCGGGAGCGTCGATAAATTCACGGCGCAGGTCCAGGGCAATGCTGGTGAGCAGGCATTCAGTCTGCAATTCACTGGCAAAGCCGGGATTGGCCACTTCTTCGGCCAAACGTTGCAACGAGGCGTGCAGATAACCGCTTTGCAGGTTGAGCATCGCTTCACTAACGTTGTCCTGCCAGTTCCAGCGGTAGCTGCCCAAGACGCCGAGGGAAGTGGGGTCGAACAGACACACCAAGGCCTTTTGCTCGCCGGCATCGTGGCGCAGGTGGAATTCGGTGCCATGGGGAATGAACAGCAGCTTGCCCAGAGGCCGGAACTGCTGCACGCCGTGGCTGGAAAAACTGCCGCAGTTCGGCTTGATCTGAGCACTGGCAGGGAGCATCAGGCGAAGCAGGCAACTGTCGCCGGTTTCGATCAGCGCAGTGCCCGTATTGGACCATTGCGCATGTTCAACCCGGATCTCGAAGCCTTGTTTGGCCAGTGAAGCTTCCGTCAGAAAGTTACCCGAGGCTTCGCAGTCGTATTCGCTGTAGTGGATCGCGTTCATTGTTCAACCTTCAACCGATATAACTTCAGCCATTTTTATTGTTGGAGCTGAAATTCGAAGGACGATGCGTCAGGGCAGCTACCCGGACCCGAGTGTAACCAGCGCGTGGACCGAGCTGTTTCATATATTCAGGCGGCAGGTATCAGAAAAACAGATGACAAAAGGCAAAGACATTTCCATGCGCCAACTGCGCTATTTCGTGGCTGCCGCCGACGCCGGCCAGTTTTCCCAGGCGGCACTCAAGGCGCATGTTTCGCAGTCGGCAATCACGGCCGCGGTATTGCATCTGGAGCAGTCCATGGGGGTCAGCCTGTTCGACCGCTTGCCCCATGGCGTGACGCTGACCGCGGAAGGCAACAAGTTCGCCCAGCACGCGCGACACATACTCGACACCTTGCAAGATGCTCTTAGTGAGCCGCTGTTTCTCGGCCACGCCATGCAAGGCCACGTGCGTGTCGGCGCCTCTTACACGGTGCTGGGCTATTTTTTGCCGGCATTGCTGGCGCGCTTCAAACGCAGTTACCCGCAGGTCGAGATCGACCTGATCGACATGGACCGCCAGAGCATTGAAGCCGCCCTCAGCAATGGTGACCTCGACCTGGGCCTGGCGATTGTCTCCAACACGCCGGACCTTGGCGGGTTCGCTCACCAGGTGCTGATACGCTCGCGCCGCCAGCTCTGGCTGGCCAGCCAGCACCCTTTGATGTCGGCCACTTCGATCAATCTTGAAGACGTCGCCGAGCATGCCTATATCCTCGCCACGGTCGATGAGGGCGAAACCTCGACCCGACGCTACTGGGAATCCCGCGGGCTGGCGCCGAAAGTCGCTTTTCGCACCTCCTCCATGGAGGCGTTGCGCGGGTTGGTGGGGCATGGCTTCGGCGTGACCATTCTCTCGGACATGCTCTATCGCGCCTGGTCACTGGAAGGCAAGAAGATCGAGGTCCGCCCTCTGGTCGACGTGATTCCGCCAATGGAACTGGGCCTGATGTGGCTGCCGGATAACCGCTTGTCAGCACCCAGCCAGGCCTTTCGCCAGTTTCTGATCATGGCCTGTGCCTCCTGATCCGATCACCGGCGCGAGGTGTTCTCCGGCAGCAGGTGCCGTTGTTTCATTGTCGCACTCGCCAGCCCGCTCTACAGCGTTCGACATCCTCGCTATTCCTCTTGCAACCCAGAACTTTTTGGCAACCGGCGAGCTTGCGATGGCGATCTATCAGGCACTTCAGCCTTGAAAGCCAATATTCGTCAATAATAATATGAACATATAGTTGATATGTGTTTATATTTGAGGCGGTACATTTTTCCTAATTTATCGAGCGTCTTCTCAATGGGGCGTTTGATTTGCTGGCTGATTAAAACAAGGAGAACGCCATGCTGATTGATGTCCACGCTCATTTGTTGACTGAGGGCATGCTAAATCGCCACGAGTTTTGGGGGCCGTTCATGAAAGTGCAGGGGCTGACCGTGGGGCATTTTTCCCTCGGTACCAAACAACCGGCGAAAGCTGCGACGGATGCTGAAGCGCAGGCCAATATCCTCGCGCGCATGACCCACGCCAGCCGTCGCAGGTTGATGGCCGAACGGGGTGTCGACAAATTGGTGATGTCCACTCCGTCCCATTGTTTTATGTATTGGGCAGGTGATTTCGCCAACGAATACGCGCGCATTTGCAACGACGAGTTGTCGGCGTTTTGCCGGGCTGATCCCGACCACTTCGATTTCTGGTGCCACGCCAACCTTGCGGACCCGCAAAACGCTGCGAAGGAAATTGAACGCGCGGTGTCTCAGTTGGGCGCCAAAGGTGTGTGCGTCGGCGGGGCCAACTTCAATGGTCTGGAGGCTCACGACGAACGCTTGTTTCCCGTCTGGGAAAAACTCACCCAGCTGGATGTGCCGATCATGGTGCATGGCTTCAACCAGTCAATTTACTGGGGCGAAAAACACACAGACGACAAGTTCGAAACCACCTCCATCGTCGGTGACTGCGTCGATGAAACGCTATTCTTCTGGTACCTGATCTGCGGTGGCGCACTGGATGTTTTCCCGACGTTGAAAACCTATATCACCCACGCCGGTGGCATGGCGGTATTCCAGTTGGGACGCCTGAGCGAACTGAACCGGGCCATGGCGCCGGACTCGCGCAACCAGCGACCGCTAATGGACTACCTGCAGAACTTTTATTTCGACCTTGACGTTCATGCGCCTGGCTTGCGTCGCGGTGTTGCCGAGGTGGTCGGCGCGGAACGGCTGTTGTATGGCACCAATTTTGGTGGTGCCTACGACCATGGCGATCTGACCGAAGGGATCGGCTTGTCCGCTGAAGACCGTGAGCGGATTCGCAGCGGCAACGCGATCGAACTGCTCAAGCTGAAGATACCTGCCAACGCTGGTCGGGTGCCGACGCCTTGACGGACAGTCCGCTGGGGCGTCCCTACCCGCAGCGCAGCCGCAGGTTGCCACGGCCCCCGAGCGAGACACAGCAGCCTGGCTAACTCAGCTATTGCAGCCGCGTTATTTGGGCGTCGAGGTGCTGGTTCTGCGAGCTGGAAGCGCGATTTTATGATTTGGCGCGGCGCTGCCGCGCCTCTATTTCACCGATTGGGATGGAGAGGGCGGTGGTCGGGGCGTGGTGGTGATGGAAGATCGCGGCCTAGCCGCCGGCCGGCTCGGTCATACGCCGAAGATTTCGACTCCCTGCGCTTGCTCACTCACAGGCGTAAACCACGCCGTACGCCGATCCTGGGGCAGGGCACCCGGTCGTTGACGTCCGCCTATCAGCACCTGATGGTGGATTGAATCGGATCCTCACGTGTCGTTCAGGTTGCGACCCGAGCCATTACCCGCACGGACTTCCACTGCGCCAATCCAATTCCCAGCAAGATCAGTCCGCCGCCAACCACGTGGTACAGGTGCAAGGTCTCCCCGAGTAACACAATTGCCAGAACCGCGGTGAACAACGGCACCAGATTCATCAGCACTGCGGTTTTCTCCGGGCCCAGCGTTTGCAGGCCGCGCATCCATAAACCGGGGGCCAACGCCGAGGCGAAGAGACCCGCGAACAGCACCAGCGGGATATTCCTGGCGGTCAGGGCGATCGATGGCGCCAGCACAAAGGGTGGTACCAGCAACAGGGTGCCGCAGATAATCTGGACATAAAGGCTTTCCCAGGTAGGCAGCGGAATCTGCCACCGCTTCACCAGCACGCAATACAGCGCATACGACAGAGAGGCCAGCAACATCATCAGCTCACCGCGACCCACGCCATGTTGCCACAGTGAAGGCAGGTCGCCAGCGGCCAGCAACCAGATCAGCCCGGCAAACGAAAGCAGTGCACCGAACAGCAAGGGCACGGTCGGGCGTGTATTGAGCAGCGGAAAGGCCAGAATTACGGTCAGTAGGGGCATGGTAGCCAGAATCAGGCCCATGGAAGTGGCGCTGACGGTGTGCGCCGCGAAGTAGGCCAGCGACTGGTACAACGACATGCCAAGTAGACCGAGTAATCCGAGCTTGGGCAGGTCAGGCCGAATTTGCCGACGCAATCGCCAAACCCTGGGCAACAGCACCGGGGACAACACCAGCAATGCGGTCAACCACCGATAAAACGAAATCGCTGCGGGGTCGATCACCCCCACGGACAGGCGATTGACCACCGTACTGGCTGCCCAGATCAGTGTCGCGAGGACGGGTAAGAGCACATTCATCAGAATCCGCCAGCCTAGAGGATATGCAGTACGCACCGGAACTGACTCCGCTTTCGCGACTGTCAGTGAGGGGCTCGCTCGCGTTACTCGCCGGCTGTATTTCGTGCCGCGATGGCTGTGGCAAAATCCCGCTTGAGGGTCGGGAAATAAGCAATCTGTCCGCCCATCCCGCCAGCAATGTCGATCGACGCCGCGCTGATGAAACTGGCGTATTCGCTGGCCAGGAACAACGCCATGCCCGCCACGTCTTCCGGCTTGCCATAACGCCCGAGCGGAACGACTTTCATCACCATGGCATCGAACTCCTCACGTGTGACGCCTGGGCCCATTTCCTTGTAGTGCCGGTCCCACTGCCCGGTATCGATCCAGCCCATGTTGAGGCTGTTGACCAGGATGTTGTCCTTGGGCAACGACATGCCCAACGAGCGGGAAAGGGCGATGCACGATGCGCGGTTGATCACCGAAGGAATGCCGTCGGGCGTTGGAATCGCTCCCGCCAGGGCGTTGATTTCGATGATCCGTCCCCAGCGTTGTTCACGCATGAACGGCACCACGGCCTGGACGAAACGAAAATGCCCCATCTGCAGGATATTGGCGTGTTCGAGGATGACCTCGGGTGTCAGGGTGTCGAGATTGCCGCCACGGCCCTGACCGGCATTATTCACCAGCACATCGACACCGCCCCAGGCGTGTGCAACTTCGGCGACGAACGCCTTGACGCCGTCACTGTCGGTGACGTCGACCGCCCGGGCAATGACGGCCTGGGCGTGCTGCGAGAGCTGTTCACCGGCTTCGCGGACCGCTGACTCGCTACGGGCGCAAATCGCCACCCGTGCTCCTTCCGCCGCGAAAGCCCGGGCAATGGCCAGGCCGATGCCTCGGGACGCGCCCGTGATGATCACGCGCTTGCCACCCAAATCAATGTTCATGCTGGCTCCTGTCGTTTTTTCTTTCGGTTCAACTGCCGTTTTTTCTGCCGGACACCCCGTATTCGCTGGGAGTGTCGGGGTTATTGAAAGCCCAAAGGTGCAAACCGTCAAAGATTATTTAAACGTTTATGTATTTTGTGTGCAGTATTGAGCCTGGCATCGCCCCGCGCGAAACTGCCTTCCAGGGAAATGAATTGATAATTCTGTATGGAGAATTAAAATCTTAATGTGGAATTTTCGATTCTGATCCGTTACGGTGGCTTTCAGCTGAGGAGGAAAAAGTGGTCCTGGAGCGTGCCAGGCCTCTTGAGCGGACTGTCCAGGCGAGACTTGCAACGATCCTGTAGGGTTTGCAGATCGTTGCAATGACGGCTTGAACGCACATAACGACTGAACAATAAAAATAAAAGGTAGTGTGTATGAAACAGAAGACCAAGCAGGGTCGGCGGGTGCTGACTCAAGGTGCTCTGACGCTTTTGATGGTTGGCAGTGCACAGGGTTTGATGGCGGCCTCGTTCGACATGTCGAACCCAGACTACCGCGTGCGTTGGGACAATACGGTCCGTTACAACCTGGGTATACGGACCGACAGCCAAGACCACCGCATCATGAACACGCCGAACTACGACGAGTCGGACGGCAAGTTCGATAAAGGCGACATTGTTACAAATCGTCTTGATCTGTTCAGTGAATTCGATTTTTCCTACCTGAATGACTGGGGGGCACGGCTCAGTGCTGCTGCCTGGTTTGACCAGGCGTATCACGACGACACGGTGAGCAGTAACATCCCGGGTTACGCCACCAGCTATCACAACAACAAGTACAGCAACGAAGTCGATCGGTACATGAACGGGCCCTCGGGCGAGATTCTCGATGCGTTCGTCTGGCGCAACTTCAACATCGGTGACACGCCGGTCAATGTGAAAGTCGGTCGCCACACCAACTACTGGGGTGAAGGCCTGCTCTTCGGCGCGCACGCCGTGTCTTACTCCCAGGCGCCAAGCGATGGCGTAAAAGCCTCGACCAGCCCGGGTATCGAAACCAAGGAAGTGTTCCTGCCGGTCGGGCAAGTGTCGGCCAAGGCGCAAGTGACCGACCAACTCTCGCTTGCTGCGCAGTACTTCTATGAGTGGGAGCCAACCCGCATCCCGTTTGGTGGCACCTATTTCGGCGGCGCCGACCCATTGTTCGAAGGTCCCGACCAGTTGCCGCTGGCCGCCAACGGCGCCACCCTGCAGCGCCAGGATTCGCGTTTCGGCCGTGACGGAAAGAACTGGGGCGTGATGGGCAAGCTCAACGTTGAAGAGATCGAGTCGACCTTCGGCGCCTACTACCGCCAGTTCGATGACTACCAACCTTGGCTGGCACCGCAGGTAAAAGCGGCGTTGGGTTCCTACCGGGTGGTCTACCCTCGGGGCGTGAAGCTCGCGGGCGTCAGTTTCGCCCGGGTTTTCAATACCGTGGCGGTGGGTACCGAGTTGTCGTATCGCATGGGCGGCGCGTTGAACGCTACCGGTGTCAGCGCCGTGGACGATGAAGGTCCTCGTGGTGACACGATCCACTTCATCGCCAATGCCGTGTACGGCGTACCGCGTAACTTCATTTCGGATAACGCCACGCTGGTCGGTGAATTCGCCTACAGCCATTTGCAACGTGTGACGGAACATGAAGAACTGTACAAAGGCGTCGGCAACGCGGCCTGCACCAATGGCAGAACACCGGGCATTCCTAATTCCGGCAGCGAGTCCGATGGCTGCTCGTCGAAGAACTATTACGCCGTTGCCGTCAACTACACACCACAGTACATTTCGATCTTTCCGTCCTGGGACCTGGATGTTCCGCTGACCGTTAACTACGGCCTGCATGGCAACGCACCCACCGCGGGTGGCGGGAACGAAGGCGCGCTGTCCTACTCGATCGGGCTGAAAGCTACCTACGCTCAACTCTATGAGTTCGGGCTGCGATACGCCGACACCAAGGCACAACCCAAGAATCTGGCGAATGGCACCGTGGCCGGTAACGGTCCAGTGGGTGGTACCGACCGCGGATGGCTGGCCTTTACCTTCAAGACCTCCTTCTGACAAATACAACAAGAATCGGAGAATGTGTTCATGAAACGACAACTTGCCCTATCCATTGCCTTGATGAGCATGGCCACCTACACCTTGGCAGCCGGTGACGCTTCAGAACTGGGTAAAACGCTTACTCCGTTCGGCGCGATCAAGGCGGGTAACGCTGAGGGCACTATTCCGCCTTATGACGGCGGCCTGACCAAGGCGCCGGCCGGCTTCGTACCGGACAGCGGGTTCTGGGTCGATCCGTTCAAGGATGAAAAGCCACTGTTTCGCATCGATGCCAAAAACGTCGACCAGTACGCGGACAAACTGAGTGAAGGGCAGAAGACCCTGATCAAGAAGTACCCGACCTATTACATCGACATTTATCCGAGCCACCGCACGACCGCCTACCCGCAGGCCGTACTTGACGCGACCGTGCGCAATGCCACCAGCTGCCAGATCCAGAAAGACGGACTCGCGGTCGATCCGGCCTGCCGTGGCGGCCTGCCGTTCCCGATCCCGAAGAATGGCAACGAAGTGATGTGGAACCAGCAGGTGCGCTACAAGATTGGCACCGGCTACTCGACCACGTCGTCTTCCAACAGTTGGGTTGTCGATGCCAACGGCTCGATCACCAAGACCGCCGAACAGGCGACTTTCGAGGAAACCCCGTACTACCAGGTAACGCAGCAGGATCGTGACCCGCTGATGTACGCCCGGGTGTTCTCGCGCAACGATTATCCGGCGCGTCGTTCCGGTGAAGTGGTGGTGCTCACTGACTTCCTCGATCCCCTGGCCAAGGCCCGTCGTTCGTTCAGCTATTCCCCAGGCCAGCGTCGGGTAAAACTGGCACCGGAGTTCGCCTTCGATACCCCGGTGGCTAGCCAGGGCGGTGTGACGCTGTTCGACGAACTGCAAATGTTCTCCGGCAGCCAGGACCGTTTCGACTACAAGCTGGTCGGCCGTAAAGAGATGTACATCCCTTACAACGCCTACAAGTTCTACTTCGGTACGAAGCAGGAAGACCAGTTCATGCCGCACCACGCCAACCCGGCGAACGAGCGTTGGGAGCTGCATCGGGTGTGGGTCGTGGAAGCCACGCTCAAGCCGGGCATGCGTCACGTCTACAGCAAGCGCACTTACTACCTGGATGAAGACACCTTTGGCGTGGGCCTGTATGACGCCTGGGACAAGAGCGGCGCGCTGTATCGCTCGATCTTCCTCAGCGGCGTACAGCTCTACGACAAGAACATTCCGTACAACGTGAAAAACGTCGTGTATGACTTCAACAAAGGCATGTACGCGTTGCTCAACGATGCGCTGAAGGGTGGTTACAAGTTCGTCGACAAACCGCTGACCGAACGGGACATGAACCCGGAAGCCATCGTGGCTCGAGTCACCCAGCGCTGAGGTGTGCCGCCTGTCCTGCCCGCCGGTTTGCGCATCAAGCCAGACGGGCGGAACAGGTGGGTTTTGTTCTGCGGGACGGTTAAGGAATAAAAATAATGACTAGCCCTTGCCCAGCTTCTTTTCTTTTCTCCACGTTGCGGCTGCTGTTGGCTGTCGCGGTAACCGTTGGCATGAGTTCGATGCTGACGGCGCCTGCCTGGTCCGCCGCCGCGGCCTCCACCGATTCGCTGGACGTTCCGGCGCAACGGGTGGACGAACGCTTGCCGGCACCGTTGCTGTCAGTCGCCAGGACCGGTGGTGCGCTGGTCAGTGTCGGACTGCATGGACTGATCCAGCGCTCCACCGACGCGGGACGCACCTGGCAACAGGTTGATTGCCCAGTGTCCAGCGATCTGGTGCAAGTGCGTTTTCGCGATGAACTCAATGGCTGGGCCGTCGGCCACGATGCCGTGGTCTTGCACACCAGCGATGGCGGTAACAGCTGGCAGCTGCAACTCGATGGGCGTCGCCTGCTGACGTTGCTCAATACTTATTACGCTCCGCGTGCCGACAAGGGGGACGAGTCCGCCGCCCTGATGCTCAAGGAAGTCGCGATGGCGGCCAGCAGTTCGGCGACACCGGGCGTATTGGCCGCGCCCTTGCTGGATGTGATGTTCGATGAACTCGGCAACGGTTTTGCCGTGGGCGCCTTTGGCCTGTTGTTGCACAGTACCGACAACGGCCAGAACTGGGAGCCATGGGTCGAGCGCAGTGACAACGAGCGACGCATGCACCTATATGGCCTGGCCGAGCACGCAGGCACTTTCTATATCAGCGGTGAGCAGGGCCTGTTGTTGCGCCTAGACAGCGAGCAACAACGCTTCGTGAAAATCGATACGCCCTACACCGGCACCTACTTCGGCGTCCGCGCCTTCGATGATCTGCTGCTGGCCTACGGCTTGCGCGGCAATCTGTTTGCCAGCCGTGATGGCGGCCAGCAATGGCAACCGGTGGACACCCACCTCAACAGCAGCCTGGTCGGCATCGTCGAGCAGGGCAATACCCTGATCGTCGTCAGCCAAGGCGGGCAACTGGTCAGCGTTGACCGGCAAAGCCTGCAAGTCAAAGCGCTGGCGGATGCCCGCGTGGGCGAGGTGTATTCAGCCACCGCCACGCAACAGGCAGGCAGCCTGGTTGTGACGCGATTCAGCGGCGCCAAGGTCATCGATATCGCCCAGGCCAACTGACGCCGACGGCACGATTCCCCTACGAGAAAGAAAAAATGGTCGAGCAAAAATTCAACAGCGGGATGCCAGTGATTGCCAACCTGGAGGACTTTGACAAGAACTCCGGTGGCTGGTTTGAACGGGTAATTTTCCGTCATCGCATGGTGGTCGTCGTTGCCTGCTTGCTCGCCACCGTGGTGCTGGGCTTCTTTGCTACGCAGTTACAGGTCAACGCCAGCTTCGAAAAAATGATTCCCAGCTCCAGCCCGTACATCAAGAACTACCTGGCCTATAAGAACCAGTTGCCGGGACTGGGCAACAGCATTCGCGTGGTGGTGGAGAACAAGACCGGTGACATCTACGACGCCGACTACCTGCTGGCGTTGCAGAAGGTCAATGACACCCTCTATCTGATACCCGGTATCGACCGTTCTTGGATGAAGTCGCTGTGGATGCCCATCGTTCGCTGGAAGGAGGTGACGGAGGAGGGCATCGACGGCGGTGCGGTGATGCCAGCGAATTACGACGGCAGCGAAAAATCGATCACGGCGTTGCGCCGTAATATCATGCGCGCCGGCATCATCGGCAACCTGGTGGCCAACGACGGCCAGTCGAGCATGATTGTCGCGCCGCTGCTCGACACCAACCCGCAGACCGGCAAGCCCCTGGACTACGGCGACTTTTCCAAGCAGCTGGAAGCGCAGATCCGTTCGCTCGAAAGTGACAAGGTCGGCATTCACATTGTCGGTTTCAGCAAACTGGTCGGCGACCTGATCGACGGCCTGTATTCGGTGATGCTGTTCTTCGGTGCCTCGGTGCTGATCGCCGGGCTGTTCGTCTATTTCTATACCCGCTGCCTGCGCAGTACCTTGTTGCTGGTGAGCGTGGCGGTGGCGGGGGTGGTGTGGCTGCTGGGGTTGATGCAGATCCTCGGCTACGAACTCGATCCGTACTCCATCCTGGTGCCGTTCCTGATTTTTGCCATCGGGATTTCCCACGGCACGCAGAAGATGAACGGCATCCTCCAGGACATCGGCCGTGGCACCCATAAATACATCGCTGCGCGCTATACCTTCCGCCGCTTGTTCCTCACCGGCCTGACCGCGCTGCTGACCAACATCGTCGGTTTCGCCGTGCTGGTGATCATTGATATCCCGGTGATCCGCGACCTGGCCCTGACCACCAGCATTGGTGTCGCCGTGTTGATTTTCACCAAGCTGCTGCTGATTCCGGTGGCCTTGTCGTACCTCGGTGTCAGCGAAAAAGCTGCGCGTATCGCCATCGCCAAGGATCAGGCCGGGGCGGAAAATCGCGGTGTTCTCGGGCGTCTCTGGAGCGGCCTGGACCGCTTCACCGAACGGCCGATGGCCACGGCGGTGATTGGCGTATCGCTGTTGGTGACACTGCTCGGCAGCCTGGTGATGATGCACCTTAAAGTCGGTGATCTGGACCCCGGCGCGCCAGAGCTGCGGGCGGATTCGCGCTATAACCGCGACAACGCCTTCATCACCAGTCACTACGGCCTGTCCAGTGACCAGTTCGTGGTCATCATGAAGACCAACGAAGACAGCTGCCGCTTGTACCAGTCACTGCAAAGCATGGACAAACTGGCCTGGCGCCTGCGCCAGACGCCGGGTGTACAGACCACCCAGTCGCTGGCCGAAACCGTGCGGATGGTCAGCTCCGGCATGGCCGAGGGTAGCCCGAAATGGCTGAGCATCAGCCGCGACCAGGCGATCACCAACTCGGCCGTGGATGCGGCGATGATTTCCGCTCCTGGGATCACCAACCAGCAATGCTCGGTGACGCCGATGATCGCCTATCTGGCCGATCACAAGGCCGACACCTTGGGCCGGGTCTTGAAAGTCTCGGAAGACTTCGCCAAGGAAAACAGTACCGCTGCCGGCGCTGAGCAACCCGTGGAATTCCTGCTCGCGGCGGGCAACGCCGGCATCGAGGCCGCCACCAACATTGAGGTGGAGAAGGGCATCATCACCATGTACCTGGCGGTGTATGGCGCCACGGCTTTGCTCTGCCTGCTGACCTTCCGCAGCTGGCGCGCCACCCTGGTGGCGCTGATCCCGCTGCTGATGACCACAATCATCTGCAAGGCACTGATGGTCTGGCTCGGGATCGGTCTCAAGGTCGCAACGCTGCCGGTCATCGCCGTCGGTGTCGGGGTCGGCGTGGACTACGCGTTGTACCTGCTCAGTGTGCAATTGGCGGTGCAGGAGCGCGGTGGCAGCCTCGCGGTTGCGTATCGCCGCTCGCTGGACTTCACCGGCCGGGTGGTCGCCCTTGTTGGCCTGACCATGGCTGCTGGGGTGATTACCTGGGCCTGGTCGCCGATCAAGTTCCAGGCGGACATGGGCATCCTGCTGACCTTCATGTTCCTGTGGAACATGCTCGGTGCGCTGGTGCTGATCCCGGCCCTGTCGCATTACCTGCTCAACCCCAAGGGCAACTCCAAGGGCGGCGTGACCCTCGACCTCGAGGATGCCCGCGCGCAGCAGGAGCCGCGCAAACCGGCGGTCAGCGCACCGACACACTCATTGAATGAGCTCGCCTTACCCCGGCGTGCCCGCTGACTAATGGCCGGGCACAAGCCCCGGCCGGCAATTGCAAGGAGATAAAGATGTTCGAATTATTGATGAGTGCCGACATGATGGTTCCGGACCCGGACGGCATGACGGAAATGCTGGTGGACAAACTGGGGATCTACAAGCACGAACGCTGGCGCCAGGCGTTCGATAATCACCCGTACATTGCGCATTTTCTGCGGGTACACAAATCCCTGGCGGTGTCGCCGACGCGTATCGAACCGCAGTGGCACCTGGATCGGCCGAACCCTGGCGACCCGTTGTTCCATGACTTCCTGGAAAGCCTGAAAGATTTCCAGGGCCATCATCGGCCGATGCTGACCCACTCCATCGTGCTGGCGCTGCACGGCGACAAGTTCGATGCGCTGGTGGACAAACTGATGCGCCGTCGCTTGCCGTTTCGCATGGCGCAGCGCACCCCGGAAATGCCGTTCGACCGTCTGTGGCTCGGGGCGACGCCGGAGCAACCGTATTACCAGCCGACCGTGGATGGCGGTTTGTGCATTGAAATCATGCCGACCGAGCCGTTGCAGATGCCACCGGAAACCTACCAGTTGCCGCCGGTGCAACCGCGAGATCTCAAGCCCGGCGACATGGTGCGCGTCACCGCCCGTGGCTTCCTGGTCCGCGATCTCGACGAGACCCTGCGTAAGGTCTCGACCAACCTCGACTGGGAACCAAGCGGTCCGGTGGAGGCCATCCGTAGCGAAGGCTACCGCCGGGCGCGCATGGGCTTTACCGTGCCCAACAGCGCCACCCTCGACGTACTCGAGGCCACCTACTGGAACACCGAGGCCGGTCACTACATCAATAACTGGGGCCCGGGCCCGTACTACATCCGCATCGGCGTCAACGACCTGGCCGCGAAGGCGGAAGACCTGCGTGCCCGTGGCATCCGATTCCAGTGGATCGAATCCTCGGAAGCCGTGGGCGGCCATGCCCTGATCAAGATCGACCCTCAGGAACTCAATGGCCAGGTCTTCGAGTTCGAGGAGTGCCCTGCATGAGCACCGCGCCAAACCTGCAACCATCGGAGCTGATCAATGAGGCGGTGCGCCTGGAGCGCGATGCCGCGGTGGGCTGGGTGGTATTGACCCGGCCCCGACAGATCAATGCCATCAACGACGACATTCGTCAGGGCGTACCCCAGGCGCTGGCGCTGTTGCAGCAAGACCCTGAGATCCGTGTGATCGTGATTCGCGGGGAAGGCGAACGGGGGTTCTGTGCCGGTGCCGATATCAAGGAACGTCGCGGACCGGAGTCGAGCCTGCAAGTGCGTCAGCGCATGGAAAAAGTGCGCTGGATCGAAGCGCTGGATAGCGTCTCCAAACCGGTGATCGCCGCCATTCATGGCTACTGCATGGGCGGTGGACTGGAGCTGGTGCTGGCCTGCGATATTCGTTTCGCCGCGCCCGACGCCGTATTCGCCCTGCCGGAAACCGGCCTGGGGCTGATTCCCGGTGGCGGCGGTACGCAACGACTTTGCCGGGTGGTGGCACCGGGGCAGGCGCTGGACATGTTGCTTACCGGCGACCGCGTCGGCGCCGAGCACGCGCAGCGCATTGGCCTGGTCAGCCGCTTGGCCAGTGACAACGCCAGCCTGCTCGACGAAGTCCGGGCTTTTGCCCAGCGCATCGCCAGCAAGCCGCCCACCGCGTCGGCCTACGTCAAACAAGCTGCCCGGGCGGCACTGGAGATGGACCTCAAACGCGGTCTGGACCTGGAGCTCGACCTGTTTGCCTTGCTGGCGCCGACCAAGGACGCCCGCGAAGCGGCCCAGGCCTTCAGCGAGCGCCGCGAACCGCGGTTTACCGGCGAGTGAAGCGCCAAACAAAACAATAAGGAACAGGACATGAGCACAGGAAAACTGGCAGGGCGCGTGGCTATTATTACCGGCTCCGGTGGCGGCCTGGGCGCTGAGTGCGCACGGGTACTGGCGTCGCACGGGGCGAGTATTGCGGTGGTCGACATCAATTTCGAGGGCGCCACCGCTGTCACCCAATCGCTGCTGGCCGACGGGCACCAGGCCCTGGCGATCGCCACCGACGTCTCCTCCGAAGACGCTGTGCGGGCGATGGTCGTGCAAGTAAAAGAGCATTTTGGCCGCATCGACATCCTGCACAACAACGCCGCGATTCTGAATGCCGAGCAACGTCAGCTGGACCGTGATTTCGTCAACCTCGACATGCAGGCCTGGGATCGCGCGATTGCCGTCAACCTGCGTGGTGCGGTGCTGTGCACCAAGCATGTGATTCCGGCCATGCTGGAAAACGGCAAGGGTTCGATTATCTTCGCCACCTCGGGCCTGGGCATGCAGGGTGATATGTCCCTGACCGGTTACGCCACCTCCAAAGCCGGGCTGATGATGCTGCCGCGCATGGTGGCCTCGCAGTACGGCAAACAAGGCATTCGCGGCAACGCCGTGCAGATAGGACTCGCGCCTTCGGAGCACGCCATGCCTATACCGTTGCTCGACATTCTGCGCGACAACCACTGCACCGCCGAACTGGGCACGCCGCGGCAGATCGCCGATGTGGTGGCGTTCCTGGCCAGCGACGAATCCTCCTTTGTCACCGGCACCACCCTGGTGGCCGACGGTGGCTTCAGCAGCCACACACCCTCCCTGGTCGCGATGCGCGCGTTGTTCGCACAGATGGGTCGCACCGGCATGTAACGTCTGGCGCACCGTTCGCGCTGCGCCGCTGATCTTCGCCACCACAGCCGCCGCTTGTCGCCGTGGTTGAACTTCGACTTGGAAGCATTTCATGAACCCGAACCAGAATTCGAGTAGGACCGATTTCGACGTGATCATTGTCGGCGGTGGCACCAACGGCCTGTCGGCCGGCTGTTACCTGGGCCTGGAAGGCAAGAAAGTGCTGGTGCTGGAAGCGCTGGACAAGGTCGGCGGCATGGCCTCGTCGGGCTATCTGATTCCCGAGGCGCCGGAGCACCTGGTCCACCCTTGCGCCCTGGACATGATGTCGATGCGCGTGCACTCCCATGTGCCTGCCGAGTTGGGGCTTGATCGTCACGGTTTCAAATCGATCGAGCTGGCGCCGGGGTACGTGTACCTGCACCCCGATGGCCAATCTCTGGTTTTCTGGCGTGATCGCGAGAAAACCGCTGCCGAGATCCGCCGCTTCAGCAGCAAGGACGCCGAGGCATTCCTTGAGTTCATGAAGGTCATCGACATGTTCCTCGACATCGCATTGCCAATGATGCGTGTCGACCCGGCGAAAGCGAACCTGGGCGTAAAACTGAAGATGCTGGTGACCGCGGTCAAACACAAAGCTTTGAAACCGGAACTGATGGCGCTGATGACAGGCTCCGCGCTGCAGGCGGCGCGCGAGCGTTTCGAGCACCCGGTAACCATTTCCGCGATGTGCGCGCTCACCGGACTGGCAGGGGATATCAGCGCCGATGGCGGCGGTATCTATTACGCGTTGCTCGGTTTCCTCCACCGCTTTGGTGTGGGGCGGGTGTTGGGCGGCATGCAGCAGTTGAGCAATGCCCTGCAAGCTCGATTGGAAGAGTTGGGCGGCCAGGTGCTGGTGTCCGCCAGCGTCTGTGAAATCGTGGCCAGGGACGGTCAGATCAAAGGCGTGAAACTGGCTGATGGCCGCCAGTTCACCGCCCGCGCGGTTATCGCCGGTTGCCACCCCAAGCCGGCGCTGGACATGGTCACACCGGGGCAGATCCCCAAGCACCTGCTCACCCGAATTGCCATGGCTCCGGCCAATGGCAAGGGTTCGGGGCCCCTGAAGATCGACGTTGCGTTGTGCGGACAGATTTCCGTTCCGCGTTTTGCGGCTATTCGCGGGGATGCTGTGGATCTGCGCAAAACTGTGATGCTGATCGGCACCGAAGAGGCCGTGCTGGAAAACTTCTCCGCCTGCGCCCGTGGCGAGGTGCCGAAATTGCCGTACATCACCGTGGCCGTACCGAGCGCCGCCGATCCTTCGCAAGCGCCCGCCGGGCAGGACATTTTGTACATCTACCCACCGGTGATGCCGGTCAATCCCAACGAAGGCTGGGATGCATTGCGCGAGCAGGTGGCTGACCAGGTGCAACGGCAGTTACATGACTATATTGAAGGGATCGAGGGCCAGGTGATTGGCCGGCACATCGAGGCGGCGCCCGACTTTACCGCGCGCTTGAACACGGTGAATGGTTGCGTGGTGCACATCGACACCACGTCGATGCGTTCGAGCACCCTGCGACCTGCTTACGGTTTGGGAGGGGATACATTGCCCGTGGCGGGATTGTATCTGGGCAGTGCCGGCATTCATCCGGGGGGCGGGGTCAACGGCATGGCAGGGCGGTTGGCGGCCAGGCGAGTCAGTAAGTACCTGCGAAAAAAAGGTAACTGATTATAGGAGCCGGCTGGCTGGCAATGACGTCCGAACGGACAGCGCACGGGCGCGCGACCGCATCGCCAGCAAGCTGGCTCCTACAGGCATCAGCGCATGAGCTTTATAGAAACGCCGACAGCGATCACACGCTGTCGGCGTTTTTTTCTGCACCCAACGAAATACTCGCCAGCACAAAATCAGCCGAATACTGGCGCCAGGTGGCCATACCTTCCGTGGAGTCCGTGTCCAGCCCCGCCAGCGCGGACATCGAATAACGATTGGTGAACCAACCCGTGGTCACCAGCGATGCACTCGCCAGCAACAAACGCGGATTGATGCCCGCACGGAAATCACCACTGGCAGCCCCACGCAGAAGAATCGCGTCGAGCTTGGCGATCAGCTTCGGCGCCATTTCCAGAAAATGATTACGCGGTGTTTCATGGGTGTCGTGGTAGCGAATGCCTTCCAGTGCCAGGCTGCCGAGGAAAGGGTCAAGACGGTATTGGTCAAAGAAATGATTGAGCACGGCACGCATCGCTACCGGCGGCGGTAGCGACTCGACATTGAGGTTGACCAGCTCGGACATGATGTTGTCCGAAGACTCATCCAATACCGCGACAAACAGGCCTTCCTTGGAACTGTAGTAGTGATAGACCAGCTGTTTGGTCACCCCGGCATCCCGGGCGATTTCTTCCACACGCGCACCGGCCAGGCCTTTTTTGGCGAACTCTACGCGCGCGGCAGCGAGCAGGCGGTTCATCGTATTGCGCTTGCTCTGTTCGCCACCTTCCCCTGCCTTTACCGCCACCTCGTACTCCTTCTGCCTGAGAGGGGTCACACCTTGCAGTCTATACCTGAGCGCCATCGTTTGACCCTGAGTCAAACGAAGCGGACTACCGGTGCAGACACAAGCGCATACCATGGATTGGCAGCCGGGCAATCTTGGTGTGCGAGAACAATAAAAACAAGACAGGAGATCCTGATGAGTAACGATAGCGCGGCACTGGACCTGGCCACCGCTTATTCCGCCGTGTCGCAAATGTACCGCGGCACCGATCTGGATATTCACGCGGTGTGCCGCGAGCAACGGTTGAAGTCGCCCATCTATGAAGGCGACTTCATCACCCAGTTCGGTGTGCCGACCAACGCCGGCACCCAGCAGGGCACTCGCCCGACTTTCGCCCTGTTCAAATACCAGGACGTGATGACGGTACTGCGCGACGGCGCGACGTACACCAGCGGCTTCATTGCCGAGGGCCTGGGCGCGTTTTTCGACGGGCTGATCATTCTGGCCATGGACGGTGACGAGCACCGCAAGGTGCGTGCCTTGCTGCAACCGGCGTTCATGCCGGAAACCGTGAACAAGTGGCGCCCGCAGATTGATCAGGTGATCCGCGAGGAATACATCCAGCCGATGCTGCCAGCGAAGAAAGCCGACCTGATGAAGTTCGGTCTCGAATTGCCGATTCGCATCATGTACGCCTTGATGGGGTTCCCCTCGGATGAACCTTCCAAGTACAAGCAATATGCAGCCTGGGCCCTGGCGATTGTCGGTGGCAACCAGATCGATCCCAGCAAGATGGTCGAGGCACGACGCCAGGCCGGCATCGCCGTCAAAGGCCTGTACGACGCACTGGCCGAAGTGGTGGTGCAACGTCGCGCCGAAGGCAGCCAGGGCGATGATGTGGTAGGGCGGTTGCTTCGGGCGGAATACGAGGGACGCACGCTGGATGACCACGAGGTGATCACCTTCACCCGCTCACTGCTGCCCGCCGCTGGCGAAACCACTACGCGCATGTTCGGCTCGGTGATGACCTTGTTGCTCACCACGCCGGGATTGCTCGAACGGGTCAAGGCCGACCGCTCCCTGATCGGCAAGCTGATGGACGAAACCACGCGCTTTGAACCGGTGGCCACCTTCAAGGTGCGCGAAACCGCCAGGGATGTGGAGTTCCACGGTGTCAACATCCCCAAGGGGTCGTTCGTGCAATGCATGGTGGTATCGGCCAATCGCGACGAAGAAGCTTTCGAAAACCCAGACGTATTCGACATTGATCGCAAGCCAAAACCGTCCTTTGGTTTCGGCTTCGGTCCGCACATGTGCATCGGCCAGTTCGTGGCCAAGGTCGAGATCAGCTGTGCGGTCAACGCGATCCTTGATCTGCTCCCCAACTTGCGTCTCGACCCCACTCAAACTGCACCGCAGATTGCCGGCGCGCAATTGCGTGGTGTCTCCACGCTGCCGGTGATTTGGGACTGAGCCAGGCTTTCCCCCCCGTTTCCAGGCCTTACAAAAACAACAGAGGGCATTATGAAAACGTTCAAAACTATTCCAGAACGCGGTGATTTCGGTTTTCAACAACTGGTCGGGCCGCACAAGGTCACGGGCGCGTCGATGTCCGCCGAGCGCGGCTTCTTCGGTCTGCACCTGAGCAAGAGTTCACCGTTTGGCTCGGTGCGTGATGAGCAGGGCAACATCTATTCCTTCGTGCGCTCGTTGATGGCACCCAACGGCACGCCGAATCCGACCAAGTTCTTCTACCTGAACAACCACGTCGACAACGTGCACCTGCGCATGGACCACGAAAAAATGGCCCGGCAGGCACTGACGCCGCTGCCGGTACACAGCCTGGAAGGCGATGTAGCACGCTGGGCCAGCCAACCGGGTGAACCCGGCAACGGCTGGGAGATCACCGCCAGCAGCGAACGCCTGACTTGGAAGGAAGAAGGCCTGTTCCACCTCGAAGGCCGCCTGCTCGGTCCTGGGCTGCAGTGGTACTTGCCGGGGGTGGAATGGGGCACCTTCTACGTGTCGCAGTTGTGGGACATCGCCGGTGTCTGCGAGGGGCGTCCGGTCAAAGGCGCCATGGCCCTGGATCAGTTCTACATGGCTGAAGGCGGCGCCATCCACTTCCAGAAAGACCTAGTGGTGAACAACAACAAGCATGTGATCTGGTGGTCGTTCGTCACGGTGTACAAAGACGGCACCTGGGACACCGGTTCCTTCATGGTCGGGCACGACCATCTGGGCTACGCCATTTTCAACAATGAGAAAGGTGAGGTGCGGGTCACCACCGATATCGAAGGGCAGACCGAGCACAAGGACGGCAGCTATTTCCTGAAATCCGCGAAAATCGTGCTGGAAGGCAAGGAAGAGTGGGAATTCCTGCCCGACGAGAAAGGCGAGATGATCGACTTCGTCGGTGGTTTCCCGATCACCGCACAGCAGGAAGGGCGCTGGCGTCGGGTGGGTGATACCCGCGAGCCGTCGCACTGGCTGGGCTGGGGCGAGTCGGACCGGCGTAACGGCTCGGCCCGTAACGTGCTGGGCAAGGATCTGTAAACCCAACCATTCCAACTGTAGGAGCGAGTTCGCACGCCATGGACGTGAACGATAACGCTCCAGGCCTGACACCCCTCGGTGCTCGGAGCTTTATCGCGAGCAAGCTCGCTCCTGCAAAGTCCCAGCGAATAATAACAATGAGGAATTGCGATGAAATTCCGCGACAAAGTCGTGATGGTCACCGGCGCCGGCCGAGGCATGGGCCGCGCCATTGCCCTGGCCTATGCCCGCGAGGGCGCCAAGGTTGTGGTGTCTGCGCGCACTGCCCGCTACGGCGAAGAAACCATCGGGCAGATCAAGGCACTCGGCGGTGAAGCCTTCCTGGTCGGTGGCGACATCGCCGATCGCGAGGCGATCAAGTCAATGGTACAAGGTGGCGTAGAGCATTTCGGCGGCCTCGATATCGTGGTGCATTGCGCCGCCGACACCAGCCGCGGGCTGATTGCCGAAATGGCCGATGACACCTTCGATCACATCGTTCGCAGCAATATTCAGTCGTTGTTCTGGCTGGCCAAGGACAGTGCGCCTTACCTGTCCAAAGCGATCGATAAAGGCCGGCTGATTTTTATCTCCTCCGGCGAAGCCAACCGCAAATACACCTCGCGCCTGATTGCCTACGGTTCCAGCAAAGCCTTCATGAACGCGTTCGCTCGCGGTCTGGCGGTGGAGTTTGGCGCCATGAACATTCTGGTCAACGTCGTTGAGCCCGGACTCATTGGCACCGACCATATGCTCGAAACCCTTGGCAACGAACTGCCGCATAAACTCGCCGCTCACTTCCCGGTCGGGCGTTTGGGCGAGTCTGCCGACATCGCCAACGCGGTTCTGTTCCTGACCTCCAACGAGGCGTCGTACATCACTGGCACCTCGCTGCTGGTGGACGGCGGCGCCACCATGATCGCGCTGCCCAAAGTCGAAGAAATCCTCAAGGGCCATTAATCATGTCACGCGTCCGCGAGAGCGGTCCGTGCCGGGAGTGAGTTCATGACAATCGAGACACGCAACAACACGGCCCACGCTGGCAGCGAATTCTCTGAGTTCAAGCGCGGCTGGCGCGTGGTCCTGCTAGGCCTATTCGGCATTTGCACCAGCATTACCGCCGCGCTGTTGTATGCCTTTGGCACCCTGGTCATTCCCCTGGAACAGGCCTTCGGCTGGACCCGTGGCGACTTGCAGGCATCGATCACCTTCCTGTTCGCGGGTGTGGCGATCTCCACGCAACTGGTCGGCCCGCTCTACCGTCGCTACGGCTTACGGCGAGTGGCGATTGTTTCGATCGTGTTGCAGATCATCGGCTACTTCGCGATTACCCGCATCCAGGGGTCGATTGGTTGGTTGTACCTGGCGTTTTTCACGATGCCGATTGTCTGTGCCGGCACCATTGCGATCACCTGGACGCAACTGGTTAACCTCTGGTTCGAGCGCAATCGTGGTTTTGCGCTGGCCGTGATTCTGTGCGGCACCGGGCTGATGGCGATGATTCTGCCGCCGCTGTTGTCACGGCTGATTGCCGCCTATGGCTGGCAGGCCGGGTTCATCGCGTTGGGAGCGATGCCTTTGCTGTTCACGCTGCCGTTGTCGTTGATGTGGTTGCGTATGCCGACGCAGCCCGTCAGCCCTGATGCAACGGTACAGAAGGCGCTGCCACCACTGACCGGCATGTCCTTCAAGCAAGCGTTGCGCTCGGGCATGTATTGGGGCTTCAACATCGCGCTGATTCTATCGGTGTCGTTGACCGTCGGCATGGTCACCAACATGGTGCCAATGCTGCAAAGCAAGGGCTTGAGCGCCCTGCAGGCCAGCCAGATTTTCAGTACCTTCGGGATTTCCATCATCGGCGGGCGGTTGCTGGTGGGGTATCTGCTGGACCGTTATTCACCGTCGGTGGTGGCGGCCGCGAGTCTGGCTTTACCTGCATTGGGCTGCGTGATTTTCTTCTTTGGCGGGGCGCAAAACACGCCTTTGCTGGTGCTGGCAACCCTGTGCATCGGCGCCAGTGCCGGGGCGGAATTCGATCTGGCGGCGTTCCTGATGGCACGCTACTTCGGCCTGAAAGACTACGCGCGGATCTTCGGTCTGCACCTGTGCCTGATCACCATCGTTTCCGGGCTGGTGCCGATGCTGTTCGGTCATCTCTACGAGGTCTACGGCAGCTATTGCGCAGTGCTGGTGTGCTGTTTCTGCTGCGCCATCATCGGCCCGACCATTCTGTTGTGGTTGAAGATGGAGCCGGCTTTTCTCGCACGTCAGCGAAACCTGCAGCAACCTGCCTGACTTTCTGAGGACCCACCTGATATGAGCATGGACAAACAAGCGATCGAGCATTTCCTCCACGGCCAGGTCGACTGCTGGAACCGGGGCGACAAGGCAGGCTTTTTCGCCCAATACCGCAGCGTCTCGGCCAACGGCTTGAGTATCGAATACGTTGGCAAGCCCCAGCATGACGCCTGGCAAGTGCTGGAAGGCATGTGGGCGCAACAGCAGCCGAAAATCCGCGTGGAGGTGCGGCAGTGCATCGTTAATGGCAATGAAGCGGCATGCCATCACCTGAATGCCTTTCGTGAACAGGAAGGGGGGATCGAAACGATCGAGTTGTATCGCTTCGAAGAAGGGAAATTGTTCGTGCGTTACTTCATCAATCAGTAACCGTCGAGTACCCCGATGCGCACAGCACGCTCTGTGCGCATCGGCGGTTAGAGGCCATCGGTGGAATAGGACAGCGCTCGCCACAACTCCATTTCGGCGAGCATTTTGTTGAGCTTGTCACTGACCTGTTGGTAGGCATCGGAGCCGGCCAGGTAGCGCAACGGCGGATGTTCGCTGTTGGCCAGGTGCACCAGCGCTTCGCCGAGTTTCGCCGGGTTGCCGGTTTGCTGGTGGTTGTAGGCGGCCGAGGCACCTTTGACCTTGGCGGTGAACGCAGCGTAATCCTCCAGCCCGCGTGTACCGAAGACCGCAGAGCTGGGGTCGAGAAAGTCGGTACGGAAAACCCCAGGCTCCACCAGCGTGACCTTGATGCCGAACTGCGCCACTTCCAGGGCCAGGGATTCGGAAAAACCTTCCACGGCAAATTTCGACGCGCAGTAAAGCGCTGCACCGCCCATCCCGACCACGCCGCCCATCGATGATACGTTGAACACCTGACCGCTGCGTTGCTGGCGCATCACCGGCAATACGGCGCGGCAGACGTTGAATACACCGAAGACGTTGGTGGCGAACTGTTTGTCGGCGTCGCTGCTGACATTGTCTTCGAAGGGAGCCAGTTGCCCGTAACCGGCGTTATTGACCAGCACGTCGATCTGGCCAAAGCGTGCGACGGCGGTTTCTACGGCGGCGAGCGCCTGGGCTTCTTGAGTGACATCCAGCACCACTGGCAACACCCGATCGGCGTAGTTGGCGAAGACTTTTTCCAGCGGTTCGAGTTGCCGACCGCTGACTACCACGCGATCGCCGTCGGCCAACGCAGCTTTGGCAATCGCGGCGCCGAGGCCACGGGCTGCGCCGGTAATAAACCAGACTTTGTTCATTGCATCGCTCCAGTGATGGTGCAAAAAAATGCCGCGTCAGCCGTGAGGCGGGCGCGGCTGCAGGCTTACAGGCCCGTCCGACGCTCAGTCGCGATTGGCCGCTTCCCAGGCTTTCAGGTCAAAACCGTCAGCAGCAGCTTCAATGGCCGTTAGCTTCGGCGCGCGGGAGAGAATCTTACGTGCGGCCATGTGGTCGCCCATGCGATTGCACGACTCCACGGCCACCAGCCGGTCATTGCGGAAACACAGCACCGAGGCTTGTTTGTCTGTGACAGAGCCGAGGACGACGGTGCTGTCATAGCCATGGGAGAGCCCGGCAATCTGCAACTTCAAATCCCCTTGATCGGTCCAGAACCAGGGCAGAGCGCTGTAAGGCGCCGGTTTGCCCATCAACCGCGCGGCCACTGCTCGGGCCTGGTCGACGGCGTTCTGCACCGACTCGAGACGAGTGTGTTGTTCGTCGTTTTGCAGGCAGGGGAAACTGGCGACGTCACCCAGGGCGGAAATCCTTGGGTCGCAGGTAAGCAGGCTGGCGTCGACCTTGATGCCGTTCTCGATGTCCAGGCCGGCTTCGGTCGCCAATTGCGCATTGGCGATCACTCCGATACCAAACACCACCAGGTCGGCGGGCAACACCCGTCCATCAGCGGTCTGCACCGCGCACACCTTGCCATTGTCGCCATCTATGCGGCTCAAACCCTGGCGGAAATCAAAATGCACGCCCCAGGCTTCATGGGCCTGACGGAACAACTCGGACATTTCCCGCGACACGGCCCGGGCCATGGGGCGCTCGCCCAGTTCCAGGACGTGTACGTTGGCGCCCAGTGCCGCGGCCACTGCCGCGAATTCCAGGCCAATGAACCCGGCACCGATCACCACGACGTTGCGCGCTTCTTTAGCCAATGGAGCCAATGCATCGGCATCCGCCTTGGTCTTGATGCCGAACACTTGTGGCAAGTCGGCACCGGGCACCGGCAGCGGTCGGTTATGCGCACCGGTGGCTAGCACGAGGTGGTCGTAACTGATGTCACCGCCCGAGGCCAGGACCACGCGACGGTTCAAGCGGTCGATGGCCGTCACCTGGTCATGCAGCAGTTCAATGCGCTGGGTGACATAGAACTCAGCAGGGCGGAAAAGCAGATTGGTTTCCTGGATCTTGCCGAGCAGATAAGCCTTGGACAACGGAGGGCGCTGGTAGGGCAGGCCTGGTTCATCGCCGATCAGGGTGATGCTGCCGTCATAACCTTCCTGACGCAGGGAGGCAGCGACCTGAAAACCGGCCTGGCCAGCACCGACGATAACGACTGAGGCGAGGGTCATGGGAACTCCTTCAAGCGCATTCAGAATTGCGACGACGGCAGGTGCAGGACCATGCCGTCCATTTCCGGGCTGATGATTAACTGACAGCTCAAGCGGCTGTTGTCACGGCGTTCGAAGGCGTACTCGAGCATGTCGTTTTCCATGCCCTCCGGCGCCTGCACCTTGCTCAGCCAGGCTTCATCGACATAGGCGTGGCAGGTCGCGCAGCTGCACGCGCCGCCGCAATCGGCCGGAATACCAGGCACCGAGGCGAAGGTCGCGGCCTGCATCACCGATTGGCCGATATCGCCTTTGACCTGATGGGCCGTGCCGTTGTGTTCAATAAACGTCAATGTGGGCATGTTCTGCTCCGTTTCTTGTCAGGGGGGCTCAGGATTGGCTGGGAAGGGTTTGCGCATTGAATCGCGGCACGCGCCCCAGGGTCAGTAACAACAGAGGGCCGATCAGGCAGGAGGCGGCGCTGTACACCAGCATTGCAATGTACGAACCGGTGCGGGCCAGCATGTAGGCGAAAAGCAGCGGCGCCAGCGCCGAAGCCACGGTATTCAAGCCTTGATGGACACCGAACAGGCGACCGTACTCACGCAAGCCGAAGTAGCGGGCGATCAGGAATGCAGCAATATCGAATTCAGCCCCGGCGCCAAAACCGACCAACACCGCCGCCAGCATCAGCGGCGCAAATTCGGTGGTAGGGCTCAGGTAGATGAAACAGCCGACGGCCGGCAATACCAGGCTCAGTGCGGAAACGGCCGGTGGCCACAGGCGATCGAGCAGGTAACCGATCAACATGCGCCCGAAGATCAGCGAGATACCGAAACCACTGAAAATGGTGGCAGCCTCTGCCGCGGACAGGCCCCGTGCTTGCAGCATCGGTACGGTGCTCGTGACCATGCCGACAATCGACGAAATCACCAGGCTGAGCGCCAGGTTGCAGGTCCAGAACTTCAGCGAGCCCATGCCCTCTCGAAAGCCCATGCCGGGCAATTGCTCCAGGGCACTGCCGTCGTCACGCGCACCTGCCGCGACGGGCAGCTTGAACCACAACAAAATCAGCGGCAGCAGCACCAGAAGATTGAGCAGCGCAAGAATCACGAAGGCCGCGCGCCAGTCCCAGGTTTCGATGCCCCACGCCATCAGCCGCGGGATAGTGGCGGCGGTGACGCCGGTTCCGGACAGGCCGATGGCTAGCGCCAAGCCACGATTGCGATCGAACCAGAGGCTGATCAGTTGCGTCCAGGTCACCGCCAGCGCGCCCATGCCAACGATGGGCAACAACGCAAAGGCGAGGTACATCGACCAGATCGAATGGGTCAACTGGGTGGTCGCCAGATAGCCGAGCGACAGCAACAGCAGGGAAATCACCGTGACACGTTTCATGCCGTAGCGCAGGTTGAACCAGCCCACCAGCTGCAGTGACACCACGGCGCCACCAAACAGGAAGGTGATGCAGGCCTGCAGTTCGCTTTTGCTCCAGCCAAAGGCATCGCTGAGCGGTATGACCAAAGTGCCGAAGCCATAGAGCAGGGCGGCGTTGATGCTGATGGCGACACCGGCCACAGACAGGATGAGGATTTTCCAGCTCTGCCGGAATTCACTCAGATCGATTGCCGCTTTATTTTTAGACGGTTGCATGGGGTTGGCTTCCTTATAGGTTTTGTTGAGCCAAGCACTGCTACAGGTGGAGGGAGACCACCGCCGACAGATTCTTTGAACAGAATCCGATCTTTTATTCAGAATAAAATTAGCATTTTCGCTTTGTCCAGCGCCGCTATCTGACTCATAGACAAACGAATTTCCTGCGTCCAGCGCACCTTTGAATCAATCTGAAACAGACGCTGACCAACATCGTGGGAGCCGACCTGTCCGCGAAAGCGGCCTGGCTGGCGACGTTGAGGTTGTACGTGCTGATCTCTTAGCGAGCAGGCGCGCTCCCACGAGGGTTCTTTACCTGACGCGACGTTCGGTACTGACTCCCAGCATATCCGCGCTAAAAATTAATTGCACATAAAATAAATAACTGTTCATAATTTGCCGAAGCTGAACCTGATAAGGAGAAAAAAATGAGTTCAGAAAAAGCGCAATTCAAAGCGGTGGCAGACCGTAGTCGCTGCTGTGGCTACGGCTTGTGTGCCGCGATCTGCCCCAGCGTGTACAAGCTCGATGCCGATGGCCTGGTGTACATCGACGACGCCCGCATCCCGCCGGAACTGGAAGAGGAGGCCCGTGAAGGGGCGACCGCCTGTCCGGCCGAGGCCATCTGGCTCGAGCCCCTTACCCCGGAAGACGAAGCCGTTTGACAGCGCGAGCATCAGCCGCAACGTGATAATCACTGAGGTGAGGATGTGCCAATGGGACGTTTACAAGACAAGGTCGCGCTGATTACCGGCACCGGCGGTGGCCAGGGCAGGGCGGCAGCACTGCGTTTTGCCCGCGAAGGGGCGATTGTGGTCGGCTGTGATTTCAATGCCGAAGGCCATGAAGAGACGTCCGCCCTGATGCGAGCCGAGGGGTTTACCCTGTACGGCTCAGCCCCTGTGGACCTCGGTGACCATGAACAGGCCAAGGCCTGGATCGAAGCCGCCGTCACCGAGCTGGGGCGCATCGACATTCTCTACAATAATGCGTCCGCCGCGCGCTTCGGGCTGGTCAGCGAGATGTCGATCGAAGATTGGCAGTACACCATGCGCAACGAAATCGACCTGTTGTTCTATACCACCAAGTACGCCTGGAATCATTTGGCCGAGCAGCGCGGGGTGATCATCAACGTCTCATCCACCGCGGCCTGGGGCGGTTCGAAAGTCGCCGGTATTTCCGCGCATTCGGCGGCCAAAGGCGCAGTGGTTTCCTTCACTCGCCAGTTGGCGGTGGAAGGCGCGCCGTTCGGCATTCGTGCGGTCAGCCTGAGCCCTGGATTTGTGGCGACGCCGGGCACCCGACCATTTCTGGAAGACCCGAAAATGCGCGCCATGCTGCTCGACGGCGTTTTGATGGACCGGCCCGGCGAACCGGAGGAAGTGGTGGCGATGGCGGTATTTGTCGCCTCGGACGAGGCCACCTTTATCACCGGTTCAGACTTCGTCATCGACGGCGGGTTACTGGCGATCTAGCACAGCGGCGCCTGGGCGGCCGGCAAGTCAGGTGCTATGGCACCGTTTCATCTCGAACAATAACAAGGTGAATAACGTGGACATCATCGGTATCGGTTACATGGGCTTCGAAACCCCCCATCTCGAAGCATGGCGTGAATATGGTCCGCAGGTGATGGGGTTTGGCATCGTAAAGAACCCTGAGAGCGACCCGGATTCGCTGTACTTCAAGATCGACGATCGCCGCCATCGCTTCGCATTCCACCCGGGCAAGGTTGACCGGATTGTCTACATCGGCTGGGAAGCGGTGGGGCGCATGGCGTTCGAGGACGGTATCAGGAAGCTGGCGGCGGCCAACGTCGAGTACACCCGTGGCGACGCCGAGCTGTGTGAAAAGCGTGGTGTGCGCGAACTGGTACGCTTCCGCGACCCTGTGGGTTATCAACACGAGCTTTTTTACGGACAAAAATGGCTGCCACGCTCGTTCCAGCCGGGGCGTCCGCACAGCGGTTTCCTCGCGGACGAACGGGGAGCGGGCCACGTGGTACTGATCACCCCGGACTACACGCTTGAGCTGGAAGACTTCCTGCTCAACGTCATGGGCTTCAGCTGGTATGGCGCCGGTGCAGGCAAAGGACGCACCGGTTTCTTCCGCTCCAAGTTAAACCACCACACCAGCCACGACATTGCCTATGGACACGGTCCGGGACGCATGGGCGTGCAGCACGTCGGGCTGTTCGTGCGCAATGTGCGCGACGTGGGCGAAACCTACGACATCGTGCGCCAGCGTGAATTGCCGATGATGATGACCCTTGGCCAGCACGCCCAGGACCCGCACCTGTCGTTCTACCATTTCAATCCGTCCGGGTTTGCCTTCGAGACCATTGCTGAAATCGAGCCATGGCAAGGCGACCCCTACGAGCTGAATCCAGAAAAACTCAGCCTGTGGGGCCACGAGATGGTCGGCCCGATTCTCGGTGCGAGCGTCAAGACGCCGGAAGAAGTGCTCGACGCCGAGTACCTGCCGATCTACCTGGCCAAGCGCTGACATGCGCCTGGCGCGGGTCGAGGTGGCCGGGCGAGCGTTCTGGGCGTTGCTGGATGCGCAGACCGAACGCCTGCGACGGATCAATGCGCCGTTCGCGACGTGGGCCGGCTCAGGTGCGAAGCTGGCGCCGGATGCCCTGGACCTTGCGGGCGAATGGTTGCCGTTGTCGGCAGCGCGCTTGCTCGCGCCACTGGAACCGGGTGCCCGGGTGTTTGGGGTGGGCCTCAATTACCTCAGTCACCTCAAGCGTTTGGGTAGCGAGGCGCCGGCGCACCCGTTGGCCTATATGAAACCTGAATCCGCGTTGGTCGGGGCCGATGACGACATCGAGTATTCGCCACTGACCACCCAGCTCGACTACGAGGTTGAACTGGTCGCCGTGGTAGGCCGGCCCTTGCTGGATGAACCATACGCCAGCGCCTGCCTACTGGGCTACACCGTGGGCAATGACATCAGCGCACGGGATGCCGGCAAGCAGATTGGGCGCCTGGACCTGTTGACTCAGAAAGCCATGGACCGCACGACCCCCGTGGGCCCATGCATTGTGACGGCGCACGAACTCGGCATCACCGGGCAGCCGGCCCTGAATATGCGCCTGAGCGTCAACTATGAATTGCGCCAGCAGGACAACACCCGGCAGATGATTTTCAGTCTGGACGAGTTGCTCAATTACCTGGATGCACGCATCAGCCTGCGCCCGGGTGACCTGGTGTTCACCGGCTCAACCCACGGCGTGGGGCTGGAAAGTGGCCGCTTTTTGCGACCGGGCGATCGGGTCGAAGCAGAAATCGAAGGCATCGGCCGGCTGCGCAACACCATTGCTCCCCCACGCCGGCTCAGCCCTGCGCGTGCGCTGGGGCGACTCGGCCAGCCGCTGCTCAAATAACCGCTGAATTAACGCTGAGGAGTGATGATGAGCGAGGGTTCGGCGTGGGCGCCGTTTCGCAACAAAGCGTTCCGCGGCCTATGGCTCGCCGGCGCGTTGGTCAATATGGCGATCTGGATGCAGACGGTTGCGGCAGCCTGGATCATGACCACACTGACGACCTCTGCCGCGATGGTCTCGCTGGTGCAAACCGCCGTGACCTTGCCGGTCTTCCTGTTCGCCTTTCCGGGTGGGGCGATTGCCGATCGGGTAGACCGCCGCAGCTGGCTGATCGTGACGCAGTGCATGATGCTGTTCGCCGCTCTGGTCCTTTGCCTGTTGGCGTACAGCGCGCACCTGGACATGTGGGGACTGCTGACGTTTACCTTTGTGCTGGGCACCGGCAGCGCGCTGGGGATGTCGGCTTGGATGGTGACCATGGTCGGTGTGCTGTCCCGTGACCAGGTGCCGGCGGCGGTGTCGTTGAACGGGATTGCGGTCAACGCCACCCGTGCGTTGGGCCCGGCGCTGGCCGGTGCCTTGATTGCCTACTGGAACACCCCCTCGGTGTTTCTGGTCATCGCGCTGTGCATGTTCGCGGTGTTGCTCTTCCTCTTCCGTATCAAGCCCAACCCGCCAGCGGTGGGTCTGCCACCGGAGACGCTGACGGGCGGCATGCGCAGTGGCCTGCGCTACATCCGCCATTCGGCGGTGCTGTTCAGTGCGATGAAGCAAGTGCTGATTTTCACCAGCAGCGCCAGCGCCTTGTGGGCATTGATGCCACTGGTGGCCAAGCAGGAACTGGGCATGGACGCCGGAGGCTACGGCTTGCTCATGGCATTTCTTGGCGCCGGCGCGGTGCTCGCAGCGCTCAATTTGCCGCGTCTGTATCGCCTACTGAGCTTGCGTTATCTGCTGATCAGAGGCGCCGTCGCTTTTGCGCTGGCGACGTTTACCGCCGCGCTGTCGCACAATCGCTATGCGGTCTGCGCCATGATGCTGCTCGCCGGTTTTGGCTGGATGGCGGTCAACGCGACCATCTCCACGGTGGTGCAAACCTATGCGGCGAACTGGGTGCGGGCACGGGTCGCTTCGGTCTATGTCTTGATCCTGATGGGCTCGATGGCGGTTGGGGGTGCGATTTGGGGGGCACTGGCGCAGTATCTGGGGTTGAGTCAAAGCCTCTTACTGTCGGCGTTTTTGTTGCTGGCCGGCATCGCGCTGACACGCAATGGCCGTGTGGAACTGGGTCAAGAGGGCGATTTCGCTGAAGTCCAGCTGACCGACAAACTGCAACTGACCAGTTCGGTGTCTCACTCCGATGGACCGGTGTCGGTGGAAATCGTCTATCAGGTAGCGGCGCCGGAACGGGATGAATTTCTGACCGCCGTGTACGCAGTAGGCAAGGCACGCCGGCGCAATGGTGCGCAGAATTGGCGCCTGTACCGCGATATGGCGGACCCGCAGCTCTACAGCGAGCGTTTTATCGTCGAGTCCTGGCTCGATTATTTACGTCAGCAGATGCGCGTGACCCAGGCAGACCATGCTCAGGAGCGTCTTATCGAGCGTTTTCGCCGCGAAGACCTGCAAACCCGTCGCCTGATCTACCAGCCATTGGTCAAACAACCCGAGTGAAGGTTCGATTAATTCCCAGATAAAACTTTTATGTCGCCAATCATTCTCAGGCTAGAATGGCCGCACTTTAAGGTTACTGGATCGGGTATGGATATCACTGACGTCAACGACAGCACCAAAGCGGCCGGCGCAACCATCGTCAAGCCTGTTTCCAACGCCATACGGATCCTGCGTTACCTCAGTCAGGTTGGCACACCGGAGCGTTCGGTGGACATCGCCCGGCAATTGAAAATCAACCCCAGCACCTGCTTCAACATCCTGCGCACGCTGGTGCAAGAGGAAGTGGTCGACTTCAGCGCCATGTCCAAGCGTTACTCCGTGGGCCTGGGCCTGGCGCGTCTGGTTGAACAGTTGGTGACCCAGGGTCACCGCGTACAGATGGCCAAACCGCTGTTGCAGAACCTAGCGGCGCGGCAGCGAGTGACCATCACCCTGTGGCGCAAAATGAGCCCTGACCGCATTGTCATCGTCAGCTCGGCTGCCAGCCCGACCGACGTGCGGATCGACATGGCCGAAGGTCAGCGCCTGCCCATTCTGATGGGCGCCAGCGGTCGGTTGTTCGCCACCCAGATCGACCTCGACGACCCGGAAATACAGAGCAGTTTCGCGACCATTCGCTGGGCCCAGCCACTCTCGCTGGAGGTCTATCGTGAAGAGGTCAGACAAGCCGCCAAGCGTGGCTGGGCCATGGACGACGGGCATTTCTCGGGGGGAATTCTGGCCATTGCGGCACCGGTCTACTCGCCCACCAACAGCATCGATTTCACCGTCTCGGCCGTGATGTTCCGCGGTCAGCGCGATGAAGAAGGCCTTGCCGAGCTGGGCAAGGCGCTGATCGAGTTCTGTAACGAAGTGGCCGGCGTACTTTACTGAGGCACGCCGTTACTCGCGCACCAGCAGTAGGCTGCCCCCCAGCGGGCCGCCACCGGCTGCCACCGTACTGACCCGGTGCTCGCGGGTCTGCCGACCTTCGGCGCGCCCCCATAGTTGCAGGCAGGCTTCATGGACATAACCGAGGCCATGGGTTCGCCCGCCGGACAGTTGCCCGCCGTTGGTGTTGATGGGCAAGCTGCCGTCCAGTGCGATGCGCGTGCCGCCCTCGACAAAGGCACCACTTCCACCGATAGGGCACAGGCCCAGGGCTTCCAGCCAGATCATGGTCAATATCGAAAAACCGTCATACAACTGCGCGGACTCGACATCCTGCGGCGTGTAGTCAGTGCGTGCCCACATCATTTCGCCAACGTCGAAAGCGGCCATTTTCGTCAAGGAGATCTGGTCCCACGACCACGGCTGGTTCAGCGCCGCGCCCATGGCCTCGATACGGATCGGTTGGTTCGGCTGGTCTTGGGCAATATCACGGCGCGACAGGATGATCGCGGTGCAGGCATCACAATGCACGTCGCAGTCGAACATGCGCAGCGGTGAGGAAATCATCCGCGACGCCATGTAATCGTCCATGCTCATCGGTGTGCGATACAGCGCCTTGGGGTTGCGTATGGCGTTCTGGCGGCAGGTCAGGGCTATTTGCGCCAGCTGCTCCGGTCGGGTGCCGTATTCATGAAAATGGCGCTGGGCATACAAGGCCATCAGGTTAATGCCTGATTGCACGTTGAACGGGGTGAACCACTGCCAGGCGTAGCTGCTGTCGCGCCCCTGGGTTTTATTGGTCAGCGCGCCGGCCTGCTTGTTGACCATACGTGCCGACGCTTCGGTGATGGTGCGAAACACCAGCACGTGTTTGCACAGGCCCGCCGCAATCGCCATCGCACCGTTGATCAACCCGGTGAGCGGGCCGGGGCCTTCGTAACCGCCACCGAACCAATTGACGTTGAGCCCAAGGGCACTCTTCAGCGCGCTGGGCCCGACCGGTGAAAACGGGTCGCCATTGTTGTTATCGCCCGGCCAGCAAGCCACGCCGTCGATGTCGCTGCGTTGCAGGCCTGCGTCGGCGATGGCTTCCAGGCAGGCATCCAGGGTCAGGCGCATGGCCGACTTGTTCGACGGCCGTCCAACTTCCGATTGGCCGATGCCGGTGATGGCCACGTCTTTTTCATAACGATGATCGAACATCATTGATCCTTCTCGAACAGAGGCAACCAGACATCCTCGACATTGAGGAAGCTGACCCGAACCGGCATATCGATGTGTACGTCAGTGACCGGCATGCCCACCACGTTGCTCACGAACTGCAGGCCGGCCTGTTCCACTAGCTCGATGATCGCCACCACATAGGGCACTTCCAGGTCGGGCGCCCATGCCTGGTAGTTGATGGTGTAACTGAGCACATTGCCTTTGCCGGACACCGCTTGCGGCGCCACCTCGAAGCTTGCGCAATGCGGGCAAAGCGGGGCAGGCGGGTGGAAATAGCGGCTGCAGGCCGCACAGCGATGAATGAGCAGTTCGCCCTGTTGACCGCCTTGCCAGAAGGCGCGGTTGTCGGCGTTGAGTGCAGGCAGTTTTCTAGGCATCAGCGGTCCGCAGGTGAGTATTTGACTTGAAGTCATACAGTATCATTTGTACATATTTTCTAAAAGTGTCATATATTCGTACCGGCGAAGGCACGAATTGACTGTTCGCGCTGCAAAACAACAACAAGAGGATTTCACGATGTCCCAGTCATTATTGGACAAGAGGGTAGTCGTCACCGGCGGGTTTGGTGCCCTCGGCAGCACACTTGGCAAATACCTTTTGGCGCGTGGCGTCCGGGTTGCCTTGCTGGATCGTAGCGAGGCGCCTGTCGCCTTGCTGGATACGGAGAATCTGCTGTGCCTGGGCGGTGTGGACCTGACCTCGACCGAGTCGGCCAGTAGGGCGTTCGAACAGATCGCAGCCCAATGGGGCGGTATTGACGGCCTGGTCAACGTGGCGGGCGGTTTCGCCTGGGAGACGGTCGAGGGCGGTCGCCTGGAAACCTGGGATCGGCTCTATCAGATGAACGTGCGTACTGCGGTGGTCAGTTCCCAATCGGCGCTGACGTACCTGCTGGCCTCCAGCGCGGGGCGCATCGTCAATATCGGCGCGCTGGCCTCGGTCAAGGCGGCGACGGGCATGGGCGCTTACGCCGCTTCCAAGGCGGGCGTCGCGCGGCTGACCGAAGCCCTGGCCGAGGAGCTGAAAGACCGTAGCGTGACCGTTAACGCCGTGCTGCCAAGCATCATCGACACCCCCGCCAATCGTGCCGATATGCCGGATGCCGACAGTAGCCGCTGGGTGACACCGCAAGCACTGGCGGCGGTGGTGGCGTTTCTGTTGTCCGATGAAGCTGCAGCGGTCACCGGGGCGTTGCTGCCAGTGAGTGCCCGCGTATGAGACTGGTGACCTATACCGACGCCGAGGGGGTTGATCGCGCGGGCGCACTGCTTAACCAGGATCAGCAGGTGCTCGATCTGCAACGTGCCTACCGCTTGCTGGAAAGCCGTGAAAGCGTCGCCCTGGGCAGCATTCTTGCGCTGGTGGAGGCGGGAGAGCCGGCACTGGAACTGGCCCGGTCGCTGGTGGCCAGGGCGCCCGCGGCCGCGGTACTGGAGCGTGCCAGCGTGAAGCTGCGCGCACCGATGCAACCCCCGCCGCAGATGCGTGACTGTTCCTGCTTCGAATTGCATCTGCGCCAGGCGTTCGCGGCGGCCCGTCGTGCCCGTGCGATGCGGACCGAAGACCCGGAAGCCACGCTCAAAGCCATGAACACGCGGGCTGACGACCGGGTTATCGAAACCTTCAACAAGCAGCCTATCTACTACAAAGGCAACCGTTTCGCGGTGATTGGTATCGACGATGAATTCCAGTGGCCGAGCTTCAGCAGGGCGATGGATTTCGAGCTGGAGTTCGGCTGCTACATCGGCAAGCGCGGCAAGGACATCAGCCGTGAAAATGCGCGTGGGCATATTGTCGGTTACACCATCTTCAACGACATGAGTGCCCGCGACGCCCAGGCGCTGGAGATGCCCGGCATGCTCGGCCCAGCCAAGAGCAAGGATTTCGATACCGCCAACATCATGGGCCCGTGCCTGGTGACCGCTGATGAACTGGGTGATCCCTACGACCTGAATATGGTTGCCCGGGTCAATGGCGAAGAGTGGGGCCGCGGCAATACCCGCGATATGCGTTGGAGCTTCGAAGATGTGATCGCCCACGTGTCCCGCTCGGAAACCCTGTACCCCGGTGAGTTTCTTGGTTCCGGTACGGTCGGCAACGGTTGTGGCCTTGAGCAACTGCGTTACCTGAAGCCTGGCGACGTGGTTGAACTGGAGATCGACGGCATCGGCGTGCTGCGGACTCAAGTGGGCAAGGCGCCAGACCAGGTCTGACGTTTACGTGAAGGGCGGAAGAATTCACTTACATGTGGGAAGTGAATTCTATATACACAAATAGAGAAAGTGTCTTATATTTCGTTGCGACCACTGTCGTGACGCTCTGATCAGGAGGCAATCATGCTAACAAGAACAAGCCCCGTATTGTCTGATGGAACCAAGGTCTCTGACCTCATTTACCCCTCTAGCCGTGAAGTACAGATGCGCGTGTTGTCTGACCGCGAAATCTACGAACTGGAGATGGAAAAAATCTTCGGAAAGATCTGGGTACTCCTCGGGCACGAGTCGGAGATCCCCAACTCCGGAGACTTCATGGTCCGTGACCTGGGATCCGACTCGGTCATCGTTGCGCGGGGCAAGCAGGGCGAGGTGTTCGTGACCCTCAACGTGTGCCCGCACCGTGGGATGCGCATCAGCACCGCTGATTGCGGTAACACGCAAATTCACAAATGCATCTATCACGGCTGGGCCTTCCGGCCGAATGGCGATTTCATTGGCTCGCCGGTCGAGCGCGAGTGCATGCACGGCAAAATGCTGCCCAAAGAAGAACTCGGGTTGAAAAAAGCCCGAGTCACGCTGTATGGCGGCCTGATTTTTGCCACCTGGAACATTGATGGACCGTCGTTCGACGAGTTCCTCGGCGATGCCAAGTGGTATTACGACATGCTGTTCTGCCGCTCCGACAAAGGCATGGAAGTGCTCGGTCCGCCGCAGCGCTTTATTGTCAACGCCAACTGGAAAACCGCTGGCGAGCAATCCGCCGCAGACGGCTTCCACACCCTGACCTTGCACCGCTGGCTGGGCGAAGTCGGCAACTACGCCAAGAAAGGCGAGGGCGAAACCGCCGACCTCAGCCCGGAAATGATCGGTGTTGAAATCAGCTCGCCCCACGGCCACGCGCTGCGCTGCATCGATCTGGCGCGCAAGATCAAGCGCCTGACCGGCCTCGACCCGGCGGAGTTGTCTGTGGAGCAAAAGCTCCAGGCATTGCCACCTGCCGGCATGACCGCCGATATGGTCGAGCAACTGGCACGCAACCTGAGCGACGATCAATTGCAGGTCCTGACCAGCATGCCGCCGCAAGTGGGTGGTATGTTCCCGAACATTCTCTTCGGTTTTGTCTACATTCCGCAGCCTGATGGCACCGTGGTCGGCTCTATGACGTTGCACGCCTACGTGCCACTGGGGCCGGACAAGCTTGAGTTCGTCAACTGGGTATTTGCCGAGAAAGACGCCTCCCCGGAACTGCGCGACAAAATGCTCAAACAGACTATCCAACTGTTCGGCACGTCGGGCATGGTCGAACAGGACGACTCCGACACCTGGCCGCACATGACCCTGGCCGCCAAGGGCGCGATGGGGCGCAAGAGCACGATGAAATACCAAGCGGTCTTTGAAACCGGCGCCCCCGAGGGCTGGCCTGGCCCGGGCATCGTCAATGAAGGCTTTACCAAAGACGATACCCAGTGGCACTGGTGGTTGTACTGGCACGAGCTGATGACGGCGTCGGACGAAGAACAGTAAGCGTCCTTTGACCCTGATTCGATAGCGGCCTCGCGGGCCGCTATCGCTGGCAACAGCACTACAAGAATAATAGTTGAGGAGTGACTCATGGCTCAGGTTCAACAACGCGGCGTGGAGGACATCCAGCCGGGTTCCCCAGTCGGTACCAAGCGGGTGCCGGTGGGCTCGACAATCTATAACGATGTGGTGACTTTCCTGTATGAGGAAGCCACGCTGCTTGATCAAATTCGTCTGCAGGAGTGGGCTGAACGCCTGGACACCGACCTGGTGTACGCCGTGCCGCTGCGCCAGACTCGCCTGGCAGCGGAGCTGAAAACCACCATCGTGCGCAGCGTGCAGCATTACCACGATGATTACCGCTCGATCATGGGCCGTATTTTGCGCCTGTCCGGCAAAAGCGCCTGGGCCGAAGATCCGCCCTCGCGTACCAGGCGCCTGGTGACCAACGTGTTTGTCGAAGAAACCGACAAGAGCGACGAGTTTGTAGTGACCAGCTATTTGCTGCTGACTCGCAGCCGATTCAAAGACCACCACGTTGACATCATCAGTGGCGAACGCCGTGATGTGCTGCGGCTCGGCGAGGCCGGGTTCAAGCTGGCACGGCGTGAGGTCATTCTCGATCAGGCGGTGCTCGGAACGCCCAACCTGGCGGTTTTCCTCTAGTCGGGTTCGGCGGTCGGGTCTTCGCGACGGACCGCCGCGTTTCAAGAGGTGTGGCCACGCCGCTCCTGATGCACGAGCGGTGTGGCTATAGCTCGTGCCTGAGCCACTGCTGGTCCTGAGCGCATAACTTGAACGGTTCGTGGCTGAAGTCCAAGGTAGAGCCCTTCATTCGCAGTGCCTCTTCGGCGCGTTCCGGTTGTTGGCTGTAGCAAAGCGCGCTGCTCACGGCGTGAATTTGCTCGTCAAGATTGTAGGCCCGTCCCAGCGAAATCAGCGTACAGCGGCGCAGTAGCAGAGCGGCTTCGGCGGCTTCTTCGCTGAGCGCATTCAGCGCCCAGCGTGCCATGCCTTCGCGAAGGTTAATGCCGGAATAGGGCGATGGACCTTCGATCAGGGTGCCGTTGACCTCCCAGGTCAGGTCTTGATTGCCATCACGAATCAGAATGGCCCGCGTGCGGTTGTTGATGCGCTGACCTATGTTGACTTCATAGCGGCGTTGGCGCGTGCCACGTGCTGCCGCGGCAATGGCGAGACCCGCTAGGTCGAGCAGGTGCGTGCACTGATGACTGGCGTCGGTCTGCCGGGTGACGGAATGGGCGATCCGGTCCAGCTTCATGCCCAGCAGCTGCTGTAATCGATCACAGGCCTGTGGGCACAAGGAATAGGGGAAGCGCAGCGCTTCGCCACCAACCGCGATGACTTCACCCGCGTGGTGGCGGACCCATACCCGGAAGTGGTGAAAATCGTCTTCCAGAGCGCCGCGCACTTCATCAGAGCCATTGGCGTGATGAGCCACGATGTCTACGCGACGACGAAACACAGTCATTCTTAATATCCTTGTCCCAGTGCTGTTCAGACTCACGAAATCATATATATTTGAACACTATAATAAATAATGTTCACTAAAAAACAATAAGCGGAGTGGCTATGGCACTGCTAAACGAACAGGTTGCGTTGATTACCGGGGCAGGTGGCGGCATCGGCCGTGGTATTGCGTTGAACTTCGCCAAAGAAGGAGCAGCCGTGGTGGTCGCCGAACTAGATGTCGCCAGTGGTGAGGCCGTCGTTGCCGAGCTGAAAGCGCTGGGCGCCAACGCGGTATTCATCAAGACCGACGTGTGCAGCAAGACCGACATCGAAGCGGCCGTGCAGTTGGCGGTCGATCAGTTTGGTGGCTTGGACATTTTGGTCAACAACGCCTTTGCTCCAACCCCCAACGTGCTTCTGGAGGAAAAAACCGACGCCATGCTGGAGCAAACCCTCGGCTCTACCGTATGGGCTGCCTGGTGGGCGATGAAAGCCGCGCTGCCGCATATGAAAGCGCGGGGCGGCGGCAAGATCATCAACTTCTACTCGATCGATATCGAGATCGGTGCCTGGCTGCATGGCGACTACAACACGGCGAAGTCCGCGATTGTCGGGCTGACCCGCAGTGCGGCTTCCGAATGGGGGCGGTTCAACATCCGTACCAATGCCATTGCGCCCACGGCGATGGGCGCAACGTTCCACAAACTCGCCGCCGAGAACCCCGGCTTTGCCGAAATGTCCGCGTCCATGCGCCCGTTGGGCCGGTGTGGCGAGCCGGAGGCCGACATAGGCCCGGTGGTGGTCTTTCTCGCGTCCGAAATGTCACGCTTCATCACCGGCGAAACCATCCATGTTGACGGCGGCCTGCATTTGCCTGGGTACAACTCCCGTCCCAAAGGCATCTCTGTTCGCGAATATTGATTTCGTCGGTTGAACGCAGGTGTACGCTTGCTGGCGGAGCATCCCTGGCAAGCCAACGCCTACAGAGTATCGAGGGATTTCGTGAGCACCTCGAACCTGTAGAAGCCAGCTTGCTGGCGATGCGATGGCGGCCACGCCGCCGCTCCTGAAAACATTCACCAAAGCCTGAAACGGGAAAGCCCGCATTACGCGGGCTTTCAGCGCTAGATGGCCGAGGTCATTGAAACAACTACTTCTTGGATACCACGATCGATGTGGTTTCCAGATCCCAGGTGGTAGGGGTTTTCCCTTCATCACGCAGCAGATACTTCAACACCCGACCCTGCGGATTTTTTGGCAGGCTACTGCGAAATTCGATGTAGCGCGGCAGGGCGTAGTAAGGCACCGAATCGGTAGCCCAATGGAACAACGCCTCCGGTTCCAGCGTTACGCCTTCATGCAACACCGCGGTCACTTTTACATCATCCTCGCCTTTGTCCGACGGCACGGCATGCACCGCCACCTCGGCCAATGCCGGGTGCACTGCAAACGCGGCTTCCATCTCAAAACTGGAGATATTTTCGCCCCGGCGGCGCAGGTAGTCCTTCTTGCGATCGACGAAGTAGAAGAAGCCATCGTCATCGAACTTGCCGATGTCGCCGGTATGAAACCACATGTTGCGCATCAGCTTCTGAGTGTCTTCCGGGCGGCGCCAGTAGCCCTGGAACATGATGTCCGGGCGTAACGGGCGTACGACGATTTCGCCGGCGCTGTTGGGCGGAACTTCCTGATCGAGGTCATCGACAATGCGTACGTCAAAGTCCGCAATGCGTTTCCCGGAAGAGCCAGGTGCCGCGTACTCACCGGCCGCCAGCGAAGTGATCACGCAGGCTTCGGTCAAGCCATAGCCATTGCCCCCTACCAACTTCGTACCGAAACGTTCGCGCCAGATTTTTTTGGTTTCTTCGGTATAGGGGTTGCCGCGAGCGGTATGGATCTGCCCGACGCAGCGCAGCATCGCCTCGTTATCCGGCGCCTGGGCGAGCAGCCCCCCCATGCCGCCGAGGATCGAGGCGATGGTCGCGCCCGAACGCTCGACTTCCTGCCAGAAATTCGAGACCGAGAAACGCGGGAGAATGGCCGCGCGCGCGCCTACCAGAATGCTGGCGATGATCGACACACACAGCGCGTTCATGTGGAACAGCGGCAGCGGTGTGATCGTCACATCGTCGGAATTGGCCGGACCGGCGCGCAGTTGCAGGCGCGCCAGGTTGCACATGAAGTTGTAGCTGATCATGCAACCCTTGGAAGGGCCTGTGGTGCCGGAGGTGTAAATGAGACAAGCAAGGTCCGAAGGCTGCGGTTTTTGAGCGCGTGGCGTTGTGTCGTGTCCACGCCACTCATCCAGCGGCGCGATGCGAATGCGGCAGTCAGGTGTCGCCTCGACCGCGCCACGGTAAAGGATGTGGTGAACGTCGTAGAGCTGTTCAGCGAGCGGCGTGATTCGTGGCAGATAGGCCGCTTCGCAAATCACCACCGAGGTGCCGGTATCGGCGATCTGATGGCGCAGGAACTCGCCCTTGAGCGCGGTGTTGATCGGCACACTGACGGCGCAGAGCTTGTTGATGGCCAGCCAGGTGGTGACCGCATCGATGTTGTTATCGAGCATCGTCAGCACGGTATCGCCGGCTTTTACCCCCAGGGTAGCAAGTGCGTTGGCCATCTTGGTCGAGAGTGAGTCAACCTGAGCATATGTGTATAACTCACCGCTGAAATCCAGCAATATTTTGTCTGGATGCCTTGTTACCGCACGATCTAGCGCTTCGATGACAGTGTCTCGTTCCCCTACTGCCCAGGTTTCTGGATTTCCGCTACTGCCCATCAATTTTCTCCTTTTAGGCGCCCGCCGCTGGAAGGTTGCCTGATTTTATTTTGAAGAGAGAATTGGATTCTAAATACAAACCGATCAAATGTCTTTAGCTATAAGTTGAACATATAGTGTTATTTATGCACAGATCCTGTGCTAATGTCGCCTCATCGTTATTCCTTATGAGCCCTTCAATCCATGCCCAAAGCCGTATCCCAGAAAGCAGAAGTGCCTACGCCGGCCTCTAAAACCCCAAAAAAAGTACCGTCTGAAGCGGGGATGGCCCCGGTAAAACCGCTGGAGCGACGTACCGCCGCCAATGCCGCGGCAGGGACCAAGGTCAAGCCGAACCGGCGTTCGGAAGAAACCATCGCCAATATCCTCAAGGCTACGGAAGAAGTGGTGCTGATGTCCGGCGCAGACCGTATATCGATCCTCGACGTATGCCAGGTAGCCGGTGTTTCGCGTGGCACCTTTTATCGCTATTTCGCGTCACAAGAAGACCTGCTGGACACGTTTTCCCGGCATAAGCGCGAAAGTTTCCACAGCTCGCTGTCTCAGGAACTGGGGCATATCACCGATCCGGAAGCGCGCCTCAATGCATTGTTCGCCTACCTCGATAACTACCTTGAACAGAGTAGGGCGCGGCGTTTGCTGGTGGTCGCCCCTGACTATGCGCTGGGTTTCTTTCGGCGGATTTTCCACGATTCGATTGTGCGATTTCAGGACGGCCTGGGCATTGTCTTCGACGATTGGGAGGAGCGCCTAGGTGTACGTCTCGACCGTGAACTGATCTGCGAAATGATCATTCGTTACGTGTTGAGTGAAATCTTGGTGCCTGAAGCGGCCGGGCGTCGCCTGTTCCCGGTGCGCGTAAAAAAACTGCTGGGCGCATTGATCATGGGGCCCACCTCCCGCACCCGCCGTTAATCCCCGAGCGTTACCCCCTTCGCAAGAGCCAGAGCCCCCGTTTATTGGGGGCTTTGCGTTTCCGAGTGCCGGATTTCTCTCGGCTTTCGTGTGCAATTTCTTAGCTAAAAATCTCCTTTCCAGCGCTTGATCAACATTTTTCGAACAGCGGCGAAGGCTCTGCTGTGGGCCTCTTCACCTCGATTTAAAATAAATTGAACAGTATTTTGATTTATGCTCAATTTAAATTTAAGCTTTGGTCCTAGCAGTGAGCCCTACGGCTTCTCCTTTTCGCGGCAACCCAGATTCTGGCCACGTGAAGGCACCGCGCAAAAAAAACCAACAAAAAAGTGTCAACTTCGAGGTACCTGGACATGCTGATCGATCTCCACGCCCATGCCCCCCATCCGGGCTATTACAACCAGCACCCTCACTGGGGGCCGTTTTTCGAGCAACACGCCGACGGCGATATCAAGCTGCGCGTAGGTGACTGGATTCTGGGCCTCGGGTCGCCAGAGCGTAAGGCCGCCGTGCGCTCCGGCAACGGCCCCAAGCTTGAGGAGTATTTTGCTCGCTGGGCTGACCCAACAGTGCGCCTGGCCGGTATGGATGCAGCAGGGCAGAACCTGCAGGTGGTGTCCGTTCCCTCCCACTGCTACATGTACTGGACTGAAGCCGAGTTCGCCGTTCCGTTCGCCCGCACCGTCAACAACACGCTGGCCGAGTACTGCTCCGCGGCTCCGGATCGTCTGATGTTCTGGGCTCACGCTCCTTTGAATGCGCCAGAAGCGGCGGCGGCTGAACTACGTCATGCCTGCACCGAGCTGGGCGCAAAGGGCCTGGTGGCCGGTGGCGCCAACTTCGGCGGTCTGGAATTCGATTCGCCGGAACTCGACGTGGTGTGGAAAACCCTTTGCGACCTCGATCTGCCGATGTTCATTCACGGCTACAACCAGTCGGTGACCTGGGGCAAGAACGCCAACGACGATCGTTACGAAACCACGGCGATCGTGGGCATGCAGTACGACGAAAGCCGTTGCTTCTGGAACCTGATCTGCGGTGGTGTGCTCGACCGTTTCCCTGACCTGAAGGTGTACATCACCCACGGTGGCGGCTATGTGCCGTACCAACTGGGTCGTCTGGCCAAGACCAACGAAAACCTCGACGTCAAATACAACAAGAAGCCGCTGCTCGAGTACATGAAGAACTTCTACTTCGACGTCGAGCTGCATGAAGTGCCAATGCGCCAGGCCCTGGTCGACATTATCGGCGCCGATCACGTGCTTTACGGCAGCAACTTCGGTGGCAGCGACGCCGTACGCCACGACCTGACTCATGGCCTCAAGTTGTCCGATGCCGACCTGCGCAAGATTCGCTATGAAAACGCCTGCCGTTTGCTGCACATCGATCCGGCCAAGTTGGGCAAGGTAGGTGGCTGATGAAACTGGCGCGTTGTGAGTATTTTGCTACGGGCATTTTCTGGGCTGTGGTCGATGAAGCTCAGGACCAAGTGACGCCCATTTTTGGTGATTTCAACGACTGGGCGCCCGCAGTGGCAGCCGGACGCGGTATCAGCTCGGTGCGTTTCGCCGGACCATCGCTGCCACTGTCCAAAGTGCGCCTGCTGCCGCCGATTGAACCGGTGAGCCGAGTGGTCGTGGCGGGGGCCAATTACGCCAAGCACCTGGTGGAATTCGGCTTGAAAGCGCCGGCCCAGCCGGTGGCTTTTCTCAAGGCATACGGCGCCCTGATCGGCGCCAATGACCCAATCCGGTTTCCGCCGTTGACCGAAGAACTCGATCACGAAGTGGAACTGGTGGCGGTCATTGGCACTGCCGAGATCGACCTGGAAAACCCGTTGGCCTGCGTGCTCGGTTACACCGTCGGCAATGACGTCAGTGCGCGCGACCTGCAACGCAGTGGCCCGGCCGGAATCGGCATGGACTTGTTCGCGGCCAAAAGCCAGGACCGGACCACCGGCCTCGGCCCCTGGATCGTCACCAAGGACGAGTTCCCGGAAGGTTCGCCGCAGCTGCGCCTGACCTTGAAAGTGAACGGCGAAGTGCGCCAGGACGGCTCGACCGGCGAAATGACTTGGGACGTAGGGCAACTGATCCACTTCGTGCAACAGCGTTCGAGCTTTGCCGCGGGCGACGTGCTGTTCACCGGTTCGCCGGCAGGAGTGGGAATGGGGACCGGTCTGTTCCTCAAGGAGGGTGATGTGGTCGAAGCCAGCGTCGAAGGCATTGGCACGTTGCGCAATGTGGTCAGTAAAAAGAACCGCGCCTAATCGAGAGCCAAACATGAACGCCAATCAAGAAAAAGTAGTCGTCGTCGGTGCGGGGCTGATGGGCACAGGTATTGCGCATGCGTTCGCCAGCTCCGGTTTCAATACGTTGTTGGTCGATACCAATGTCGTGTCGTTGACGAACGCCAGGGCAAGCATCGAAAAGATCCTTACCGATGGTGTGCGCCTGGGCAAAGTCAGCGAAGAAAAAGCACAGCAATCCTTGGCCAATCTGCAAACCTGCAGTGATTTGAGTGAAGCGGCCAATGGTGCCAACTGGCTGGTGGAAACGGTCTCCGAGCAACTGGCGGTAAAGAAGGCGGTGATCGGCCAGGCGGCCCCGCTGCTGGCGGCGAATGCCATTATCGCCACCAATACTTCGGCGCTCAGTGTGACCGAGATTGCCGCGTCGGTGGAATGTGCGGATCGTGTGATCGGCATGCACTTCTTCAACCCCGTGCACAAAATGAAGCTGGTGGAACTGGTACGCGGTTTGGCCACCAGCGATGAGGTGGTCGTCCGTACGCGCAACCTGTGCGAGAAGATCGGCAAGACTTCGATCGTCGTCAACGAGTCGCCAGGGTTAACCACCAGTCGCATGTCGGCACTGTTGGGCAATGAGGCAATGTGGATGCTTCAGGAAGGCACCGCGAGCGCCGAGGACATCGACACCGCTTTGCGCCTGGGTTTCAACCATCCAATGGGCCCGCTGGAGCTGGGTGACCTGACCGGCTGGGACACGCGGTTGTCGGTGCTGCGTTATCTGCACCAGACCCTCGGTGAAAAATTCCGGCCTTGCCCGCTGATCATCAAAATGGTCGCTGCCGGTCGGCTCGGGCGCAAGTCAGGGCACGGGGTTTATCGCTATGAAGAGGGTAAACAGGTGCCGGGTTCCGGGCTCAAGGCGAGTGCGCTATGAAAGACATCGTCATTGTGGATGCGGTGCGTACACCTGTTGGCAAGTTCCGCGGCAGTCTGGCTGGCGTGCGTGCCGATCACCTCGGCTCGCTGGTGATCAGCCGCTTACTGGAGCGGGTCGATATCCCACCCGCATTGGTTGATGACGTGATCTTCGGCAACGTCACGCAGATTGGCGAGCAGTCTGCCAACATCGCCCGCACCGCCTTGCTCGGTGCGGGCTGGCCGGTAGTCGTGCCGGGGCTGACCATTGACCGTAAATGCGGTTCGGGCGAAGTGGCGGTGCATTTGGCTGTCGGCGCGATTGCCGCGGGAGCCGCCGATATCGTGGTCGCGGGTGGCGCGGAAAACATGAGCCGCGTGCCCATGGGCAGCAACCGCGACCTCCACGGCGAGGCGTTTGGATGGATGGCCGCGCAACGTTATGAACTGACCAGTCAGGGTGAGGCGGCCGAGCGTATTGCCGACAAGTGGGCGTTGAGTCGCGATCAACTGGATGATTTCGCGTTCGCCAGCCATCAGCGCGCCGCCGCGGCGTCCGATGCCGGCTATTTCGATAATGAAACAGTGCCAGTGGCGGTGCAAGAGCTGCGTGAGCCGGGGCTGACGGAGCCCGTGGCGGTGTTGCGCCGGGATGAAACCATTCGCCGGGATACGTCACGGGAAAAACTGTCGACGCTTAAAACCAGCTTTCGCCCGGACACCGGGCGCATCACTGCAGGTAACTCGTCGCAGATTTCCGACGGCGCAGCGGCATTGCTGTTGATGAGTGCCGACACCGCAAAAAAACTGGGCTTGAGGGCGCGCGCTCGGGTGGTGGCGTTCACCACTGTCGGCTCCGACCCGACCTTGATGCTAACCGGCCCCATTGCCTCTACCCAAAAGGTATTGGACAAGGCTGGGCTGAGCCTCAATGACATCGACCTGTTCGAAGTCAACGAAGCGTTCGCCTCCGTGCCGCTGGCCTGGATGCACGAAACGGGCGTAGCGCATGACAAGTTGAACGTCAACGGCGGTGCCATTGCCCTCGGTCACCCCTTGGGCGCCAGCGGTGCTCGATTGATGACGACGCTGTTGAACGAGCTCGAGCGCCGCGGTGGGCGTTTTGGTCTGCAAGCCATTTGCTGCGCCGGTGGCATGGGCACGGCAACCATCATCGAGCGGCTCGATTGAGATGGCGCGCCTGCCGCTGATCCCCCTTGAGGCCATGCCGGCCGCGTTGCAAGACGCGGTGGAGCGTGGCCGGCGCAGCCGCATGCTCAGTTCCACCACGCCGGTGCAGGTCTGGGCGCATCGGCCCGACGTGGCGCTGGCCTGGTTGGGTCTGATGGAGAGCCTGCATAGCAACAGTCTGCTTGATGAACGTTTGCGCGAGCTGGTGCGGCTGAAGATTGCCAGCATCACCACCTGCCAGGCCTGCCAATTGGCGCGCAAGTCAGACAGCGTGACTGAGCAGGATATTGCCTGCATGGCCACGGACAGCGACCACTTCACCCCGGCCGAGCGTGTCGCGCTGCGCTATGCCGAGTTGTTCGCCAGCGATTACCTGGCGATCGACGACGGTCATTTTTCGCGACTCGCGGATTTCTTTTCTGCCGCCCAGGTGGCGGAGCTCGGGTTGTATTGCGCGCTGATGCTGGCGGGTGGCCGTATGACCCTGGTGCAACAGGCCTACTGACACGTCTCGCAGTACAAATAGTTGATCGAATTATTAATAAGTGTCCAATACCGTTCTGCTCAGGCCTATTATCAGCTTGAAGACACGGCTCTGAGCAGCCAGACCGACAAAAACAATGACAAAAATAGCGGAGACGATCATGTCCACATCGGCGCAGAACGACCTGACGAAAGCTTTTAGCGACGTCGCCAGCAATTATCGCGGTAACAGCGATATCGATTTGCACGCGACTTACCGCGATATGCGCGCCAATTCCCCCGTGCTGCAAGAAAACTTCATGGCCCGCCTGGGTGTACCGACGATCGCCGGGCTGGATGCCAGTCGACCGACCTTCACCTTGTTCAAATACGACGATGTCATGGCCGTTATGCGTGACGCCGGCACCTTTACCAGCGGCTTTATCGCCGAGGGGCTGGGGGCTTTCTTCGATGGCTTGATCCTCACCGCAATGGACGGCGATGCCCACAAGAACATCCGTAACCTGCTGCAGCCGGTGTTCATGCCGGACACGGTGAATCGCTGGAAAGAGACCAAGATCGACCGGGTGATTCGCGAGGAATACCTCAAGCCGATGGTGCCGGCCAAAGGCGCCGACCTGATGGACTTCGCCCTGTATTTCCCGATTCGGGTGATCTACTCGTTGATCGGCTTTCCCGAGGACCGTCCCGAGCAGATCGAGCAATACGCGGCCTGGGCGCTGGCAATTCTGGCCGGCCCACAAGTCGATCCAGAAAAAGCTGCGGCTGCCCGTGGCGCTGCCATGCAGGCTGCACAGGCTTTGTACGATGCGGTGAAAGTGGTAGTGGCTGAGCGTCGCTCCGAGGGTGCGACAGGTGATGACCTGATCAGCCGGCTGATCAATGCCGAATACCAGGGCCGGTCCCTGGACGATCATGAGATCGCTACGTTCGTTCGTTCGTTGCTGCCGGCGGCCAGCGAAACCACAACCCGCACTTTCGGCACCTTGATGTCGCTGCTGCTGCAGAATCCGGATGTATTGGAGAGGGTGCGCAACGATCGCAGCCTGGTGAACAAGGCTATCGACGAAGCCGTGCGCTTTGAACCGGTGGCCACCTTCAAGGTGCGTCAGGCTGCCAAGGACCTGGAGATCCGCGGGGTGCCCATCCCTAAAGGAGCGATGGTGCAGTGCATCGTGACTTCCGCCAACCGTGATGAAGATGCCTTCGAGAACGCCGACACCTTCGACATTGACCGCAAGCCGAAACCTTCCTTTGGCTTCGGCTTCGGCCCGCACATGTGTATCGGCCAGTTCGTGGCCAAAACCGAGATCAGCTGCGCCTTGAATGCGATCCTCGACCTGATGCCCAACATCCGCCTCGATCCGGCCAAGCCGGGTCCGCAGATCGTCGGTGCGCAGTTGCGCGGGCCGCACTATCTCCATGTGCTGTGGGACTGAAGCACATCTGCACTAGAATAAATATGAACACATTCAAAAAATGTGTTTAATTAAATAAAGATGTGCACTATGATTCAGGCACAACAACAAGCCCGAATGCGAAGGGGAAAACAATGAAAGTTGAAGATCTGATTCTCGTCAGTGTCGATGACCACGCGATCGAGCCGCCGAATGCTTTCGCACGTCACATGCCTGCGCGTTTCAAGGGACGTGAGCCTCATGTGGTGAAGAAAGGCGACCGCGATGTGTGGGTATTCGAGGAACAGGCCACGGGTTACATGGGCCTGAACTCGGTGGTCGGTCGGCCAAAAGAGGAATACGGCATGGAGCCGCTGGGCTACGAGCAAATGCGCCGTGGCACCTGGAACATCAAGGACCGCGTCGACGACATGAACGCCAATGGCGTGCTCGGTTCATTGTGCTTCCCAACCTTCCCGGGCTTTGCCGGGCAACGTTTCCAGGTCCATGCTGATCGCGACGTGTCGATGGCGGCCATCCAGGCCTACAACGACTGGCATTTGCACGACTGGTGCAACGCGGCACCGGGCCGCTTCATTCCGTTGATGATCGTGCCGTGGTGGGACATGAAAGCCGCTGCTGCCGAGGTCGAGCGCCTGGCCAAACAGGGCGTGCACGCGCTGTCGCTGTCGGATAACCCGGCCATTCACGGCTACCCGTCGATCCATAGCGATTACTGGGATCCACTGTGGAAGGCCTGCAGCGATAATAAGGTGGTGATTTGCTGCCACATCGGTACCGGCGTCAAAGCCAACCACGCGTCGGACATGTCGCCGATTGACGCCTGGATTACCTCCATGCCGATCTCCATCGCCAACTCCGCCGCCGACTGGATCTGGGCGCCAATGTGGAAGAAATTCCCGGATTTGCGTATGGCCCTTTCCGAGGGCGGTATCGGCTGGATTCCATACCTGCTGGAGCGCGCTGACTTCACCCACCGGCACCACAACGCATGGACCAACTCCAACTTCGACGGAAAGATGCCGAGCGACATCTTCAACAAACACTTCATCACCTGCTTCATCGAAGACAACTTCGGCCTGAAGAACCTCGACTCCCTGAACGCCGAGATGGTTACCTGGGAAAGCGATTACCCGCACTCCGACTGCACCTGGCCGCACTCGCCAGAAACCGCTTGGGAAGGGTTGCAGCATTTGCCTAAAGAGATGATCGACAAGGTCACTCACTTGAACGCAATGCGTGAGTTCTCCTTCGATCCGTTCTCTATCCACGGCCGGGAGAACTGTACGGTCGGTGCGCTGCGGGCCCAGGCCAAGCACGTCAGCATCGAGCCTGCCCTGGGCTTGGGCGGTGCCGACCATGGTCGCCACGACAACAAGCCGGTGACCTCCGGCGACATCAATGCGATGTTCGCCCAGGCTGACGCGCAAACCGCGTTGTAAGTTGCCGTTGTTCCTGCAGTCGCCGGCCAACGGCGACTGTGGAACGGTTGCCGTTTCTGTGGTCGCTTCGTTCGAAGCGATTGCGCCTGTGTTCAGCGTTAGAGAGCGCATATGGCCATCAGTCAGTTTACCTACAGCAATATCCCCCCCGAGGCGGAGGCGCTTCGCGCGGACGTGCGGGCATTCATAAGCGAGACGTTGGCCGACTATCCGCCCACGTTGTGTGCCCAGTCCTGGATGGGGTTCGACGCCAAATTCAGCAAAAAACTGGGTGCCCGGGGCTGGGTCGGCATGGCCTTGCCCAAAGCCTATGGCGGCGCGGAGGCGGGACCTTTTGCTCGCTACGTGATCATCGAAGAATTGCTGGCGGCCGGTGCACCGGTGTCGGCCCATTGGATCGCCGACCGGCAAAGCGGTCCGCTGATCAATCGCTTTGGCACCGAACAACAAAAGCAGCATTACCTGCCGGCCATCTGTCGCGGTGAAAGTTACTTTTGCATCGGCATGAGCGAACCGAATTCCGGCTCGGACCTGGCGTCGATCAAAAGCACGGCGGTACGTGAGGGCGACAGCTGGGTGGTGAACGGCCAGAAGGTCTGGACCACCAACGCGCACTATTCGCAGTACATGATTGCGCTGGTGCGGACCGGTGAAAAACAGGCGGCGCGGCATGAGGGAATGTCGCAGTTCATCGTCGACCTGAGCCTGCCCGGTATCACCATACGACCTATTCGCGACCTGGCGGGTGGCGAGCATTTCAACGAGGTGTTTTTTGACAATGTGCGGTTGCCCGCCGACGCCTTGATCGGCACGGAAGGCAAGGGCTGGGATCAGGTGACCGCCGAGCTGGCGTTTGAACGCAGCGGCCCTGAACGGTTCCTCAGCTGCATGGCGTTGCTGAAAACCCTGATCGACGCGGTGGGCGAGGCACCCAATGCGTTGCAGGCCCGGGAGATCGGGCGGCTGTCGGCCAAGCTGCTGACGTTGCGCAATATGTCGTTGTCGGTCACCGCACAGTTGGCGGCGGGTGAGCACCCGGCCTGGGCGGCGTCCTGCGTGAAAGACCTCGGCAATGCCTTCGAGCAGGAACTTCCCGAAGTTGCCCAACTGTTGCTGGAAACCGAGCCACGGCAGGAGGGCGGCAGCGAACATGCTCGCGTGCTGGCCTACCTGACGCAAATGGCGCCTTCGTTCTCACTGCGCGGGGGCACCCGCGAAATTCTGCGCGGCATCATTGCCCGCGGCCTGGGGTTGCGATAATGCGCGAGATATTCGAAACAACGATTGAACGCCTGTTTACCGATCTGGCGACGCCGGCCTATGTGATGGGCTGCGAAGGCGGCGAGTGGCCGGCCGAGTTATGGGCGGCGATCGACGAATCCGGCTTCACCCTGGCGGGCGTTTCCGAAGCGCTGGGCGGTGCTGAAGCGAGCTGGGCCGATATGTATGTGCTGGTGCGTGCCGCCGGGCGCTTTTCCGTCCCGGCCCCCCTGGGTGAGGCGCTGCTGGGCAACTGGTTGCTCAGCCAGGCCGGCCTGGAGGGGCGCGCGGGGAGTCTGAGCATCGCTGCCCATTCCGACCTGGTGCTCGAAGAAGAGCACGTGTATGGCACCGCTTTTGCCGTGCCCTGGGGGCGTAATGTCGAGGCGGTGGTTGCCATCGCGCGCGACGCCAGCGGTGGTGCGAGTGTGGTGTTACTGCAGCGCAACGCCGCCAGCGAACTCACCCTGAGCCTGAGTGTGGCGGGCGAACCCCGCGATGACCTGGGTTTCACCAGTGCCCAGGTACTGGCGCACGCGCCGCTGCCCAGCGGGCTCGACGTCCATGCCCTGGAACTGGGCGGGGCGATGCTGCGTTCGGCGCAAACCGCCGGAGCGCTGCATGCGCTGCTGGACATGACGGCCAGCTATGCCGGTGAACGCAAACAGTTCGGCAAGGCCATCGGCTCGTTCCAGGCCATTCAACAGCAACTGGCGGTGTTCGCTGAACAGGCCGCCGCGGCCGGCATAGCTGCCGAGGCCGCCTTCGCCGAATCCGGTTCCGGCCTCGCTGCGCTGACCATCGCCGCGGCAAAAATCAGCACCGGCGAAGCCGCCAGCGTGGGTGCCGGCATTGCCCACTCGGTGCATGGCGCCATCGGCTTCACCGAGGAATACCCGCTGCATCTGCTCAGCCGCCGCTTGTGGGCGTGGCGCAGCGAATTCGGTTCCGCCAGCCTCTGGAGCCAGCGCCTCGGTGCGCAGATCTGCCAGGGCGGCAGCGAAGGCTACTGGCCGTTGCTGACCCAGCATGGCCAACAACCCTTGACCCGTCCTGTGAGCAATCCGGTATGAGCCCGTTTCTTCAGATTGAGCGCGAGGGCGGCATCGTCACCGTGCGAATGAACCACCCCGATACTCGCAATGCCCTGACCACGCCAGAGCAGATTCAGGAATTCGTCGATCTGTGTGCCGAACTACGCCGCGACAAGTCGGCGCGGGTCATGGTGCTCACCGGCAATGGCAGCGCGTTCTGTGCCGGCGGCAACGTCAAGGACATGCACGAGCGCGGCGGCATCTTCGCCGGCTCGCCCTACGAGCTGCGCAACACCTACCGTGACGGCATCCAGCGTATTCCCCTGGCGATTTACGAGCTGGACATCCCGGTGATCGCCGCGGTCAACGGCCCGGCGATTGGCGCGGGGCTCGATCTGGCGTGCATGTGCGATATCCGGCTGGCAGCGCCCAAGGCCATCTTCGCCGAGAGTTTCGTGCGCCTGGGCATTGTTCCGGGTGACGGCGGTGCCTGGCTGTTGCCGCGAATCATCGGCATCCCGAAAGCCAGCCTGATGGCGTTTACCGGTGACGCGATCGATGCGACCAAAGCGCTGGAATGGGGGCTGGTGGAGCAAGTGTGCACCCACGAAACCTTGCAGTCGCAAGCGCAGGCATTGGCACGGCGGATCGCCAGCAATCCGGGTCACGCCTTGCGCCTGTGCAAACGCCTGCTGCGCGAAGGCCAACATATGCGCCTCGATTCGCTGCTGGAACTGTCGGCGGCTTATCAGGCGCTGGCGCATCACACCGAAGACCATCAAGAAGCGGTGGCGGCGTTTGTCGACAAGCGCGATCCCGATTACCAGGATCGCTGATGACTCATCGCCTATAACAAGAATCGATCTGGAGTAACCCCAATGCGTGGCGTATTTCGAGAAGACCACAACATGTTCCGTGATCAGGCCCGCCGTTTCGTTGACCGCGAAATCGTGCCCTATCTGCATGAGTGGGAAAAAAACGGCATCGTGCCCAAGGAGGTCTGGCTCAAGGCCGGTGAGAACGGTTTGTTGTGCTCCACGGTGCCGGAGGAATATGGCGGTCCAGGCGGTGATTTCGGCCATTCTGCGGTCATGATCGAAGAACTGGCGCGGGCCAATGCCACCGCCGTAGGGTTCACCACCCACTCGGAAATCGTTACCCCTTACATCGTCGCCTACGGCAGCCAAGCGCAGAAGCAGCAATGGCTGCCGCGCATGGTCAGTGGCGAATTGATTGGTGTGATCGCAATGAGCGAGCCGGGAATCGGCAGCGACCTGCGTTCCATGCGGACATCGGCGCGGCGTGACGGCGATGACTACATCGTCAATGGTCAAAAGACCTTCATCACCAACGGCGGAAATGCCGGCCTGGTGGTGACCGCCACCAAGATCGACCCGGCGGCCAAGGAGCTGACCCTGATCTGCGTCGAAGAGGATCGCGCCGGCTTCGCCAAGGGGCGCCTGCTGGAGAAGATCGGCCTGAAAGGCCAGGACACCGCCGAACTGTTTTTTGATGAGGTGCGGGTGCCGGTCGGTAACCGGTTGGGCGAGGAGGGCATGGGCTTCAAGTACCTGACTCATCAACTGGCCTGGGAGCGCCTGATCATCGCGATTCGTGCCGCCCAATCGATCGACACGCTGCTGGAAGAAACCATCGGCTACACCCGTGAGCGCAAAGTCTTCGGCAAACCGGTGCTCGACTTCCAGAACACCCGTTTCAAACTGGCGGAAGCCAAGGCACAGGCCACCATGCTGCGGGTCTTTGTCGACGACTGCCTGGCCAAAGTGATGCGCGGCGAGTTGACGCCAGAAATCGCGGCGATGGCTAAACTGCTGGGCTCGGAGATGCAAGGCAAGCTGCTCGACGAATTCTTGCAACTGCATGGCGGCTACGGCTTCATGAGCGAATACAAGATCAGCCGCGCTTGGGTCGATGCCCGCGTGGCTCGCATCTACGGCGGCACCTCGGAAATCATGAAAGAAATCATCGGCCGTACCCTTTGAAGCACACCTGCATGAGGCAAACAGATGAGTCACTCCCTTTACGACATTTCGCTTAAGCAGATCGATGGCAACATCAGCAGCCTTGGCGACTATCGCGGCAAAGTCCTACTGGTGGTCAACGTCGCGTCAAAATGCGGCCTGACCCCGCAATACGAAGGGCTGGAAAATCTTTACCAGAGCAGAAAATCCCAAGGCCTGGAAGTGCTGGGTTTCCCCGCTAACAATTTCAAGGAGCAGGAGCCGGGCAGCGATGCCGAGATCGTCGAATTCTGCTCCACGAACTATGACGTGCACTTTCCGCTGTTCTCGAAAATCTCGGTGGTCGGTGCAGATCAGCATCCGCTCTACGCCGAGCTGACCGCCGCGCAGCCCGAGACCACCGGTGAAGGCCCGTTCCGCGAGCGTCTCAAGGGTTATGGCATTGCGTCGGACAACAAAAAAGATGTGTTGTGGAATTTCGAAAAGTTCCTGATCGATCGCCACGGCAAGGTCGTCGCCCGTTTCGCGCCTGACATAGCGGCGGATGACCCGCGGCTGATCGAGGCCATCGACGCGCTATTGGCCAAAAAGGCGTGATGCGGTGCTGACAGTCGATACGGTTGGCGCGCTGCGTGCGCTCGTGGCCCGTGCCCGGGGTGAAGGAAAGAAAATCGCGCTGGTGCCGACCATGGGCAACTTGCATGACGGCCACATCACCTTGATTCATTGCGCACGGCAGCACGCTGATTTTGTCGTTGCGAGCCTCTTCGTCAATCCGCTGCAGTTCGGCGTGAATGAAGACCTGGCCAGCTATCCGCGAACGCCGGATGCCGATCGCGAGAAGCTAGTCGACGCCGGCTGTGATGTGCTGTTCGCACCGACGGTCGAGCAGGTCTATCCGAACGGTTTGCATAGCCAGACTCTGGTCAGCGTGCCAGGCGTATCCGAAGGGCTTTGCGGTGCGGTACGCCCTGGTCACTTCGATGGCATGGCCACGGTCGTCCTCAAGCTGCTGAACATGGTGCAGCCGGACATGGCAGTCTTCGGGGAGAAGGACTACCAGCAACTGGCCGTCATTCGCTCGATGGTCAGGGATCTCAATATGGCGATCGATATCGTCGCGGCCCCCACGGTCCGGGCCGCCGATGGGTTGGCGTTGTCGTCACGCAATGGCTATCTGGGGGACCGGGAGCGTACGGCTGCGCCGATCCTTTACGCCTGTCTGAAGAAGATGGCCGCGTCTATCCGGCTCGAGAAACGGGTGGTCGAGCGTCAGTTGATTGAGTGTCATCACCATATAAGCAACGCCGGTTTTCAGCTGGAATATTTTGAGGTCCGCAATGCCGAGGATCTGCATCCTGTGACCAATGCCGATGCCCATTTTGTGATCCTGGTGGCGGCGCGCATCGGTAACACGCGGCTCATTGACAACCTGACGGTGGACTTACGCCCGAGTGACTGAGACACGGACCATCCGCGTTGCCATCGCAGCATTGGAAAGATCACCAGAGGAATAACAATAATGAGCCTTCATCGAGCTTTCGCCGTTCTGTGCCTGTGCCTTGTTTCCTTTGTCACCGTGGCCCAGCCAACGCCCGCGGATGCGTACAGTACTGACACCCAGCGCGCCAATGGGTTACTGACGAAGGCGGTCGCCGAGTACAACGCCAAGGGCGACGCCGCCCTGGCCGAGTTCAGTCGGCAGGGCGCCTATGTCGATGGCGAGCTGTACATCTACGTGGTCGATACCACCGGGGTGATGCTCGCCAGCGGCGGACCTTCGGTTTCGCTGGTCGGCAAGCCGGTGGTCAGCGTCCTCGATGACGACCTCAAAGCGGTATTCCAGCAAGCCATTTCGCAGCCAGAGGATGGCGTCGTGCATAGCGCCGAATACCGCTGGTGGAATTGGCAACACGCCAAGGTCGAGCGCAAGCGCGTGTTCTACCAGCGCGTGAAAGACAGGGTGATTGCCGTGGGTTACTACATGCCGCGGTCCAGCCCTGAACAGGCGCAGGCGCTGCTACGGCAGATTTCGGAACAGCTTGCCAGCGATGCGAAAACCACCCTCGGCCTCATTAATCAACACGATAAACGACTCACCCAGGATGACCTGTACGCGTTTGTCGTGGACCTGAAAACCCGGCGGTTCGTCGCTCACGGGTTTTCACCCCGACTGGTCGGCACCGATTTCAAATCATTGCGCTCAACCGACGGCAAGCCGATTGGTGAAGACATCCTCAAGCAGATGAGCACCCATGAGACAGCCGAGATTGCGTACCTGTGGCGCAACCCAATCACCGGGCAGAACGAATACAAACGCACCTTCCTGCAGCGGGTGAACGGTTACGTGGTGGCCGTGGGCTGCTATGCCATCAAGTAAATCGAGCCGGCGCTCACACTAAGGAACGATCTTGGCTTATATGGCGGAGGGCAGGGCATGGTGGTAGCCGTACCGGAAACGACGTGTTTGCCGGCGGATGCGGTGCTGCCGCGTGGTGAGCGGCCTACAGTGGCACGCGTACGTCTGGATTTAGGTCGCGGGAATCCGGCGCGGGTTTGCGGCTGCTCGATCAACGTGGGACGCGCCTAACCGAGCGACAGCGCTTATTCGGTAGGTTTACGCGGCCTGATAGCTGATGTACGCCCTTGACGATCATGAGAAACCATTGGGTGGTGCAAGTACAATCTGCAAGCTACAGATGGAGGGCTAAGGCGGGAACTGGCAGAAAATCACAGTGGGCGGCGTTACGGTTTCCAAGTAAACGGTGTGCAGGAAGCCCATGAGGGGCTCGTTGTCCGGCTTTATGCTATTTAACATAATATACATTATGCGAATCTTCGTATGTAGATGCGGGAGCCGAGGGTGGTTAGATTGGGCTTAAGAACAGTCACGAAAATGAAGAACCCTTTTGAGCTTCAAAATTACCGCTCTTCAAAATGGGTTCTAGATAATCCTGGTATTCCTGCCATGTGCTGAATACCTCAACCTCGACAGACGGAGCCTCTGGCTCTCCAGTTAGCTTGGCCAAAAAAACTCCACCACCAAGATTCAGTGCCTGACGAACCTTTTCGCCTAGGGAATGACGCGACAACAGGTAACCCAGCGCAGCAAGACCCAACACTGAACCCTTTTGTGCAGCGGAGGCTTTGAGTAAAGGATCGACCGGGATGTCAGAAAGAATCAGCATCAAAGCTTTCAAATGGTCGCTATCGGTATCAAACCCACCGGCAATCTCCTTGCCCATACGTACAGCATCAGCAGCACGAGATTTAGGGATCTCATTTTCATGAGCAAAGGCACCATACGACGTCAGTATGATCGACCCAACAGATGGAGGGTGTTTCGGGTAGTGGCGGTTTTGCATAAACAGCTTCCTTGAGATTTGCCTGTCGATCATAGCCGGTTTCGGCACGCAGACCGCCTAGATCGGGGCTCAAATTAGCTGTGAAACCACCCTCTTTACCTTGATTTTAATAACAATGAGGTATAACTAAACTAAATGAATATTTAGTTTAGTTATATTGGATAGTCAGGAGTTACTCATGATCTTTCCCCTTCGAACAATGGTGAGCAGTGTCGCTTTATCGGCCCTGCTGGCCACTTCTCTGGCAACGGCCGAACAAGGTCCTTCATTCAACTGCAGTGAGAAGATGACCGGGTCGATAACCGCACTGATCTGCCAGAACCCTGGTCTCGCGGCACTGGACCGCAAGTTGGCCACTATTTATCGCGACGCCCTGAAGAATGCCGGCAAGCGCGGCAATGTGCTCAAGGCCGAACAGCGTGGCTGGATCAAGGGCCGCGACGAGTGCTGGAAGACCGATGATCAGCAAGCCTGCGTGGCTGATAGCTATCGTCGGCGCATCGTCGAACTGCAGACGGGTTATGGGCTGGTCACCTCCTCCGCTGCGGTCATGTTCGATTGCGCGAGCAATGGCCGTATCAGTGTCACCTTCTTCCAGACCGAACCGCCCTCCCTCACTGCCTTATATAAAGGCCGGCAATCGCTGATGCTGGAGGCCAGCTCTGCCAGCGGCTCACGTTACCTAGGGCAGAACGAGAGCTTTTGGGAGCACCAGGGTAAGGCCGCTGTCACTTGGGGCCATGGGGCTAAAGAGATGATCTGCAAGAAAGCAGGTTGAGCCCTGGCGTCTGCGCCGCATTGGGTGCAGGCCGCCAAGTCCTGGGGGTTAGTTCCTGACAATACCCGGCGTCCCGGGCGACTGCTGGCTGGTTCTATCCGGATGATCGCGTTCGATGAACCGGCGCAACCCTTCCTGGGTTTCCGGTTGATGGATCGAGCGATTGAAGCATTGCGCTTCGATCTTCAAGCCCTCCGCCAATGGCAAGCCATAGCCGCGCACGGCCGCTTCCTTGTCCGAACGCATTGCCGGTTGCGGCAGGCCGGCCAGGACATGGGCCAGCTCCAGTGCCCGTTTCAGGGAGCGCCCACTGGGTACTATTTCGTTGACCAGGCCGATGCGGTAGGCCTCCTGGGCGTCGATCACCTTGCCCGTGAGAATCAGTTCCATGGCCCGGCCCATGCCGATGATCCGTGGCAGGCGCTGGGTGCCGCCATCCGCCAGGCCGATGTTCCAGCGCCGGCAGGTAACGCCGAACGAGGCGTGTTCTTCAGCGATGCGGATATCGGCAAAACAGGCCCACTCCAGGCCACCGGCATAGGCCACGCCGTTGACCGCGGCAATGATCGGCTTGTAGATCTCGGTCCAGCGACTGGGGCCGATGATGCCCGGGCGTTCGCCACGGTCGTGGGCTGCCATTTCCTCGGCGCTGCTGGGCACCAGTTGCGCGGCCGCCTTGAGATCGCCGCCGGCGCAGAAGGCTCGGTCGCCGGTACCGGTGATGATTGCCACCAGGGCGTTGTCATCCTCGCGAAAGCGCGTCCAGGCCTCGATCAGCTCGCGGTGGGTGACGGGGCCGATGCAGTTGCGCTGCTCGGGACGATTGAAACGGATGATCACCACGGGCCCGGACTGCTCGTAGGCTATTTCGCTGAATGTCATAAACGCTCCTGTTTATGGATGTCCTTCGATGAAGCCCTTTCGAAGTCCAGTATAGGAAGTACCGAAAGTGGAGCCATACCGATTGGCGTGTTCACAACCATCCAACCTTTCCTCTCCTCAGCCGAGCCTCTTACGGGGCGGCCTTCACCGCTGTGGCTTGACTGACAGGAGGCCTGTTAGGCTGTTCCCCCCTGCCGCCCCAGCGGTGTTCTCCTGCTTCGGAATCACAGCATGTCCTCCACCGCCCAATTCTGGCGCGACCCGAACCTGCCCTACGTCGAAAGCCGCAGGGCCTGTGACAGCCGCGCCAACTACAAGGCCCACAGCCATCCGACGGTGTCCATCGGTGCCGTGGACCGGGGCGTCAGTGTGTTCAGCGGTGGCGCCCAGGGCCCGACCCGGATCCAGGCTGGCAGCGTGGTGTTTGTCCCGGCCGATTGCGCCCATGCCTGCAATCCCCTGCCCGACAGCGCCTGGAGTTACCAGATGCTGCACTTGGACCCGCGCTGGGTGGACGCTGTGCGCGAAGAAGCGCAGCAGCATGGGCCGGCGCTCCTGCCCCAGGTCGTGCTGAGCCACGACAGTGGCCTCTATCAGGCTTTTTGCCGGCTCAACCAGTTGTTGTTTTCCTGCGCCGGCTGGCAGGACAAGGAGGCCGCGCTGATCGAGTTCATCGGCGCCTTGGCCACCCGGGAGCAACCGGTGATTGCCCTGGCGGCCGATCCGGCCCGGGCCAGCGCAGGCGTGCGCCGGGTCATGGATTTGCTCCAACGTGATCCGCAGCAGACCGGGCCTCTGGAGTACTTGGCGGAACTGGCGGGAATCAGCCGCTACCAGTTGATCCGTGCCTTTCGCGCGGCCACCGGGATGACGCCCCATGCCTACCAGCTGAACCAGCGGATCATCCAGGCCCGCGCTTCGCTGCAGGCCGGGGAAGCGTCGGCTGCCCTGGCCCAGCGCCTGGGCTTTGCCGATCAGGCGCATTTTCAGCGAGTGTTCAAGGCTCATGTCGGCGTAACCCCGGGCCTGTACAAGGCCTGAGACCGCGCAATTTTCTTCAATACCCCGGCTTTCTCGACGCTGCAGACTTCCAGGCTTTCAAGTCACTGGAAGGCTCAACCCATGATTCAACAGTTCCTGCTGGTCGCCGCCGCGCACTTTCTAGCCCTGCTCTCCCCCGGCCCGGATTTCTTCCTGGTGGCACGCATGTCCATGGCCGCGGGGTGGCGATCAGCCACTGGTGCCTGCCTGGGCATCGCCCTGTCCAATGGTGCCTTTATCGTCCTGGCGTTTGCCGGGGTCTCGGTGTTTCGGGCAGGTAGCCCGCTGTTCCTAGCGATCCAGTTGGCCGGGTGCGGCTACCTGCTTTATATGGGCTGGCTGTTTATCCGCCACGCCGGCGCCAGTTCACTGGCCGCGGTGGACGGCAACGGCGAAGCCCGGCCGCTGGGCCGGGCTACCTGGTGGCGTGGCCTGGGCATGGGCTTTCTCTCCGGCATCCTCAACCCCAAGAACGCCCTGTTCTATGTCAGCCTGGCGTCCCTGGTGGGGGCCCAGACCAGTGCCGGCTGGAAGCTGGTCTATGGCTTGTGGATGTTCAGCGCCGTGCTGTTGTGGGACGTGCTGGTGGCCCTGGCCATCGGCAACCGCCGGGTGCGCGAGCGCTTTGCCCGGGCCCTGCCCTGGCTGGAACGGGGCACCGGGGTGGTGCTGATCCTGCTGGCGCTGCTGGTGATCGGCGCCACGGTGTGGCGTCACTGAGCCACGCCCCGGGCAGTGACTTCCAACTGTCATTACAAATAAACAACAAAGCAATAATCTGCCGAAAGCGCCGCTGCCGATATTGTCGCAACGGTGAACGGGCCTGCCGGGCATTGCCCGGTATCTGCCCCGCCGAAACACTGCAAGGAGGACCTGCCATGCAACAACAGCCACGCCTGGGGTGCGGTGTCGCGATTGTCCGGGACGGCCAGCTGCTGCTGGTCAAACGTCTGCGCGACCCGGAAGCCGGTTGCTGGGGCCTGCCCGGAGGCAAGGTCGACTGGCTGGAACCGGTGGAACAGGCCATGCGCCGGGAAATCCACGAAGAACTGGGGCTGACCCTGCAAGGCGTAAGCCTGTTGTGCGTGGTCGACCAGATCGACCCGCAGCGCCAGGAGCACTGGGTATCACCGGTGTACCTGGCCTCGGCCCCGACGATGCCGGCGCGCAATTGCGAGCCTCACAAGCACAGCGATGTGGCCTGGTTCGAGCTCGACCGCCTGCCCCAACCCCTGACCCAGGCCACCCGCAGCGCGGTGCGCGCCCTGGTGCAGATGGCCGCCCTGGAAAGCTGAGCAGCCACGCCCCGGCCCTTCCCGACCTGCGACCGATGGCCGCAGGCATTGGTCTAATTAGCCCGCCGCCGCTTTCGTCTGTTTGTTACCATGCGCGGGTTTTTGCCTGTCTGGCTGTTCAAAGGGCGTTATTTCATGAGTGTTCTGCTGACTCGCCGCACCCTGCTCACCAGCGCCGGAGTGCTCGGCCTGGGCCTGCTTGCCGGTTGCGACAACAGTCCCCGACTGTCCTTCAAATACGGCAAGGACCTGAGTAATCAGATTCTTGGCCGCACCTTCAAACTCACCGATTCCCAGGGCGAAACCAAGTCGCTGTCCAGCTACCGCGGTCTGATGCCGATGATTTTCTTCGGCTTCACCCAATGCCCGGCCGTGTGCCCCACCACCCTGGCCCGCGCGGCCCAGGCCAAGAAGCTGATGGGCCGCGATGGCGATCGCCTGCAAGTGGTGTTCATCACCCTGGACCCGGAGCGCGACACCCCAGAAGTGCTGGACGCCTACGTCAAGTCCTTCGACCCCAGCTTCGAGGCGCTGTACGGCACCCTGGAGCAGACCGCTGCCACCGCCAAGGAATTCGGCGTGTTCTACGAAAAGATCCCCAGCGGCTCGACCTACACCCTGTCCCACACCGCCACCAGTTTTGTTTTCGACTCCCGGGGCACCTTGCGCCTGGGGCTTTCCCAGTCCCTTACCGCCCAAGAGTGCGCGGAAGACCTGCTCACCGTCATGGAGGTTTGTTAATGCATTCCCTACAGCGCCCATCCCGTCTCAAAGCTGCCCTGCTGCTGGTTTCCCTGCTGGGCCTGGGTGGCACCGCCAGCGCCGCGACCCAAGTGGAGAACGCCTGGGTTCGCGCCACCGTAGCCGGCCAGCACGCCAGCGGCGCCTTCATGGACCTCACCGCCAGCAGCGACAGCAAGCTGGTTGAGGTGCAATCGCCAGTGGCCAAGAACGTGCAGATCCACCAGTCGAGCATGCACAACGACGTGATGAGCATGCAGCAAGTGGACGCCGTGGCCCTGCCGGCCGGGCAGAAGGTCAGCCTGGACACCCACGGCTATCACGTGATGCTCATGGAGCTCACCGGCCAGATCAAGGCCGGCGACAAAGTGCCCCTGACCCTGACCGTGGAAAACGCCAAGGGCGAGAAGGAAATCATCGAGGTCCAAGCCCAAGCCCGAGCGCTGAATGCGCCGGACCACAGCATGATGAAGCACTGACAGCACCCTGAAGAAAAACCGGCCCTTGGGCCGGTTTTTTTTCATCCCCAGTCAATCGCCCGCGCCAGCCAAACGGTGAACCCGCAGCAGTCCGGGTCTTCGCTGATGTGCTGCACCACCTCAAAACCATGGGTGTCGAGCAAGGTGCAGTATTCCCCCGGGGAGAGGCTGGCGTGGTACAGGTCTTGGCCCTCGAATTCGCCGATGGCTTCTCCTGCCTCAGGGCCGCTGGTGAACATCAGGGCGCAGCCCGGGCCGGCGTGGCGTTCGAAAACGGCGAACATGGCGCGCTGATCGTCCGGGCAGAGGTGGAACAGGCTGTTCCAGGCGAGGATGCCGGCAAAATCCTGGTCCAGGGCCAGGCTGCGCATGTCAGCGTGGATCCATTGCTGCCCGGCAAAGCGCTGGCGGCACTGGTCCAGCAAGGTGGCAGAGCTGTCGACGCCGGTGACTGCGCATTGGTGTTCGATCAGGTAGCGCGCCATCGGCTCGCCACCTCCGCACCCCAGGTCCAGCACCTGGCCACCCTGCCCCATGACCCGGCGAAAGCGCTCCAGCCATACCTGCTCTCCCTCGAAGGCCTCGGGGTTGGCCCTGCGACGCTGGTCCCAGGCGCGAGCATGACGCTGGTACAGATCGACGATATGCCGGGCGGACTCGTGCATCCACAGGTTTCCTTGTGCGTGTGTGGCCGCAAATTACAGCACAACGGCGCTTGGGCCGGGCGTCAAACCGTTCAACTGCGCCCTGCCAGCTCCAGCAACTGCCCGCGCAGCCAGCGGTTGGCCGACTCGTTCTGCACTTGCTTGCTCCAGTACAGGTTGAGGCAGACCTCGGGCAGGGTCAGGGGCATGTCGAGAATCCGGTTGCCCAGCCCGGCGTTGATCAACTGCGCATTGTTGCGGGTCAGGGTCAGCAGGCCATCGCCCTGGGCCACCAGTTGCGCGGCGGTGAGAAAGTGCTGGCAGTGCTGGCGGATGCGCCGTACCACCCCCAGGTGCCCCAGGGCCAGGTCTTCGACGCAGATGCCCCGGCGCCTGGAGGTTACCGCCACATGCTCGGCCGCCAGGTAGCGTTCCACCGTCAGTTCGCCGCTGAAGCCGGGGCCGGCCATCACGCAGAAGGAATCCTGCAGCAGCAGTTGCTGTTGCAGTTGCGGGTCGGTGAGCCGCGACAGTTCGATGGCCAGGTCAATGCGCCCGGCAATCATCTCCAGCTTCAGGTCGGCCCAGTGCACGCTGGTGCTGCGCACTTCCAGGTGCGGGGCAACACGGTTCAGGTGCGCCAGGATCAAGGGCAGGATCACCGGCTCCAGTTGCTCCGGCATGTTCAGGGTGAAACGACGGCGGTCCCGCAACGGGTCGAAGGCCTGGGCCGGGTTGAGGCTGCGGCGCAGACCGCTGAGGGCATCCTGGATCCCCGGGGCCAGTTGCTTGGCCAGCGGCGTGGGGGCCACGCCATAGCCTTCGCGGACGAACAGCGGGTCGTCCAGCTGGGCGCGCAGGCGCGCCAGGGCGTGACTGATGGCCGACTGGCTCAGGTGCAGCACCGAGGCGGCGCGGGTCAGGTTGCGCTCCTGGTACACCACCTCGAAGACCCGGAACAGGTTCAGGTCCAGGCGGCTCAGCCCCGACCATTCATGCGGTGAGTTCATGGTTGTGCCCTCGCAGTCTCTACCCGCAGCAGGCTAGCAGCGGGCCGGCGCCGGCAGAACCATGTAGCGCATTCATGAATCTCGATGAATAACCGTCGGTTCTGTGGTGCCCCAGGCGCTGCCTAAGATGGCCACGCCGATAACAACAATTCAGGAGGCACCATGGACCTTGCGGCCTATCAGCAGCACCTTCACGCCCTGCAGCAGGCCGCCTGGCCCGAAGGCGCGCCGCGTACCCCGCAGTACCCCCTGGGCCAGCAGCCCCTCACCGAATACCTGCGGGCCTGGGCGCAGTCGCAAGCCAGTGCCGTGGCCCTGGACTTCTATGGCTATCCGTTGAGCTTTGCCGAACTGGACCGGCTGTCCGACCGGTGCGCCGCCTTGCTCGGCGAGCTGGGAATCGGCCCCGGGGACCGGGTGGCGGTGTACCTGCCCAACTGCCCGCAATTGCATATCGGCTTCTGGGGCATTCTCAAGTGCGGCGCCGTGTACGCGCCGGTCAGCCCCCTGGCGCGCACCCTGGAGCTGGAGTATCAGCTCAAGGACAGCGGCGCCCGGGTGATCCTGTGCTTCGACCAACTGCTGGATGTGGTGCAGGCGGTCAGCGACGCCTGCGAGTTGAGCGCGATCCTGGCCACCAGCCTCAGCGAGTTGTGCCCGGCCACCCCGAGCATTCCCCTGCCGGACCTGCTGCGCTCGCCCAAGCGCCTGGCCCCGGGGGTGATCGACTTTTTCCCCGCCCTGGAGGCCTGTCGCGCCGCTACCCCGGCCCACCGTCCTGCCCTGGGCGATATGGCCGCGCTGAACTACACCGGTGGCACCACCGGCATGCCCAAGGGCTGCATCCATAGCCACGGCGACATGCTCTACACCTGCGCCAGCTTCGTGCCGGTGGCCTTGGGCCTCAGGCAGGACAGCGTGCTGCTCAATTTCCTTCCCGAGTTCTGGATCGCCGGGGAAAACGCCGGCCTGCTGTTTCCCATCTACGCCGGCTGCCGCCTGGTGCTGCTGGCGCGCTGGGACGTCCTGGGTTTCATGGCCGCGGTGGCGCACTACCGGGTCAGCCATTGCGGGATGCTGGTGGACAGCGCCGCCGAAGTGCTGGAGCACCCAAGCGTCGCCGACTACGACCTGAGCTCCCTGAAGGCCACCGGCTGCATCTCCTTCGTCAAGAAGCTCACCCCGGACTATCGCCAGCGCTGGCTCGCGCAAACCGGCTGCACCCTGTTCGAGTTCAGCTACGGCATGACCGAAACCCACACCTGCGACACCTTCACCGCCGGGCTGCAGACCGACGACTTCGACCTCAAAAGCGCGCCAACCTTCGTCGGCCTGCCGGTGCCAGGCACCGAGTTCAAGGTCTGCGACTTCGACAGCGGCGCCCTGTTGCCCCTGGGCTCCGAGGGCGAGTTGTGCGTGCGCAGCCCTTCCCTGCTGCAGGGTTACTGGCAGCGCCCGGAGGAATCCGCGGCGGCCCTGCGCGACGGCTGGCTGCACACCGGCGACCTGGGGCAGATCACCGAACAGGGGTTTATCCGCTACCTGGGCCGGCGCAAGGAAATGCTCAAGGTCAATGGCATGAGCGTGTTTCCCAGCGAGCTGGAGGCGCTGTTCGGCCAGCACCCGCAGGTGCTGGCCAGCGCAGTGATCGGCCGCGCCGATGAACATCGGGGCCAGCAGCCGGTGGCCTTCGTTGTGCTCAAGCCCGATGCGCCCCAGGACCCGCAGGCCCTGGCGGCCTGGTGCCAGGAGGTGATGGCCGCCTACAAGGTGCCGCAGATCCGCCTGGTGGCCAGCCTGCCCATGACCGCCACCGGCAAGGTCAAGAAAAACGAGCTGGAACAACAGCTCTGACCCCCTCCTTTTCAGCATTGCGAGAATTGCCATGTTCCAGAGTCTGTTGATTGCCAATCGCGGCGAGATCGCCATCCGTATTGCCCGGGCCTGCGCCGACCTGGGAATTCGCAGCGTCGCGGTATTCGCCGAGGACGACGCCGCCAGCCTGCACACGCGCAAGGCCGATCTGGCCCTGCCCCTCAAGGGCCGCGGGGTGGCGGCCTACCTCGACCGCCAGCAACTGATCGCCCTGGCCCTGGAACAGGGCTGCCAGGCTATTCACCCGGGCTACGGCTTTCTCGCGGAGGACCCCGACTTTGCCCGGGGCTGCCTGGAAGCCGGGCTGAACCTGATCGGCCCCGGCCCCGAGGTGCTGCAGCTGTTTGGCGACAAGGCCGCGGCCCGTGCCCTGGCCGAAGATTGCGGGGTGCCCTTGCTGGAGGGCATCAACCGAGCAGCCAGCCTGGAACAGGCCGCAGCCTTCCTCGAACGCCATGGCGCAGTGATGCTCAAGGCCCTGGCCGGCGGCGGTGGCCGGGGCATGCGCGCGGTCACCGAGGCCGGGCAACTGCAGCAAGCGTTCATTCGTTGCCAGTCCGAAGCCCAGGCGGCCTTCGGCAATGGCGCGCTGTATGTCGAACAACTGCTGCAGCGGGCGCGGCACATCGAGATCCAGGTGTTGGGAGACGGCAGCGGCGCGGTCAGCCACCTGTGGGAGCGCGATTGCAGCCTGCAGCGCCGGCACCAGAAGCTGGTGGAAATCGCCCCCAGCCCGGACCTTGCCCCGCAGTTGCGCCAGCAGTTGATCGACGCCGCCCTGGCCCTGGCCGCGCGAGTGCGTTACCAGGGCATCGGTACCTTCGAATTCCTTCTCGACCAGGAACACCCGGGGCGCTTCTATTTCATGGAGGCCAACCCAAGGATCCAGGTGGAGCACACGGTGACCGAGGCCATCACCGGCGTCGATCTGCTGCACACCCAACTGCGCCTTGCCACGGGCGCCTCCCTGGCCAGCCTGGGCCTGAGCCGGCCACCAGAGCCCCAAGGCTTTGCCGTGCAGGCGCGGATCAACCTGGAACAACCCCTGGCCGATGGCGGCACGGGGCCGGTGGCCGGCACCCTCAGCGCCTATGAAGCCCCCAGCGGGCCCGGGCTGCGGGTCGACGGCTACGGCTATGCCGGTTACCCAGTGAACCCCGGCTATGACTCACTGCTGGCCAAGCTGATCGCCCAGGGTGCGGATTTTTCCGCGGCCCTGGGCCGGGCCTATCGTGGGCTTTGCGAGTTTCGCCTGGAGGGCGTGCCGAGCAACCTGGGGCTGCTGTTGAACCTGTTGCGCCATCCGGCGGTGGTGGACTATCAGGTGGACACCAGGTTCGTCGAAGCCCATTGGGCCCAGTTGCTGCAAGATTGCGCCGGGCAACATCGGCCGATGTTCTTTGCCCGGCAGGCTGCCCCTGCGCAGAGCACTCGCAGCGATGTCCAGGCGCCCCCGGACACGGCGGCGCTGAACGCCCCGAGCACCGGGGTGCTGGTCAGCCTGGAAGTGGCCGTGGGGGATGAGTTGCGGATTGGCCAGCGGGTTGCGGTGCTGGAAGCGATGAAGATGGAGTTCGAGGTCAAGGCGCAGTGCAGCGGTATCGTCCGGGCCCTGGCCGTCCAGGTTGGCGGGGCACTGGGCGAAGGCCAGCCCCTGCTGTTTCTGGAGCCGGCGGAGTTTGCCGACCAGGGCCAGCACAGCGAAGAGCAACTGGACCTGGAGCGGATTCGCGCCGACCTGGCCGAGGTCCGCGAACGCCATGCCTTGCTCGAAGATGCCCAGCGCCCGGAGGCGGTGGCCAAGCGTCGCCGCAACGGCCAGCGCACCGCCCGGGAGAACCTCGAACACCTGCTGGACCCGGGCAGTTTCATGGAATACGGCGCCATGGCCCTGGCCGCCCAAAGGCGTCGGCGCAGCGCCGAGGAATTGCAGGCCCTGAGCCCGGCGGATGGGCTGGTGGGAGGTATAGGTACGGTGAATGCCGGGCTGTTCGACGGCCAGGACGCCCGTTGCCTGGCCCTGGCCTACGACTACACGGTGTTCGCCGGCACCCAGGGGGTGATGAACCACAAGAAGACCGACCGCCTGCTGAGCCTGGCCCAGGAGTGGCGGCTGCCGGTGGTGCTGTTTGCCGAAGGCGGCGGTGGCCGACCCGGCGACAGCGACTTTGTCGGGGTCGCCGGCCTGGATTGCCATACCTTCGCCGCCATGGCCCGGCTGTCCGGCTGGGTGCCCACGGTGGGCATCGCCTCGGGGCGCTGCTTTGCCGGCAATGCCGCCCTGCTCGGCTGCTGCAATCTGATCATCGCCACCCACAACGCCAGCATCGGCATGGCCGGCCCGGCGATGATCGAAGGCGGCGGCCTGGGCAGCTTCACCCCGGAACAGGTAGGCCCGGTGTCGGTACAAGGCCCCAACGGAGTGATCGACGTGCTGGTGGCCGACGAAGCCGAGGCCGTACAGGTGGCCAAGCAGTACCTGAGCTATTTCCAGGGGCCGCTCAAGGACTGGCACTGCGCCGACCAGCGTGAGCTGCGACATTTGATTCCGGAAAACCGCCTGCGGGCCTACGACATCCGCCGGGTCATCGAGACCCTGGCCGACCGCGACAGCGTGCTGGAGTTGCGCCGGCAATTCGCCCCGGGGCTGATCACCGCACTGATCCGCATCGAAGGCCGGGCCTTCGGCCTGCTGGCCAACAACCCGGCAGTGCTGGGTGGGGCCATCGACGCCGCGGCCGGGGACAAGGCCGCACGTTTCATGCGCCTGTGCGAAGCCTTCGGCCTGCCGCTGGTGTCCCTGTGCGACACCCCGGGGTTCATGGTGGGGCCGGAGTCGGAGCAGCAGGCTACGGTGCGCCATGTGTCACGGATGTTTGTCAGTGCCGCCAGCCTCACGGTGCCGTTCTTCACCCTGGTGCTGCGCAAGGGCTACGGCCTGGGCGCGCAGGCCATGGCGGCGGGCAGTTTTCACAGCCCGTTGTTCACCGTCGCCTGGCCCAGCGCCGAATTCGGCGCCATGAGCCTGGAAGGTGCGGTGCGCCTGGGCTTCTCCAAGGAACTGGCGGCCCAGCCCGACCCACAGTCGCAACAGGCGCTGTTCGACAAACTGGTGGCCAAGGCCTACGCCCGGGGCAAGGCGCTGAACATGGCCAGCTACCTGGAGATCGACGCGGTGATCGACCCCCTGGAAAGCCGAGCGTGGCTGCTGCGTGGCCTGCAGGCCGCACCGCGCCCGGTGCCCTGGGCCGAGCGCGCCCAGGGTTTTGTCGATACCTGGTAGCCCTGCCCCTCCATCGCAGGTGTTCCTCGATCAGCTGCGCCCGGTCCACCGTCAGCCCTTGCGCCCGAGCCTGTTATGCTTGCGCGGTTACCAGCGCCCCCCATCTGTGCATGGGTTAATGGCCCAGAGGCGTCTGCAGAGGCTGGCGGACAGCGAGCTGGGCCAGGTGCAGCGCGTGGAACACCTGATTACCGGCGATCGACGCTGCGTCTATCGCATCCCTGCCACTCCAGTGAGTTGATGCCCGTGCCCCTGCCAGTCCTGTCCCGCCTGCTCAAACAGGGCGCGCTGATCCTCGGCGTCGCCACCCTGACCCTGTTGGCCTGGCGGGCTTACGACAGCGAGCGCGGCCCGGCGCTGCAGCCCTGGCACCTGCAGGTGCCCCATGAACTGAGCGTGGAGCAGTTGGACCACGCCGACTGGGGCGCCTGGCTGCAGGCCGAGGACCGGGTATTCACCGAGGTCCGGCAGCAGGTCAGCGAGCGCCTGGACCCCGGGCAGGTACCGCCCTTCAACCGCTACCGCCAGGACAGCCGCGCCTACCCGCCACGCTTTGCCACGAACTGGAACCGTTCCTACCTGCTGCGCCCGGCGGGGACGCCCCGGGGCGTGGTGGTACTGCTGCACGGCCTGACCGATTCGCCCTACAGCCTGCGGCATGTCGCCCAGCGCTACGTCGAGCACGGTTACCTGGCCATCGGCTTGCGCCTGCCCGGCCATGGCACGGTGCCGGCGGGGCTGACCGACGCCCAGTGGCAGGACTGGCTGGCCGCCACGCGCCTGGCCCTGCGTACTGCCCGGGCCGAAGTGCCGGCGCCGGCTCCGCTGCACCTGGTCGGCTACTCCAACGGCGCCGCACTGGCGGTCAAGTACACCCTGGATGCCTTGAGCGACCCGCAGTTGCCCCAGGCCCAGCGCCTGGTACTGATTTCCCCGATGATCGGCGTCGCCTCGTCCGCCCGTTTTGCCGGGCTGGCCGCCTTGCCCGCGGTGTTCCCGGCCTTCAGCAAGGCGGCGTGGCTCAACCTGCGGCCCGAATACAACCCGTTCAAGTACAACTCGTTTCCAGCCAATGCCGCGCGCCAGTCCTGGCTGCTGACCGACACCCTGCAAAAGCAGCTGCTGGCCCTGGTGGGCGATCCACGCCTGGCCCGGTTGCCACCTATCCTCAGCTTCCAGTCGTTGACCGACGCCACCGTCAGCACCCCGGCCCTGGTCAGTGGGCTGTACCGGCAACTGCCGGCCAACGGCAGTGAACTGGTGATCTTCGACCTCAACCGCGAGCGTGATTTCGAAGGGCTGCTGGACCCGGCCAGCGTCACCTCCCTGGCCAGCCTGCTACCGCCCGCGCCACGCAACTACACCACCCGCATCCTCAGCAACGAAGGCACGGGCAGCGCGACACTGGAAGAAGTGAGCACCCCGGCCCTGAGCCCGGACAGCAGCCGGCGGCCCCTTGGCCTGGCCTACCCGCCGGGGGTGTTTTCCCTGTCCCATGTGGCATTGCCCTTCCCCGTCGATGACGGCCTGTACGGCACCCACCCCAGCCCCGATGAGGATTTTGGCGTGCACCTGGGCACCATTGCCGCCCGTGGCGAACGGGGTGTGCTGGTGGTGCCCATGGACGAGCTGATGCGCCTGAGCGCGAACCCGTTCTACCCCTACCTGATCCAACGCATCGAGGCGCTGATAGATAAAGCAACAGTTCCTTGATTGATCCTGTGAATGCCTGAGTGGTAGTTTCGCCGCCCTCTACCCTCCTTGATTTCCGAGGGGGCGCAACTGCCGCCATGGCAGGGAAAGACCATGATCTCCATGCTTCATTCTCCGGCCCTGCGCTTGCCAACACCCAGGCACCGCACACTGAACACCATCGCTGCTGCCCTGCTGTTGCTGGGTGCCACCAGTGCCCAGGCCGACCCGCAACAGGACTTCTGGTACGTACAGACCAGCGTGTACACCAACCACTGGAGCAACGACCCCGACCACAACAACCACCAGAACCTGATCGGCCTGGAGCGCAACTACGCCGACGGTGAACTGTGGGGCGTGAGCACCTTTCGCAACTCCTTCTCCCAGCGTTCCTACTACGCCTATGTGGGCAAGGCCTGGGAAAATGCCGACTGGCCGGTTTACGCCAAGCTCAGTGGCGGCCTGATCCAGGGCTACAAGGGCGACTACAAGGACAAGATTCCGCTGAACCACTTCGGCGTGGCGCCGGTGCTGATCCCGGCCATCGGCACCCATTACGGCCCGGTGGGCGCAGAGCTGGTGGTGCTGGGTGCCGCGGCGGTGATGGTCAACGTCGGCTACCGTCTCTGAGTACCCGGCCTGCGCACAATCGTACAAGACGCCTCTGTACTCCCCTTCCTAGACTCCCCGCTGAATGACCACCGCGCCGCGGTGGCCCGGCGTTGCCATCGTTGCCAGTCCCGGCACACTTGGGAAGGGATCTTCCAATGCACGGTTTTCAACCCTGGAACCCGCAGTTCTATATCAATCCGCTGTACCTGCCGGCTTCCGGCGATGCCCCGCACCAGGTGTTCAACCCGGACACCCGCGAGCCCATCGGGCTCAACCCCAGTTGTACCAAGGACGATGTGCACACCGCAGTGGCGGCGGCCAACGTCGCCCACACCCTGTGGCGCCTGCTGGATACGGATCAGCGTCAGGCGCTGTTATTGCAACTGGCGGACAGCATGGCCGCCGACAGCGAACTGAACCGGCAGATCATCCGGCAGATGACTCGGGAACTGGCGCTTTGCGTGGCCGAGGCCCGGGCCGAGCTGGATCACTGCGCAGCCGTGTTCCGCTATTACGGGGCATTGGCCGACAGCGCTGCACCGGCCCCCGGCCCGAGCGGTGCAGCGCAGTGCCGGTTACGGTACGAGCCCTATGGCGTCAGCGTGCATATCCTGCCGTTCACCCTGGGCATTGCCCTGCTGGGGCGGACGTTGGCCGCGGCCCTGGCGGCGGGCAACAGTTGCCTGGTCAAGCCGGCGCAGAACGCCAGCCTGTCCACCCTGGCCTTCATGCAGCACTTCGCTGGCCTGCCGGCGGGGCTGGTTTCGTGCATTCCCGGGGACGCCGCCACCGCACAATGGCTGCTGCAGTCCAGCGGCACCCATGCGGTGGCCTTCACCGGCAGTGTGGGCGCTGCCAGCGCGGTGGCGGTGACCTGCGCCGAACTGCTCAAGCCCTGTGCGATCGAGAGCACTGGCCGCGGCGCGATGATCATTGCCCAGGATGCCGATGTCGCGCTTGCCGCCGCCTACGGAGCTCGCGCCGCCTTCAGCCGCGGTGGCCAGAGTTGCCTGTCGATCCAGCATTTTTTCGTCGAGACGCAGGTCCATGACCAGTTCGTCCGGCACTTCATCGAGCACACCCGCCACCCAGGCCACGACTCCAGCAGCGCTGTGCGGCCGCTGATCAGCCAGGCCGCACGGCACAAAGTCCGGCGGCTGGTGCGTGACGCCCTGGCCAAGGGCGCCGCACTGCTGGTCGGAGAACAGGCACTCGAAAACCCCCAGCCCGGCAGCCTGCAACCGCCGCTGATCCTCGCCGAGATCGACGACGACATGGTCATCACCCAGGAAGAGTGCCTGGGCCCGGTGGCGGTCATCCGTCGGGTGAGTGACCTTGGCGCAGCCGCGCAACTGGCCAACGATTGCCCGGCAAGCTTTGAAGTGACCCTGTTCAGCAAAGATCCGGTGCTCGCGGTCCAGCTGGCCCAACGCTTGCTGAGCGCCCGGGTACGGATCAACCCTCCGCCCGTGCCGAACCACCCCGACAGCGAGCACCAATGGACCCTGTCGCAATTGGCCGGCGACCTGTCTCCCAGCGCCCTGGACGCCTTCCGGCGGCCCAAGCGCCTGTTGCTCGGTGCAGCAGCGGGTCCGGCCACGCAGCAGGCGCCGGTGCAAACCTTCGCCGCAGGGCTGCCCGAGTGATGAGCCAGAGGTTGGGGGCTTATTGCGGGTCTTCGCAGCCCAGGCCCTCGCGCTGGCTTTTCTCATCCGCCAGGCTCTTGCCGGTGCGGGCCATCACCCGCCGCTGCAAGGCTCGCAGCTCGGCGCCATCAAGGCGCTTGCAGCTGTTGATTTCCCAGGTGTCGCCCGTGTTCAGGCTGACCGAGAACAAGCCCCAGTACTCGGTGGCCCCGGCCTTGGGGTCGTTGTAGCCGAGGCTGAAGTCGTAGTACCCGGGATGGGGTGGCTTGCCGTTTTCGTCCTGCAGGTCGCCGTCGATGAACACCCCGGGGCGCTGCAACTGATAGTCCTGGTGCTTGAGGGCCACCCGCAAGACCTGCTCCGCCTGTTCGCGGGTCAGGCCGCTGGCCTTGATCTGGGCCGGCTGCAGGTTATCGGTGGCGCAGGCCACCAGTGTGGTGCAGGCCAGGGACAGGCCAAGCACCCAGGAAGGGTTCTTGAATTTCAGCACGCCATGCGCCCTCTGACCGCAATGATGATGTCCGCCAGGTAGCGGGCGAAACCATCCCGGCCGCCGGTCTTGGCGTTTCCGGTGTTGTAGCCGCTGCGCACCAGCGCCTGGGCGAATGCCATGGGGTCACGCTGGCCACGTACCGCCGTGCCAAAGCTCGAAGCAAAGGACTGGGCGGACTTCTGGAAGGAGTCGAACTTGGCCACCTTGATGCTGGCGTTGCCCAGGGGCGCCTCGGCGCCGATCTGCAGGGGGGCCGGTGCGTGCATGGAAAAGTAGTTGTTCAGTTCCCGGGCAATGCGCCCGGTGCCGTACTGGCTTTCCTGGGCGGCCAGGCCCAGCAGGTTTTCCACGGGCAGGTCCAGCTGGTCGGCAATCGGCTGGCACACCGCCTTGTACTTGCTGACAAAGGTCACGGCACTGATGTTGTTGCAGAGTCTGGCGCTCACGTTTGTTCCCTCGGTTGGCCGGTCAATTCCATTGAATGCGGTTTTCGCCGCGTGATTATAAAGCAACGCGGAGCCCAGGCTGTCGAGTCCGTCACAGCCTTAAGGCCGGTGCTTTGACCGGCTAGCGCGAGAACCTTCGGGCATCACGGGAATTCACCATAAATTTGACGATTTTTTCTTGTTTGCCACTCTACATTGCGCGCAGTTTTCATTTGCAAATGATTCCTATTGTTCGGACTGCCCGGCAGCCCGACCCTTTCGGCCTGATGCAACCCAAAACCACCGCAGGAGCTGCCTTCTCCATGACCCCACGTTTCCCCTCACGTTTGAAAGCCGGCCTGCTGGTCGGTGCCTTGCTGACCGCCGGCCATGCCGATGCGGCCGATGCCGACGGCCTGCTGGTGTACAACGCCCAGCATGAAGGCCTGACCAAGGCCTGGGTCGAGGGCTTCACCCGCGACACCGGGATCAAGGTCACTCTGCGTAACGGTGATGACAGCGAAATGGGCAACCAGCTCGTGCAGGAAGGCCAGGCTTCGCCAGCGGACGTGTTCCTCACCGAGAACTCGCCGGCCATGGCCCTGGTGGACAACGCCGGGCTGTTCGCCAAAGTGGCTCCGACCACCCTGGAGCAAGTGGCCGATGCCTATCGTCCAACCCACGGCAACTGGGTGGGCATCGCCGCGCGCTCCACGGTGTTCGTCTACAACCCGGCCAAGCTGCAGCAGGCCGACCTGCCCAAGTCCCTGCTGGACCTGGCGAACCCAGCCTGGAAAGGCCGCTGGGCCGCATCCCCTGCCGGTGCCGATTTCCAGGCCATTGTCAGCGCGGTACTGGAACTCAAGGGCGAAGCCACCACCCTGGAATGGCTCAAAGGGATCAAGAGCAATGCCAGCCTCTACCGGGGCAACAGCGCGGTGCTCAAGGCGGTCAACGCCGGCCAGGTGGACAGTGGCGTGATCTACCACTACTACAGCTTCGTCGACCAGGCCAAAACGGGGGAAAACAGCAAGAACACCGCCCTGCACTACTTCAAGCATCAGGATCCAGGGGCGTTTGTCAGCCTTTCCGGCGGTGCGGTGCTGGCTTCCAGCAAGCACCAGGAGCAGGCCCAGGCGTTCCTCAAGTGGATCACCAGCGCCAAGGGCCAGGCAGTACTCGGCACCGGCAAGTCGTTCGAATACGCGGTCGGCCTGGGCGCGCAGTCCAATCCCAAGCTGGTGCCCCTGGCCGAGCTCGATGCGCCCAAAGTCGACGCCGCCAGGCTCAACAGCAAGAAAGCCGTGGACCTGATGACCCAGGCCGGTCTCCTGTAATCCCATGGCCGACGACCTGTCACGCTTGCCCGCCGGGGACACGACCCGGGTCGCTGCGGCAACCCACTCTGGCTATCGCCGCCATGGCCCGGGACGGCGGGCCGCTCCCTGGTTATTGGGCGCGGCGCTGCTGGTATCGCTGTGGGCGCTGCTGCCCCTGGGGTTTGTCGTCGGCATCTCGATCCAGACCGGCTGGGCGACCATCGCCGAGCTGGTGCTGCGCCCGCGGGTCGCGGAGCTGCTGGGCAATACCCTGTTGCTGCTGGTGCTGACCCTGCCTCTGTGCGTGCTGCTGGGGGTTGCGCTGGCCTGGTTGACCGAGCGCAGCGACCTGCCCGGGCGGCGTATCTGGTCGCTGCTGGCCGTGGCGCCCCTGGCCGTGCCGGCGTTCGTCCACAGCTATGCCTGGGTCAGCCTGGCGCCCGCGCTGCACGGTTTGCCGGCGGCGGTGCTGGTGTCAGTGATTGCCTATTTCCCCTTCGTCTACCTGCCGGCGGCGGCCACCCTGCGCCGGCTGGATCCGGCCCTGGAAGATGTGGCCGAAGCCCTGGGGCTCAAGCCCTGGGCCCTGTTCCTGCGGGTAGTGCTGCCACAGTTGCGCCTGGCCGTGGGCGGCGGTGCCTTGCTGGTGGGCCTGCATTTGCTGGCCGAGTACGGCCTATATGCAATGATCCGCTTCGACACCTTCACAACCGCCATCTACGACCAGTTCCAATCCACCTACAACGGCCCGGCGGCGAACATGCTGGCGGGCATCCTGGTGCTGTGCTGCCTGGTGCTGCTGGGGGTGGAGTCCGCCAGCCGCGGCCAGGCGCGCTATGCCCGAGTCGGCTCGGGCAGCCCTCGGGCCCAACGCATCCAGGCCTTGCGCGGTGTGGCACGGGCCGCCGGGCTGTTGCTGGCGGCGCTGACCAGTGCTCTGGCCCTGGGCGTGCCCCTGCTGACCCTGGGCAACTGGCTGCTGGCCGGCGGGCTTGAGGTGTGGCAGGTGCCGGAGCTGCTGCCCAGCCTGCGCCAGACCCTGATGCTGGCCAGCCTGGGGGCGCTGTTGACCACCTGCGCGGCGATCCCCGTGGCCTGGCTGTCGATCCGTGCCCCGGGGCGCCTGCTGCGGCTACTGGAAAGCTGCAACTACATCACCAGTTCCCTGCCCGGCATCGTGGTGGCCCTGGCCCTGGTGACGGTCACCGTGAGGTACGCCCGCCCCATCTACCAGACCAGTTTCACCGTGCTCCTGGCCTACTTACTGATGTTCCTGCCCCGGGCCCTGGTCAGCCTGCGGGCGGGTATTGCCCAGGCGCCGGTGGAGCTGGAAAACATCGCCCGCAGCCTGGGCCGCTCGCCGCTCCAGGCACTGTGGCACGTCACCCTGCGCTTGGCGGCACCGGGAGCGGCAGCCGGCGCGGCTCTGGTGTTCCTGGCCATCAGCAATGAACTGACCGCGACCCTGCTGCTGGCGCCCAACGGCACTCGCACCCTGGCCACCGGCTTCTGGGCCAGGACCAGCGAGATCGACTACGCCGCCGCGGCGCCCTATGCCCTGATCATGATCCTGTTGTCCCTGCCGTTGACCGGCCTTCTCTATCACCAATCCAGACGTACGGCGGGCCGATGAACGCTCTCGAACTCCACGCAGTGCACAAATCCTTCGGCGGCGCACCGGCGGTGCAGGACATCAGCCTCAGCGTGCCCACTGGCAGCCGCACGGCCATTGTCGGCCCTTCCGGCTCGGGCAAGACCACCTTGCTGCGGATGATCGCCGGCTTCGAGTTTCCCGATCGCGGGCGCATCAGCCTCAATGGCCAGGTGCTGGTGGACGCTCAGGGCGCGGTACCGGCCCATCAGCGGCTGATCGGCTATGTACCCCAGGATGGCGCGCTGTTTCCGCACCTCAACGTGGCGGCCAATATCGGCTTCGGCCTGACGGGCAAGAGCCCGCAGAGGCAGCAGCGCATTGCCGAGTTGCTGGACATGGTGGCTCTGGACAGCAGCCTGGCCAGCCGTTGGCCCCACGAGCTTTCCGGCGGCCAGCAACAACGGGTTGCCCTGGCCCGGGCCCTGGCGCAGCGCCCGCGGCTGATGCTTCTGGACGAGCCCTTTTCCGCCCTCGATACCGGTCTGCGGGCCTCGATGCGCAAGGCCGTGGCGCGGCTTCTGGCTGAGGCCGGGGTGACCACCATTCTGGTCACCCATGACCAGGCCGAGGCCTTGTCCTTTGCCGACCAGTTGGCGGTGATGCGCCAGGGCCGGCTGGTGCAGGCCGGTGCGCCGCTGGAGCTGTACCAGCACCCGCGGGACGCCCAGACTGCGCTGTTTCTCGGCGAAGCCGTGCTGCTGCCGGCGCAGCTGGACCAGGGGCTGGCCCAATGTGACCTGGGGCAGGTGCCGATCCGCGATCGTTCGCTCAAGGGCCCGGCGCGGATCATGCTGCGCCCCGAGCAACTGCAGGTGCTGGCGGACGACGGCGATGGCACAGGCAGTTGCCCGGGAGTGGTCAGGGACTGCGACTTTGCCGGCAATACCTGCACCCTGAGCATCGGTGTGGCCGGTGCCGGGGGGCATGAACAGCTGGTGCCGGTTCGCAGTTCCGGCCTGCATGCGCTACCGGCCGGCAGCCGGGTGCGCATCCGCACCCTGGGGCACGCCCATGTGCTGGGGGCGGACCCCGGCGTTTGAGCGAAGGTGCTGCCCTTGGTCATGGTCATGCGCGGCAATCGCTCCGATACTTTAGCCACGCCGCTGTACGCGGTGGCTATCGGCTCCACCTTGAACAAGGAATGAACCATGACTGATTCTGCCAGCCAAGCAGAGGATTACCTGATGATGCAGGCCGCGCACTGGTGCATGCGCCTGCGCGAGGCCGATTGCAGCCTGGCCGAGCGCCGGGCTTTCGAGGACTGGCTGCAGAGCGACCCGAGCCATGCCTTCGAGTACGCGAAGATGCTGGAAGTCTGGGACCTTACCGGGCAGTTGTCGCCCACCCTGCCCTTGCTCTGAGCCTGCCGCGGCCTACAGATCGAAGCGGTCGATGGCCCGGCGCCGTTCGTTGTCATCACGCAGGTCATAGCTGGCGGTGGTCTGGATGTTGCTGTGGTGAGCCAGTTTCTGTGCCAGCGACAGGTCGTGCTCCTCGATCACCCGGGTGATGAACGAGCGCCGGAAGTCGTGGGGCATGATCCGCACGCCAACCTCGGCCCCGCGTTGCCGGGCAATGTAGTAGATGGCGTGCTTGGTGATGCGCTCGCGAGTGATGTGCCCGCCCCGGCGGATGCGGTTGAACAGGAACGGGTCGTCTACCAGGCCCGCGGGCAGATGCCGGCGGCGAAGCTCCAGCCAGGCCTGCAGCTTGTCGAAAGCCCAGGTGGGGGCGTACTTGATCAACTGACGATTGCCCTTGGCCAGCACCTGCAGGCTGCGCTCGCTGAAATCCACCTGGGCCAGGTCCAGGTTGACCGACTCGGACTTGCGCATGCCCGAGCCATAGAGCAGCGCAATCAGCGCCGCATCGCGCACGCCCTGGGGGCGCGGGTCGCCAGCGCACACGGCCATCAGTTCGTGGATCAGGCCACGCTTGAGGTTGCGCCCGCGAGCCAGGCGCGTGCCGCTGATGGCCTTGACCGAACGCATCTTAAGCAGGTGGTCCTGGCTGATCAGGCTGGCGCGCCACGCCTCGTTCATCACTCCGCGCAGGGCGTTGACGTACAGCGATGAAGTGTTGGGCGCATACCCGTCTTCGCGCAAGGTGGCCACCAGGGCCGTGACATGCTCGGGTTGCAGCAGGTGCCAGGGGATTTCTTCGAGGTTTCGTTCGGCGTAGCCCAGGCGGTCGGCGGCATCCTGCAGCACATAGCGCAGGGTCGACTGGCTGGAGGGGGCCAGGCGCTTGAGGTATAGATTCAGCGGGTTTGGTGCGCCCGGGCTAACGGAGCAGCCGGGACCAGGCAGGTTCATAGGTTCTCCTCTGAGCAAGGTTGCACCGGGTAGCACCGCAGCGAGGCGAAAAAAATATTTCCGGTGGCCCCTTCAAGTCGCCTTGGAAACTGGTTACAAAAGTCGCCACGGCGGCGTACTACGAAAACTTTGGAAATAAACTGAACACTAGCTGTCTGGCTTGCAGAAAAACGGACTTTTTCCTTATTTTTCATATTCGTTTCACATTTTTCCGCTTAATCTCAGCCCCCGACAGCCAACCGTCCGAGTGCAGTTTTTTCTCAGGTTGCAAAGATAACACCTTGATCCACCTTTACTTTTCACAAACCTGGTCTTTACTGATCCGCTGCATGGAATGCCCTGTTGGCTCAATAATTGGATGCGCCTTGATGACTGCAAGACCTCCCCGCTTTCCATGAACGGTCCGTTCACCCGCAGCAACCCGTATTCCAGCAACTCGCATTGTGTAAACCCGAGGTAACCATGAACCAGGCTTTCCTTCCTTTCTCGCGCCCGAGTATTGGCGAAGAAGAGATTGCTGCAGTGGAGCAGGTTCTGCGCTCCGGCTGGATCACCACCGGCCCGAAAAACCAGGAACTGGAACAGCAGTTCGCCGAACGTGTCGGCGCCCGCCACGCCGTGGCACTGTCCTCCGCCACCGGCGCCATGCACATCACCCTGCTGGCCCTGGGCATCGGCCCCGGGGATGAAGTGATCACCCCGTCGCAGACCTGGGTCTCCACCGCCAACATGATCTGCCTGCTGGGCGCCACCCCGGTGTTCGTCGATGTCGACCCCGACACCCTGATGAGCGACGCCGCCACCATCGAAGCCGCCATCACCCCGCGCACCAAGGCAATCATCCCGGTCCACTACGCCGGCGCAGCCTTCGACCTCGACCCGCTCTACGCCCTGGCCGACAAGCACGGTATTGCAGTGATCGAAGACGCCGCCCACGCCGCCGGTACCACCTACCGCGGCCGCGCCATCGGTGCCCGGGGCACGGCGATCTTTTCCTTCCACGCGATCAAGAACATGACCTGCGCCGAAGGCGCGATGTTCGTCAGCGATGACGAAGCCCTGGCCAACCGCGTGCGCATGCTCAAGTTCCACGGCCTGGGAGTGGACGCCTACGATCGCCTGACCCATGGCCGCAAGCCACAGGCCCAGGTCATCGAGCCCGGCTTCAAGTACAACCTGGCGGACATGAACGCGGCCATTGCCCTGGTGCAACTGCAACGCCTGGACGAAATCAACGCCAAGCGCGAAGTGCTGGCCAAGGCCTACCTGCAGCGCCTTGAAGGCTTGCCGGTACAGCCCCTGCTCCTGCCCCAGTACCCGCAGCAGCATGCCTGGCACCTGTTCATCCTGCGCATCGATGCCGAGCGTTGCGGCCTGGACCGCGAAGCCTTCATGAAAGGCCTGCAGGAACAGAACATCGGTACCGGTATCCACTTCATTGCGACCCACCTGCATACCTATTACCGACAGCGCTTCCCTGAAGTGCACCTGCCCCATACCGAATGGAATTCGGCGCGGCTATGCTCGATCCCACTGTTTCCGGACATGACCCTTGACGATGTCGAGCGGGTGACCGGTGCCATCGCAAACCTTTTGGACTGAAGCCTTTGAAACCTTATCCGATTCAGTTCGTGTCGATCGTGATTCCGGTCTACAACGAAGAACAGAGCCTCCCCGAGCTGTTGCGGCGCACCGAAGCGGCCTGCCGCCAGCTCAAGCACGAGTTTGAAATCGTCCTCGTGGACGACGGCAGCCGCGACGAGTCGGCGAACATCCTGCAGGCTGCCGCCGAGCGCGAAGGCAGCCCGGTGGTGGCGGTGATCCTCAACCGCAACTACGGCCAGCACGCAGCAATCATGGCCGGCTTCGAGCAGTGCCGTGGCGACGTGGTGATCACCCTCGACGCCGACCTGCAGAACCCGCCGGAGGAAATCCCGCGCCTGGTGGCCCAGGCCGAGCTGGGCTACGACGTGGTCGGCACCGTGCGCAACAACCGCCAGGACTCGGCGTTCCGCCGCTGGCCGTCGAAGCTGATCAACCTGGCCGTGCAGCGTTCCACCGGGGTCGCCATGAGCGACTACGGCTGCATGCTGCGGGCCTACCGCCGGACCATCATCGACGCGATGCTGGCCTGCACCGAGCGCAGCACCTTTATCCCGATCCTGGCCAACAGCTTTGCCCGGCACACCACCGAGGTGCTGGTGGAGCACGCCGAGCGCGAGCACGGTGACTCCAAGTACAGTCCGATGCGCTTGATCAACCTGATGTTCGACTTGATCACCTGCATGACCACCACGCCCCTGCGGCTGTTGAGCATCATCGGGTTCGGCATGGCCGGCCTCGGCGCGCTGTTTGCCCTGATGCTGATCGTGCTGCGGCTGATCTTCGGCGCCACCTGGGCCGGCGACGGCACCTTCGTGCTGTTCGCGGTGCTGTTCGTGTTCACCGGCGGCCAGTTCATCGGCATGGGGCTTCTGGGTGAATACCTGGGACGCATGTACAGCGACGTGCGGGCCCGCCCGCGCTTCTTCATCGAAAAAGTCTTGCGCAGCCAGCCCGCGGCCCCGGCCCCGGTTGTGACTGTCGACGGTTTAACTTCCACTCATACAGATCAGGTTTCGCCATGAGCAATAAAGCTGTTGTCTTCGCCTACCACGATATTGGCTGTGCTGGCATCGAAGCCCTGCTCAACGCAGGTTACGAGATCGCCGCCGTGTTCACCCACGCCGACGATCCCAAGGAAAACACCTTCTACGGCTCCGTGGCCCAGCTTTGCGCCCGCAAAGGCATTGCCGTGCACGCCCCGGAAGATGCCAACCACCCGCTGTGGATCGAGCGCATCGCCAAGCTCAACCCCGACTACCTGTTTTCCTTCTATTACCGCAACCTGCTGAGCGAGCCGCTGCTGGCCACTGCCAGCAAGGGTGCGTTCAACCTGCACGGCTCGCTGCTGCCGCACTACCGTGGCCGCGCACCGGCCAACTGGGTGCTGGTCAAGGGCGAAACCGAAACCGGCGTGACCCTGCACCGCATGGTCAAGCGTGCCGATGCCGGCGCCATCATTGCCCAGGAACGCGTGGCCATCGAGCGCAGCGACACCGCCCTGACCCTGCACCACAAACTGCGTGACGCCGCCGCCAGCCTGCTGCGCGACACCCTGCCGGCACTGGCCCAGGGCAAGATCACCGAAACCGCCCAGGACGAGTCCAAGGCCAGCTACTTCGGTCGTCGCACCGCGGCGGACGGCAAGATCGACTGGCAGCGCCCGGCCGAAGAGCTGTTCAACCTGGTTCGCGCCGTGACTCAACCCTACCCGGGCGCCTTCTGCGCCGTGGGCGAGCACAAGCTGATCGTCTGGAGCGCCGAAGTCGCCAAGGGCAACGAAGGCCAGGCCCCGGGCCGGGTCATCAGCGTCGACCCACTGCGCATCGCCTGTGGCCAGGACTCCCTGGTGATTACCTCCGGCCAGCGCAATGCCAACGGCCTGTTCCTGGGTGGCCCGCAACTGGCCAACGAACTGGGCCTGGTGGACGGTTCCCTGCTGCGCGGCGCAGAGTCGGGGCGCAAGCCACGTCGCACCCGCGTACTGATCCTGGGCGTCAACGGCTTTATCGGTAACCACCTGTCCGAGCGCCTGCTGCGTGACGACAAGTACGACGTCTACGGCCTGGACATCGGCTCCGACGCCATCGAGCGCCTGCGCAGCCACCCGAACTTCCACTTCGTCGAAGGCGATATCAGCATCCACTCCGAGTGGATCGAATATCACATCAAGAAGTGCGACGTGGTCCTGCCTCTGGTGGCCATCGCCACCCCGATCGAATACACCCGCAACCCGCTGCGCGTGTTCGAGCTGGACTTCGAAGAGAACCTCAAGCTGGTTCGCTACTGCGTCAAGTACAACAAGCGCGTGATCTTCCCGTCGACTTCGGAAGTCTATGGCATGTGCCAGGACAAGAACTTCGACGAAGACACCTCCAACCTGATCGTCGGCCCGATCAACAAGCAGCGCTGGATCTACTCGGTCTCCAAGCAGCTGCTGGACCGGGTGATCTGGGCCTACGGCGCCAAGGGCCTGAACTTCACCCTGTTCCGTCCGTTCAACTGGATGGGCCCGCGCCTGGACCGCCTGGACTCGGCACGCATCGGCAGCTCCCGGGCCATCACCCAGCTGATCCTCAACCTGGTGGAAGGCACCCCGATCCGCCTGTTCGACGGTGGCGAGCAGAAGCGCTGCTTCACTGACATCGCCGACGGCATCGAAGCCCTGGCACGCATCGTCGACAACGAAAACGACTGCTGCAACGGCCAGATCATCAACATCGGCAACCCGGACAACGAAGCCAGCATCCGTCAGCTGGGCGAAGAGCTGCTGCGTCAGTTCGAAGCTCACCCGCTGCGCGGCAACTTCCCGCCGTTCGCCGGTTTCCGTGATGTGGAGAGCAAGGCGTTCTACGGTGCTGGCTACCAGGACGTGGAACACCGCAAGCCAAGCATCGAAAACGCCAAGCGCCTGCTGAACTGGGAGCCGACCGTGGAGATGAGCGAAACCATCGGCAATACCCTGGACTTCTTCCTGCGTGAAGCGATGCTGGAAATCGCTGACCGCGCCAAGCAAGAAGCACGCTGATGCAGGCAGGTCTGCGCATTGATGTCGATACCTACCGCGGCACCCGGGAGGGGGTGCCACGGCTGCTCGAATCGCTGGAGGAAGCCGGGGTCAAGGCCACGTTTTTCTTCAGTGTCGGGCCGGACAACATGGGGCGCCACCTGTGGCGCCTGATCCGTCCGCAGTTCCTCTGGAAAATGCTGCGGTCCAATGCCGCGGGCCTGTATGGCTGGGACATCCTCCTGGCCGGCACTGCCTGGCCGGGTAAACCCATTGGCCGGGACCTGGGGCACTTGATGCGCCAGACCCTGGCCGCCGGTCATGAAGTCGGCCTGCACGCCTGGGATCACCACGGCTGGCAGGCCAACACCGGGCGCTGGAGCCAGGCACAGCTGATCGAGCAGATCCGCCGTGGCGTCGACAGCCTCAACGATATTCTCGGGCAAGCGGTGAGCTGCTCGGCGTCCGCCGGTTGGCGCGCCGATGAGCGGGTCATCGAAGCCAAACAGCAATTCGGCTTTCGCTACAACAGCGACTGCCGCGGCCAGAGCCTGTTCCAGCCACGACTGGCGGACGGCAGCCTGGGCGCTCCACAGATTCCGGTGGACCTGCCGACCTTCGACGAAGTGGTCGGGCCGGTGGTGGCCGCCAAGGATTTCAACAGTTACATCCTCGACCGGTTCAGCCCGGACAAACTCAACGTCTATACCGTGCATGCAGAAGTAGAAGGGATTCTCATGGCCAACGATTTCCGCCAGTTGCTGGCCAGCGCCAGGCAGCGCGACATCCACTTCCAACCCCTGGGCGACATGCTCCCGGCGGATCTGGCCAGCCTGCCCGCGGGCAAGGTGGTGCGCGGTGCGCTGGAAGGCCGTGAAGGCTGGCTGGGAGTGCAAGGCGCATGACCAGACGTTGGGCTCTGCCGCTGCTGCTGATCGCGTTCGGCCTGTTCTACCTGCTGCCCCTGGCCACCCACGGCCTGTGGATCCCCGATGAAACCCGCTACGCGCAGATCAGCCAGGAAATGCTCCTGAGCGGCAAATGGGCGTCGCCGCACTTCATGGGCATTCGCTATTTCGAAAAACCGGTGGCGGGCTACTGGATGATCGCCATCGGCCAGGCGCTGTTTGGCGACAACCTGTTCGGCGTGCGCGTGGCCTCGGCCCTGAGCACCGGCCTGAGCGTGGTCCTGGCCTACCTGCTGGCCCGGCGCCTGTGGAACGATCCACGCAAGAGCCTGGCCAGCGCCCTGCTCTACATGAGCTTTACCGTGGTCGCGCTGCAGGCCGGCTACGCCAACCTCGATCCGCAATTCACCTTCTGGGTCAACCTGAGCCTGGTGGCGCTGTGGTTCACCTTCGACTGCCGGACAACCCGCGGCCAGGTGCTGGCCTGGGTGGTGCTGGGCCTGGCCTGCGGCATGGGCTTCATGACCAAGGGCTTTCTGGCCTGGCTGCTGCCGGTGCTGGTGGCCCTGCCCTACGCCATCTGGCAGAAGCGCCTGCGCTCGCTGCTGATCTATGGCGGCATCGGTGTGCTGGTGGCCATTCTCATCAGCCTGCCCTGGGCCCTGATGGTGCATGCCCAGGAACCGGACTACTGGCGCTTTTTCTTCTGGCACGAGCACATCCGCCGCTTTGCCGGTGATGATGCCCAGCACGCCTCGCCCTGGTGGTACTACCTGCCGTTGCTGGTGGGGTTCAGCGTGCCCTGGGTGCTGCTGCTGCCGGCGGGCCTGAAGCAGGCCTGGCAACAGCGGCGCCAGAACAGCAGCGGCTTCCTGCTGCTGTGGCTGGTGCTGCCCCTGGCCTTCTTCAGCCTGAGCAAGGGCAAGCTGCCGGCCTATATCCTGCCGTGCCTGTTGCCCCTGGCGCTGTTGATGGGCCACACCCTGGTGGACCGCCTGGCCGCCGGCAAGACCCGACTGCTGGCGTTCAACGGTGTGCTCAACCTGTTGGCCGGCCTGCTGGGGCTGCTGGCCCTGGTGTACTTCCAGATGAAAAAACCGGTGTATGTGGACGAGCCGCAGCACCTGGTGCTGGTGTATGTGTTGCTACTGGGCTGGATCCTCAGCAACCTGCTGCAAGCCATGCGCCCCCTGACCCTGTGGGCGGCGCCGGCCCTGGGCAGCTTCCTGCTGGTGGCCCTGGCCCCGGCGGCGCTGCCCAACTCGGTGGTCTACAACAAGATCCCCGACCAGTTCATCATCGATCACGTGGCCGAGCTGGGCCAGGCCAAGGCCCTGCTGAGCAACGACCTGGGGGCTGCTTCCGCCCTGGCCTGGCGCCTGGGTCGCCCCGACGTGACCCTGTACAACACCGAAGGCGAAGTGAAATACGGCCTGGGCTACGAAGACACTGCCGCGCGCAAGGTCGACCTCAATCAGGTCCAGCCGTGGATCGAGCAGGCTCGCAAGCAGGGCTCGATCGGCGTGGTGATGCGGGTCAAGAGCAGCGACGAGGAGCATGAAGTCGAGCTGCTGCCCAAGGATGCCAAGCGCTACGAGCAAGGCAACATCGTGATCTTCATCATTCCCCAGAGCCAGCCATGAGCCTGCTGCTTTTGTTGCTGGCCTGCGGGCTGACCTGCCTGGGCCAGGTGGCGCAGAAGTTCGCCGTGGAAAGCTGGCGCGACCAGCCTTCCAGTGCCCTGCAGAAACTGCGTTCGGGCTGGCTGTGGCTGGCCCTGTTCAGCCTGGGCCTGGGCCTGCTGGTGTGGCTCTTGGTGCTGCAACGCATGGAGGTGGGCGTGGCCTACCCCATGCTCAGCCTGAATTTCGTGTTCATTACCCTGATTGCCCACTTCGTGTTCCGTGAGCACATCGACCGGCGCCACTGGTTCGGCGTGGCCCTGGTGATCGGCGGCGTGCTGCTGTTGAGTCGCCACGCATGAGCCGGGCCAAGGGTTTTGCCTTCGCCCTGGGCAGCGTGGCCCTGGTCAGCGGCGCCCAGCTGGGCATGCGCTGGAGCATGACCCGCCTGCCCGCCCCGGATCAGTGGCTGTCGGCCCTGAGCGCCGGCGCCATCGATCTGGCCGCCCTGGCACTGGTGATCGCGGCCATTGGCGCCTACGCGCTGTCGATGCTCTGCTGGCTCCTGGCGCTGCGCGACCTGCCCCTGGGCCGGGCCTATTCGCTGCTCAGCATCAGCTACGCCCTGGTCTACCTGCTGGCCGCCAGCCTGCCGCTGTTCAACGAACCGTTCACGCTTTCCAAAACCCTCGGGGTGGCCTTGGTCATCCTCGGGGTCATCACCATCAACTCTCGATCTGCACCCGCGACAAGTCCCAGGAATACCCCATGAAAATCAGTGTATTTGGAAGTGGTTACGTCGGCCTCGTACAGGCTGCCGTGTTGGCTGAAGTCGGCCACGATGTCATCTGCATGGACATCGACGAGCAAAAGGTCAAGCAGCTGCAACAAGGACACGTGAGCATCTTCGAGCCGGGGCTGGCCAGCCTGGTCAAGGAAAACCTCGAAGCCAAGCGCCTGCACTTCACCCACGATGAAAAACTCGCGGTGCAACACGGCCAGGTGCTGTTCATCGCCGTGGGCACGCCGTCCAGCGAAGACGGCTCGGCGGACCTGCGCTACGTGCTGTCAGTGGGCGACGCGGTGGCCCGCCACCGTGAACAGCCGGTGATCCTGGTGGAAAAATCCACCGTGCCGGTGGGTACAGGCGACACCTTGAAAGCCCACATCGAGAAGGTCCTGGATGGCCGCCCGCTGCAATTCGATATCGTCTCCAACCCGGAATTCCTCAAGGAAGGCTCGGCGGTCACCGACTGCCGCCGGCCGGACCGGATCATCATCGGTTGCGAGCGCGAAGAAGTGCGCGACGTGATGCGCGACCTGTATGCACCGTTCAACCGCAACCATGACCGCATCATGTTCATGGATCTGCGCAGCGCCGAGCTGACCAAGTACGCCGCCAACTGCATGCTGGCGACCAAGATCAGCTTCATCAACCAGATCGCCGAGCTGGCCGAGCACCTGGGCGCCGACATCGAATCGGTGCGCCTGGGGATCGGCGCCGACACCCGCATCGGCTACCACTTCATCTATCCGGGTTGCGGCTACGGCGGTTCGTGCTTCCCCAAGGACATGCGCGCGCTGATTCACAGCGCCCAGGAAGCCCATTGCTCCAGCGACCTTTTGCAAGCGGTGGAAGCCATCAACGAGCGGCAGAAGCACAAGCTGTTCGAACGCATCAAGGCGTTCTACAAGGGCGACCTCAAAGGCAAGACCTTTGCCTTGTGGGGCCTGGCGTTCAAGCCCAACACCGACGACATGCGCGACGCCCCGAGCCGGGTACTGCTCGATGCGCTGTTCGCCGCTGGTGCCCAGGTGCGGGCCTTCGACCCCGAAGCCATGCAGGAAACCCAGCGCCTGTACCCGGACGAGCCGCGCCTGATGCTCATGGGCACCCCGGAATCGGTACTGGTGGGGGCCGACGCCCTGATCATCTGCACCGAGTGGCAGCAGTTCAAGGCGCCGGATTTCGACCTGATCCAGCAACGCCTGCAGGCTCCGGTGATCTTCGACGGCCGCAACCTGTATGACGCCGAGCGCCTGGCGCGCAACGGCTTCACCTACTTCCCGATTGGCCGCGGTGAATCGCGCAGCCTGCCGATCCCTCACCAGCAGTGGTCCGACGAGGCCTGAATGAACCCGCACTCCAGCTCCCCTTCGAACACACTTCTTTGGCAATCGTTGGGGCTGGGGTTGCTGGCCCTGCTGCTGTTCTGCGCCGGCGCCGACCATCAGTCGGCGATCGGCTTCGATTCGCGTTTCGTGCTGTTTGCCAAGGAAATGCTGCGCCACGGGCCGGGATTCTTCCCCACCACCTACGGCCAGCCCTACGCCGACTACTCCAGCGCCTCTACCCTGCTGGTCTGGCTGTTCTCCCTGCCCGGGGGGCAAGTCACCAGCCTTAGCGCCTGGCTGCCCACGGCCATCGCCTCGGCGTTGATCGTGAGCCTGATCTATCGCCTGTTGGCGCCCTATTCGCGCACCTGGGCCCTGCTCAGCGTTGCCCTGCTGTTACTCAGCAACACCTTTATCAGTGAAACCCGCGCCGTGTCCCTGGACCAGATGCTGGCTGCGGTGTCCCTGGCCGTGTTCTACCTGGGCTACGCCCATGACCATTTCGGTGCCCGCCGGCGCCTGGGCTGGATCTTCCTCCTGCTGGTGCTGGGCTTTGCCATTCGCGGGCCCATCGGCCTGGTGATCCCCACTGGCATGCTGTGCAGCTACTACCTGCTCAATGGCCAGTGGCGGCGGCTGTTCAGCGTCGGTTTCAGCGCCCTGGCGCTGCTGGTGGCCTGCGTCGGCCTGCTGCTGTGGCTGGCCAAGCTCAGCGGTGGCCAGGCCTTCGTCGACGATGTGATCCGCATGCAGTTCATGGGGCGCATGGACGGCAGCGAAGGCTCCAGCGATGTCTTCTATTACTTCACCAGTTCCCTGGGCAACTACGCCCTGGCCTACCCCCTGGCGATCCTGGCGTGGCTGGCCGTGCTGCTGACCCGCGCCACGGAACAGGGCCCGGGCCTGAAACTGTTGCGCCTGTGCACCGCGGCCGGGCTGATCGTAATGATCGGCCTGTCGATTCCCCAGGCTAAAAAGGCCCGCTATCTGCTGCCGATGCTGCCCATGGCGGCGATCATTGCCGCCTATCCGTTCCAGGCCGGTCGCGGACGGTTGCTGGCCTGGCTGCGCGGGGCGATCCAGGGCCTGTGGCTGCTGCTGCCGGGGTTGCTGATCATCGGCTTGCTGGTGCTGCGGCGCAAATTCCCCGAGCAACTCGACTCGTTGACGCCGATGCTGCTGGTGCTCGGCCTGTTGCAGCTGTTGTCCCTCGGGCTGCTGTTCAAGCGCCAGTGGCGCGCCGTGGGCCTGGCCTACAGCGCAGTGCTGGCAGTCTGGGCCTGCTACATCGGAGTCTTCGAACCGGTGGAGCACCGTCTCTATGACACGCGCACCTTCAGCCACAGCGCCATGCAACTGATCGAGGCCGATCCGGCACCGGTGGTCCTGCACCGCATGGGCAAGGATGCCAAGGCGATCAAGTTCATGGTCAACCTGGACCGGGATCTGCAACCGCAGTTCACCGAAAGCCCAGACGCCCTGGCTCAGGTACCCGGCCCGGCCTGGGTCATCCTCGATCAGAGTGACCTGGCCAGCTTGCAGAATACGCCGCTGGCCGGCCTGAAGCCGGTGTTGAGCGGGCGCTTTGACAAGAACGACTTTGTTCTCCTGCACCTGCCCCAGACACCTGCCGCGCAACCCTGAAAGCGTTGCACGGCCACAGCCCGCTGCCTACACTCGCGCCCATGACTATTGAGATCCGTCGGGCGCGGGTGAGCGACGCCGACTTTCTTCCCGCCATTGAAACCTCCGCTGCCGCGCTGTTTCGCTCTGATGCGCAACTGGCCTGGCTGGCAGACGCCGCAGTGGCCGACGCACCGAGCCACCGCGCCAATATCCAGCACCACCCGGTCTGGGTGGCGGTGACGGCGGATGACACCCCCTGCGCCTTTCTCAACGCCGAAGCCTGCGACCGGGAACTGCATGTGTGGGAGATTTCCGTCGCCCGCGGCCACCAGGGCCAGGGCATCGGCAAGCGCCTGCTGCAGGCGGCGCGGCAATACGCCCAGGAACAGCAGCTTGAAGCCCTGACCCTGAGCACCTTCCGCGAACTGCCCTGGAACGAACCCTTCTACCAGCGCCAGGGCTTTGTCACCCTCGAACAGGCGCAACTGGGCCCACGGCTGTGCCAGGTGCTGGCCGATGAAGCCCGGTACGGCCTGCCCGCGTCGCGTCGCTGCGCCATGCGCCTGGCGCTGTAGAAACCGGTGAGCAATGGGCTGTCTTCGCTGGCTTGCCAGCGAAGGCGTCCGCCAGGGCTGCACCGCACTCAAGGGCCTCTTCGCCGGCAAGCCGGCGCCTACAGGGCCGTCGTACTTCAATGCAAAATAAATGCACTGAAGCAGCAGTATTATGAATTTGTCAGGCGCAAGATTCCTCGGCACACTGTGCCGGTTCCTCCCCCAAATGTTGGAACGTTCAAGGGCTTTCTGGTCATCCAGGCAAGCCCTTCTTTTTGCCTGTCGTTCTGGATTGGAAAGCGTTTACCGATGTTCGCCCGCTGGAAACCCGCCGCCATCAATACCCGCCCCCTGGAATGGAGCCGCGCCGCCCTCGGCATGGCCCTGGGCACCCTGTTCAGTGTCTGGCTCTGCGCCCAGGTCTTCGGCATGCCGGTGGCCCTGCACCTGATCGGCCCGCTGGGCGCTTCGGCTGTGCTGTTGTTCGCCGTGTCTTCAGGCGCCCTGGCCCAGCCCTGGTCGATTCTGGGCGGGTACCTCTGTGCCGCCGTCATGGCCTTGGCGGTGGCCCATGTACTGGGCCGTACCTTGGGTAGCGCCTGCCTGGCGGCGGGCATGGCCCTGGTACTGATGTGCTGGTTGCGCTGCCTGCACCCGCCGGCCGGCGCCCTGGCCCTGACCCTGGTACTGGCGGACCCGGCCAGCGTAGCCCTGGACTGGCGCGAACTGGGGCCGGTGATGCTGGCCGCCGCCAGCCTGCTGCTCAGCGCCCTGGCCTACAACAACCTGACGCGCACCCGTTACCCCAAGGGCCCCAGCGAAGCTCCAGCACTCCTGCCGGCCACCGCTGCCAGCGACAGCCTGGCGATCACGGCCCAGGACCTGAAACTGGCCCTGGCGGAGATGGAGGAGTTCTTCGACGTCACCCCCGAAGACCTCGAACAGCTGATTCATGCCAGCGAAGCCCACGCCCGGCGCCGCAGCATCGGCCAGGTGCTCGCCTCGCGCCGCTGACAGCCACTGATAGGCGCCGGTTTGCCGGCCAGCCGGCGCCTACCAGGTTCCCAGGGTTCAGACCATCGGCGACCAGCGCTGGGACCAGTCGGTGTCGCTTTCGATCACCTCCCGCAGTACCGCGAACGCCTGTTGCAGCTCTGGGGTATCGCGCTCGCGGGCATACAGCAGGTAGGTGGGGAAGTTGAACTCCGGGGCCTTTTCCACCCGCTCCAGCACACCGCTGTCCAGGTAGCTCTGCACCACCCGTGTGCGGAAATAGCCGCTGCCGCCGGCATCGAGGATGAACTGCAGGGCCAGCGGGCCGAGGTTGAAGCCCACTGCCGCCTTGGCCTGCGCAGGTAGCGCGGCGTCGTGCTGGCGGCGAAAGTCCTCGCCCCAATCGATGTACACATAGGGCTCGGGGCGCCCCGCCAAGCGCACCTGGATCAGCTTTTCCTCCAACAACTGCTCCACCTGCAAGCCCGGCGAGTACAGCGGCTGGAACACCAGCGCGGCGTCCAGCACGCCCAGCTCCAGTTGCCGCTGCAAGCTGGCGCCTTCGCCGATCTGGGTGCGCACGGCATGGTTGGGCAACGCCTGGCGCAGGCGCCGCACCCAGTTGAGCATCAGCGGGTTGCACAGGCTCAGCTCGCCGCCGATGTGCAGCACATTGCGGTAGCCGGCCAGCAACGGCAGGTCGCGCTGGGCTGCCTCCCAGGTCTGCACCAGCTGGTTGGCATAGCTGATGAAGGCCTCGCCGTCGGCGGTGGGCCGGGCGCCGGCGCGGTTGCGCACCAGCAGCTTGCAGTTGAGCTGGCCTTCCAGGTTCTGCACCCTGGCGCTGATGGCGGTCTGGGTCAGGTGCAGGCGCTCGGCAGCAGCGATCAGGCTGCCGCTGCGAACGATTTCCAGGAAGGTGCGGGCCAGATCGATGTCCATGATGCCTCGCCGGCAGAAAATTCGAGCGCCATTGTAGCGGCGCTCGTGCCATGACGCTTCTAGGCTGCGGACATTTGCCGCGCCGGCACCGCCAGGCTCACCGCCCGCACCGAGGCCCCGGCCGGCAACCCCAGGGCCCGGGCGCTGTCATGGCTGACAATCAGGGTGCCGGCGGCGACCCGCGCCGCCGCCACGCTGATCCGGCAGTCGGCGAACTGACGGTTGTGAACCAGGTAGGGCTGGGCCTGTTCCCCCGGGGTGCCGATGCTCAGTTGCAGCACCTGGCTGTCGCGCACCGCGCGGATGTCGCCGGTGGCGCATTCGATCAGGGGCCCGCCGTCGAAGATGTCGATGTAGTCCTTGAAGGCAAAACCCTCGGCCTTGAGCATGCCCAGGGCCGGTTCGGTATTGGGGTGCACCCGGCCGATCACTGCCCGTGCCGCCTCCGGCAACAGGCAGGTGGGCAAGGGAAACTTGGGCATCAGCTCGGCGATGAAGGTCTTGTTGCCAAGGCCGGTGAGGTAGTCGGCGTCGGCGAAATCCATCTTGAAAAAGTGCCGGCCCAGGCCTTCCCAGAACGGCGACACGCCCTGCTCGTCGGAATAGCCACGCATCTCGGCGATCACCTTGTCGCCGAAAAGCTCGCGGAATTCGGCCAGGAACAGGAAGCGCGCCTTGGACAGTAGGCGCCCGTTGAGCCCCTGGCGGTGGTCGGCATGCAGGAACAGCGAGCACAGTTCCGAATGGCCGGTCATGTCGTTGCCCAGGAACAGGGTCGGCAGTTGCTGGTTGATCCCCAGGTTTTTCGAGGCCGCGACAAACAGCCCGACCCGGTAGTTGTACCAGGGCTCGCGCAGGCCCACGGCGCCGGCCAGGGCACAGATGCCGACCACCTCGCCCTGCGCGCTTTGCAGCACGAACAGGTAGTCGGCGTCGGCCCGCGAGGCCTGGCCGGCGAAGGTCTGCTCAGCCCATTGCAGGCGTGAACGCAGGCGCCCGGCGTCGGCGGGCAAGGTGGTCAGGCCGGCACCGGCACTGTGGGCCAGGGCCAGCAGCGCCGGCAAATCGGCCAGGGTGGCGGGACGGACGATCATCGCGAGAGCTCCAGTTGAGGTTGACGTTCGGGCAGGTAGATTTCCGCCAGCATGCAGCGGGCGCTGCCGCCGCCGATGCGCTCAATGGTGTCGATGTTCACCGGCACCGGCTGCACATGGCGCTCGATCAGCCGGCGCTGTTCGGCATCCAGGGAGCGCCAGGCACTGCGGGACATCACCAGCAGCGGCTCACCGGCACTGTTGTGCACTTCCAGCATATTGCCGGCGAAGGATTCCAGCTGGGCCCAGGTCAAGGGCAGCAACTGTTTGCCGCTGCTTTCCAGGCGCTGGCGCAGCGTCGCGCGCTCCTGTGCATCGTCCAGGGCCAGCAGGCAGGCCACCGCCAGTTGGCTGCCGACACTCATCATCACGTTGGTGTGATAGATCGGCTCACCCTGGCGGTCCCGGGCATGGAAGGCGCACAGCTCATAACCCAGGTGCGCCACCAGTTGATCCAGGGCCCGGGCGTGGGTGCGGGTCGAGTAGCCGGCGTAGCAGATGCGTTGCTGGCGATCCAGGACCATGCTGCCGGTGCCTTCGAGGAACAGTTCCTCCTGCTCCAGGGACGTGAGATCCAGGGTGCGGCTCACCTGGTACTGCTCGTGCAGGTGCGCCAGTACCCCCTTGTAGCGCTCCAGGCGGCGGTTGCGGCCCTGCATCGGGTACAGCACCAGGGTGCCGTCGGGGTGACTGCTCCAGCAGTTGTTGGGAAAGATCGAATCCGGGGTGTGGGGCGCCGCACTGTCTTCGTGGACCAGCACCCGGACCCCATGCTCGCGCAGCGTCGCGACGTAGCTATCGAACTCCTGCAGGGCCTTGGCCTGTACATCTTCGGCAGCACCGGGCGGGCGCTGGAAATGGTTGTTGCCGGCAGTGTCCTGGTTGAACGAAAAACACGTGGGGCGAATCATCAAAACGCTATGGGTAGTCTGCATGGGGCACGCAATCAATGAGGTTTCAGAGGGGCCCATTGTGTTTTTTTGTCGGGACAAAACCCGGCTGAACGGCGGGCCTGCACGGCAGGAAATGGCTGAAAGCACGGGTTGCCCCAGCCGATTTCGCGCCCCCTGAAAACATCGACATGCGGCCAGCAGGAGCTGGCTTGCCAGCGAAGGCGATCTTGCGAGCGGTGCAAGGCTTGCGGGCCTGTTCGCCGGCAAGCCGGCTCCTAGGGTGGGGGCGCAACGGGGGTTATTCCATGCCGGTCTTGACCATCGCCAGTTCAGGGTGGCTGACCAGTTTGTCGATGTGCAGATCCGGGTCGTCGAACCAGACTTCGGTCAGCACCCGGTAGTGCTCCATGTCCCGGCAGCGCATGCGCAGGCTGTAGTCGAAGGCGCCGCTGATCAGCCGGCATTCCAGCACCTGGGGGCAGGCGCGGACCTTGGCCTCGAAGGCCTTCTGCGCCGCCCGCCCGCTCTGGTTGGACAAGGCCACCAGCACCAGCAGCGACAGCCCCGGGGTGAGTTTCTTTTCATCGAGGATGGCCCCGTAGCCACGGATGACCCCGAGCTGCTCCAGCTTGCGCACCCGTTCCAGGCACGGCCTGGGGGTCAGGTGCACGCGCTCGGAGAGTTTCTGGTAGGTGATGCGCCCTTCGTGGCGCAGAACCTCGATGATCGCCTGGTCGATTCGGTCAAGCACGATCGACAGGTCGCGGATGTCCGCCATGGATGTCTTCCCTCACTTCAAACGGCCGGATAGAAACTGCTGCAAACGTTCACTCTGCGGCTGGTCGAGAATCGCCGGGCTACCCTGCTCCTCGACCCGCCCTTGATGCAAGAACAACACCTGGCTCGACACTTGTCGGGCAAAGCCCATTTCATGGGTGACCATGAGCATGGTCCGCCCTTCTTCGGCCAGGGCCTGGATCACCTTCAGCACCTCCCCCACCAGTTCCGGGTCCAGCGCCGAGGTCGGCTCGTCGAACAGCAGGATCTGCGGCTCCACCGCCAGGGCCCGGGCGATCGCCACCCGCTGTTGCTGGCCACCGGACAGGAACGCCGGGTACTGCTCGGCCACCCGTTGCGCCAAGCCCACCTTGTCCAGGTAGGCCCGGGCACTGGCTTCGGCCTCCTTGCGGCCAATGCCGAGCACCCGGCACGGCGCCAGCATGATGTTCTCCAGCACGCTGAGGTGGCTCCACAGGTTGAAGTGCTGGAACACCATGGCCAGGCGCGTGCGCAGGCGTTGCAACTGGGCCGGGCTGGCCACCTGCATGCCGCCTGGGGCCTCGCGGGTGACAATCGCCTCGCCATCCAGGGCAATGGCCCCGGCATCGGCCCGCTCCAGGAAGTTGATGCAGCGCAGCATGGTGCTCTTGCCCGAGCCACTGGCGCCGATCATGCTCACCACGTCTCCGGCCCGGGCCTTCAACGAGACGCCCTTGAGCACCTCGTTGTCACCAAAACGCTTGTAGAGATTTTCAACCGTCAATTTGTACATCGCAGACTCCTGGAACCCCGCCGCTGGCAGCAAGGTTCTGGATAGAAAAAAGAGGAAAGGAGCGTCAGTGAGCCGGGCCGAGGAAGCTCAGCCAGCGCCGCTCCGCCAGGCGGAAGGCCGCCACCAGGCCGAAGGACAGCCCCAGGTACAACAGGCCGGCGATGCCGAAGGCCTGGAAGGTCATGAAGGTGGCGGCATTGGCGTCCCGGGCCACCTTGAGGATGTCCGGGATGGTGGCGGTGAAGGCTACCGAGGTGGCGTGCAGCATGAGGATCACCTCGTTGCTGTAGTACGGCAGCGCCCGGCGCAGGGCCGAAGGCAGGATCAGCCGCCAGTACAGGCGCCAGCCGCTCAGGCCATAGGCGTGGGCTGCCTCGATCTCGCCATAGGGAATGCTGCGGATGGCCCCGGCGAAGATCTCCACGGTATAGGCGCAGGTGTTCAGGGTGAAAGCCAGCAAGGTGCAGTTCATGGCATCGCGGAAAAAGACTTCGAGCAACGGCTGCTGGCGTATCGCGGCGATGCCGTACAGGCCGCTGTAGCAGATCAGCAACTGGATGTACAAAGGCGTGCCGCGAAACACATAGGTGAACAGCTGCACCGGCCAGCGCAGCAGCGCCCAGTGCGAGGTGCGCAGAATGGCCAGGGGCAGCGACAGGACAAAACCCATGGCCAGGCTGGCCACCAGCAGCCACAGGGTCATGGCCAGCCCGGTAAGGGTCTCGCCGTCGGTGAACAGAAACGGCCGCCAGTATTGCTGGATCAGTTCGATCATCGCGACAGCCCTCGCACGCCCTGGTTGTAGTGCCGTTCCAGGCGTCGCAGCAACTGGTTCGAGGCGCTGGTGATCAGCAGGTACAGGGCCGCCGCCAGGAGCAGGAAATCCAGCATGTTGAAGGTGCTCTTGCCGGCTTCCTGGGCCACCTTGACCAGGTCGGTGAGACCGATGATCGACACCAGCGCCGTAGCCTTGAGCAGCACCAGCCAGTTATTGCCCAGGCTCGGCAAGGCGAAGCGCATCATCTGCGGGAACACCACGTGGCGAAAGCGCTGCATGCGGCTCAGGCCGAAGGCCGCCGCGGCTTCCTGCTGGCCCCGGGGCACGCTGAGGATTGCCCCGCGAAAGGTCTCGGTGAAATAGGCGCCGTAGATGAAGCCCAGGGTCACGATCCCGGCCACGAAGGGGTCGATCTCCATATAGGGCCAGTCCAGCAGTTCGGTCAGGGCCGTGAGCCAGCCCTGCAGGCTGTAGAAAATCAGCAGCATCAGCACCAGGTCCGGTACGCCGCGGATCAAGGTGGTGTAGCAGGTCGCCGGGATCTGCAGCAGGCGCAGCGGCGAAAGCTTGGCCGCCGCCCCCAGCAACCCCAGGAGCATGCTCACCAGCAGCGCCAGGGCGGAGAGTTTCAGGGTCATCCAGGCGCCGTGCAGCAACAGCGGCCCATAGCCTTGCAGGACCTCGAGGTCCAGGCCCAACAGAGTCAGAAAGGTATTCACGCCAATCACCTTGCTCGGGCCACGGCCGGGCCCGGGACACTGGGTAACAGTCCCGGGGCCCGCCGTGGGCGATCAGTTGTTGTAGAGGTCGAGGTCGCCGAAGTACTTGCGCTGGATCTGGGCGTAGATGCCCTTCTCATGCAGGGCCTGGATGGCGCCGTTGAGCATGGCCTTGAGCTCGTCCTGGTCCTTGCGCAGGCCAATGGCGATCTCCGACGGCACCAGAGGGTCGCTGATGCCGACGCTGTTCTCGAAGTCGGCGCCCTGGGGCGATGCGAGGAAACTCATCTGCGCTTGCAGCTTGTCCTGGATCGAGGCGTCCAGCCGGCCATAGACCAGGTCGGCATAGACCTGGTCCTGGTTCTGGTAGGCCCGCAGCTTGACCCCCGCCGGGCCCAGCTTGGCCCTGGCGTAGGTTTCCTGGACGGTGCCCTGCATGTAGCCCAGGGTCTTGCCCTTTAGCGATTCGCCGGTGGGTTCGAGGCCCGAGCCCTTGCGCGTGACGATGGCCGTGGGGCCGGCGTACAGCCGGTCGCTGAAGTCGATCTGCTTGCGCCGCGCATCGGTAACGGTCATGGAGGACTCGATGGCGTCGAACTTGCCGGCCTTGAGTGCCGGAATCAGGCCGTCGAAGTCGTTGCTGACCCACACGCACTTGAGCTTGAGCTCGGCGCAGATGGCGTTGCCCAGGTCGACACCGAAGCCCTGCACACCGCCGTCTGCCGTGGTGGATTCAAAGGGTGGATAGCTCGGGTTGACGCCAAAGCGCAGTTCTTTCCATTCCTTGGCGCTGGCGCCCATGGAAACGCACGCAATTGCCAGTAACGGCACAGCCAGCCAGTGTTTAGTCATCGTCAGAGTCCCGGATTATTTGGATTTATAGGGGCCCGGCGGCAATGCCAGGCCCCACTTGTGACAGGGGCAGAGAGTGGATGCGGGGTCGCCGCAGTCGGGTTCTTGTTGTTATTGGCCGGGTTTGGCGCGCAGAGCCGAACCCGTTCCTGGTTGCCGCGGTCTACGCTGCAACGGAGCGCCAGAATGCCAACTGCCGAAGTGGCCCAGGTGTCGTAAGGGGCGCCTGAAACAGCCGGGATCGGCTGATCACGGCTATTTCACAGCCGATTCTGTCGCCAAGGCTCTACGCCTTGGTCCAGAGCGGTTGCGCAAGGCCGGCGCGCGTTTTTTTGTCATGCAAAAATGCACAGTCGACCTGCAGCTTTCCGGGTTGTAATTGGCAAATTTGCACTGCTACGATCCGCCGATGCTCGCGCGCGAGCCTCATATAAAAAACAATAAAAGCAGGGAGTTAGTGATGACTGCTCAGGTTTCATCCCAGGCGAGCCAGGCCTGCGACGCCACCCCGGACGAAGTGTTGGTCGAGGTGCGCAACCACATCGGCTACCTGACCCTAAACCGCCCCGCCGGCCTCAACGCCATCACCCTGTCGATGGTCCGCACCTTGCAGCAGCACCTGGACCACTGGGCCCAGGATCCGTTGATCCACGCCGTCGTCCTGCGTGGCGCGGGCGACAAGGCTTTCTGCGCCGGCGGCGATATCCGCTCGCTGTACGACAGCTACCACAGCGGCGACAGCCTGCACCAAGACTTCTTCGTCGAGGAATATGCCCTTGACTTGACCATCCACCACTACCGCAAGCCGGTGCTGGCGCTGATGGACGGTTTTGTCCTGGGTGGCGGCATGGGCCTGGTGCAAGGCGCCGACCTGCGGGTAGTCACCGAGCGCAGCCGCCTGGCGATGCCGGAGGTGGCCATCGGTTACTTCCCGGATGTTGGCGGCAGTTATTTCCTCTCGCGCATACCCGGCGAGCTGGGGATCTATCTCGGAGTCAGCGGCGTGCAGATCCGCGCCGCCGATGCCCTGTACTGCGGCCTGGCCGACTGGCACCTGGACAGCAGCAAGCTGGACCTGCTGAACCAGCGCCTGGACCGCCTGCACTGGAGCGACTCGCCCCTCAAGGACCTGCAAGGCCTGCTGGCCAAGCTGGCGGTGCAGAGCCTGCCCGATGCGCCGCTGGAAGTCCTGCGCCCGGCCATCGATCACTTCTTCGCCCTGGCGGACGTACCCAGCATCGTCGAGCAACTGCGCAGCGTCACGGTGGCCGACAGCCACGAATGGGCCAAGGCCACCGCCGACCTGCTGGAAACCCGCTCTCCCCTGGCCATGGCCGTGACCCTGGACATGCTGCGCCGCGGCCGCCAGTTGAAACTGGAACAATGCTTCGCCCTGGAACTGCACCTGGACCGACAGTGGTTCGAGCGGGGCGACCTGATGGAAGGCGTACGCGCCCTGATCATCGACAAAGACAAGACTCCGCACTGGAATCCGCCCACCCTGGCGGCCCTCGACGCCGATCGGGTGGCGAGCTTCTTCAGCGGTTTTGACGGCAGCGGGAGCTGAACTCATGCACGACATTGAACTGACCGAAGAGCAAGTGATGATCCGCGACATGGCCCGGGACTTCGCCCGAGGCGAGATCGCCCCCCATGCCCAGGCCTGGGAAAAGGCCGGCTGGATCGACGATGGCCTGGTGCGCAAGATGGGCGAACTGGGCCTGCTGGGCATGGTGGTTCCCGAGGAATGGGGCGGCAGCTACCTGGACTATGTGGCCTATGCCCTGGCAGTGGAAGAAATCGCTGCCGGCGACGGCGCCACCGGGGCCCTGATGAGCATCCACAACTCGGTGGGCTGCGGGCCGATCCTCAATTACGGCAGCCAGGAACAAAAGCAGCAATGGCTACCACGCCTGGCCGCCGGCGAAGCCATCGGCTGCTTCTGCCTGACCGAACCCCAGGCCGGCTCCGAGGCGCACAACCTGCGCACCCGCGCCGAACTGCGCGACGGCCAGTGGGTAATCAACGGCGCCAAGCAGTTCGTCAGCAACGGCAAGCGCGCGCAACTGGCCATCGTATTTGCAGTGACCGACCCGGAACTGGGCAAGAAAGGCCTGTCGGCGTTCCTGGTGCCCACCGACACCCCGGGCTTCATCGTCGACCGCACCGAACACAAGATGGGCATCCGCGCCTCCGACACCTGCGCCGTGACCCTCAACCAATGCACCATCCCCGAGGCCAACCTGCTGGGTGAACGGGGCAAGGGCCTGGCCATCGCGCTGTCCAACCTCGAAGGTGGGCGCATCGGCATCGCCGCCCAGGCCCTGGGCATTGCCCGCGCCGCCTTTGAAGCAGCCCTGGCCTACGCCCGGGAACGGGTGCAGTTCGACAAGCCGATCATCGAACACCAGAGCATCGCCAACCTGCTGGCCGACATGCACACCCGCCTGAACGCCGCCCGCCTGCTGATCCTCCACGCCGCGCGCCTGCGCAGCGCCGGCCAGCCGTGCCTGTCGGAGGCTTCCCAGGCCAAGCTGTTCGCCTCGGAAATGGCCGAGAAGGTCTGCTCCTCGGCCATGCAGATCCATGGCGGCTACGGCTACCTGGAAGACTACCCGGTGGAACGCTACTACCGCGATGCGCGAATTACCCAGATCTACGAAGGCTCCAGCGAGATCCAGCGCCTGCTGATTGCTCGCGAACTCAAGCATTACCAGCTGTAGGCAACAGCGCCGCAAACCAAAAATCGCAGCCCCGGCTGCGATTTTTTTTGCTCGCATTGCCGCCCTCCTCACTAAGCGCGATCTGTGGTGCAAGAGGCCCCACAAACTCGGTTGTGTGCTGTCAAGCAGGTGGGTAGGCGGCCGTTGGCCACGGTGCGTTCGAAAACATATTCAACGCAAGATCCGGAGTTCCGCGCCGTCCCGAGCGGCCTATGGTTGGCTCAACGCTCATGCAAAGGAGGTCAATCATGAAACAACTGCAAGACAAAGTCGCGATTGTGACGGGAGCCACCTCGGGAATCGGCCAGGCTGCCGCCCGGCTGTTCGCCCAAGAGGGCGCGCGCCTGATAGTGACCGGCCGCCAGGGCGACGCACTGGATGCGTTGGTCGCACAGATCCAGCAAACCGGTGGCGAGGCCCTCGGGGTTGCCGGTGACATTCGCAGCGAGGCACTGGCCGAGCGTCTTGTGGCGCTGGCGTTGGAGCGTTTCGGTGGCTTGGATATCGCCTTCAACAACGCCGGAATGACCGGTGAAACCCGGTCAGTCTCCGAGCTGACCCTGGACCAGTGGCAGGCCGTGCTCGACTGCAACTTGACCAGTGCCTTTCTCGGGGCCAAGTACCAGTTGCCTGCTCTGCGCAGTCGAGGCGCAGGGTCGATCATTTTCACTTCCAGCTTTGTCGGGCACCACGTCGGTTTTCCCGGTATGGCGGCATATGCCGCGAGCAAGGCCGCGCTGATCGGCTTGACCCAGGTGATCGCGGCTGAAGAAGGCCCCCATGGCATTCGCGCCAACGCGCTACTGCCTGGAGGCACCGACACGCCAATGGGCCGCGCAGCCACCGACACCCCCGAGAAACGCGCCTTTGTCGAAAACCTGCATGCCCTCAAGCGCCTCGCCCGTCCCGAGGAAATTGCCCGCGCGGCGCTGTTCCTCGCGTCGGACGCCGCCAGTTTCGTCAGCGGGACGGCGATGCTGGTTGAGGGGGGAGTGTCCATCAACCGCAGCTAAGCGCCGCGGTTGAAGGTGCAGGGACGCTGGCTGAACACCGCGTCCTGCCAGGAGCGGTGTGGTTACTGATCCTTGAACTGCGGATCACGCTTGGCGATGAAGGCGGCCATGCCTTCTTTCTGGTCCTGGGTGGCGAAGGCGGCGTGGAATACCCGGCGCTCGAAGCGCACGCCCTCGGACAGGCTGACTTCGAAGGCGCGGTTCACGCTTTCCTTGATCATCATGCTCACCGGGATCGATTTGCCGGCGATCACAGCGGCCACCTTCAGCGCTTCTTCCACCAGTTCATCGGCCGGCACGATGCGCGCGACAATGCCGCAACGCTCGGCTTCAACGGCGTCGATAAAACGCCCGGTCAGGCACATTTCCATGGCCTTGGCCTTGCCTACCGCGCGGGTCAGGCGCTGGGTGCCGCCCATGCCCGGCAGCACGCCGAGGTTGATTTCCGGCTGGCCGAACTTGGCGTTGTCGCCAGCCAGGATGAAGTCGCACATCAGCGCCAGTTCGCAACCGCCGCCCAGGGCGAAGCCGTTGACCGCGGCGATGATCGGCTTGCGCCGGTTGGCCACGCGGTCGCTGTCGCTGAACAGGTCGTCGAGGTAGATCTGCGGGTAGCTCAGCTCGGCCATTTCCTTGATGTCGGCGCCGGCGGCGAAGGCCTTCTTGGAACCGGTGATGACGATGCAGCCGATCTGCGGGTCGGCTTCCAGGCGATCCAGGGCCTGGTTCACCTCGCCGACGATCTGTGCATTGAGGGCGTTCAGCGCCTGGGGACGGTTGAGGGTGATCAGGCCGACCCGGCCCTTGATGTCCAACAAAATGGTTTCGTAGCTCATGAATCAGCTCCTGCTAAAAGTCAGAGGTTGCGCGAAATGACCATGCGCTGAATGTCGCTGGTGCCTTCGTAGATCTGGCAGATGCGCACATCGCGGTAGATCCGCTCCACCGGGAAGTCGCTCAAATAGCCATAGCCACCCAGGGTTTGCAAGGCCGCGGAACAGACCTTCTCGGCCATTTCCGAGGCGAACAGCTTGGCCATCGAGGCCTCCACCAGCGCCGGCTTGCCGCTGTCACGCAGGGCCGCGGCGTAGTGCACCATCTGCCGCGCCACGGCGATCTGGGTGGCCATGTCCGCCAGGCGGAAGGCCACGGCCTGGTGCTCGATGATCGGCTTGCCGAAGGTTTCGCGCTCACGGGCGTAATCGCGCGCCGCTTCGAACGCGGCACGGGCCATGCCCACCGATTGCGAGGCAATGCCCACGCGCCCGCCCTCCAGGTTGGCCAGGGCGATCTTGTAGCCCTCGCCCTCCTCGCCCAGGCGGTTGGCCAGCGGCACCTTCACATCCTCGAAGAGGATCTGGCAGGTGTCGGAGGCGTGCTGGCCGAGCTTGTCCTCGATGCGCGCGACCTTATAGCCCGGCGAGTCGGTGGGCACGATAAAGGCGCTGATGCCGCGCTTGCCGGCCGCCGGGTCGGTGACCGCGAACACGATCACCACCCCGGCGTTCTGCCCGGAGGTGATGAACTGCTTGCAGCCGTTGAGCACATAGTGGTCGCCGTCGCGGCGGGCCCGGGTCTTCAGGCTGCTGGCATCGGAGCCGGCCTGGGGTTCGGTCAGGGCGAAGGCGCCGAGCATGGCGCCACTGGCCAGGGGCTTGAGGAAGCGCTCCTTCTGGTCATCGTTGCCGAATTTGAGGATCGGCACGCAGCCCACCGAGTTGTGCACGCTCATGATGGTGGAACAGGCGCCATCACCGGCGGCGACTTCCTCCAGGGCCATGACATAGGCCAGGTAGCCGGTGTCGCACCCGCCCCACTGCTCGGGCACCAGCATGCCGAAGAAGCCCAGCTCGGCCATCTCGGCAATGGCTTCCTTGGGAAAGCGGTGCTCGCGGTCCCAGTCGGCGGCGAAAGGCTTGAGGCGCTCCTGGGCGAATTGCCGGGCCGCGTCGCTGATCTGCAGTTGTTCGTCATTGGGCAACATCGGGATTCCTCGTTACAGGCATTCAACAGCCATGGCCGTGGCTTCACCACCGCCGATGCAGATCGCGGCCACGCCACGCTTGAGGCCTTTCTGGCGCAGGGCCGACAGCAGGGTCACCAGGATCCGCGCACCCGAAGCGCCGATCGGGTGGCCCAGGGCGCAAGCGCCACCGTTCACGTTGACCTTGGCGTGGGGGATTTCCAGCTTGCTCATGGTCACCAGGCTGACCACGGCGAAGGCTTCGTTGATCTCGAACAGGTCGACCTCGTTCAACGACCAGCCGGTCTTCTTCATCAGCCGCTCGATGGCACCCACCGGGGCCACCGGGAACAGCCCGGGGGTATCGGCGAAGGCCGCGTGACCGTGGATCACTGCCAAGGGCTTGAGGCCGCGCTTGTCAGCTTCGGAGCGGCGCATCAGCACCAGGGCCGCGGCGCCGTCGGAGATCGAGCTGGAGTTGGCCGCAGTCACGGTGCCACCGTCGCGGAACGCCGGTTTCAAGGTGGGGATCTTGTCCAGCTTGGCCTTGGGCGGCTGCTCGTCGTCGCTGATCAGCTTCGACTCCTTGCCCACCATCACCTGCAGGGGAACGATCTCGTCCTTGAACAGGCCGTCCTTGATCGCCTGCTGGGCACGTGTCAGGGAAGCCACGGCGAAATCGTCCTGGGCCTGGCGGGTAAAGCCGTTGGCCTCGGCGCAATCCTCGGCGAAGGTGCCCATCAGGCGGCCCTTGTCGTAGGCGTCTTCCAGGCCGTCGAGGAACATGTGGTCCAGCACCTTGCCGTGGCCCATGCGGTAGCCGCTGCGAGCGCGGTCCAGCAGGTACGGGGCGTTGGACATGCTTTCCATGCCACCGGCGATCACCACCTCGGCACTGCCGGCCAGCAGCATGTCGTGGGCCAGGATGGTGGCCTCCATGCCGGAACCGCACATCTTGTTCAGGGTGGTGCAGCGGGTGCCCTTGTCCAGGCCGGCGCCCAGGGCGGCCTGACGGGCCGGGGCCTGGCCGAGGCCGGCGGACAGCACGCAGCCGAACAGCACTTCTTCGACCGCCTGCGGTGCAATGCCGGCGCGCTGGACTGCGGCGCGAATGGCTTCGCTCCCCAGTTGCGGCGCGCTGAGGCCTTTGAGGTCCCCCTGGAAACCGCCCATGGGGGTACGGACGGCGCTGACGATGACAATCGGATCTTGGGCAATGGACATGATGAATCCTCCTTACTTGGCGGCCATGCGCAAGGCGCCGTCGAGACGGATCACCTCGCCGTTGAGCATGCTGTTTTCAATGATATGCCGCACCAGCGCGGCGTACTCGGCGGGCTTGCCCAGGCGTGGCGGGAATGGCACGCCGGCGGCCAGGCCAGCCCGCACTTCGTCGCTCATGCCGGCCATCATCGGGGTTTCGAAAATACCCGGGGCGATGGTCATCACCCGGATGCCGAAGCGTGCCAGCTCCCGGGCCACCGGTAGGGTCAGGCTGGCGATGGCGCCCTTGGAGGCGGCGTAGGCCGCCTGGCCGATCTGCCCGTCGAAGGCGGCGATGGACGCCGTGTTGATGATCACCCCGCGTTCGCCATCGGCATTGGCCGGGCTTTCGGCAATGGCTGCTGCTGCCAGGCGTAGCAGGTTGAAGCTGCCGATCAGGTTGACGTTGATCACCTGGCTGAAGCTGGCCAGGGCGTGGGGGCCGTTCTTGCCGAGGATTTTCTCGCCACGCACGATGCCGGCGCAGTTGACCAGGCCGTTGAGCCCGCCAAAGGCCTTGACCGTGGCCTGCACCGCCGCTTCGGCCGCGGCTTCCTGGCTGATGTCGGCCACCACGCTCTGGCAGCCCAGCTGCTGGGCCTTGGCCGCCACGGCCTCGGCATTGAGGTCCACCAGCATCACCCTGGCGCCGGCGGCGACCAGCATTTCGGCGCTGGCGGCTCCCAGGCCGGAAGCGCCGCCACTGACGAGAAACACCTGGTTTGCAATGTCCATCATTCAAATCCTGTTCATGCGGTAGCTGTTGACGCCGCGGCCTCTTGAGCCTTGGCGATTTCCTGGTTGCGCAAGATAAAGCGCTGCAATTTGCCGCTTGGGGTCTTCGGCAATTCGCTGACAAATTCAATTTCACGGGGGTAGGAATGGGCCGCCAGGCGCTTGCGCACGTGCTGGCGCAACTCTTCTGCCAGCTCATCGGTGGCGCGGTACTGCTCGCTGAGCACCACGAAGGCCTTGACCAGCTCGGTGCGCTCCGGATCGGGTTTGCCGACCACCGCCGCTTCCACCACGGCCGGGTGTTCGATCAGTGCGCTTTCCACGTCGAACGGGCCGACCCGGTAGCCGGAGGTGGTGATCACATCGTCGCTGCGGCCCACGAAGCTGATGCTGCCGTCCTGGTTCAGCTCCACGGTGTCGCCGCTTAAGTAGTAGTTGCCGACAAAGGCCTTGGTCGGCACCCCGGCGTACCCGGCGAACCAGCACATGGGCGACTGGCTGCGGTCGATGGCCAGAATCCCCGGCTGGCCGACGCCCAGTTCCTGGTAGTGCTCATCCAGCACCACGATACGGTGGCCCGGTGAGGCGAAACCGGCGGCGCCGACATGCACCGGGTGCTCCAGGCCGTGATGGTTGCACAGCACCATGCCCAGCTCGGTCTGGCCGTAGTGGTCGTGGATCACCACGCCCAGTTGTTCGGCGAACCAGCGGATGACTTCGGGGTTGAGCGGCTCGCCGGCGCTGCTGACGATACGCAGGCGCCCCTTGACCGAACGGGCGAACTGGTCGCCGCCAGCGATCAGCAGGCGATAGGCAGTGGGCGAACCGGTGAGGTTGGTGATGCCGTACTTGTTGATCACCCGGCAGGTGCTTTCCAGGGTGAAGGGGCCATCGTAGAAGGTGATCGGGTGGCCCAGGCCCAAGGGGCCGGTGACGCCGAAGTAGATGCCGTAGGCCCAGCCCGGGTCGGCGACGTTCCAGAAGGCGTCTTCCGGGCGCAGGTCCACGGCGTCGCGGGTGTAGGCCTGGAACGCCACAATCGCTTTGAGCGGTACTTCCAGGGCTTTCGAGGGGCCGGTGGTGCCCGAGGTGAACATCAGCAGGAATGGGTCTTCGCCGGTCAGCAGCACGGGCTCGCACTGGGCCGGGTACTGCTCCAGTTCGGCCCAGAAGCTGAAATCGCCACGCACGATGCCCTGGCCCTTGGCGCCTGCGACCGTGACGATGGTCGGGCACTCGGCGACTTCCGCCAGCTTGGGCCGGTTCACCGCGTCGCTGACCACCAGCTTGGCCTTGGAGCTGTTGAGGCGGTGCTCGATGGCCTTGGGGCCGAAGGCGGTGAACAGCGGCTGGTACACCGCACCAATGCGCCAGGTGGCCAGCACCGTGATCAAGAGTTCAACATTGCGTGGCAGCAGCCCGGCGACCTTGTCGCCCTTGCCGACCCCCTGGGCCAGGAAGAAGTTGGCCAGGCGCCCGGCCTTGTCCTGCAGTTCAGTGAAGGTGTAGCTGGCGCTGCTGCCGTCCCGGCCTTCCCAGAACAGCGCGATGCGCCCGGGCAAGGCATGCCGGTCACAGCACTCGACGCAGGCATTGAGGGCTGAGAGCGAGCCCGCCAGGGCCGACGCCATGGTGTGCTGATAATCGAATTCCTTGATAGCAGACAGGTAGTTGCGCATTGCCAGAATCCCTCACTGTTCTTATTAGGATGGGAACCTCATGAAAATCAGGGAAATACTGGCGCCAGAGCCCTCGCGGAACAATGGTCAAAGCTATCAAGTTGCGTGACCGGTTTGGCCAAGAGCACGCCCCGCCCCGGTTGGCGGCGGCACCTGAAATTGCCGTAGGCGCTGGCTTGCCAGCGAAGGCGTCGGCCCGGGCGGTGCAAGACTTGCGGGCCTCTTCGCCGGCAAGCCGGCTCCTACGGGGGATGGGGGTTACCGTCTGTGTAGGAGCTGGCTTGCCAGCGAAGGCGTCGGCCCGGGCGGTACAAGGCTTGCGGGCCTCTTCGCCGGCAAGCCGGCTCCTACGGGGGGATGGGGTTACCGCCTGTGTAGGAGCTGGCTTGCCAGCGAAGGCGTCGGCCCGGACGGTGCAAGCCTTGCGGGCCCTTTCGCCGGCAAGCCGGCTCCTACGAGAGGTGCGGGTCGTTGAGGATCAGGCTGCGGTAATGCCCGGGGTTGGAACCGGACCATTTGCGAAAGGCCTTGTAGAACGAGCTGGTGTCGGCAAACCCCAGGCGCCCGGCAATCTCGGCAAAGCTGATCTGCGGCTCGGCCAGCCAGACAATCGCCAGCTCCTTGCGCACGCTGTCCTTGAGCGCCTGGTAGCTCTGGCCCTCTTCGGCCAGGCGCCGGCGCAAGGTCGAGGCGGACATGCACAGGCTCTGGGCCAGGCTTTCGCTCTCGGGCCACTGCTCCCCGGGCAGTTGCCGCAACTGCTGCTTGATGCGGCTGGCCAGGCTCTCGGGGTCGCGGTACTTGACCAGGATGTTGGCGGGGGCATGGGCCAGGAAGCGCTTGAGTTCTTCCTCGCTGCGCTTGATCGGCAGGTCCAGGCAGTCGGCGGCGATGATCATCCGGGTGCGCGGCCGCTCGAAACGCAGGTTGTCGGAGAACATCACCCGGTAGTCGTCACAGAAATCCGGCTGCGGGCAGCGCAGCTCGATGGCCAGGATCGGAATGCGCCGGCCCGCCAGCCAGCAGGCCACGCCGTGGACAATCATCCAGTAGGTGAAGTAGGTAAAGGCCCGCCGCGGCTCGTGTTCATCCTCCAGCAGGACGATTTCCGCCAGGCTCTGCTGGTGCACCAGTTGCGCCGGCATGCGCTCGAACATCAACGTCAGAAAGCCCAGCACCGAGTTCAGCCCACTGGCCAGGGTCGGCTGGGCCATGGCCGAGCGGCAGAGGAAGGCCAGGCTGCCGGACTTCAGGCGGCGCGGGTCCATGCCGAAGAACTCATCGTCCAGGCGCCGCGCCAGCAGACGCCAGAGCCGTGCATAGGCACTGGCCGGCACCCGCGCCGTGCCCTGCTGCAGGCCCGCCGGGTCGATCCCGACCTTGTGCAGCACTTCATCGGTGGCGGCGCCCGGAGCGCAGCTTTGCAGCAGCGCCTCGCGCACCAGTTGCATGGAGATGGTGTCTTTTTCCGACATCGCGGCCAACGGTTTACTCAGTCCTGGGACGGCCATCTTAGGCAGTGACCGGGAAAAAGCCAGTGGGCTTTGGGCTAAGTGGCAACCCCTCCTGCCGGGCAAAACCAATACGCATCTGCAAGGCCGCGAACAGGCCCAAGCGCCAGCGAGTCCCGCAGAGCGTCTGCCCAAGCCAAGGCCCCTTTGGCGGGCCAGTGCAAAAAAGTATCAATTCAAGTGTCAGGGATGATTTGTCAGCACTGCGTTTGAGGGCTGTAATCAGCCCACCTTCTTCCTCGGCAGAGGAAGACATAACAACAATAACCGCCCTTCTGCAGCCCTCGCCGGCGCAGGACAGGAGTGAACGATGAAACCCTGCAGCAAAGCCCTGCTCCTCACCACCTGCATGACCCTCAGCAGCGTCACCCTTGGCGCCCAGACCCTGACCATCGCCACCGTCAACAACAGCGACATGATCCGCATGCAGCGCCTGTCCCAGACCTTCGAGGCCGAGCACCCGGACATCAAGCTGAACTGGGTGGTGCTGGAAGAGAACGTGCTGCGCCAGCGCCTGACCACCGACATCGCCACCCAGGGCGGCCAATTCGACGTGCTCACCATCGGCATGTACGAAGCCGCACTCTGGGGCGCCAAGGGCTGGCTGCAACCGATGCAGGACCTGCCGGCCAGCTATGAGCTGGACGATGTCTTCCCTTCGGTGCGCGAAGGCCTGTCGGTCAAGGGCACTCTCTATGCCCTGCCGTTCTACGCCGAAAGCTCCATGACCTACTACCGCACCGACCTGTTCAAGGAGGCCGGCCTGAGCATGCCCGAGCGGCCGACCTGGGAGCAGATCGGCGAATTCGCCGCCAAGCTCAACAAGCCCGACCAGGAGCAATACGGCCTGTGCCTGCGGGGCAAGGCCGGCTGGGGCGAAAACATGGCGCTGATCGGCACCCTGGCCAACAGCTACGGGGCGCGCTGGTTCGATGAGAAGTGGCAGCCGGAGTTCACCGGGCCGCAGTGGAAGAACGCCCTGACCTTCTATGTCGACAACATGAAGAAGTCCGGCCCGCCCGGGGCTTCGAGCAACGGTTTCAACGAGAACCTGGCGCTGTTCAACAGCGGCAAGTGCGCGATCTGGGTCGACGCCAGCGTGGCCGGCTCTTTCGTCACCGACAAGAGCCAGAGCAAGGTCGCCGACCATGTGGGCTTCACCTACGCGCCGCACCAGGTCACCGACAAGGGCAGCGCCTGGCTGTACTCATGGTCCCTGGCGATCCCCGCCAGTTCCAAGGCCAAGGACGCCGCCAGGACCTTCGCCACCTGGGCCACTTCCAAGCAGTACGCCGCGTTGGTGGCCGAGAAGGATGGCATCGCCAATGTGCCGCCGGGCACCCGCGCCTCCACCTACAGCGACGCCTACATGCAGGCCGCGCCGTTCGCCAGGGTCACCCTGGAATCGCTGAAGGCCGCCGACCCGAGCAAACCCACCCTAAAGCCCGTGCCCTACGTCGGCATCCAACTGGTCACCATCCCCGAGTTCCAGGCCATTGGCACCCAGGTCGGCAAGCTGTTTTCCGCCGCCCTGATCGGCCAGACCACGGTGGACCAGGCCCTGGCGGCCGCGCAGCAGAGCACCGAACGGGAAATGAAGCGCGCCGGCTACCCGAAATAACCCGGCACTCCCTGTAGGAGCCGGCGTGCCGGCGAAGAGGCCCTTGCGTCTTGCGCAGTATCCAAGGACGCCTTCGCTGGCAAGCCAGCTCCTACAGGCAGCCCGGCCGTGCCAGCGCCGTGTCGCGCCCCCTGTACCCAACTGGTTGTGAACCTTATGAATACCTCGACTGCCAAGCTGCATGTGCAACCGCAGGCGGCGCCTCGCGAAAGCCGCCTGGCCAACCCCGGCTGGTTCCTGGTCAGCCCCTCGGTGGCGCTGTTGCTGCTGTGGATGATCGTGCCCCTGGGCATGACCCTGTACTTTTCACTGATCCGCTACAACCTGCTGTACCCCGGCGAGAACCAGTTCGTCGGCCTGGAGAACTTCAGCTACTTCCTCAGTGATTCGGGCTTCGTGCCCGGGGCCACCAACACCCTGTTGCTGGTGGGCAGCGTATTGCTGATCAGCGTGGTGTTCGGGGTACTGATCAGCGCCCTGCTGGAGGCCAGCGAGTTCCTCGGCCGGGGCATCGTCCGGGTGCTGCTGATCTCGCCGTTCTTCATCATGCCCACGGTGGGTGCGCTGATCTGGAAAAACCTGATCTTCCACCCGGTGTCGGGGCTCCTCGCCGCGCTGTGGAAACTGTTCGGCGCCCAGCCGGTGGACTGGCTGGCGCACTACCCGCTGCTGTCGATCATCATCATCGTCTCCTGGCAGTGGCTGCCGTTCGCCATCCTGATCCTGATGACCGCCATGCAGTCCCTGGACCAGGAACAGAAAGAAGCCGCGCGCCTCGACGGTGCCGGGCCCGTCGCCATCTTCTGGCACCTGACCCTGCCGCACCTGGCTCGGCCGATTGCCGTGGTGGTGATGATCGAGACCATCTTCCTGCTGTCGGTGTTCGCCGAGATCTTCACCACCACCAACGGCGGCCCGGGCTATGCCTCCACCAACCTGGCGTACCTGATCTACAACCAGGCCCTGGTGCAGTTCGACGTCGGCATGGCGTCGGCCGGTGGGCTGATCGCCGTGGTCATCGCCAACATCGCCGCGATCATCCTGGTGCGGATGATCGGCAAGAACCTGACTGACCAGAGCTGAGGTGGCCGCCATGACCCTGCAACAATCCCGACGCCTGCAAAGCCTGCTACTGGGCACCCTGGCCTGGGCCATCGCGATCCTGATCTTCTTCCCGATCTTCTGGATGGTGCTGACCAGCTTCAAGAGCGAGATCGACGCCTTTGCCACGCCGCCGCAATTCATCTTCACGCCAACGCTCGAGAACTACCTGCACATCAACGAGCGCAGCAACTACCTGGCCTTCGCCTGGAACTCGGTAGTGATTTCCTTCAGCGCGACCGCCCTGTGCCTGCTGATCGCGGTGCCGGCGGCCTACTCCATGGCCTTCTTTGAAACCCGCAACACCAAGCGCACCCTGCTGTGGATGCTCTCCACCAAGATGCTGCCGCCGGTGGGCGTGCTGATGCCCATCTACCTGCTGGCCAAGAGTTTCGGCCTGCTGGATACGCGCATCGCGCTGATCGTGATCTACACCCTGATCAACCTGCCGATCGTGGTGTGGATGGTTTACACCTACTTCAAGGACATCCCCCGGGACATCCTCGAAGCCGCCCGCCTGGACGGCGCCACACTGGCCCAGGAAATGCTGCGGGTGCTGATGCCCATCGCCAAGGGTGGCCTGGCCTCCACTGCACTGCTGTCGCTGATCCTGTGCTGGAACGAGGCCTTCTGGTCACTGAACCTGACCTCTTCCAACGCCGCCCCGCTGACCGCGCTGATCGCCTCCTACTCCAGCCCCGAAGGGCTGTTCTGGGCCAAGCTCTCGGCGGTCTCGACCCTGGCCTGCGCGCCGATCCTGATCTTCGGCTGGATCAGCCAGAAGCAATTGGTGCGCGGCCTGTCCTTTGGCGCGGTGAAGTAACTCTGAAATTGCGGAGACATCCCATGGCTCACCTGAAAATCAACAACCTGCAAAAAGGCTTCGAAGGCTTCGACATCATCAAGGGCATCGACCTTGAGGTGAACGACAAGGAGTTCGTGGTCTTCGTCGGCCCCTCGGGCTGCGGCAAGTCCACCCTGCTGCGGCTGATCGCCGGGCTGGAGGAAGTCAGCGGCGGCAGCATCGAGCTGGACGGTCGCGACATCACCGAAGTCAGCCCGGCCAAGCGCGACCTGGCCATGGTGTTCCAGACCTACGCCTTGTACCCGCACATGAGCGTGCGCAAGAACATGTCCTTCGCCCTGGACCTGGCGGGGGTCGACAAGGCCCTGGTGCAGCAGAAGGTCGACGAGGCGGCGCGCATCCTGGAACTGGGGCCGATGCTCGAACGCAAGCCCAAGCAGCTGTCCGGCGGCCAGCGCCAGCGCGTGGCCATTGGCCGGGCCATTGTGCGCAACCCGAAAATCTTCCTGTTCGACGAACCGCTGTCCAACCTCGATGCCGCCCTGAGGGTGCAGATGCGCCTGGAGCTGGCGCGCCTGCACAAGGAACTGCAGGCCACCATGATCTACGTGACCCACGACCAGGTAGAAGCCATGACCCTGGCAGACAAGGTGGTGGTGCTCAATGGTGGCCGGGTGGAACAGGTGGGCTCGCCCCTGGAGCTCTACCATCGTCCGGCCAACCTGTTTGTCGCAGGCTTTCTCGGCACGCCGAAGATGGGCTTTCTCAAGGGCCGCATCAGCCACGTCGACGGCCAGGGCTGCGAGGTCCAGCTGGATGCCGGGGCACGCCTGCGCCTGGAGCAGAGCGGTGCGCAACTGAGCCCGGGCAGCGAGGTGACCCTGGGCATCCGCCCCGAGCATCTGGAGCTGGGCGAGCCCGGCCCGGGCAGCCTGGCAGTCACCAGCGACGTGGCCGAGCGCCTGGGCAGCGACACCTTCTGCCATGTTCGCAGCCGTTGCGGTGAAGCCCTGACCTTGCGTATCCGCGGTGACCTGGCGAGCCGCTACGGCGAACAGCTGCACCTGCACCTGGCCCCCCAGCACTGCCATCTATTCGATGCCCAGGGGGTCGCCGTGTCCCGCCCCCTGCGCGCCGCCGCCTGACCCCAGAGAACCCTGCATGAAACTCAAACGCTTGAACCTCAGCCAACTGCCGCCCCAGGTGCGGGTACCCGCCTACACCGTCACTGCCACCCGCCAGGGCATCGCGCACATTGGCGTCGGAGGCTTTCACCGGGCCCACCAGGCCTATTACACCGATGCCCTGATGAACCTGGGCCAGGGCCTGGACTGGAGCATCTGCGGGGTCGGCCTGCGCTCCGAAGACCGCCGCGCGCGGGACGATCTGGCCGGCCAGGACTACCTCTACACCCTGTACGAGCTGGGCGATGGCGACGGCCACGAGGTGCGGGTGATCGGCGCCATCAGCCAGATGCTGCTGGCCGAGGACAACGCCCAGGCACTGATCGACAAGCTGGCCAGCCCGGAGATCCGCATCGTCTCCCTGACCATCACCGAGGGCGGCTACTGCATCGACGACAGCACGGGCGAGTTCATGCTGCACCTGCCGCAGATCCAGCACGACCTGGCCCATCCGCAACAGCCGCGCACGGTATTCGGCTTTCTCTGCGCGGCCCTGGCCCGGCGCCGGGCGGCGGGGGTCCCGGCCTTTACCCTGATGTCTTGTGACAACCTGCCCCACAACGGCGCGGTGACCCGCAAGGCGCTGCTGGCCTTCGCCGCCCGCCGCGACGCCGACCTGCATGACTGGATCGAGCGCCACGTGAGCTTTCCCAACGCCATGGTCGACCGCATCACCCCCATGACCAGCACCGCCCACCGCCTGCAACTGCACGATGAGCACGGCATCGACGATGCCTGGCCGGTCGTCTGCGAGCCCTTTGTGCAATGGGTCCTGGAAGACAAGTTCTGCAACGGCCGGCCGGCCTGGGAACAGGTCGGCGTGCAGTTCACCGACGACGTCACGCCCTATGAGGAGATGAAGATCAAGCTGCTCAACGGCAGCCACCTGGCCCTGACCTACCTGGGCTTTCTCAAGGGCTACCGCTTCGTCCACGAAACCATGAACGACCCGCTGTTCGTCGCCTACATGCGCGCCTACATGGACCTGGACGTCACCCCGCAACTGGCGCCGGTACCGGGCATTGACCTGACGGCCTACAAGGACACCCTGGTCCAGCGCTTCTCCAACCAGGCGATCGCCGACCAGCTGGAGCGGGTGTGCAGCGACGGTTCGTCGAAGTTTCCCAAGTTCACCGTGCCTACCATCAACCGGTTGATCGCCGATGGCCGTGATACCGAGCGTGCCGCCCTGGTGGTGGCGGCCTGGGCCCTGTACCTCAAGGGCGTGGACGAGAATGGCCTGAGCTACCGGGTTCCCGACCCACGGGCCGAGTTCTGCCAGGCCCTGGTGGCCGACGATACCTTGCTGACCCAGCGTTTGCTGGCGGTGGAAGAAATCTTCGGCTCGGCGATTCCCCACTCCAGTGCATTTGTCGAGGCCTTCGAGCGCTGCTTCAACAGCTTGCGCGAACATGGCGTGAGCAAGACGCTGGAGCGGTTGTTGGCCAGGCCTGTGTAGCCGCTGCCGCAGGCCGCGAACGGCCTGGGCGGCGCTGCGTCGAAGGAGATGCGGCGGTTCGGCTGGAGATCACCAGGCAAGGCCCTGCTGGCCTTCGCGCAGCCTCGCCTCAGGCTCGGCAGCGGCTACAGCTCGACAGTAATCAACCACACCAGGAGCGACGATGACTCAAACCGCGCTTTTTCTCGGCCTCGATTGCGGCACCCAGGGCACCAAGGCGCTGATCCTCGACAGCCTGAGCGGCACCGTCCTGGGCCGGGGCGCTGCGCCCCACAGCCTGATCAGCGGCGCCAATGGCTGCCGCGAACAGGACCCCGCGCAGTGGCTGCAAGCCTGCACCAGCGCCACCCGGCAGGCCTTGCAGGCGGCCGGGGTGGATGGCCGACAGGTGCTCGGTGTCGGGGTTGGCGCTCAGCAGCACGGTCTGGTGCTGCTGGATGACCAGGGTCAGGTGCTGCGCCCGGCCAAGCTGTGGTGCGATACCCAAAGCAGCGCTGAAAACCAGCGCCTGCTGGACTGGCTGGGGGGCACCCAGGGCTCCCTGGAGCGCCTGGGGCTGGCCATTGCCCCGGGCTACACGGTGTCGAAGCTGCTCTGGACCCGGGAGCAGCACCCGGAACTGTTCCAGCGCATTGCGCATATCCTGCTGCCCCACGACTACCTCAATTTCTGGCTGACCGGGCGCTGCTGCAGCGAGTACGGCGATGCCTCGGGCAGTGGCTATTTCGATGTGCGCAGGCGCGACTGGGACCGCGCCCTGCTGGCTCATATCGACCCCAGCGGGCGCCTGGAGCGGGCCTTGCCGCCGTTGCTCGAAGCGCACCAGCCTGTGGGCCGGATCCTTGGGCCGGTCGCCCGGCAACTGGGGATCAGCGCGGATGCCTGGGTGGCCAGCGGCGGTGGCGACAACATGCTGGGGGCCATCGGCACCGGCAATATCCAGCCCGGAATCATCACCATGAGCCTGGGCTCTTCCGGCACCGTGTATGCCTACGCCGAGCGCCCGCTGATCAGCCCCGAGCCTTCAGTGGCCACCTTCTGTTCGTCCAGCGGTGGCTGGCTGCCGCTGATCTGCACCATGAACCTGACCAACGCCACCACCCTGGTGCGCGAACTGCTGGGCCTGGACCTGGCCGCTTTCAACCAGCGGCTGGAGCAGGCCCCCATCGGGGCCGAGGGGCTGTGCCTGCTGCCGTTCTTCAACGGCGAGCGAGTGCCCGTCCTGCCCCAGGCCCAGGGCAGCCTGCACGGCATGACCCTGGACAACCTGACCCCGGCCAACCTGTGCCGCGCGGTGGTGGAAGGCACCACCTTCGGTTTGCGTTACGGCCTGGACCTGTTGCGCGCAGCCGGCCTGCACAGCCAGAGCATCCGGCTGATCGGCGGCGGTGCGAAAAGTCTGCTGTGGCGGCAGATGGTCGCCGATATCATGCACGCCCCGGTGATCTGCCCCCGGGAGGCCGAAGCCGCCGCCTTGGGCGCGGCGATCCAGGCAGCCTGGTGCCATGGCCGGCAGGACGATCCGGACCTGGACCTGCAACAACTCTGCGAGCGCTGCGTGCGCCTCGACCCGGGCAGCGAAACCCAGCCCCGGGCCGAACACGTGGCGGCCTACGAACCGGTGTACCAGCGCTATCGACAGCAGCTGGCAAGCCTTTGAAGAGCGAATGACTATGTATCTGGTGTGTGGCGAAGCGCTGTTCGACTTTTTCAGCGCAGATGAGGCCGGGGCCCCGGCCAGTAAAGTGACGTTCCAGGCGATCGCCGGGGGCTCGCCGTTCAACGTGGCAGTGGGCCTGCGCCGCCTGGGCGTCGATGTCGCCCTGCTGGCCGGGCTGTCCCGGGACTACCTGGGCCAGCGCCTGCGGCGGGTGCTGGAAAACGAAGGCGTGGACACCCGCTACCTGCGGGAATTCGACGCCCCGACCACTCTGGCCATGGTGGCCGTGGGCGCCGATGGCTCGCCCCACTACAGCTTCCGCGGCGAGGGCTGTGCCGATCGCCAGTTGCAAGAAGAGCACCTGCCGCAGCTCGACGCACAGGTGCGCGGGCTGCATATCGGCTCGTTTGCCTTGGTGGTGCAGCCGATTGCCGATACCTTGCTGGCCCTGGTGCGCCGTGAGCGCGGGCAGCGGCTGATCAGCCTGGACCCCAACGTACGGCTCAACCCGCAGCCGGATATCCAGCTGTGGCGCCAGCGCATCGCCGAACTGGCCGGCCATGCCGACCTGATCAAGGTCAGCGACGAAGACCTGGCCCAGCTGTACCCCGGGCAGGCGCCCGAAACGCTGATCCAGGGTTGGCTGCAAGGCAATGCCCGGCTGGTGTTCCTGACCCGTGGCAGCCAGGGCGCGACGGTGTTCAGCCGTGGGCATGGCAGCTGGTCGGTGGACGCACCCCGGGTGGAGGTTGCCGACACCGTAGGTGCCGGAGATACCTTCCAGGCCGCGCTGATCACCTGGCTGACCGAACAGGGCCTGGATTCCCCCCAGGGCCTTGAACAGCTCGATCGCGAACAGACCGACGCCCTGCTGCGTTTCGCCGTCAACGCCGCGGCCCAGACCTGCACCCGCACCGGCCCGGACCTGCCGTACCGCCATCAACTCCCGTAGCCGCCGGCTTGCCGGCGAAGAGCCCCGCAAGCCTTGCGCAATTGCGGGTACCGCCTTCGCTGGCCAGCTTCTACGAGGGTCGTCGGTCAGAGCAGCGAGAAGTTGTAGCTGACGATCAGGCGGGTTTCGTCCATGTCGCGGGCGATCTTCTGGTAGTTGCTGCGGTAGGTGGCGTTGCGCAGGCGCAGGCTCACGTCCTTGAAGGTGCCGCTCTGCACCACGTACTTGAGCTCGCTGTCGCGCTCCCATTCGCGGCCTTCGCGCAGGCTGCCCGGGACCTTGATGTGGTCGCCGCTGACGTAGCGGGTCAGGAAGCTCAAGCCATTGAGGCCAATGGCCTTGAAGTCGTAGTCATAGCGCAGTTGCCAGGAACGCTCCTGGATCGCGGCGAAGTCGTTGACCTGCACGTAGTTCACCAGGTACGGGTTGCTGCCATCCAGGTAAGGCATGGAGTTGTCGCCGTACATGCGCTGCCAGCCGGCACTGAACACGTGCCCAGCCACGCTGTAGCCGAGCATGGTGCTCAGGGCGCGGTTGTCGATACCGCCGGCGCGCTCGGCGCCGGTGTCGGCACTCTTGAGCAAGCGCAGGTCGCCTTTGAGCACGCCGGGCCCCAGGGGCTGGTTGGCCAGCAGGCCGACAAAATGCTGACGGTAGATGTCTTCCAGCTCGGCGTAGTGGTACTGGCCGGTCAGGCGGTCGTTGAACTTGTAGTCCACCCCATAGGTGTCGAAGTGATCCGCCGTGGTGTTGCAGGCGTAGCGCTTGTTCTTGCAGTGCACGCGGATGTCCTGGGCATCGCTGGAGTCCCGCGCGGTGTAGCGGTTCAAGCGGGCCGCGGTCAGGGTCAGGTCCTTGACCTCCCGGGAAGTCAGCACCGCGCCGTTGAACATGGTGGGCAGCAGGCGCCCGTCGTTGTACTTGAGCAGTGGCAGGTCCGGCAACTGGGCGCCGTACTTGAATACTGTCTGCGAGACCCGGACCTTGGCGGTCAACCCCAGCTTGGCGTACTGGTCCGCCGAGCCCCGCGGGTCGTGACCGCTGGAGGGCAGCAGGCCGCTGTTGCTGCGGTCGGGGCTGGAATCGAGCTTGATCCCCAGCATGCCCAGGGCGTCCAGGCCGAACCCCACGGTGCCCTCGGTGTAGCCCGATTGCAGGTTGAGAATAAAGCCCTGGGCCGATTCTTCACGCTTGGACGCGCCCTGGTCAGTGCTGGTGTGGCCGTCGCGAAAGTCCCGGTTGAAGTAGATCGTGCGCGATTCCAGCTTGGCGCTGCTGTCTTCGAAAAAACCCGCCGCATTGGCCAGGGGGGCAAAACCCACGCACAGCACGGCAGCGCCGAGGCCCAGCAACGGGCACGGATTGAGTAAAGGGAAAGGGGGACGCATGAACAGGCTCCAGCAGCAAATCAGTGACGCGAGGTAAAGAAAAGACCCAGGTGAAATTCATCCAGCGAATCTGTGATCGCCAGCTGAATTGATTGAATCAATGAAGACCGGCAATGATGGCAGATAGCCCCTACCCTCCCAACCCGACTTTAGTCTGACGCCCGCCTGGTCGTAACCGGCGCTACCCATCCCGCCTCGCCAGCCATAATTTTGAAAAAACCGATCAATTTCAACAGTTTTCAAGCTGCAGCAAAGCGTCAAAAAAACCGTCCGACTGCTCAGTTTCGCCTTCGGAACCCTCGTGGCCGTAGCAGGTAATGGCAAAAAGGCATTAGCTTTTCGTCTCACCACACTACCGTTCGTCGGTTTTTTCAGTCATTTATTAACAAAAAACAACTATTTGACGCTTTCCATGATGACCATCATCAACAGCATTAAGTATCTGTTTTAAAACGATATTTAATGTATCGGAAAATAAATAAAACGCGACTGTCATTTATGTAACACGGGAAAACGTCAATTAAACGTCTTGTCGTTATGGTAGTGTCAAAAAAAGAGCGTGATAGCGGCAATGTGCCATACGCTTTTTCAGAAGGTGAGGACCACCCTCACCCCTACACTCATCATGGACGAGGTCGTTCCCTTGGAAGTCAGCGTTTTTGGTACTGGCTATGTTGGCCTGGTGCAAGCCGTTGCCCTGGCCGATGTCGGGCATAACGTGGTCTGTGTCGATATCGACAGCCACAAGATCGCCCAGCTGCAACGTTCTATTCCGCCGATTCACGAGCCGGGTCTGGCGACCCTGATCGAAGAGAATCAAAAGGCCGGCCGACTGCACTTCACCACCCAGGCCAGCGATGCAGTGGGCCACGGCAAGGTGATTTTCATCGCGGTCGGCACCCCCTCCAACGAAGACGGCTCCGCCGACCTCGACCATGTCCTGGCGGTGGCGCGCAACATTGCCTGCCTGATGTTCAGCGACAAGACCCTGGTGATCAAATCCACGGTGCCGGTGGGCACCGCCGATCTGGTGATCGAGACGGTTGCCGAACAATTGGCGGACCTGGGCAAATCCGAACTGCGGGTGCACGTGGTCTCCAACCCGGAGTTCCTCAAGGAGGGCTCGGCCGTAGCCGACTGCATGCGCCCGGACCGGATCATCGTCGGTTGCGCCGACGACCTGCCCCGCCAGCAGTTGAGCGAGCTCTACGCGCCCTTCAACCACAACCATGACCGCCTGATGTTCATGGACAACCGCAGCGCCGAGCTGGTCAAGTACGCGGCCAACGCGATGCTCGCCACCCGCATCAGCTTCATGAACGAGATGGCCAACCTGGCGGAACGCCTGGGGGTGGACATCAATGCGGTGCGCAAGGGCATCGGTGCCGACCCGCGCATCGGCTACCACTTCATCTACCCCGGCGCCGGCTTCGGCGGCTCGTGCTTTCCCAAGGACCTGCGGGCGCTGATCCACACCGCAGAAAGCCACGGGCTGGAGCCGCACATGCTCAAGACCGTGCGCGACGTCAATGAGCAGCAGCGCCATGTGCTGTTTCGCAAGCTCAAGGCGCACCTGGGGGACAACCTGCAGGGCAAGGTCATCGCGCTCTGGGGCCTGGCCTTCAAGCCCAACACCGACGACATGCGCGAAGCCACCAGCCGCTACCTGATGCAGGCACTGTGGGAGGCCGGGGCCAAGGTCCAGGCCTACGACCCGGAAGCCATGACCGAATGCCGGCGCCTGTACGGCTACCGCGATGACCTGCAGCTGTGCGCCACCCGCGACGACACCCTGCAAGGCGCCGACGCGCTGGTGATCTGCACCGAATGGAAGGCCTTTCGCGTGGTGGACTTCACACTGCTGCGCGAGACCCTCAGGGAACGCCTGGTGGTCGACGGCCGTAACCTCTACAACCCGCAACAGGCAGCGGATGCCGGCTTGCATTACCTGAGCATCGGCCTGCCCTACCGTGTACCGGAGGCGCTGCGCGCATGAATATCCTGATCACCGGGGCCGCCGGATTCATCGGCGCCCATACCGCACTGCGTTTGCTCAAGGATGGGCACCAGGTCACCGGGCTGGATAATTTCAACGACTACTACGACCCCCAGCTCAAGCGCGACCGAGTGCGCTGGGTGGAACGCCAGGTAGGGCACTTTCCCCTGCAGCGCCTGGACCTGGCCGACAGCGAGGGCCTGGAGCGTCTGTTCGCCGAAGTGCGGCCCCAGGTGGTGATCAACCTCGCCGCCCAGGCCGGGGTGCGCTATTCCCTGGAAAACCCCAAGGCCTACCTGGACAGCAACCTCAGCGGTTTCCTCAACCTGCTGGAGATGTGCCGGCGCTACCCGGTGCAGCACCTGATCTACGCCTCGTCCAGTTCGGTGTACGGGGCCAACCAGCAGACCCCGTACAAGGTCAGTGACAACGTCGACCACCCGCTGTCGCTGTATGCGGCCAGCAAGAAAGCCAACGAACTGATGGCCCACAGCTACAGCCACCTGTTCGGCGTGCCCGCCACCGGCCTGCGCTTCTTCACGGTGTACGGCCCCTGGGGCCGGCCCGACATGTCGCCGATCCTGTTCGCCGACGCCATCAGCCAGGGCCGGCCGCTGAAGCTGTTCAACTACGGCATGCACCAGCGCGACTTCACCTATATCGACGACATTGTCGAATCCCTGGTGCGCCTGCTGGGCAAGCCGCCGGTGCGCGATCCGCTGTGGGACCGGGAACAGCCGGACCCGTCCACCAGCATGGCGCCCTGGCGCCTGTTCAACATCGGCGGCCAGCGCCCGGTGGAGCTCAAGGACTACGTGGCGACCCTGGAAAAGCTCCTCGGCCACAAGGCCCAGGTGCAATACCTGCCGCTGCAGCCCGGCGATGTGCTCAACACCTGCGCGGATGTCAGCGCCCTGGAAAACCTCACCGGTTTCGGCCCCCAGGTGCCCCTGGAGGAAGGTCTGCGCGAGTTCGTCCAGTGGTACCTGAGCTACTACCCGGGCGCGGCGTCCTGAGCCGCGACAGCCGAACGTTTTTACCCAACCCCTGCAATGGAAGTATTCCCGGTGGATATGGATAGATCTCTCTCATCGCCCGCAACCGAGGTGCCCGCCCCGCTGCACATCGACCGGCGCAACGATCCGTTCCGACGCAAGGTCCAGGCCGCCATCGACCTGCAACAGCACGGCTGGATCACCGGCCGCGACGGCGGGCGGCCCTGGACCCTGTCGCGCAGCAAGCGCCTGACCTCGGCGCTTTTGGCCGCGGTGCTGCTGGTGCTGCTGTCGCCGGTGCTGCTGGCCGTGGCCCTGCTGATCAAGCTCACCAGCCCCGGCCCGGTGTTCTTCGTGCAGTTGCGCACCGGTTTTCGCGGCCGGCGCTTCGGCATGTACAAATTCCGCACCATGGTGGTCAACGCCGAGGCCCTGAAGGATTCGGTGCGCCACCTGAACAAGCACGGCGCCGACTCGGTGGATTTCAAGATCGACCGCGACCCGCGGATCACCGGAATCGGCGGCTTCCTGCGCCGTACCAGCCTCGACGAACTGCCCAACCTGATCAACGTGGTGCTCGGCCAGATGCGCATCGTCGGCCCGCGCCCCACCTCGTTCCATGCCCAGACCTACAAGGAACACCACCTTGGCCGCCTGAGCATCTACCCGGGGATCACCGGCCTGTGGCAGGTGTCCGGGCGCAGCGACGTGGATTTCGACGGCCGCGTGACCCTCGACATGACCTACATCTTCCAGCAGAGCCCCTGGCTCGACCTGAAGATCCTGATCAAAACCCCTTTCAAGGTCCTCAATGGCCATGGAGCAAGTTGAAATGGCGGCAGCAACCTTTGCCAGTCTGAAGATCCAGAACCCCAGCGAAAGCAACCTGGCGGTGACCGTACTCGACCAGGAGCTGCGGGTCATCCTGCTGACCGCGGCCAACCGCAACAGCGGTATCACCAGCAGCAGCCTGAGCATGGCCAGCGAGCTGGCGCGTACCAGCCGTGGCCGGGTACTGCTGGTGGACACCAGCCTTTCGGACAACAGCCTGACCCGGCGCCTGGACCTGGGCGAACGCCAGGGCTTTCTCGATCTGGCCCTGGCCGATACCCCGCCGCTGCTGGCGCAGTGCATCCAAAGCAGCGAAGAACTGGGCTTCGACTTCCTGCCCCTGGGTCGCCGCCAGCAATACGCCGAGCGCCTGACCCCGGAACTGCTGCAGGAACTGTTGCAGGTCCTGGCCGCGGACTATCGCTTCGTGATCATCGACGGCGACCCGGTCTACAGCAGCGGCGACATCCTCACCCTGGCCACCCAGGTGGACGGCGTGGTGCTGGTGGTGCGCAGCGAGGAAACCCGCTGGGAAGTGGCCCAGGCCGCGGCGCAGCGCTTGATCCAGGCCGAGGCCAAGTTGATCGGCAGCGTGTTCAACGCCCGCAAGTACTACATGCCCAAGTGGGTTTATGACCGTCTCTGACCGGCACAAGGACCGTGTAACCATGAACAAGCCAAGACTTTCCCTGCTGAGCCTGTCACTGCTGCTGGCCCTGGGCGGCTGCGTCAATCGCGAGCCGCAGCAGATGCCGGTGCAGATCCTCAGCGCCCCGGCCGACCAGGCCCAGCTCACCGAGGTGGTGCCCATCGAGCAGGTACTGCGGCCCCAGGACGTGCTGGATGTGATCTTCCATATCGGCACCACCAGCCAGCAGCGCTACCTCGTGCAGCCTGGCGACCAGGTGGATGTGACCTTCCTCACCGCTCCGGAACTGGGCGGCAGCAAGCTGGTGCTGCCCGACGGCAGTATCGACATGCCCTACGTGGGCAACATCCAGGTTGCCGGGCTCACCGCCGAACAAGCGCGCCAGGCCCTGGAAACCCAGTACGCCAAGGTGCTGAAGAAGCCGCAGATCAACTTTTCGATCTCCCACGCCATGGCCCAGCTGGACAACCTGCGTACCAGCCTGACCAACCCGGCCACCGGGCTTAGCCGCGAGATCGTCGTGGGCTCCGACGGCCGCGCCAGCTTCCCGCTGCTGGGCAGCCTGTCGTTGCAGGGCAAGAGCCTCAGCGAGCTGCAGACCCTGATCAACCAGCGCTATGCCAAGGAAGTGGGCTCGGTGAGCGTCGATGTGCTGCTCAAGACCACCGCCGCCAACGAAGTGTTCGTCATGGGCGAAGTCGGCCAGCCCGGGGCCTACCCGATCCGCCGGCCGATTTCGGTGCTTGAGGCCCTGACCCTGGCCAAGGGCGCCGGCCCCACTGCACGCCTGGATTCGGTGGTGATCATGCGGCGCAAGGGCAACCAGGTCGAAGCCCGGGTCTACGACGCCGACGCGGCGCTGGACGGCAAGGCCCTGCAATTCGCCTACCTGCAGCCCGACGACATGCTCTACGTGCCCAAGACCCGCCTGGCCAAGGCCGGCGCCCTGAGCAAGCAGCTGGCGGACGTGATCATGTTCCAGGGTGTCGGGTTCAGCTTCGGCTACCGCGTCGACAACAAAGAAACGAACAACAACTGAGTTCCCTCTTGATGACCAAGATCGAAAACTACCTGCACGAGTTCCTGCTCGTGTTCTTTGTCAATCGGCGCCTGATCAAACGGGTGTTCCTGGGTTTCGCGGTGATCGCCCTGCTGCTGCCCCTGGTGCTCAAGCAGAGCTTCGAGATCACTGCCGAAGTCATCGTGCAGTCCAAGAAACTCTCGCAGACCGACGCCAACACCGTGCTCGCCCCGGACTCCGACAAGTTCATCCCGCCGTCGCTGGCGGACATGGAGACCGAGAGCAATATCCTGCGTTCACCCACGCTGATCCGCGACACCATCGACCAGTTGCGCCGCGAAGGCCAGTTTGGCGGCAACGAGGGCCTGTTGACCCGGCTGATCATCAAGCCGATCCGCAATGGCCTGATCGACCCCCTGCGCAACCATGTGATCAACCCGCTGCGCGATTTCTTCGGCCTGGCCGTGGACCCGGTGCGCGACACCAGCCTGGATGCCTTCACCGACCAGGCGGTCAAGGACCTGAAGATCGGCACCCTGCCCGGCTCCAACGTGATCTCCATCGTCTACGCCAGCCCCAACGCCGCCGAAGGCACGCGCTTTGTCGAGCGCCTGCTGGCCAACTACCTGAAGAACCGCCAGGACCTGCAATCCAACGAACTGCCCGAAGCCTTCTACGAACAGAAGAAGGCCCAGTACCAGTCGCGCCTGGATGACCTGGAAGGCAAGCGCCAGGCCCTGCTGGAAGCGGCCCATGCCTCCGACCCCAAGGAAGAGATCACCTTCCGCCTGAACGCCATCAACACCGAAGAGCAATCGCTCAACGGCTACCGCGACCAGGCCCTGGAGAACCAGCGCCGCCTGGATTATCTGCAGAAGAACCTGGCTGCCGCGCGCAAGGCCGGCCTCACCGACTACACCTTCCCCTTCGCCTTCGCCAACACCGTGGACAACGTTGCCTACGAAGACCGCGAGATCAAGCAACTGGGCGAACAGCTGACCAACCTGGTGAGCCAGTACGGCACCACCGCCGACACCTACCGCGCCGACAGCGTGCCCATGCAGCAGCAGCGAGAGCAGATCGTGCGGGCCCGGGCGCAGTTCCTCAAGGTGGTGGAAAACCGTGTGCGCGAGCGCAGCAGCGACTTGCAGATCACCCAGTCGGTAATCGCCCAGAAGACCGCGCGGATCAACGACTACAAGGCGCGGGTGCGCGACCTGCAAGAGGTCCTGAGCAAACTGCGCCAGCTGGACACTGAAATCGATGCCTTGCACAAAGCCTTCTTCACCTACACCCAGCGCTACGAAGAGAGCCGTGGCGAGCGCCTGATCAGTGGCGAGCTGTCCAATGCGCGGGTCCTGAGCCAGCCTTACGAACCCAGCGAAGCGGCGTTCCCCAAGCCGATGCTGATCATTCCCCTGGGCCTGCTCACCGGCCTGCTGCTGGCCATTGCCCTGGGCTATGTCTACGAGTTCTTCGACCATCGCTTCAAGCACCCGGCCCAGGTCAGTGATCACCTCGGCCTGCCGGTGCTGCTGGTGCTCAATGCGGTCGAGCAGCCCCAGGTCAACCCGTACCCGCGCTGGACCTGGCGCTGGGCCTGGCATTGGGCCAAACAGTGAGCGACCTGAGCATGGCCGCGCAGCCTATCGTGCACCTGATCCACAGCGGCGGTTTCTACGGTGCCGAGCGCATGTTGCTGGATCATTGCCTGGGCACGCCGGGGCAGCATCGGGTGGTATTCATCAATGCCCCCGACGCGCTGCTGCAGCGTTTCGCCGAGGCCGGCGTGGCGAGCCACAACTGCCATTGCCTGCAGGAACTGCTGGCGCACCTGCGCCAACAACCGGGGCTGCTCAACGCCCACAACTTCAAGGCCCAGGTGTTTGCCTGGGTCTGTGCGCGGCGCCTGCGCCTGCCCCTGGTCATGACCCAGCACGGCTTTACTCCGCGCAGCCTGAAACAGAAGTTCTATACCTGGCTCAGCCTGCGCCTGTGTCGCAGCCGCCGGGTGCGCCGGGTGGCCTGCGTGGCCCAGAGCATTGCCCTGTTGCACCTGGAGGCGGGGGTCGATGAAAGCAAGCTGCGGGTGATCCCCAACGGCCTGCCGGAACCGGCCCTGGAGCTGCCGGCGAGCCTGGACGGGCCGCCGCTGCGCGAGCCCGAAGTACACCGCAACGAGATGGAACCCTTGGTGGGCTTCGTCGGGCGCCTGAGCGCGGAAAAAGGCCCGGACCTGTTCCTCGATGCGCTGATCGGCCTGTGCCAGCAGCGCCCTGCGCTCAAGGCCGTGCTGCTGGGCGACGGTGAGCAGAACCAGGCCTTGCGCCAGCGCATCAACGAAGCCGGTCTGACTACGCGCATCCTGCTGCCGGGCTATCAGAACGACATGCAGCCCTGGCTCAAGCGCTTGAATGTGCTGGTACTGAGTTCACGCACCGAAGGCACGCCGATGATCCTGCTCGAAGCCATGCAGGCCGGCACCCCGGTGGTGGCCTTTGCCGTGGGCGGGATTCCCGATGTGCTGCAGCACCGGCACAACGGCCTGCTGGCCAAGCCCCTGGACAGCGCCGGGCTGGGCCGTTGCATCGGCCAGTTGCTGGACGACCCGGTACTGGCCGGGGAGCTGGCCAAGGCCGCCCAGGTCACCCAGCGCAAGCACTATCACCTGCCCACCCTGGCTCGCCGCTGGGATGAGCTGTACCGCGTTGCCAGAGAGAGCTCCCGAGTATGATCGCCGCTCCGTTCCTGGGTTTGCTGCTGGGCCTGGCCGCGCTGTTGCTGCTGGCCAGCCCCTGGCCATTTCTTGCGCCGCTGGTGGTGGTCGGGCTGTTCGGCCTGGCGCTGCTGTACCGGCGCCCGGGCTGGGGCCTGCTGGGGATCTGCGCCCTGGTGCCCTTCGAAGGCCTGTTCAAGGACAGCGCGTTCTCCGGGGCCAAGCTGCTGGGCGCCTCGCTGATCCTGATCATGCTGTTCAAGCTGTTGCTGCGGCAGATCCCCGACACTCGCCTGCGCAGCAACCTGTGGCGGGCCCTGGGCCCCTTCCTGCTGTGCCTGCTGCTGAGCATGCTGTACAGCGAGAACCTGCTGGTGTCCCTGGACAGCCTGCGGGAGCTGGCAGTGGGCCTGGTGCTGTTCTTCGTCACCCTGCTGATTGCCCGGGAAGTCAACCTGCTGATGCTCTGCCGCCTGCTGGCGGTGAGCGTGGCCATCACCTGCGTGATCGCCCTGGTATCGGCCAAGTACCAGGTGGGCGGCCGGGCCATCGGCCTGTTGCAGGACGCCAACTACTTCGCCCTGCTGATCGCCATGGCGGTGCCGCCGGCGATCTTCCTCGCCCTGCGTTCGCCCCATTGGCCGGTGCGGCTGTTCTGGGTCGGCATAAGCCTGACCCTGATGGCCGGGATGACCAAGACCGACTCGCGCTCGGGCCTGCTGGTGGTGCTGTTCACCATTGCCATCGGCGTCTGGCACTACCGCGACCGGCTCAAGGGCGTGCGGCCCAAGCACCTGGGATTTGCCATGTTCGCCGTGGCCATCGTCATTCCCCTGGGCATTGCCGTGCTGCCGGCGGAATACGTGGCGCGGATCCAGTCCCTGAGCCTGCTCAAGTCCGGCGCGCACTCGGCGGACACCTCCCTGGGCCGGCGCACCTCCTACCTGGTGGTGGGCGGCCAGATGATCCGCCAGAACCCGTTGCTGGGCTCGGGCCTGGGGACCTTCCCGATCCACTACGCACAGACCGGCTTTGCCAGCAGCTTCTCGGAAAACATGAACGAGCCGGACCTGTTCCGCCGGGCCCACAACACCTACCTGGAGCTGTTCAGTGAACTGGGCATTCCCGGCGGCCTGAGCTTCGTAGCGCTGATGCTGATGGGCCTGCGCAACTTCGAACGGGCGCGCCAGGGCTTTCTTGCCCGGGGCCAGCGCGAACAGGCCGACATCGCCACCCACCTGGGCCTGAGCCTGTTGGCCATGGCGGTGTTCCTGCTGTTTCTCAGCGCGCCGAACCACAAGTACCTGTGGATCTTCCTGGCCCTGTCCAGTGTCCTGCGCCGGCAGGCCGAAGACGCTCCCGTGCCGCGCCCGGCCCCGGCCTGACAACACCGCGTTTAGCCGCTGCCGCAGGCTGCGACGAGGCCCGAAGGGCCTTCCGGCCCCAGGAGCAGCGCCGACAGAACAGCAACACCGCGCCCTCACCCGGCGCCCACGACAACAACGCAATCTGGCCAAGGGAGGCAAAGATGCAAAGGATCAGCGTGATCGTGCCCATGTACAACGAGGCGCGTCACATCACCCGCACCCTGGACAGCGTGCTGCGCGCCGCCCGGGCGGCGAACCTGGACTGCGAACTGATAGTGGTGGACAACGGCTCCACCGATCAGGGGCCGCAACGGGCTCGGGAGCTGGGCGCGCGGGTGCTGCTATGCCCGGGCATCGGCATCGGCGCCCTGCGCAACCGCGGTGCGGCGGTGGCCACCGGCGATAGCCTGGCGTTCCTCGACGCCGACATCGAAGTGCCCGGCAATTGGCTGCAGCTCTGGCAGCAGGCCCAGGCCGAGCAGCGTGCCGAGGTCTTCGCCCTGGACTGCGCGGCGCCCGCCAGTGCCCCCTGGTTCGCCCGGGCCTGGCAGCGCCGCAGCCTGGCCGGCGACCCGCAACCCCGGCTACTGCGGTGGATGCCCACCCCCAACCTGTGCCTGCAGCGAGCCTGGTTCGAGCGGGTCGACGGCTTCAACGAGCAGTTGCGCACCGGCGAGGACAAGGATTTCGGCCTGCGCCTGCACGCTGCCGGCGCCCGCCAGTTGAGCCTGCCCCAGCCCCAGGTGCTGCATTGGGGCTACGAGGCCAGCTGGGCCGAATGGGCCGGCAAGGAACGCTGGCGCCAGGGCAGCCACGTGCAATTGCTCAAGGGCGGCGGCCTCAGCCTGCGCCTGTTGCGTTTTCCCCTGTTGTGCCTGGCCTGCGCCCTGCTCAGCCTCGTGGCGCTGCTGTGCCTGATCGCGGGCGTGCCCGGCGCCGCGGGCCTGTGCCTGCTGCTGGGGGCGCTGGCGCCCCTGGCCCTGGCCGTGCGCCAGGGCCTGCGCCAACGCGACCCGCTGTTCGTCCTGCAACTCTGGCTGCTGCACTGGGTGCGCCTGCACCTGGGCGCCCTGGCCCTGGTGCAGGCCCTGTTCAACCGTTCTGCCGAGAGACCTGACCGTGGCTAAAACACTTTTCTGGCTGTGCCTGCTACTGCCTTTCTATGCCTGGGTCGGCTACCCCCTGCTGCTGGCCCTGCTCAGCCTGTTCGTCAGGCCACGGCCGGTGCAGGAAGGCGCGCCGCTGTCGGTCAGCGTGATCATCGCCGCGCACAACGAAGGCCCGCACATCGAGCACAAGCTGCGCACCCTGTTGCAGCAGGACTACCCGGCCACCGACCTGCAGGTCATCCTCGCCAGCGACGGTTCCAGCGACGACACCGTGGCCACGGCCCTGGGCGTGCGCGACTCACGGGTCGTGGTCCTGGACCTGCCTCGGGTGGGCAAGGCCGGGGCGCTGAACGCCGCGGTGGAACTGGCGCGCAACGATATCCTGGTGTTCACCGACGCCGACAACCAGTGGTCCCACGACACCCTGGGCAAGCTGCTGGCGCCCTTGTCCGACCCGCAGGTGGGGGCCTGCGGCGGGCACATGATCATCCCCGACCCCGGGCACAACCTGAGCCTGGGAGACAGCCTGTACCGGCACTACGAGGCCTGGTTGCGCCAGGCGGAAAACCGCACCGGCTGCATGGTCTCCGCCGACGGCGCGCTGCTGGCCCTGCGCCGCGAGCTGTTCCAGCGGATTCCGGCCGAGGTCAACGATGACTTCTTCATCAGCACCTGCGCCCCGGTGGCCGGCAAGCGGATCGTCTATGTCGAGGAGGCCCAGGTGCTGGACCAGGGCGTGGACGAAGCCGGCAAGCAGTACCGGCGGCGCCTGCGGGTCACCGTCGGCGGCCTGCAGAGCCTGGCCCAGCGCCGCGAGCTGATGAACCCACTGCGCCACGGCGCCTACGCCATCGCCCTGATCAGCCACAAGCTGATCCGCCGCCTGGCCCCGGTGCTGTTGCTGCCACTGCTGGTCAGCAGCCTGCTGCTATGGAATGCCGGCGCCTTCTACAGCCTGGCCCTGCTGGCCCAGGTGCTGGGTTATGGCGCCGGGATCATGGGCCTGCTGGACCGCCGCGGGCGCCTGCCCAAGGTGTTTCGCCTGGCCGGTTTCGTGCTGGTGACAATGGCCGGCATGAGCATGGGCCTCTGGCAATTTCTCCGCGGGCAGCGCTATGCCCTGTGGAACCCACAACAGAACCGCTGACATGAACCTCAAACACAACCTCAAGCGCCTGCTGGGCAGCGCCTACTTGCACAGCGTCGGCCGCGCCCGCCTCAGCGAAGCCGGGGTGGTGCTGATGCTGCACCGAGTGCTGGCCGACGAGCATGCCGCCCGCCGGCCACACCGGGCGCCACTGTGCGTCGGCCAGCGCCAGTTCGAACACCTGCTGCGCTGGCTGCGGCGGCATTTCGACTGCGTGCCGCTCAATCACCTGTTGCAATACCCTGGCGGTGACCGGCCGCGCCTGGCCCTGACCTTCGATGACGGCTGGCGCGACAACGCCGAGGTGGCCTACCCGCTGCTGGAGCGCTACGAGGTGCCGGCGAGCATCTTCCTCTCCACCGACTTCATCGGCAGCGCCCAGGGCTTCTGGTGGGAGTGCATCGGCGAAACCCTCTGGCTGCGGCCCACCAGCGCCGCGGCCCGGCCGCTGCTGGAACAGTTGCAGGCGCTGCAACTGGCACCTGCGGCCGAGCTGCTGCAGCCGGGTGACAGCGACGCCCGCAGCCGGCTCCTGGGGCGCTACCTGCAACGCTTGAAGACCCTGCCCGGGCCCACCCTCCAGGCCCTGGCCGACAGTTGCCCCAACGAACACGGCCCCCACAGCCTGGACTGGTCCCAGGTGCGGCGCCTGGAGCGTTCGGCGCTGGTGCGCTTTGGGCCCCACGGCGCCAGCCATGCCATTCTCACCGGCCTTGACGAGGCCGCGCTGAAAGCGGATCTGCAACGCTCCCATCAGGCGTTGCAGAACCATTGCCAGGCGCCGCTGGGGGTCTATTGCTACCCCAATGGCGACCACAATGCCCAGGTGCGCGCCGCCGTCGCCGGGCTGGGTTATCGCTACGCCCTGGGCACCCGCCCCGGGCTGATCGAAGTCAGTGGCAACCCGCTCCTGGCCTTGCCACGCATCGACGTCAGCCATGCCAGCGCCGCCCGCCCCGGCTTGCTGGCCTGGCGCCTGCTGCAGGGAGCCCGGGCTTGAAGCGCGGCGGCTACCTCTGGCACCTGGCCCTGAGCATGGGCACGCGGCTGGCGATGATCGGCCTGCGGCTGCTGCGCAACGTGCTACTGGCCCGCTTGCTGGGCCCGGCGGACCGCGGCCTGTTCGCCCTGCTCAGCACCCTGCCTGACCTGATTGCCGCCCTGACCAGCGGCGGGCTGAACACCGCAGTCGGCTATGAAGCCGCGCGCCAGCGGCCCATGGGCCTGCTACTGACCCAGGTGCTGGTGTACGGCTGCCTGCTGGCCAGCCTGCTGACCCTGGCCGGGCTGGCACTGATGAACACCCTGGGCAGCCAGTGGGAACTGAGCCTGCAACTGGGGGACCTGGCCTGGCTGTTGTTGCTGGCGGTGCCCATCACCGTGCTCAAGAGCGGCCTGCTGACCCTGCACAACGCCGATGGCCGGGTCGAAGCCTTCAATGCCCTGCGCCTGCTGGAATCCCTGGTGCCGCTGTTGCTGTTCGTTGGCCTGTGGTGGATCTGGCGCGACCAGCCGCTGTCGGCGGCCCTGGTCAGCTGGCTGGGGGGCACCTTGCTGGTGGTGGTGGTTGGCTGGTGCTGGCTACGGCGCTTCCACGACCTGGGCCTGCGCTGGCAGGCCGGGGAACAGGGCAAGCTGTTGCGCTACAGCGCCCAGAGCCACCCCGGGGTGCTGTCGCAACAATTGATGCTGCGTTCGGACTACCTGTTCATCGGTGCCCTGCTAGACCCCGCGGCCCTGGGCTGGTACGCCATGGCCAGCGCCGCCGCCGAGCTGCTGCTGATCATTCCCGAGGCAGTGACCACGCCACTGATGAAGCGCCTGCTGCAACAGGGTTCGGGCATCGAGCAACTCACCGCCCTGGCCCTGCGCCTGACCGCCACGGTGATGCTCGGTGCCTGCCTGTGCATGGCGCTGATCGGCCAGTGGCTGATTGTCACCCTGTTCGGCGCCGCCTACGCCCCGGCCTACAGTGCCCTGCTGGCCTTGCTGCCCGGGCTATTCGGCCTGTGCTACGCGAGCATTCTGCGCCTGGACCTCTTGGGCAAGCAGCGCCCCGGTACGCTGTCGCTGCTGCTGGCCGGTGGCGCCCTGCTGAACCTGGCGCTCAATGCGCTGCTGATCCCGTCGCTGGGCATCGTCGGCGCCGGCCTGGCCTCGTCCATCGCCTACCTCGCGGTGAGCCTGGCCATGCTCGGTCTGTATTGCCACCTCAGCGGTGTGGCCTGGTACCGCACCCTGATCCTGTTACCTGCAGACATCGTCTACGTGCGCCAGTTATTGCGCCCTAAGGAAAGGCTTCAATGAAACCCTGTTCCCTGCTCGCCCTGATGCTGATCTCGGCGGCCACTGCCTTGAACGCCGCGCCCCTGCAATGGGGCGATATCCGCGACGGCAGCCTGTACCTGCAAGCCGAGGCCGGCGACACCCTGCACCTGCGCTGGAGCCCGGCCTGGCAGAGCGACGCCAACCAGGAGCAGCTATACCTGCTGCGCCCGGACGGCCAGTTGCTGCAACAGCTGGAGATCCGCGCCGACCAACCCTACGGCCAGCGGGAAGTCCAACTGCCCGCGGCCCAGGGCGACTACCGACTGCAGGTGCCGGGCTACAGCTTTCGCAACTTCAAGATCAGCCACGACAGCGCCACCCTGGCCCAGTTCGAACCGGCCAAGGTGCATTTCAGCGCCGACGTGCCCAGTGGCGTGGAGCTGTATTTTCGCGTGGCCGCCGGAGAGCAGGCGGTACTTTCGGGCAAGTATTACGGTGGGGTCAGCGTGCTCCAGGCCACGCGCCTGAGTGACCACCAGTTGCTGCGCCTGAAGCTGGTGGAGCACCCGCAGTACGGTCAGTTCGACCAGATCCAACTGCCGGTGGCCCAGCAGGACGAGGTCTGGCGCCTGTCCCTGGGCGGCTCGGGCAAGGTGGCGTTCTGGCTCGACGGCACCGCCAACCTGTTCGCCCAGGACCTGCGCCAGTTGCACCCGCTGCAATGGACACCGGGCCGGGTCGAGCTGAGCCTCAAGCCGCAGATGCGCGGCCCCAGCCCGCACCTGGGGATCGCCCTGCCCTATGCCCAGCCGCCGCAGTCGACTTTTGAATTGCTGCGGGCCCTGGGGCCGCGGGCGGCCAACTTCTACAGCTTCGTCGATGTGATCCAGCAGGAACCCCTGCGCGAGCTGGGCTTTCGCCGGCTGTACCGCGAAACGTTCAAGATCGACCGCGACATTACCCTGCTGGCGGGCACCGGGCGCCGCGCGGTGCTGGCAGCCGACAGCCAGAGCTTCGCCGGCCTCGACGCCTGGCTGGCGGACAGCGTGCGCCTGGGCAACCAGGGCCTGCACTACCTGGCGTTTGCCGACGAACCCAACCTCAACTACCCCAGCTACGCCGTGTTCGCCAGCTACTTCGAGCGCATGCTGGAGCGCGCCAAGGCCAACCCCGAGGCCCGGGCCGCAGGCGTGCGCATTGCCATGCCGGTCAGTTCGCGGCTGTTGGACGGGCCGTTCCGCATCGGTGCCGGGCAGCGCCGCGGCATCGACTGGGCGCGCCAGTTGCTGCAGGCCCACGGCGCCGATATCGACGCCCTGGCCTGGCACGAGTGGATGGTCCGCGACCTGCTGGCCACCCGCCGCTACCGCGACAGCGTGCGCGCCGCCGCCGACCTGGTGGGCCTGGATGACCTGGGCCGGCCGCGCAAGGCGCTGTTGCTGAGCCAGACCAATATCTCCAGCGGCCCGGACCTGAGCCCCTATCAGCAGGACACTCACTACGCCGCCCTGTGGTGGATGTCGGTGGTGGCCAATGCCTCCCAGGACGGCCTGCTGGACATGCTCAACTGGTTCCAGGCCGCTGATGAGCCCGAGTACCCCAAGGGCATGCTGGCCCAGCACGACGCCCAGCGCTTCAGCCTGAAGCCGGTGGCCGTGGCCCAGCAATTCATCCAGCGGCACTGGCTGGGGCAGGTCCAGGCGCTGGACAACCCGGGCTTCGAGGTGGATGCCCTGGCACTGCGCGATGGCCCCCGCCACAGCCTGCTGGGCGTAACCAAGACCCCACGCGCACAAACCATCGACCTGGATGGCGCCGAGCAGATCTGCCAGGCCGGCCCGAGCCTGGAACTGCTCGGCGCCGACGGGCGCAGCCGCTCCGCCGCCGTGCAGTGCAGCAATGGCCGGGCCCAGTTGCAGGTGCCCGGTGAAACCCTGTTTGCCTTGACCTGGAAAACCCTATGAGTCGCTTGACCGGCCTGTTGGCCAGAATCCGCCGCAAGGGCCTGCGTGGCAGCCTGCGGGTGCTGCGTGAACGCTTCTTCTATTACCACTGGGAACTGCTGACCCTGGAACGCTCCCTGGCCTTACCGGTGCCCTGCCCCATCAACCCCGGCCGCTGGCCCCAGGTGCCCATCACCCGCGAGCTGCTGCCGGCCTTCGACAAGTACTTCAAGGCGCAACTGCCGGCCATTCGCGGCCTGCTGGACAAAGGCAGCCGCGGCAGCGCGCACCTGGATGAAGACGGCAACGTGATGATGATGGTGTGGATCAGCGAGCGCGATTACTACGACGACCAGTTGTACCGCTGCTGGATGCGCATCCCCCCGGGCTGCCTGTATCAGTTCGCCGGAGAGTGCGCGGTACCGTATCGCGGCTCGGGGGTGGTGATCCTGGCGCAGAAGCTGCTTTGGGACGAATACCGCGAGCGCGGCTTCAAGGCCACCCGGGCCCTGGTCAACGTGCGCAACGAGCCGGCGCTGAAGATGCACATGCGCCTGGGGTTCCAGGAAGTGGGCGAATCCCTGCATGTCTACTGCCTGTTGCGCTGCCTGCACTTCCACCGCCGCCGGCCCTACCACCAGACACGCCTGCACCACCTGCGCCGCGGGCGCCTGGCACAGCAGCCCAGCGGTTCCGGCCCTATCGACAAGGAACGTTCGTGAGCCTGCGTTGGCAATGGTGCGCCAGCCTCTGCACCCAGGACTTTCCCGTGGCGGCCTATGAGCAACTGCGCCAGCAAGTACCGCAGGCCACGCCGTTCAATCGCTTGAGCTGGCTGCAGGGGGCGGAACGGGCCCTGGATCAGCGGCGCTTGCAGATCCTCCTGGGTTGGCACGGCCAGCGCCTGGTGCTCTGCCTGCCGCTGACCCTGGGCCGCGAAACCCGAGCCGGCCTGCGCCTGCAAGTGGTACGCCACCTGGGGCATCCGCTGAGCGATCGCCTGGCGCTGCTGGTCGCGGACCCGGCCCAAGGCGCCATGCCCGAGGTGCTGGAGCAGATCCGCCGGCAACTGCCCCATGACCTGCTGCAACTTCATGAACTGGTGGATGCCGAGGGCCTGCTGGCCCCCTGGCGCCGGGCCAGCTGGTACAGCGAACAGGGCCTGAGCTGCCGGGCGCCGGAACACCTGATTGTCGACAGCGACCGCGAGGAAGCCACCGGCACCTTGCGCTACGAGCTGCGCCGGGCGAAGAAACGCTGCGCGGAAATCGACGCTCGGGTGATCCGCATGGCGCCCCAGGCCGACGGCATGGACGGGGTGCTGGAAATGCTCCGCGAGGTGGAACAGGCCAGCTGGAAAGGCGCCGACGGGCTGGGCATCTTCTCCGGGGAGCTGCGCTGGCAATGGATGGCCAGCGCCCTGCGCGGCCTGGCCGCCGAAGGTTGTGTGCGGGTGGTGATGCTCGAACACCAGGGCCGTTGCATCAGCTATCGCCTCGGCCTGCTGGAGCGCGGCCGCCTGTACGACTACAACATCGCCTTCCTGGCGCAATACAAGAACCTGGGCAGCGGCCGGCTGCTGCTGGATGAGTGGATCCGCTGGGGGCTGGACGAAGGCTGGCACTGGGTCGACGCCTCGCGGGTGAGCCTCAGCCGCTCCAGCCATCAGTTGCATGAACGCATGAGCGGCCTGGTGGAACACCAGCGCTGGAGCTTCTATTCCTGGCGCCCACGAGCGCTGCTGGCCGGTACCGCCGAACGCATCTGGCAGTGGCTTAAGCCGCGCCTGAAAGCCTGGCGCGAACGGCGCCAGGCCAACACCGTACAAGGATCCCGCCCATGAATCGCCCCCTGACTGCCGCCCGGGCCCATCGGGTCATCGTCAATGCCGACGACTTCGGTCTCGACCTGGACTACAACCAACTGACCCTGCGCGCCTTCAAGCGCGGGGTGATCAGCTCGGCGACCCTCATGGCCAACATGCCGGCGTTCAACGACGCCTGTGAACTGACCCAGCAGCACGGTTTGCTGGGGCGCATCGGCCTGCATTTCAACCTCACCTACGGCGCGCCACTGAGCCCGGCGATGCGCCACCAGCCGTTGTTCTGTGACCCTCAGGGGCAGTTCGACCTGAACCTGCGGCGCTCGGCCCTGCGCCTGCCGGCGGCGGCGGCCGAGGCGGTGCGCGAGGAGTTGCAGGCCCAGTGGCAGCGCTGTGTCGATCAGGGCGTGCGGCCCAGCCATATCGACTCCCACCAGCACGTGCACAACCTGTGGCCGGTGGCAGCCATCGTCGCTCGCTTCGCCGCGCAGCAAGGGGTGCCGGTGCGCCTGGCGCGCAATGTGGGGGGCAACATCGGGCCCCTCAAGCGGTTGTTCAAGAGCGCGCTCAACCTGCGTATCCGCTGGTTGTGCGGGGCCGGGGCCCAGAGCGTGTGCACCCCCAGGGACCTGCTGGAAGGTTTTCGCCCGCCCGGCGTGATTGAAGTGGTGGCCCACCCGACCCAGCTGGCCGAGGGTGATTTCGGTGACGATTACCTGCCGGCCCAGCAGTCTCTGGAGCAACTGCTGCAACAGGCATTGCCCGGGTATCAACGCATTGCCTACAGCGAGCTGTAAAAAACATTAGCTCCCTATGCAATTTAATCGGCAATTAATCCGCCAGGCTAAAAGTGTCACTGACCGCGCAAGCTCGGAACAATCTGAAGCGCTGCGCGGCAAGTTCTAACGCCTGATTGGCGCGGAACTGACGTAGCCTGCATCGGAGAATTGCCATGAACCTGCGTATCGGTTTGACTGCCACCGCCCTGCTGTTGAGTGCCCTCAGCGGCCTGGCCCAGGCAGACAGCACCACCGCCGTGCCCTACCACTATGGAATGCCACTGCATGTGAGCAAAGTGATCTCCATGACCGAACCTGCGACCCAGGAGTGCAAAGTGATCACCGCCGACATGAAGTTCATCGACAACCAGGGCAAGCCCGAGGAAATCACCTACAGAAAAATGTCGGATGCGTGCACCACCGATAATTGAGGCTGTGCAACACGCTCACACGGGGCCCCGCTGCGGCCCCTCATCACGCCCGGTGCCGATCGGCAAGCCGGGTTTCGCGGCGGCCTGGCGGCCCCCCTGTTGAATTCCCTACTCCCGAAGGCGCCTAGAATGCACGCCGCAGAGGGGCCACCTGGCGAGGGTTGTGCGCCAGGTCGTAGCGCAATTCGGCAATCAGCTCGTTGATTTCCCGGCAGCCGTTGAGCTGCGAGGCATCGATGCCAGTAACCACCAGGTCGACCCGGTCGGTTTGATGGTCGCCGAAGACCTTCACGGTCATCGACAGGTCGGGGCTTAGGGTGCATTGACAGCGCTTGGGCAGAAAGCTGCTTTCAATGATATTTCGCAGTTCAAGGGCAGATAGAAACATGGCGACTCTCTCCTTTATTCGAGACGGCCAATCAATAGGCAAACAACCTGACAACAGTGACGTCCGTGTTCGGTAATGATCCGGGCCCGGTCCTGATCCTTGCAGACGGAGCCAAGCTACAGACTATGCCGCTTTCCCGGGGCTGCTAAATTCGATTTCGCTCTGAGCACCGGGGTTTTACGCTTGATTGGCTGGCAGCCCATACCGGTTGCCGGCCTATCCCTCCATTTGCGTGTAACGGGTATTGTTTCAAGGTTTTGCTCAATCGCGGGCCTGACGGATAAGGCAGCAGGAAACGTGCCTGGCCGGCAGCGCCACGGGGCCCCGCGAAACGGCGACGCGGCGCACGGGCAGCCGTGCAAAGTGCAAGAAAGCAGACCGTTGGCCTTGCAAAATGCCCTGCCACCCAGGGCGTTTGCATTGCGACTCGGGCGCCGGTCAGAATGCCCGGGCCGGACTTTCCCCAAGGCGCCCACTCAAACGGGTGTATCGCGCCTTCAATCAGCCAGGAGGCTTCATGCGTCTGCTCCCCCTTGCCAGCGTCACCCTGATTTCGGTTCTTTGCGCCCAAGCCTTTGCCGCCAAGCTCGAAGACACCGCGCCCTACCCCAAGGCCGAAGAAGGCTTCACCCGCCAGGTCATCCACCTGCCCAAGCAACAGCACGAAGACCGCTACAAGGTCGAGATCCTCGCCGGCAAGACCCTCACCGTGGACTGCAACCTGCAGCGCCTGGGCGGCAAGCTGCTAGAAAAGAACCTCGAAGGCTGGGGTTATCCCTACTACCGCCTGGAGCAGGTCAGCGGCCCGATAAGCACCCGCATGGCCTGCCCCGACGGCAAGACCCGCGAGGATTTCGTCCCGGTGATCGGTGACGGCTTCGTCTTGCGCTACAACAGCAAGCTGCCGATCGTGATCTACGCGCCCAAGGACGTGGAAGTGCGCTACCGCCTGTGGAGCGCTGCGGACAAGATCGAAAACGCCCGCCAGGAATAAGCCATCCCCCCAGCCGGAGTACCGCCCTTGATTACCTGCCATGTCAAATACGTGATCGACCCCTACCAACTGGCCGAGTTCGAAGCCTACTCCAAGGCCTGGATCGCGGTGGTGAGGCGGCTGGGCGGCACCCACCACGGCTATTTCCTGCCCTGCGAAGGTGCCAGCAACATCGCCTACTGCCTCTTCAGCTTTCCTTCCCTGGCGGACTACGAAGCCTACCGCCAGAGCGCCCTCAGTGACCCGGAAAGCGTGGCCCTGGTGGCGTCGGTGGTGCAAAAGCGCTTCATCCTCAGCTACGAACGCAGCTTCATGCGCCCGCTGCTGTCGTAGGAACCGGCTTGCCGGCGAAGAGGCCCGAAAGATTTGCATCGCCGCGCAGGGCGCCTTCGCTGGCAAGCCAGCTCCTACAGCTGGCAGGTACACCGCGCAGGCCCCCCGTAGGAGCCGGCTTGCCGGCGAAGAGGCCGAAAGGTTTGCATCGCCGCGCAGGGCGCCTTCGCCGGCAAGCCAGCTCCTACAGTAGGCAGGTACACCGTGCACGCCCCCGTAGGAGCCGGCTTGCCGGCGAAGAGGCCCGAAAGGTTTGCATCGCTGTGCAGGACGCCTTCGTTGGCAGGTCTGTTCCTACAAGGCGGCGTTGCTCAGGGCGGCGCGTTCGGCGACGTGGCGCAGGCTGTCAAAGTTGATGTTGGCCCCCGAGTCGATCGCCACCAGGGTCTGGCCGCGGACGCCGCTTTGCGCCACGTATTGCTTGATGCCCGCCACCGCCAGGGCGCCCGAGGGCTCGGTGATGGAGCGGGTATCGTCGTAGATGTCCTTGATCGCCGCACACAGTTGGTCGTTGCTGACGCTGATCACTTGGTCCACGTGATGCCGGCAGATCTGGAAACCATGCTCACCGATCTGCGCCACCGCAACGCCGTCGGCAAAGGTTCCCACTTCAGGCAGCACCACCCGCTGCCCTGCCGCCAGGGCCTGTTGCAGACAGTTGGAATGTTCGGACTCGACACCAACGATGCGGATCTGCGGCCGCAGGTATTTGACATAGGCGGCGATCCCGGCGATCAGCCCGCCACCGCCGACCGGAACGAAGATCGCGTCCAGTTCGCCCTGCTGCTGGCGCAGGATCTCCATGGCCACGGTGCCTTGCCCGGCAATCACATGGGGATCATCAAAGGGTGAAACAAAGGTGCTGCCGGTGCGTTGGGCCAGGTCCAGGGCGTGCTCCAGGGCGAAGGGAAAGCTCTGGCCGTGCAGGATCGCCTCGGCGCCGCGGCTGCGCACCCCCAGCACCTTGAGTTCCGGGGTGCTGGCGGGCATCACGATGCTTGCCTTGATCCCCAGTTCCCGCGCCGCCAGCGCCACGCCCTGGGCATGATTGCCGGCGGATGCGGTGACCACCCCGCGCAGCTTCTGCTCCGGGGTGAGGTGCGCCAGGCGGTTGTAGGCGCCACGGATCTTGAAGGAAAAGGTCGGTTGCAGGTCTTCGCGCTTGAGCAGGATCTGATTGCCCAGCCGCTCGGACAGCGCCGGCGCCGCCTGCAACGGTGTACGGATCGCCAGATCGTAGACCGGCGCCGCAAGAATCATCTTCACATAGCGTTCCAGCAACGCCATGTCGGCACTGGGCTGGAGGGTGGCGCTGCGGCTGGGGCGACTCATGATGGATCTCCTGGCTGTGTACGAAGCCCGGGAGACAGAGAGAAAAAACCCGCCTCCAGGGCGGGTTGGGTGCAGTCGTCAGCAAGCCCGCCAATAAGGAATGGCGGTAATAATGCTTGGCTGGGAACGATATGCAGGGAAAGTCATGGGCTGGAAATTACCCGCGCCGGCAGGGTCCGGTCAACGCTTTTCTCCCGGCCCCCTTGAACGGCGACGTCTGCCATTGAGCCCCGTGGCTTGAAGCAAAATATACGAAACATATATGATTCATATATTTCCTCAAGGGAGGGCCCCATGGGCATCGTCAAGATCTCCGATGAACTGCACGAGCAGATCCGCGTGGCCAGCGCCGCCATGGACCGCTCGATCAACGCCCAGGCCGAGTTCTGGATGAAGATCGGCCTGCTGGCCGAACTCAACCCTCACCTGGCCTACAACGACCTGATCAACAAGCTGCTGTTGAACAAACCCGACCTGCTCAGAGGCCGCGCATGACCCAGGCCCTGATCAAGACCCCGGAACAACTGGCGCTGATGCGCGAAGCCGGCCGGCTGCTGGCCCAGGTGTTCACCTATCTCGACGGTTTTGTCGCCCCCGGCCTGTCCACCCTGGAGCTGGACGCCGCGGTGGAACACCTGATCCGCCATGAACTCAAGGCGCGCCCGGCCAGCAAGGGCCAGTACAACTACCCCTACTGCATCAACACCTCGATCAACGAGGTGGTGTGCCACGGCATGCCCCACCCCAAGGCCGTGCTCAAGGACGGTGACATCATCAACATCGACATCACCCTGGAGAAGAACGGCTACATCGCCGACTCCAGCAAGATGTACCTGATCGGCACTGTCGGGCCCAAGGCCCGGCGCCTGGTGGACACCACCTTCGAGGCCATGTGGGCGGCGATCAAGGTGGTGCGCCCCGGCGCCCGGCTGGGCGATATCGGCCATGCCATCCAGGCCCATGCCGAAGCCAAGGGCTACAGCGTGGTCCGTGAATACTGCGGCCATGGCATCGGCCGGCAGATGCACGAAGAGCCGCAAATTCTCCATTTCGGTCGTCCCGGTACCGGCCTGGAGTTGCGCGAGGGCATGGTCTTCACCATCGAGCCGATGCTCAACCAGGGCAGCGCGCGGGTTCGCGGGCTCAAGGATGGCTGGACCGTGGTCACCCGCGACAACGGCCTCTCGGCCCAGTGGGAACATACGGTAGCGGTGACCCGGGACGGCTTCGAGGTGCTGACCCTGCAACCGCAATGAAGGCCCCTACCAGGCCTGGCCGCGCCGCTTGAGCTCCAGGCGGCGGACAAACTCCTCCAGCACCAGGGCATAGAGATCGTCCTGCAGGTAGGCATCCTCGATGCCGGCGTCGAGGTTGGGGTTGTCGTTGACCTCGATCACCACCACTTTGTCGCCGGACTGCTTGAGATCGACGCCGTAGAGGCCGTCGCCGATCAGGTTGGCGGTCTTCACCGCCAGGTCCACCACCGCCCGGGGCGCTTCGTGGATCGCCAGGGTGCGGCACTCGCCGTTGATGTCCTGGCCCTTGGCCTTGTGGTTGTAGATCTGCCAATGGCCCTTGGACATGAAGTACTGGCAGGCAAAGATCGGCTTGCGGTTGAGCACGCCGATACGCCAGTCGTACTCGGTGTAGAAGAACTCCTGGGCCAGCAGCAGTACCGAGTGCTCGAACAGCTCGGCGGTGGCTTCCATCAAGGCCTGCTGGCTCTCGACCTTGATCACTCCGCGGGAAAAACAGCCGTCGGGGATCTTCAACACCAGGGGAAAACCCAGGCGCTCGCCGACCCGTTCGAAATCCTGCGGTCGCTCCTTGTAGAGGATCTCGGTGGCGGGCATGCCCAGTTGATGGCCCTTGAGCAGGTCGCTGAGGTAGACCTTGTTGGTGCAGCGCAGGATCGACGCCGGGTCGTCCATCACCACCAGCCCTTCGCTCTCGGCCTTCTTGGCAAAACGGTAGGTGTGGTTGTCGACGCTGGTGGTCTCGCGGATCAGCAGCGCGTCATATTCGGCCAGGCGCGAGTAGTCCTTCTTCTCGATCAGTTCCACATCGATGCCCAGGCCCTTGCCCACGCGAATGAAACTTTCCAGCGCCCGAGGGTTGGAAGGCGGCAGCAGCTCCTGGGGATCATGGAGAATGGCCAAGTCATAACGGGCCACTTGCCGGGAGCGCGGGACCCGCCAGACCTTGCGACTGAAACTGTCCAGGGAGTTGGCGAACTGATCTTCCTGATCTTCGCGCAACTTATGCAACGCCCCAGACTTGACACCTTCGATATGCCAACTGTTAGTTCGCTTGAAATCAACTAACAGGATCGGACAAGGGAAAAGTTCAAACAATTGCCGAGCCAATTCCTGCAAGGGCTCTATATGAGTCCGACCGAAGTAGAGGGTCAGGGTAAAGCCTTCGGTATCGCGGTAAAGATGATTGCTCAGGGCCTTTTCCAGGCTCTTGTCGAGATCGTCCAGGGCCAACCCGTAAAGCGCCTTGCGGGTCAGTTCGCTGATGGTGCGTACCGAGGGAATCACCCGGTGGCCACGGGCTTCAGCCAGTAGCGAGCAATAGTAGCCATGCCCCAGGTACTTGTAGCTGCGGCACAGGTTGATCACCTGGACGCGCTTGCCGGGCGCGTTTTCGCGGCTGTGTTCGAGGTACTCCTGGGCCGTGAGGATGTCGTCGCTGGGAAAGTACGAGGCCCAGTCTTCCTTGCGTTCGACAATAATGATTACCTGGCTTGAGGTTTTATCCAGCCGGGCAATATTAGTTGAAGAAGTGATTGTCGCCGGCAAACTTTGCCCGGATACTTCTCGCCAATGACCTTGTACCGCTGACATAAAGTTCGCTCTCGCTGAAGAACCTGACCCTTTCTATTAAGCACGAACTTTTTTTGAAGTCTCGTTTCATTACGCAACTTTTACGGCGGTCATATGGATCTTGTCTTTCGCACTGCAACCCTCGAGGACTTGCCGGCGCTGGTGGCGCTGGAAGAGCAATGTTTCACCAGCGACCGGCTGACCCCGCGCAGCTTCCAGTGGATGATCAGCCGCGCCCATGGGCAACTGCTGGTGGCCGAACAGCAGGCGCAGGTGCTGGGGTATGCCCTGGTGCTGTTTCATCGCGGCACCTCCCTGGCGCGCCTGTATTCCCTGGCCATCGCCGAAAGCGCCCGGGGCCTGGGCCTGGGCAAGCGCCTGCTGCAACGCATGGAGGACTGTGCCCTGGCCCATGACTGCGCCTACCTGCGCCTGGAGGTACGCATCGACAATCCTGCCGCCATCGCCTTGTACGAGCGCAACGGCTACCGGCGTTTCGCCCTGATCCACGACTATTACCAGGACCACGCCGACGCCCTGCGCCTGGAAAAACGCATCCTCCAGCACCGCGAGACCCGCAGCATCCGCGTGCCCTACTACCAACAGACCACCGACTTCACCTGCGGTCCCGCCTGCCTGCTGATGGCCATGGGCGCTCTGCAACCTTCACGGCCCCTGGAGCGTCGGGAGGAACTGCAGATCTGGCGTGAAGCCACCACCGTTTTCATGACCTCGGGCCATGGTGGCTGCAGCCCCCAGGGCCTGGCACTGGCGGCCTGGCGCCGCGGTTTTGCCGTGCGCTTGCAGGTCAACAGCGCCGGGCCGCTGTTTCTCAACGGCGTGCGCGACGAACATAAAAAGGACGTCATGCGCCTGGTCCACGATGAGTTCTGCAAGGAACTGGATGCCAGCGAAGTGCAGCAGGTGCTCGGCGGGCCGCTGGACCTGCCCGGCCTGTTGCGTGAAGGCGGCCAGCCCCTGGTGCTGATCAGCAGCTATCGCCTGACCCGCTCCAAGGCGCCGCACTGGGTGATAGTCACCGACTGCGACCAGGATTTCGTCTACCTCCACGACCCGGATGTCGATCATAGCCAGCACCGCCAGCCCATGGACTGCCAGCACCTGCCGGTGAGTCACGGCGAGTTCGCCAAGATGTGCAGTTTCGGCAGCAGCAAACTGCGCGCCGCGGTGATCCTCTTCCCCCCGCGCGCCCACATGTAGGAGCCGGCTTGCCGGCGAAAAGGCCCGCAAGCCTTGCGCGGCCCCTGCCAGCGCATTCGCTGGCAAGCCAGCTCCTACAGCGGCCAGATACGCCTCGCCGCCTCCCCCCGTAGGAGCCGGCTTGCCGGCGAAAAGGCCCGCAAGCCTTGTACGGCCTCTGCCAGCACCTGCAAGGGAGCCCAGGCCTATTGCAGGCCGACTTTGTACAGCGTGCCCTGGTCCTCGTCGGTGAGGATGTAGAGGTAGCCGTCCGGGCCCTGGCGCACATCACGAATACGCGCCTTGAGCCCGCCTAGCAGGCGTTCCTCGTGTTCGATCCGATCACCGTTGAACTGCAGCCGGATCAGCTCCTGGCTGGCCAGGGCGCCAATGAACACGTTGTGCTGCCAGGGCTTGAAGCGGTCGCTGTCATAGAAGGCCATGCCGCTGATGCCGGGGGACTTCTCCCAGACATGGTGCGGCGCCACGGTGCCAGGCGCTGCCTGGCCCACGGCCTCAGGGATCGGCTGGCCGGAATAGTTGATGCCGTGGGTCGCCAGAGGCCAGCCGTAGTTCTTGCCGCGCTCGATGATATTGATCTCGTCGCCCCCCTTGGGCCCGTGTTCGTTCTCCCAGAGGGTGCCGCTCCAGGGATTGAGCGCCGCCCCCTGGGGGTTGCGGTGGCCGTAGCTCCAGATCTCCGGGCGCACTCCGGCCTGGCCGACGAAAGGGTTGTCGTCCGGCACCCGGCCATCCGGGTACAGGCGCACGATCTTGCCCTGGAGCTTGTCCAGGTCCTGGGCGGTGGGCCGGTCGTTGTTTTCCCCCAGGGTCACGAACAGGTAGCCGTCGCGGTCGAATACCAGCCGCGAACCGAAGTGATTGCCCGTGGACAGCTTGGGTTCCTGCCGGAAGATCACCTGGAAATCCTTGAGCCCGCTCAGGTCATCGCTCAAACGGCCACGGCCCACGGCGGTGCCGGCGGTCCCGCCCTCGCCGCCACCTTCGGCATAGGACAGATACACCATGCGGTCCTGCTTGAAGTCCGGCGACAGCGCCACATCCAGCAAGCCGCCCTGCCCCTTGGCCCAGACCTTGGGTACCCCGCTCAGGGGCGCCGAAAGCTTGCCGTCCGCGCCGACCAACCGCAGGTTGCCTGGGCGCTCGGTCACCAGAATGCCCTGGCGGTCCGGCAGGAATGCCAGGGCCCAGGGATGGTCCAGGCCGGCAGCCACCGGAGTCAGGTTCAGCGTGCCCTGCTCACTGGGAAAAGCCTGGGGTGTGGCGGCCATGGCGGGCACGGCACTGCCCAGCAAGACGCTGGAGCACAAGGTGGCGATAAGGGTTTTACGCAACATGCTCGCTTCCTTTTGTCGATCGAGAAAATCCTCGGTGGCAGGTTTCGCACCTGCCGCCGGGGTGGCAGGACAGTGCTTCAGCGCCGGTTGCCGGGGTCGCTGTCGCGGGGGCTTTGCACCCGGGGATCGGGGTTGGGTCGCTGCACCCCGCCACGTGGGTAGCCATTGCCGATGCCGCCGTTCTCAAGGGTTGGCGGGCGTCCGGTCGGAGCGGTGCTGGGGCCGCGCACGGGCGGGCTGCTGGGCTGGGTGCCCTGCATGCTATTGGGGTTGGCGCGACGGATGGGGTTGCTGTAGGGGTCGTTGTTGCCGCTGTTGGGCAGGTTCTGCGCCAGTTGCAGGAGGGGTTGATGGAAAGGAGGGGCTTCAGGGGCGCCAGCCCAGGCGGCGGCGCTGGTCCAGACCAGCGCGATGAGTGCGGCAAACCCGCGAGCCAGACCGTTCATGACAAGCCTCCTGAGGAGCGACAAGGTATCGAATTCGATTCCACGCTACGCCCAGGGTTCGGCTTTGTTAACTAAATAATCCTTCAGAACATGTAACACCCGGTATCCACGGCGCCTTCATCTGCAAGCGCTGGCTGGCCTGCGAACGGGCCCTTTGGCCATGCCTCGGGCTCAAGGATGTGTTCGCAGGCCAGCCCGCTCCAACACCGCGTGGGTGCAACCTCAGATGTAGATGAACAGCAACAGCAGCGCCGCGAAGATCGCCCACTTTTCCAGGTAGTAGCGCGTGCGGTTGCGCTTTTTCAGTTCTTTGCCCCGCAGGCGGATCTTGTACAGCTTATTGAAGGCACGGTTCAGGCCACCGGTCTTGTCCCCGGCGTCATTGGGCGAGCCCGCGGCGGACATCACGGTGCGGCTGAACCAGCGGTTGAACGCCGCCGCCCAGCGATACTTCATCGGGCGCTCGACATCGCAGAACAGAATGATGCGGTTCTGCTCGGTGGTGTTTTCCGCGTAGTGAATGTAGGTCTCGTCGAACATCACCGCTTCGCCGTCGCGCCAGTGATAACGCTCACCGTCGACCTCGATAAAGCAGCCTTCATTGTTCGGTGTGGAAAGACCCAGGTGGTAGCGATAGGAACCGGCATAAGGGTCGCGGTGACGAACCAGGCGCGAACCTGGCGGCAGCTCGGCGAACATCGCAGCCTTGATCGAGCCGATGCTCTGCACCAGCTCGGTGGTACGTGGGCACAGCTTCATCGCCGAAGGGTGGCTGTCGCCGTACCACTTCAGGTAGAAGCGCTTCCAGCCGGTCTTGAAGAAGGAGTTGAAACCCACATCGTTGTACTGGTCCGAGCGCTTGATCTCCCCGGCCTGCAGCAGGCTCTGGCCCTCGGCACGGATCTCTTCCCAGTGTTCCTGCAGCTTGTTCATTTCCGGGAAGTCGGCCGGGTCCAGGTACGGCCGGTTGGGGTACTTGGAGAACAGATAGAGGAAGCAGTTGATGGGCGCCAGGAAGGTCGAGTGATCGCTGAGCTGGCGGCCCAGTTTATGGCGCACGCGCCCCCGCAGGTGTACGTACGCAATGGATAAAACGTATACAGCGGCAATGATGAGTTTCACGGAAATCGTCACACGTCAGAAGAGAACATGCTGCGCCTCTGAAAGCCCGGAAGGCCAAAGACAAATTGCAGCGTCTGAGTTGAAAAAAGCGTAACCGGCGACGTTTTTCGTCGCCGGTTCGACCCTCGGCATCTGGCCGTCGGCTGGCATTTTAGCCACAGTTTGTAACCAATGGTTAACTCATATTTGTTAAAAGCTGCGCTCCTTTCGTTGAAAGATGCGGGTATTGCGCTGGCTGTTGATTCAGCTCAACAAAAGCCGCTCGGTGCCGGTAGCGACCCGCAAGCGACTGTGTTGTCGGGCCTTGCCGATGTATCCTGCGCGCCGCTGCCCTATCCTCTTCAGCAAGGATTCCCGACTTGATCGACCCCACTGACCCGCCAACCCTGGTACTGCTGCCGGGCATGGATGGCACCGGCACCCTGTTCGAGCCGCTGCTCCTGGCCCTGGGCCAGCATTGGCCGGTACAGGTCTTGCATTATCCCGGCGATCAGCCCCTGGGCTATCCGGCCCTGGTGGAGCGGGTGATGGCGCAACTGCCGACGAACCGGCGATTCATCCTGTTGGGCGAGTCCTTTTCCGGCCCGGTGGCGGTGAGCGTGGCCGCCCGCAATCCCGAAGGGCTGATGGGCCTGGTGCTGTGCAGCAGCTTTTTACGCAATCCGCGCCCGCGCCTTGCGCCTTTGCAGCCCCTGCTCAAGGTTCTGCCGGTGCAGCGCCTGCCGTTCTGGCCCATGGATGCCCTGCTGCTGGGCGGCTTTTCCACCCCGGCGCTGCGTCAGGCACTGGCGGCGGCGATCGCCCAGGTGGCGCCGCAGGTACTGCAGGCCCGGTTGCAGGCGGTGATCGCCGTGGATGTGCGCCAAGCCCTGGCTGCCACCCGAGTACCGCTGCTGTACCTGCGGGCCCGCCAGGATCGCTTGGTGCCCCCATCGGCGTCGGCCCTGGTCCGGCAGCTGCGCAGCGACGCCCGGCTGGTGGAGATCGAGGCGCCCCACTGCCTGCTCCAGGCCGCGCCGGCTGCGGCAGCGGCGCAATTGCAGCACTTCCTGAACGACCTGCTGGAACCGGCTGCCATGCCCGGCAGGGGTTGAGCATCGGCCGCCCGCGCTAAAATCCCTGCCCCTGTGTCATACAACTGCTCGTTTACATATGCGACAATGCGCGCAAATTTCAACATGCACCCCGCACTCTTCGCTCAGCAACCTGGCCCCTCGGCCGGAATGTTGCGCTCGACGTACGCCCGCTGGCTCAGTTCCACACCCATACCGGTCCGACCTGGAAGGCTCCAGATCGCGCCCTGTGGATTTAAGGTCGGCGCTAAAACATTGGTAGGTAAGTAATTGATCTCCACAGCTAACATCACCATGCAGTTCGGCGCCAAGCCGCTGTTCGAGAACGTTTCGGTCAAGTTCAACGGCGGCAACCGCTACGGCCTGATCGGCGCCAACGGTTGCGGCAAGTCGACCTTCATGAAAATCCTCGGTGGCGACCTCGAGCCGTCCGGCGGCCAGGTCATGCTGGAACCGAACGTGCGCCTGGGCAAGCTGCGCCAGGACCAGTTCGCCTACGAAGAATTCACCGTGATCGACACCGTGATCATGGGCCACGAGGAGCTGTGGAAGGTCAAGGCCGAGCGCGATCGCATCTACTCGCTGCCGGAAATGACCGAAGAAGACGGCATGGCCGTGGCCGAGCTGGAAACCGAATTCGCCGAGATGGACGGCTACACCGCCGAGTCCCGCGCCGGTGAGCTGCTGCTGGGCCTGGGCATTCCCCTGGAACAGCATTTCGGCCCGATGACCGAAGTCGCGCCAGGCTGGAAACTGCGAGTTCTGCTGGCCCAGGCGCTGTTCTCCGACCCGGAAGTGCTGCTGCTGGACGAACCGACCAACCACCTGGACATCAACACCATCCGCTGGCTGGAAAACATCCTCACGGCGCGTAACAGCACCATGATCATCATTTCCCACGACCGGCACTTCCTCAATAGTGTCTGCACCCACATGGCCGACCTGGACTACGGCGAGCTGCGCCTGTTCCCGGGCAACTACGACGAGTACATGATCGCCGCGACCCAGTCCCGCGAGCAGCTGCTGTCGGACAACGCCAAGAAGAAAGCCCAGATCGCCGAGCTGCAGACCTTCGTCAGCCGCTTCTCGGCCAACGCCTCGAAAGCCAAGCAGGCCACCTCCCGGGCCAAGCAGATCGACAAGATCCAACTGGCCGAAGTCAAGCCGTCGAGCCGCGTCAGCCCGTTCATCCGCTTCGAACAGACCAAGAAGCTGCACCGCCAGGCGGTGACCCTGGAGCGCATGTCCAAGGGTTTCGACGGCAAGACCCTGTTCCAGAACTTCAGCTTCACCGTCGAAGCCGGCGAGCGCGTAGCGATCATCGGTCCCAACGGTATCGGCAAGACCACCCTGCTGCGCACCCTGGTGGGCGAGCTGACCCCGGACGCCGGTTCGGTGAAATGGACTGAAAGCGCGGAAATCGGCTACTACGCCCAGGACCACGCCCACGACTTCGAAGACGACGTCAGCCTGTTCGACTGGATGGGCCAGTGGACCCAGGGCGAGCAGATGATCCGTGGCACCCTGGGCCGCATGCTGTTCTCCAACGACGAGATCCTCAAGTCGGTGAAGGTGATTTCCGGTGGGGAGCAAGGCCGCATGCTGTTCGGCAAGCTGATCCTGCAAAAGCCCAACGTGCTGGTAATGGACGAACCGACCAACCACCTGGACATGGAATCCATCGAGGCGCTGAACCTGGCCCTGGAAAACTACCCGGGCACCCTGATCTTCGTCAGCCACGACCGTGAGTTCGTATCGTCCCTGGCCACCCGCATCATCGAGTTGAGCCCAAGCGGCGTGACCGACTTCAGCGGCACCTACGACGACTACCTGCGCAGCCAGGGCGTGATGTTCTAAAGACAGCGGCCAGCGGTAAGCGACAATAGAAAAGCCCCGTCCAGCGTGACGGGGCTTTTTCGTATGCCCCCTCCACTGGCAGGTGCCGGTTTGCCGACGAAAAGGCCCGTCAGCCTTGCATCTCACCGCGGGTGCAGGCCTTTGTAGGAGCCGGCTCGCCGCCGAAGAGGCCAGCAAGACTTGCGCCACTCCTGCCTGTGCCTAACGGGTGCGGGGAATAGATAGTTAGCCTGCTTTCTTTTATGGTCACGGCACGCGATGATGCAGGTCTCTAACCGCCGCCCGCGAACGAGCCTTCATGCCCGAGCCACAAACGCCCGCTCAAAGCTCCATGGCGATCACCCTGCAGATCGTCTCCATCGTCTTCTATACCTTTATTGCCTTCCTTTGCATCGGCCTGCCGATCGCGGTGTTGCCAGGTTATGTCCACGAACAGCTGGGCTTCAGCGCGGTGGTCGCCGGGCTGACCATTGGTGCGCAATACCTGGCCACCCTGCTCAGCCGGCCCATGGCCGGGCGCATGTCGGACACCGTGGGCACCAAGCGCTCGATCATCTATGGCTTGCTGGGGATTCTGCTCAGCGGGCTGCTGACCCTGGTCTCGGTACTGCTGGAACAGATACCGCTGCTGAGCCTTGCCGTGCTGCTGGGCGGGCGCCTGCTGCTGGGGGTGGCTCAGGGCCTGATCGGGGTGGGCACCATCAGTTGGTGCATGGGCCAGGTCGGCGCGGAACACACCGCGCGGTCTATCTCCTGGAATGGCATTGCCTCCTACGGCGCGATTGCCATTGGTGCTCCGCTGGGGGTGGTGATGGTCCAGCAATACGGTTTCGCCAGCCTGGGCATCGCCTTGTCGAGCCTGGCGATCCTGGCGCTGCTGCTGATCCGCAACAAACCCTCGGTGCCAGTGATTCGCGGCGAGCGCCTGCCGTTCTGGGCCGTGTTCGGGCGCATTGCACCCTTTGGCGCCAGCCTGAGCCTGGCCTCCATCGGCTACGGCACCCTGACCACCTTCATCACCTTGTTCTACCTCAGCCGCGGCTGGACCGGCGCGGCCTATTGCCTGACGGTGTTCGGCGTGTGCTTTATCTGCTCGCGCCTGCTGTTCATCTCCTGCATCAGCCGTTTCGGCGGCTTTCGTTCGGCCATCGCCTGCATGTGCGTCGAGACCCTGGGGCTGGCCCTGTTGTGGCTGGCGCCCTCCACCGGCTGGGCCCTGGTGGGGGCCGGGTTGACCGGCTTCGGCCTGTCGCTGGTGTACCCGGCCCTGGGAGTGGAGGCCATCAAGCAAGTGCCCAACAGCAGCCGTGGCGCAGGCTTGAGTGCCTATGCGGTGTTTTTCGACCTGGCACTGGCCATCGCCGGGCCGTTGATGGGCGCGGTGGCGTTGAACCTGGGGTATTCGTGGATTTTCTTCTGCGCCGCCCTGCTCTCGCTGACCGGCCTGGGCCTGACGCTGATGCTCAAGCGCCGGGCCGGCGCCTGAGTCATTGATCGGCGGTCTGCATCCCGGCCCGGCTTGGCCGGCCCAGGGTATGGGCGAAGAAGTTGCCGGCTTCGAGAATCAGGTTGCGGTGGATGTCTTCACGGTCGACGCCATCGGCATCGGTGCACAGCGCCGGCATCGCGGCCATCTGCTGCGCGGTGCAAGGCGCCATGAACACGAAATGCCCGGCGCCGGCCAGCAGCTTGAAGTCCGGGGCAACCGGCAGTTTGCGCGCCAGGGCCGCGGCGTTCTTGTCCAGGGCCACCAACTGGTCGCCATCACCACTGTAGAGCAGCACCGGCACATGCACCCCGGCCAGGGTCTGGCGGCCGAACTTGAGGCTCAGGGGGGCCAGCAGCATCAAGGCATGCACCCGGGGGTCGGCCACCGGTTGCAGGTCGTCGCGGTCGACGATCAGTTCGCCCTGGGTGTTGCAGGCATCCCGGTCATTGGGGCGCTCCTGGCAGTAGCGCCGCAAGCGGTCCAGGTCCGGCGTGGCGCCGGAGAGAATCAACGCGGTCTCGCCACCGGCGGAATAGCCGATCACTCCCACCTGGTCGGCATTGACGAAGGGCGACAGCATGGGGTCGCCGAGGGTTGCGGTGATGGCTTCGGAAATCTGGATCGGCCGCCCGTACAGGTTGCTCAGGGTACCCAGGCGGCTGTGGTCCTTGGAGTTGTCGCCGGGGTGAATCACCGCCACCACGACAAAGCCCTTGCGTGCCAGAGAGGTGGCCAGGTCATGCAGGGCCAGAGGGGTGCCGGTGTTACCGTGGGACAGCATCAGCATCGGGAAGCGGCCGATGGCGATCTTGGCATCCCGCGAAGCAGCGATCTGATAGCCCTCAAGCTGGCTGCCGTGCTCGATACCGGTGGACGGATAGAAGGCGATGGCGCGCATCGGTTGCCGATCCAGGGGGTCGAGAAAACTCATCTCGTGGAAGCCCACGCTCCAGTGCGGATGCGGCCCAGGGGCGGCCTGCACCGAAAGCAGGCTGCTGAGCAGGCAGATCAGTAACATTGCACAAAGACGTTTCATCGCACGCCCACCTTTGCCGCCGGATCGAGAAAGCCGTTCTCCCCTGCCATCCCTTGCCGCCAAGGCCTTGCAGCTGTACCACGCCGTAACCAGGGATGCACAAGCCGGGAGCATTGCTCCCTGTGCTGCATAACCCGGGCCAGAAACCCTGAACACCACAATAAAAAAACTCCGCACCCTGCCCACTTCATGCGGTGAGCAGAATACAGAGTTTAGTGGCCCTTGCCGTGCTGCAAAGGCTCTTTACACAAGCCTTACGCGGCAGCGAAGAGTTGCTGGCTGATCTGCACCTGGGCGTCACTCATGGCTTTGCTGCGCACTTCCTCGCCATAGGCCAGGCCATGGGCGCGAACAAATTCGATATCGGTGATGCCGAAGAAGCCGAACAGCACTTTCAGATAGTCCTCGTGAGCCACGCCAGTGGCCTGGCCCACGTGCAGGCCGCCGGAAGTGGAGACCACGATCACTTTCTTGCCGCCGCACAGGCCTTGCGGGCCGGCTTCGGTGTAGCGAAAGGTCTCGCCAGCCACCGCGATGCGGTCGATCCAGGCCTTGAGCTGGGTGGGGATGGTGAAGTTGTACATTGGCGCGGCAACCACCACGGTGTCGGCGGCCTTGAATTCGGCCAGGGCCTGAGCGCTGAGCTGGGCCTCATGCTTCTGCGCGGCGTCACGCAACTCGGCGGCGGTGCCGGCAGCCACCAGGGTGGCGGCGGAGAAGTGGCTGATGGCGTCATTGGCCAGATCGCGGTAGGTCACCTCGGTGGCCGGATGAGCGGCTTTCCAGGCCTCGACCACACTGTGGCTGAGCTGACGGGAGGCCGAGTTGTCACCAAGAATGCTGGAATCGATATGCAAGAGTTTCATCTGGGATCTCCAAGTGAGGACCGCCACTGGGCGATCGGATGTGGGCAATCCTACAGATGAAACCAATAGCTGATTAGCCGGTATAAATGCGATAGTTCGTCCCACTAGCAGAACAATCGAGCGAAAAATCCATCATGCAAGACCTCAACGACCTCTATTACTTCGCCAAGGTGGTGGAAGCCGGTGGCTTCGCCGCCGCCGGACGCCTGCTGGGCATTCCCAAATCGCGGCTCTCGCGGCGTATCGCCGAGCTTGAAGAACGCCTCAACGCCCGGCTGCTGCAACGCACCACCCGTCAACTGAACCTGACCGCCGTGGGCGAGCGTTACCTGCGGCACTGCCAGGCCATGCTGCTGGAAGCGGAGATGGCTGACGAAGCCGTGGCCAGCATGGCCAGCGAACCTCGGGGGCGCCTGCGGGTGTCGAGCCCGGTGGGCCTGGCCCACGAACTGCTGACCCCGCTGGTCAGCAGCTTTCTGGAGAAGTACCCCCAGGTGCAGCTGGAAATGCTCCTGCTCAACCGCCGTGTCGACCTGATCAACGAGGGTGTGGACGTCGCCCTGCGGGTGCGTGAGCTGGGCGACGAAGACCCGCTGCTGGTGACCCGGCGCCTGCGCCGGGCCCAGACGGCGATCGTGGCGACCCCAGACTTCCTCCGGCAGTACCCGGTGGAGCATCCGGAAGACCTGCGGCGCGTGCCGATTCTCGGCGCCCTGGAGGCCGACCGCCTGGTGCACCTGCGCCTGCTGGACCAGCAAGGCCAGGCCTGCGACCTGGCCCTGGAGGCACGCCTGGGCATCGACGACTTCATCGTGCGCCGTGCCTGTGCCCTCGCTGGCCAGGGCTGCACCGTGCTGCCCATGCTGTATTGCGAACAGGAACTGGCCAGCGGCCAACTGGTGCAGATGCTGCCGCAATGGTCATTGCCCGGCGGCTGGCTGCAGGCCGTGTATCCTCACCGCCGGGGTGTGATGCCGGCCGTGCGCGCCTGGATCGAGCACCTGAGTGAATCCTTCGAACGCTGCGGAGAACGACTGCTGTGAAAGCCCGAACCTTGAATCAAGAGCAAGTGGCGCAGTTCTGCCTGGGCCTGCCAGGTGCGCGGGAAGACTACAAGTGGGGCGGTGTGCGGGTGTTCTCGATTGCCGGCAACAAGATGTTCGCCGTGCAGCACTTGCGTGGCGACTCGCTGGCCTTCAAGGTCGACCAGGAGCTGTTTCTCGGTCATGTCGACCGCCCTGGCATTGCCCCGGCACCCTACCTGGCCCGGGCGCACTGGATCATCATGAACACCCCCTATCCCCTTGGCGCCTCGGAGCTAGAGACGCTGCTGCAGCGCTCTCACCAGTTGGTGGTGAGCAAGCTGCCCAAACGGGTTCAGGTGGGTTTGCTGCTCTAGAACAGGCTCAGCAGGCTGTTTTCCAGGAACAGCCGGTCGATCCAGAACACCTGGTGCAAGGCCACGATCAGCCAGAACACCATTTGGTAGGAGACCTTGCGGGTCTTGTGGCGCAACAGCTGCTGGGCCAGCAAGGCCCCGGGCCAGCCACCGGCCAGTTCCAGGGCATGCAGGACGTTCTCCGGGGTGCGCTGGCCCTGACCCTGGGCCCGGCGCTTGTCGTGCCAGTAGGCCAGGAAGGCCAGCAGGCTGACCGCCCCATAGGCGATCAGGGGAATGAGCGAAATCCCCTTCCACCACAGCGACAGCGAACCGAACAGCGGCAACCCGCACAGCACTAGGAACGCCAGCAGCTTGGCCCGGGGATGCTGGAGCCGCGCGGCACTGGCCGAGGGCGCCGGGCGACGGGCCGTGCTCATGGCTTGGCCGCCGACCAGTCGACCCAGCCGAACTGCCAGGTCGCCAGGATCAACAGGCCGAAGGCAATGCGATACCAGGCGAAGGCCGCGTAGCTGTGGCTGGCGATGAACTTCAGCAGGCCCTTGACCGCGATCATGGCGAAGACAAAGGCGGTGACGAAGCCGATGGCGAACACCGGGAAGTCATCGGGCTGGAACAGATGGCGGTATTTGTAGCCGGAATACACCGCGGCGCCGACCATGGTGGGCATGGCCAGGAAGAACGAAAACTCGGTGGCGGTCTTGCGTGACAGGCCGAACAGCAGGCCGCCGATGATGGTGGAGCCCGAACGCGAGGTGCCCGGGATCATCGCCAGGCACTGGGCGCAGCCGACCTTGAGCGCGTCCTTCCAGGTGATGTCATCCACGGTCTCGGCATGCACCTGGTGCTGCCGGCGCTCGGCCCACAGCATGATGAGGCCGCCGACCACCAGGGCCGTGGCCACGGTAATGGGGTTGAACAGGTAGGCATGGATCAGGTCGGCGAAGATCACCCCCAGCACCACCGCCGGCAGGAAGGCGATCAACAGGTTGATCGTGAAGCGCTGGGCCTTGGGCTGGGTCGGCAGGCCGATCACCACATCGAGGATCTTGCGGCGAAACTCCCAGACAACCGCAAGGATTGCTCCCAACTGAATAATGATGTTGAAGGCCATCGCCCGCTCGCCGCCAAAGTCGAGCAAGTCGGCCACAATGATCTGGTGCCCGGTGCTGCTGATGGGTAAAAACTCGGTCAGGCCTTCGACAATCCCGAGTATCAATGCCTGTGCGGCGGTCCAAAGATCCATCAATTCCCCCATGAAGCGATGCTCGTGGCATGCCTCTTTTTAATTGGTCAAAGCATTTGCTGCGTCGAGCGTAGCCGATAAATCGGCGCTCGTAAGATCAACACAAGCCCATGAAAATTATGTGAAAAGTTCAGAAAGGTTCAGGTTTTCGGCCAAGGCGCCGAAATCCTAGCAGACAGGCGCAAAACACGCCGCGATGTTATTGGACTTCCGTAGGGTTGGCGTTGGAAGGCCAGCATGCTTGGATGCTCGGGGCCTTTTATGACAAGAACAAGAATCTGGAGTGACCGGATGATGAATAGCTTACGCAAGATGTCCATCAGTCAGCGTCTGTGGCTGATCCTTATCGTGGCGGTGCTGACCCTGGTGACCCTGGGCGTGATGATGCTCAAGCAGATTCATGGGGACCTGTACCTGGCCAAGGCGCAGAAGACCCAGCACGTGGTACAGACCGCCGCCGGCGTGCTGAATTACTACCAGGGCCTGGAAGCCGCCGGCAGCCTGACCCGCGACCAGGCGCAGAAGCAGGCGCTGCAGGTGATTCGCGGGCTGCGCTACAACCAGAATGACTACTTCTGGATCAACGACCTGACGCCGGTGATGATCATGCACCCGGCCAACCCCAAGCTCGACGGGCAGAACCTGGCCGCGGTCAAGGACCCGGACGGTTTCGAGGTGTTCAACGAGATGGTGACCCTGGCCAAGGCCAAGGGCGGCGGCATGGTGGACTACCGCTGGCCCAAGCCCGGCGCCGAGCAGCCGGTACAGAAGACCTCCTACATCCAGCTGTTCCAGCCCTGGGGCTGGATCATCGGCTCCGGAGTCTACATCGACGACCTGCAGGACGAGTTCTACGCCCAGGTACTGCGCGCCTCCTCCATCGGCCTGGTGATTGCCCTGCTGATGGCCGCCCTGGTGGTGCTGATCGTGCGCAGCATTGTCAGCCCGCTGCGCGAGACGGTCCACGCCATGGCCAATATCGCCAGCGGCGAAAGCGACCTGACCCGCAGCCTCGACACCCATGGCCAGGACGAGGTCACCGAACTGGCCCGGCACTTCAACGGCTTTACCGCCAAGTTGCGCGGTGTGGTGATGCAGTTGCAATCCAGCGCCGCAGCCCTGGAACAGTCCTCCAGCGAACTGGGCAGCAACGCCAACGACGCCCAGGAACGCAGCCAGCAGCAGTCCCAGCAGATGGAACAGGTGGCGGCTGCCATCAGCCAGGTCACCAGCGCAGTCCAGGATGTGGCCCGCAACGCCGAGCATGCCGCCACCGAGGTGCGCGAGGCCGAGGCCCAGGCCCAGCAGGGCCAGGTCAACATCGACGGCAGCTTGCAGCAGATCGACCAGCTTTCTATGACCATCGACCAGGCGGTGGAAGTGATCCGCACCCTGGCGGCGGAAAGCACCCAGATCGGCACGGTGCTGGAGGTGATCCGCTCGATTGCCGAACAGACCAACCTGCTGGCCCTGAACGCTGCCATCGAGGCGGCCCGGGCTGGGGAGCAAGGGCGCGGCTTTGCCGTGGTGGCCGACGAGGTGCGCCTGCTGGCCCAGCGTACCCAGCAGTCCACCGCGGAAATCCAGGGCATGATCGAGCGCCTGCAGAACCATTCCGAAGCGGCGGTCAAGGTCATCGGCGATAGCAGCCGGGCCTCGCAACTGACCATCGAGCAGGCCGGGCTGGCTGGCGCCAGCCTCAACGCCATCGGCCAGGCACTGCGCAACCTCAACGGCCTGAACGCCACGATTGCCAGCGCCACCCTGGAACAGGCCCACGTGGTGGAAGACATCAACCACAATGTCGGCCAGGCAGCCGGCCTGTCTCAGGGCACGGCCCTGGCGGCCCAGCACTCCAGCGCCGCCAGCCGCCACCTCAAGGAGCTGTCGGAGCAGCTCAACGGCCTGTTGCGCCAGTTCCGCGTCTGACCCCTCGCTGAACCCAAGGCCCCGGACTGACGCCCGGGGCCGACTCTGGGTACAATCGCCCCCCTCCTCCATTTCCCCAAGGAACCGCCATGTCCGGGCTTGAACTGTTTGCCGCCGCCCTCGGCGTGATCGCCGTCTGGCTGACGGTCAAACAGAACCCCTGGTGCTGGCCCATCGGCCTGGTCATGGTGCTGCTGTACAGCTGGATCTTCTACGAGGTCAAGCTCTATTCGGACATGCTCCTGCAGGTGGTCTACGCGGTACTGCAGCTCTATGGCTGGTGGCAGTGGACCCGGGGCGGCGAACAGCATCAGGGGCGGCCGGTCAGTCAGTTGCAGTCCAGCGGCCTGCTACAGGGGCTGGCCCTGGGCGCACTGGGCAGCCTGTTGCTGGGGGCTGCCATGGCCCACTGGACCGACGCCGCGCAGCCCTGGCTGGACGCCGCCTTGACCGCCTTCAGCCTGGTGGCGCAGTGGTGGATGGCGCAGAAGCGCGTGCAGTGCTGGCCGCTGTGGATTGCCGTGGACGTGATTTTCGTCGGGCTGTTCGTCTACAAGCAGCTCTACCTGACGGCGGCGCTGTATGCCCTGTTCACCCTGCTGGCCGTCCAGGGCTGGCGAGCCTGGCGCGCCGACCCGGCCCTGCAGTCGTGAAGGTCCTGGTACTGACTGGCCCCGAGTCCAGCGGCAAGAGTTGGCTGGCGAGCGAGCTGCAAGCCCACTTCGGTGGCATCCAGGTGGGCGAATACGTGCGCCACTTCATCGAGCAGCAAGGACGCGACACCTGCCTGGCGGACATTCCCGAGATCGCCCGGGGCCAGCTCGCCTGGGAAGATCAGGCCCGCGCCCGGCAACCTGGACTGCTGATTCTCGATACCCACCTGTTAAGCAACCAACTCTGGAGCCAGACCCTGTTCGGCGACTGCCCGCCGTGGCTGGAACCGCAGTTGCTGGCCCGCCACTACGACCTGCACCTGCTGCTGTCGCCGGAAGATGTGGCCTGGAGCGACGACGGCCAGCGCTGCCAGCCACAACTGGCAGAACGGCTGGCGTTCTTCGAGGCTACCCGCCACTGGCTGGAGCAACACCGCCAGCCGTACCGCATCATTGGCGGCGACTGGCAAGCCCGCCGGCAACAGGCCTTCGAGCAGGTCCGGCAACTGCTGCAAGCCTGATCGGTGCAGCGCCGCAGGGCCACAAGTGTCCATCCCTGAAACACCTGCCTGGCCATCAGGCCGCCATTTTCCGCGGTGGCGCCCATGGCCGGGCAAACTGTTAAGCCCCTGATACACCCCCGCAGCAACCCCTGTTCCAGAGCGTTGCCCCGGTTATGGCCAATGGCCGTCGGGGGTAGGTGTCTCATCCCTGAAACAGCCCCGACAGCCGACGCCCTACAGCGCTCGCAAGCCTTTGAATTCTCTCAAGAAACAAAAAGCGGCACGGCTTCTGCTCTCTTCCTCGCAACGCCGGCTAGGGCCAGCACTGAGAAGAAGGAATACCGCCGTGGGGACGCTGAATAAAAGTTTCACCCGCCTACTGCTGATCGGCTGTGCCGTCAGCGCGGTGTGCAGCCTTCCGGTGATGGCTGCGGGGAATGGCGAAATCGTTCTTGAACGCCAAGTGCACCCCACGCCCATTGGTCGTGCCCTGAATCGCGACCCTAACCCCACCACGGTCAACGCCAATCCGTCCGCTCTAGTCACCGGGACGCTCGATAACGAAATGAGCGACAGCGACTTCGCCGGGGTCAACAGCGGTTCGCTGGTCCGCGGTGCAGTGATGCCCAATGGCACTGGCGTCGCCGGCCTCAACGTCGTGACCAATCCCGATGGCCTGCCAGGCATGACCACCGGTCACGGTGGCGGCTCGGGCGCGTCGATCTCCAACTCCATCAACCGCTCCATCAGCTCCGGCATGGCGCCCTTGAACAACATCGGAGGCCATTGAGATGAAGCATTCATTGCTCTTTCTTGGCCTGCTCGCATGCACGTCGGCCATGGCTGATAACGCCAGCCAGGTCCAGGACACCGCGACCTTGGTCAATTCCGGTTCCAGCTATAACGGCAACCTCAACATCAACCAGGCCGCAGGCGATCAACAGCAGCAAACCAACGTACGGGCCATCGCCATCGGCACCAACGCCAAGGCCAGTACCAGCGTGACCCAGAAACTCACCACGCCCGCCGACCGCTCGGTCAACGCCAGCAGCACCATCGGCGGCAACTCGTTCAGCAATGGCAGCGGCGCACTGGGCGTGAACCAGTCGTCCGGGGCCAACAACCAGATGGTCAATGCCCTGCGGATCAGCATCAGTGCCAACCCGCAAAGCATCGACGACAGCGCCCTGTCGCAGCAGAACGTGGCGCTGTTACCAAGCTCGGGAGCATCCGACGCTCAACAAGGCAGCCGCCAGGTCGTTACCAGCGACCAGGCCTTCACCGGCAGCCGTGGAGTGATTCAGGTGAACCAGAGTGCCGGGGTGGGGAACCGAATGGCTAACACCCTGAGCATCCGGGTCGCTGATTGACCCGTCGTAGTGCGATTAGAAAGTACCAACACTTAACCAACTAATAAGCACCGGAGAAACACCATGAAACCCACAATGGCTCTCAAACCACTGGTTTTCGCACTGGCCGCCGTCATGGCAATGGCTGCCCAGGCAGGTGGTAACGATCATGGTAACAACGGCGGTCATGGCAACGATCATGGCGATCAGGGCCCGGACCTAAGCACTCTGCTGCAAATCACCGCCGGCGCAGGCGCTGCCGTCCTGGATGTACAGAACAGCAACACCAACGTGGTGAAAAACCAGGGCACCAACAACAACGCCAAGATTGACGGTTCCCTCAACAGCTCCAACGGCAACATGGGTGCCAACGCCGCCGCCGGCGACGGCAACCAACAAGACAACGCCGCCGCCCTGGCCACCGCCGATGAAAACTTCATCTTCGGTAGTGCAGTAGCCGCCTCCAGCGCGACTCAGGTCAACAACAACAACTACGTGAAAAACTCTTCGACCCAAAACAATGCCGTGCTCAACAACTCCGGCAACAACGGTTCCGGCAACATCGGCATGAACGTCACTTCCGGCGACTTCAACCAACAGAAAAACAACCTGGCCATCGCCGTATCCGGCGGTCGCGTAGCCACTGCCGCGGCTTCGGCCAACCAGACTTCGACCAACCTGGTGGTCGAAAACAAAGGTGTTCAAGCCTACAAAACCACCACCCTTTCGGGCGGCTTCGTAGCCTCTGGCACCTACAAAGGTACCGGCACCGGGAAAATCGAAGGTGGCGACGATCATGGTGGCCATGGCTATGGCGACAACCATGGCAATGGCAACGACGATCAGAAAATCTCCATCAAGGAACAAGGCACTATCGAACTGGCTGGCTACTGGACCCAGCAAGTGCTGACCAAAGACGGCTGGAAAAACCCAGTGGTCAACAACGCCAGCATGACCAACTCGATGAACGGCTTCTCCGGCAACGGCGGCGCCAACGTCTCGGCTGGCGTGGGCAACCAACAAAGCAACTCGCTGTCCATCGCCGCCGGCTGCAAAGCCTGCATGTAGTCGCGATCGTAACGAAAGCCCCGGAAACGGGGCTTTTCCACAGTCCTGCCAGGCGTAACGATCATGCGTACTGCGATCATCCTTCTACTGCTGAGCCTTTGCGGCCCCGTGCACGCAGCACAGATGGCAGTCGCCGGGCTTCCCGGTGGCGGCCTGATCTTCAAGAAAGTGCAGAGTGTGCGTGAGCGCAGATTCAGCGACATCGTCGAACAAAAGACCGACTTCAGCTGCGGCGCCGCCGCCCTGGCGACCATTCTGCGCCAGGCCTACTGGCTGGACGTCGATGAGGAACAGGTCATCAAGGGCATGTTGATGAACTCGGACCAGAAGCTGGTCCAGACCCAGGGTTTCTCGATGCTCGACATGAAACGCTACGCGGAAAGCATCGGCATGCGCGCCAGGGGCTACCGGATTCCTCCGGAAAAGCTCGAGGCAGTGACCATTCCGGTGGTCGTACTGATGGAAATTCGCGGCTACAAGCACTTCGTGGTAATGCAGCGGGCCCAGAAAGACTGGGTCTACATCGGTGATCCGGTGCTAGGCCACAAGCGCTACACCCATGAGGACTTCGTCAAGGGGTGGAATGGCATCGTCTTCGCCATCATCGGCCCCGGCTACGATAAGGCCAATGCCTTGCTTGACCCACCCGCCCCACTGACCGCGAAAAACAAGCTCGACACCTTCTACCCGGTCAAAGACGCGGAACTGATGGATTTCGGTTTCATCCAAAGCGACTTCTTCTAGAAGCCTCCACACGATAAAGGGGAGCAGGACGCTCCGGGAGCAGCAGATGAAGACTCCATATTGGCTGGCTGTCGCCTGCCTGGCAGCAGCGCTTCCAGCCCATGCTGGTTTCAAACCCATAGAAGTTCAAGACCAGGAATTATCACAGATGCGGGGCCGTTATGTGATGCCAGGACGGATCATCAGCTTCGGCATCGTCATGAGCAGTACCTGGCGTAATGCCAGTGGTGATCTGATTGGCGCCACCAGTAGCCTGCAGATTCAGCAGTCCACGGTCACGCCACAGTTCTATGTCACCACCATCAGCCAGACCGGCAACGGCAGTACCCCTTCACAAGGTACGGGCAACGTGATCGGCGGTGCCGGGCTCGGTACCGGCCAGGGCGTGACCCAGGTCGTGCGGGCCGCCGGCGACGGCAACAGCGCCTATAACAACGTCAGTATCAATGTCAGCGAAGCCAACCAGGCACCCAGCCTGAGCAACAGCCCCGGCCAGGCCCTGCTCAGTGGCCAGACCATCACCGGAAGCAATGCTGCAGGCAGTGTGGCGGTATCGGCGGTCAACGGTGGAATCCAGATGGCCATTCTGGCCAGTGGCAATCAGGGCAACACCTTGCAGCAAGTGGCCCAGGGCAATGTCATGCAAAACACCCGACTGCTGGGCAACAGCAACCTGGTCAACAACCTGACCCAGCTCAACGTAGTACTGAAGAACAACGGTCCCAGCAGCGGTGCGCTGGACTGCAACCTGACGACGCTTAATGGACTACGCAGTTTGAAATTCTGAACTACGCTCCTTTCGACCATTGGGGTTCACAAGGGACGGTTTATTTCATGTATCGATCGGTTTCACTGCGCGCTGTGGTTTGTTTGAGCACTCTATTTCCGATGGCACTGCAAGCGGCGCCCGACGCGGACGTAGAGACCTTGAAACGGGAACTTCTGGAACTGAAGCAACGTTACGAAGTGCAGCAGAAGGCCCTCGCGGTTCTGGAACAACGGGTTCGCCAGGTCGAGGACCAGCCCGTGGCACCACCGCCCAAGCGCCTGGCGAAGTCGCCAGCCGACTTGAAAGGCAACCAGCAGGTCGCCGGCAGAGGGGCCGGCGCAGCGTCCGGGGGCGCTGCAGGTGGTGCGAGCTATGGCCAGTCACTCAAGGATGATTCGACGCCGGCACAAAGTGTGACCAACCTCTATGACGAAGCCAGCGGCTTCTTTGGCGGCGGCAAGTTCAGCGTGGAAACAGGCATCACTTACGCCCGCTACGACACCCGCCAACTGACCCTCAACGGGTTCCTGGCCCTGGATTCGATCCTGCTGGGCAATATCAACCTGGATCGGATCAAGTCCGATACCTGGACCCTGGACCTGACGGCCCGCTACAACCTCAATAACCGCTGGCAGTTCGATATAAACGCGCCAGTGATCTACCGCGAGTCAACTTATCAGTCAGGGGGCGGCAATGGCGGCAGCGCCCAGGCAACCGTCGAAGAATCAGTCACTCGTGACCCTACGCTGGGTGACGTGAACTTCGGAGTCGCCTACAAGTTCCTGGACGAATCGGACAGCCTGCCTGACGCGGTGGTCAGCCTGCGCGTCAAGGCTCCCACGGGCAAGGACCCGTTCGGTATCAAGTTCGTCCAGTCCCCCAAGAGCAGCAGCCTGGTGGTGCCTGAAAGCCTGCCAACCGGTAATGGCGTCTGGTCGATCACCCCCGGCATCTCCCTGGTCAAGACTTTCGACCCGGCAGTGTTGTTCGGCAGCCTGTCCTACACCCACAACCTGGAAGAATCGTTCGGGGATATCAGCTCCAATGCCGGCGAGAAAACCCCCGGCAAGGTGCAACTGGGTGACAGCTTCCAGGTCGGCGCCGGTGTAGCCTTTGCCCTGAACGAAAAGATGAGTATGGCCTTCTCGGTGTCTGATCAGATTCAGCGCAAGAGCAAGCTCAAGTACAGCGGTCAGGACTGGCAATCGGTGACATCCAGCGATGCCAACGCAGCCTATTTCAACGTCGGCATGACCATCGCCGCCACCGACCACCTGACCATCGTGCCCAACCTGTCCCTGGGCATGACCCAGGACGCACCGGATTTCACCTTCAGCCTGAAATTCCCCTACTACTTCTGACCCCCCGGCAAAACGCCAAGGCCCGCTGCGATTCCCCAATCGCAGCGGGCCTTGGCATTTTTACCCGCCCTAGCGGATCTGGTGCTTGTGCAGCAAACGGTAGAAGGTCGGGCGCGAGATCCCCAGGACCCGTGCCGCCACGCTGAGGTTGTCGCTGTGCCGGTTCAACACGTCGCGCAGGGCCTGGCGCTCGGCGCGGTGCTTGTAGTCTTCAAGGGTGCCCATGGGCAGGTCCTGGGCCGGCTGGCTGAGCAGGCCCAAGTCGCTGGCCTGGATCTGGCGCCCCTCGGCCAGCACCAGGCCGCGCCGCACCCGGTTGGCCAGTTCGCGGACATTGCCCGGCCAATCATGCTTGCCCATGGCCACCAGGGCATCCTCGCTGAAACTGCGGGGCCGACGCCCGGTTTCCTGGCTATAGAAGTGGGCAAAATGGCTGGCCAGCATGCCCAGGTCACCATGGCGCTCGCGTAACGGCGCGGTGATCACTTGCAACACATTCAGGCGGTAATAGAGGTCTTCTCGAAAGCGCCCGCTGGTAATCGCCGCTTCCAGGTCGACGTGGGTGGCCGCCAGAACCCGCACATCCACCGGAATCGGCTGGCTGCCCCCTACCCGTTCGATGTGCTTTTCCTGCAGGAAGCGCAGCAGATTGGCCTGCAGCTCCAGCGGCAGGTCGCCAATCTCGTCAAGAAACAAGGTGCCGCCATGGGCCGCCTCGATGCGCCCAACCTTGCGTTGATGGGCGCCGGTAAAGGCGCCCTTCTCGTGCCCGAACAGTTCGGACTGGATCAGGTGTTCGGGAATCGCCCCGCAGTTGATGGCGACAAAGGGTTTGTCGTGGCGCTGGGACTGACGATGCAGGGTACGCGCCACCAGCTCCTTGCCGGTGCCGCTTTCGCCTCGGATCAGCACGGGCGACTCGGTGGGCGCCAGTTTACCCAGCAGCTTGCGCAGGTCGCGGATCGGCCGGCTATCGCCCAGCAACTCATGTTCGGGCTGGTCCACATGGATCGAGCCCTGGCCCCGCAGGCGCGCCATGCCGAACGCTCGGCCGAGGGTCACCTGGACCCGTGACACGTCGAACGGCAGGGTGTGGAAGTCGAAAAACCATTCGCAGACAAAATCCCCGACCTTTTGCAGGCGCAGTACTTCCTGGCTCAATACCGCGATCCACTCGGTGCCGCTGCGGCTGATCAGGTCCTTGACCGCCTCCGGGCGCTCCAGGTGAAAAGGCTGCAGGCGCAGCAGTCCGACATCGCAGGAGCGTTCGCGGGCGGACTCCAGGTCACAGCTGTCGACATCCCAGCCAATGCTGCGCAAGCCAGGTAACAGGCGATGGCAATCGTCACAGGGATCGACCACCAGCAAACGGCGCTGCACAGGGGCTTCGAGCATGACTGTTCCTTGGCGCCAGGGAATGGAAAAGTTATTAGAAACAGTGGTTTGGAAAACCTGGCTGTAACATTAGCAAGAACTTGACGGTGGAATGTATCAATTGCTTATAGGGCTGATTGCCAAAGGAACTAACGTGGGATTCCAGGCTGTTCACGAGCGACTGATTGTCGCAGTTTTTTTATCCGTCCCCCGCAACTAAGGGCCTGGCCACATGACCTGTGCACGAAAGTTGTAAAAACTTGTTTTTCAGTGTGACCCGAGTGCTACCTCGGTGCATCAGTACAAATGACCAGCCGAACGGTAAGCCCAACCGACGGCACATCATTTGATTGGGCACACAGAGAGAAGACCCCATGAACGCCCCGCTCCGTATCAACGAAGCACTTTTGATCGCCGACCGCGCATTCCAGCCTTTTCAATGCGTGGCCTGGGCTCCACAGGACGGTAATGGCGAACTCAGCCTGACCGTCATCGACCGTACCAGTACCCGTATTGGCCACACCCAGATTCCCAGCAGTGCCTACTCCGATCCAGCCCAGCTGGAAGACCTGCTCAAACAGGCCCGCGCCGAACTGAGCCAGGACGGTTATACCTTGCAGTCTTGGGCCATGCCCAAGTAAGCGTTGCTGTTAACGGATCACCCGAAGGGGTGATCCGTTATTTAAAGCAAACAACTAAGCACCCTATCTATTCTGCTCTCCCCCACAACTTCTACCGCTCGGGTATTAGTTGCACTTATCGTTATCCAGCCCGGCTTTGGGTTCCATTTCGAAAGCGCCTCGTTTTTGCCAGTGACTTCATGCCCGCCCCATCAAGGGGTCGCTGATGCTGTGCGCTCCGGTTTCCAGGCGCCCGGCGATCCGGCGCAGCCAGCCGCCGTCGCTGCGCAGCGTCAGGTCATACCAGCCGCCACTGCCCTCGCAGGCGAACACCTGGCGCACCTCGCCCCGGGCCGGTACCGCCAAGGTCCATGGCCCCTGCTGGGTATAGGGGCAACGATCGACGCTGATGACCACCCCATGCTCCCCCGGATTGCTCAGGGTCAGTTGCAACTGGCTGTTGCTAGTGGTTACCAGCAGTTCGGGCTGCAGGGTTTTCAGATCGCCGTGGAAACTGCGGTGAAACCCGTTGGGGCCCAGGACCCAGAGCTGATAGCGCTCCACCACCGGCCAGCTGTCCTGCAGGGCCTTGCCGGCTTCCACGGTATAGCGGCGGGGAATCTCGCTCAGGTGCAGGCCATCGTAGACATGCAGAACCGCACCCTGCTCTCCGGTGTTCTGCAGGCTCAGGGACAAGGTGCGAGCCTTGGGGTCGGCCTGGCTGTCCACATGCAGCCGATAGGGCAAGGCCCGGGAAGGCCGGGCCAGGCGCTGCTGCTGCGGCGCCAGTTGCTGGCCGGCCGAGGGCAGCGGCACCGGCAGCAGTTTTTCCTGGCGCTGACGCAGGCTGTCGGCGGCCTGGCGGGTAGTGGTCTGCAGCGCGGGAAGGGTTTCATGGTTGGGGTCGGCGAAGTTGAACGCCGAGGTCAGGTCACCGCAGACTGCACGCCGCCAGGCGCTGATGTTCGGCTCTCGCACGCCAAAGCGTTTCTCGAGAAATTGCAGCACCGAGGTATGGTCGAACACTTGCGAGTTGACCCAGCCACCACGGCTCCAGGGCGACAGCACCAGCATCGGCACCCGCGGCCCCGGCCCATATACGCCGCCATCGGGCAAGGGTTGCTGGGTCGAGCCGGCCGGGGCCGGGTGGGTGAACAGTTCGCTGTCGAAACCCAGGGTGGACTTGCCGGCAAAGCTGCCGTCCTTGCGCCGCGAAGGCGCCGAGGGCGACGGCATATGGTCGAAGAAGCCGTCGTTTTCATCGTAGGTCACCAGCAGTACCGTCTTGCTCCAGACCTCGGGGTTGCTGGTCAAGGCCAGGAGAATTTCCTGGGTGAACCAGCCGCCCTGCACCGGGCTCGAAGGCCCGGGATGCTCGGAATAGGCTGCCGGCGCCACAATCCAACTGACCTGGGGCAGCTTGCCGGCCTGCACGTCGTTGCGAAACCCGCCAATGATGGTCTCCAGGTTGCTGCCGCTGCTGGCCGGCAGGGTGTTGCCATTGCCCTTGTACAGCGGTGCCACGGCGTTGAGCCCGTCGCTGTAGGGCACGAAGGCATTGAAATCCTTCGGCGGCTGGGCCGGGTTGCCCACCTGCACGCTGGCGGCCCGGTACTGCCGGAACCCCGCCAGCGGGTTGTCGCCGAAGTTGTCCGGCAGGTGCTGGTACACCTTCCAGCTCACGCCCTGCTCTTCCAGGCGCTCAGGGTAGGTCTTCCAGTTGTAGCCGACATTCGCCGGCCCCGGGCCGTCCCATTCGTTGACCACCGCCGCTACCTTGGCTGCGCTCGCGCCATTGCTGCCTGTCCAGAGGAACAGCCGGTTGGGGTTGGTGCCGGCGTGCACCGAACAGTGGTAGGCGTCACACAGGGTGAAGGTGTTGGCCAGGGCGAACTGGAAAGGCAGTTCCTGCTCGCTGTAGTAGCCCATGGAGGTGTTGGTCTTGTAGGTCGGCCAGGCGCTGATACGCCCCTCGCCCCAGGCCGAGTGGGCGTCCGCCCAGGAATGCGGGGTGCCGCTGACGCGCTGGGCGTTGCCCTTGCTGCTGTCCAGGTGATAAGGCATCACCAGCCGGCCCTTGCCCTGTTGCTCCCACACCTCCCGTTGACCGGTCTGTGGGATGGTGAAACGGTCACTGAAGCCGCGTACCCCGCGAAAGGTGCCGAAGTAGTGGTCGAACGAACGGTTTTCCTGCATCAGGATCACCACATGCTCGACATCCTTGATGGTTCCGGTCCGGTTGTTCGCCGGTATCGCCAGGGCCTGGCGGATGGATGCCGGCAATGAGGAGAAGAAAGTACCGATGGCGGCCGCTTGCAAGAGCTTCCTGCGTGTAAGACTGGGCATGGGTTATTGAGTCCTTATGGTTGCAGCGCGATATATAACGCTGCCCCCAAGGTAGGGCGCGCAAATAACAATGCAGTGACATTGCCATTGCATTTAGTTCATCAAGCGTGCAACGACCCGGCGCCGTCCTGACTTTCCAGTTCGGCAATAACTCATTGCCAGTTAACGCCGGAAGAATATTTCATGAATAAAACACCCGAGTTCAAGAAATGCCCGGTACATTTCGCCAACACCTTAACTTCGCGCTGGAAAAATGCACTATTGAGTGAGCCCGAAAACAGGCTTCGGATACTCCCGGGCCTGTATCCGCCTTATCGGAAAAAGCACAGTGCTATTGAAGGCTATCGGCTACTTCATTGCGCTGGACCCGCAGCGGATTGAATAGCAGGCGAATAAACTGCGGATCTCGGGCCAGTTTGTAATTTTCACCGACGAAGTATTCTTTGGCGGCTGGGTCATTCTTGCCGACATATAAGATCCAGGCCGTGGTAATACCGGCAAACTCGTCTTCCCTGACACTTCTGACCGGGCTGAAATGGGTGGCGTTATGGGCGGTTGCGCTCCAGCCCGGCACGGTCTTGATCAGCCCGCCCTGCCACAGCCTTGGCCAGGCCCAGGCCGGGACCACTACGTCCGCTGCGCCGGTGAGTACCAGGGTCGGCGTCTTCACCGTGGAGCCAAGGCCGATCGGCCCGGGTTCGATCGGCAGCGAGCCGATATAGCGCAACTGCGGGTCGATGCCCTTCAAGGTCTCTGGCAAGAGGCTTGCCGATAGAATCGATGCGCCTCCTCCTGCCGAATGCCCCGCCACAATGGTGCGCGCTAGGTCGACCTTGCCGAACAATGGCGAGGTCGGGTCCTGGTTGAGCTTGCTCAGTTCCAGGGCGCCGAGCACATGCATGGTGGGTGCGGTGTTGATGAAGTCCGAGGAGATAATCACGATGAAACCGTAGCTCGCCCACAGCCGCAGCAAATCTGTGTACTGGCCCTGGTTGGAGAGAATGCCGCCAACGAAGTTGACCACTGGCAACTTGTCCAATTGCTTGATATTGGACGGGTAATAGACACTGGTGGAGATTGGATTGGAGAATCCGTAAGGAAAGGACTGATTGCATTGCAGACTGTTATCCAACAGCATGATCCGCGCCAACACCCCCAACAACCCACGGCAATCACCCAGAACAGCATTGGTGCTGACTGTATAGGGCCCCGGCGACTTGGCATATTGATCATTGGCCAGCCCAAATGCCGGAACCAGTTGCGAAGCAATAGCCAACTGCCCCCAAATAACCAACATCATGGCCAGGCCAAACTTTGTAGCCAGGTTGCGAATGCACTTCATCGATAATTCCTTTATCTGTCTGCTTTCCCTGCAGGACCGAATACCTGTACCTGGCCATGCTCCCTATATTGCAAATATCTTCAAACTTGCAGTGCACGTCATTCAACTGCAACAGCGCAGAAACATTCTCCGCTTAGTTACATGAATACCTTCGCGACCCTAGATCAGGACAAATTCGCAGGTCAATGATTATTTAACATCCGGGCCGCGATAAACCCGGGCTGCAACGCCCTGGGCCAATCCCCTGGCCCAGGGCATCACAGCTGGCCCCTCTTGGATGAGCGGGCTAGACCAGCCCGCCAAAACGCCGATAGTAGCTTTCGCCGACATCCGGCAACGGGCCATCGGCGTTCTCCAGGGCAGTGGCCAGCCATTCTTCGGCCCGGGCCTGGATCAGGCGATAGATGTTGCGACACAGCTGGCGCGCCGCGCGGCCTTCCCAATCCCCGGGCAGCAGCTCATCGGGCAATTGCGGATCGCGCAGCAGCAGCTTGCGGTACTCATGAATCAGCAGCAGCCGGGCCAGGAAGCATTCCTGGGGCTGCAATTGCTCCTGCTCGCGCAGGGCCTGCCAGAGCGGGCGGAACAGCTGGATGAATTCGCTGTAGTGGGCTGCCAGTTCATCGATGTTCCAGCTTTCCCGCACTTGCAGGCGCAGGGCCCTGGACCCCAGGACATCCTGGGGCGTGGTCTCGAAGACGATGGTGTCGTCCTGGGCCCCAAGCTCCACCAGGGTGGCGTTGATATCGGCCCGATCACTGCGCGGGCAGGCCAGCAGTACCGGCGACATGGCGCCGAACCCCTGCCATTCCAGCTCTTCGCGCACCTGCTTGCGCAGCTCGACAGGCAATTGCGAGAGCATCACCAGGCACCAGGCGCCGTCCCAGGCCGGCACTCCGGCGCTGTATACGCGCTTGAAGGCCTTGTCGAAGCGCCGGCGCCCGGTCAGGGTCAGGCTGTAGTAGCTGCGCCGGCCGACCTTTTCGGCGCTCAGCCAACCCTCTTTGCTCAGGCGGAAGATCGAGGTGCGGATCAAGCGCTCGTTGATCCCCATGGGTTCCAGCAACTGAATCAGGCTGCCCAGCCACACCGTACCGCCGTGGGGCTCGATGGCATCGCCGTACAGGGTGATGATCAGCGAACTGGCGCGGATCGGGGTCTGCTCCTGGAAACGTTTGATCAGGTGGTTCAGTGGCGCTAGGGACGACATGGATGTACCGGTAAAAAAGGAAGGAATATAGCGGGTTTCAGGCAGCCATAGCGCCCGGCCAGGTTCATGGACGAGCCTTGGGGCGCAGCGCGCTGTTGCCGATTCGCGGGCGCCCGGGTTCTGCCTCCCGCAGCGGCTCGCAAGGCCGCATCTGCTCCAGGCAACGCCTGGCCAGCTGTTGGTATTCGCGGGTTCCTGCCTGCTTCCAGGCCAGCTCCGCGTCACTGAGCAGGCGGCTGACTCGCGCCGGCGTGCCCATGATCAGCGACTGTGGTGCACACTCGAAGCCGGCCTTGACGAAGGCTGCCGCGGAAACGATGCAACGGGGCGCGATATGCGCGTTGTCCATCACCACCGCATTCATGCCCACCAGGGCGTCGGCGCCAATTCGACAGCCATGCAGGACAGCGCCATGACCTATATGGCCGTTGCGCTCGACCACGGTATCGCTGTCGGGAAAACCATGCATCACACACGTATCCTGCAGGTTTGCCCCCTCCTCCAGGACGATCCGCCCAAAGTCGCCCCGCAAGCTGGCCAAGGGGCCGATGTAACAATGGGCGCCGACCATCACGTCACCAATCAGTACCGCTGAAGGGTGCACATAAGCGCTGGGGTCGACCACTGGGGTTAATCCATCGAGGCTGTAACAGGTCATGGAGAGGTTCCTTGAAGAACACGTCATCTGAAAGCAGGAAATACGATGAACTGCGGATGGCAGTTTGTATCAGATTATTGGCCAGACACAAGACAGGCGCTACTGCAACCAACCAGCCCAGACGCTCCATAAAGACTTGCCATCCCCGTACTTATCAATGATTTAGGCAGCCTGGAGGTTTTCATCGTCCCCCCGGAGCAACAAAAAAACTGGACCGGCAGCTAAAATCAAGACACATTAAATTCATGTTGCTATTGTTTTTATGTATCACATTGGCGATATACTCGACGAAAACCGGCTAGCCAGCCGCCCCAACAATCGAGCCGACCACCGGCCACCCCGAGGACATTCACCATGCCTCAACGCCTTGCAGCCTCCATGCCTGTCGATGGTTTTCGCCTGATCCCCCAGCACAGAGCGCCCCGCCCATGAACTTCACCACCATCCTGTTCTCCATCAGCGAGGGCGTGGCCCTTCTCAGCCTCAACCGCCCTGAACAGCTCAACAGCTTCAACCCGACGATGCACCGCGAGGTACAGGCAGCCCTGGACCTGGTGCGCAATGATCCGCAGGTACGGGTCCTGCTGCTGACGGGGGAAGGCCGGGGCTTCTGCGCCGGGCAGGATCTGGGCGAGCGCACCGTGGCGCCCGGCGGCGCCGCGCCGGACCTGGGGGACTCCATCGAAACCTTCTACAACCCCTTGGTGCGGGCCCTGCGGGACCTGCCGCTACCGGTGGTCTGCGCGGTCAACGGGGTGGCCGCCGGTGCCGGGGCCAACCTGCCCCTGGCCTGCGATCTGGTACTGGCCGCACGCTCGGCAAGCTTTATCCAGGCCTTCTGCAAGCTCGGGCTGGTTCCCGATTCCGGCGGTACCTGGCTGCTGCCGCGCCTGGTGGGCATGGCCCGGGCCAAGGCCCTGGCCATGCTCGGCAACCGCCTGAGTGCCGAACAGGCCGAGCAGTGGGGCCTGATCTACCAGTGCGTGGATGATGCCCAACTGCGGGACCAGGCCCTGAGCCTGGCCCGGCACCTGGCCACCCAACCCACCTACGGCCTGGGCCTGATCAAGCGCAGCCTCAATGCCAGCCTGCACAACAGCTTCGATGAGCAACTGGACCTGGAGCGCGACCTGCAACGCCTGGCCGGTTGCAGCGAGGACTACCGCGAAGGCGTCAGCGCCTTCATGGAAAAGCGCAGCCCCGTGTTCAAGGGCTGCTGACCACGGTCACTCCGAGGAGGCCCCTGCATGACCGAAAATGACGCCATGGAACTGGCCCGGCGCTGCGCCCGGCCCCTGCTCGAACGTGACCCGGCAAGCAACGCCCTGGGCATGCGCCTGTTGGCGGTGGCGCCCGGTACGGCGCGCCTGGGCATGAGCGTGCGGGCCGACATGCGGCCCGGTACGGGCACAGGAGCCCTCCCATGAATGACCCACTGATCATCGATGCCGTCCGTATCCTCGTTGGCAGCGCCTAGGCCGCTACGCGCTGTGCACCATGTGCAGCCGTGTCGCCCCGGGCATCGCACTGATCAGCGAGCGGCTGCAAGCACATTAGAAAGATTCGCCCGGGGCTCGCCTGCGCCTCGGGGCATGCACTCAGAACCCGCCCGCCGGCGGGCTACAAGACAACAACAATTCGAGTGACACCATGAACATGCCGATTGCCGGAACCGTGCCCGACGCGCTGCTGGACCCGATGGAAACCGCCAGCATCGACCACCTGCGCCAGCACCAGCTGGAACGCCTGCGCTGGAGCCTGAACCACGCCTACGACAGGGTCCCGCTGTACCGTCAGCGCTTCGACCAGCTCGGGGTGCACCCCCAGGACATCAAGCGCCTGGAAGACCTGGCGCACCTGCCCTTCACGACCAAGGCCGATCTGCGCGACCACTACCCCTATGGCATGTTCGCCGTGCCCATGGACCAGGTGGTACGCCTGCACGCCTCCAGCGGCACCACCGGCAAGCCCACGGTGGTCGGCTACACCCGCAACGACATCGACACCTGGGCGCAGGTGGTGGCGCGCTCGATCCGCGCCGCTGGCGGGCGGCCCGGGGACAAGGTGCATATTTCCTATGGCTACGGCCTGTTCACCGGCGGCCTGGGGGCGCACTACGGCGCCGAACGCCTGGGCTGCACGGTGATCCCCATGTCCGGCGGCCAGACCGAGAAGCAGGTGCAACTGATCAAGGATTTCCAGCCGGACATCATCATGGTCACCCCCTCCTACATGCTCAACATCGCCGACGAGATCGAGCGCCAGGGCCTGGACCCGCACCAGCTGGCGCTGCGCCTGGGAATCTTCGGTGCCGAACCCTGGACCGACGAACTGCGCAGTGCCATCGAGCGGCGCCTGGGCATCACTGCCCTGGACATCTACGGGCTGTCGGAAATCATCGGCCCCGGGGTGGCCATGGAATGCGCGCAGACCCGCGACGGCCCGACCCTGTGGGAGGATCACTTCTACCCGGAAATCATCGACCCGATCACCGGCCAGGTACTGGCCGATGGCGAACTGGGCGAGCTGGTGCTCACCTCCTTGACCAAGGAAGCGCTGCCGATGATCCGCTATCGCACCCGCGACCTGACCCGGCTGTTGCCGGGCACGGCGCGGCCGATGCGGCGCATCGACAAGATCACCGGGCGCAGCGACGACATGCTGATCATCCGCGGGGTCAACGTGTTCCCCACCCAGGTCGAAGAGCAGGTGCTGAAGGTCGGGCAACTGGCCCCCTGCTACGAGATCCACCTGTACCGCCACGGCAACCTCGACAGCGTTGACATCCACGTCGAGCTCAAGCCTGAGCACCAGCAACTGGGGGACGAGCAGCAGCGAGCCCTCTGCGGCGATCTCAGCCGCCACATAAAGACCCATATCGGTATCAGCTCACGTATCGTTTTGCAGCCGGCATTCAGCATCAAGCGCTCCGAAGGCAAGGCCTGCCGGGTAATCGACAAACGCAACCGCTAATCCATCCTTCCTGGAAGCCCCGCTGATGCGGGGCTTTTTTTTGCCTTGACAAAGGCCCAGGGGCGCAATGCGATACCAAAATCAAACATGACACGTTATTTTATGTTTGATATTAATTTACGTATCACATATAAACATTCCCATGCCCAGCCACACCTTCACACCGGGAGACGCCACATGTACGCACAGCTGGTAGAAACAGGGGTCAAGCGCGTCACGCCACTGGCCGAGATGTCCGAACAGGAACGCAGCTTCCAGGAAAGGATCGACGGCGAGATCAAGATCGAAGCCAAGAACTGGATGCCCGAGGCCTACCGTCAGACCCTGATCCGGCAGATCTCCCAGCACGCCCATTCGGAAATCGTCGGCATGCTGCCCGAAGGCAACTGGGTCACCCGTGCCCCGACCTTCAAGCGCAAGCTGCAACTGATGGCCAAGATCCAGGACGAAGCCGGCCACGGCCTGTACCTGTACAGCGCCATGGAAACCCTGGGGGCCGACCGCGACGAAGAAGTGGCCCGGCTGCACAGCGGCAAGGCCAAGTATTCGAGCATCTTCAATTACCCGACCCTGAACTGGGCCGACATGGGCGCCGTGGGCTGGCTGGTGGATGGCGCGGCCATCGTCAATCAGGTGGTGCTGCAACGCACCTCCTACGGCCCCTACTCCCGGGCCATGGTGCGCATCTGCAAGGAAGAGAGCTTCCACCAGCGCCAGGGCTACGAAATCCTCCTGACCATGATGCGTGAGGGCAACCAGGCACAGCGGGACATGGTCCAGGACGCCATCAACCGTCTCTGGTGGCCGGCCCTGATGATGTTCGGCCCCAGCGACGAACACTCCCCCAACAGTGCCCAGTCCATGGCCTGGAAGATCAAGCGCCAGAGCAACGACGAACTGCGCCAGCGCTTCATCGACCAGACCATCCCGCAACTGGAGCTGCTGGGCTGCACCTGCCCCGACCCGGAGCTGAAGTGGAACGCCGAGCGCGGCCACTACGACTTTGGCGAAATCCAGTGGGAGGAGTTCTACGAAGTGCTAAAGGGCAACGGCCCGTGCAACCAGGAACGCCTGGACACCCGCCGCCAGGCCATGGAGGACGGCGCCTGGGTGCGGGCTGCCGCCGTGGCCCACGCCGCCCGGAAGGCCGCCCGCGACGCCGCCTGAGAGCCCGCTCACCCCCGGCCATTGCCCCCAGGGGTAACGGCCCTCCAGCCCTGATGTGGAGTCACTGCAATGTCTGAATGGACCCTTTACGAGGTTTTCGTGCGCAGCAAGCACGGCCTCAACCACAAGCATGTCGGCAGCGTGCACGCCGCCGATGCCCCGATGGCCATGGCCAACGCCCGCGACCTCTACACCCGGCGCAGCGAAGGCGTGAGCCTGTGGGTGGTGCCGTCGGCGCAGATCGTCGCCTCCTCGCCGGACGAAAAGGAGCCGCTGTTCGACCCGGCGGACGACAAGGTCTACCGCCACGCCAGCTTCTACCAGTTGCCCCCCGAAGTCGGACACATGTGAGGCCGGCCATGAACCCTGCAAACGATCTGCTCAACCACCTGCTGCGCCTGGGCGACAGTGCCCTGGTCCAGGGCCAGCGCCTGTGCGAATGGTGCGGCCGGGCTCCGGCCCTGGAAGAAGAACTGGCCCTGATGAACGTCGGTCTCGACCTGGTGGGCCAGGCCCGCAACTGGCTGGACTATGCCGCCGAACTGCTGGCGGACGGGCGGGATGCCGACCATCTGGCCTTTCGCCGCGACGAACGCGCCTACCGCAACCTGCTGCTGGTGGAACAACCCAATGGCGACTTCGCGGTGACCATGCTCAAGCAGTTCTTCTACGACGCCTGGCACCTGGAAACCCTCCGTGGCCTGTGCCTGTCCAGCGATCCACGCATCGTCGGGGTCGCCGCCAAGGCGTTCAAGGAAGTCACCTACCACCTGCGTCGCTCCAGCGAGTGGGTCGAGCGCCTGGGGGACGGCACCGAGGAAAGCCACCGGCGCATGCTCCAGGCCCTGGCGCGGCTGTGGCGCTTTACCGAGGAACTGATCGCCACCGATCCTGCGGAGCTCGCGTTGCACCAGGCCGGGCTGCTGGCGGACCCGGCTCAGGTCGCCACCGCCTGGCGGGACAGGGTCGCCGCGGTGTTCGCCCGGGCCACGCTGCCTGTGCCCGAAGCACCCAGCCACTTCTACCTGGATGCGCGCAAAGGCCTGCATACCGAACACCTGGGCCTGCTGCTGGCCCAGATGCAATCACTGCCGCGAGCCTATCCCGATGCGGTCTGGTGAGCTGATCGGCAGCGACCTGGGGGCTCGCGACCCGTTGCCCGGGGACCTGGACACCGCCTGGGCCATTCTCGACCGGGTCATGGACCCGGAAGTGCCGGTGGTCAGCGTGCTCGACCTGGGCATCGTGCGCCACCTCGACTGGCACCAGGGGCACCTGCAGGTGGCGGTCACCCCGACCTACTCCGGCTGCCCGGCCACCGAGGTGATCGAAAGCGACATCCGCCAGGCCCTGGAGCGCGCCGGCTTCAAGGCCCCCAGGCTGCTGCGCCAGCTGACCCCGGCCTGGACCACCGACTGGATCACCGAGCGCGGGCGCCAGCGCCTGCAGGCCTACGGCATTGCACCGCCCTCGGGCAGCAGCAAGCGCAGCCTGCTGGGAGAAACGCCCCAGGTGCTCTGCCCGCAATGCGGCAGCGCCCACAGCGAGCGCCTCAGCGAGTTCGGCTCCACCGCCTGCAAGGCCCTGTATCGCTGCCGTGATTGCCTGGAACCCTTCGACTACTTCAAGTGCATCTGAGCGGCCCGGCGCCGCAGTGGAGAACCACCATGAGCCAGTTCCACCGCCTGACCATCAAGGACCTGCGCAATGAAACCCGCGACGCGGTGTCCATCGCCTTCGAGGTACCCCCGCACCTGCAGCAGCAGTTCCACTTCACCCAGGGCCAGCACCTGGTGCTGCGCGCCGAGCTTGAAGGCGAGGAAGTGCGCCGCTCCTATTCGATCTGCACCGGGGTCAACGATGGTGAACTGCGCATCGCGGTCAAGCGCGTGGCCGGCGGGCGTTTCTCGGCCTTCGCCCATGAACGATTGCATCCCGGCCACAGCCTGGACGTGATGCCCCCGGCCGGGCGTTTCCATGTGGAGCTTGACCCGGCGCGGCGCGGCCATTACCTGGCGGTGGCGGCCGGCAGCGGCATCACGCCGATCCTGTCGATCATCAAGACCACCCTGCAAACCGAGCCCCACAGCCGGGTCACCCTGCTCTACGGCAACCGCTCCAGCAACTCGGCGCTGTTTCGCGAACAGCTTGAGGACCTGAAGAACCGCTACCTGCAGCGGCTGAACCTGATGTTCGTGTTCAGCCGCGAACGGCAGGACATCGACCTGTACAACGGGCGCATCGACCAGTACAAGTGCCAGCAGCTGTTTTCCCGCTGGCTCGAGGTCCAGCAACTGGAGGCCGCGTTCATCTGCGGCCCCCAGGCCATGACCGAAACCGTGCGCGACAGCCTCAAGGCTGCCGGCATGCCGGCCGGGCGCATCCACCTCGAGCTGTTCCACGCCGGCAGCGACGGGCACAAGCGCCAGGCCCGGGAAACCGCCCACGCCCTGGATGCCCGGCACAGCCGGATCACCGTCATCAGCGACGGCCGCGCCCTGGCCTTCGACCTGCCGCGCAACAGCCAGAGCATTCTCGATGCCGGCAACGCCCAGGGCGCCGAACTGCCCTACTCATGCAAGGCCGGAGTCTGCTCCACCTGCAAATGCAAGGTCATCGAAGGCGAAGTGGAAATGGACAGCAACCACGCCCTGGAAGACTACGAAGTGGCGGCCGGCTACGTCCTCTCCTGCCAATCGTTCCCGCTCAGCGACAAGGTGGTACTGGACTTCGACCAGCTCTGACTCCGGCGCTCCCCGCAGCCGCCCGTAGCCGCTGCCGCACCCCAGCGAAGCTGCGAAAGGCCGCGCAGCGCCTTCACGTGCCACCAACAACAAAAACAAGAGAACGCGCCATGACCCCACGACAGATCGCCCACATCACCCGCCATCCGGACTTCATCCAGCTGGTGCGGCGCAAGCAGCGCCTCTACTGGTCGCTGACCCTGATCATGCTCCTGGCCTACTACGGCTTCGTACTGCTGGTGGCTTTCCACCCCGGGCTGCTGGGGCGCTCGTTGGCCGGCGGAGCCACCAGCGTCGGCATGCGGTAGGTGTGGCAATGATCGGCCTGGCCTTTGCCCTCACCGGCTTCTACGTCTACCGCAGCAACCGCCTGCTGGACCCGCTGAACGACAAGCTCAAGCGCGAGTGCCAACCATGAAGCGCCTGCTCGCTCTATTGCTGCTGCCCGGCCTGCTGGCCACCGACCTGGCCCTGGCGGCCGACACGCCCGTGCGGCCATTGAACTGGAACGCCATCGGCATGTTCCTGGTGTTTGTCCTGATGACCCTCGGCATCACCCGCTGGGCCGCCCGGCGCACCCGCTCTGCCAGCGATTTCTATACCGCCGGTGGCGGCATGAGCGGCTTGCAGAATGGCCTGGCGATCGCCGGCGACATGATTTCCGCGGCGTCTTTCCTCGGCATCTCGGCAATGATGTTCCTCAATGGCTACGACGGTCTGTTGTACGCCCTGGGGGTGCTGGCCGGCTGGCCGATCATCCTGTTCCTGATCGCTGAACGCCTGCGCAACCTGGGCAAGTACACCTTCGCCGACGTGGTGTCCTATCGCCTGGCCCAGACGCCGGTACGCCTGACCTCGGCCTTCGGCACCCTGAGCGTGGCGCTGATGTACCTGGTGGCGCAGATGGTCGGCGCCGGCAAGCTGATCGAGCTGCTGTTTGGCATCAGCTACCTCTATGCGGTGATGCTGGTGGGCCTGCTGATGGTCTGCTACGTGACCTTCGGCGGCATGCTGGCCACCACCTGGGTACAGATCATCAAGGCGCTGATGCTGCTCTCGGGCACCAGCTTCATGGCCTTCATGGTGCTCAAGCACTTCGGCTTCAGCAGCGAGGCGCTGTTCGCCCAGGCCAGCGCGGTGCACGCCAAGGGCAGCGCGATCATGGCCCCGGGCGGGTTGCTGTCCAACCCCATCGATGCCATTTCCCTGGGGCTGGGCATGATGTTCGGCACCGCCGGCCTGCCGCACATCCTCATGCGTTTCTTCACCGTCAGCGATGCCCGGGAAGCACGCAAGAGCGTGTTCTACGCCACCGGTTTCATCGGCTACTTCTACCTGCTGCTGATCATTGTCGGCTTCGGTGCCATCGTCATGGTCGGTACCGAGCCCCAGTACCGCGATGCCGGCGGCACGATCATCGGCGGCGCCAACATGATTGCCGTGCACCTGGCCCAGGCGGTGGGCGGCAACCTGTTCCTGGGCTTCATCTCGGCCGTGGCCTTCGCCACCATCCTGGCGGTGGTGGCCGGGCTGGCGCTGTCCGGCGCCTCGGCGGTCTCCCACGACCTGTACGCCTGCGTGCTGCGCAAGGGCCAGGCCAGCACCCGGCAGGAAATGCGCGTCTCGCGGATCGCCACCCTGTGCATCGGGGTGCTGGCGGTGCTGCTGGGGCTGTTGTTCGAATCGCAGAACATTGCCTTTCTCTCGGGGCTGGTGCTGGCCATCGCCGCTTCGGTGAATTTCCCGGTGCTGTTTCTTTCCATGTTCTGGAAAGGCCTCACCACTCGCGGCGCGGTGGGCGGCAGCCTGGCTGGCCTGGTCTCGGCGATTGTGCTGCTGATGCTCAGCCCGGCGGTCTGGGTCAATGTGCTGCATCACCCCCAGGCGCTGTTTCCCTATGCCAACCCGGCGCTGTTTTCCATGAGCCTGGCGTTCTTCTGTGCCTGGGCCTTCTCCGTCAGCGACCGCTCGCCCCGGGCCGAACTGGAGCGCGGGCGCTACCTGGCGCAGTTCATCCGCTCCATGACCGGCATTGGCGCATCCGGCGCCACTCATCACTGACCCCATCCATGAGCGCGGGCAGCCGCGCTCGAACCCGGTTCACCCTCTGGAGGAATCCCCATGCCACAGGCTCCTACCCTGCAAAGCTTCATAGCCGGCCGCTGGTTTGGCCAGCACCCGGCCCAGTCACTGCGCAGCGCCATCGATGGGCATGAAGTGGCGCGCACCCACGAGGAGGCCCCGGACTTCGCCGAGGCCCTGGCCTTTAGTCGCCATCAGGGCGGCAAGACCTTGCTGGCCCTGGATTTCCAGCAGCGGGCCCAGCGCCTCAAGGCCCTGGCGCTGTATCTGAGCGAGCGCAAGGAGCAGCTCTATGCCCTGTCCCATCACAGCGGCGCGACGCGGGCCGACAGCTGGATCGATATCGAGGGCGGCAACAGCACCCTGTTCAGCTACGCCGGCCTCGGCGCCCGGGAACTGCCGTCGGGCAACGTGTTGCACGAAGGCCCGGCGCAATCTCTGAGCAAGCTCGGCAGCTTTGCCGGCAGCCACATCCTGGTGCCCCGGGGTGGGGTGGCGGTGCACATCAACGCCTTCAACTTTCCGATCTGGGGCATGCTGGAAAAATTCGCCCCCTGCTTCCTGGCCGGCATGCCCTGCATCGTCAAGCCAGCCAGCGCCACCAGCTACCTGACCGAGGCCGCAGTGCGGCTGATGCACGAATCAGGGCTGCTGCCCGAAGGCAGCCTGCAATTGGTGATAGGCGCTACCGGCGACCTGCTGGACCGCCTGCAAGGCCAGGACCTGGTGACTTTCACCGGCTCCGCCAGCACCGCCGGACGACTGCGGGCCAACCCGCACCTGATCCGTCATTCGGTACCCTTCAATGCCGAGGCCGACTCGCTGAACTGCGCGATCCTGGCCCCGGACGTAAGCCCGGACGACGAGGAATTCGAGCTGTTCATCAAGGAAGTGGCACGGGAAATGACGGTCAAGGCCGGGCAGAAATGCACCGCCATCCGCCGCGCCATCGTCCCCGCCAACCAACTGGATGCGGTGGCCACCAGGTTGCGCGAACGCCTGTCGAAGGTGGTGGCGGGCGACCCGGCGGTGGAAGGTGTGCGCATGGGCGCCCTGGCCTCCCATGAACAGCAGCGCGATGTGGCCGAGCGCCTGCAAAGCCTGCTGCACAGCAGCGACCTGCTGTTCGGTGCCCGGGACGGCTTCGAGCCCCGAGGCGCAAACGTCAGCCAGGGCGCGTTCTTCGCCCCGACCCTGTTACTGGCGCGCGATCCCATGGCCGAGGGCGGCGCCCACGACATCGAAGCCTTTGGCCCGGTCAGCACCCTGATGGCTTATGACGACCTGGACCAGGCACTGGAGCTGGCCTCTCGCGGCAAGGGCAGCCTGGTGGCCAGCCTGGTCACCAAGAGCCCGGCCATTGCCGCCCAGGTCATTCCCCGGGCTGCGGCCTGGCACGGTCGCTTGCTGGTGCTGGACCGCCACTGTGCTGGCGAATCCACCGGCCACGGCTCGCCCCTGCCACAGCTCAAGCATGGCGGCCCGGGCCGCGCCGGGGGTGGCGAAGAGCTGGGGGGCCTGCGGGCGGTCAAGCATTACCTGCAACGGGCGGCGATCCAGGGCTCGCCAAGCATGCTGGCGGCGGTAACCGGCGAGTACGTGCGCGGTGCCCAGGTAGTCGAAACCGAGGTCCACCCCTTCCGCCGGCACTTCCAGGACCTGCGGATCGGCGAATCCCTGCTGACCCACCGGCGTACCGTGACCGAGGCCGACCTGGTGAACTTCGGTTGCCTGTCGGGGGACCATTTCTATATGCACTTCGACGAGATTGCCGCCAGGGAGTCGCAGTTCGGCAAGCGCATCGCCCACGGCTATTTCGTGCTCTCGGCGGCGGCCGGGCTGTTCGTTTCCCCGGGCCCCGGCCCGGTGCTGGCCAACTACGGCCTGGACACCCTGCGCTTCATCACCCCGGTGGGCATTGGCGACACCCTGCAGGCGCGCCTGACCTGCAAACGCAAGATCGACCAGGGCAAGCTAAGCCCCCAGGGCACGCCGCAAGGAGTGGTGGCCTGGGATGTGGAAGTCAGCAACCAGCTGGGCGAGGTGGTGGCCAGTTACGACATCCTGACCCTGGTGGCCAAGCGTACTGAGTGAAACCCTTGAAGGCTGCGCAAGGCTCAAGGCCCCCTTCGCCGGCAAGCCGGCTCCTACAACAGCTTTGCGCCGCCAGCCCCCCCCCCGTAGGAGCTGGCTTGCCAGCGAAGGCGTGCTTGAGGGCTGCGCAAGGCTCATGGGCCTCTTCGCCGGCAAGCCGGCTCCTACAACAGCTTTGCGCCGCCAGCCCCCGTAGGAGCTGGCTTGCCAGCGAAGGCGTGCTTGAGGGCTGCGCAAGGCTCATGGGCCTCTTCGCCGGCAAGCCGGCTCCTACGGGAGGTTGTGCAATGGCGGCCGCTGGGGTTGTGGCGAAGTTTGTCGCAAAAGATTTCATCAATTCTTGATTCTCAATCCGCCATGGGGCAAGTTGCGCGCTTCTCACTACAAGGAGCCGCCAATGTCCGCTTCAATGGCCCAGGCGTTCGCCCACAATTTTCTCGGCCAATCACCCCGCTGGTACAAGGCAAGCATTGTCGCGTTCCTGGTGCTCAACCCTCTGCTGTTCTTCGCTGTCAGCCCGGCCGCCGCCGGCTGGTGCCTGGTGATCGAATTCATCTTCACCCTGGCCATGGCCCTCAAGTGCTACCCCTTGATGCCCGGCGGTTTGCTGCTGGTGCAAGCGCTGGTGCTGGGCATGACCACGCCCCAGGCGCTGTATGACGAGCTGGTGCACAACTTCCCGGTGATCCTGCTGCTGATGTTTATGGTGGCCGGCATCTACTTCATGAAGGAGTTGCTGCTCTACCTGTTCTCCCGGCTGCTGCTGGGGGTGCGCTCCAAGGCGCTGCTGGGGCTGCTGTTCTGCTTTCTCTCGGCGTTCCTCTCGGCCTTTCTCGACGCCCTGACCGTCACCGCAGTGATCATCAGCGCCGCGGTAGGCTTCTATTCGGTGTATCACCGGGTGGCGTCCGGCAATGACCCGCGCCAGGACAGCGCCTTCGCCGACGACCAACAGTTGCCTGCCCTGCATCATGACGATCTGGAGCAGTTCCGCGCCTTCCTGCGCAGCCTGCTGATGCATGGCGCCGTGGGCACCGCCCTGGGCGGCGTATGCACCCTGGTGGGGGAACCGCAGAACCTGCTGATCGGCCATGAAATGGGCTGGCACTTCGCCGACTTCTTCAGCAAGGTGGCACCGGTTTCGATGCCGGTCCTGGCCGCAGGCCTGGTGACCTGCGTGCTGCTGGAGAAGTTGCGCTGGTTCGGCTATGGCACCCTGCTGCCGGACAACGTGCGCCGAGTGCTGGCCCACTACGCCGCCGAGGACGATGCCCAGCGTACCTCGCGCCAGCGCGCGGCCCTGCTGGTGCAGGGGCTGGCGGCCTTGATCCTGATCGTCGCCCTGGCCCTGCATGTGGCCGAGGTCGGGCTGATCGGCCTGCTGGTGATCGTTCTGATCACCGCCTTTACCGGGATCACCGACGAACACCGCCTGGGCAACGCGTTCAAGGACGCCATGCCCTTTACCGCCCTGCTGGTGGTGTTCTTTGCCGTGGTGGCGGTGATTCACCAGCAGCAACTGTTCACCCCGCTGATCCAGTGGGTGCTGGCGCTGCCGGCGGACCAGCAGCCGGGCATGCTGTTCATTGCCAATGGCGTGCTCTCGGCCATCAGCGACAACGTGTTCGTGGCCACCATCTACATCACCGAAGTGAAACAGGCCTTCATCTCCGGGCAAATGAGCCGCGAGCACTTCGAAACCCTGGCGATCGCCATCAATACCGGCACCAACCTGCCAAGCGTGGCCACGCCCAATGGCCAGGCGGCCTTCCTGTTCCTACTGACCTCGGCGATTGCGCCGCTGGTGCGCCTGTCCTACGGACGGATGGTGTGGATGGCCCTGCCCTACACCGTGGTGATGGGGCTGCTGGGCTGGTATGCGGTGAGCTACTGGTTGTAACCGCTGTTTGGGGCGCCCCGGGACTGCAGCTGGGGCGCAATGGATGCAGGACTGGGGGCCGTGGCCCGGCACGTTGCCGGGCCACGGCCCTCAACGCATGAGGATATAGCGCTCGATGGCTTCGGCGGCGCCGTCTTCCAGGTTGCTGCCGGTGATCACATCAGCCTGGCGCTTGACCTGTTCTTCCGCCTGGCCCATGGCAATCGACAGGCCGGCACGCTGGAACATCGCCGGGTCGTTGCCGCCATCACCCAGGGCCGCGGTGCGCTCCAGCGGCACCCCCAGGTATTCGGCCAGGGTCGCCAGGGCCTGCCCCTTGTCCGCCTGCAAAGCAGTGAGGTCGAGGAACCTGGGTTGGGAACGGGACGCCTGGGCCTGCCCGGCAGTGGCGGCCTGCAAGCGGGCCTCCAGTTGCACCAGCAAGCGGTGATCGCTGCTGGCGGCGACGATCTTGTCGATGCGCGGCAGGTATTCCTCGAAGCTATCCACCACCTTGGGGGCGTACCCCAGCGCCTGGCGTTCCAGGGGCATCAGGGCACCGTCCAGGTTGCGCAGCAGCCATTCGTTGTCGGCAAACACCCAGGTCTCGACCTGTGGGCAGGGTTCGAACAGCAGCAACGCGGTGACCGCCGCTTCCACCGGAACATGGTGGCGAACCAGAAAACTGCCATCGGGCTTGACGATGCTGCCGCCGTTGAAGCCGGCAGTGGGCAGGTCGACCCCCAGGGCCTCGATCTGCTGCCGCATGGCCCGCGGCGGCCGCCCAGTGGCCAGGCTGAAGGCCACCCCGGCCTCGCGCAGCGCACGGACCGCCTCCAGGGTGCGGGGGCTGAGGCTGTGGTCGGGGCGCAACAGGGTGCCATCCATATCGCTGAGGAGGAACTCGATAGGCCGCGCCGGCATGCCGCTCATCCCAGAGGGCGCCATACGCGGCCATCCCGGGCCAGTAGTTCATCCCCGGCTGCCGGGCCATCCACGCCCGCCGGGTAGCTCTGCAAGCTGGCGTCCTGCTGCCAGGCATCGAGGAAGGGTTGCACCGCGCGCCAGCCGTTCTCGATGTTGTCGGCGCGCTGGAACAGGGTCTGGTCGCCGATCAGGCAGTCGTAGATCAAGGTCTCGTAGCCAGTGGAGGGCTGCATCTCGAAGAAGTCGCGGTAGGCAAAACCCAGTTCGATGTTGGCCATGTCCAGGCTCGGCCCGGGCTTTTTCGCCAGCAGGTCGAACCACATGCCTTCGTTGGGCTGGATCTGGATCCGCAGGTAGGTCGGCAACAGGCGCTCGACCTCGGTATCGCGGAACTGTGCATAGGGCGCCGGCTTGAAGCAGATGACGATCTCGGTGTCGCGCACGCTCATGCGCTTGCCGGTACGCAGGTAGAACGGCACCCCGACCCAGCGCCAGTTGTCGATCATCACCTTCAGCGCAACGTAGGTTTCGGTGCTGCTGTCGGGCGCCACGTTGGCTTCCTCGCGGTAGCCCGCCAGCGCCTTGCCGGCCACTTCACCGGCGCTGTACTGGCCGCGCACCGAGTTGGCCCGGGCCTCTTCCACGGACCAGGGGCGGATAGCCCCCACCACCTTGGCCTTTTCGCCACGTACCGCATCGGCGCCAAAGGCCGCGGGCGGCTCCATGGCCACCATCGCCAGCAACTGGAACAGGTGGTTGGGCACCATGTCCCGCAGGGCGCCGGTGTGTTCATAAAAGCTGCCACGGGTTTCCACGCCGACGGTTTCCGCCGCGGTGATCTGCACGTGGTCGATGTAGTGGTTGTTCCAGAATGCCTCGAACAGGCTGTTGGAAAAACGGCTGACCAGGATGTTCTGGACCGTTTCCTTGCCCAGGTAATGGTCGATGCGATAGATCTGTTTTTCGCTCATGACCTTGAGCAGGCAGCCGTTGAGGGCTTCGGCGGTCTGCAGGTCGGAGCCGAAGGGCTTTTCGATCACCACCCGGCGAAAAGCCTGGGGCCCCTCCTCCAGCAACCCGGCGCTGCCCAGGCGGCGCACCACTTCACTGAAGAAGCGTGGTGCGGTGGCCAGGTAGAACACCGCGTTGCCGGTGCCGCTGGCGGCAATCCGCGCCGCCAATTCGGCATAGGTGGAATCGTCGAGAAAATCCCCCTGGACATAGCTGATGCCCCGGGTCAGGCGGGCCCAGACGGCGGCATCCACCGCCGCCCCCTGGCCTTGCTTGTTGAGCACTTCATCGCGAAGGAAGTCTTCCAGCAGGGTGGCGAACTCGGCGTCGCTCACCGCGTTGTGGTCAACGCCGACAATCCGCAGCCCCTCATCCAGCAAACCGTCGCGGCTGAGGTTGTAAAGCGCCGGCATCAGCAGGCGCTTGACCAGATCACCGCGGGCGCCGAACAGGAACAGCGTGGTCGGCGGCGCCGGCAAGGCCTTGGACTTCTTTCGCGTGGTGGTCATTTTTTCCCGGTCTCCACATGGCCGCCAAAGCCGAAGCGCATGGCCGACAGCAGCTTGTCACCGTAGGTGCCCTGGCCGCGGGAGCGGTAGCGGGAGAACAGCGAGTTGGACAGTACCGGCACCGGCACCGATTGCTCCATGGCCGCTTCGATGGTCCAGCGCCCTTCGCCACTGTCGGCCACCGAGCCGGAGAAGCCGTCGAGCTTCGGATCGCCCGCCAGGGCATCGGCGGTCAGGTCCAGCAGCCAGGAGGACACCACGCTGCCACGGCGCCAGACTTCGGCGATATCGGCGACATTGAGGTCAAAGCGCTGGTCTTCCGGCAGGCTTTCCGAGGCCTTGGTCTTGAGGATGTCGAAGCCCTCGGCGAAGGCCTGCATCATGCCGTACTCGATGCCGTTGTGGATCATCTTGACGAAGTGCCCGGAACCGGCCGGGCCAGCGTGGATGTAGCCGCGCTCGGCGCGGTCGTCATCGGCGACCCGGTCCTTGGTCCGTGGGATGGTGCCCATGCCGGGCGCCAGGGCAGCGAACAGAGGGTCCAGGCGCAGCACTTCGGCCGCGTCGCCGCCGATCATCATGCAGTAGCCACGCTCCAGGCCCCAGACGCCGCCGGAGGTGCCGACATCGATGTACTTCAGGCCCTTTTGCGCCAGGTCGCGGGCGCGGCGGATGTCGTCTTTATAGTAGGTGTTGCCACCGTCGATGATCACATCGCCCGGCTCCAGCAACTGGCTGAGGGTGTCGATGGTGTCTTCGGTGGGTGCGCCGGCAGGCAGCATGACCCAGACTGCACGGGGTTTTTCCAGGCCCGCCACCAGGGCCGGCAGGTCGGCGACGCCCTTGGCGCCTTCAGCGGCCAGGGTGCTGACGAAGTCGGTGTTGCGGTCAAAGACTACGGTCTCGTGCCCATTGAGCATCAGGCGCCGTGCAATGTTGCCGCCCATGCGGCCCAGTCCAATAATCCCCAGTTGCATGTGCTGATGCTCCTACTGCAAAAATTCTGATCAAAAAAGTTATAGCCCAGTGGGCCGGGTCAAAATCCCGAGGGGCGCAACTATACAAGGCAAGAAGCCCCAAGACAGCGCAATCTTCAGGCAGATTCCGAGTTTTTACCCCTGACGGCGCTTATTGCCCATCGACCGGCCCCAGCCAATTCCCCTGACGGGCAGCAGAACGATGAAGATTAGTCCCGTGCCAGCCCCTGAAGTTTCCCTGGCCCTGGGTGGATAACGCTGCAAGTCTGCGCGAAGGCACAGTGACCGCGAAAAATAAAAAAGTTCCCTTCGCCCGAAAAAGAAATAAAATTGCCGCCGATAGTGCTTTGCGCAAGGGATGCAGCCAGCGAAGCATAGTTGAGACACGCCATTTGCGAGGTGAAGCAATGGGCACAGTACTACCGGCACGACCAGCACAAACCCTGTACGTCAGCATTCGTCGTGACGAATTGCGTCAACTCAAAGACGAACGCGATCAACTGCAACAGGAACTCGCACAATTGCGCCTGCAGTTGCAAAACCAGGGTCAACCGGCGCCGCTACACCTCTCCTCCGCGAGCTGAGCCTCGCCACTGAACGCAGGCCCGACCTGCGTTCAGCCCCTTGAGTCCCGGGCCAAGCCGCCCCTCCGTCGCCCCTCGCCACACCGCTACAGCCCCCGTTGCAAACCACAAAATAGCGACGTTCAGCTGACAAACTTTTCACACTTGCCTGTCGATACTCCCGGCCATTGTGGCCGTCTTGTTACAAGACGGCGCTCATTCGCGACGCCCTTGGCGCGCAATGAATCTGGATCCCTGGGGAGCGCTCAATGGCATTGTTCAAACGCAGTAGTACATCTGCGAAAGGTTTTGACTGGATGGGGCTGCTCTGGCTGTTCCTGTTCTTCTGGTATTTCTCCGGCATCACCCAGCTGCTGATCCAGCTGACCGACACCTCCGGCTTCACTGGTTTCCGCCAGGCGTTCTTCATGAGCGCCATCTGGCTGGCACCGATGCTGCTGTTCCCGGCGCGCACCAAAGTCATGGCCGCGGTGATCGGCGTAGTGCTCTGGGCCTGCTCCATGGCCAGCCTGGGCTACTTCTTCGTCTACCAGCAGGAGTTCTCGCAAAGCGTCATCTTCATCATGTTCGAGTCCAACCCCTCGGAAGCCGTTGAATACCTGACCCAGTACTTTGCCTGGTGGATGCTCCTGGCGTTCCTGGCCCACAGCGCATTCGCCTTCTTCCTCTGGACCCGCCTGCGCCCGGTCTACCTGCCTCGCGGCCAGGCCCTGGTGGCCGCCGCAGCGATCCTCGTGGCGATTGTCGGCTACCCGCTGGTCAAGCAGATCTCCCGCGCTGACACCCTGGCCGCCGGCCTGGAAAAATTCGAAACCCGCATCGAGCCTGCGGTGCCTTGGCAGATGGTGATTGCCTATCGCCGTTACCGCGAACAGTTGGACGGCATGCAAGGCATGCTCGACAGCGTCAGCAAGATCCCGCCCCTGACCAACCTCAAGGACAGCATGGCCAACCAGCCGGCCACGTTGGTGCTGGTCATCGGCGAATCCACCAACCGCCAGCGCATGAGCCTGTACGGCTATCCGCGCCAGACCACCCCGGAGCTGGACAAGCTCAAGGACCAGCTGGCGATCTTCAACAACGTCATCACCCCGCGCCCCTACACCATCGAGGCGCTGCAACAGGTGCTGACCTTCGCCGACGAAGAAAACCCCGACCTGTACCTCAAGACCCCGTCCCTGGTCAGCGTAATGAAGCAGGCCGGCTACAAGACCTACTGGATCACCAACCAGCAGACCATGACCAAGCGCAACACCATGCTCACCACCTTCTCCGAACAGGCGGACGAGCAGGTGTACCTGAACAACAACCGCAACCAGAACGCCCGCCAGTACGACGGCGATGTACTGGAGCCGTTTTCCAAGGCCCTGGCCGACAGCGCACCACGCAAGTTCATCGTGGTCCACCTGCTGGGCACCCACATGAGCTACCAGTACCGCTACCCGCCCAGCTTCGACAAGTTCAACGATCGCCAGGGCGTACCGGCCGGCGTGCGCGACGACCAGCTGCCGACCTACAACAGCTACGACAACGCCGTGCTGTACAACGACTTCGTGGTCTCGAACCTGATCAAGAACTACGCCAAGACCGACCCCAACGGTTTCCTGCTGTACCTCTCGGACCACGGCGAGGACGTCTTCGACTCCGCCGGCCATGACACCCTGGGGCGCAACGAAGCCCGGCCGACGGCGCCGATGTACACCATTCCGTTCATGGCCTGGGCCTCGCCGAAATGGCGGGAAACCCATGACTGGAACTTTGCCTCGGACCTCAGCCGCCCCTACATGAGCTCCCAGCTGATTCACACCTGGGCGGACCTGGCGGGCCTGAGTTTCAATGAGCTGGACCACAGCCGCAGCCTGGTGAGCGACAGCTTCAAGCCACGCCCGCTGCTGATCGGCGACCCCTACTCGCGCCAGAGCAAGCCCCTGATCGATTTCAGCCTGATGAAACCCAAGGCCCCGGTCGACGCCGCGGTGGTACAGAAGTAAGCCCCCTGCCACACCCGCAGGAGCCGGCTTGCCGGCAAACAGCCCCGAGAACCCTGGCCGGTTCCCGGGGCTTTTTTTTGCACCAGGCAGCGTCCGCAAGTGGCGCTCAAGACGGTGCCCTTCCCGGCCAACGCGGCCCAGCGCCGGCAACGACACATGATGTCAAAATTGTAATCCGCACTTGAGGCTGACGTTAACCCTCGCTTAATACACTTCGGTAAAACTTTCCCTCATCACTTCTTGTGCAGGGACGTAACGAGTACCGAACATTCTTAAGCAGGAAAAACAGCATGAAACTTTCAACTTTGGTATTAAGCGGCCTGATTCTGGTAGGTTCCAGCGCGGCCTTTGCCGAAGGTGGCTCGGAAAATATGCAGCGCTTCTATGACAACTTCCGCGTTAGCCAGCAGCAACTTCATGGCGATAAGACCGAAAACACCGCAAAAGCCGAAAAGCAGAAACCCGAGCCCAACTATTCCGCCTCGGATGCCAAGCAACAACAGCCTGGCGCCTGATCCCCCGTTCCAGCAAGACCCATTCCTGGCAATCTGCTCCTTTGCCAGAAGTGGATGTTTGGCGCCCTTGTGGGCGCCTTTTTCATAGGAGCTGCCCCTCTTCTCTTGCACCCGGATGACGGGCAGATGACAACCCGGTCATCTGCCGCCCGCGGTGCCCCGGTTCATTTAGTATCGCCGCGCCATGCCACTGGCCACTGGTCGGGCAGCCTGGTTAATCCGTTGAATTGGTTGGGTTATTTTATTGACCCTGTAGCTACTACAGACTTTAACCTGCGCCCGCTCGACAGCCCCCGATAGCTTTGAAGAGGATATTGCAATGCGCATTCTGGTGATTGAGGACGAACCCAAGACCGCCGACTACCTGCATCAGGGCCTGAGTGAAAGTGGCTATGTGGTGGACCGGGCGAACAATGGTGTGGACGGCCTGCACCTGATTCAACAACAACCCTATGAGTTGGTAATCCTGGATATCAACCTGCCCGGCAAAGATGGTTGGCAAGTTCTTGAACAACTGCAGGGAAACTATCCGGCACGGGTCATGATGTTGACTGCCCGCGGGCGCCTGGAAGACAAGGTCAAGGGCCTGGATATGGGCGCCGATGATTATCTGGTCAAACCTTTTCAGTTTCCCGAGTTGCTGGCCCGGGTTCGTACCCTGATGCGTCGTAGTGAAGTGATTGTCCAGCCGGAAGTTCTGCAAGTTGCCGACCTGCAACTTGACCCGCGCCGTCATCGGGCTTATCGCGGCAGTCGGCGTATCGACCTGACGACCAAGGAATTCACCCTGCTGCATGTATTGATGCGCCACAGCGGAGAAGTACTGACCCGCACCCAGATCATTTCCCTGGTCTGGGACATGAATTTCGACTGCGACACCAATGTGGTGGAAGTCTCCATCAGCCGCTTGCGGGGCAAGATCGACGACGCCAGTGACGTCAAGCTGATCCATACCCTGCGCGGTGTCGGCTATGTCCTGGAAGTCCGCCCATGACAGCGCGCGCCGCAGCCGCGGCCAGCAGCCTGTCCATGCGCCTGGGGCTGACCGTCGCCCTGATGGGCGCGGCACTGGTGGTGCTGCTGGCAACCCTGGCCTACCTGGCCTTGAACCATGAGCTGGACAACCTGGCGCGCAAGGGCCTGGACAGCAAGCTGGAGCAGATCCGGCACAGCCTCACCAGCGACCTCCAGAGCAGTGACCTGGCGGCCCGCCCCCATTCCCTGCTGGACCTGGTGATGGGCCACGACAACCTGCAATTGACCATCCTCGGCAGCGATCCGCTGGCGGCCCCTCTGCTGATTGTCGGCGGCATGGCCCAGGAATCCCTGCCCGAGACCCTGAGCAATATCGGGGGCGATGGCTACCTCGACTGGCGCGACAGCCGCGGCAACCCCTTGCTCAGCGCCCTGCGGCAGATGAGCCTGCGCAATGGCGAACAGGTCCAGGTGGTACTGACCCTGGACCGCAGCAACGATCAGGCGCTGCTCAGCGCCTACCTGCGCTCCACGGTGATCGCCCTGCCCCTGTTGCTGCTACTGATCGGTTTCGGCGCCTGGTGGCTGGTGCAACGGGGCCTGCTGCCTTTGCAGCAGTTCAGCCGGGTCGCGGCGCGGGTGACCACCCAGGACCTGACCCACCGCCTGAAGCTGCAGGGCCTGCCCCGGGAGCTGGCGGAGCTGGGCCAGGGCATCAATGTCATGCTGCAACGCCTGGACGGCGGCGTGCAGCGCCTGTCGCAGTTCTCCGACGACCTGGCCCACGAGTTGCGCTCGCCCATCAGCAACCTGATGGGCAAGGCCCAGGTGACCCTGTCCCGGGAACGCCCGCCAGAGGAGTACAAGGCGGTGCTGGAGGCCAGTATCGAAGAGCTGGAGCGGGTCACGCGGATCGTCGCCGACATGCTGTTCCTGGCCCAGGTCAGCCAGCCGGCATCCCGGGCCCGGTTCGCCCGGGTCTCGCTGGGGGAAGAGGCGCGCCGGGTCATCGACCTGTTCGCCCTGAGCGCCGAAGAGAAGCAGCTGCAACTGCAGCCCAGTGGTGATGCCTGGGTGCTGGGGGACCGGCTGATGATCCAGCGGGCCATTTCCAACCTGCTGTCCAACGCCATTCGCCACAGCCCGCCGCGGGGGCAGATCAGCCTGCGGGTGGAGCAGACCATGGAGGCCGTGAGCCTGAGCGTGGGCAACCCCGGCCCGGGCATCGCCGCCAGCCACCTGCCCCATCTGTTCGAGCGCTTCTATCGGGTCGACAGCAGCCGCACCCGGGCCGAAGGCGGCACCGGGCTGGGCCTGGCCATCGTCCGCTCGATCATGAACCTGCACCAGGGGCGCACCGAGGTCAGCAGCATCCCGGAACTCCTGACCGAGTTCCGCCTGGTATTCCCCCGGCTCGACCCGGCGCAGCACGACCTCTAGAGCAGCCAGCCCCCTGCCCCGGCCCCCAGCAGCACCAGGGCCCAGGGCGGCACCCGGCCGCTGCGCAACAGCAGCAGCGCCAGCAACACCGCCACCAGTTCCGGTGCGCCGGTCACGCTGCTGGTCCACAGGGGTTGATACAACGCTGCCGCCAGCAGGCCCACCACCGCGGCATTGACCCCGGCCAGGGCCGCCTGGATGCCCTGGCGGTGGCGCAGCCGCTGCCAGAAGGGCACCACGCCGATCACCAGCAACATCCCCGGCAGAAAGATCGCCAGCAGGCACACCACCGCCCCACTCCAGCCATCGATGGCGGCGCCGAGAAAGGCCGCGACGCTGAACAGCGGGCCAGGCATCGCCTGGGCGCTGGCGTACCCGGCCAGGAACAGCGAGCTGCTGACCCAGCCGGGCTCCACTACCTGCGCCTGCAACAGCGGCAGCACCACATGGCCACCGCCGAATACCAGAGCGCCGACCCGGTAGAAGCCATCGAACAGGCTCAGCAGGCGCCCCGGCCAGAGCAGCGCCAACCCTGGCAACAGCACCAGCAACAACAGCGCCAGCCCCAGGCAACACGCCCCCAGGCGGCGACTCGACCCAGAGGGCGGGCTCTGGACCTGCACCTGGAACACCGGCCTGATCAGCCAACGGCCCAGCAACGCCGCCAGCAGCATCACCAGCAACTGCCCGCCCAGGCCCGGCCAGCGCAGCACCAGCACCGCGGCCAGCACTGCGATGACGATTTGCAACGCGCCCCGGCACAGGCTGCGGGCCATGCCCCACAGGGCCTGGGCCACCACCGCCACCGCCACCAATTGCAAGCCCTTGAGCGCCCCGGCCGGGACCCCGCCGCCCAACCCCAGGGCCAACAGCGCCAGGGCCAGGGCCGAAGGCAAGGTAAAGCCGGCCCAGGCACACAAGGCCCCGGGCAGGCCACGGCGAGACAACCCCAGGGCGATGCCGACCTGGCTGCTGGCAGGTCCAGGGAGAAACTGGCACAGCGCAACCAGCTCGGCATAGGCCGCCTCCCCCAGCCAGCGCCGGCGCTGGACGAATTCCTGGCGAAAGTAACCCAGGTGCGCCAGCGGTCCGCCAAACGAACTCAAGCCCAGGCGCAAAAACACCAGGAAGATCCGCCAGGGTGTTTCTACCGGGGCCGGCGCGGGGGAATGGGGGGCGTGCATTACAAGGTTTTGCTCCAGAACAGCATGCGCCCGTGAGCCGGGTCGAGCATGGCATTGGCGAAACCGCAGGCGCGATAGGCGGCCTGGGCCTGGGCATTGCCCTCCAGCACTTCCAGGGTGACCTTGCAGCAGCCCCGTTGCCGGGCGATGTCCTCGACCTTCTGCAGCAGGCGCTTGCTCAGGCCCTGGCCGCGGTAGCTGTCCAGCACCACCACGTCATGGACATTCACCAGGGGCCGGCAGGCGAAGGTGGAGAAGCCTTCGAAGCAGTTCACCAGGCCCACCGGCTGCCCGCCGGCAAAGGCCAGCACGCTGAACGCCTGGGGCCGCTTGGCCAGTTCCGCCGGCAACTGCTGGAGCCGGTCCGCGTCCAGGGGCTGGCCGCCGCCCATGGGGTCCTCGGCATAGTGGTTGAGCAACACGCCTATGGCTTCGGCATGCACCGGGTTGCTGTAACTGGCTTGCAACACCACGACATCGGCAACGTCCATGTTCATCCTCGATCAACGTATTGAAAGTGAGCGCTCAGGGCTCGGGCAGCCTCGATTGTAGGCTGGGGGATTTGACCAAACGAAGATTTTTAGCCCGCGCACTACAGAAAAAATCCTAAGCAGCGGCCAGGATCCACGGCAGCCGGAAGGGTTTCCCTTCAGGCTGCGGGCCCACCGGCAAAACGCTGCAACTGCATTTCCTGCAGGCGGCTGAGGGTGCGGCGGAAAGCGAACTCCAGGTAGCCCTCGGTGTACAGCTGCTCCATGGGCACCCGGGCTTCCAGGTACAGCGGCACCTTGCGGTCGTAGCACTCGTCCACCAGGGCGATGAAACGCCGCACCGCGTCGTCATGGACCGACAGTTGCGGCAACTCACGATCCCCGGCCACCACCCGCTCGGCGCCATCCTCGGTGCCCCGGGCAATGCGTGCGGGGCGCTGGCAAGCGCTGAGGTTGGGTACATCGCTCAGGAGAATGGCCTGGAAGCGGTCGCACAGGGCCATGAAGTCCATGGCGGAAAACGGCTGTTCGCACAGTTCGACGAAGCTGCACCAGACCACCGTCTCGCACGCCTTGACCACCTGCAACGGGCGATAGCCGAGCAACAGCGGCTCGCTGCTCGCCGGCTGCCCGGCACTCAAGCGCTCGAACACCGGGCCCAGGGCGCTCGGCCGCCCCTCGGCGCCAAGCCAGTAGCGTTGCTCGGCAGCGCCCGGGTGCAGGCGGTGATCCTGCTCGCCGTCCACCGCCACCACCTGCATGTGCTGGCGAATGGCGCTGATCGCCGGAACGAAGCGCTCGCGGTTGAAGCCATCGGCATACAACTGCTCCGGGGGCTGGTTGGAGGTGCAAACCAGCACCACACCCTGGTCGAACATCACCTGGAACAGGCGCCCGAGGATGATCGCGTCACCGATGTCATTGACGAACAGCTCATCGAAACACAGCACCCGCACCTCCTCGGCCAGTTCCCGAGCCAGGGCCTGCAAGGGGTCGGCAATACCGGTCAGTTGGAACGAACGCTGGTGCACCCAGCCCATGAAGTGATGAAAGTGCTGGCGCCGCGCCGGGACCCGCAGGCTCTGGTAGAACTGGTCCATCAGCCAGGTCTTGCCCCGCCCAACCGCCCCCCACAGATAGACCCCGGGCACCGCCGTGCGCCCTTGATGCAGGGCTTCATGGCATTGCTGCAAGGCCTGCACCGCACGCGCCTGCGCCGCGTCGGCGACAAAGCCCTGCTGCTCCAGGGCGTGCTGGTAGGCGCTCATGGGGGAATCGAATGGCATGGGGCTCGGACCTCCTGGCAAAGAGCCGCAGTATGCCAGCATGAGCCGCCCCAGGCCGACCTGTAGCCCCTGCCGAGCCCGCGAAGCTGGGAGAAGGACGCCAAGCCTTGCCTGGTGGCCTCCGGCCAATCCTTGAGCGCGCTCAGGTTTTTGCAGCCTGCGCCAACGGCTACATCAGCGGGAAATATCCAGGCGCTCGATCCGCCCCTGGGCGTCCAGGCGGAAGGTATGGCGCAGGGCCAGGGGGCTGCCGGGGAAGTCACCGCACACCCGGCTGTCGAGCAGCACTTTGCCGGTGCGCTGCTGGACCCCGAGGATTTCCAGGCGGCACGCGCCTTTGCCCATCCAGCGGGCGATCTGCTGGGGCCCCACGCAGTGCTCGCGTTCATCGAAGACCTGGGCGCGGTCGGCGAAGATCGACGCCACCACTGCGCGGTCGCCGCTGTTGATGGCCGTGACATAAGCGGCGATGGCCGGGGCCAGGGAAGGGTCTGTGGCCGACATGACAAAAGCTCCTTGCTGTTGAATGAGTGGCCCATGCTAAAGCCCTCGCGTGTCATTTCCTGTCAGCAGTGAAACGGCCCTGCTCATCGCTATGCATGCGTTTGCGCCAGGCTCGCAGCCAGTCGCTGCGCCGCCCCGGATACCGCTCGCCCTGCTCCTGGGCGGCGGCAATGCGGTCGGTGCGGAAGGTGCGGTAATCCTCGCGCAATTCACACCAGGCCACGATCACCCGGGCCTCGTTGAGAAAGCCCAGGGCCAGGGGCCAGACCCGGCGCTGGCTGGGGTTCTGGTTGGCGTCGGCATAGTCGATCAGCAGCTTGGCCTGGAGGCGGATCGCCTGGCGGAACACATTGAGCGACACCGGGTTGTCGGGGAAGCCGTAGCCCGCCGGGCCGGGCAACAGGGTCGGATTGCGCAGTGCGTCCTGGGCCGCGGGGGCCAGCACCGCAGCGATCTTGGCCATGGCATCGGCGGCGGCCTTGCTCAGTTCCTCGTCGCCGCGCTGATCGACGTAGCGCAGGCCCAGCACCACGGCCTCGGTCTCGTCGGCATTGAGCATCAACGGCGGCAGGAACAGCCCGCTGCGCAGCACGTAACCTATCCCGGCCTCACCGTAGATCGGCGCGCCCAGGGCGGTCAGCTCGGCGATATCGCGGTACAGGGTGCGCTCGGAAACCTCCAGCTCCGAGGCCAGGGTCGCGGCGGTCACCGGACGGCTTTTGCCCCGCAGCATCTGCAGCAGGGTGAGTAAACGACTGGCTCGCGACACGCAGGTGCACTCCGGAAAAAACACCGGCGCAGATTACCAGAGCCTCCTGACAGTTTCTGTCAGGAGGATGGGGGTTGGCGGGACATTGCCAGGCATGGTTCTGCCGGGGTCTTGTAGCCGCTGGCGCAGGCGGCGAAGGCACTGCGTCGCAGGGTTCGGCTGGGGGTGCCAAGCAAGGCCCTGCGGGCCTTTGCGCAGCCTTGCTGGGGCTCGGCAGCGGCTACAGGGGCCGCAAGAGCCCCTGGGGCGTCAGTAGGCCATGGTCCAGGTCAGGGTGTAGGTGCGGCCCCGGCCCTGGTAGTCGTAGAGGTAGTCCGGGCCGTAGGTCGGCGAGTAGAACAGCTTGGCGCGCTGGCCCCAGACGGTGCTGTACTGCTTGTCCAGCAGGTTCTGGATGCCGCCGCTGAAGGTGCCGAACTCGGTATCGTGGCTGCCCAGCAGGTCGAAGGTGGTGTAGCCGTCGATGGTGTTGGGCGCATCCACGCTGTGGGTGGCGTCGATCTGCTTGACCGCGTCGTCCTTGAGGGTGAAGGCGTGGTTGCCCTGCAGGCGCACGCTGCTGCTGTCGTCCTTCCAGCCGACGAAGGCGGTGAGCTTGGACAGGGAGGCATACCGCGCATCACGCTTTTGCCAGCCGCCGTTCTTGCCCTCCTCCTCGGAACGCACCGCGTGCAGGGTGCCGCCCAGCTCCCAGCCGTTCTGCCAATGCCGGGTCAGGGCGCTCTCAAAACCGTAGTCGCGGCTTTTCTGGTCCTTGACGTCGATGGTCAGGGTGGCCTGGTCGGTAGTGATCACCTTGTCCGACCAGATGTAGTACAGCGCCGCCTGGGCATCCCAGTCGCTATCGGAGAAGCGCCAGCCGGTCTCCACCTGGCGGCTCTTGATCCCGGCCAGGGGGTTGTCGTCCACGCTCAGGCCCGGCTTGCCGTAGAACTTGGCCGGGTCCGGCAGATCGAAGCCCTCGCCATAGTTGACCCACAGCTGGTGGCCGTTCTTGAAGTCGTAGATGGTGCCCAGGTTGTAGAGGTTGACCGCATAGTCGTTGCTGCCGCCGGGCACGTTCTTGAACTGGCCCACGTCCACGTCCATCTGCTGGCGCCGGTAGCCGCCGGATACCGTCAGGTTGTCGGTGGCGTGCCAGTCCAGCTGGGCATAGCCGGACAAGCCGTCGACCCGGTAGCTGGGATAGCGCGGCGCCTTGCTCTGGGTCACCAGGTCGAGGCCGCCGCTGCCCGAGGAAATGCCCTGGTCGAAGGTGCTCTGCTGGGCATTGAAACGCTCGCGGTCCAGGTCCACGCCGTAGGTCAGCTTGAACGCCTCGAACTCCTTGGCGAACAGCGCCTTGAGGCTGGTGACTTCGAAATTCTGCTGGGACGCGGCGAAGTACACACCCTTGGAGCCTGCGGGGCTGCCGCTGTTGTAGTAGGGGAACGGGAAGAAGTTGTCGTCTTCCTTGCGGTACGAGGCCTGCAGGTAGAAATCCTGGCCCAGCACGTCGCTGTGGTGGTAGTTGGCGTTGAGCAGCAGGCGCTTGGTACGCGGTTCCAGGTCGGTGGAATAACCGCCGCGCAGCTCGGCGTCTTCCAGGTTGGACGGCGCCTTGTACCTGAGGTTGGGGAAGTAGATCCCGGTGCTGCCATGGTTGCCGGAGTCGTAGTACTGGGCCAGCAGGTCCAGGCTCTGCTCTTCGTTGAACTGCAGGGCCAGGCTGCCCATCAGGTCCAGGGTACGGTTGTACTGCAGGTCGGTCTGGGTGTTGTCGATGAAGATCTGCTTGCCGGCACCGTCATAGAACGCCTGGTTCTGCTCCCCCGCTACCGCCAGCCGGCCGCTGATGGCCTCGTTGCCGCCACTCACCGACTGGGCGATGCGGGTCGTCAGGTCGTCACTGTTGTTGAAGCCGCTGCTGGCCCCCAACTGGGTCTCGAAGCGCGCCGGGCCCGGTTCGCCTTTCTTGGTGACGATATTGATGATGCCGCCGGTGGCGCCGCCGCCGTAGATGGCGCTGGCCCCCGACAGCACTTCGACCCGCTCGACGTTGAACGGCGAGATGCTGTCGAACTGCCGGGACAGGCCTCGGGAGCTGTTCTGGCTGACCCCGTCGATCATCACCAGCACGTTGCGCCCGCGCATGTTCTGGCCGTAGTTGGTGCGCCCTTCCGGGGCCAGGTCGAGGCCCGGTACCAGTTTGCCGATGGCTTCCTTGAGGCTGACCCCGGTGCTCAACTGCTCGCGCAGCTGGCTCTGCTCCACCACCCACACGGTGCCGGGAATCTCGCTGATGGCGGCGCTGGTGCGTGACGCCACGGTGACCTGGGTCGGCTTGAGGTTGAGGCTGGCAGCCGGCACGCCAGCCCGACGCAGGATCACCGTGTGCCCGTCGCTGAACGACCAGCTCATGCCGCTGCCGGCCAGCAGGCTTTGCAGGGCCTGGGCCACCGTGACCTCGCCGTTGAGGGCGGTGGATTGCAGGCCCTCGACATCGCTGGTGGTGTACAGCAGGCGCAGGTCGGCCTGATCGGCGAAGCGGGTCAGCGCCTGGTCCAGGGGCTGGGCCGGCAGGTTCAACGAAACCCGGCGTTCCTGGGCGCTGCCGGCCTGGCCGACCGTGGCAGCCTCCTGGGCCTGGGCCAGGACCGGGCTCAAGGCCCCGGCGAACAGGGCCTGGGCCAGTAATGTATGGCGCATGATGGGGTGAACGCGCCCCAGTATCGACAGCTTGAACATTGCTTTCACGTGTTCCTTCCCAGCCGGTTGAAATGACGTCAATGAGAATGATTGTCTTCTCAGTCTCACTACGACGATTTCCCCCAGGGGAACTTGCAGTGCCCAGGCAAAAAAAATTCGACTCAGTGCAGGACCGCCAGCCATGGCAGGTAGGTGACGTGCAGCGGGTAGCGCTGTTGCAGGGCCTTGAGCGAGCCTTGCGGATCATGCAGGTCGAACACACCGCTGATGGCCAGGGCCGCCAACTGACCGTCGGAAATCAGGATGCGCCCGTGCTGGTAGCGTTCCAGTTCACCTATCACCTCACCCAGTGGGCGGCCGTTGAAGATCAGCTTGCCGCGCTGCCAGGCGGTCAGGCTGGCGGCGTCCACGGTCTGCTGGGCCAGCAGCGGCTGGCCGGGCTGGTATTGCAGGCGCTGGTCGGCCTGGAGCAGCACTGGCGCGTGGTCACCGCTGAACTGCACCTGCCCTTCGCGCACCACCACCGTCAGTTGGTGGCCTTCGCGGCGCACGCTGAAGGCACTGGCCGCGCTTTGCAGTTGCTGGGCCTGGGCCTGGACCACGAAGGGCCGCCGCGAGTCGGCCAGCGGTTCGAACAGCGCTTCGCCGCTGCGCAGGATCACCCGGCGCTCATCCGCCGAGTAGGCCACCGACAGCGCACTGGCGCTGTTTAGGGTGACCCGCGAGCCGTCCGCCAGGGTGATGCGCTGTTGCTGGCCGACCCCGGTGTGGTAGTCCGAGGTCAAGGCCGGCCACTGCTGCCAGCCCAGGCCAGCCCCCAGCGCCAGCAGCAGCGAAGCGGCCAGCGCCGGCCAGAAGCGCCGTGGCCGGCGCACCACGGCGGGCGGCGCCTGGTGTTGCCGGGCGCTCTCGGTCTGCCCCAGGTCACCCCACAGTTGCTGGGCCTCGGCGGCCGCTGCGGCATGGGCCGGGCTGCGCTGGCGCCATTGCTGGAAGGCCATGCGCTGGGCCGGCGTGGCGTTGCCGGAATGCAGCAGCACCAGCCAGTCGATGGCGGCGTCTTCGAGGCTTTCGAGGGGGTCGGTCATGGCATCGGCGGCAGGCGAGAGGGAATCATTCATGGTGGACTTTCAGCCAGTCGCGGCAATGGCGCAGGGCCTGGCCGATGTATTTTGCCACCATGCTTTCGGAAACGCCCAGGCGCAATGCGATCTGTGCCTGGGTCAGGCCTTCCAGGCGATTGAGCAGCAAGGCCTGGCGGGCGTTGTCCGAGAGTTGCGCCAGGGCCTCGTCGAGCACCGCCAGGCGCTCCTTGGCCAGCAGCACGGCTTCCGGAGCCGGGGCCGGGTCCACCGCTTCAGTGTGCTCCTGGGCGTCGCTGAGGTTGGCCGCCAGGCGCTGCTCGCGGCGCAGGGTGTCGATGGCCAGGTTGCCGGCCACACGGAAAATGAAACCACGATCGTTGTGCACCTCTACCGTCTGCGGATCGACCTTGAGCAACTTGAGGTAGGTCTCCTGGGCCACGTCCGCCGCCCGTTGGCGATCGCTCATGCGCCGGGTGAGAAACTTCAGCAGGTCGTCGTAATGCTCTTGAAAGCTGCGCAGCAGGCTGGGGGTCGGCAGCATCGGGGGGCGGTCCGCAGATCGGGGAGGCGGATTATTCCATAAAGGCAAATGAGAAACAGTATCTTTCGTATCCTTTCCAACTTGGCTTTTTCCGCCTGTTTGCCCTTCTGGCTGCGGCGCCTTTCTGGCATCCTGCGCCTCCTTTTTTCTGACCGGGTGCGCACGTCTTGTCCATGACATGGCGTTGCGGCCCAAGTCCCGTCCACTTTCCGACGTGTGCCTCCGTAGTTTTCACACGTCACTGGCAGGCCTTTTCCCATGACCGCACCCGACCGCTCCCCTCCCCGCTACAAGTCAGACCTGATCTACGGCCTCAACGACCGTCCGCATTTCAGCGCGGCAATCTTCGCCGCCCTGCAGCATGTGCTGGCCAGTTTCGTCGGCATCATCAGCCCGACCCTGATCTTCGGCGGGGTCCTGGGGCTGGAAAGCGAGCTGCCGTACCTGATCAGCATGGCGCTGTTCGTCTCCGGCCTGGGCACCTTCGTCCAGGCCCGGCGCCTGGGGCCCATCGGTTCCGGCCTGCTGTGCGTGCAAGGCACCAGCTTTTCCTTTATCAGCGTGCTGCTCAGTGCCGGCTTCATGGTCAAGGGCCGGGGCGGCGACACCAACGAAATCCTCTCCACCATCTTCGGCATCTGCTTTGTCGCAGCCTTTATCGAGATGTTCCTCAGCCAGTTCATCGGCAAGTTGCGCAAGCTGATCACCCCGGTGGTGACCGGCACCATCATCACCCTGATGGGCCTGTCGCTGATCAAGGTGGCGGTCACCGACATGGCCGGCGGCTACGGTGCCAGTGACCTGGGCGCGGCGAGCAACCTGGGGCTGGCGGCGCTGGTACTGCTGACCATCGTGGTGCTCAACCGCTTCAACCACCCGATGCTGCGCCTGGGCTCGATCGTCATCGGCCTGACCCTGGGCTTCGTGGTGGCCTGGATGCTCGGCCGGGTGGACATGGCCGCCATGCCCGAGGTGCCCCTGGTGAGCGTGCCGGTGCCGTTCAAGTACGGCTTCTCCTTCGACCTGATCGCCTTCATTCCCCTGGCGGTGATCTTCCTGATTTCCCCCCTGGAAGCAGCCGGCGACCTGACGGCCAACTCGATGATTTCCCAGCAGCCGGTCAAGGGCCCGCTGTACATCAAGCGCATCAAGTCCGGGCTGCTGGCGGACGGTTTCAACTCGGCGGTGGCTGCGGTGTTCAACAGCCTGCCGATGGTCACCTTTGCCCAGAACAACGGGGTGATCCAGCTGACCGGCGTGGCCAGCCGCTACGTGGCCTACTTCATTGCCGGACTGCTGGTGCTGCTGGGCCTGTTCCCGGTGATCGGCGCGGTGCTGCAGCTGATGCCCAAGCCGGTACTGGGCGGCGCCACCCTGATCATGTTCGGCACCGTGGCCGTGGCCGGGATCAAGATCCTCGCCGAGGCCGGGCTGCACCGGCGCAACGTGCTGATCGTGGCCATCTCCCTGGGCATGGGCCTGGGCGTGGCGGCGGTGCCGGAAGTGCTGCGCGAGCTGCCCAAGGCGCTGCATAACATTTTCGAGTCGCCGATCACCGTGGGCGCCTTCTGCGCGATCTTCCTGAACATCTTCCTGCCGGAGGAATTCCTTGAGCTGGAAGAAGACGAGTTCGATCCGGAAGCGGCGACCCTCAAGGTCATGCAGGATCCGGACATGAGCGGCAAAGCGAACTCCTGAGGCTCGCGGGCGTCTATGCTGCGAGCGCTGGTGATGGGCCCTCGGCCGTGGAAGGCTGGCCGGGGGTTTGCCAGGCACAAGGTGCCGGCCAGCCATTCATTTCCATTGCCGACAGGTATTCCATGCGTAGATTGATCGCCTTGACCCTGGTACTGCTCAGCCTGAGCGCCTGTGCGCTGTTGCCCAATCGCGATCCACTGGCGATCAATGTGGTGGGCATCGAGCCACTGCCGAGCCAGGATCTGGAAATGCGTTTCGCGGTGAAACTGCGCCTGCAGAACCCCAACGAAAGCCCCATCGACTACAACGGCGTGGCCCTGGACCTGGAAGTCAACGGCCGCCCCCTGGCCTCCGGGGTCAGCGACCAGCAAGGGCATATCGGCCGCTACTCGGAAGACATCCTGGTGATCCCGGTCAGCGTCTCGGCCTTCTCGGTGCTGCGCCAGACCCTGGGCCTGAGCCAGACCCAGAGCCTGGACAACCTGCCCTACGTGCTGCGCGGCAAGCTCGCCGGCGGGCTGTTCGGCACCCAGCGCTTCATCGATCGCGGGCAGCTCAGCCTGAGCAACCCCGGCGCCTGGTAACTAGAACACCGACCAGCCGATACGCTGGCTGAGCAGTTCCAGGGCCGCCATGCCCACCAGCGAGTTGCCGGCGCTGTTGAGCTCCGGCGACCAGACGCAGACCGTGAACTGCCCCGGCACCACCGCCACAATTCCCCCGCCCACCCCGCTCTTGCCCGGCAGGCCGACCCGATAGGCGAAGTTGCCAGCCTCGTCGTACAGGCCGCTGGTGGCCATGATCGAGTTGACCTGCTGGGTCTGGCGCCGGGTGAGAATCTGCTCCCCGCTGTGCTTGCAGAAGCCGTCGTTGGCCAGGAAACAGAAGGCCCGGGCCAGATCCACGCAACTCATGCGCAAGGCGCAGTGGCTGAAGTAACTGCGCAGCACCGCTTCCACATCGTTGTGAAAGTTGCCGAAGGACTGCATCAGGTAGGCCATGGCCGCGTTGCGGGCACGGTGCTGGTACTCCGACTCGGCCACCCGACCGTCCACCATCACCTGCAGGTTGCCCGACAGGCGCCGGACAAAGTCGCGCATGGACAAGGCCGGCGCGGCAAAGCGAGACTGGTTGATGTCGCAGATCACCAGCGCCCCGGCATTGATGAAGGGGTTGCGCGGCCGGCCACGCTCGAATTCCAGCTGCACCAGGGAATTGAACGGCTGCCCCGAGGGCTCGTGGCCCAGGCGCTCCCAGATCGCCTCGCCGGAATGACCAATGGCCTGCACCAGGCTGAAGACCTTGGAAATGCTCTGCACCGAAAACGGCGTATCGGCGTCACCGGCGCTGAACACCTGGCCGTCATTGCCATACACGGCAATGCCCAACTGATTGGCCGGCACATCCGCCAGGGCCGGAATGTAATTGGCCACCCGGCCTTGGCCGATCAGGGGGCGGACTTCATCGAGAATCTGGTTCAACAGGTCTTGCATGTTCTGGCTCATTACCAATACGACTGCGGGCTATGGCAGCTAGACGCACGCCAGGGCCGGCGCAGCACAGTCCACCGGCAAATGCCCCACAGCCAGCCCCCTAGAAGAACTGGCTTGCCAGCGAAGGCGTCGGCAGATTCACCACATGCCTTGCGGGCCCCTTCGCCGGCAAGCCGGCTCCTACGGGTGAGCGCTGGCCTTGTAGGAGCTGGCTTGCCAGCGAAGGCGTCGGCAGATTTGCTACATGCCTTGCGGGCCCTTTCGCCGGCAAGCCGGCTCCTACGGGTGAGCGCTGGCCTTGTAGGAGCTGGCTTGCCAGCGAAGGCGTCGGCAGATTTGCCACATGCCTTTCGGGCCCTTTCGCCGGCAAGCCGGCTCCTACGAGTGAGCGATGGCCTTGTGGGAGCTGGCTTGCCAGCGAAGGCGTCGGCAGATTCACCACTTGCCTTGCGGGCTCTTTCATCGGCAAGCCGGCGCCTAAAGCCAGATGGCGTCCCAGAGGGGGTAATCGTGCACGCGGGTGACCAGGCCGGCGCGAATCGGATTGGCGACGATGTAACGGGAGACTCCCCGCAGGTTCTCTTCCCGGCGCAGTGCGCGGTCGTGGTAACCCTTTTGCCAGACGCGACCGGTTCGCTGCAGGCAGGCATTGATATCCCGTGCGCTGCGGGATTTGATGCCGCGCATCAGGCCCGATAACGAGCCCGTCCCCAGCGCCAGCAGCCAGTGAAAATGATCAGGCATCACCACCCAGGCCAGGGAACTGGCACGACCTTCAAGCTGAGCCTGGTGCAGTTGTCGCACCAACAGGCGGCCGATACGCCAATCACCAAAGAATGGTGCGCGGCGGTGGGTCACGGCAGTGAGCAGGTAGACCTGGCCGGTTTGAGAATAACGCCCGGTACGCAGCCGGTTGCCATGGAAGCGCTGGGGCATTGCGATGCCCTCCGTGTGACGGATACACAAGTCAAGGCTAACCGGTGGGTACGGGGGCGCCGGGGCATTGTGGATCCGGGTATTTCAGGGAGGGCCCTTTCGCCGGCAAGCCGGCTCCTACGGGTGAGCGCTGGCCTTGTGGGAGCTGGCTTGCCAGCGAAGGCGGTGCAAGGGTTTCTGAAGATGTCACCCAAGCCGTGGCGAATTCTCCAGCAAGGTCCGGGTGTAGATGTGCTCGGGTCGGTCCAGCACGGTGTCCACTGCGCCCTGCTCCACCACCCGTCCCTGCTTGAGCACCAGCACCCGGTCGGCAATGGCCCGTACCACGCCCAGGTCATGGGTGACGAACAGCAGGGTCAGGCCTTCGCCTTGCAACTGGCGCAGGAGCGCGAGGATCGAGGCCTGTACCGAGACGTCCAGGGCCGAGGTGACTTCATCGCAGATCAGCAGCTTGGGTTCGCACACCAGGGCCCGGGCAATCGCCACCCGCTGTCGTTCGCCCCCGGACAGGCTGTGGGGATAGTGGTCCGCCAGGGCCGGCGACAGCGACACCCGTTGCAGCACCGCATGGACCCGCGCCCTGGCCTCGGCACCCCGGATGCCGAAAAAGTGCTCCAGGGGGGCGCTCAGGGTCTGGTACAGGGTGTGCCGCGGGTTCAGCGCCCGGTAGGGGTTCTGGAAAATGTACTGGATCTGGTGCCGCAGGCCCTTGCTCCGCTGTCGGGCCGACAGGCTCAGAGGCTGGCCGGCATACCGCACCCGGCCTTCGGCGTGCTCGCCAAGCCCGGCCAGGGCCCGGGCCAGGCTGGTCTTGCCGGAGCCGGACTCGCCCACCAGCGCCAGGCACTCCCCCGCCACCACTTGCAGGCTGACGTCGAACAACACCTGGCGGTCATAGGCCAGGTTCAGGCCCTGGACCTCCAGCAGCGGCCGTCGTTCGTTGCCGCACGCAGCCGCTTGCACCGCCACCACGGGCGCCGGCGTGGGCAACGCCTGCCGATAAGGGTCGATACAGGCCACCTGGACATCATCTGCAAGCCCTTGCAGCAACGGCTCGCCCGCTGTGCATTGCGCACGCTGGCGCGGGCATCGGGGCGCGAAGGCACACCCCGCCGGCCGCTGCCCTGGCGCCGGCGCCTGCCCAGGTATCGCCAGCAGGGGCCGGCGCTGGCCGACATCGGGAATCGCCGCCAGCAGGCCCCGGGTATAGGGGTGGGCCGGCTGGCGAAACAGCGCCTCGCGGGAGGCGCTTTCGACGATCCGCCCGGCGTACATGACCAGCACCCGGTCCACCAGGTCCTTGATCACCGCCAGGTCGTGGGACACATAGATCGCCGCCACACCCAGGCTTTTGCACAGGTGGCGCAAGGTGCCGAGGATGTGCGCCTGGGTGGTCACATCCAGGGCCGTGGTGGGCTCATCGAGCACGATCAGCCGGGGCCGCAGGACAAAGGCCAGGGCCAGCATCACCCGCTGCTGCTGGCCACCGGACAGCTGATGGGGAAAGCGCCGCAGGAACTCGCGGTCCGCTGGCAAGCCCACATCCTTGAGGGTGTCGCGAATCCGCTGCTGCCGCCCGTGGCGGTCCAGGTGCGATGGATGCACCGCCAGGGTTTCCTCCAGCAGGTCGGCAATACGCAGCGCCGGGTTCAGGGCAGTGGCCGGGTCCTGGGCCACATAGCCGATCAGACCGCCCCGGGCCCGGCGCAGGTCCTGCGCCGAGAGCTCCAGCAACGACTGCCCGGCCACCTCGACCCGCCCTTCGACAATCCGCGCGCCCCGCCGGGCATGGGCCAGCAGGGCCGTGGCCAGGGTGGTCTTGCCCGAGCCCGACTCCCCCACCAGGCCGAGGATTTCCCCCGCGGCCAGGCTGAAGCCGACCCCGGACAACACATCCACGCCACTCGCCAGCTCCACCCGCAACTCCTCAACCTGCAGCACCTGGGCCTGTCGGGTCACTTCCACCACGGCGTTCATGGGCCTTTCTCCCCGATCTGCGCCTGACTGCGGCCGATGCCCTCGGCGAGGATGTTGGTGCCGTAGGCGAACACCCCGATCAGCAGCGCCGGGGCCAGCACGGCCCAGGGCTGGACCAGCAGCCCGGCCTGGTTCTCGTTGATCATCAGCCCCCAGTCAGCGGCCGGCGGCGCCACCCCATAGCCGAGGAAGCTCAGCCCCGACAGCATGCCCACGCCCCAGGTCAGCATGTTGCCGAAGTGCACCAGCAGCGGCGTGAGGATATTTGGTAGGATTTCCCCAGAGAGGATCCGCCAGCGCGAATAGCCCATCATCTGCGCCGCCTCGACGAACTCCTGCCCCGCCACCGCCACCGCGCTGCCCCGGGCCAGGCGCACCACCCCGGGGGTGAAGGCGATGGCCACGGTGAAAACGATCAACCAAGGCGCGCGGCCCAGCATCGAAACGATCAGCAGCACCAGGATCAGGTCGGGAAAGGCCAGGGACACATCCGCCAGCCAACTGATCAACGTGTCCAGCCGGCGCCGCGAAAGGCCGGCCAGCAACCCCAGGGCGCTGCCCACCAGCAGGGCGATGGAGGCCGCCGCCAGGGACATCCACAACACCGACAGGCCCCCGCTGAGCAACCGCGAAAGCACGTCGTGGCCAAGAAAGTCATGGCCGAGCCAGGCGCCGGCAGCGGGCGCGCCGTACACCGGGCCCAGCATGTCGGTGCTGCCATGGGGCGCCAGCCAGGGCCCGAACAGCGCCAGCAGTACCACCAGCACGGTGATGAATGCGCCCTTGCGGGTTTGCGGTTCGCCCAGCCACAGGCGCCAGCGGGAAATGCGTAAGTCGTTCATGGATAGGTTCTCATGCCGCAGGTTCAGGGAGCCTTGGGCGCCGAGCGGCGCCACCAGGGCTGGAGGCCTCGTCGGTTGCGGCGGATCAGGCCGGCCCGCCGCGCCGTACGCAACTTGGGGGTCAGCAGCACCGTGGCCAGGTCTGCCAACAGGTTGATCAGCACCACCCCCAGGGTGATCACCAGCACGATGGCCTGGATCATCGGCAGATCGCGCATCTGGATCGCCGAGTTGAGGGCGGTGCCGATCCCCGGATAGCTGAACACCACCTCCGCCAGCAGGGCCCCGCCGATCAGCGTGCGCAGGGTCAGGGCCAGCCCCTGCACCGCCGGCACCAGGGCATTGGCCAGGGTATGGCGCCAGACGATGCGCCACTCAGGGATGCCCCGCAGCCGCGCGGCGATCACGTAGTCCGATTCCAGGGCCTCGATCATTGCCGCGCGCACCATGCGCGTCAGGTAGGGCAAGGCCGACAGGCTCAAGGCCAGCACCGGCAGTACCAGAAATTGCAGCTGGCGCCACAGTGCCAGCTGGGGGTCGAGGATCGACACCGCCGGCAGCAGGTCCATGTGGGGCATGGAAAACAGCAGCACCAGGCCAATGGCCAGGAGAAAGCCCGGGGTGGCCTTGAGGAAGATCAGCAACGAAAGGCTCCAGCGGTCCAGGCGGCTGTCACGACGCAGGGCCAGGGTCACCCCCAGCAGCAGCGCCGCGGGCACCACCAGCGCGACGACCCCGGCCAGCAACGCCAGGGTGTAGCCCAGCCGCGCGAAGAGGACGTCGGCCACAGGCGCGCTGGAATCCAGGGACCGCCCCAGATCGCCTTCCAGGGTCTGGCCCAGCCAGTGCAGGTACTGCTCCAGCAAGGGCCGGTCCAGCCCCAGCTGCCGTTGCAGGGTGAGGATGCTTTCCAGGGGCGCGTCGGGGCCAAGGATCACCCGCGCCGGGTCCGAGGGCAGCGCCTGGGTGGCGATGAACACCACCAGGCTGATGACCCAGGCCGTGAGCAGGCCGTAGCCCAGGCGGCCGACGAACCAGGACAGCCAGGCCGGGGTGCGGGGCGTGTTGCGGCAGGTGTCAGGCATGGTTCAACCACATTTCGTCAAAGCGCCAGGAGGCGAAGGTCGTCTGTTCCGGCACCAGCCCGCCAACCCGCACCGAGGCGGCGTCCAGCACATCGTTGAAGCCCCAGATCAGCAGCCCGCCGCGCTGGTGCTGGATGGCCTGGGCTTCGTGCACCCATTGCCGGCGCAGTTGCAGATCGGGCTGGGCCAGGGCCTGCTGGTACAGCTGGGTGAATCGCGGGTCGTGAAAGTTGCTGCGGTTGTAGATGGCCTGGGGGGCGTCGTTGTGCAGCGCCGAGGCAAGAAAGCCCCGGGCCGGCGTGGCCCCGGGCGACAGCAGCCACTGTTCGCGCTGGGGGCCGTTGAACACCGAAGCGTCAACCTGGGTCACCTTGACCTCGACCCCGGCCCTCTTCGCCTGCTGGGCGAACACCAGCGCCGCGTTCACCCCCGGGCCCGGGGTGGTGGTCAGCTCGACCCGCAGGTCGCTCTGCCCGGCCTGACGCAACAGCGCACGGGCCTGTTCCAGGTCATGGGGCCGCTGGGCAATGCCGTGGTTGTAGGTGGGGTCATGGGGCGAATACAGGTCATTGGCGACTCGGCCGAAACCATTGAGCCCACGGTCCACCAGCTCCTGGCGGTCGGCCAGCAGGCGGAACGCCTGGCGCACCCGCACATCCTGGAACGGCGCCTTGGCCAGATTGAGGTTGAAGCCGGTGAAGGAAGTACTCGGCGAGGCGTAGAAGCGCAGCCGCGGATCGGCCTTGAGCAGCGCGCTGTGCTCGGCCTGTACGCCGCTGGCCACGTCGATCTGCCCGGCCCGCAGCGCCGCCGCCCGCGACACCTGGTCCTTGAACTCGATGATCTCCAGCTCGTCGGCGTAGGGCTGGCCGGGTTTGTAGTAGTTCTCGAAACGGCTGTACAGCGAACGCTGGCCGGGAATGAAGCGCTTGAGCCGGTAGGGGCCGGCGCCCACCGGGTTGGTCTGCGGGTGGTAATCGGTGGGCACTATGGCACCGAAGCTGATCAGGGTTTCGTCCAGGGGAAAGAAGCTCTGGCCCTGTTTGAAGCGGATTTCGATGGTGCGCTGATCGAGCTTGCGCAGGGCCTGGCGATCGATGGCCCCCACCAGCCCGGCAAAGGGCGAAGCCAGTTGCGGGTCGGTCAGGCGCAGGATGGAAAACAGCATGTCGTCGGCGCCGATGCTCTTGCCGTGGTGGAACTCCAGCCCCGGCTTGATGCGGATGGTCCAGACGCTGGCGTCGGCGTTGGGCTCGGCGAACTCCGCCAGGGCCAGCCGGGTGCTGACGTCCGGGTTCCATTCCCAGAACTTGCTGTACAGCGCCCAGCCGCGAATGATCCCGCCGCCCACCGGCTTGTGGGCGTCGAGATTGCCGGACTGGTCGCCATCGATGATCCCCACCCGCAGGCGCCCGCCGCGCACCGGGGTGCCGGGCAGCAGCGGCGCGGCACCGGGCGCCGCACCCTTGTCACAGCCGCTGAGCAGGCTGCTGCCCAGCAACAGGCCGCCACCGGCGGCCAGGGAATGGCCGAGGAATACCCGGCGGGAAAATGCCTCGCTCATGGCTCGCTCCTCAGGCCTGCTCGGTGGCCTTGGCCGGTTGCCGGGCCGCCAGCGTGGCGCCCAGGCGCGGCACTTCGAAACCGTGGTCCAGGTCCAGCAGCGGGAACAGCAGGTCGGCCACCCGGTGGGCTTCGTCGATCAACGGAAAGCCCGAAAGGATGAAGGCCGAGGTGCCCTGCTCTTCGTATTCACGAATGCGCTCGGCCACTTGCCGCGCGCTGCCCACCAGGTAAGTGCCAGCGGCGGGCCCGAGAATGTTGAAGCCGAACAGGCTCGGGCCGAGCCAGACATTGGGGTAGATCTCCAGGTCCCGGGCCTTGGGCAGGTGCCCGGCGCGGATCGCCTCGACATTGCGCTGGATCTGCGGGTCGTCGCTGTGGAAGCTGTCCAGGGTTTCCCCCGGCGGCAACTGGCGTTCGATGGAGGCCCGGGCGGTCTGCAGCGAGGTGCGCTGCAGCAGTTTCTCGGCGTGGGCCCAGGCCTCCTCCTCGGTTTCCCGGACGATGATCTGCAGGCGCGTACCGAAGCTCAGCTCACGGCCGATCTTCGCCGCCTCGGCGGCCACCTTGCGGAATTTCTCGCCGAGTTTCGGCGGCGTGTCGGCAAAGCTCAGGTACACATCCAGCAACTGCACCGAATGGGCCACTCCCGGGCCGGAGGTACCGGCGCCCCACAGCGGGATGCCGGGGCGTTGCCTTGGCGCGTGCCAGCCGCCCAGGGGATGGCCGGCCGCGGCCGGCGAGCGCGGCGCCAGCTTGACGTAGCGGCCGTCGTAGCCGTCGGTGTCCCCGGCATAGAAGCCCTGGAACGCCCGCCAGTACTCCAGGCTGAAGTCATAGCGCTCATCGTGGGGATAGTGCACCCCCAGGGTGGCCAGACCGGCGTCATTGCCGTTGACCACGTTGAACAGCAGGCGGCCGTTGGAGAACTGATCGAAGGTCAGTGCCCATTTGGCCAGCACCGCCGGCGACAACTCCCCCGGGTGCTGTGCCACCAAAAAGCGCAAGCGCTGGGTGGCATCGATCAGCGCCGCCGAGACCGCCAGGCTTTCATTGGGGCTCGAACCCAGCAGCGAACCGTAGTAGCCCAGGCGATCACTGGCCACCGCCAGTTGCTTGAGGTGCTGGAAATCGGTGTTCCAGCGCCCTTCCGGCTCCCAGGGATAGGGGCCGTCGGGGGTGGTGAGGTACCAGAGAATCTTGACTGCCATGTAGCTGTTCCTTGAATGATTGAAGCCTGTACAGCCATCGCTGCCCCGCCCACCGCCCACCCCCACCGCGTAGGAGCCGGCTTGCCAGCGAAGAGGCCCTCAAGCCCTGCATCGCTCTTGCGGGCGTCTTCGCTGGCAAGCCAGCTCCTACAGCAGGCAGGCATACCCCGCAGCGCCTGCAGGGGGGCGGGCCACGCCATTGCGCGGGGTCATCGGCGGTCGATGGCGGGCACCAGGCCCAGTTCCGTGGCGCGCTCGTACAGGCCGCTCATCTTCCATTGCTGGGTCAGTACGCCTGGGCCATAAGGGCGGGAGCCACCCAGGGCGTCGGCCAGCAGTTGCAGTTGCGCGCCCTCCTCCAGCAACAGGATGAATTGCGCCGTGGCCCGCAGGCCCTGCTTGCCCCATACCGTGGAGCCGCCGTTGGCTTCGAGAATCGCCAGGTTGAAGGGGTTCTGGGCAATGCTGTCGAGGATGAAGTCCACCTCCGGCTGGCGCCGGTCGATGTACACCGGCAGCTCCCGGGCCAGCTGGTAGCGCTGCACCGGCACGTAGTGGAACGGCAGCGTGCGGTGGGTCTGGGCCCAGGCGCCCAGGTACGGCGAGTGCACGTGGGACACGGTGGTGATGTCGGCATGCTGCTGGAACAGCTTGGTATAGCGTCCCAGGCCGCCCTTGCCCTGGCCGAGGATCACCTTGCCGGCAAAGTCGGTGACCGTGGCCTGCAACGGCTTGTGGTAGTTCCACGGGCCGCCGTAGTTCACCGACACCAGCAGTTCCTGGCCCGGTACCCGCTCGATGAAGCCCACGGTGCCGTTGGCGGTAATGGTCCGGGTTTCGCGGAACACGGTGAATGCCTGTTCGGCCTCCAGCAGCACCTGATCGATGAAGGCCTGCAGTTCCTGGGTAATGGGTTGTTCGTTGATCAATACGGTCATGGCGATTCTCCGGGTTCAGGCGCGGCGCTGGGCCAGCAGTTCATGGGCGGCGTGCAAGGGACGTGGGTCGACCCAGTCGGCAATGGCGAAATCCCGTTCCAGGAAGCCATGGCGATAGAGGAAGTTTTTCTGGATATCGAGAAACTCCAGGCGCTGCGGCGACAGGTCCGGCGCCAGGGTGGTGTGGAAGTCGCCGCGGTAGGCCTCATTCACCCCGGCACTGCCGGCCCGGGTTTCCTCTTCCAGGATGGCGTTCAGGGCCGGCCGGTTGTGGGCCGCCCAGTCGGCGGCGCGCAGGGTCTGGGCGAGAAAGCGCACCACCAGGTCGAAGTGATTGTCCAAGAGGCTCTGGTGCACGGTGATCGGCCGTGGCGTGCCGTTGTTGATGCGGTAGCGCGGCTCGGCGATCAGGTCCAGGTCGATGCCCACCACCAGTCCCAGGCGCCGCGCGGCATCGGCGGCGGCAGCCCCCTTGACATAGACCGCATCCACCTCGCCGCGCACCAGGTAGTCCAGGCCCGACCACAGGCGCTGCAACCCTTCCTGGGGCGAGGCGGCGCGCTCCTGGTCCTGCAGTGCCACTTCCACCAGTTGCACGTCGTCGAAACCCAGGCCCGCCAGGCTCAGGGCGCCTTTGTAGCCGTGCAGGCTCATGGCCCGGGCGATGCTGCCCGGGCGGTTCTCGCCCCAGGCCGGCAGCGCCAGGCGCTTGCCCTTGAGGTGTTCGGGGCGGCTGATGCCGGAATCCGGGCGTACCAGCAAGGTTTGCCATTCCTCGATCCAGGTCAGGCCGATCAGCCGGCTGGGGGAACCGGCGGCGCGGGCGGCCAGGGCCGGCACGTTGCCGCCCTCGCGAAACAGCCCGGGCAACTGGTGATCGTAATGGTGATGGCCCAGTTGCCGGGCTTCCTGCAGGGTCGCGACCGGCAGGCCGTCGGCGGCAAACTCCTCGCTGAGCCAGCCCAGCTTGTAGGCGATCCCGGAAGCCGTGGGCACCGGGCAGCGGGTGAACCAGATCTGCTCCAGTTCAGGCTGGGCAGCGGACGTGGGCAATGTGGCGGCAAGCGTCATGAACGAGTTCCTGTGCAATGGCTGTTGCCAGGGCTATTGCAGCGCCCGTGCCAACCGGGCAAAGCCCCGGATTACGGGGCCTGGGCCGCTGCCCGCGAAACCGGCACCTCGCCGACTGCTGCCCGACCAGCAGCATTGCGCAGCGACTGCTGCTGTCGGAGCAACGGGCCGACGAGCATTGCTGCTGGAGCAGCAGCAGGCGTTTTAGCACCCATTGCGCACCCGCCCGCCAGCCTTGTCGCACAAGGCCTGCAACGGATTTTCAGCACACTGAAAAGGCCCTGGCGCAGAACTTGCTCAAGCCTCCTCAAACCCACCCCTTTTCCGTAGGAGCTGGCTTGCCAGCGAAGGCGTCGCCAAGACCGGCGCAAGGTTCAAGGGCCCCTTCGCCGGCAAGCCGGCTCCTACGGATCAGGTCGATACACACGCCTCTGTAGGAGCTGGCTTGCCAGCGAAGGCGTTCCCAAGACTGGCGCCAGGCTCAAGGGCCCTTTCGCCGGCAAGCCGGCTCCTACGGATCAGGTCGATACACACGCCCCTGGGGGCAGATTTCTTCAGATAGAGGTACCAGCATGAGTAGCGTTCAAGCCCTTCCTGTCACTCCGGTCCGTGTCCTGGGCAGCGAGGCCGAAGCCATCGCCGTGGCCCGGGAAATCGCCACGGAAATCGCCGCCATCGCCGCCGACAGCCAGGCCAACGGCCAGTTGCCGCGGCGCCAGGCGCAGTTGCTGTCCGACAGCGGCCTGACCGCCATCGGTGTGCCCAAGGCCTTCGGTGGCCTGGGGGCCTCGGTGGCCACCCTCGTCGAAACGGTGCGCCTGATCTCGGTGGCCGATGGCGGTGTCGGCCAGTTGCTGCAGATCCACAACGTGATGCTGCGGGGCATCTTCAACGGTTACCCGGATGCCGTGCGCGACCGCGTGGTCAGCGACGTGCTGGCCGGCAAGCGCCTGGGCAATGCCCTGGCGGAGATCGGCGGCAAGAACAAGTTCGCCCTCGAGACCCGTATCGAGCGCCGCGCCGACGGCAAGCTGATCCTTAACGGCAGCAAGTTCTACTCCACCGGTTCCTACCTGGCCGAATGGATTTCCCTGACCGCCGCCAGCGAAGAAGGCGGCGCCGGGGTGCTGCTCAACCGCAACGCCCCGGGCCTGACCCTGGTGGACGACTGGCATGCCTTCGGCCAGCAGAATTCGGTCAGCGGCACGGTGCTGTTCGACAACATCGAACTGGACGAAGACTTTGTCTCGCCGCGCAAGGGCCCGATGAAACGCACCGGCCTGACCTTCCCGCAGATCCTCCATGCGGCCATCGACACCGGGATCGCCGCCGGAGCCCTGGGAGCCGCGGTGGACTACCTCAAGCAGCACGCCCGGCCCTGGGTGGAAAGCGGCGTCGACCACGCCAGCGAAGAGCCGCACATCATCAAGCAGATCGGTGAATACGCCGTGGCCCTGCGTGCTGCCGAATCCTTGCTGCGCGATGCCGCACGGGTGTTCGACGAACACGAGCAGGACCCGGACAACAAGGAACTGCAGGACCAGCTGATCCTGTCCGTGGCCACCGCCCGGGCCCATTCCGACAGCGCCTCGCTGAAGATCTCCAGCGACATCTTCTCGCTGTTGGGGGCCAGTTCCTCCCTGAGCAAATGGAACCTCGACCGCTTCTGGCGCAATGCCCGGGTACACACCACCCACGACCCGATCCGCTGGCGCCTGCACCACGTGGGCAACTACTACCTCAACGGCGTCGACCCGGGCGAATACACCGCGATCCTCAACGCCAAGGAGCAACAGGGCGCGACCCGCCCCGCGCCCTGACGCCGCCGTAGGCGCTGGCTTGCCAGCGAAAGCGCCTTCAAGCCCGGCACAAGGCTTACGGGCCTCTTCGCCGGCAAGCCGGCTCCTACCCAAGCGGGTGCACCACGTAACCCTGTAGGAGCTGGCTTGCCAGCGAAGGCGCCCTAAAGACCGACACAAGGCTGGCGGGCCTCTTCGCCGGCAAGCCGGCACCTACCCAAGCGGGTGCACCACGTAACCCTGTAGGAGCTGGCTTGCCAGCGAAGGCGCCCTAAAGACCGGCACAAGGCTTACGGGCCTCTTCGCCGGCAAGCCGGCTCCTACTCAAGCGGGTGCACCACGTAACCCTGTAGGAGCTGGCTTGCCAGCGAAGGCGCCCTAAAGACCGGCACAAGGCTGGCAGGCCTCTTCGCCGGCAAGCCGGCGCCTACCCACAACCACGGCATCACGCACACCCTAGGCGCTGGCAAGCCTGCTCCTACGGGGGTGGCCGATTTTTTGAACGAGCCCTGCATGATCGAAAAACACCCTCTTTTGCGCGCGCTGGCGATCTACCGGGAAGTGCCCTGGCGCTTCACCCTGGTGGCGCTACTCTATGTCGCCGTCAACCTCGGGCTGGTCTGGCAGCAGTGGCTGATCGGCCATGCGGTCAACGATGTCAGCAGCGGGCAGGCGGTAAAGCACCTGGCCGACGGCAGCCTGGATGCCAGCCTGGGCTGGTACTGGCTGTGGCTGCTGCTGGCAGTGGCCCTGGGCCGCGGCCTGTTGCAGTACGCCGCCACGGTGTTGTCCCTGGTGCTCAGCCAGGAACTGCTGACCCGCCTGCGCGAGCGCATCCTGCAGCAGGTCCAGGGCCTGCACCTGGGCTACCACTGGCAGCACGGCATGGGTGAAATGATCACCCGCACCACCCGCGATGCGGACAAGGTCCGCGATGCCCTGATCAGCTTCTGGCGCCAGGTGGTGGAAACACCCCTGGTGGTGCTGGCCACGGTGGGCCTGCTGGCCTGGTACAGCCCCTGGCTGGCGGTGGTGCCACTGCTGCTCACCGCCTGCGGACTGTGGATCTTCGTGCGCCAGACCGAGCACCTGGTGAGCCTCGACCGCGCTGTGGGCGCCGCCTACGACCGGGTCAACCAGGACCTCAGCGAGGGCATCGGCGGGGTGCGGGTAATCAAGTCCTTCGCCCTGGAGCACAGCCGCATCCAGGGTTTTGCCGCTCAGGTCGGACTGTTCGCCGAGCACGCGCGCCGGGCCCTGGCCTATTCCAGTTCGCGTATCCCCCTGCCCCAGGCCGTGGTCGCCCTCAGCCACGTGTGGATCCTGGTCTACGGCGCTCATCAGGTGGCGGCCGGGCAGTTGGGGATCGGCGAGCTGGTCAGCGCCCTGCTGATCGTCACCACCCTGGTGTTTCGCATCGAAGGCATCGGCCGGGTGATGCAGACCTTTGCCGACGCCCGCTCCAGTGCCGAGCGCATCTGGCAGTTGCTGGACGAGCCGCTGCACATCCGCAGTGGCAACGCCCGGCTGCCCCAGGCGCCCCTGGGGTTGCGCCTGGAGGGGGTCAGCGTCAGCGCCCCCGGCGGTGGCCGGAAGATTCTCGATGACTGCTCCCTGAGCCTTGAGCCCGGCGAAGTGGTGGCCCTGGTGGGCGCCACCGGCACCGGCAAGAGCCTGTTGGCCAGCCTCCTGCCGCGCCTTACCGAGGCCGGTGCCGGCCGGGTGCTGCTGGGCTCGGAACTCAGCGGCTGGCAGGACGTGCGCGACCTGGACCTGCACCAGTTGCGGCGCCGGGTGCATGTGGTGCCCCAGGAAAGCTTCCTGTTTTCCGACACCCTGGCGGCCAACCTGCGCCTCACGGCCCCCGACGCCAGCCACCGGCAACTGCGCCAGGGCCTGGCCCTGGCAGCCGCCGAAGACGTACTGGAACGCTTGCCCCAAGGGCTGGACAGCCGCCTCGGCGATCGCGGGGTCACCCTCTCCGGTGGCCAGCGCCAGCGCCTGAGCCTGGCCCGGGCGCTGCTGGGGGAGCCGGACATTCTCTGCCTCGACGACGCCACCAGCGCCCTGGACGCCATCAGCGAGCGCCAGGTGCTGGACAACATCCGCCAGTTGCGCCGGGACCAGGGCCGGGCCACCACCTTGCTGGTGATCTCCAGCAAGCTCTCGACCATTCTCCTGGCGGACCGGGTGTTGCTGCTGCAGGACGGGCGAATCCGCGCCAGTGGCCGCCACGCCGAGCTGCTCAAGACCAACGCCCACTACCGCGACCTGCTGGGAGTCGACCATGGCTAATCCAATCGCCGGCAAGGCCCTGAGCGATATCGAAATCGAGGAAATGCTTGCCCGCCAGGCCCTGGACCGCAGCATGCTGTCGCGCCTGCTGCCCCTGCTGCGGCCGATCCGCGGCCCGATCCTGACGGTGATCGGCATCGAGTTGCTGCTGGTGTTCACGGTGTTCCTGCGGCCCTGGTTCGTGCGCGAACTGCTGGACCGCGGGCTGGTCCCGGACCAGGGTCACTGGCTGCTGGACGAGTCCCTGGTGCTGTGGCTGGGCCTGGGGCTGGCGGCCAGCTGGCTGGGGCGCTTCGTCCTGGCCGGGCTGTCGCAGTTCGTCGCCGGCAGCGCGGCGATCCGGGTGCTCAACGACCTGCGGGTCAAGGTCTTTGCCCATATCCAGGCCCTGAGCGTCAGCTACTTCGACCAGACCCGCGCCGGGCGCATCATTTCCCGCGCCGACCGCGACGTCGACAGCCTGGAACCGCTGCTGATCCAGGGCCCGCCGGAGCTGCTGGGGGCCCTGCTGCGCTGCGGCCTGGCAGCGCTGATGCTATGGCGCATCGACCCGCGCTTCTTCCTCAGCCTGGCGGCTACGGTGCCGCTGCTGGCGCTGGCGACCTGGGGCTTCAAGCGCATCTCCCAGCGCAACTGGGCCAGAGTCGCGGAGAACCGCAGCCGCTTCACCGCGCACCTGGTGGAAAGCGTCAGCGGCGCGCGCATGCTCCAGCAATGCGGGCAGCAGGAGCCCAACCTGCAGCGCTATCGCGGCCTGCTGGATGACTTCAACCAGGCGCTGATCCGCGGCAGCCTGCGCTCTAGCTGGTTCGCCCCATTCACCGCGCTGCTCAGCACCGCCGGCATGGCCGCGCTGCTGCTGGTGGGCGGCTATGGGCTGGCCGATAACCAGATCAGCGTTGGCCAAATGGCGGAAAGCCTGTTCTACGTGTTTCTGTTTCTGGGCCCGTTGCAGGAGCTCTCTGACCTGTTCGAACGCTACGCCACTGGCTCGGCCTCGGCGCAGCGGATCTTTCTGCTGCTGGACACCCGGCCCCAGGTCCTCGACCCGGCCCAGCCCCAGCGCATGCAGCGGGCCCGGGGCGAGGTCGGTTTCGAACAGGTGCGGTTCGCCTACGACCCCAAGAGCAAAAACGCGGTGATCCAGAACCTGGACCTGCAGATCAAGGCCGGCGAAGTGCTGGCGATTGTCGGCCCCTCGGGCCATGGCAAAAGTACCCTGGTGCAGTTGCTGACCCGTTTCTACGACGTTCAGGGCGGTGCCGTGACGCTCGACGGCGTGGACATCCGGCACCTGGCCCAGCACGACCTGCGCCGGGCCGTGGGCGTGGTGCTGCAGGACAATGTGCTGTTCAGCGGCACTATCCTCGACAACCTGCGCCTGGCAGCCCCCGGCGCCGATGATGCAACGCTGATTGCCGCGGCCCGGGAGCTGGGGGCCGACGAGGTGCTGGAACGCCTGCCCCACCAGTACCACAGCGAAGTCGGCCCCCTGGGTGGGCACCTGAGCCATGGCCAGCGGCAACTGGTGTGCCTGGTACGGGCCTACCTGGCCAACCCGGCGGTGCTGGTGCTGGACGAGGCCACCTCGGCGGTGGACATCCACACCGAGCGGCGCATCCAGCGCGCCCTGCGCCGGCTGTGCCAGGGGCGCACGGCGATCATCATCGCCCACCGCCTGGCTACCATCCGCGACGCCGACCGGATCGCGGTGATCCGCCACGGCCAACTGGTGGAACAGGGACCGCATCAGCAGTTGATCCGGCACAACGGCGCCTATGCGGCGTTGTACCAGGCCTATCTGCGTAGCGCCGACCAACCCGGCGGCGCAGACCCCGCCGCCCCTTTCGCCGGCAAGCCGGCTCCTGCAACAACACCGCCGGTATCGCGCCCGCTGTAGGCGCTGGCTTGCCAGCGAAGGCGTCCGCAAGGACAGCACCAGGCTCAAGGGCCTCTTCGCCGGCAAGCCGGCTCCTACACAAACACCGCCGATATCGCCAGCTGTAGGAGCTGGCTTGCCAGCGAAGGCGTCCGCAAGGACAGCACCAGGCTCAAGGGCCTGTTCGCCGGCAAGCCGGCTCCTACACAAACACCGCGTACGAGGATAGTGGGTGGCGGTACCTCTGTTGCGCCCTCAGCAGCGGTTGCTGCCGGGGTGCTGCTACAGCAGCACCAGGCCTCTGTGCTAGGCCGGCTGAAGCCCCCGAACCCCCGCCATGGTGGGCTGCGACGGCCATGGCATGGCCGTTGCAATTACCCCCTGACAGGCGTCTTCGCACCCGCGCGGCGCAACGGGTTACTGAATCAGGAGCACCCATGAGCACTGAATTTTTCTGGCGCCTGCCGCTGGGCACCGACGGCCCGCAGTTGAGCACCGACAAGCACAATCGCGGCAACCCCCACCCCCGTGCCGGGCATATCGCCCCCGGGCGCCTGGCCAACGGCCAGCCCGACGGTTTCACCTACATCGACTACATCGCCCAGGTGGCCAAGGCCGCCGAGCTGGCGGGCTTCGAAGGCGCCCTGCTGCCTACCGGCCCCGAGCCCTGGGTGGTGGCCGCGGCCCTGGCCCGGGAAACCCGGCGTATCCGCTTTCTGATCGCCTTCCAGGCCACCTGGACCCTGCCGGCCTACGCCGCCCAACAGGCGGCGATCCTGCAGAACCTCAGCCACGGCCGCCTGGACTGGAACATCATCACCGGCGGCAACCCGGCCAGCCAGCGAGCCAATGGCGATTACCTGGACCACGACCGGCGTTACCAGCGCACCGGCGAGTTCCTCGACATCATCCAGGGCCTGTGGCAGAACGAACGCTTCTCCTATGACGGCGATATCTACCAACTGGAGAACGGCGCCCTGCCCCCGGGCCTGCAGCAGGAGCGCAAGCCGGGGGTGTATTTTTCCGGTTTCTCCGATGCGGCCCTGGACGTGGCGGCGCGGCACGCCGACGTCTACCTCAACTGGGCCGAGCCCATCGACCAGCTCAAGCCCCACATCGAGCGAGTTCGCGAGCTGGCGGACAAACAGGGGCGCACGGTGCGCTTCGGCCTGCGGGTCGATCTGTTCGCCCGGGAAACCGAAGAGCAGGCCTGGGCCGACCTGCGCCGCCAGTTCGACAAGCTCGAAGGCAAGGGCAGCCTGATCGCCAAGAACTTCACCAGCGGCTCGGATTCGGTGGGCGCTGCACGGCAGACCGCCTATCACCAGAACGTCGACCGCTTCGACGACCTGATCCTGGGCCCCAACCTCTGGGCCGGCTTCGCCAAGGCCAAGCCGGGGCCCACCGTGGGCCTGGTGGGCAGCCACCAGAACGTTGCCGAGCGCCTGGCGGAGTACCGCGATGCCGGTTTCTCCACCTTCATCCTGGCGGGCAACCCGCACCTGGAAGAAGCGCTGCGCATCGGCCAGGAAGTCCTGCCCCTGGTGCAGCAACGCCCCGTCGCCCAGGCGACGCCGCTACAGGCCAGCGCCTGAGCCTATAAGGAGCCCGCTCATGTCCCATCCTCTGGATACCCTCTGGTACACCCGCTGCCCGGTCCCCACGGGCCTGGGCATTGCCGTGCAGAAAGGCTGGCTGCAAGACAGCCTCGGCGCCCTGGGCACCCAGGTGCAGTCGCTGCGCGAGTCCAGCGACCAGGCCGTGCGCGAGTCGCACTTCGACCACAGCCTGCGCAACTCGGTGCGCCACGGCGGCAGCATCCCAGCCCTCTGGGCCCGGGCCCAGGGCCGGGAAACCCGGCTGATCGGCCTGTCCTGGGCCGATGAGGTGCAACTGATCCTGACCCGTGCCGACAGCGGCATCCAGCGCATCAAGGACCTCAAGGGCCGACGCTTCGGCCTGCCGGACTGGGCCGGCGCACAGATCGACTTCACCCGCGCCCAGGCCCTGCGCGGCCTGGAAAACGCCCTGGGCCTGGACGGCCTGCAAGTGGGCGACCTGCAACTGGTGAACTACCGCTACGGCGGCACCTTCAGTGACCCCCAGGTGCAGACCCTGGCCGACACCCCGGTCAGCGCCCAGCCCGGCAGCGGACGCAACCTGGAACTGCAGGGCCTGCTGCGAGGCGAAGTCGACGCGATCTTCCTCAAGGGCGCCAGCGCCGCCCGCCATGCCCATGAGTTCGGCCTGCGTACCCTGATCGACACCGGTGCCCACCCCGACCCGCTGATCCGCTGCAACAACGGCACCCCGCGCACCCTGACGGTGGACAGTCATCTGCTGGAGCAGCACTTGGACGTCGCCACCGGGATTCTCGGCGCGGTGCTGCGGGCCGAAGACTGGGCCCACCACCACCCGGAAGACACCCGCCGCTACCTGGCCCGGGAAACCAACAGCAGCGAGTACTGGATCAGCGCCGCCTATGGCGAGGATGCGCACCTGCGCCTGCGCACCGGCCTGGAAGAACAGGCTATCGACGCGCTGCAGCATTTCAGCGCCTTCCTGCGGCGCTGGCGCTTCATCCCGCAGCAGGTGGATGTGCGCCAATGGATCGACCGCCGGCCGCTGGATGCGCTGCTGGCCACCCCTACCGCTCTGGCCGGCTGACCGCGCCAGGTTTCATGGATTCGAACTGAAGACCCTTATGAGCAAATCACTCGATACCCTCTGGTACACCCACAGCCCGGTGCCCACCGGGCTCGGCATCGCGGTACAGTCCGGACGCCTGGCAGAGGCCTTCCTGCCGTTCGGCACCAATATCCAGTCCCTGCGCGAATCCAGCGAACGCGAAGTGCGCGAGGCCCACTACGACCACCACCTGCAGAACTCGGTGCGCCACGGCGGCAACATCCCGGCCATCTGGGCCTACTCCAGCGGCGTGCAGACCCGGGTCCTGGGCTTGTCCTGGAGCGACGAGGTGCAGTTGATCCTGACCACCGCCGAAAGCGGCGTGAAGAGCATCCGCGACCTGAAGAACCGGCGCTTCGGCCTGCCCAAGTGGGCCAACGTGCAGATCGACTTCACCCGGGCCCAGGCCCTGCGCGGCCTGGAGAACGCCCTCCGGCTCGAAGGCCTGGAAGTGGCCGACGTGGAACTGGTGGACTACCCCTATGGCGGCACCTACAGCGACGAGCAGAAGCAGCACCTGTATGGTTCCGAAGTGAGCCTTGGGGTGACCCGCTTCAGCCGGCGCAACAACGAACTGATCGGCCTGCTGCGGGGCGATATCGACGCGATCTTCCTCAAGGGCGCCCACGCCGTGCACCTGGCCAACGAGTTCGGCCTGCAGGTGGTGGTGGACACCGGTTCCCACCCCGACCCGCTGATCCGCTCCAACAACGGCACCCCGCGCACCCTGACCGTGGACACCCACCTGCTGCGCGAGCACTTCGACGCCAGCGTGAAGATCGTCGACACCGTATTGCGCACCGAACAGTGGGCCTGGGCCAACCCCGAGGAAACCCGGCGCTTCCTGGCCCGGGAACTGAACACCAGCGAGTACTGGGTGGCGGCCGCCTACGGCGAGGATGCCCACCGACGCCTGCGCACCACCCTGGATGCGCGATCCATCGAGGCCTTGCAGGACTTCACCGATTTCCTGCATCGCTGGCAGTTCATTCCCCGGCGTTTCGACGTGCGCGAGTGGATCGACTTCAGTGTGCTGGAGACGGTCATCGGCTCCACCTCCCGCGTGGCGGTATAACCCCACGAACTGACGGTGAACCCCGTAGGAGCTGGCTTGCCAGCGAAGGCGCCTGCCCAGGCGATGCATGCCTCACGGGCCTCTTCGCCGGCAAGCCGGCTCCTACATAAGCAGGTACACCGCATCCCTGCGTAGGAGCTGGCTTGCCAGCGAAGGCGTCCGCCCAGGCGATGCATGCCTCACGGGCCTCTTCGCCGGCAAGCCGGCTCCTACGGGCTGGGGGGCCGGTGCTGGTGCAGCAACAGTCAAGCGGGCAATCGGTGCTGCTCCAGCAGCACCAGCCAAGCAACTTCTGCTGAATCCTGCGCAGGATGTTTTAAACCTTTGGCCCGCAACTTTTCACGCCTGCCAAACCCCTCTCTAAAACACTCAAACGAATTTAAATTAAGCCTTGTTTTTCAATGCTTTGATCAAACTAACGCTTAACCATAAACCCACTAAGCCTCTTGGCACGTTCTCTGCTCTAGCCCTCTTAGCGAAACTTTAAATGGGGGAGTTCAACATGCATAAGCTTAATCCGATCACCAAGAGTCTATGGCTGGCACTGGCGCTCACCGGGGGCACATTCAGCCAGGACCTGCTGGCCGCTGAAACCACAGACACCGACACCACCAGGAACAGCAGCGAACCCGCCCTGAAGACCGTCACCGTCACCGCCCAGCACCGGGAGGAAACCCTGCAAGAGGTTCCGGTGGCGGTGTCCGCCGTACAGGGCACCAGCCTGGTGACCGACGGGGTGCGCAACATGGGCGACATCACCACCTTCATCCCCAACGCCTCGGCCAAGAACCCCGACGGCGACGGCCGCCCGCGCTGGTACATCCGCGGCCTGGGCACGGGCGACACCGGGGCGGCCACGGTGTATCCGGTGGGCATCTATGCCGATGACGTCTACCTCAATGCGCCCATCGCTGGCGGCGGGCCGCTCTTCGACCTGGAACGCATCGAGATCCTGCGCGGCCCCCAGGGCACCCTGTACGGCAAGAACACCACCGCCGGTGCGGTCAACGTGATTTCCAAGAAGCCGACCTTCGACACCGACGGCTACGGCACCCTGGGCATCGGCAGCAAGAGCGAACGCATCCTCAATGGCGCCATCGGCGGTGCCCTGGTGGATGACAGGCTGGCGGCGCGGCTGTCGCTGTATTCGGAAGAACGCGACGGCTTCCAGAAGAACCTCACCGACGACCATACCTACGGCGACGTCGACAAGAAGGCCGTGCGCCTGCAGTTCCTGGCCAAGCTCAACCCGGACCTGGACGCCCTGCTGAAGATCCACGCCCGGGAATACAAGGGCGACGGCAGCAACGGCTCGCTGCCGGTGGGCCGCTACTACAACGTCGGCTACCAGCGGCCCAACGGACGCAACATCGCCCTCAACGTCAACGAGGATGCCAAGCTCGATCACGACGGTACGTCCCTGACCCTGAACTGGCACCTGGGGGACTACACCCTGACTTCCATCAGCGCCTACGACTACATTCGCGGGCAGTCCACCAGCGACGCCGACTACACCCCCTATGAGGTCAACGGCGCGGCCATCAGCGACAACCGCTACAACCAGTACTCCCAGGAACTGCGCCTGGCCTCGCCGCAGCAGGAAACCCTGCGCTGGCTGGCGGGGGTGCACTACTTCCACGAGGACCTGGACAGCTCGGCCAAGCGCCTCATCACCCCGGGCCCCACGCCCAACGGCACCGGCTCCAACCAGACCGGCGGCGCCACCGACTTTCGCGACCTCAACTACCAGCACACCACCGACAGCTACGCGCTGTTCGGCAACCTGACCTACGACTTCACCGACAACTTCACCGTGACCGGAGGCCTGCGCTGGACCCAGGAAAAGAAAGACATCGACCTGGACCTGACCCAGCTCACCCGCGCCACCGCCAACGGCCCGCTGATCCCCCTGGGCGCCGCCGGCAGCAATGGCAGCCGCGATGAGAGCAAGACCTGGGAAGCCTGGACCTACGACCTGACCCCGGAATACCGGATCAACGACAACGTGCGGGTGTTCTTGCGCTATGCCCACGGTTTCCGCTCCGGTGGCTTCAATACCGGGCTGTCCACCAGCCTGGCGCAGTTGACCACCGTGGACCCGGAACAGCTGGACGCCTACGAGATCGGCCTCAAGTCGGAATGGTTCAACCACCGCCTGACGGCCAACGCCAACGTCTTCTACTACGACTACTCGGACATCCAGGTGAACCTGCTGACGGTCAACAACGGCGTGCTCACCACCGCCCTGACCAACGGCGCCAAGGGCAAGGTCAAGGGCGCCGAGCTGGAGCTGGAAGGCCAGCCCACCGACTACTTGCACCTGCGGGCGGCGATCTCGTTCCTGGATACCCAATACACCGACTTCAAGAACACCAACCCCAACACCGGTGCGATCACCGGCGACTACAGCGGCAACAGCTTCGTGCGCTCGCCGCGCAACGTGGTGTCCCTGGGGGGCGACTACACCATTCCCCTGGAGATCGGCGGCAAGCTGGTGGCCGGTGGCGACGTGAGTTTCCGCGATAAGGAGTACTTCCTCGCCGACCGCCAGAGCAGCGCCGACAAGACCCTGAGCCAGCCCCACTACACCCTGGCCAACACCCGCCTGACCTGGTTCAGCCCGGATGAAAAGCTCAGCGTCACCGGCTTCGTCAACAACCTCACCGACCGCCGCTACCAGGTCCATGGCCGGCCCAACGGCACCCTGGGGCAGTACGTCATCACCTACGGCGACCCGCGCACCGTGGGCCTGAGCGTCACCAGCCGCTTCTGACGCCCGCGGCAGGCCACCCGAACCCTGATTTCCGGGCCGCCGGTATCGCCCAACACCACACCCACCCTGTAGGAGCCGGCGTGCCGGCGAGGAGGCCCGCAAGCCTTGCGCCGTCCATGTCGACGCCTTCGCTGGCAAGCCAGCGCCTACAGGGGCGGTTGGGGTCATTCATTTCACAAGGAATCCAAAGATGTTCCATCGCAATCCGTTGGCCGGCGCCGTGGCGCTGGTCGTCGGCAGCCTTGCCGTGCCCGCGTTCGCTGCCCAGACCTCAAGCAATGCCCCCGGCGCGAGCGCCGATCACCTGGACACGGTGGTGGTGCTGGGCACCCGACGCAGTGATGTAACGGCCCTGGAAAGCGCCGCGCCGGTGGACGTGCTGTCCGCCCAGCAGTTGCAGCAGACCGGGGCCAGCGACCTGTCCGGCGCCCTCACCGCCCTCTCGCCTTCGTTCAGTTACCCGCAGTCGCCCCAGGGCGCCTTCGCCGGCTCCATCGCCCAGGGTGCGTCCTTGCGCGGCCTGGCGTCGGACCAGGTGCTGGTGCTGGTCAATGGCAAGCGCCGCCACACCAGCGCCAACGTCACCCGCCAGAGCCTGGTCAACGGCCGCGGCGCCGCCGCGGTGGACCTGAGCCTGATCCCCCTGAGCGCCATCGAGCGAGTGGAGATCCTGCGCGACGGCGCCGCCGCCCAGTACGGCTCCGACGCCATCGCCGGGGTGATCAATATCGTGCTCAAGGAAAAGGACGACGGCGGCAACCTCGGCTACCGTTTCGGCGGCTACGACAAGGGCGACGGCCTGCAGCGCAAGCTCAGTGGCTGGAAGGGCTTGAGCCTGCCCAACGACGGCTTTTTGACCCTGAGCTTCGACGCCGGCAGCCAGGACCCGGCCAGTGACACCAACCCCGACAACCGGATCTTCTACCCCGGCTCCACCAGCACCAACACCCCCCGGGAACAGAACAACCGCTACCGCACCTGGCGCTGGGGCTCGGGCAACGTCTCGGACCAGTACAACTTCGCCGCCAACAGCGAGTTCGGCCTGGGCGAGGGGCTGACTGCCTACGGTTTTGCCACCTACTCCCACAAGAACACCGACGCCGAAGGCTTCTTCGACCCGCCCACCACCTTGCGCAACAACTACGGCAGCGACGCCCTGCAACGCTACCCCGACGGCCGCCTGCCGATCACCCGCTACTCGCTGGAGGACTATGCCCTGACCGGTGGCCTGCGCTACGAGGACGAACGCCTGGGCAAGTTCGACCTGGCGCTGAACCATGGCGACAACAGCCTCGAATCCGCCGACCGCAACGCCATCAACCCCAGCTGGGGCCAGGCCAGCCCGGCGAAGATCTACACCGGCAAGCGCGAGGCCGACCAGACCAACCTGACCCTGGACTGGGTGCGGGACTTCCCCACCGACCTGCTGTTCAAGCCCCTGACGCTGTCGGCGGGCCTGGCCTGGCGCCAGGAAAACTACGAACTGAGCGCCGGCGAAGCGGCGGGCTGGCAGAACGGGCCGCTGTTCAATACCGTGGACCCGGTTACCGGGCGGCGCATTCCCGGCTACTACTCGGGCATCACCCAGGTCGACGCCGCCTCGCTGGAGCGCAAGGTCTGGGGCGCCTACATCGACGTCGAAGGCCAGGTCACCGAGAAATTCCAGGCCGGGGTGGCGGTGCGCACCGAGCACTACTCGGATTTTGGCGACACCACCAACGGCAAGCTGTCGCTGCGTTACGACTTCACCCCGCAGCTCGCCGCGCGGGCCACCGCCAGCACCGGCTACCGGGCGCCGTCCCTGGTGCAGAGCGGGCTGTCCTCGTTCAGCGTGCAGGTGGTGGAGCAACCGCCGGGCAGCGGCAACTACGTCGAGGTGCAGCAACGCACCCTGCGCGCCGACAGCCCGGAAGCCAAGCTGCTGGGGGGCAAGGCGCTGAAACCCGAAGAATCCACCAACTATTCCCTGGGCCTGGTCTGGCGGCCGCTGGCCAACGCCTCGGTGACCTTGGATGCGTACCGGATCAACATCAACAACCGCATCACCCTGTCCGACCAGTTGCCGGCCTCGGTGGTCACGCCGATCTTCGCCGGCACCCCGTACGCCAACATCCAGAGCGCGGCGTTCTACACCAACGTCGCCGATACCCGCACCGATGGCGTGGAACTGACCGGCAACTACCAGCTGGACCTGCAGCAATGGGGGCGCCTGAACCTGTCCAGCGGTTACAGCCAGAACAACACCAGGATCACCGCCCTGCGGGACGTGGGCAACATCGCCGGCTCGCAGATCGTCGGCCGCACCACCCAGGGCCTGATCGAGGACGGCACCCCGAAGAACAAGCTGACCCTGAGCGCCAACTGGCTGTACGACAGCTGGGGCCTGACCCTGGCACAACGCAGGTACGGGCAATGGAAGAGCCTCAACGCCAGCAACCCGACCCTGGACCAGACCTTCAGCGCGCAATGGGTGACCGACCTGGACATCAGCTACCACTTCGACAAGGCGCTGAAGTTGTCGGTGGGTGCCATCAACCTGTTCGACACCCACCCGGACAAGGCATCCGGGGCACAGTTGTATGGCGTGCCGAAATACTCCATCACCAGCCCCGAGGGGGCCCAGGGCGCGTTCTACTACACCAGCCTCAGCTACGACTTCTGAGGTCGGACTGCTGCCGGGGTGTTGCCCTGGCAGCAGTGGCTGCTGCCCAGGCATCAGTTTCGCTGGCAGGCCAGCACCCACCCATACGCCGCTCCTCCCGCAGGAGCCGGCTTGCCGGCGAACAGGCCCGCAAGCCTTGCACCGCCCCGGCCGACGCTTTCGCTGGCAAGCCAGCTCCTACGAGGGCGCGATGGCACAGGTCTTGCGATAGGCATCGGGTACTTCGCCGATATAAGAACCGCCATGGCTCATTCCTTGCGCTGCACGCTCACCTCCCTGACCTGGCTGGTCTCGCCCCTGGCCCTGTTGCTGCTCTGGACCCTGGTGGCCCAGGCCGGAATCTTTCCGCGCAACCTGCTGGTACCGCCGGCCCAGGTGCTGCACACCTTCGAAACCCTGCTGGCCAGCGGCGAGTTGCAGGAACATTTGCACAACAGCCTGTCGCGCCTGGGCCTGGGCTTTGCCCTGGGGGCCCTTGGCGGCCTGGTGTTCGGGGTGCTGATGGCCCTGTCCAGGACCGTCGAGGCGTACTGCGCGCCGCTGTTCCATACCCTGCGGCAGATCCCCAGCATCGCCCTGATCCCGATGTTCGTGCTGCTGTTGGGCATCGATGAAACCTTCAAGATCGTCATCGTCGCCAAGACTGCGTTCTTCCCCGTGGCCCTGGCCGCCAGCGAGGGGGTCAAGGCCATTCCCCGCAGTTACTTCGAGGTGGCCGACGTCTACCGCCTGCGCTGGCCGACCCTGGTGCGCCAGATCGCCCTGCCCGCCGCGGCGCCACCGATCATCACCGGCCTGCGCATCGGCCTGACCCGCTGCTGGGTGGTGCTGGTGGCCACCGAGCTGCTGGCCGCCGACAGCGGCCTGGGGCAGATGATCGAGATGGCCCGGCAGATGCTGCGCATCGATGTGGTGATGGTGGGGATAGTGGTCACCGGCGTGATCGGCTTTGCCCTGGACTTCTCCTTCCGCCGCCTGGAACAGCGCGTGCTGCGCTGGCAAACCCGCTAGGAGCCCTTGCATGACCACTTTACTGGCCAAGTTTCGCGGTCTGTTGCTGCCCCTGCTGCTGATCGGCGGCTGGGAATACCTGTCCCGCCAGGACGCCGCCGGGGCCTACGCCTTCGTGCCGCTCTCCACCATCGCCAGCGCCTTGCTGGAACTGCTGGGCAACGGCGAGTTGCCGGTCAACCTGCTGGCCAGCCTGGGCCGGGCCAGCGGCGGCCTGCTGCTGGGCACCCTGGCCGGGGTCATGCTGGGAGCCCTGATGGCCCTCTCGACCCTGGCCAACCGCCTGATCGGCCCGCTGTTTCATTCGATCCGCCAGGTGCCGATGCTCGGCTGGATTCCGCTGATTGCCATGTGGTTCGGCAACGGTGAGTTTTCCAAGATGCTGATCGTCAGCCTGGCGGCCTTCTACCCCATGGTGCTCAACACCTACCAGGGCTTTTGCCAGGTGGAACGGCGCTACCGCGAGGTCGGCCAGGTGCTGGTGCTAAACCCGGCGCAGCGGCTGCGGCACATCCTGCTGCCGGCGGCCCTGCCGAGTATCGCCACCGGCCTGCTGCAGGCCCTGGCCTTTGCCTGGGTGACGGCGGTGGGCAGCGAGCTGTTCCTGTCCTCCGGGGCCGGCCTGGGCAACCTGATGATGAACGCCGAAGCCGGCTCACGCATGGAGGTCATAGTGCTCTGCGTGCTGTGCATCGGCCTGTGCGGCTACCTGATGACATTGCTGCTGACCCTTCTGAGCCGCCGCCTGCTGCGCTGGCGCCCTACCCGTTAAGGCCTCCCCATGAATGCGATCGCCCAACACGCTCCGCTCCCCACCCATCTCCACGCCCAGACCGGGGCCCTGCAGCTGCGCGGCCTGAACAAGAGCTACCGGATCCAGGGCCAGGCCCTGCCGGTGCTGCAAGGCATCGACCTGGACGTCCGGCCCGGAGAGTTCGTCAGCATTGTCGGTGCCAGCGGCTGCGGCAAATCCACCCTGCTGCGGCTGATCGTCGGCCTGGAGGGTGACTATCAGGGGCAGATGCTGCTGGACGGCAAGCCGGTGACCGGCACCAGTCTGGAACGGGGCATCGTGTTCCAGGACCATCGGCTGTTTCCCTGGATGACCCTGGCCCAGAACATCGCCCTGGCACTGAAGAACCACCCCTTGTCCGAAGCCGAGAAACAGCGCCGGGTGGCCGAGCACATCGCCCTGGTCAACCTGCAAGGCTTCGAGCAGGCCTACCCCCATCAGCTCTCCGGCGGCATGGCCCAGCGCGGCGCCATTGCCCGGGCGCTGATCAACCAGCCCAAGGTGCTGTTGCTGGACGAACCCCTGGGGGCGCTGGATGCCCTGACCCGGGTGCGCCTGCAGCACGAACTGCAACGTATCTGGGTGCAGCAGCGCTGCACGGTGATCATGGTCACCCATGACATTGAAGAAGCGCTGTACCTGGGGGACCGGGTAATCGTCATGGAGGCCCATCCGGGGCGGATCAAGCATGAGATCCGCGTCGACCTGCCCCATCCCCGGGACCGCTCTTCACCCGTGTTGCAAGGCTACAAAGAGCAGTTGCTGGAGGAACTGGTGGGGCATTGATCGTCCAGGCACCCCGGCGCTGCACCGGGGCCGTAGGAGCTGGCTTGCCAGCGAAGGCGTCCGCTGGAGCGATGCAAGGCTTGAGGGCCCATTCGCCGGCAAGCCGGCTCCTACGCAGGTAGCGTCGCAATTACGTTGGGCTGTAGGAGCTGGCTTGCCAGCGAAGGCGTCCGCTGGAGCGGTGCAAGGCTTGAGGCCCCATTCGCCGGCAAGCCGGCTCCTACGGGGGCGCCACCGGTGTCGCGCCGGGCCCGCTGGCGGGGCTCAGGCGTGGGACCAGCGACGATGCAGGCCACGGGCCAGGGCGTCGAGGGCAAAACCCAACACGCCGATCAACAGCACCATGGCCATCAGTTCCGAATAGGCCAGGCGGTCCCGGGTGTCGAGGATGAAGTAGCCCAGGCCGGCGCTGACCCCGAGCATTTCGCAGGGCACCAGGACGATCCACAAGATGCCGATGGACAGCCGTACCCCGGTCAGCACATGCCCCAGCACCCCGGGCAGGATCACCTTGCGCAGGGTCTCCCAGCGGGTGGCGCTGAGGCTGCGGCTCAGTTGCAGCCAGCGCGGGTCCAGTTGGCGCACGCCGGCCGCGGTGTTGAGCAGGATCGGCCACAGCGCGGCGAACGCCAGGAGGAAGTAGATCGGCTGGTCCCCTACCCCCATCAGCATCACCACCACCGGCATCCAGGACAGCGGCGAGATCATCCGCAGAAACTGGAATGCCGGGGTGGTGGCTGCCTCCAGGTGCCGGTAGCTGCCCACCAGCAGGCCCAGGGGCACGCCGATCAGCAAGGCCAGGAGCAAACCCACCAGGATCCGCTTGAGGCTCACCAGCACATGCTCGTACAGCTCGCCACGCCCCAGCAGTTCCAGCAGGCTGGCGAAGGTGGCCTCGGGGGAGAAACGCGCCGCCAGGCCGTCGCCGCTGCCCAGCAGGTGCACCCCCAGCCACCAGGCCAGCAGCAGGCTCAGCAGCCCAGCCAGCCCCAGGAGCCAATGGCTCAGGGAAGAAGGTTGCTTGCCCATCAAAGACCGAACTCCTCGCTGCGCTCGAAGCTGTCCGCCAGGCCGAAGGCCTTAAGCCCGCCCACCGAGGCGATGGCGTTGCGCACGAAGCGATCGTCCACCAGGTCCTGGGCGGTGTGTGCCGGGTCGAGGCCGGCCAGAAAGCCCTTGTCGCCCTCGATCAGGGTGTCCTTGAGGCGCTTGACCAACTCTTGGGTGTAGCTGGGGAACGGATACGGCTGGAAGTCGATGCGCTGCTCGTCCCAGTGGCTGTGCTGGATCGCGCCGCTGGCCAGGTAGGCCTCGCGGTCGGCCGCCGCCGGCGCCAGCACCCGGTTGAGCACCTGGGGCGCATGGGGCGTGTAGCGGTTGGCGCCGTCCTTGGACAGCAGTTGCGCGGCCTCGGCGCGGTGGTCGCGGGTCCACAGCTGGGCCTTGACGATGGCGTTGACCACCTTCTGCGACCATTCGGGACGGTTGTTCAGGTCATGCTCGTGCATGAACACCACGCAGCAGGCGTGGTTGCGCCACACATCCCCGGTAAAGCGCTGCACCCGGCCCACCTTGAGTTCCTCGGCCAGGGCATTGAACGGCTCGGCGACGATGTAGCCGGCAATCCGCTTGCTGGCCAGGGCTGGCGGCATGTCCGAAGGCGGCAGCACCACCAGGTTGACCTCGTTGGCCCCCAGGGCACTGCCGGCAGCCTCGCTCACCGGCACCAGGCCGTTGTCGCGAAACAGTTGCTGCACCACCACGTTATGGATCGAATACCAGAACGGGATCGCCACCGACTGCCCCGCCAGTTGCTTGACCTCGGTAATGCCCGGGGCCACGGTCAGGCCGGAACCGCCGACGTGGTTCCAGGCCACCACCTTGGCCGGCACCCGGCTGCCGTAGCGGGCCCAGACGGTCATCGGCGACAGCAGGTGAATCACGTTGACCTGCCCGGAAATGAACGCCTCGATCACCTGGGCCCAACTGCGCAGCAGCACCGGGCGCTCGGCCTGGATGCCCTCGGCCTCGAACAGGCCGTTGTTGTGGGCCACCAGCAGGGGCGTGGCGTCGGTGATCGGCAGGTAGCCGATGCGCACCGGCGCGTCCGGTTCCTGGGCGGCGCGGGCCTGCAAGCTGTTGAGCAGCGGCAAGGCGCCACCGGCCGTCAGCAGCGCGCTGAGCTTGAGAAAGTCACGACGGGTATGAGTGAAGTCGTCCAGGCACATGGTCAATCTCCGACGGTGCAGGCAAAGGGGAAGTGTGGGGGTTGCGGCTCGCCCGCCGAAGGGTCTTGAGAATCTCGATGCGCAGTGCGCCCAGTTCCTCGATCCGCTCGGCGCGCGGCGCCGGCAGGTCGATGTGCCACTGGCCAAGGGTGCGCGCCGGGCTGTTACCCAGTAGCAGCACCCGATCGGACAGCAGCAGGGCTTCGTCGATGTCATGGGTGATCAGCAGCGCCGCGGTGCGGTGCTGGCCGATCACCTTGAGCAGCAGTTGCTGCATGTCGGTGCGGGTCACCTCGTCCAGCGCGCCGAAGGGTTCATCGAGCAGCAGCACCTGGGGCTGGCGCGCCAGGCAGCGGGCCAGTGCGGTGCGCTGGGCCATGCCGCCGGACAGTTGGGCCGGATAGCGCTGGCGAGCGTGTTCCAGGCCCACTGCGGCAATCGCCTGGTCGATGCGCTCCTTGCGCTGCTGCGGGCTCAGGTGCGGCTGGCGGGCAAAATCCAGGCCGAAGGCGACGTTGTGCTCCAGGTTCAGCCAGGGCAGCAGGCTGGGGTCCTGGAAGGCCACCGCGACCCGCGGATGGGGGCCGTCAAGGGGCTCGCCCAACAGGCTGACCTGCCCGGCATGGGGCTTTTGCAGCCCGGCCAGAACCCGCAGCAGGCTGGACTTGCCGACCCCGCTGGGGCCGAGAATGGACACCACCTCGCCGGCCTGCAGGTGCAGGTCGAAATCCTCCAGCACCGTGTGCCAGCCTTGCGCCGCGGGGTAGCCGAGGCTGATCGCCTGTGCGTTCAACAGGCCGCTCATGCTGCCGCATTCCGCGCCTGGCGCTGCAGTTCGGCGCGCAGTTGCACCAGGCTCGGGGTGACGATGGGCACGAAGGCCGACTCGCGCCAACGCCGGGCAAAGCCGCTGCCGAACTCGCTGAGGTAGGCCTTGCCGCCGCTGGCCTGCAGCTCCAGCTGCACGGCGTTGGCGGTGGCTTCCGCCAGGGCGATGCGCACCCGGAACAGCGCCCCGGGCTGGCTAAGGAAGCGCCCGTCGAGCAGGCCGCTCTTGAGTTCGCCAACGATCTGCTCCAGGTGCTGGCGTTGTTCCAGCAAGGGCTCATGGAGGATCGAACGGGCGCCCTCGACGTGTTTTTCCACCTCGCTCAGGGCCCGGCGCGCCAGGCCGATGGCCAGGGCGCATTGCAGGCCGAGAAAGGCCGGGCGCACCGCCGGCAGGAACACCCGGGCATCCTCGTGCAGCAGCCAGTCACGGGCCACCGCCACCTGGTTCAGTTCCAGGGCAGCGGTGTTGCTCGATTGCAGGGCCATCAGTTGCAGGTCATCGGAGCGCTGCAACCCGGGCAAGGCATCCGGGATCGCCAGGATGAACGGCGCGCCGCCCTCCTCGCGCTCGATGGCCGCCGCCACCACGAACCCGCTCTTGCGCAGGTTGGTGACCCAGTGCAAACGACCGTTGAGGCTCCAGCCCTGCTCCTGTTCCCGGGCCCGGACCTGCAAGGCCTCGATCCCCGAGAGAAACTTCATGGCGTTGGACAGCCCGGTGGCACCGGCCAGCTCGCCGCTGAGCAACGAGGGCAGCAGGCGCTGGCGCAAACCGGCATTGGGGCTGTGCAGCAGGTATTCGATAAAGGCTCGCTGGCCCCAGCAGACAAAGGCCGCCGCCAGGGAATGGCTGGCCACGCCGGCCATGACTTCCAGAGCATCGGTCAGGTCGCCGCCGCTGCCGCCTTGGGCCTCGTCGATACCGACCCGCAGCACCTCGGCGCCCGCCAGCCGGGCGAGGACCTGCTGCGGGTCGCACTGGCCCTGGTCGAGCGCCTGGGCCTGGGCATCCAGCCATTCACTCAATTGCGCATCGAGCATGTGGTTTTCTCCTTGAAAGGGGGCGCCGCGCAACCGCCGGCGCCCTGGCTCATTGACCTTGCACTGACCAGCGATACTTGGCCAGCTCGGGGTTCAGTTCAGTGCCGGCGAACACGTTGGCGAAGTTGCACAGGGTGGCCAGGCTGATGCCCAGGATCACTTCCAGGGCATTGCCTTCGCTGTATCCTGCCGCCTTGAACTGGGCATAGCCGGCGTCGCTGACCTTGCCCCGGGTGGCGATCACTTCCCGCGCAAATGCCGCCAGGGCTTCCAGTCGGGCTTCGGGCAAGGTGCTCTGCTCGCGCAGGGCGCTGACCACCGGGTCCGCAAGTTTGGCCTTGTTCAGGGCCACCGAGGTATGACCTGCGACACAGAAATCGCAGCCATGGGTGGTGGCGGCCACCAATTGCACCACTTCACGCTCCGCCAGGCTCAACTCGGCCTTGCCGTTGAGGGCGGACACCGTGACGTAGGTTTCCAGGGCCGCCGGGGCGTTGGCCAGGATGCCCAGCAGATTGGGGATAAAGCCCGAGTTCTTCAGCGCGTTCTCAAGAAAGGGCCGAGCGGCTTCTGGAGCGGTGTGCAAGGTGTGTAGAGTGACGCGGGACATGGAGTGGACTCCTGCTGTGTAGGTGTGCGTCAAGTCTGTTGGTTATAAGAATTTCGATCCATATTCTAAAGTAGCGATTACTTGCTTCTGAGTGTTTCCCTTAGATGATTTCGTCAAGCCCACTGGTTGATTGGTTATTAGAAGGCCTGGAACTCGACGCCAGCCTGTTTCACGTCGGACGCTACTGCGGAGGCTGGCACGCCAGCACCCAGGGCCTGGCCCGGGCCAGCTTCCACCTGATCGTCCAGGGCCATTGCTGGCTGCATATCGACGGCGCGCCCCAGGCCCTGCGCCTGGATGCCGGGGACGCGGTATTCCTGCTGCAGGACCTGGGCTACCGGCTGTCCAGTGCCCAGCAGGCTGAAGCGGCGCAAGAACTGCCGCGCACGCCCATGGTGCCCCTGGAGCCGGGGGCCCAGGACGGTGTGGGGCTGGTCTGCGGCTTTTTCCACTTCAAGCCCGGGCTGTCCTCGCTGATCATCGACAGCCTGCCGGGCTGGCTCATCCTGCGGGCCGGCGATCCGTCCCTGAGCGCCGCCCGGGTGCTGTTCCAGCTGATTCTCGAAGAATGCCAGCGCCCCCCGGCGCCCTCCTCGGCGCTGCTGGAACGCCTGAGCCATCTGCTGTTTTTGTATGTGCTGCGCCAACAGGTCAACGCCAACCAGGACCTCGGCGGCCTGGTGGCCCTGGCCCGCCACCCGGGGTTTGCGCCGCTGCTGGAGCAGTTGATCCAGCGCCCCGGCGAAGCCTGGCCCCTGGAAAGCATGGCGGCCCTGACCGGGCTTTCGCGCTCGGCGTTCTTCAAGCGGTTCAATGAACTGGCCGGGCAATCCCCGGGGCAGGTACTGCTGGCCCTGCGCATGCGCCACGCCTGCCAGTTGCTCAAGGCCAACCAGACAGTGGAGCAAGTGGGCGCCGCCGTGGGCTATCAGTCGATCGCCGCCTTCACCCGGGCCTTCACCAAGGCCGTGGGCCTGCAGCCCGGGGCCTATCGCAAGCAGCACGAAGGGCGCTGAAACGCGCCCCGAATGTCCTCAGCGGCGATGGGCCAGGGCCCGCACCAGGCGGTCGCCGCAGCTCTGTACCCCCTGTACCAGCAGCACCAGGACCAGCACCGTGGCCACCATGATCTGGTTGTTGAACCGCTGATAGCCGTAGCGGATCGCCAGATCCCCCAGGCCGCCACCGCCGATGACACCGGCCATGGAGGAAAAACCGATCAGCATCACCAGGGTCAGGGTCAGCCCCGCCAGCAGGGCCGGCAAGGCTTCCGGCAGCAAGGCCTTGAAGATCACGTGGCCGATGTGCCCGCCCATGGCCAGGATCGCCTCGACCCGACCGCGGTCCACCTCATCCAGGGCGTTCTCGACGATCCGCGCAAAAAACGGAAAGGCGCCGATGGTGATGGGCACCACGGCGGCAGTGCTGCCCAAGGTGGTGCCCACCACCAGCCGGGTCAGGGGGATCAGGGCAATCAGCAGCACCACGAAGGGCAGCGAGCGCCCCAGATTGACCAGCCCGCCCAACAGCCGGTTGAGCCTGGGCATGGGGTACAGGCCGCCCTTGCGGCTGATGAACAGCAGCACCCCCAGGGGCAGGCCGATCAACAGGGTGAACAGCGAGGCCAGCAGCACCATGTACAGGGTTTCACCCGTGGCGGTCAGCAGCAGCTGCGCCAGTTCCTGCCAATCGAGGCTGCGGTTCACAGGCGTTCACTCCGAATTCCTCGCTGGGCCAGGGCCGTCAGCAGGTGTTGGAATTTGCCGGCGTCGGCGGGGGCCGCGGCGATGCGCAGGCGCCCTACCCGCCGGCCGCCTACCGCTTCGACACCACCGGCCAGGACCTTGAGCTCCAGCGCCTGCTGGCGGCTCAGTTGCTCCAGCAGCGGCGCCGCGCGCTGGTTGTCGAAAAAGGTCAGTTCGGCCTGGGGCTGGCTGCCGTTGAACGGCAGGTTGTAGCCCGGCAACAGCGCCCGGCCCAGGGCCGACTGCGGGTTGCCCAGCAGATCGGTCACCGCCCCGCTCTCCATCAGCCGGCCACCCGCCAGGGACGCGGCGTGGCTGCAAATGGCCTTGACCACTTGCAGCTCGTGGGTGATCAGCACAATGGTCAGCCCCAGCTCGCGGTTGATCTGTGCCAGCAATTGCAGGATCGACGCCGTGGTTTCCGGGTCCAGGGCGCTGGTGGCCTCATCTGACAGCAGGTAGCGCGGCCCGGCGGCCAGGGCCCGGGCGATGCCCACCCGCTGCTTCTGCCCACCGGACAGTTGCGAAGGAAAGGCCTGGGCCTTGTCGCCAAGGCCCACCAGGTCAAGCAGTTCCAGGACCCGGGCACGTCGCTGCCCCTTGGCCAGGCCGGCGATTTCCAGAGGCACCGCGACGTTGTCCTCAACCGTGCGTGAATGCAGCAGGTTGAAGCCCTGGAAGATCATGCCGATGCCCTGGCGCTGCCGGCGCAACTGGGCGGCGGACAAGGCGCCAAGGTTCTGGCCGTCCATCAGGATGCGCCCGCTGCTGGGCCGCTCCAGCAGGTTCAGGCAGCGCAACAGGGTCGACTTGCCGGCCCCGCTGTGCCCGAGAATGCCGTACACCGCCCTGTCGGGAACCGTCAGCGACACCCGATCCAGTGCTGCGGGCTGGCCTTCCCCGTAGACCTTGCAAAGCTGCTGGACCTCGATCATGGCTGGCAGTCCGTGACGGGAATCACCGAACCCGAGTAGGTGCGGGTAATGAACGCCGCTACTTCCGGCGAGTTGAGGTCCTTGGCCAACTGACGGATGCGCGGGTCATCCTGCAGCTTGGGGGTGGTCACCAGGATGTTGGCGTAGGGATTGTGCTCGGCCTTTTCCAGGCCCAGGGCATCCTTGGCCGGCACCAGCCCGGCTTCCAGGGCGTAGTTGCCGTTGATCACCGCCAGGTCCACGTCGTCCAGGGCCCGGGGAATCTGCGGCGATTCGATCTCCAGGATCTTCAGCTGTTTCGGGTTATCGGCAATGTCCCTGGGGGTCGCCTGGTCCCGAGCCGGGTCGGTGAAACCGGGCTTGAGGCGGATCAGCTGGTAGCTCTGCAGCAGGTACAGGGCGCGGCTGAGGTTGGTGACATTGTTGGGCACCGCAACGCTGGCGCCCAGGGGTAACTGCTCGAAGCGCTGGTGACGCTTGGAATAGATCCCCAAAGGCTCGATGTGCACGCTGGCAGCCACGGCGAAGGGCTGGCCCAGGGCCTGTTCCTGAGACTTGAGGTACGGCAGGTGCTGGAAGTAGTTGGCGTCCACATCGCCGTGGGCCAGCAGTTCGTTGGAGTTCACGCCATTGGGAATCTCGATGATCTTGAGCTGCAATTGCGGGTCGAGTTTTTGTACATAGGCGAGGATCTCGGCATGGGGCACCGGGTCGGCGGCCACCCGCAACGGCTGCGCCGCAGTGGTCGGCAGGGCCGCCCCCAGGCTGGCCAGCAACGCCAGGGTCAAGACGGTGTTCTTCAGCATGGCAGTGTCCTTGAGCAGCGGATGAAGGTCAGGCACTGGGTGCCTTGGGCACCAGGGCATCGGGGTAGAAACGCCGGGCCACGTCCGGGTGCGAACGCAGGCGGCCCTTGAGGTAGTTCCAGCCCACTTCGCGAAACAGCGGGTTGTCGGGATCGCTGGCCGGGCCCCGGGCTTCGCGCAGCAGGGCTTCGGGCAAGGGATACAGCGGCACCCGGGCATCGAGTTGGGCACCGAGGAAAAACGCGATGGACAGCCGCTGGCGATCCGCGGGCGGCGACTGCACCCGGTGCACGGTGGCGCGCAGATAGCCGTGGGTGGCCAGTTCCAGCAGCTCGCCGATGTTCACCACCAGGGTGTTGTCCCGGGGCGGCGCGTCGATCCAGCGGCCCTCCTCCACTTCCACCTGCAGGCCGGCCTGCTGGTCCTGCAGCAGAAAGCTGAGGAACCCGGAATCCTTGTGGGCCCCCACGCCCTGGTTGCTCTGCCCCGGCGCGCGGCCAGGGTAGCGGATCAGCTTGATGTGCTCGTTGGGCCGTTCGCCGTACAGCCCATCGAAAGCCTGTTCCGGCAGTGACAATGCCTGGGCAAAGCCGCGCAACAGGCGCAGGGACATGCCAGTCATTGCCTGCTGCCACTCCAGCAGCACGGGCTTGAACGCCGGCAGTTGCGCCGGCCATTGGTTGGGGCCCTGCAAGCGGGTCCAGGGCGGGCTGAGGGGATCCAGGGGCAAGGCCTGGCGCTCGGCCCCCAGGTCGAACTGCTCCCGCAGGTCCGGCTGGCCTCGGGTGATCTCCGAAGCCGCCTGGTTATAGCCGCGAAAATGCGGCGAGTGGATCATCCCCACGGCCGCCTTGTCGGCCTCGGGCAAGGCGAAGAACGCCCGTGCCTGGTCCTGCACCCGGCGCAACAGGCCGCTGTCGACTCCGTGCCCGGTCAGGTAGAAGAAACCCACGTCCCGCGCCGCCTGGCGCAAGCCGTCGAGAAAGTTCCGACGCTGCTGCGGGTGGCCCTGCAATTGGCTCAGGTCCAGGACCGGCAGCGCGGTGATATCCAGCGAGTGCGGCATGCTTCACTCCCCTGTGAATGGACAATGTCCGCAGGTGCGGCTCAGAGCTTGGCGATGGAGACTTCGGTGGACTTGACGAAGGCGATCACTTCACTGCCGACCTTGAGTTCCAGGTCGCGCACCGAGCGGGTGGTAATCACCGAAGTGACAATGCCCGAGGCGGTCTGCACGTCGATTTCCGAAACCACCTGGCCTTCGTGGATCTCCTTGATCACGCCCTTGAACTGGTTGCGTACGTTGATCGCTTGAATGGTCATGCTGAAAAGTCCTTTGCTGGCGCCGGGCTCAGGAGTTGAGCGGCTGGGCTAAACATGCGCCTTTGGCAAAAGCCTTAAAAGGAATAAATAATTAGATAGTTATTTCTTTTGGAAATATAAAAGATCCAGCCTGCTACCCTTGTGCAGCCTTGACCCTGCCCGCGGGCTTTGCTTCCCTGTGCCCTGCACTGAACACTCTCGACAGATACCAGGAGGTAAGCATGCGCACGTTGATGCTGGCGGACACGCAGGTTCCGGTGATTGGCCAGGGCACCTGGCGGATGGGCGAGGACCGCCACCTGCGGGACCAGGAGATCGCTGCCCTGCGCACCGGCATCGACCTGGGCCTGACCCTGATCGACACCGCGGAAATGTACGGTGAAGGCGGCGCCGAGGAAGTGGTCGGCCAAGCCATTGCCGGGCGTCGCGACCAGGTGTTCCTGGTGAGCAAGGTCTACCCCCACAACGCCAGTCGCAAAGGCTTGCCCCTGGCCTGCGAGCGCAGCCTGAAACGCCTGGGCAGCGACTTCATCGACCTGTACCTGCTGCACTGGCGCGGCCAGTATCCGTTGGCGGAAACCGTGGAGGCCCTGGAGCGCCTGCGCGAAGCCGGCAAGATCCGCCGCTGGGGAGTCTCCAACTTCGATGTAGCCGACCTGGACGAACTCGACTCCACGGCCTGCGCGACCAACCAGGTGCTGTACAACCTGGAGTCCCGGGGCATCGAATTCGATCTGCTGCCCGCCTGCCAGCAACGGCGGATGCCGCTCATGGCCTACTGCCCGATCGGCCAGGGTGGCGCCTTGCTGGCCGAGCCGGTGCTGCTGCAGGTCGCCCAGCGCCATGGGGTCACCGCGGCCCAGGTGGCCCTGGCCTGGCTGCTGCGCCAGGACGGCGTGCTGGTGATTCCCAAGGCCGTGCGCCCGGCACACATCCGTCAGAATGCCCAGGCCGGCCAATTGCAATTGCCCCCCGAGGACCTGCAGGCCCTGGATCAGGTGTTTGCTCCGCCACGGCGCAAGCAGCGCCTGGAGATGGTCTAGGCACAACACCGGCGCAACGAGCGTTTTTCAAACCGCGAACGCCGCAAGATGGCCTTTGAAAAAATGAACAGGCGAGGAAAGTGGCGAGGTTCGACGGATAAGGAAGTGCCTGAACACGGTAAGTGCCACAAACCTGCTGTGTACCGGGCGATTTAAGAATTGTCTGATCCCTGCTTGGCATGCCCCCAATTACAGTTGGCGCATGAGATTAAAAAGCTACCTGCATCAGATCAATCCCCTATTTTCCAGTCCTGAAGCAGCCCGTCGGCTGCTTCGTGTCGTGGCGCTGATTTTTCTGGTCGGCCTGTTCGGCGCGGTCTACAACTTTCTTCGCTCCAGCCTGCACAACGAACTCTCACAACGGCAAAGCTACATGGGCAGCGCCATTGCCGAGGCCCAGGCATTCTTCACCAGCCGCTCGGCCCTGTTGGAAAGCCTGAGTCTGGCGGCGGTCTACAACCCTGGGGAACATATCGGCCCGCCAGGAGCCGGCGGCATTTCCGAAGAGCAGATGTACCTGCAGCTGGGTGAGCCGCAAGGCAACCAGTGGGGGATCTGGCTGACCCTGCGCATGCGCAATTACCTGCAAATCAAGCAACTGAACCTGCTCTACATTCCCGGCACCGGCGATCTGCAGGTGCAACGCCTGTTCAACACCCGGCCACACACCAACGACTTGCCCAGCGGGCTGCTGGACAAGCTGACCACGCTCAAGCCCGACCAGATCCCTGCCGGTGAAGAACTGTGGCTGATGGACAACTCCGCGGCGGGCGCCCACCTGTATATCTTCACTCGCCTCGACGAACGCTTCGCCCACTCCGGCTGGCTGGGCCTGGAGATGGATGGCAAAGACGTCTCCGCCGCCCTGAGCGACCAGAGCGCCGGGGACTTCATGATGTTCAATTCCCAGGGTGGGCTGATCTTCAGCAGCGTGCCCAGCGCCCAGTTGAGCGCCGAAGTGCAGCAAGTCCAGGGCGACAGTTTCTTCGGCTTTCTGGGTGGCCGCTGGTGGCCCGACCATCTGGTCATCCGCAAGCAGCTGGCGGACACCGACTGGCAACTGGTGTACTCCTTCGACCTGCAGAACCTGCTCAAGAGCCTCTGGCCGCAGTTGCTGGCGGCGCTGCTCATCTGCCTGACCGGCATGACACTGATCGGCCTGCTGACCCATTGGGTCGAAGTACGCCTGATCGCCCCCGCCCTGCACCGGATCCAGGCCCTGGTCGAAAGCGAGGCCTTCAGCCGCGACGTGATCCAGATCGCCCCGGTGGCACTCTGTGTACTGCGCCGCAGCGATGGCCGGGTGGTGCTGGAAAACACCCTGTCCCAGCAATGGCTGGGCAACGGCAGCGAACGCGACCAGCTGTGTTCCGGGTGGATCGAGCAGGCCTTCGACCCGGCCCGCCCCAACAGCTCGGACTACTTTGAAACCGCCGACGGGCGCCATCTGTACCTCAGCTCCGCGCCCACTCGCTACAACGGTGAGGACGTGCTGTTCTGCGCCTTCAGCGATATCAGTGCACGCAAGCAGATCGAGGCGGCACTGGAAGAAGCCAAGCGCCTGGCCGATACCGCCAATGAAGCCAAGACCCTGTTCCTGGCCACCATGAGCCATGAAATCCGTACGCCGCTATACGGCGTGCTCGGCACCCTGGAGTTGCTGTCGCGGACCCAGCTGGACAACCAGCAGAAGGATTACCTGAAAGCCATAGAAGGCTCTTCCGGCACGCTGCTGCAGTTGATCTGCGACGTGCTCGATGTGTCCAAGATCGAAGCCGGGCAACTGGCCCTGGAGCTCAGCGAGTTTTCCTCCCTGGACCTGGTGCACGAGATCATCCAGGGCTACGCCGCGGCCGCCCAGGCCAAGGGCCTGCAGTTCTATGCCTGTGTCGACCCGCAATTGCCGGAGATCCTGCTCGGCGATGTCACCCGGATCCGCCAGATTCTCAGCAACCTGCTGAACAACGCGGTCAAGTTCACCGATTCGGGGCGCATCGTCCTGCGGGTCCGGACCGAAAGCCGCGACGGCGAGCGCAGCAACATCCTCTGGCAGGTTTCCGATACCGGCCGCGGCATTGCCCAGGACGACCAGACACTGATCTTCGAACCCTTCTACCAGACCGAAGGCAACACCAACGTGATCGCCGGCACCGGCCTGGGCCTGCCGATCTGCCAGCGCCTGACCCAATTGATGAACGGCAATATCCGCATGGTCAGCGAGCTCGGCCTGGGCAGCAGCTTCACCCTGACTCTGCCGCTGGAGGCCTCGGCCGCGCAAGGCGATACCCCGCTGATCAGCCCGTTGCTGCCGGAGATGGTCTACGTGGTGTCCCCGGTGCGTGAACTGGCCGAATCGGTGGCCGGCTGGCTACGCCGCTGGGGGGCCCGGGCCCAGTTCAGCCTGCCGAGCCCGTCCGACCGGGCCCGGGGCAACGTGCTGGTCGAACTGCACCCCGGCAGCGTGGAGCAGCGCCTGGAGCCCGACTGGCAAGGCCCCCTGGTGCTCGCCAGCGGCGATGGCCATAACGAACCGCGGATCCACGGCGGCAGTTGGCAGATCAACACCAACAACCTGCGGGCGATCCACCAGGCCGTCAGCCAGGCCCAGGGGGTCTGGGTGGCACAGAGCGAGGAACACTGCGACCACCGCGAGTTGAAAAAACTCAGCCTGCATGTCCTGGTGGCCGAAGACAACGTGATCAACCAGTTGATCCTCAAGGACCAACTGGAAGAACTGGGGTGCAGCGTGGAGCTGGCCTCAAACGGTGAAGAAGCCCTCAGCATCTGGAAGGCCGGTCGCTTCAACGTTGTACTGACCGATGTAAACATGCCGAAACTCAACGGCTATGAACTGGCCAAGGAGCTTCGGCGTCAAGGCTGTGCGATCCCCATCATCGGGGCAACGGCCAATGCAATGCGCGGAGAAGAAGAGCTCTGTCTTGCAGCCGGGATGAACCACTGCCTGGTGAAGCCCTTTGCATTAAGAGCGTTGTTCAACTATCTGGCGCCCTATGAAAGAGCCCCCCATGAAGTCCTGTAGCATTTTGATCGTCGAAGATCAGCCGTTTCAGTACATGTACCTGCAACACTTGTTCAACGAGCTGGGGCCCTACCAGCTGGAGGTAGCGAGCAGCGGCAGAGAAGCGCTGGAACGCCTCAAGCAGCGGCACTTCGACCTGGTACTGACAGATCTGCTGATGCCCGGCATGGATGGTGTGCAGTTCATCCAGAGCCTGGCCACCCATCGTGTGCGCCCGGCGCTGGCCATCATGAGTGCGTCCTCCCGGCGCATGCTGATGGGCGCCAGCCTGGTGGCCCGCAACCTGGGGCTGAAGGTCATCGGCTTGATTTCCAAACCCGTGAACCTGGCTGCATTGCGTGCACTCACCGCTCAACTGCCGGGGCTCGCCAACGACAGCAGCCCCCCACAGATTGGGGTCGAATGCAGCCCAGAGACCTTGCGCGAAGCCCTGCGCAACGGGCAGATCCAGGCCTGGTTCCAGCCCAAGAAAGCCTTGAACAACGGTCGCATCGTCGCCGCCGAAGCCCTGGCGCGCTGGCTCCACCCACAACACGGCATGCTCCTGCCTTGCGACTTTCTGCCCGCACTCACCGAGGCCCGCCTCGAAGAAGAACTGCTATGGCTGATCCTGGAACAGGCCCTGGAGGCCCAGGTGAAGTGGCGCGAAGACGGCTATGACATCCCGGTGTCCATCAACCTGCCGACCCACCTGCTCAACAGCCCCGACCTGGCCGACCGCCTGCACGACTTCGTGATCCAGCACAACGGTGTGCCGGCCAGGATCTGCTTCGAGCTCATGGAATGTTCGACCCCTGAGCACATCAGCAACTTCTACGCCGGTGCCTGCCGCCTGCGCATCAAGGGCTTCGGCCTGTCCCAGGATGACTTCGGCAAGGGCTACAGCTCCTACATGAACCTGGTGTCGACCCCCTTCACCGAATTGAAGATCGACCGGGGGCTGGTCCAGGGCTGTCACAACAATGAAGAAATAGCCCAGGCCCTGACCTGCATCATCGCCCTGGGCCGGCAACTGGGCCTGACGGTCGTCGCCGAAGGCGTGGAAAGCGCCCACGAACTGGCCTTGTTGCGCAAGATCGACTGTACCCAGGTGCAGGGCTTCCTGATTTCCCATGCGGTCTCCTCGCAACAGTTTCAGCAGCTGCTGGCCCAAGACGGGCCGGCCACGGTGTATTAGCCGATGAACCCATTACCTGCCCGCGCAACAGTCACTCATTGCTGACCGTCCTGCCCCGGAGATAGGAATCTCGGCAGGGCCCTTATACGTGTTTGAGAAATCAGTAATGAAAGAAAGCAGCACCCTGCTGGAGAACCTGGCTCACCGCTCGCCCCGATTGAACATGGGTGTGATGCTGCTGGGCCTGGCGCTGCTGCTGTTCGCCACCCTGTACTGGACCCTCGAACACCTGTTCGACGAACAGCACAGCAACGTGCGCTTGCACTTCGCCCAACTGATGGAGAACATCCAGGAGCAGGAACTGTTTCTCCAACGCCTGGCCACGCGCCATTCGATCGAGGCCCTGAGGGTAGACGCCCCTCCTCACCGGAACCTGCAGGCCTTCGTACCCGCCACGGGCCAGCAATCGTTCTTCACGATGCCCTTCAGCCTGAGCTTCTACCCCCAACAGCAGTCGGCTGACGAACTGCCCAGGGTGTTCGCGTTGGGGCTACAGCTGTCGAGCTTCTACAGCGCTTTCTGGCAAGGCTCGCACCATGCCGCTCCGCGAACCTTTGTGTTCAACACTTTCGGCCATCTCGACATCAGCCCTCCCAGGCAAGCCGCCGCTCCCGACACTGGGGCGCTACGCCGGCAGGTAATGAGCAACGACGGCTTTGCCGATAACCAAGTCCATTGGCAACAGTACAGGCCGCCTGCTTCGGAAGAGGCCCCACCCAGCCTGCTGGCGTACATCAACCTGCATGAGCCGGCGTTACCGCTGCATGTCCAGGGAGGCAACGACTGGAGCGTGGTCGCGTCGCTGCTGAGCCTGGAAGATCTCAACCACATCGAGCGCACCCTGCACTGGTCGATCCACGACGACTTCACCCTCATAGAGCCTTCCGGCGCCACACTCACCGGCTACCCGGCGCCTGCCGACGTGCTGCATGAAGGCCTCAACTTCAGCCTACAGGGGATGATCGTCAAGGTGACCAGCCAGACTCCGCAGTTGTGGACCGGGCTCTATGCCATCAGCTACAGGAACTACCTCGACTACGCGCTGTGGGCCCTGCTGGGCCTGCTCGTCCTGGGAGTGGGCAGCATTGCCTGCGGCTGGGCTGCCAGCCGCTGGTACCACAACAAGGTCGTGGGCCCGGCACAACGGGCACAGCACTACCTCAATGAAAGCGAAGCCTTCAACCGCGTGGTCATCGACACCGTTCCCGCGGGGTTGTGCGTGGTACGCCGCGACAACCTCCAGGTGATCCTGCAGAACCATCAGGCCGAGCAATGGCACGGCACGGCACAACTGCTGTCTCGGCTGGCCCAGGAGCGCAGCTTGATCGACGGCGGCGAAACCAGCCTCGACATCGACGGGCGCTACCTGCAGGCGGAGGTCGTCTCGACCCGCTACCAAGGCCGGGATGTGCTGGTGTGTGTCTTCAACGATGTCACCCGGCATGTGGAAGATGCCCGGGCGCTAGACCGGGCCAGGCGTTCGGCGGACGCCGCCAATGCCGCCAAGACCCTGTTCCTGGCCACCATGAGCCATGAAATCCGCACCCCGCTGTACGGCGTGCTCGGCACCCTGGAACTGCTTGGCCTGACCCGCCTGGATAGCCGCCAGAGCGACTACCTGCAGACCATCCAGCGCTCCTCCAGCACCCTGTTCCAGCTGATCAGCGACGTGCTCGACGTCTCCAGGATCGAGGCCGGGCAGATGAGCATCGATCCGGTGGAGTTCTGCCCGCTGGACATGCTGGAGGATGTCTTGCACGCTCACGCCGCCTCTGCCCAGCGGCGCGGTCTGCTGTTCTATGCCTGCATCGACCCCAACCTGCCGGACCTGCTGCTGGGGGACGCCGCGCGAATCAGCCAGATTCTCAACAACCTGCTGAGCAATGCGATCAAGTTCACCGACAGCGGCCGGGTGGTGTTGCGGGTCCGGGTGCTGGAGTTGCTCGACCAGCAAGCCCGCATCGAATGGCAGGTCACCGACACCGGGATCGGCATTTCGTCCCAGCAGCAACCCCAACTGTTCGTCCCCTTCTTCCAGGTACGCGACGCTTCCAACGAGGCCGGGGCCGGCCTCGGACTGGCGATCTGCGAGCGTCTGAGCCAGATGATGGGTGGGCAGATGCAGGTAACCAGCGAGCCGGGGCTGGGCAGCAGCTTCTCGCTGCGGCTGACGCTGGGATGCCTGCCAGGAGGGCTGCCGCCATTGCCGCCATGGCCCGAAGGTGCACCAGTGTATGTCCGGGCTCCGGTACCGGAGTTGCTGAAAAACACCTGTGACTGGCTCTGCCGCCTGGGAGTCCCGGCCCATCCGGCCCCCACTGGCTGGAACGACGAGCCGCACAATGGCGTGCTCATCGACATGCTGCCCCGGGATGGCCTGGCGTCCTGGCCTGGCCCGTGCGTCAGCGCGGTCTCCGGGGGCCGTAGTGGTCGCCTGCCACAGGCCACCTCCTGGCAGGTCGACGCCCACGATATTCGCGCCATCGCCCAGGCCGCGGTACTGGCCCACCAGGGCTTGCCCCTGTGTCAGGCACAGATACAGCGGAGAGCCGGCCACGCGGGCCAACTGGACCTGCGCATACTGGTGGCCAAACATAGCCCGATCAACCAGGCGATCATCAAGGAGCAACTGCAGGCCCTGGGCTGCCAGGTGACCCTGTCATCCAACGGCAAGCAGGCCCTGGAACACTGGCAGCCACAGCGCTTCGACATCGTGATCACCGACGTCAATATGCCAATCCTGAACGGCTACGAGCTGGCACGAGAGCTGCGTCGCCGCGACCCGCAACTGCCGATCATCGGTGTCACCGCCAATGCATTGCGCGAGGAAGGCATCCGTTGCCTCGCCGCCGGCATGAACACCTGGATAGTCAAGCCCATGAACCTGCAGACCCTGCGGGGGCATCTGTCGAAGCTGTGCCCGACCAGCACCGCGACCGCACCACCCGGCATTGCGCCGCCCGCACTGTCCCGGCCTCCCCCCGACGCAGCGCAAGGCGACCGCATTCAAGTCACCGAGAAAATGCGCCCGCTGTTTCTCAGTACCATGCACGACGATATGCAGCAGTTGGCCGAGGCGCTGGAAAGCGGCGCCAGCAAGACCGCCGCCGCGCGCCTGCACAGCATCGCCGGCGCCATGGGGGCGGTGCAGGCAGCCCCACTGGCCAAGGCGTGCGCCGAACTGGAGTGCCGATTGCTGGAAGGTGCTCTGACCGCTGATTTGCAAGACCAGGTCAGGCAACTGATGCAGCGTTTGTCCAGGCTCCTGTTACCCCTTGAATAATGGCCTGCTGCGCTTAATGTACCGACGATCCCCCCAGCTCCTTTACTAAATTGCCTATTACAGGGGTGTATTTGCCATGGAAAAACTGAAAGTAGTCATCGCTGACGATCACCCTATCGTGTTGCTCGGTGTGCGTGAGCTGATGGAACGTGATCATCGATTCGAGATCGTCGGCGAAACCCTGTCTTCCCAAGGCCTGATCCAGAAGCTGGAAAGTTGCCAGGTGGATGTGGTCATCACCGACTACAACATGCCCGGGGACTCGCCCTACGGTGATGGCCTGAAGCTGGTGGAATACCTCAAGCGCAACTTCCCGCACGTACAGATCCTGATCCTGACCATGATTTCCAATCAGTTGATCCTCACCCGCCTGCGGGAGTTGGGTGTGGTCGGCGTGATCCAGAAGAGCCAGTTGCACGAAGAGATCCAGATCGCCCTCAAGGCCATCGCCCAGAAGGCCGTGTATCGCAGCCTGGAGCCGGTCCCCAATTCGGTGCTGGAATCCAATATCGCCATCGACGAGCGAATTTCCACCCTGTCGCCCAAGGAGTTCGAGATTCTGCGCCTGTTCGTTTCCGGCAAAAGTGTCAGCGACATCGCCCGCAGCCAGAACCGCAGCGCCAAGACCATCAGCGCGCAGAAGGTCTCCGCCATGCGTAAACTGGAGGTGCAGAGCGACCAGGACCTCCTGACCTACTGCATTGGCCGCAATATATTCAACTGATTTCCAACCCAAGGAACTGCATGAAAATGGATTTACCCTCACCCGAAGCCGCCAACCTGCTGGAGCTGCAACGCTTGCAAGGGGCCTGGGAACAGATCGCAATGGAAGACAGCGGCGTGCTCAACCCACCGGACGAACACAGCGCCCCCGGCGCCTTGACCTTTATCGAAGGCCAGGGTTTTCGCGTGGTGACCCCGGCCGGTGAACTGCTGCTGGCCGGGACCTTCACCCTCGACAGCAGCACCCATCCCAAGTCGATCACCTGGACCGACTCCATGGGCGCGGACGCCGGCCAGGCGCTGCCGGCCAGCTACCAGCTGAGCGACGATGAGTTCGTATTCATCGCCGCCGATGCCGGCCAACCCCGGCCAAGCCATTTCCGCACGGGCCCGGGCCAGACCCTGCGCCGCTTTGTCCGCGCCCGCCCGGCCTGAACCGGCGCAACCCGCGCCCGGCCTAGCCGCCGGCCGGCGGCGCGTCCAGGGCCCACCAGCTCGGCAGCAGCTGGCGGACCCTGGGTTCGGCAAAGCGATCATCGATCAGCATCAGCACCCCACGGTCGGACTGACCACGGATCACCCGCCCTGCCGCCTGCACCACTTTCTGCAGGCCCGGGTACAGGTAGGTGTAGTCATAGCCGGAGCCGAACAGCGCCGCCATGCGCTGCTTCATCTGCTCGTTCAGCGGGTTGAGCTGGGGCAGGCCGAGGGTGGCGACAAAGGCCCCGATGAGTTTCGACCCCGGCAGGTCGATGCCCTCGCCGAAAGCCCCGCCGAGTACGGCGAAACCGATACCCTGCCCCTCTGGACGAAACTGCTGGAGAAAGTCCTGGCGCGAAGCCTCGTCCATGCCACGGGACTGGCACCAGAGCGCAATGTCCGGGTGCTCGCGCGCCAGTAACCCGGCCACCTGTTGCAGGTAGTCGAAGCTGCTGAAGAACGCCAGGTAGTTGCCCGGGCGCGCCGCAAACTGCCGGGCCATCAACTCGACAATAGGCACCAGGGAGGCCTGCCGGTGGGCGTAGCGGGTGGAGATGCGGCTGACAATCTGCACCTCCAGCTGCCCGGCGTCGAACGGCGATTCCACCTCCAGCCACACGGTGTTGTCCGGCAGCCCCAGCAGGTCAGCGTAGTAACCTCGGGGATTGAGGGTGGCAGAGAACAGCACCGTGCTGCGGGCCGCCGCCAGCCGCGGCCCCAGCAACGCCGCCGGCACCACATTGCGCAGGCTCAGGCGCGACAGGCTGCGCTTGGCGCCCAGGGCGCGCTTGCTGATGTCGAAGATGAACTGCTGCTCATCGAACAGCTCCGCCACCCGGGCAAACTGCAGCAGTTCGAAATACAGGCCCTGCAAACCGCTGTCCAGGCCCCCGGGCTGTTCGTTGAAATAGTCCCCCAGGGCCGCCACGCACAGGGCCAGGGCCTTGAGCAGCGCGGCCGGCAGCTGGGCATAGGCCTGATACTCGGCCACCTGCTCCTTGTGCAAGGCATTCCACTCGCGATTGAGCCGCTGCAACGGGCTCTTCAAGGCCTGGGGCGCGCTGCTGCGCACGCTCGCCAATTGCTGCTGGTCCAGGCTCGCGCTGTACATGCCGCGCCCGCGCTCCACCAGGTTGTGAGCCTCGTCCACCAGCACCGCCACCTGCCATTGATTGGCCTGGGCCAGGCCGAAGAGCAAGGCGCTGAAGTCAAAGTAGTAGTTGTAGTCGGCCACCACCAGGTCACTCCAGCGAGCCATTTCCTGGCTCAGGTAATAGGGGCAGACCTGATGCTCCAGGGCCACCTCGCGCAGCGCCTGACGATCCAGCAATGGCACTTGGCTGGCGGCTTGGCGTGCCGCCGGCAGGCGGTCGTAAAAGCCCTTGGCCAGCGGGCAGGATTCACCGTGGCAGGCCTTGTCCAGGTGTTCGCAGGCCTTGTCCCGGGCCACCAGCTCCAGCACTCGCAACGGCAACCCCGGCACCCCGGAGAACAGCACCCGGGCGGCATCCAGGGCCAGTTGCCGGCCCGGGGTCTTGGCGGTCAGAAACAGCAGTGTGTCCAGCTGTTGCGGGGCCATGGCCTTGAGCATGGGAAAGATCGTGCCCAGGGTCTTGCCGATGCCGGTGGGGGCCTGGGCCAGCAGGCAGCGCCCGGTGCTCACCGCCTTGTACACCGACTCGGCAAGCGGGCGCTGGCCGCGACGAAACTCGGCGTGGGGAAAGCGCAGGTCCCGGGTGGCCTGGTCCCGGGTCGCGCGATGGTGCATTTGCTGTTGCGCCCAGTGCAGGAACAGCGCGCACTGGCGATTGAAGAACTCTTCCAGTTCCTCGGCGCTGTGCTCTTGCACCAGGGCGGTTTCGCCTTCGCTGAGCACATCGAAATACACCAGCGAGACACGGATGCTCGGCAGTTGCAGGCTCTGGCACAGCAGCCAGCCATAGACCTTGGCCTGGGCCCAGTGCAATTGCCGATGGTTGTCGGGCATGCGCTCAAGGTCGCCACGGTAGGTTTTGATCTCCTCCAGCAGGTTCTGCGCCGGGTCGTAGCCGTCCGCCCTGCCCTTGACCAGCAGCTCGGCGTATTGCCCCTCCAGGGCCACTTCACTCTGGTAGCCGGGGTTGCGTCGCGACGCCACGGTACGGTGCCCGGCAATGCCCTCCAGCGCCGTGGGCGATGGGGTGAAGCGCAGGTCCAGGTCGCCGGCCTTGGCGCTGAATTCGCACAGGGCACGCACCGCGATGCGATAACTCACGCGCTGGGGTCCTGCCACTGCACGTAGCACACCGCCACTGGCATCTGGTGTTCCTGGCAGAAATCCAGCCAGCGCAGCTGGTTGTCCTGCAGGCGGTCCCCCGGGCCCTTGACCTCGATCATTCGGTAGCGCTTCTGCTCGGGCCAGAACTGGATCAGATCCGGCATACCGGCGCGGTTGGCCTTGATGTCCAGCAGCAGGCGCTGGAACCAGTGCTTCAGGTGCTCGGCGGGCAGGCAGTCAAGGGCCTGGTCGAGCAACTCCTCGCTCAGCGCGCCCCAGAACACGAAGGGCGACTGCAACCCCCACTTGGCCACGAAGCGCTGGCGGATGCTCTGCCGGTAACGGCCATCGTCGAGTTCTGCCAGGCAGGCCTGGAACAGTTCGCTGCGCCGCTGATGGAAGTCTTCGCTGAACAGGTCCACCGGCCCACGCTGGAACGGGTGGAAAAACGCACCGGGCAAGGGGGCAAAGATCGCCGGCCAGCACAGCAGGCCGAACAGCGAATTGATCAGGCTGTTCTCCACGTAGTGCACCGGCGCCTGGGGCTGGTGCAGATGGGCCTGGACATGCAGTTCCACCGCCAGGCCGTCGGCGTCACGCGCCAGGCACAGGTCCAGGCGCTGCACCTCGCGGCTGGCCGCCCGGGGCGCCGGCGGCCCGCCCAGCTTGCGCCGCAGCCGGGGCATGATCCGTAGCAGATGCTGGGCCTCGGCGGCGCTCTCGGGCGCGGCGGCGGCCTGTTCGGCCAGTGCCAGGGCGGCCTGGTATTCGGCGCTGCGCTCCAGCACCCGGATCAATCGCGAGCGTGCCCCCGGGTAGGCGCACTCCTGGTAGATCTGTCGGGCCAGCGCCCACTGCGCCAGGCGCTCGCACTGCTGGCCGAGCTGAAACAGCAGCTTGGCCCGGCGTTTTTCCAGCCAGGGGTTGAGGGTCTGGAAGCGGGCAATGTGCGCCAGCACCTCGGGCAATTCGGCGCCGGCCTCGAACGCTTCCTGGCACTCATGCAGATAGAGGAAGCCGTCCACGTCTTCGCGGCTACGCAGGCCACGGGCATCGGCACTGATCTCGACCTTCTCGTAGCTGTAGATGCCCAGGTCCGCGAGGACGAACTCCGACCAGTCCTGATAGAGGTTGCCAAAGAACATCAGGCGCAGGCGATCGCACAGCGGCATCAGCGTCAGGCTCAGGAGCCGGTCGGGCAACGCTGGGCACCACTGGGCGAATGCCTGGGGCGCCAGGCCCTGCTGGGTTAGCTCTTCCAGCCACTGGTCTTTCCTGGCCTTGGCCGCAAGCCCGTTGAAGCACTGCAGGATCTCGGCCTTTTGCAGCAGGCCGAACAGCTCCTCCAGGCAGAGCGGCGCCTGCTCATCGACCCAGCCCAGCGCCAGCAACGGCTCCAGGGCCACGGCGCTGTCGCCGATCTCCGGGTAGCTGAGCTTGCTCAGGCGAAAGTGCCGGCCCTTGCGCATCACCATGCGCACCAGCAACGCCTGGGAAGGCTCGGCCAGTTGCGCGAAATCAAGGATGAAGCGCTGCTCGTCGACGCTCAGTACATCGGCATAGCGCAGCTGCAGCCAGTTCAATACCTGGCGGAAGTTGTGCAGGTAATAGAGGGGGTTTTCAAGGGGATTGGAATTCACTGAACGCAAGCGCCACGGCTGATCGGATACTGGTTATGCATACAGATAACAGCCGACGACCGGGTCTGGCAAACACTATTGGATAAATGGCGCAGCGAAGTTTTTTACAATTCCCTGGCGAACTTTCGTCGTCTTCACTACACCAAGGGCCCATGGCTATAGTGTCCGGCGCCAATGCGCATGCGCATCATTGATGAGAGGTCTGTATGAAAGTGAAGAACCTGGGATTGTTTCTGGCCGCTTGCGGCGCCATGGCCTTGGCCGGTTGCGCCTCGCCCACTGTGGTGACCCTGCAGAACGGCACCCAATACCTGACCCGGGACCAGCCCAAGACCAAGACCGCCGACGGTTTCTATGAATTCCAGGACATTTCCGGCAAGACCATCCGGGTCAAGGCGGACGATGTGGCCACCGTCCGCCAGGAAAAATGATCCACCGCGGTTGAAGTCAGTGCGACCAGGGAAAGGGCCCCTGCCCTGGCTCGCAGAAAACTCCCAGGGGCTTGCCGCGCCTGGACAATTCGTTACGCACCTGCTGGCAACGCTCGCGCTCCCGGGCCTCGGCGTTGTCGATGCTGATGTTGCCGGTGGTATCCGGCCTCTTGTCGTCCCCCAGACGCACCTGGGCCCAGGGTTGTTCGGGTTGCACATGGAAGCGGCTCGGGGCCGGCGCCTCCTTCACTTCAGGCGCCGGCTGGCCGACCGGCAACTGATCCGGGGTCACCCCATAACGCTTCAAAATCGAGCTGTGAGGCAACTCCTCGGCAGATGCCATGGCCACCCACAGGGCCAGCACCATGCCGCTCGCATACCTCTTGCTGTTACTCACCGTCAAAACTCTCCTGTCATTGCCGTAGCGTGAATGCCTGCCTGTAGTAACGAGCTGACACGTTTCAGCTTTACCGCAATTGGAGTCGCAAATCGACTGACAGGTCACTTTACCCCGCCAATGAACGGCGCAAGGCCCATTGCAGGCCCCGCGCCGCGCCCGCATCAGGCGAGAACGATGCCGGAACCGTTGAGGTGCTCCAGGCTGACCCCCACCAGGGTCACCGAGTCCTGGCCGAAGGTCAGCACCGTGTCGTTCCCACTACTGCTGGCATGAGCCCGATAGTCCTGGTCCGGCAGCACCCCGCTCACCCCCATGAACACCAGCTTGTCGCCCCCCTGATAGCCGAGGATGCGGTCCTGGCCGAAATGCCCGGTGAACAGAAAGGTATTGTTGCCGCCTCCGCCCTCCATCAGGTCGTTGCCGGCACCGCCAACGAACACATCGTTGCCCTGGCCGCCGATCAGGTGGTCGTTGCCGTCCAGACCGAACAGCCAGTCGCCGCCGGCATGGGCCTTGAGCACGTTGTCGCCCGCATCCCCCCTGACCGAAGAGGCGTACTGGCTAAGCTGCCCGCCGGCCTTGAGGCCCTGGTCGGTGACCTGGTGGATCACATCGTCCTTGAACAGGCCCCAGAGAAAGCCCGGCTCCTTGCTCTGGATCGCGCCAATGTCGCGGGTCATGCTGATACCGCCATTGGCGTCGCGCAGGTACAGGGTCCCGGCGCCGTCGTTGGCAAAGCTGTAGTTCTTGACCGACTGCTGCAGGTCCAGGGTGTTGCTGCCCTGGCCGCCGAGGATGATGTTGTAGCCGCCGCTGTCGCGGAACGTATCGTTGCCGGCGCGGCCTTCCAGGTAGTCGTTGCCGCTGCCGCCCTGGATCAGGTCGTTGCCGTCGCTGCCGATGATGAAGGTGCTGCCCTTGTGGGTCTCGGCATTGCGGTTGAGGTCCTGGACCCAGGTGCTGGCCCGGGCCGGGTCCGACAGATTGGCTACCACGATGGTGGAGTCCTTGCTGGTGAAGTCGTAGAACTTCGACTCCAGCACCCGGGTCAGGCCGTCGCCGTAGCCGGTGGGCAGGTGGGAGAGCCAGGTGGGAATGTTGAGGATCGAGAACGGCAGCACATTCCACAGGGTCGAGGCGTAATGGTCGTTGAAGTTGACGATGTTGTTGGTCGCCGAGCCCTGGTGGGCGTCATGCACCCCGAGGGACGACAGGTTGAAGGTTGAGCCGTCCAGGGCGCGGAACACCGGGTCGTTCTCGTAGCCGATGTTCAGCACCTTGTCGCTGGCGCTCTGGGTCGGCGAGGCATAGGCGATGTAGTTGGAGTCCTTGTAGAACCCCGACCAGCGTTCGCTGCTCAGGTCCGCCAGGCTGTTGACCCCCAGCCCGCCCAGGCTGTGGCCGCTGACCAGCACATCCTTGCCCGACAGGCCATTGGCCTGGGCGAAAGCGGCCACATCTCCCAGCAGCTTGCCGAACGCCTCGCCGGCATAGTTCTTCGCATAGTCCTTGGGCCCCAGGGCCGCCAGCAGGTCGTTGATCACATCACCGATGGTGTCACTGATCACCGATTCCCGTGGTCCGCTGGTGCCGCGAAAGGCAATGCCGATGGACTCCAGGTGGCCCTGGGCATCGTACTTGCCGAGGATTTCCACCTGGGCCGTGCCGTAGCCGGCCTTCTCGCCAAAGAAGGTTCCCCGGCCATCGACCTTGCCGTCGTAGCCCAGTTGCTGGGCGCTGAGGGTGGACCAGCCGGCCTGGTGCAGGGCATCCAGCGCGGCCTTCTCGGAGTCGGGGTTCCAGGGAATACCGGGGATTACCCCCTGGGAATCGCCGCTGCCGATCAGCGCCGTGACCAGGGTCGCCGGCAAGCCCAGGCCGAAGCCGTTGTGCTGGTAGCCCTCGGCAAAGCCGTTGTCGATGTTGTGGTAGGAGTACAGGGTGATCGCCAGCGCATCGGAAAACAGCGCCTTGGAGTCACTTGCAGTGAAGTTCTTGTAGTCAAACACACCCATGGTATTGCCTCTTCTGTTGTTGGAATTGTCAAAGCAAACGCATGCCGCCCAAGCCCCGTGGCGGGACTCGGGCAACTCGGTGAAGGGCCGGGGGACTGCGGGCTACCCGGCCTTCAGAACTGCCAGTCCAGGGTCAAGCCGACCCCGTGACTCTTGTCCCGGGCACCCAGCAACCCGTTGTAATCCAGGTTGACCCGAGTACCACGGCCCACGGCCATGCCGGCCCGGGCGCCAATGACCGCGGCGTCGCGATCCAGGGACAGGCTCTGCACCTTGAAGCCCTGCCCGCCCTCGACGAACCCCAGGTTCATCGTGGCGTCGGTGGGGCTCAGCTGGTGCTGCCAACCCAGGGTAGCCGACAGCTCCAGGCTTCGGGTCGAGCCCAGTTGCAGGCGCTGGCCAGCGCGCAGGCCCAGGGTCGTGAGCCAGGCCTCGCGGTGATCGTCCGCGCCCCTCAAGGCCGCGTCGCCGCCCTTTTCCTTGAAGCGGTCGCTGGCCACATTGACGTAGGCCAGGTTAGCGAAGGGTTCAAGCGCCAGGGGTTGCAGGTCCAGGCTCCAGGCGGCTTCGGTGAACAGCTGGGCGCTCTGGGCGTCACGCTTGGTCTTGAGCCGCTCGGATTCCCCCGCAAACTGCAACTCGCGCTTGACGTCAATGCGGTGCCAGCTATAGGAACCGCCGGCACTTAAGCGCACGGCATCCAGCTGCTGGCCGACATAGGCCCCCAGGTGGTAACTGTCGACCTTGGCCGAGGAATGGGTGCCGTCGCCCATGTTCAGGGAACTGTCGCTGTAGCCACCGAACAGCCCCAGGCGCCGGCCCTCGCCCACTTCACCATCCACCCCGGCCAGCAAGCCGCCGATAGAGGTGTTGTAGCCGGCCTGGGAATGCCCGCCATCGGCCTTGCCCCAGGCGCCCAGGACCTTGAACCAGGCGCCGTCATCAAGGCTCTGGGTGCCGTTGCCGACAGCCCCGGCGTCCTGGCGCAGGCGCTCGCCCATGGTGTCGCGCAGGTGACGGCTCTGGTTGATCAGGACACTGGCCACCGCCGGGTGGATCTCCCCGGACAATTGCTGGAAGGCCTGCTGGGCACTGGCGGCGGTCGGCGCCAGCAGCAGGCTTTCGAACAGCGGGCTGCCGGCCCCCAGTTGCTCGGCGGCAGCAGCCACCGACACCTGGTTGTCGGTCAGGCCGACACTGGCGAACGAGCGCGCACTGCGCTGCACCGCCAACTGCACACCGGTGGCCGAGTAGTCCAGGCTGCCGGCAAGGAACAGGTAGTTAGGCAGCACCGCACCGAAGCTGCCCTGAATTCCGCCCGCCGCGTCGAGGATGTCGAACTGGCGCCCCAGCACACTGCCAAAACCATTGCTTGAAGGCTCCAGGACCATGGCCAGGTTGGCCCCGGCAATGGTCACCTGGCCGCTGCTGACGATCCGGTCGCTGGCGGTCGGCGACACCTCCACGGCGTAGGTCGAGCCCGGCTGGAAGGTCACGTCGCCGGCCACGTTCAGGGTGCCGATGGAATTGCCCGGGGCCACCGTGGCCCCAGCGTTGGCCGTCAGCCCGCCGATCCGGCCATTGCCGCCCAGGGTTGCACCCTGGTTCACCGTCACCGTCGACGTCAGGCTGCCGTTGACCGCCAAGCGGCCCTGGTTGACCAGGGTCGGGCCGGCGTAGCTGTTGTTGCCGCTGAGCACCAGGGTGCCGATGCCCTCCTTGGTCAGGCCGCCATGGCCGCTGATGTCGTTGCTCCAGATGTCGAAGCCGCAGTTGAACTGGGTGCAGCGCCGTTGCGTGGGCTTGCCGGCGTCCAGCAGCGCACCGACCCCCGGCAGGTTGGCCACCCATTGGGATGAGCCATAGGCGCCGTCGATCCGCAGCTCCTGGGGGATGTCCTGCTCGGTGACCAGCATGCCCGGGCCGCGAATGCCCTTTTGCAGGTCGATCATGCCCCAGCCATACAGCTCGTCGATGCCCGGCGCACCCATGTCCCGGGCGGTGGTGCGCAGCACCCCGGCGATCTGCGCCGCATCCATATAGGGAAAGCGCTCCATCAGCAGCGCCGCCGCACCGGCGGCATGGGGCGCGGCCATCGAGGTGCCATTCTTGTTGGCGTAACCGACCGTCATGTCTTCCAGGCTGGTGCCGCCGATCACCGCGCTGTAGATCCGCGTACCCGGGGCCGAGACACAGAAGCTCGCGGTGTAGCCGCAGCGTGAGGAAAAGGTACTGATGGTGTAAGGCTCGGTGCTGCTGGTATCCGGGTTCTGCTGCAAGGCCGCCACGGTCAGCCACTGCGGGGCGATTTCCGGGACGAAATAGCCCAGCCCGGCGATGGCGTCGGGGTTGTTCAGGTTGTAGTCGTTGCCCGCGGCGAAGATGGTCAGCACGCCACTGCGGGCCGCATTGATGGCGCCGTCATAGGCACCGCCTTGCAAGGTGCCGAGCAAGGGCCGGATCTGGCTGAACTGGGCCTGGGCGTCACTCAGGCCGAAGTGCGGGAACGCCGGATCGCGCCCGCCCTTGGCAAATGCGTCGGTAATGCCGATGCCCCAGCTGTTGTTGATGATCCGCGCGCCACTGGCCACCAGGCCGTCCCAGCCGGCCTTGTACACCGCCCCATCGTTGCCCAGGATGATGCCGTCCTCGGGGCCGGGGTCGCCGTTCTCGGCGCTGATGATCTGGGCGTCGAAGGCCACTCCGTGCATGGGGCCGCCATCGCGGCTGCCGGCGGCGATACCGCCCACGTGAGTGCCGTGGGAGCCCAGCTTGCCGTCCGAGCCTACCGAGGGCGTGCCGTCATAACGAAAGGCGTCTCCAGCCTTCACCGGAATGTAGGGATCGGTGTACTGGCGGATGCCGCTGGTCACCAGGGTGATGACCTTGTCGCTGCCGGCGAATTCGGGGTGCTGGGCATACACCGGCTGGTCGAAGATCCCCAGCTTGATGCCCTGGCCGGTGTAGCCGGCGGCATAGGCACTGTCGGCATGTATCGCCCCCAGGCCCCAGTCGGCCTTGAATTCGGCACTGCGCCAACTGGCCGCGTCACCGAGCTTGCCGGCTTCCACATAGGGCGCCGCCTGGGCACCAGTGGCCAGGGCCAGGCAACCGGCCAGGGCGCTGGCCAGCGGGCTGTAGGCCCAGGTTAGCGGCCGGCAGCGAGGCCATCCAGAGCGGGTATTGCGAAGTTGCGGGTGTCCAGGTTGAAACTGCTTCACTACGACCATCCTTAGTTGTATGGGCAATCGACCGGCGCGACGACGCTCTGCGCCGGGGTATGGCGACCGGCGCTTCAGAAGCGCCAGTCAAGGTTCAGCCCCACGCTGTGGAACTGTTCGGCATTGCCCAGCTGGCCCTGGTAATCCAGGCTCAGGTCCAGCTGGGCGGTGACTCCAAGGCGCGCCTGAAGCCCCAGCAGCGCCGCATCCCGGGACGCGCTTGCGCTGTCCACGGCAAAGCCCGGGCCGCCGCTGGCGAACGCCAGGTGCTGGCTGGAAGTGTCATGCCCCAGGCGGTGCTGCCAGGCCAGGCTGCTGGACAGCTCCAGGGGCTGGCCGCGGCTCAGGCTGAGCCGCTTCAGGCCCCGGGCCCCCAGAGTGCCCAGCAGGGCCTCGGCGCTGTCCTCCCCGGCGCGCAGGGCCGCGGCGTCGCCCTTCTCGTGGAAGGCGTCACGCTGCAGGTGCAGGTAGGCCAGGTTGGCGAAGGGCTCCAACGTCAGGGCTGGGAACTGCAGCCGATACGCCGCCTCGCTGAACAGCTGGCTGCTGCGGCCGTCGATCCGGGCCTTCTGCTTGGCGCTGGCTTCGGCGTATTGCAGGTCGCGGCGCACCTGGGCGCTATGCCAGCTGTGGCTGGCCCCCAGGCTCAGGCGCAGGTCGCCCAGGCCGCGCCCGGCATAGGCGCCCAGGTGGTAGCTGTCGATCTGCGCGCTGGAGTGGCTGGCGCCGCCCATGCGCAGCGTGGTGTCGCTGTAGCCGGCGGCCAGGCCGACCCGCGTGTCCGCGTCCGGGTCGCGGTCCAGCCCCAGCAACACCCCACCGCCGTTGCTCTGGTAGGAGCTGTGGCCCGAGTCGCCGTCAGTGCGCGCCTGCCCACCCAGGCCCTTGATCCAGAAACTCGCCTCGCCCTCCCCGGCATTTGGCCCCGGGCGCTGCAAGCGCTGGCCAAAGGCCTGGCGCAGGTCGCGGCCCTGATTGAGCAAGGTCTGCTCCAGGGCCGGGTAGATCTCCCCGGACAACTGTTGCAACGCCCCTTGAGCCGAAGCCGGCGAGGCCGACAGCAGCAGGCTTTCGTAGACCGGGTCGGCCGAACCCAACTGCTCCACCGCCGTGGCCACTGCGCGCTGGTTGGGGCTGGCGGCCACGCTGGCAAAGGTCGCGGCGCTGCGCACCAGGCCCAGTTGCACGCCGCTGGCGGAGTAATCGACCACGGCGCCGAGAAACAGGTAGTTGGGTTGCACCAGGGCGAACTGCCCATCGATACCGCCCGCGGCCTGCAAGATGTCGAACTGGCGCCCGACCAGCCCCCTGACCTGCCCGGCGCTGAGCAGGTTGGCGTTGTGTTCCAGGCTCAGGCTGAGCTGGGCGCCCTCCAGATGCGCCCGGCCACCGGCGACGATCCGGTCGCTGGCGGTCGGCGACAGCTCCACGGCGTAGGTCGAACCCGGCTGGAAACTCACATCGCCGGCCACATTCAGGGTGCCGATGGAGTTGCCCGGGGCCACGCGCGCGCCGCGGGTCGCGGTCAGCGCCGCGACCTGCCCGCTGCCACCCAGGCTCGCGCCACTGTTGACCGTGACCGCGGATGCCAGGCTGCCGTTGACCACCAGCAGCCCGCCATCGACCGTGGTCGGCCCGCGATAGCTGCTGTCACCGCTAAGCAACAGCCAGCCGGCCCCGGACTTGACCAGGCTGCCCTGGTACAGGCGCTGCGCAGCCGCCGCATCCCGGGCCATGCCGACCGCGTAGTCGGTCAGTTCCTGCTGGCTGGCCTGGGCCCCCGGGCCCTGCTCCCAGCCACGATCCTTGAGGGTCTGTTGCCAGGCCTGGTGCTCGGCGGCATCCTCCACCTGGCGCTGGGCCAGGGCCTGGTCGGAGATGCCGTTGCTCCACACATCGCCCTGCCCGGTTTCCAGGTTGACCTTGAATTCCCCCAGCAACTGCCCGGGCCCGTGCAATGCCCGGCCCAGGTCCGGCACGCCCCAGCCCACCAGGCTGCCAGGGGCCTGGGTCAGCGAACCATCGAGCTGGCGGGCGGTGGTCAGCAGCACCTGCAGGGCCTGCTGGTTGTCCAGATAGGGGTAGCGCTCCATCACCAGGGCCAGGGCCCCGGTGGCATGGGGCGCGGCCATCGAAGTGCCGTTGTAAGTGGCGTAGCCGCCCCCGGGCACAGTGCTGGTGATGGCCGCGCCGGGCGTGGCCAGGCACCAGTACTTGGCGATCCCGCACTGGTTGTATTTCTGCTGGTTGTTCTTGTCCAGGCCCGAGACCGCCAGCCAGTGCCCTTCCAGCTCCGGCTGAAAATACGGCAGTGCCGATCGCACGCTGGCATTGGCATAGCCGCTGTTGCCGGCGCTGAAGACGTTGATCACCCCCTGGCGCGAGACCTGCGCCGCCGCGTCGAGCCAGGTGTCCTGGCCGAAGTGCTGGGCATAGGCGGCGTGCAGGCCCTGGAGGGTCTGGTAGCTGACGTCCTTGGGCTGGCTGCCCCAACTGTTGTTGATGACTCGCACCCCAGCGTCGGCCAGGGCACCGTACACCGCCTGGAAATAGCGCGGGTCGGGGCCCGGGCCGAAGAGCATGCTGTCGTTGCCGTTGGTGTTGCCGACGTAGACCTGGGCATTGAAGGCCACCCCGTGCATGCCGTTGCCGTCGCGGGCGGCGCCCATGGTGCCGGTGACGTGAGTGCCGTGGGTGTCGTTGTTGGCGTTGAGCACCCCGGACACCTGGAACCCGCTGCCGTCCCGGTAGCTGCCGCTGGCGATCACCGGGTGAAAGCGCAGGGACGAGGCTTCGGCATGGGCCGCATCGAAGCCCGAATCCAGGGCACCGATCCTGACCCCGCTACCGGTAAGGCCGGCGGCGTAGGCCTGGTTCGCCTGCATCCGGTCCAGGCCCCAGTCCTGCAGGTATTCGGCGGAGCGCCAGCTGGCGGCATCACCGGGGCGACCGGTTTCCTGGTAGGCCGCCTGGGCCCCACCCGGCAGGTTCGCGGCAAACGCCAGGAACACCCCGGCCGCCAGCACATTGAGCTGATGAACATTCACATCCATGTTGATGACTTCTCTTGTTGTTGTTCTGGGATCGACTTTCCGTAACCGATCAGCAACCACGGCTTACTTCATGGGACTGGCTCCTTGAGGGTTCGCGCCCTACGCCCAGGGGCGCCTGCTGCGGGCAAAGCTGTCGCCGCCGCAGCCCTTTTCAGGGTGCTGCGGGGCCTCTAGCGCTGGATATCGGTGAGGGTCAGGCGAAGACCAGGCCCGAGCCCGAAAGGCTGTCCATGCCGACCCCCACCAGGGTCACCGAGAACTCGCCGACACTGAGCAGGGTGTCGTTGCCGTTCTGCGACAAATGCTGGCTGTAGTCGTAATGGGCGTCTACCCCGGGCACGCCCATGAACACCAGCTTGTCGGTGTTCTGGTAGCCGTGGATCAGGTCGAAGCCGAAGTTGCCGCTGAACAGGAAGGTATTGCCCCCGCCACCGCTGGAGTGCATGACGTCGTTGCCAGTGCCACCGACGAAGGTCACGTTGGCCTTGTCGCTGCTCAGCAGGTCATCGCCGCCATGGCCGAACAGCCAGTCGCCATCGACGCTGGCTACCAGCGCATTGCCGTAGGCATCGCCGTTGAGGGAATGGTTGTAGGCGGTCCACTGGCTGCCATTCTGCAAGCCGTCGGCGGTGACGCTGTGGCTCAAGTCCTTGCCGAACAGTTGCCACCAGCTTCCGGTCTCGTGGCTGACCAGGGCGCCGACGTCCCGGGTCATGCTGATGCCGCCGTAGGCATCACGGATATACAGGGTGCCGTCGCCGTCATTGGCGATGGAAAAGTTCTTCAGCGGCTGCTGCAGTTCCAGCACGTTATGGCCCTGCCCGCCATGGATGATGTTGTAGCCGCCGTCATCGCGGAAGCGATCATCGCCGGCCCCGCCATCCAGGTAGTCGTTGCCCTTGCCGCCGTGCAGCAGGTCGTTGCTCTGGGTGCCGATGATGAAGGTGCTGCCGGTGTGTTTTTCCGCGTACAGGTTGAGGTCCTTGACCCAGACCTGATCGCGCTTGCCCTCGGACAGGTTGGAAATAACCACGGTGGAGTCGCGGCTGGTCAGGTCATAGAAATCCGAGTTGATCAGGCGGTTGAGGCCGCCGGCGTAGTCCACCGCGCTGTGGGCCGACCAGGACTGCGGATTGAGGATGCTCTGGGGAATCAGCTTGCCGAGGAACGATGAATAGTGATCGGTGAAGCTGACGATGTTGTTGGTCGCCGATTCCTGGGGCTTGTCGTGGGTGCCCAGGGACGAGGCGTTGAAATGAGTGCCGTCCAGGGCGCGGAACACCGGGTCGTTTTCATAGCCGATGTTCAGCACCTGCGAGCTGTTGGCGCTCTGGGTCGGCGAGGCGAAGGCCACGTAGCTGGCGTCCTGGTAGAAGCCGCCCCAGTGATCGCTGCTCATGGCCGCCAGGCTGTTGACCCCAAGGCCGCCCAGGCTGTGGCCGGTGACCAGCACATCGCTGCCGCTCAAGCCCTGGGCCGCAGCAAAGGCCGCCACCTTGCCCAGCAGGTTGTCAAAGGCCAGGCGGCTGTAGTTGTCGGCAAAGCCCGACACGAAGGCCGCCTGCAAGTCGTTGATACCGTCCTTGAGGCTGTCGGTGCCGCGAAAGCTGATGCCGATGGACAGCAACTGCCCGGCCGCGTCGTATTTGCCCAGCACCTCGACCTGGGCGTCGCTGACAATCGCCTGCTCGCCGGAAATCGTGCCCTGGGCGCTGACGTTGCCCTGGTAGCCCAGCTGGCTGGCGCTGATGGGGCGCCAGGCGGTGCCCGGCAGCGCCTCGCCGGTGGGTGTGGAGGCGTACAGCGCCAGAGTAATGGCCTCGCTGTAGAGGGCCTTGCCGTCACCGCCAAGGGCGGTCTTGTAATCGAAGATACTCATGCTCATTCCTCTTTTTTATTGTCCCTGAGCCTGCGGTCGGCAAGGCCTCCTAAGGCTGCGCGCGCTGGCCGAAAGCCTCGTCGACCCTGGCCAGATCCTCTTCCCGCAGAGCGCCTGCGTAGTAGTGCAGCTTGGTCCAGGCCATCAAGTAGTCATAGCGCGCCTGGGCCAGGTCGCGGCGGGTGGTGTAGAGCTGCTGTTCGGCGTTCAGTGCATCGAGGTTGACCCGTTCGCCCCCCAGGATGCTCTGCTTGGTCGAGACCACCAGGGCCTCGGCCGAAGTCAGGGCTTTCTGGTAGGCCCGCAACTTGCTCACCCCCGATAGACAGGCACTGAATTGGCGGCGGAGTTCAATCAGGGTTTCCCGGGTCTTGCCGTCCAGTTCGTACTCGGCCTGTTCCATGGAGCGGCTGGCCTGGCGGGTCGAGGCCGAGACCCCGCCCCCGGCATACAACGGCACGCTGACTTCGATACCGATGGTGTTGGTGTCGTAGCGCTGGTTGTAGGTGTTGCCGCTTTCCGATTCGTTCTGGCGCATGGTGGCGTAGGCGCTGAGCTTGGGCAGGTGCCCGGCGCGGTTGCGTTCCACCTCGTAGCGCGCGACCTCGACCCGCTGGCGCTGGGAAGCCAGCACCGGGTTGTTGCTCAGGGCCATCTCGTGCCAGGTGTCGTAGTTGGCCGGGGTCAGGGAGAAGGACTGGAAGTCCTCCTGCAAGGGGTCCAGATCCCGCACATCGAGGTTCGGCTCGCCGGTCAGGGCCGCCAGCTCGCGCAAGGCCGCGTCCTGCTCGTCCCGGGCTTCGATCTCTTCGGCGGTGGCCAATTCGTAGCGCGACTCGGCTTCGAGGATGTCGGTGCGGGTGCCCTCGCCCTGCTGGAACATGTGCCGGTTCTGCTGGAACTGTTGCTCGAAGGCCTTTTTCTTGGCCAGGGCGATGTCGATCTGGTCCTGGGCGAACAGCGCCTTGGTGTAGTAGCTCAGCACCCGCACCAGCAACTCCTGGCTCTTGCCGCGAAAGTTCTCGTCGGCAAACAGCGCCTGGGCCACGCCCTTGCGGTAATTGGCGTAGGCCTCGTAGTCGATCAGCGGCTGCTGCAGGGTCAGGGACGAACCGTAGCTGTCGTAGTTGCGTTTTTCGGTAAGGGTGCCGCGCACCGTATCCAGATAGCTGACCTTGGAGTTGTTATGGCCCTTGTTGTAGCTGTAGCCGACCTTGGGCAGCAGCCCGGCGCGGCCGATGGCGCGGTTTTCAAGGCCGGCGTCGCGTTCCTTGATGGCGCCGAGGAACACCGGGTCGTTGCGCAGGGCCTGTTCGTAGATCTGGAACGGGCCCACCGCCTGGGCCGTCTGGCAGGCCAACAGCGCCAGAGCCGCCGCGAGAATGGAAAGCTTACTCATACGACGCGACATCCTTATTCTTCAGTCAGTGCGGAACCTGCCCGGTCGAGCAGTGGCTTGAACAGGTAATTGAGCAGGGAACGCTCGCCAGTGCGCACGAACATTTCCGCCGGCATGCCGGGCTTGATCACCAGGCCGTTGAGCTTCTCCATGGCCTGGTCGCTGACACTGCTGCGCAGCACGTAGTAGGGCATGCCGGTTTTCTCGTCGAGCATCTGGTCGGCGGAAATCAGGCTGACTTCGCCCGGCACCCGTGGCGTGCGGCTCTGGTTGAAGGCGGTGAACAGGATGTCCACCGGCAAGTGGGTGCCGACCTTGTCCACCAGGTTCACCGGCAGCCGCCCTTCCACCTCCAGGTGAGTGCCCTGGGGCACGATTTCCAGCAGGGTCTCGCCCTGGCGCACTACCGCGCCCTCGGTGTGCACCCCGAGGTTGACCGCGATGCCGTCGGCGGTGGCGATGATCTCGCTGTGCTGCAGGTCGAAACCGGCAGAGGTCAGTTGCTGCTCCAGGGTCTGGGTCTTGAGCTGGGCTTCGGCCAACTGGCTGCGCACCTCTTTCTGGTACTCCTCGCTGTGCTGTTGCAGCTTGAGCCGAGATTCGAGGATGCCCTGCTCCACTCGCCCGCTTTCCCCGGTGTTCTGCGCCAGTTCCTGCTGCACCTGGGACAGTTGGCGCTGATATTCCAGCAGGCGGTTGCGCGGGATGTAGCCGTTGTCCGCCAAAGGTTGCAGGTTGCTCAGTTGCTGGCGCAGGGATTCGGCCTGGCTACCGAGGTCGGTGCGGGCCCGGCGCATGCCGGCCAGTTGCGCGGTGGCGCCTTCGATATTGGCACGGATGCCCGCCTGCTCCCGGGAGAATGCCTCGCGCCGGCTGCTGAACAACTGGCGCTGGCCCTCCAGCACCAGGGCCAGGCGCGGATCGTCGCTGTCGCTCAGGGGCGCGGGGAAATCCACCTGCTTGAGGTTGTCGCGCTCGCTGCGCCAGCGCGCCAGGCTGGCCATGGCCATGCGGTACTGGGCTTGCAGCGATTGCACGTCCGCCGCCACCTGGGTCTGGTCCAGGCGGAACAGCGGCTGGCCCTGCTTCACGCTTTCGCCCTCGCGCACCAGGATCCGGCTGACCACCCCGCTGCTCATGGACTGCACCGCCTTGCGCTTGCCGGACACCACCACCGTGCCTTGCACCGGAATGCCCTGGTCCAGGGGCGCCAGCGCCGCCCAGACGAAGAAACTGCCCGCCCCCACCAGGGCCAGGATCCAGCCCATGCGGGCGAAAAAGCCCGCGTCACGCTCGACCCGTTCCGGCGCGTAACCCTCTTCGATCATCATGTTGCTGTCCTTGCTCATGCGCCTGAATTCCGTGTCGGAGCCTGGTATTGCCGGCTCATGCTGAGGCCGCCGGGTGCCGCTGCAACGGGCTTGGGCGCCTCCTGGGCCTGGGCTTGCTGGCCGCCGGCCAGGGCCTTGAGCACTTCCTGGCTCGGGCCGAAGGCCTGCAAGCGGCCTTCGTTGAGTACCAGCAGCTTGTCGGCCAGGGCCAGCACCGAGGAACGGTGGGTCACCAGCACCACGCTGGTGCCCCGGGCCTTGAGCTGGGCAATGGCCGCCGCCAGGGCACTTTCGCCCACGGTATCGAGGTTGGAATTGGGTTCGTCCAGCACCACCAGGCTCGGGCTGCCATACAGCGCCCGGGCCAGGGCCACCCGCTGCTTCTGGCCACCGGACAGGCCGCTGCCGTCATCGCCGAGCACGGTGTCGTAGCCCTGGGGCAGGCGCAGGATCAGCTCATGCACCCCGGCCATCTGCGCGGCCTGGACCACCTGCTCCGGGTCGGCCTGGCGAAAGCGTGCGATGTTCTCGGCGATGCTGCCGGTAAACAGTTCGATATCCTGGGGCAGATAGCCGATGTAGGGCCCCAGCTCGTCGCGGTTCCAGCGATGGATATCGGCCCCGTCCAGGCGCACGGTGCCGCCCAGGGTCGGCCATACGCCCACCAGTACCCGGGCCAGGGTCGACTTGCCGGAACCGGAGGCCCCCAGCACGCCAAGCACTTCGCCGGCATTGATGCTGAAGCTCACCTGTTGCAGGGTCGCCATCCGCCGTCCGGGTGGGCCGGCGCTGACCTGCTCGAAGCTCACCTGGCCCTTGGGCGCCGGCAAGGACATCGCCGTATCGCTGGGCGGAAACTCGCGCAGCAGCGCATCCAGGCGGCCGTAGGCCAGCTTGGCCGAACTCCATTGCTTCCACACCGCGATCAACTGGTCGATGGGGCTCAGCACTCGGCCCATGAGGATCGAACCGGCAATCATCATCCCCGCGGTCATGTCGCCCTTGATCACCAGCAAGGCACCCAGGCCCAGCACCAGAGATTGCAGGCACAGACGCAAGGTCTTGCTCAGGGAGCTGATCACCGAGCCGGTATCGCTGGCCTGGTTCTGCAGGCCGAGAAAGCGCGAGTGCACGGCGAACCAGCGTTTGCGCAAGGCGCCGAGCATGCCCATGGCCTGGATGGTTTCGGCGTTGTGCAGGTGGCTGGTGGCCAGCTGGGTGGAACGCTGCGAAAAACCGCTGGCCTCGGCCAGATCCTTCCTGGTCATCGCTTCGTTGAGGCACGCCAGGGCAATCAGCAACAACGCGCCCACAGTGGCGAACACTCCGAGCCAGACGTTGAAGGCATAGATCACCAGCAGGTAGATGGGGAACCAGGGTGCATCGAAGAAGGCGAACAGCGCCGGCCCGGTGAGAAACTGGCGAATATGGGTCAGATCCCCCAGGGACTGCCCCGCATGGCCCTCGCCCCGGGACAGGTTGCGCTCGAACGCAGCCTGGTAGACCCGCAGGTTGAAGCGGCGCTCCAACTGGCTGCCGATGCGGATCACGATAAAGCTGCGCAGCACTTCCAGAAGACCGATAAAGACGAAGAAGCCCACCACCATCAACGACAGCATCACCAGGGTGGTTTCATTCTGCGACGACAGTACCCGGTCGTAGACCTGCAACATATAGATGGAAGGCACCAGCATCAGCACGTTAATCAACGCGGTGAAACAACCGACGCTGATGAGGATGCCCTTATATTCGCCCAGTGCCTTGAACAGTGGTGCAGGATGATTGTTCTTCACCATTTCTAACATTTTCCCTGAGCTGTTAATCCGCGCCCGCTAGCGTGGAACCAATGTAGCCTACAACTAACAACCCGCACTACTTAGTTGCTGAATCCTGCGGACACGAATAATTCGGACAGCTGTATCCAACAGCAGCCCGAACATGTTCCTGTCGGCCAAGAGAGTGGCGATATAATGGCCGTCGTTTATTAGACGAACACACTCATCGTTTAATTAGCGGCGCGTTGTAACACAATCAGACCGTCGGCCTTCAGGCGGGCTTCGTAGAGGCCCTCTTTCTGGCGACTGAAGAAAATGATTTTCGAACCTTCGCGGCCGGTAATGGCAATGCCATCGGGCTCCGGGAACCAGCCCACCGCGGCTTCCCCGAGCCATTTCGACAGGCAGTCGGCGCCGTCGCCCAGGGCGGCGTTGTGCAGCAGGTCCAGGGTGCAACCTTCAGCGGGTGCGGCTGCCTGTTGCAGCTGCCAGTGTCCAACCAGTTCCGAGGGGTCCGCCAAGCGCAGGCTGCTTGCCATGGTGATTGCTCCATAAAAGATCATCAGTGTCGCCAGCAGCCATCGGGCCGCCCGGCAACAGGAAATATGCAGGGTCATAGGGTGCTCCGTTCGCCCGGTAGACTCGCTCAGGCCAGGGCCCAAAGCAAGAACGCAGAGCCGCTCGACTGCGCGGCCCCGCGCTCATTTCACTCAGGCGACGATGTCGCTGACCGCTGCCTGGCCCACGGTGCTGACCAGGAAGTCCGCCACGCCATGCCCGGAGAAGTCCACGGACAAGGTGCTCACGCCCCCGGAGGTGGTGAGGATCGCGTCACCCGCCGCGCCGGTGAAGGCGTTGACGAAGTGCAGGCCGGCGCCCTTGGTGATCCCGGTCAGATCGATCTTGTCCAGGCCGCTGACAAAATCCATGATCTGGTCGGCCGCACCCGGCTTGGAGTCGGTGCTGGCGGCGAACACGAAGGTGTCCGAGCCCGAGCCGCCCCACAGCTGATCTGCACCGCCGGCGCCGTAGATGATGTCGTTGCCGGCCCCACCCTTGAGCACGTTGGCGGCGTTGTTGCCGATCAACAGGTCGTTGCCCGAACCGCCGATGGCGTTCTCCACGGTCACGCCCTGAGCGATGGAAACGTTACCCACCATGCCGCCAACGTCGGAGAACGAGGCTTCATTGAGGTTGATCTTCTGGTTCTGGGTGAAACCGGAGAAGTCCAGGGTATCGTTGCCGCCACCGTCCCACACCGAGAACACCAGCTTGTCGGAAGACGAGCTGGCGCTGTAGAAATCACGCCCGGTGTTGGAGTTGAAGCCGTAGGTGGTGTCGCCGGCACGGGTGCTGTAGTTGGCACCGTAGAGTTTCTGGATAGCCGCGATATCGTCCATCAGCGGGCCGGACGAATAGGCTTCGACCCCGCCCTTACTGAAGTTCTGGTTGGTATTGCTTTCACTCCAGTAGCTCATGACGCTGTAGCCACGGGTGTCCTGGCCGTAGCTGGCGTCCTTGTAGCTGGGATTGCCTTCGCCGGCGTTGTAGTCGCCAGGGTGAGCCAGGCCCAGGGTGTGACCGATCTCATGGGTCAGGGTCTGACGGCCATAGTTGTTCAGGTCGGGGTTCTTGTTCTGGGTATAGCTGCTGTTGATCAGGTACCAGGAGGTGCCGTCGTAGCCGGCGCCGGTACCTGGCAGGTAGGCAAAGGCCGCCGCGCCATCCTGGCCACCGCTGTAGTTGCCGAAGGTCATGTGGGCGTCGCCACCCGAGGCTTTCTCGGTAAACACGACGTTGGCCACGTCCGCCCAGGACTGCATGGCCAGGACTGCCTGGGCCTTCTGCTGGGCGCTGAACTGGCTGAACCCGGAGATGCCATGCTTGTACATGGTGCTCGAGGAAGCCGAGGTCAGGAAGGTATAGGTCAGATCGATCTTGCCATTACCGTTCAGGTCCTTGTAGGCAGCGCCGTCGCGCAGCAGTTGCGTGGCGGCCTGATCGACCGAGAACGAGGGTTTGCCATTGACCGTGAGATTGCCGCCACGGTCGTATTGGTGGCTGAAGCTATTGATCTGGTTATACGCCGAACTTGCTGCGGCCAAAGGCACCAGTTGTTGTTCGGCAGATGCAATAGCGTTCTCTGTTACTTTCGACATAAACACACTTCCTTGTAATCAATGGAACAGTTTTTGTCAGATAGCGACAATCCCTGGCGAGATCGTCCTATCACTCGCCCTAAGCAGGCGCAAGAAAACTGACACAATTTGAAATCAGGCGTCCACTACTTTTTTGACGTCAAATCTCACTGTTCCAACGAACTCCAGCAAACAATGACTGTACAGTCGAAAGATTCTTTTCCAACTGATTAACGGCAGTCATTGTCCGACAATCTACAATTTAATTATTAAATATCCATATAAACAGTTATGTCGACCGCGTCGCACTTCTTAGTCCGTTAACTTCTGTTCCAACCAGTTAGTTCCAATGTTTCCAGCAACACTTGCGCAGTCAGGGCCGGCACTTGCACGCCGTCGGCGCTGGTCATGGGCACCCCCGCCAGCAGAGCGTTGATGATGGCTTCTTCCACCGCTTCGGCGGCTGCGCTGAACAAGGGCGAGATGTGATCGTTGTTGAGCATCGCCAGCGGCGTGCTGAAACCCAGGCCCTTGCGCCCGTAGTCCGCCGTCGGCAAGTCCCGGTTTCCCGTGGCAAAGGCCAGGAAGATATCGCCGCTGGAATCCTCGGTGCCGCCGCCGGTGCGGGCGATACCGATGGATGCGCGCTGGGCCAGGCGCTGGCACTGGTGCGGCAACAGCGGCGCGTCGGTGGCCAGTATCACCACGATCGAGCCCATGCCCGGGGTCCCGCGCTCGGCAAACGGCGAAGGGATATGCCCCAACCGGCGCCCCACTGGGTAGCCATCGACCCGCAGTTCCTCGCGCTTGCCGTGGTTGGCCTGGACCAGGGCCCCGACGGTGTAGCCGCCCTGCTCGGCCGTCAGCCGCCGCGACGCCGTACCGATGCCGCCCTTGAACTCATGGCAGATCATCCCGGTGCCGCCGCCGACCGCGCCCTCGGCCACCGGCCCGGACTCGGCGCAGGCCATGGCTTCGCGCACCTGCTGCACACCCACATGCTGGCCCCAGATGTCATTCAACAGGCCGTCGTAGGTTTCCATCACCACCGGCATGCACCAGTACACCGCCGGGTCTTGCAGCGCCTCGCGCTCCAGGGCGATCAAGGCATCGCGCACCGCGCCCACACTGTGGGTGTTGGTGATCGCCAGCGGCGTGGTCAGGGTGCCGGCCTCGCGAATCCACTCCAGGCCCGTGGCATCGCCATTGCCGTTGAGCACATGGCAACCGGCAAAGCACGGCTGCTGGCGGGCGTGCCCGGCCCGGGGCTGGACCAGGGTAACCCCAGTGCGCACCAGCTTGCCGTCCACGCTGGTATTCAGGGTGCTGTGGCCGACCCGCACCCCGGGGACATCGGTGATCGCATTGAACGGGCCTGGCGTCCCCAGGCCCAGGCGGATGCCCAATTGACGTGCTCGCATAACCACTCCTTACAGTTTCTGAAACGCCGGGCTGTACCGGCCGTTGGTGCCATAGAGGATCACCGACAGCGCCAGCAGCCCGATGATGACCATGATGTCCCGCAGGGACGCTTCGAGGAACAGATTGACCAGCAGATAACCTGCGCCGAGCACCGCCAGCAAGGCCGGCAGCGGCCACAGCGGCATGCGGTAGGGATGCTCGCGGTCGCGCAGCAGTACCCGGCTCATCAGCGCGCTGAGGGCGACGATCAGGTACACCAGCATGATCAGCAGCACGCTGAAGGACGTCAGGTCCGCCAGGTTCGAGCTGAAGCTCAGCACCGCCGAGGGAATGGCCAGGAACAGGGTTGCCAGCCAGGGTGAATCCCAGCGCGGGTGAATGCGGGTGAACAGGCGGTTGATGGTGGGCGTCCACAGCGCATCGCGGCCACTGCTGAACACCACCCGGCCGATCTGGATGACGATGGCGACAATGGCATTGAACACCGAAAGGAAAATCCCGCCGCTGACCACCCGGGCCAGGGTCTCGTTGCCATGGCTGGTGAGCAGGTAACCGATGGGGTCGGGGCTGGCGAGCATCGCGCTCAAGGACGGCGCGCCGATCAACAGCGCGGTGAGCGGCACCAGTTCGATGATCACCACCAGCACCAGGGACCACAGCACCGCCTTGTGCACCCCGCGGCCCTTGCATTTCATGTCTTCGGCCAGCAGCACCGCCGGGCCGTAGCCGTTGTAGGAAAACAGGCCGATGCCCACCGCGCCGATCACCAGCGCCCAGGGCGCCAGTTGCAAGGCGCCGTGATCGACGATCTGCGGTTGCAGCAGAATGCTCACCGGCTGCGAGGCATTGCCGAAGCCGAGCCAGACGATCACCAGCAAGGCCGCCACTTCCAGCAGCAGGCACGTGCCGGTGATCCAGGCATTGAGCTTGATATTGAGGATGCCCAGCAGGTAACTGCAGACCACGATCACCAGGGCCACGGTCTGGGAATCGAAGTTCGTACCCAGGGCATTGTTCAGGTAGGTGGCGGCACCAGTGGCCAGCACCGGCGGAATGAACAGCAGCATCACCAGCACCGTGAGGAAGGTGGCATAGCCGGCCATGCCGCCGAACACTCGCTTGGCGTATACATACTCGCCGCCGGCGCTGTTGTGGGCGCGGCCCAGCTCGGCGTAGCAAAAGGCGAACATCAGGGCCAGCAACCCGGCCATGACGAAGGCCAGGAACACCCCGCTACCGGCCTGATGGATGGCGAAGGGGGCGATCACGAACACTGAACTGGCGGGGGTCACACCGGACACGGTAATAGCCACCACATCGAACACACTCAAGGTAGGTTTCAGCGCACCGTCGGGCGCAGAGGGAGAGCTCATATCGTTATCCTCGTGTTTATTGTTGGTCTGAGGCAGAAACGAAATTCATCGGGCGGGTGCGTTCTGGGGCGCACTTGCTGGGAGCTACTCTAGGCAGATGCAGCCCATCACCCAATTCCCCTATTGGAGTACTCCCCTTGACGACGGCGGTTAAATCGACGAAACCGGGCCACGACATTTCAGCGGATCAACGGAGCAACGCCTTTGAGTAACCTGTTCAGGGAAGTGGGCCTGCATGCCGGCCTGGGCCGCACCCTCACATTGATCGGCAATCCACGCTTCTGGAAACAGCTGATCCTACTGCTGCACCAGGCTACGCCGTTCGACAACGCGCTGGCGATCTTCTACCCGCTGGACGGCCCGCCCCGGGCCCTGGAGGAATATGACGCCGAGCCCAGCAGCAAGCCGGCGTCCATGCTCACCTACCTCAACGGCCTGTACCTGTTGGACCCGTTCTTCCAGGCCTGTCGCGAAGGCTACGCCAGCGGCCTGTACCGCCTGGAAGAAGTGGCCCCGGACCATTTCCGCCAGAGCGAGTACTTTCTCAGCTACTTCCACGACAACGTCCTGGAAGACGAAGTGCAGTTGATTCTGCAACTGCCCGAGGCTGGCACCCTGTCGCTTTCCCTGGGCAGCCAGCGCGTGTTCAGCCACGACGAGATCGGCCTGCTCACCACTTTTTCAGCCTGGGTACTGCCGCTGATGCAGCAGCACTGGCAACACAGCCAGGCCCGCCCCCAAGGCCCTGCGCCCCAGGAAATGGCCAGCCAGATCCGCGACGCCCTGAGCCATTTCGGCAGCGCCGTACTTTCGGAGCGGGAGCTGGAGATAGCCCGCCTGATCCTCCGGGGGTTTTCCTCAAAGGCCATGGCCGAACGGCTGAAGATCTCGCCGGACACCATCAAGGTCCACCGCCGCCACCTCTACGCCAAGCTGGATATCTCCAGCCAGCCGGAGCTGTTCTCGCTGTTTATCCAATCCCTGGGGCACGATCTGGAAAATCCGTGATTGCCGGTTTGCCAGCGGCCATCTGCCGCCCGTCACCCGCTATCGGCTATCGGCTATCGGCTATCGGCTATCGGTAGGAGCTGGCTTGCCAGCGAAGGCGCATTCAAGAGCGACACATGCCTTACGGTCCCCTTCGCCGGCAAGCCGGCTCCTACAGGCGAAGGCGCATTCAGGGCCGACGCATACCTTGCGGTCCCCTTCGCCGGCAAGCCGGCTCCTACAGGCGAAGGCGCACTCAAGAGCGACGCATGCCTTGCGGTGCGGCCGCCGGCAACGACGGCGGCTGCAAGGGCCATGCCGTCAGGCGTTCAGGGACCGGGCGCGGAAGTCCCGGGGCGATTGGTCGAAATGCTTCTTGAAGGTACGGCTGAAATGCGCCGAATCGGTGAAGCCCCATTTGAAGGCAATGTCGGTGATGGATTCGTTGCGCAGGTGCGGATTGCTCAGGTCTGCGGCGCTGCGCTTGAGCCGCGAGCGCTGGATAAAGCGGCAAACGCTATCCCCCTGCTCCTCGAACAACCGGTACAGCTGGCGCACCGAGATATTCAGCTGGCCGGCCAGTGATACCGGAGTCAGGCCCGGTTCATTGAGGGACTGGCTGATCAACTGCCGCGCCTGATCACGCAGGCATCCGCCATGCAGGCCCTCGTCAAAGCCATCCAGGCTGTTGACGGTCTGGCGCAAGGTCGGACCGAGCAAGGCAATCAGGGCTTCCTGCAAGGCCTGCCCTTCCTGCTGGGCCGCACAACCTTGCAACTCGCCGGCGCAGATCTGCTCCACCAGCAAACGCATCAGGCGCCCGCTGGCGCAATTTTGCGACAGCTTGCCGAACTTGCGCTGCTGGGCCGGCAGGTGGCGGTAGACCTCCTCCCGGCACAGATGGAACGAAGCATGCTCGATCAGGCCATGGGGCACGATCTCGCAGGCTCCGGCGGAGTCCAGCAGCGCCATGTCCCCCGGGGCCAGCTCGACACTCTCGCCGCCCTGGCTCAAGCGCGCATGGCCGCTGCGCTGGATGATGAGAAAACAATAGCGATCATCCTCATGATCGACCTTGGTGCTCTGGCGGGAGATCAGCCCGGCGTTGGTGCGGATCTGCGCCACCTCCAGCCCGGCGTAATCCTGCAGGCCCACTTCACCAATGAACAAGGCGGGATTGCGCGCCGGACGGGCATCGAATCGACCGCAGACGCCCTGCAGGGCGCCCACCCAGGAACTGAAACTATGCGAAGCAAGCACTGTGCACCTCCAGAAGCCGGTTCCAACCGCCTTTATTGTTATGGCGATATCATTAACATGTTATCTATTTGCCAGGCAAGGCGCCTGACAGCATGGATAGTCTGTTATGGCTTAAGCAGGCTGTATGCCAGCGCTTACGGTTATGTCCCTCAGAAATCTCGCAGTAGCTTGTACAACTCAGTGAAGCTACCCAGTAGCGCCACCCGCTGCTGAGCGCTCAAGCGGATATAGCGGCGGAACCCGGGCAGGCGGTTGACTACTTCGCTGGCGCCGAAATGCTCCAGGTGCACCTGCCAGCCCTGGGCATCGCGTCGCAACTCCAGGTGTTTGAAATCCAGGGGCAACAGGTGCTCCAGCAAGCGCTGGTCACTGCACAGGCGCTGCAGCAGCGGCGCCCATTCAGCCTCCTCCCCCGTGAGCAGCCGAGCGGCGACACCCTGGCGGCGGATCGCGCCAGTGTGACGCAAACGGATACGCGCCTGCCGGGCCGTGTCGCAAGGCACGGGCAGGCGCCACTCACAGACCACGATGTGCATCAGGAACTGCGCCTGGGCGCGCTCTTGCACCTCGAACCTCAAACCGTTTTGCGGGCAATGAAAACCGCCCTGCACCTGGCTCCGTGGAGTGAAATCGAGCCCCGCCAGATCCCGACGCAACTGCCCCAGGGTCAGCCCCGGGCGATAACCCGATGGCGCGCGGTTCCACAGATCAAAGAGGCTTTGCCGCCAGCTTGAAAGATTCATCAGGCGCGCTCTCCCGTAGGTTATGGGCGGTATCCGGGTTCAGGCACAGCGCCTGTTCCAGCACCTCCTCCACCGGCACCGGGCGAAACGGATTGACCTTCTGCACCAGCAGGGTCCAGACCAGCGCATAGATCGCGGTCAGGCCCAGCATGCTGCCGAAAGGCACATAGATGTCCCGCGGATTCATGCCCGGCGGCGTGATGAACCACATGCCCAGCAGGATGCCCACCGAAGACAGGATCTGCGGCAGCGGAAACCACGGCGACTTGTAGGCCCGGGGCAGGTCCGGCCGGCGAATGCGCAGCATCACCACTGACAGGGTCACCAGCAGATAGGCAGTGCTCCAGGCACAGACCGCCGCCAGCACCAGGTGCATGATGCTGTCGGTGCTTCCCCCCAGCCACCAGGCATGCAGGCAGGGAATCAGCACGGCTACGGCAATGCACAGCAACGGCGTCTTGAAGCGCGGGTGCAGGTACGTGAAGACCTTCGGCAACGCCCCATCCAGGGCCATGCCGTAAAGAATCCGCGGCAAGCCGGCCATCAGCGTGTTGATGGTGGCGGCGCCAGCGAACAGCAGGCCGATGCCCAGCCAGATACGGCCAAAGGGCCCCATGATCTGCTCGGCAAAATGCGGAATGGCCATGGGCGTATCCAGCAGGTGCACGCTGCCATCCTCGCTCAGGGCGATGTTTTCCACCTGGCGCTTCATCGCCGCGCCGTAGATGAACATGCACACCGCCACCCCCACCAGCCCCAGGGCCATGGCCCGGGGAATGGTCCTGGCGGCCTTGCGCACATCCGGCGTCAGGGGCGTGACGAACTCACAGCCAACGAACATGAACATGGCCATGCCCACCAGGGACAGGATGGTCGGCAGGTCGGTACCCACCATCGAGGCGCCGAACCAGCCATCGAGCTGCACCGCTGGTGCCTTGAGCACCCCGAGCACGCCAAAGATGATCAGGGTGGTCCACATGCCGAAGGTCAGAATCACCTCGGCACGGCTGAAGGCGGTGATGCCCACGGCGTTCAGCGCGCCGAAGAACAGCACCAGCCCCACCCCCACCAGCCAGGCGCTGCCGCTCTGCTCCAGCAGGGTGTTGAGGGACTCGAAGTTAACCAGGGCCATGACGCCACTGAGAATGGTCTCCGCGGTGCCGGCGAACACGTGCACGATCAGGTAGGCGGACAAGGTCCCGGTGATGGCGAAAAAACGCCCCAGGCCACAGGCCAGGTAGTCATAGACCGAACCGTTGGTGGGCAACAGGCAGGCCGCTTCGGCGAAGGTGGTCGATTGCGCCAGCATCATCACCAGGGCGATCACCATCGCCATGGCAAAGGCGCCACCGCCGATACCAAAGCCCGTGGTGGCCGTAAGGATTACCGGGCTGGCCATGATCAAGCCCACGGCACTGGCCAGGGCCGTGGGAAAGCCGACTACACCTTGATCCAGGTGGCGGCTGAGTCTGTCGTTGAGCGACATGGTGATAAACCTCGAAAGCATGGGTTGATGATTGTTGTTCTAGGCATTTCAAGGGCACGCCTGATGGCGGAGTGCTTGGCTGTCTGACGCAGCTGTCTTCATGTTCCCCCCTGTAGGCGCTGGCTCACCAGCGAAGGCGTCGGCAAGATCACCGCCCAATCCAGGGGGCCCTTCATCGGCCAGCCGGCTTCTACAGCAAACCGGCCGGCCCTGCCCCCGCAGGGGCCAAGGCGTTCGGCTCAATAAGCGATGCACACCGACTTGTTCTCGGTGTAGGCCTCGATGGCCGCATGGCCCATCTCGCGACCGATACCCGACTGCTTGTAGCCACCGAAGGGCATCGACGGGTCCAGCATGTTGTGGGTGTTGACCCAGACAGTGCCGGCCTTGATCTGCGGAATAAGCTGCATGACCCGCCCCAGGTCGTTGGACCAGATGCTCGCCCCCAGCCCGTACTGGTTGTCATTGGCCAGGCCCACCACTTCGTCCAGGGTGTCGAACGGCGTGGCCACCACCACCGGGCCGAAGATCTCCTCGCGCACCAGTTGCTGGTCGGCGTGCACATCGGCCACCACCGTCGGGCGCACATAGAAGCCCCGCTCGCCATGGGCGACACCGCCACAGAGCAGCCGGGCGCCCTCTTCGACTCCGCGCTGGACCATCTGCAGCACGCGCTTCTGCTGCTTGGCGGAAATCAGCGGATTGATCTGTGCCTGCTCGTCCAGCCCCGGCCCGATGCTCAGGGACCCGGCAATGGCGACCAGGCGCTCCAGCACCTCGTTATAGATCCGGCGCTGGATGTACAGCCGCGAACCCGCCGTGCACACCTGCCCCTGGTTGAAGAAGATCGCCCCCGCGGCGCCAGCGGCGGCGGCCTGCGGGTCGCAGTCATCGAGCACGATCACCGGCGATTTGCCGCCCAGCTCCAGGGAAAAACGGGTCATGTTGTCCACCGCGGCATGGCCGATCAGCTTGCCCACCTGGGTCGAGCCGGTGAACGCCAGCTTGTCGATTCCCGAATGGGCGGCCAGGGCCGCGCCGGCCTGGGCGCCACTGCCGGTGACCACGTTGACCACCCCGGGGGCGATCCCCGCCTCCAGGCACAACTGGCCCAGGCGCAACGCGGTCAGCGGGGTTTCGTCCGCCGGCTTGAGCACCACGGTGCAGCCACAGGCCAGGGCCGGAACGATTTTCCAGATGGCCATCAGCAGCGGGAAGTTCCACGGCACTATGGCCCCCACCACGCCCACCGGCTCCGGCACGGTGTAGGCCCGGTACTGCGCCCCGGGCACTGCGGCGATGGAGACATCCAGGCTCTTGCCCTCGATCTTGGTGGCCCAGCCGGCCATGTAGCGGGTGAACTCCGCGGCCGCTCCCACCTCCAGGGCCCGGGCCAGGTGGATCGACTGGCCGTTGTTGAGGGTTTCCAGCTGCGCCAGTTCCTCGCCATTGGCCTCCAGCAGATCCGCCAGCTTCAGCAGCAGGCGCTCGCGGTCGGCGGGGCGTTGCGCCTTCCAGCTCCCCTCGAAGGCCCGACGTGCGGCGTTCACCGCCAGGTCGATATCGGCCTGGGCAGCTGCCGCGACCTCGGCCAATTGTTCGCCACTGGCGGGGTTGTACACCGCCATCCGCGCTCCGCTGAGGGCCGGCTGGCTGTGACCGTCGATCAGCAGGCCATGCTGACTGTCTATGAATGCAGCGACACGTGGGTCGATGGCAACGCTCATCTTGAATCCTCGCAGGTAGACCTAGTTCGAGATGGACTTTGAGCGCAAAGGCGCACGCCGTCTTGACCCTGGCTGCCGCGAAACTTGGCCCTGGCTGCCAGCCCCGAAGGCCTTCACTGGCAAGCCAGCCCCTGCAGGTGCGCGCCATTTACCAGCGAACAGGCCCGCAAACCCGCCACTGGCAGCCTGGGTCAAGTGCCCTGGCACACAGAGGCAAGCCAGGGGCGCATAAATGACGCACTAATATCTCCACGCTGTCCGTGCGTTATCAGGAGACTCAACGTGAGCGAACCAAGCCGTTTCTGGCACCCCATGCTGCACCCCAACGAAATGAAGCAACGCGAGCCGATCCGCATCGTCCGTGGCGACGGCTGCTATGTGTATGACGACAAGGGCCACCAGCTGGTGGATGGCGTTGCCGGGTTGTGGAACGTCAACGTCGGCCACAACCGCAAGGAAGTGAAGGCGGCGATCACCGCGCAACTTGATGAACTGGAATACTTCCAGCTGTTCGACGGGGTCAGCCATCCCCGGGCCGAAGAACTGTCGCGGGTGGTGATGAACCTGCTGGAACCCGAGGACATGCGCCGGGTGGCCTTCAGCTCCGGCGGCTCGGACGCCATCGAAAGCGCTTTGAAGCTGGCCCGCCAGTACTGGAAGCTCGAAGGCCAGGCCGACCGCACCAAGTTCATTTCCCTGCGACAGGGCTACCACGGCACCCACTTCGGCGGCGCCTCGGTCAACGGCAACACGGTGTTCCGCCGCAACTACGAGCCGCTGCTCCCTGGCTGCTACCACATCGATACCCCCTGGCTGTACCGCAACCCCTACAGCCAGGACCCGGAAGAGCTGGGCAAGATCTGCGCCGACCTGCTGGAGCGGGAAATCCAGTTCCAGAGCCCGGACACCGTCGCCGCCTTCATTGCCGAGCCGATCCAGGGCGCTGGCGGCGTGATAGTGCCACCGGCCAACTACTGGCCGCTGATCCGCGAAGTCTGCGACAAGTACGGCGTATTGCTGATCGCCGACGAAGTGGTCACCGGTTTCGGTCGCAGCGGCTCGATGTTCGGCAGCCGCCTGTGGGGCGTCAAGCCCGACATCATGTGCCTGGCCAAGGGCATCACCTCGGGCTACATCCCCCTGGGCGCCACGGTGGTCAACCGGCGCATTGAGGAAGCCTTCGAGAAGAACGCCAACTTCACCGGGGCCATCATGCATGGCTACACCTACTCCGGGCACCCGGTAGCCTGCGCCGCCGCCCTGGCGTGCCTGGACATCGTGGTCAAGGAGGACCTGCCGGCCAACGCCGCGAAAATGGGCGACTACATGCTCGACAAGCTGCAGCCCTTCGTCGAGCGCTTCGACACCGTCGGCGAAGTGCGCGGCAAGGGCCTGATGCTGGCCCTGGACCTGGTGGCGGACAAGACCACCCGCGAACCCATCGACCCCATGAGCGGCTACGCCAACCAGGTGGCACAGATCGCCCGGGACAACGGGGTCATGGTGCGCCCGGTGGGCACCAAGATCATTCTCTCGCCGCCCCTGGTAATCCAGCAGGCACAGGCCGATGCCATAGTCGACGCCCTGGCCGAAGGCTTGAGCAAGGCCCGCCGCTAACCCTCCCGGCAGCAAGCTGCGATCGAGGCAATCACGATCGCAGCCTGCGGCGCTGGAGGCTTGCCAGGCACGGCCAGCAGGGATTGACTGTGGCAGTCCGGGTTCTGGACAGGATCAATCCACGTCCTTGCGCCCCTTTCACCGAGCCACTGCCCCAAGGTGCAGCCAGGAGCCATCCGATGAACGCACCCGCCTCCCTGCCCGGCCCTCATGAGCTGGGCCACCGCTGCATCGCCGCTTTCACCCGGGTAGTACCCGCCAGCCTCTGCGCCTTCTACCGCATCGATGCCCAACTGCAGGCCCGGGACTTTTCGCTGTACCGCATGCCGGAGCAGATGCACCAGGCCTACCTGCAGCACTTTCGCCACTACGACCCCCTGCAACCTCGCCACTGCGTCGCGGCGGGGCGCCCGGTGCTGTCGCTGCACATGGGCATGGCCCACCAGGGCCCTCACGAGCGCGAGGTTTACCAGGGGTTCCTGCAACGCCACGGGGTTCTGGATGTGGTGGAAATCCTGGCCCACGATGGCGATCGGCCGGTCGCCGGCCTGTCGCTGCTGCGCGACGCCGGGCTGGGGCACTTCAGCGGGGAGGAACTGGGCACCCTGCATGCCTTGCAGGGCCTGCTGGAGATTGCCGCCCTGGCACCCTGGTCCCAGGTCGATGAGCGCCTGTCGGGCCTGACACCCCGGGAGCGGGAAATCGCCTGGCTGCTGCGCGACGGCGCAGACAACAAGACCATCGCCCGGCGCCTGGACCTGGGCCTGCCCACGGTCAAGACCCACTTGATCAACCTGTTCCGCAAGGTCGGCGCCAGTAACCGTACGGAGCTGGTCAGGGCGCTGTTCCTGTAAAGCCCGGGCACTTCAACCATAAGGTTGATGGGCAACCCGGGGCTGGCGGCCGAACATGCAGCTCTCCTTGCTGACAAGAGCCTTGCCATGAACCCGCAACCTGAATGGATCACCGTCGGAGCCCTCGCCGATGGCTTTGCCGAAGACAATCACATCCTCCCGGCGGTGGACGACCTGGCCGGTCGCCACCTGACCCTGCACTTCGACAACCACTGGCAGATCGAACACCATTTCGCCGCCCACACCCTGCGCTGGAACAACGTCGGGGAAACGGCCAGCGCCGAGTTGCCCTATCGCGCCACCTGCCTGCGCCCCGGCATCTACCTGGTGGACTTCCTCAAGCACGAACAGGGCCGGATCCACTCGGTGAGCCTGGTCCTGGACCTTGAGCAGCAATGCTTCAGCGCCGTCATCGGGCAGATGCCCAGCCAGGCCGAATCCAGCGTCGACCTGTTCAGCCGGGCCCTGGCCGGTGGCGAGCTGACCTCGGTCAAGGCCCAGTTTCTCCACGGCGCCATCGACACGCCGGTCACCACCAGCACGCCACGCCATGAACCCACCGATGAACTGGTGGGCCTGCGCAACCAGTACATCTACAGCGCCAGCGAGGCCTACGAGCACATCTACCTGAATGCCAACTTCTACAGCTGGCAATGCCTGCGGGGCGTCGAACAGGGGCTGGCGGATACCGACCGCTGCCACTACTACAAGATCGCCGAGCAGCTGTACCTGTTCGTCTGGCGAGAAAAGATCGTCCCGACCCTGGGCCTGGTGCTGATCGACCTCAAGGCCGGTCGCAGCGACGGCAAGATCTTCGGCTACCAGGGTGCCGACTTCAGCAGCGCCGCCAACTTTCCGGTGGGAGCCCTGGCAGAGGTGCTCAACCGTACCCGGCACCGCTGATACCCGCCCCCTGGTTCCAGCCCCCCTCTTCTTCACAGGACACTGCCATGACTCTGGGCCTCGATCTGCAACGTGTCGCCCGTTGCTACCAGACCGAACTGCAACTGTTTGCCGAGAAACACCCGCGCTCCGGCGCTTTCTACCAGGAAAACCTCCAGCATTGGCTGTACGGCGCGCCCTTGCATTGGATGCAGCAATGGCCCGGTTCCTACCCGATCATGGTGGCCGACGCCCAGGGCGCGACCCTCACCGATTGCGACGGTCATCACTACGTGGACTTTGCCCTGGGTGACACCGGAGCGATGTTCGGCCACGCCCAACCGGCGGTCGCCGCAGCCATCGCCGAACAGGCGCTGCATGGTTCGACCCTGATGCTGCCCACGGCCGACAGCCTGTGGGTCGGCAAGGAACTGACCCGGCGTTTTGGCCTGCCCTACTGGCAGGTCACCACCTCGGCCACCGACGCCAACCGTTTTGTCCTGCGCCTGTGCCGGATGATCACCGGGCGGCAGAAGGTCCTGGTGTTCAACTGCAACTACCACGGCAGCGTCGACGAGTCCCAGGTGGAGTTCGACGCCCAGGGCCAGATGATCCCCCGGGACGGCGTGCACGCCAACGGCCTGCAGCACCAGGCCACCACGCGGCTGGTGGAGTTCAACGACCTGCCGGCCCTGGAAGCGGCCCTGGCCCATGGCGACGTGGCCGCGGTCCTCACCGAACCCTTCATGACCAACGTCGGCATGGTGCCGCCAGCCCCGGGCTTTCATGATGGCCTGCGGGAGCTGACCCGGCGCTACGAGGTGCCGCTGATCATCGACGAGACCCATACCCTGTCCTGCGGCCCCGGCGGCTATTGCGGCGAGCACGGGTTGCAGCCGGATTTCTTCGTTCTCGGCAAATCCATCGCCGGTGGCATTCCCACGGCGGTCTGGGGCGCCAGCCAGGCCATGGCCGAACGGATCTGGCAGGTGCTGCCGCATTTCCAGCCGGGCCAGGCGATCAACCATTTCGGCTTCGGCGGCACTCTGGCCGGCAACGCTCTGCAGATGGCGGCCATGCGCGCCACCTTCAGCGAAGTGATGAACGAGGCCAGCTACGCCCATATGTTCCATCTCGCCGAGCGCCTGCGGGCCGGGGTCGAAGCCATCATCCACAAGCACCGCCTGCCCTGGCACGTGACCCGCATCGGCGCCCGGGTCGAATACCTGTTCATGCAGCAGCCTCCGCGCAACGGCGGCGAGGCCCATCATGCCCGCCATGGGCTGATCGAAGCCTATCTGCACCTGTACCTGCTCAATCGCGGGGTGTTGCTGACGCCGTTCCACAACATGGCGCTGCTGTGCCCGACCGCCAGCGAGGCGCAAGTGGACCTGCACAACCGCCTGCTGGACCAGTGCCTGGCCCAGGTTCTGCCAGGAGCCGGCTCATGAACCAGGATCTGCGCGGGCGTATCGCCCTGGTCACCGGTTCCGGCCAGGGCATCGGCCGGGCCATCGCCCAACTGTTCGCCGCCCAGGGGGCCAGGGTCATGCTGGCGACCCGCAGCGCAGCATCAGGCGATGAAACCCTGCGGCTGATTCGCCAAGCCGGCGGCACCGCCGAACTGCTGCCTGTGGACCTGGGCACCCGCAATGCCGCCGAACAGGCAGTGGCGGCAACCCTGGAGGCCTTCGGCGGCCTCGACCTGCTGCTGCACAATGCCGCGATCTTTCCGATGCAGAAGCTGGTCGAACTGGAGGATGAAACCCTGGACAGCACCCTGGCGGTGAACCTGAAAAGCTGCTTCTGGCTGACCCGGGCCGCCTTGCCGGCGTTGCGCCGGTCCCAGCAGCCGAGGATCGTCATCACCTCCTCGGTCACCGGCCCGCGCACGGCGATTCCCGGGCTCGCCCACTACGCGGCCTCCAAGGCCGGGGTCAATGGTTTTATCCGCGCTGCCGCGCTGGAGCTGGCGGAATATGCAATCACGGTCAACGGCGTGGAGCCCGGGCTGATTGCCACCCAGGCCATGGACAATCTCGGCGATGCTTCGACCCTGGCTTCGAGCATTCCCCTGAAGCGCCTGGGCAGCGCCGAGGATATTGCCTGGGCCATGCTGTTCCTGGCGTCACGGCAAGCGGGCTATATCACCGGCCAGACCCTGGTGGTGGATGGCGGCGCCCTGCTCCCGGAAAACACCCAGCTATAGAAATGGCCGCCCCCACACCGGCACCTAAGAGGCGGACCGGCTGGCGCCCTCCATGGAGAACGACGGGCGTAGGATCTGGCCTGCCAGCGAAGGCGGCCCCGAGCGCAACACAAGGCTTGGGGCTCTCTTCGTCGGCAAGCCGGCTCCTACGAAGGGGTCAGGTCAGCTGCCGCTGCGGATCTTGTTCCACAGGCGGGTGCGGATGCGGTCGATGTCCAGCGGCATGGCCTCCAGGGCAAACAGCTTGTTCATCATGTCCGGGCTCGGATAGACCTTGGTGTCGTTCTTGATGGCCGGGTCGATCAGGCTGTCGGCCTGCAGGTTACCGTTGGCGTAGTGAACGTAGTTGCTCACGCCGGCCATCACTTCGGGGCGCAGCAGGTAGTTCATGAAGGCATAGCCGGCTTGCTCATCCGGGGCATCCACTGGCATGGCCACCATGTCGAACCAGATCGGCGAGCCTTCCTTGGGAATCGAGTAGCCGATCTCCACCCCGTTCTTCGCCTCCCGGGCACGGCTTTCCGCTTGCAGGATGTCGCCGGAGAATCCCACCGCCACGCAGATATTGCCGTTGGCCAGGTCACTGGTGTACTTCGACGAGTGGAAGTAGCTGACATAAGGCCGGACCTTCATCAGCAACGCCTCGGCCTGCTTGTAGTCAGCCGGGTTCTTGCTGTGGTGCGCCAGCCCCAGGTAGTTGAGGGCCGTAGGGATCAGTTCCGGGCCGTTGTCGAGGATCGCCACCCCGCACTTCTGCAGCTTCTGCATGTACTCGGGCTTGAAGATCAGGTCCCAGGAATCCAGTGGAGCATCGTTGCCCAGCACTTCCTTGATCTTGGCCACGTTGTAGCCAATGCCAGTGCTGCCCCAGAGGTAGGGGAAGCCGTGCTGGTTACCCGGGTCATTGACCTCCAGGGCCTTGAGCAGCACCGGGTTGAGGTTCTTCCAGTTGGGCAGCTGGCTCTTGTCGAGCTTCTTCAGTGCCCCGCCCTGAATCTGCCGGGCCATGAAGTGGTTGGAAGGAAACACCACGTCATACCCGGATTTTCCGGTCATCAACTTGCCGTCCAGGGTCTCGTTGCTGTCATAGACGTCGTAGGTGAAACCAATCCCGGTTTCCTTCTGGAAGGCCTTGGTGGTGTCCGGGGCGATGTAGTCCGACCAGTTGTAGATCTTCACCGTATCGGCCTGGGCCAGGGACGCGGCCAGGAACAACGGGCTGAGCAATAGCAACGCGCAAGTCTTGCGAATCATGAGTCGATACCTGTGGCTGGTTTTGTTGTTGGCAGGCAATCAAGGGATCAGAAAATCAAGACGTAGGTCTTGCGCACCGTTTCCTGGATATCCCAGATCCCGGTGCTGTTGGCCGGCAACATCAGTGCATCGCCAGCTTCTATGTGCAGGGTTTCGCCATTGTCCGGGGTGAAGGTGCAACGGCCCTGGATGAAGTGGCAGAACTCCTGGGCGACGATCTGCCGCCGCCAGCGCCCCGGGGTGCATTCCCAGATGCCGGTCTCGACCCCGTCGTTGCGTTCGACGGCGGTCACCGAGGTCACGGCCACCGGAGTGCCCAGGGGCACCGCCACTGGTGCCGATTCGGCCAGGGTGGCGGTGGCGGTTTGCTTGAATTGGGTGATGCTCATGGTTCTACCTTTCGACGGAAAATCCGAACGGACAGCGTTCGGTACAGAGAGACCGGCTCAGTGCATGAAACCTTCCATGAAGCCGGCGATGCGGCTGGCCATCCTGCGCCGCCATGGAGCCGAGGCCGGGTTGGCCAGGGTCTGGTCCTCGTGGACGAAGCTGCGAATGATCGCGTTGTAGCCCAGCCAGCGGCACGGCTCCGGCTCCCAGGCCCGCAGGGCCTCAAGGCCGCGCTCGGGCATGACCCAGGGTTGCTGTACCAGAGGGCTGTCGCGCTCCAGGATCAGGTCCGCCAGGGTCCGGCCACCGAGGTTACTGGCGCCAACACCCTCGCCGCCGTAGCCGCCGGACAGGGCGATCCCCTTGCGCCTGTCGCAGAGCATGTGCGGCTTGAAGTGCCGGGACATGCCCAGGTTGCCGCCCCAGGAATGGCTGATGCGCACGTTCTTGAGTTGCGGGAACAGCTCGCCGAACAGGTAGCGGCGCAGTTCCACTTCGTCACGGGTCAGGTCGAAGTCATGGCGCAGCTTACTGGCGAACTGATAGCCGCCCCGGGCACCGAACACCAGCCGGTTGTCCATGGAGCGCTGGCCATAAGTCACCTGTCGGCTGCTTTCGCTGAAGGCCTGGCCCTGGCTCAGGCCGATTTCTTCCCAGACGGACTCCGCCAGCGGCTCAGTGGCCACCAGCAGGCTTTGCACCGGCAACTGGTAGCGGCCCAGGGGCGGCAAGGTGACCGAATAGCCTTCCACTGCCGGCACTATCCAGCGGCTGCGCACCGAAGCCTGGGCCGTCTGCAGGCTGCCGGACTGCCAATGGGTCACCGGGCTGTTTTCATAGAGGGTCACCCCCAGGCGCTCAACCGCCCGGGCCAGGCCGCGCACCAGCTTGGCCGGCTGGATGGTGGCGCAATGCGGCGCATAGATGCCGCCGTAGGGCTTGGCCAGGCGCATCTGCTGGGCCAGCTGCTCGGGGTTGAGCCAGCGGTAGTCGTCCTGGTTCAGGCCCTGGGCATAGAGCTTGTCCAGATAGTGGCGCAGGCTGGTTTCCTGCTCCGGGTAGCGGGCGGCGCAATACAGTACCCCGCCCTTGCGGTAATCGCAGTCGATACCCTCACGTTCGATGACATTGGCCACTTCATCAGGGATGCCGTGCAACAGGTCGAAGGAGGCCCGACGCTGCTGCGGCGACAGAGCGGCCAGCAGCCGGTCTTCTCCCAGCAGGTTGCCCATCAGCCAGCCGCCATTGCGGCCCGAGGCACCAAAACCGGCGGTTTGCGCTTCGATCACCGCAATATTCAACTGCGGCGCCTGGCGCTTGAGGTAATAGGCGGTCCACAACCCGGTATAGCCGGCGCCGATGATCGCCACGTCCAGGTCCAGGTCCTGCGCGAGCTGCGGCCGCGGCAATAGCGGCTCGTCGAGCTGGTCCATCCACAAACTGATACTGCGCCACGCTGGCATGCAAGCACTCCGCAACCCGAATTTCGAATGCGGCGATCCTAGTGCCTGGCCTTAAGGGCTGTCTTGCGCGCGTGCACGCAAAGAAATTTGCTTGGCGTAGGCCTTGGGCGACTGGCCGGTGTGCTGGCGAAAACAGCTGTAGAAGGCCGACAGCGAGTTGAACCCTGCGGCAAACGCCAGCTCGTCGATGCGCAGTGGCGGCGTGGCCTGGTCCAGCGCTGCCAGCAGATGCTGCAGGCGCGCCTGGTTGACGTAGCGGTAGAAGCTCTGCCCCAGCACCTGATTGAGCAGGTAGGAAATCTGGTTGCGGCTGTAACCGCATTCCCGGGACACCCGCTGCAGGTCCAGCTCGGGGTCCAGGTACGGCTGCTGGCGCTGGAAATACTGCTGCAGGTCCTCGGCCATGAAACTCAACTGGCGCGGCGACAGCCCCAGCCGGCTGGCCGCCGGGCGCAGGCTGGCGGAGGACTTGCTCGGAGCCGGCTCCCGGACCAGTGAGGCGTACTCGTTGACCCGCCAGATCAGCCCGTCGCGCACGGTGATCGCTTCACTGGAGCGAAATGACACCAGGCCCTGGCCGCCGCGCAGGGTCACCTGGTACTGGATAAACGCGGTGTTGCCATCCAGGCGGATGCGGTCGCTGTGTTCCAGGGCCTCGTCGGGAGCCCGGGGCATGCTGGCCCGCACGTATTCGCGCAGTTCCTCCAGGCCCAGGGTGCGGTTCTGGAAAAAGTCGTTGTACTGGATGTCCGGGTGGTACAGCGCCATTACTCCATCCAGGTCCCGGTGCTTCCAGCACAGGTGGTAGCGCATCACGGTTTCACCGGTGGCCTGGGTGTGCAGCGGCCCGTCATCGGGGGCAGACATAGGTTTCTCGAACAGGAAAAGGCGCAGCTTGCCGAACTTCGCCAAGGGCTTCAACGACCGGCCGCCGGCCAGATACGGCAGCCACCGGGGGGGACCAGGGAGATGACATGACTTGCATCAATAATCCATGAGTGAACCGCCGGACGGTGGGCAAAAAAACTGCGAACCGTCACAAGCCAATGCTATTTTTAAAACCTCAACCGATCGGGTCATTGACGATCCGGTCGTTCCTACCGCGAGCACAAGGAAGCGCTCAATGAATCAAGGTGGGCCACCGATGAACAGAGTCTGGGCCAGTAAAGTCACCTTTCCAAACGCCTGCCAGCTGATGCGCTGGCATTTCCATCCCATGGGTTTCGAAGCCAGCATGGATGCGCCCGGCAGCATGATCGCCCGGCTCTTCGATCGCGCCAGCGGCGAAACCATGATCGCCATCGCCGGCATTCCCTGTGCCACGGTGATGAGCGCTGCGGATGTCGAACGAATAATCGAGGCGGTGGAAGATGAGCTGGAGGCCTTTTCCCCGTCCCTGGCACTCAAGGCCTGAAGCCCCGCTGCCTCACCCGAAGCCCGCCTCGCCAGCGGGCTTTTTTCATGTTGCCTGGCGCAGGTCCTGGAAGTACGGCTTGTCCCGGGGCACCCGGTCCGAAGCCTTGGGCGCATTGCCCGAGGGGCCTTCCTGGCGGTCCACATACCAGTAGCAATGCTTGGCCGCCCGGGTGATACCCACATAGGCTAGCCGCAGGATCTCGTCCTTCTGTGCGCTGTCGTAGGGCTCTGCATCGCCGTCCTTGCCCAACCCGGCCAGGCGATAGACCTGGTTCTTGTACGGCGAACTGCTCAGGTGCTGACAGTCGCCCAACAGGAATACCGCATCCGCCTGCAGGCCCTTGGCGCTGTGATAGGTCAGTTGTTTCAGGCGCCTCGACCCTGGAGGCAAACTAGAATCAACATTAACTATTTGAGAAATAGTGTTTTCAATCAGTAACTTATCGCTACTTCTTCTAAACAACATCAAGATTGAATCACCCTGCTCATAGTGCTCAGCCAGACGCTGGGCCAGGCCCTGGTCATCACGATCGAGCACCTGCACCGGCCACAGCTCAGTAGCATCACCGCTGGCCTTGGCCTTCTTTCCGGCAATGGCCGGCGCCGCGCGGACAATATGCTCCGCGGCATCGATTACATGCTGATGGCTGCGGTAGTTCTCGCTGAGCATGACCCGAGTGGTGCCCGGGGACGGGAACTCCTTGTTGAACTCGATGAAGTACTTGGGCGAGCTGCCCCGCCAGCCGTAGATCGACTGCCAGTCGTCACCGACACAGAGCAGCGAGGAATGCTGGGCGGCGCGCCCGATGTGCAAGGCGGCGCCTCGGCTGCGGATCGCCGCAAGGCTGGCCCTGATCCAGGAAACGATCTGCGGCGAAACATCCTGGAACTCGTCGATCATCAGGTGCGACATCGGGCGCAGGCAGGCATCGCTGAGCAGCTTGAAGTTCTCCGGCGAGCGCTCGCTGAACAGGGCGAACATGCGGTTGTAGCTCATGATGGGCGGCGACTGATCCAGCAGATGGTCCTCCAGGGCTCGCCAGAACAGGCTCAGGGCTTCGAAGAAAAACCGGTCCGGATCGTCCTGGGCAAAACTCATGCCCGCGACGGCATCGCCCACCTCCAGCCCCAGGTTCTCGATAAAGCCGGCGGCAGCGACAAAGCAATCGAGCAACGGCGCCGATGCCAGCTCGCCCTTGACCTTGTAATCGAAGCCCGGGCCAGCACTGACCTGGGCTGAAAAGGCACCGGCAGAACGCTTCGATGACTCGTAACTATCTAGCCATATCAATGGCTTACGACAGAAAGCTTGAAACAGGGTGCGCTTTACAGCCCACTCTGCGCGTACCGACAACTTGGCCCCTGGCCGGCTGAGCTGCGGGCTCTCGCGCGGATCGAAGCCCAGCACCACCCACGCCTCCAGTTCCGCGCAGTAGCCGTGGCTGTAGAAGGTCGATCCGTTGATTTCGAAGCGCTGGCGCTGCGGCTCGACCCCCTTGATCGGCCAGGCACCGGCGCGCAACCACAGGTCTTCCACGGTGTCGCACAGTTCTTCATCGCGCTTGGCCGCCAGCTCCGTCACTGCCATGCGCTTTTGCACATCCGGGTGGTCGCGCTCCAGTTCCTTGAGTTGCAGAGCGTGGCGCAGCAAAGGCTGCAAGGCCAGGCGGAAGCGCTCGTCACTGCGATACAACGCCTGGTAGCAGGCATTGAGGTGCTTGCGCTGGGCATCATTGATGCGCAAGTCGAAAGGGTTGCTGTCCACCTCGTCTTCGCCGCCCTGGAGGCGATCGCTGAGGTTCTCGAAGGCCTGCAGGCGCTCGAAGCCCGGCAGGCTGCGGACCATGGGCAGAATCCGCGAGTGGAAGGTCCGCACCAGCTCCCGGGCTTCCCTGGCGCCCAGTTGCCGCCCCCACAGGGCAAAGACTTGCGTGAGCTTGGTGATGAAGTCCTTGCGCGACTCCCGGGTGAAGGTCACCACGGTCATGGCGTCCAGCTCGAAGCCCAGATAGTGATGCAACAGCAGCAGGCGCAGCACCAGCGAGGTCGACTTGCCGGCCCCGGCCCCGGCGATCACCGCGGTGGCGGGTGTGTCGCTGAAAATCATCTTCCACTGCGCGGCGCTGGGTTGCGCCCCGGCGGGCAGCAGGCGGGCGACATCGGCCTTGAAGCGCTTTTTCAGCTCGGCGCTCAACGGCAGGCGCCAGTCATCGAACAGCCGGTCATCCACACCGGGCGGACGGTGCTCGGTGTTGCGGCTGTCGCGGATCAACAGCACCTGGCGGCCTTCCTCCAGACCCTCAAGCCGGCCTTCCTGGTAGCCGTACTCCACGCCGGCAGTGTGGCCACTGCGAAAGCCATCGGCCTGACCATGCAGCCAGGAAGCCCGATGCTGGGCCCGCAGGCGGTTCAGGCCATGGCCGAAGAAGCGCGCCGCGAGGCGTTTGAACAGGGGCATCTGGGCCAGGGGCAAAAGCTCGGGGGGCAGATCGGGGGTGTGTTGCGACACGCGGACTCCAGGGTGTGAGGCTGAGCAGTAATCTTCGGCGGATTGTTCCACGGTATCCAGCCAATTGCTTGCAGGTCATTAACTTAAGCGATGAACCGAAGGTTTAACACCAGCTTTGCGACAAAATAATCATCTAATTTTACGATTGGATTACGGCATTTTTTGCGCTTTTTATCGATCTATAGCTGATGGAAGATGCTCGCCATCAACCAACGGTTATCGTTTTCTGGCCCGGGTACAACGTGCCATGACGAGCCCTTAATGAGGAGAAGATCATGCTTGAACTCAGACCTTTCAGCTCCCTGGGCGGCGCGCACCACGGCTGGCTGGATGCCCACCACCATTTTTCCTTCGCCGAGTACCATGACCCCAAGCGCATGCACTGGGGCAACCTGCGGGTCTGGAACGATGACGTGATCGCCCCTGGCACCGGCTTCCCCCAGCACCCGCACCGGGACATGGAAATCATCACCTACGTTCGCGAAGGGGCCATCAGCCACCAGGACAACCTGGGCAACAAGGGCCGCACCGAAGCCGGTGATGTGCAGGTAATGAGCGCCGGCACCGGGATCGCCCACAGCGAGTACAACCTGGAAGCCACGCCAACCAAGATCTTCCAGATCTGGATCATCCCCAACCAGGCGGGCTCTGCACCTTCCTGGGGGGCCAAGCCTTTTCCCAAGGGCCAGCGCGAAGGTTTCGTGACCCTGGCCAGTGGCAAGGCTGGCGATGAGGAAAGCCTGCGAATTCGCGCCGATGCGCGGCTGGTGGCGGCCAACCTGAAGGCCGGGGAAACGGCCGAGTATCACCTTGACGCCGGACGTCGAGCCTATCTGGTGCCCGCGACCGGGGTGATCGAGATCAACGGCTTGCGCGCCGAAGCTCGAGACGGCGTTGCGGTTGAGAATGAGCCGCTGCTGCGGGTGACGGCGTTGCAGGACAGCGAGATCGTGCTGGTGGATCTGGCGTGAAATACAGCGGCCAATAAAAAGGGGCGACCGTGATGGTCGCCCCTTTTTTTTGCCTGACGGGCCCGGAGCGCCGGTCAGTTGCCGCTGATGGCGGCGTCCACCAGGGTTTGCGCTTCCTGCACCAGTTGCTTGAGGTGATCGTCGCCGATAAAGCTTTCGGCGTAGATCTTGTAGATGTCTTCAGTACCCGACGGGCGTGCGGCGAACCAGCCGTTCTCCGTCATGACTTTCAGGCCGCCAATGGCCTGGTCGTTGCCCGGTGCATGGCTGAGGATCTGCTGGATCGGCTCGCCGGCCAGTTGGGTCGAAGTTACCTGCTGGGGCGACAGCTTGCTGAGCAGGGCCTTCTGCTGCGGGTTGGCCTTGGCATCGACACGGATCGAGAACGGCTCACCCAGCTCGTCGCACAGGGCGCGGTAGGCCTGGCTCGGGTCGCGGCCGGTACGCGCGGTCATTTCCGCCGCCAACAGGGACGGGATCAGGCCGTCCTTGTCGGTGCTCCAGACGCCACCGTCGCGGCGCAGGAAAGAGGCACCGGCGCTTTCTTCGCCGCCAAAGCCCAGTGAGCCGTCGAACAGGCCATCGGCAAACCACTTGAAGCCCACCGGCACTTCATACAGACGGCGGCCCAGGCGTGCAGCGACCCGGTCGATCAGGCCGCTGCTGACCACAGTCTTGCCCACCGCGGCATCAGCGCGCCATTGCGGGCGATTCTGGAACAGGTAGTCGATGGACACCGCCAGGTAGTTGTTCGGCGCCAGCAGGCCGCCGCTCGGGGTGACGATACCGTGGCGATCGTGATCGGGGTCGCAGGCGAAGGCCACGTCGAAGCGTTCCTTGAGGCCGATCAGGCCCTGCATGGCGTAGCTGGAGGACGGGTCCATGCGGATCTGCCCGTCCCAATCCACCGACATGAAGCGGAAAGTGGCGTCCACTTGTTTGTTCACCACCTCCAGGTCCAGGCGGTAGTGCTCGGCGATCGCCGACCAGTAGCGCACCCCTGCTCCGCCCAGCGGATCCACGCCCAGGCGCAGCTTGGCGTTGCGGATGGCGTCCAGGTCGATGACGTTGATCAGGTCGGCGACGTAGGTGTTGAGGTAATCGTGGCGATGGGTGGTGTCGGCCTTCAGCGCCTGTTCGTAACTGATGCGCTTGACCCCGGCCAGCTTGGCCGCCAGCAGTTCATTGGCCTTGGCTTCGATCCACTTGGTGATGTGGGTGTCGGCCGGGCCGCCGTTGGTGGGGTTGTACTTGTAGCCGCCGCTTTGTGGCGGGTTATGGGACGGGGTGATGACAATGCCGTCCGCCAGGCCCGAGGTGCGCCCACGGTTGTAGCAGAGGATGGCGTGGGACACCGCTGGGGTCGGGGTGTACTCGTCGCCGGCAGCAATCATCACGGTCACGCCATTGGCCGCCAGCACTTCCAGGGCGCTGGCCCCGGCCGGGGTCGACAGGGCATGGGTGTCGATGCCGACAAACAGCGGGCCGTCGATGCCCTGGGATTCGCGGTACAGGCAAATGGCCTGGCTGATGGCCAGCACATGCCATTCGTTGAAACTCAGATCGAACGAGCTGCCACGGTGCCCGGAGGTGCCGAAGGCCACACGCTGGGTAGGCACCGATGCATCAGGCTGACCGGTGTAATAGGCCGTAACCAGTCGCGGGATGTCGACCAACAATTCAGCCGGTGCCGGTTTGCCCGCAAAAGGACTGAGAGTCATGCAAAACCTCTGGAAAAGGATGGTTCGGAAATGGGCCGCAGTTTACTGGCAGTTTGACCGCAACGCGATGGAATCTATCCCAACGCCCCGGCGCTTTTATGCAGCGACCGGCTTGCCGGTAAAAGGACGTCCAGGGGGAAAACTAAAAAGCCGGCGCAAGGGCCGGCTAATCGAGGCAATAAAAAACGCCAGGCTTTGCCTGGCGTTGGAATCAGGCCGGTTCGACCTGAAGCGCGACCCGTTCGCGGCACGGACATTCATCCATGTAGCGGTGCGCCTCGACAAACTCGTTGAACGCGAATACCCGGGTCTTCAGGGGCAGCAGCACCCGGTCCGCCGTGAGCTGGTTGATGTCGCGCAACGCACGCTGCAGCGCGACCTGATCCTGGACAATTCCCAACTCCGGCTTGCCAGTGAAGTTGCCGATGCAATGGACGAAGAACTGGATGTTCTTCTGGAACGCCGCGCAGGCCGGGAACGGCGTCTGGTTGCCGCCCTGCAGGCCATAGAGCACCAGGCTGCCGCGGGGCGCCAGGACGTCGCCGAGCATGGACATCTGCGGACCGCCCAAACCGTCGAACACCACGTCGACGCCGCGGTTGTCGGTGAGCTTGTTGATCTGCATCAGCAGGTCCTGTTCCTCGGTGACAATCACCTTCTCGGCACCCAGGGACAGCAGGTATTCACGTTCTTCAGCGGTCTTGGTGGCGGCAATCACCCGCACACCCAGGGCCTTGCCCAGCTGGACAAAGGACGGCCCGGCGCAATGGCTAGCGTCGGTCACCAGGGCAAACTGCCCCGGTTTGACCCGCGCCAGGTCGGCGTAGGCGAAATAGGCGATCAGCAGCGGCGTGTAATGAACAGCGGCCTCGATCGGGCTGAGAACATCGGGATAACGGGTCAAGGCCGAACGCGGCAGGACGATCAGCTCGCCATACACCGGGTAATCGTTGGGGCTTTCGGCGGGAAAACTCGCCACCTTGTCACCTACCGCCAGGTCGTCGACGCCCTCGCCCACGGCCGTGACCACACCGGCCATTTCGTGCCCCAGGCCAGAAGGCAAGCGCGCATGGGACGACGCCAGGTTCTGCCGCCAGAGCACGTCATACCAGCTGATACCGATGGCTTCGACTCGTACCTGCACTTCGCCTGGCGCAGGCAACGAGGCCGCATGCTCTTCGCATTTGAGCACCTCGGCCGGTCCAAACTTGTGAAAACGAATCGTGCGGGACATCGCAAACCTCGTCAAATTAACCTCTAATGCCGCGAACTTTATCCGGGCTTTGCAAGCAAGACTATCAGTGCCTATTAATAGTCGACATGCTTGGCATTGATTTCGTGCCCTTGAATATCGGGGCGTACAGCCTGCTCGAACCTTGCCCGACTACAAACAAACAACATTTAGCCGATGCAGAGTACCAGCCTTTCCCCGTAAGATTCACGCCGGCCATTGTTCCGATATGGCCGCTCCCGTCAAGCTCGCTGACTCTGCCAGGACTCCAGATGAATCGTAATGACCTGCGTCGTGTCGACCTGAATCTGTTGATCGTATTCGAAACACTGATGCACGAACGCAGTGTGACCCGCGCCGCCGAGAAGCTGTTCCTCGGCCAGCCGGCCATCAGTGCAGCCCTGTCGCGCCTGCGCAACCTGTTCGACGATCCGCTGTTCGTGCGTACCGGGCGCAGCATGGAGCCCTCGGCCCGGGCAGTGGAAATCTTCGCCCTGCTCTCGCCGGCCCTGGATTCGATCTCCACCGCCGTCAGCCGCGCCGCCGAATTCGACCCGGCCACCAGTACCGCCGTGTTCCGTATCGGTCTTTCCGACGATGTGGAATTCGCCCTGCTGCCGATGCTGCTCAAACGCCTGCGCGCCGAAGCCCCAGGCATCGTGCTGGTGGTACGCCGCGCCAACTACCTGCTGATGCCCGCGCTGCTGGCCTCCGGCGAAATCTCCATCGGCGTCAGCTACACCGCCGACCTGCCGGCCAACGCCAAGCGCAAGGTCCTGCGCCGCAGCCTGCCCAAACTGCTGCGGGCCGACACCGTGCCCGGCCCCCTGACCCTGGACGACTTCTGCGCCCGCCCCCACGCCCTGGTGTCGTTCGCCGGGGACCTGAGCGGGTTCATCGATGAGGAGCTGGAGAAGCTCGGACGCAAGCGCCACGTCGTGCTCGCCGTACCGCAATTCAACGGCCTGAGCACCCTGCTGGCCGGTACCGACATCCTTGCCACCGTGCCCGACTACACCGCCGACGCCCTCACCGCCGCCGGCGGCGTACGCGCCGAAGACCCGCCGCTGCCAGTACGCAGCTTCGAACTGCACATGGCCTGGCGCGGTTCGCAGGACAACGACCCGGGCGAGCGCTGGTTGCGTTCAAGAATTCAGATGTTCTTCGGCGACCCAGACAGTCTTTGATCAAGTGCCACAGGCATCCATAGATTCTTCCGAAAAGAGTCCTTTAGCGACTAATTCGGTCCGTGGCTTTCCCTCAGGTGCCGCTGGCTTGCGAAGTATTCGGGGGCATAAGTGGGGGGCAAACCCTGGCGGGTTGAAAGGGATGCCCCCAAGGGAGAAGTCAGCGGCCCTCGCCCTTGGCCATGCAATATGAGTTGACGAACGTTGCCGTGTGCCGCAGGGGCTGACGGATATCCGGTTTGGCTAGCCCATACCTCTTGGCAAATTGCTCGACGGCCGCGGTATCAAATCCAGTGGTCTGGATAAAGTCCAAGGCTTCGGTTTTTGTATTCATGAACCGCGCCATGAGGGGAATGCTCAGCAGCCACTTCAGCAATCGGAGCGAGATGCTACGCTGCGTTACTACGAGCAAATCGGCCTGATCACACTGCAGCGGCGAACGAACAACTACCGCGTTTACACCGCGCGCGCAAAGCATGGGGTTTTCACTGGGGGAAATAGGCGAGATTCTGAATGCGCAGCGCAACCAGCTGATCGATTGTGCGGACGGCGCCAAGCTCATTGAAAGGAAGATGGCAGAAATCAAACAGAAAATCGCCAACTTCCAGCGTATTTATCGGTATCTGGATCAAGAGCGTGCAACCCTCGAAGCCAGTGCTGCCAGGCAACTTGAGCTTCAGCAGCTGAACAGCTCTTCCAACTGAGCTGTCAGAGAGAATCCGCGGCGACTCAACGCTCTGGACAGTGATAGACATTGCCTGAAAGAGTCACGTTGGTTTGCTCCAGTCGACCATCCGAGCCGGTTTGCCCTGCACGCTGAGTGAGGAGATAAACCCTGTTGCCCCCTATTGCCGCTGCTTTGTTTTTAAGGTCATTGCGCGCCCCGGTCTCCAGTTCGGCATTACCCGTGATACTGCCCAATAAAAAGTTGCCCTGACTACCCGTGACATCACCCAGGAACTGGCACTCTCGCCCCGGCTCATTGTGGGTGATGCGCACATTGTTGGCGCCCGGTCCGGCAACGGAAGTGGGCGCGCAACCCATCAGGCCAGACAACGCCACACACAGACCAATGCCCGCGAGAGTATGGGGGAGATACATCTACTTGATTCCTTTCTTACGGTTAGAGCGGTGCCCTCAAGGGATGAGCTTTCAGGGCGATAGGGCGCGCAGTATCAAGCTTTAGTAAAACTGCAGGTGTATTAATCAGTAAATTTACAGTCTAAAAATGTAAAAACCGGACCACAGACATCGTACCAAGGCCCTGGCCATGACGCCCCGACCTGTAGCTTGGTCAAGCCTTTCCAGCGACTTGCCAATCTACCTGCATGGTTGGCTAACACGACTCACGTTCAACTACGGGGCATTCAACCCGTTGAATCCCGGGTTCGTTCCTGCACTCAATGATGTATTGGACAGAGCGTCGTCCCATTTCGTAATACGGCAACTGCACAGTACTGAGCGGCGGGTAGAACAGCTCTGCAACACCGATCATGTTGTCGTAACCCAAAACCGCCACCTGGTTCGGAATACGCAGCCCACGGCTTAGCAAGTACTGGTAGGCCACCAAAGCAATACGGTCGTTACCACAGATAAGGAGATCGAACGCTGGACCTTCTTGCGACTCGCGCAACTGCGTCTCCAGCACGCTGAGCGTTTCCTGATAGGCGTCATCCTGCGACAGGCTGTATTGAGGAACATCGGCCACGGATATTCCGGCCTCGGCGAGTGCGCGACACAATCCAAGCTGGCGCGGCTGCCAAGCCAGGCTGGCTTGTGGCAGGTTGATGCACAACGGACGCCGATAACCACGCTTGAGCGCATGTCGCACCGCCTGATACTGGCCATCGGCATCGTCAGGCACATAGCAGGCCACCCCGGGCTCCAGGCTCACGCAATTGCTCAGTACCAACGGCAGGCTGCGCAGCCCTGCGGGGATTTCGACAGTCCGCAACTGCATGGCGCTAAAAATGATTCCGTCAGGCTGGTGGGACAGCATCAGGTCGATGGTCTGCTGGCTCGGCGGCACTTCGAACACGTTGAGGATGAAGATATTCCAGCCGTGCTCCCGGGCAGTGCGCTCCATGGACAGGAGCATTTCCACAGCGAAGGGCGTGGTGGCGGTATCCAGCGCGAAGACGCCAATGGTCTTGCCACGGGAAGCACCGCCGCGGATCTTTCGGGCAGAAAGGCTGGGAACATAACCCAGGGTCTCAACCGCTTGCAGAACTTTCGCCAGGGTTTCCTGATTGACCTTTTCCGGAGTGTTAAGCGCCCTGGACACGGTCATGAAGGAAACCCCTGCCAGGCGCGCGACATCTTTAACTGAGGCCATTCGCAGGAGCCAATGCTTGTATGGCCGGGCATCATGTCATGCTTGGCAAAAGCATGACAACACGCCGCCTGACGCCGCGCCAACCGCGGCCAATCACCAGGGTCACAGGTGCAGATCGGCCAAGTGCCAGACCGACGCTTGGCCAAAACCACCGCTGCCATTGACCGCAAACGCCATGACCGCCAGGCTGTCGGGGCTAGGGTAGATCCGACTGCTCAAGCTATAGGCTCCGTCATCGACAAACACCTCAATGGAGGATCGATCAAGGAAAATCCGCAGGGCTATCTGCATTTGGCCCTTGGCTATCGGCACGCTGCGCGCACCGCTTACCCCCGCTCCCGAGTGTTGCCTGTCCAGCACCAGACGCCGCGCCATCGCATCGAAGTACACCAGGGTCCGCTCTTGCCGATCCTCACTACAACGCAGCGCCAACCCGAAACGCTCAGCCGTGCTACCAGCCAGGTCCAGGGTCAGTTCGAATTCCAGCAGCGCCCCTCGCTCAGCGAGTATGCAATTGCCGGATTCGACCACGCCGATCGCCAGTGTCCGTTGCGACTGGCGTAGCGCTGCCAACTCGCGGGCCGGCCGCATGCGTAGCCGTTCGCCATTGCGGCTCAGTTCACGAGGTAGCGACAGCGCACCGCACCAGTGTTGCGCCTGACTCGGCATCGGGCTGTCCCACATGTCCATCCAAGCCCACAACAGGCGTCGCCCGTCTGGCGCCAGCACGGTCTGCGCCGCATAGAAATCGTGACCATGATCCAGTTCACGCAGCTCACCGCACTCGCTGAAGTATCCGCGATCGTCCAGCAGGCCCATCCGATAGCTGTTCTGGAACTTGTTCCAGTTGTCATAACCGCTGGGGTTCAAGCCTTGAGGCGAATAGAGAAACACATCACAGCCATCGAGTTCGAACAGGTCAGGACACTCCCACATATAGCCGTCCGACTCTCGTTGCCCTTGCAGTGCGCACCTGAGGTACGTCCAGTGATGCAGGTCGCCTGAGCGATAGAGCAGGAGCTGAGGGGCGTCGCCTTGGCGCGCACCCAGGGCCATCCACCATTGCTCTCCTCGCCGCCATACCTTGGGGTCGCGAAAATGCATGATGCCCGGTTCAGGCGCCCTATCGATCACCGGCCCGTGCTTGCTGAACACAACCCCGTCGGTGCTGCTGGCCAGGCACTGAACCTGGCGAATGCTCCGCTCGTCGCCGGGCGCACCCAGCCAGGTATGCCCGGTGTAAATCAGGTACAACACGTCGTCCATGACCACCGCAGACCCTGAAAAGCAACCGTCGCGGTCATAGGCCTCGCCCGGCGCCAGCGCGATGGGCAGGTGCTCCCAGTGCACCAGGTCACGGCTCTTGGCATGGCCCCAGTGCATCGGCCCCCACTGAGCCGAATAGGGATGATGTTGGTAGAACACATGGTACTCGCCGCGAAAATAAACCAGACCGTTCGGGTCATTCATCCACCCCACCGGCGGCGCAAGATGATAGGCCAGGCGATAGTCATCACCCCGCCCAGGCAGTTTTTTTTCAATAGCGCGATGCGCTTGCTCTAACAGTGCAGCGTGCATGGCTGGTTCCTGTCTAGGGTTCATAACGAGGGGCGGATGGCGCGATGGCGGGAAGCTGTCGTGAATCGCCAGCCCCGACTTGAGAGGCGTCACGCACCGGGTCCTTGCGCAACAAGGTCCATGAAAGCAGCAGGCAAGCGCCGACCAGGCCTGCCATCAGTACGTAGACGCTGGAGAAACCGAAATGGTCGTAGCCGTAGCCCACCAGCGGTGACAGCAACATGGCGGTCAGTTGCTGGGCGAACTGGAACCCCACCAAGTAGATCGAGGCGGACAGCCGAGAGTCGAAGTTGAGCGAAATGTATTTGAATATCGAGACCAGCAAGATGGGCACTTCCAAGGCGTGCAACATCTTGCAGGCGGCGATGGCCCAGGCCTGCGTTGCCAGCCCCGACCCAAGGATGCGCACGAACATGATGCTGCCGGCCAGAATCAGCCCGTATTTGGCGCCTGTGCGGCTGACCACCCAGGGTGCAAGCAGCATCAGGACCGCCTCGACCAGTACCTGAGACGAGTTCAGGTAGCCATAGGCACGGGTCCCCTCCTCCGGGGTCGGGAAAAACGAGGAGAAATACACCGGAAACTGTTGCTCGTAGATCATGTAGATCCCGCATACCCCCGTCAGGTAAAGGCTGAAAGCCCAGAACCGCGGGAGTGCCAGCAACTTCCAGAGATCGTTCAGGCGCACGGGGTGGACAACCGTGCCCGCCTGCACTGCCGGCTGGGCCAACCGGTCGAGGTCCAGACGGAACAGGATCAGCAAAAACACGATGCCGGCGAGGCTGCTCATGTAAAACGCAATGTCAGGATCGATGTTGAACACCACGCCGACCACGCCCGTCGCGCTGGCCCAGCCCAACGACCCCCACATTCGGGTGGTTCCAAACTCGAATCCTGCATGCCGCGACAAGCGCTCGGTGTACGACTCGATCACCCCAACGCCTGCCAGCATCGCCAGCGCCAGGAACGCCGCACCGACCAACGCGCCGAGCACCACGTTCTGCGCCAACAGGCCGGCGTAGACATAAGTTGCAAACGGGGCCGCGGCACACAGCAGGATGCCAATCCACACCAGGAGCTTTTTGGACAGCCCGAGGCGGTCTTGGAGGGCGCCGTAGAAGGGCTGAACCAGCAGCGCCGCAATGGCGTTGGCGGCGAAAATGAAGCCGGTTTCCGTGCCATTCAAGCCAATGACTCGATGCAGCCAGATAGAAAACAATGAATAGCTGGATGACCACGAAAAGAAGAAGAAAAACAACAAACCACTGATAAGCCAGTACTCGCGTTTGGCGGCAAACTGCATGTGACGACCCTCTTGTTTTTATTTAGGTTAACGTTAACATCGCATCCCATTACGCGTCTCCAAACGCTTCGCTGTCAAGTGGCGTGCGCTGCAAAAAGGCACTCAACTCGCCCTGCATGACCCGCAGAAGGTCCCTGTCCGACGGGAGACCGCGAACCGTTGGAAAGATGTCTGCAGTGCCCGAATACAAAAACAAGAGGGTTATCTATGCGTTCTGCGGTGTGCTGGCCTTGGGCTGGCTTTTCTCTGTTCGTGCTCTCCACTCAACTGTTCGCCGCGCCAGCTCAAAGCATCGAGGAGCGTCTGGCCAGGCTCGAAGCCCGGACCTCCTCCGCCGAAGCTCGTGCTTCAGCGGCCGAAGCCGATGCGGCTCGGTTGCGCCGGGAAGTCCAGTTGCTCAACCAGAAAATCGTCGGCCGCCTGCCCTCTCCAACAGAAAATACCCTCGACCAACGCATAGCCCGGATAGAGGCCCATCAGCAGGTCCTGGCAAGCGCTGCCCCGGCGACCGCCTCTTCGGCCGGGGCGAGCGAACGCCTGAGCGATGGCTTCACCTTCGGTGGCTATGCCCGCTCCGGGATCATGAGCAACGGATCCGGCGCCGGTCGTGGTGGCCCCTATGTGACCCCTGCCGGCTCGGTGGGGGGCGCGGTGGGCCGTTTGGGCAATGAAGTCGATACCTACATGGAGGCCAAGCTCGCCAAGGAAAGCCAGGCTGACAACGGCACACACGCCAAGTACCTGCTGATGCTCGCCGACGGCCTGGAGACGCCCAATGACTGGACCGCGGCGCAAAGCCAGCTCAATGTGCGCCAGGCCTACACCGAACTGAGTCACCTGGCGTCCTTCCAGGACAGCCCCCTGCTGCGCAATGCCACGCTATGGGCAGGCAAGCGCTTTGATCGGGATAATTACGATCTGCATTGGCTAGACAGAGGGATTGTGTTCCTGGCCGGCACAGGCGGTGGCATCTACGACCTGCAACTGACCCAGGACTGGCGCCTCAATGCCTCGCTGATGAGCCGCTCCTACGGAGACTTCGGCACCGAGGAAAAAAAGGATATCCGCAGCTATGTCGCGACCCTGAATCAATTCTTCGACCAGGGCCGCTGGCAGGTCATGCTCAATGGCATCTCATCAGGCCAGAACGATGCCGACCTGGAACCCGGCAACGGTGCAGAACCCGACCGCAAGCGCCGACTGAACAAGTCCGGCTTCAGCCCCGCCACGGGGGGCACCCATGGCCTGCTCGCCTACCATCGGCCCGATTTCTTCGGCCATGAGGGCTACGCCAAGGCGGTGCTGCTTTATGGCCAAGGCCTGGGAGCGGAGGTCAACAACATCGGCGCCGATGGCGACTTGCTGGACCAGGCCAGGACCTTGCGCCTGGCGTTCTATGGCCATACGCGCCTCAATCAGGACTGGCGCATCGCCCCGGCCCTGATCGCCGAACAGAGCAAGGATCGTTATGTTGCCGGCGATGACTATCGCTACATGACACTCAACGTGCGCTTGGCCAACGAACTGAGTAGCAATTTCGAAATGCAATACGAACTGAGCTGGCAGACCATGGATCTCGACGCACGAGGCTACGATGGCCGCCAGGCCGCCAAGGGCGACTATTGGAAACTCACCCTGGCGCCGACCTTCAAGGCCCAGACCGGTGACTTCTTCATTCGCCCGGAGCTGCGTCTGTTCGCCACCTACATGAACTGGTCCAAAGACCTGGATGACTTCAGTGCAACGGACGACTTTGGCCAGAAAGGCTTCAAGTCCGGCGGCGACTGGCAACTGGGGGTACAGATGGAAACCTGGTTCTAGACGCCCAGCAGCCGGGCAACCCGATGGCGCTGTGATCTGGCCCTGGCTACCAGGAGCTGCTTGGGACAACCGCCGCCCATTGACGCCACTTTCGCCGGCAAGCCGGCTCCTGCGGCCACAGCCAATGTTGCGTCAGCCGCAATAACTAATTGCACGCCAGGGAATTGATAGCAGCCTAACGAAAGGCGCATGCTAGAGGGCTTGCGTGGGGCTTATATCATTCCGAATGATAGTTACCTTCGCTTCATTCGATTCGTGAGATACAACCCTGCCGAGCATCATCCGCCCATCTCAAATACAGTGGCGGATGCACCATGGACCAGTCAGTCAAACTCCTACGTTTTCCACTCGCCGTTCTCGCCGTGCTGGTGATGAGCGCGTGCGGCAAAGCCCCTGAGACCGCCTCCGCCCCGCCCGCTGCCAAAGTCAGCGTGGCCAAGGTGCTGGAACAGCCGGTCAACGAATGGGATGAATTCACCGGGCGCCTGGAAGCCCCGGAAACCGTGGAGATCCGGCCTCGGGTCTCGGGCCAGATCGATCAGGTGGCCTTCACCGAAGGCGCCCTGGTAAAGAAAGGCGACCTGTTGTTCCAGATCGACCCACGGCCTTTCCAGGCTGAAGTGCGCCGCCTCGAAGCCCAGCTGCAACAAGCTCGGGCCACCGCGACCCGCAGTGCCAACGAAGCCCAGCGCGGCCAGCGCCTGCTGACCAGCAACGCGATTTCCGCCGAGCTGGCCGACACCCGCACCAGCGCCGCCCAGGAAGCCCGGGCCGGGGTCGATGCGATCCAGGCCCAGCTGGACGTGGCCAAGCTCAACCTGAGCTTCACCCGGGTGGTGGCGCCCATCAGCGGCCGGGTCAGCCGCGCGCAGATCACCGCCGGCAACCTGGTGACCGCCGATGTCACCCCGCTCACCAGCCTGGTGTCCACCGACAAGGTCTACGCCTACTTCGACGCCGACGAGCGTGTGTACCTCAAGTACACCCAGCTCGCCCGCCAGGGCCAGCGCGGCCAGACCACCCCGGTGTACCTGGGGCTGTCCAATGAAGAAGGCCACCCGCACCTGGGGCAGATGAACTTCGTCGACAACCAGGTCAACCCCAAGACCGGCACCATCCGGGGCCGCGCAGTGTTCGACAACAGCGACGGCAGCTACACCCCGGGCCTCTATGCGCGCCTGAAACTGGTGGGCAGTGGCACCTACTCGGCGATGCTGATCAACGACGAAGCCGTAGGCACCGACCTGGGCAAGAAGTTCGTGCTGGTGATGGACGCCGACAACAAGCCAGCCTACCGCGCCGTGGAACTGGGGCCGAAGATCGAAGGCCTGCGCATCGTGCGCAACGGCCTGAGCAAGGACGACACCATCATCGTCAAGGGCTTGCAGCGGGCACGTCCCGGCGCACCGGTCACGCCTGAAGTGATCCCCATGGCCAGCAAGGAAACCCTCGCCGCCCTGGCCCAACAACGCCAAGCACTGGAAGCCAGCAACCTGCAGCAGGTCACCCCTGCCAAGGCGGCTCCGGCTGTGAAACTCGCCGCTGCGACACCGCGCGGTTAAGGGACGACTCTCAAGATGAATTTTTCCCAGTTCTTCATTTCAAGGCCGATCTTCGCCGCGGTGCTGTCGCTGCTGATCCTGATCGCCGGCGCCATCTCGCTGTTCCAGCTGCCCATCAGCGAATACCCGGAAGTGGTGCCGCCCACCGTGGTGGTGCGCGCCAACTTCCCGGGGGCCAACCCGAAAGTCATCGGTGAAACCGTGGCCGCGCCCCTGGAACAGGCGATCACCGGGGTCGAGAACATGCTCTACATGTCCTCGCAATCCACCGCTGACGGCAAGATCACCCTGACCATCACCTTCGCCCTGGGCACCGACCTGGACAACGCCCAGGTGCAGGTGCAGAACCGTGTGACCCGCACCCAGCCCAAGCTGCCCGAAGAAGTGACGCGCATCGGCATCACCGTGGACAAGGCCTCTCCGGACCTGACCATGGTGGTCCACCTGACCTCGCCGGACAAACGCTACGACATGCTCTACCTGTCCAACTACGCCCTGCTCAACATCAAGGATGAGCTGGCTCGCCTGGGCGGCGTGGGGGATGTGCAGCTGTTCGGCATGGGCGACTACTCGCTGCGGGTGTGGCTGGATCCGAACAAGACCGCCTCGCGCAACCTGACCGCCACCGACGTCGTCACCGCCATCCGTGAACAGAACCGCCAGGTTGCCGCCGGTGCCCTGGGCGCGCCACCTGCGCCCACCGCCACCAGCTTCCAGCTGTCGGTCAACACCCAGGGTCGCCTGGTCACCGAAGAAGAGTTCGAGAACATCATCATCCGTTCCGGCGAGGACGGTGAGATCACCCGCCTGAAGGACATCGCCCGCATCGAGCTGGGGTCGAGCCAGTACGCCCTGCGTTCCCTGCTCAACAACCAGCCGGCGGTGGCGATCCCGATCTTCCAGCGCCCGGGTTCCAACGCCATCGAGATCTCCAATGAAGTGCGGGCCAAGATGGCCGAGCTCAAGCAGAGCTTCCCGCAAGGCATGGACTTCAGCATCGTCTACGACCCGACCATCTTCGTCCGCGGCTCCATCGAGGCAGTGGTGCACACCCTGTTCGAAGCCCTGGTGCTGGTGGTGCTGGTGGTGATCCTGTTCCTGCAGACCTGGCGCGCCTCGATCATCCCGCTGGTGGCCGTACCGGTGTCGCTGATCGGTACCTTCGCGGTCATGCACCTGTTCGGTTTCTCCCTCAACGCCCTGTCGCTGTTCGGCCTGGTGCTGGCCATCGGTATCGTGGTGGACGACGCCATCGTGGTGGTGGAGAACGTCGAACGTAACATCGGCCTGGGCCTGAACCCGGTGGAAGCCACCAAGCGCGCCATGCGTGAAGTGACCGGCCCGATCATCGCCACCGCCCTGGTGCTGTGCGCGGTGTTCGTACCGGCAGCCTTCATCAGCGGCCTGACCGGGCAGTTCTACAAGCAGTTCGCCCTGACCATTGCCATCTCCACGGTGATCTCGGCCTTCAACTCCCTGACCCTGTCGCCGGCCCTGGCCGCGGTATTGCTCAAGGAACACCATGCGCCCAAGGACCGTTTCTCGAAGATCCTCGACAAGCTGCTGGGGGGCTGGCTGTTCAAACCCTTCAACCGCTTCTTCGATCGCGCCAGCCATGGCTACGTCGGCACCGTGCGCCGGGTCATCCGCGGCAGCGGCATCGCCCTGTTCCTCTATGCAGGCCTGATGGTGCTGACCTGGTTCGGCTTCGCCCACACCCCGACCGGTTTCGTCCCGGCCCAGGACAAGCAGTACCTGGTGGCCTTCGCCCAACTGCCGGACGCCGCCAGCCTGGACCGCACCGAAGACGTGATCAAGCGCATGTCCGACATCGCCCTCAAGCAGCCCGGCGTGGAAAGCGCGGTGGCCTTCCCTGGCCTGTCGATCAACGGCTTCACCAACAGCCCGAACAACGGCATCGTCTTCGTCACCCTCAAACCGTTCGGCGAACGCAAGGACCCGAGCATGTCCGCCGGTGCCATCGCCGGCGCCCTGAACGGCAAGTACGCGGATATCCAGGACGCCTACATGGCGATCTTCCCACCGCCGCCGGTACAGGGCCTGGGAACCATCGGTGGCTTCCGCCTGCAGGTGGAGGACCGCAGCGGCCTGGGCTACGACGAGCTGTACAAGGAAGTGCAGAACGTCATCACCAAGAGCCGCAGCGTGCCGGAACTGGCCGGGCTGTTCACCAGCTACCAGGTCAACGTGCCCCAGGTGGATGCTGCCATCGACCGGGAAAAGGCCAAGACCCACGGCGTGGCGATCTCCGACATCTTCGACACCCTGCAGATCTACCTGGGTTCGCTGTATGCCAACGACTTCAACCGCTTTGGCCGCACCTACCAGGTCAACGTCCAGGCCGAGCAGCAGTTCCGTCTCGAGCCCGAGCAGATCGGCCAGCTGAAAGTGCGCAACAACAAGGGCGAGATGATCCCCCTGGCCACCTTCATCAAGGTCAGCGACACCGCAGGCCCCGACCGCGTGATGCACTACAACGGCTTCGTCACTGCGGAAATCAACGGCGCAGCGGCCCCGGGCTACAGCTCCGGGCAAGCGGAAGCGGCGATCGAGAAACTGCTCAAGGAAGAACTGCCCAACGGCATGACCTACGAATGGACCGAGCTGACCTACCAGCAGATCCTGGCCGGTAACACCGCGCTGTTCGTCTTCCCGCTCTGCGTACTGCTGGCCTTCCTGGTGCTGGCCGCGCAATACGAGAGCTGGAGCCTGCCACTGGCGGTGATCCTGATCGTGCCCATGACCCTGCTGTCGGCCATTACCGGGGTGATCGTCTCCGGGGGCGACAACAACATCTTCACCCAGATCGGCCTGATCGTTCTGGTGGGCCTGGCCTGCAAGAACGCGATCCTGATCGTCGAGTTCGCCAAGGACAAGCAAGAGGAAGGCCTCGACCCGCTGGCCGCGGTGCTGGAAGCCTGCCGCCTGCGTCTGCGGCCGATCCTGATGACCTCCTTCGCCTTCATCATGGGCGTGGTGCCCCTGGTGATCTCCAGCGGCGCCGGTGCGGAAATGCGTCATGCCATGGGTGTCGCGGTGTTCTCCGGGATGCTCGGGGTGACCTTCTTCGGCCTGCTGCTGACTCCGGTGTTCTATGTACTGATCCGCAACTACGTGGAGCGCAGCGAGGCGCGCAAAGCCGCCCGCGCTCTGCAACTGGAGGCGCAACAATGAGTTCCAAAGTCTTCCTGCCGAGCCTGCTGGTGCTGGCCCTGAGTGCCTGCGCCGTCGGTCCGGACTACCAGACGCCCACCACCGAGGCGGCGCACATCAGCGCCGCCACCGATGGCGCCGCGGGCCAGAAGAACTTCGACCGCGCACGCTTCGAAGGCATCTGGTGGCAGCAGTTCGATGACCCGACCCTCAACCAACTGGTGAGCAAATCGTTGCAGGGCAACCGTGAACTGCGGGTGGCCTTCGCCCGCCTGCGGGCCGCCCGGGCGATTCGCGATGACGCCAGCAATGACGCCATGCCCACCATCACCAGCCGCGCCAGCAGCGACCTGGCCAAGGGGCAGATCCCCGGCCAGACCACCAAGCGAGTCAACAGCGAGCGCTACGACCTGGGCCTGGACATGGCCTGGGAACTGGACCTGTTCGGCCGCATCCAGCGCAACCTGGAAGCCACCGACGCCGACCAGCAGGCCGCCGAGGCCGACCTCTACCAACTGCAGGTGACCATGATCGCCGAGCTGGTGGACGCCTACGGCCAGTTGCGCGGCGCACAGCTGCGGGAAAAGATCGCCCTGGCCAACCTGGACAACCAGCAGGCCTCGCGCAAGATCACCGAAAGCCTGCGCGACGCCGGGGTCGGCGACCAGCTCGATGTGGTCCGCGCCGACGCCCGCCTGGCTTCGGTGGAAGCCAGCGTGCCGCAGTTGCAGGCCGAGCAGACCCGCCAGCGCAACCGCATCGCCACCCTGCTGGGCGAACGCCCGGACAAGCTCAGCGTCGACCTGTCGCCGGCGCAGCTGCCGGCCATTGCCAAGGCCCTGCCGATTGGCGACCCGGGCGAGCTGCTGCAACGCCGGCCGGACATTCTCAGCGCCGAACGCAAGCTGGCAGCGGCCACCGCGCGCATCGGCGTGGCCAAGGCCGACCTGTTCCCACGGGTCAGCCTCAGCGGCTTCCTCGGCTTCACTGCCGGGCGCGGTTCGCAGATCGGCTCCTCGGCGGCCAATGCCTGGGCCCTGGGCCCGAGCATCACCTGGGCGGCCTTCGACCTGGGCAGTGTGCGGGCCCGCCTGCGCGGCGCCGACGCCAATGCCGACGGCGCCCTGGCCAGCTACGAGCAGCAGGTGCTGCTGGCCCTGGAGGAATCGGAAAACGCCTTCAGCGACTACGGCAAGCGCCAGCAACGGCTGATCTCCCTGATTCGCCAGAGCGAATCCAGCCGCGCCGCCGCGGACCTGGCCGAGATCCGCTACCGCGAAGGCACCGTGGACTTCCTGGTGCTGCTCGATGCCCAGCGTGAACGCCTGGCCGCCGAAGACTCCCAGGCCCAGGCCGAAGTCGACCTGTACCGCGGCATCGTCGCCATCTACAAGGCCCTGGGTGGTGGCTGGCAACCGGAGACGGTAGCCAGCAAGTAAGGATTTGCAACGAGCTCCTTTGGTTGGCCGCAACCAACCAATGTTTGGCCCCGTGGATCATTCGGTCGCGGGGCTTTTTTTTGCCTGGCTCAAGGGCCTCTTCGCCGGCAAGCCGGCTCCTACAAAAGCAGGTGCACCCCATAGCCCCTGTAGGAGCTGGCTTGCCAGCGAAGTCGCCCGCCGGAACACCGCCCACCCCAAGCCCATTGATAGAGGCCGTCGATCAGGCAGTCGGCCATTGCGATTGGACAGCCTATCGGCGCGCTCCTAATCTTTCCTCGCCACGTAGTCGCCCTGGCCCTTGCCCACATGATTGTCCGCCCCAAGCCGAACCTGATCGGCATCCTCTTCGCCCTCAAGGGCTCGATTGCCAAGCGCATTGCCCTGCGCTGCGTACTGGTCACGCTGCTGGCCTCGGTGATCGTGCTGGTGGAAACCCTGCAACCGAGCTATTTCTCCAAGGTCAACGCCACGCCCTTCACCCTGCTGGGGCTGTCGCTGTCGATTTTCATGAGCTTTCGCAACAACGCCTGCTACGACCGCTGGTGGGAAGGCCGCAAGCAATTGGGGCAGTTGATCATCGAGGTGCGTTCGCTGATCCGTGAAAGCCTGATCATCGACGGCCACCCCGAGCGCGAGGGCATGCTGCGCGACCTGTGCGGCTTTGCCCACAGCCTGATCGCCCGCCTGCGCCATGAAGACGAGGCCGCCGCCCTGTGCCCCTGGGCCCAGGCCAGCCTCGACCCCGGCCACCCGAACCTCACCGACGCGCAGTTGCAACGCATCGGCCTGCGCTGCTCGCAGTGGGCCCAGCAGGGGCTGATCAGCGAATGGCGCTACACCCAGCTGGAAACCCGGCTGGTCAGCCTGAGCCTGGTGCAGGCCGCTTGCGAGCGGATCCAGAACACCCCGCTGCCCTTCCCCTACACCCTGCTGCTGCACCGCACCATCTACCTGTTCTGCATCCTCCTGCCGTTCGCCATGGCCGAGCCCCTGGGCTGGCTGACGCCGATCTTCACCGCCATTGTCAGCTACACCTTCCTGGGGCTGGACGAGATCGGCGACGACCTCGAAGACCCTTTCGGCTATGACGACAACGACCTGCCGTGCAGCGCTCTATTGCGCGGCCTGGAGCGCGAAGTCCTGGCGGCGCTGGGGCAAACCGAGCTGCCGCCGCTGCTGGAGCCGCAGGAGTACGTGCTGACCTGAACCCGGGTTTGACTCAAGCCGGTTCCTGACCGAAGCTTGCGCCTTCCAAAAGTCGCCAGCTTCCGGATTCCTGCATGTCCCAGCCCCGCCGCTACCTGCTGATCAGCCTGCTTACCGTCGTCGTCCTGGCCCTGGCCTGGAGCTTTCTGCGCAGCAGCCCGCCGCAGGTTCCCGAGGCCATCAAGCATGGCTACAGCGCGGCACTGGAAAAAGCCCGCAATGGCCAGCCTGGCGCGGCGCGGGTGCTCTACCAGCAGTTGGGCCGGCCCGACCTCGACGACCAGCAGCGCATCCGCCTGCTGGCCGTGCTGGCCAACTACCCCAGCCCCCAGGCACTGAAACTGGCGGATGCCGACCTCTATCACCCTTCTGCCCAGGTGCGCAAAGCGGCGATCAAGAGCGTGCTCGGCCTGGTGCCCAGCGGCCAGCGCAGCCTGCTGCTGGGGCCGTTGCTGGACGATCACGAACAGAGCGTGCGCTTCGCCGCGGTGGACGCCCTGCTGGGCCTGAGCCCCGACGACCAGGGCCTGTACTTCGGCCCGTTGCAGCAGGTGATCGACGAATACACCCAAGTGCTCAAGACCCGCGGCGACAACGTCGAGGCCCAGTACCAGCTGGCTCGCCTGTACCTGCACAATGCCGACCTGATCAAGGCCCAGCAGACCCTGGAACAGGCCTTGCGCCTGGCCCCGGACAACCTGCAGGCAGTGGTGCTGCAGATCGAAGTGCTGGACAAGCAGGGCCAGAGCGATGCCGCCCGCCAGTTGCTGGCCAAGCAGTTGCAGGCACAGCAGGATTCGGCCTACCTGCAACATGCCCTGGGGCTCTGGCTGCTGAACCATGGCCAGGGTGAGTTCGCCCTGCTCGGCCTGTCCCGGGCGGTGGAACTGGAGCCTAACAACGCCGCCTACCGCTACGACCTGGCCACCACCCTGCACAGCGAACAGGAGCTGGAAGCGGCGCAGAAGCAACTGGAGGAAATCGTCCAGCGCCAGCCCTACAACCGCAAGGCGCGGGTGCTGCTGATCAGCTACTGGAAGGAAAGCGGCCAGTTGCAGAACGTCCAGGTCCTGCTGGCCCAGCTGGAACAGCAGAACCCCGACGACCCTGCCCTGCAGCAGGGCCTGTAGCCGCCCCCGGGCCTTGCCTGGCAATCCCCTGCCCGAACCTTTGGCCCCCTTGAACCCCCGTGCCTGCTGCGCTCAGCAGCGGTGACGCGGCGACAAAAGGTTGAACCGTGCCAGCGGTAGGCGGTCAAGTGATTTATCAGCGATATCAAGGTGCTCGACGCCGTCGCCGATCACTTGGACCTATTTGCGAGGGCATTGTTTGTCGACCTCATCTGCGTTGCTCAGCGAAAAAGCCGCCACCGGCATCGAAGGCCTGGACGATATCCTCTCCGGGGGGTTGTCACGTGGCCATGTGTTCCTGCTGGAAGGCCAACCCGGTACCGGCAAGACCACCGTGGCCTTGCATTTTCTGCGGGACGGCGCCGCTGCCGGCGAGCGCTGCCTGTACATCACCCTCTCGGAAACCGAACGCGAATTGCGCCAAGGCGCGCAATCCCACGGCTGGCAACTGGATGAGAACATCCACATCTTCGAGCTGATCCCGCCAGAAAGCCTGCTCAACGCCGAGCACCAGCAGAGCCTGCTCTATTCTTCGGACCTGGAGCTGGGGGAAGCCACGCGGCAGATCTTCGAAGTGGTGGAACGGGTCAAGCCGACCCGGGTGGTGCTCGACAGCCTTTCGGAAATCCGCCTGCTGGCGCAAAGCTCCCTGCGCTACCGGCGGCAGATCCTGGCGATCAAGCACTACTTCGTGCGCTATGACGCCACAGTCCTGCTGCTGGACGACCTGACCACCGAATCCCTGGACAAGACCGTGCACAGCGTGGCCCACGGGGTGATCCGCCTGGAAGAGCTGACCCCCAACTACGGCGCCGAGCGCCGGCGCATCCGAGTGGTGAAATACCGGGGCCAGAAGTACCGCGGCGGCTTCCATGACTTCACCATCATGGGCAATGGGGTCCAGGTGTTTCCGCGCCTGGTGGCCGCCGAACACCGCAATCACTACCAGCGCCTGACCCTGACCAGCGGCATCACCGAGATGGACGCGCTGCTGGGGGGCGGCATCGAGACCGGCTCCAGCACCCTGATCCTCGGCCCCGCCGGCACCGGCAAGTCGCTGATCTCGATGATCTTCGCCGCGGCCGCAGTGGCCCGGGGAGAGAAAGCCGCGCTGTTTATCTTCGACGAGGAACTGGGGCTGCTGTTCGAGCGCATGCGCAACATGGGCATCGACCTCAAGGCGCTGCAGGCCAGCGGCAACCTGATCATCGAACAGGTGGACGCCGCCGAGCTCTCGCCGGGGGAGCTGTCCCACCGAGTGCGACGCTGCGTCGACCAGGAGCAGATCAAGACCGTGGTGATCGACAGCATCAACGGCTACCAGGCAGCGATGCCCGAGGAAAATGCCCTGGTGCTGCACATGCACGAGTTGCTGCTGTACCTCAACCGCCAGGGCGCCGCCACCTTCATGACCGTGGCCCAGCATGGGCTGGTGGGTGACATGCAGGCCCCGGTGGACATCACCTACCTGGCCGACACTGTGGTCCTGCTGCGTTACTTCGAGGCCCTGGGCAAGGTGCGCCGTGCCATCTCCATCATCAAGAAGCGCACCGGCAGCCATGAGTCGACCATTCGCGAATACCGCATCAGCGCTCGCGGCCTGACCATCGGCGAGCCCCTGGAAGCCTTCCAGGGCGTGCTGCGGGGCGTGCCCACCTACCTGGGCGAGAGCAAGCCGCTGCTCAGGGATGAGGGCCAATGAGCCCCGACCTGGACTTTTCCGAACGGGCTCTGGTGCTCACGCCCCACGGGCGTGACAGCCAACTGGCGCAGATGATGCTCAAGGAGGCCGGCTTCAGTTGCCTGATCACCCCGCACCTGCCCGCCCTGTGCGAGCAGCTGGAACACGGCGCCGGGCTGGCGATCATTGCCGCCGAAGCCCTGCGCGGCGTCGACCTTGAACCCCTGCTGCGCCATCTGGAGCAGCAACCGGCATGGTCGGACCTGCCCATCGTGCTGCTGACCCAGCACGGCGGCCCCGAACAGAACCCGGCATCGCGCCTCAGCGAGCCCCTGGGCAACGTCAGCTTTCTGGAACGGCCCTTCCACCCGGCGACCCTGATCAGCCTGGTCAGCGCCGCCCTGCGGGGCAGGCGCCGGCAGTACGATGCCCGCGACCGGCTGATCGACCTGAGCCAGAGCGAACTGCGCCTGCAACGCACCCTGGAAACCCTGGAACAGCAGGTGGAAGAACGCACCGCACAACTGCGGCATAACGAGGAAGCCCTGCGCCAGTCGCAAAAGATGGAAGCCGTGGGCCAACTCACCGGCGGCATCGCCCACGACTTCAACAACATGCTCACCGGCATCATCGGCAGCCTGGAGCTGCTGCGTCGGCGCCTGGCCCGAGGCCGTACCGAGGACCTGGACAGCCTGATCGACCTGGGGGTGACCTCGGCCAACCGCGCCGCCGGCCTGACCCACCGCCTGCTGGCCTTTTCCCGGCGCCAGTCGCTGGACTCCAAGCCGGTGGAGATGAACGCCCTGGTGACCTCCATGGGCGAGCTGCTGCAACGCAGCCTCAGCGAAAGCATCGAGCTGGATATGCGCCTGGACCCGCAGCTCTGGGTGGCCGAAGCCGACCCCAACCAGCTGGAAAGCGCCCTGCTCAACCTGGCGCTCAATGCCCGGGACGCCATGCCCAACGGCGGCCGACTGCTGGTGGAAACCCTCAACCAGCGCCTGGCCCCGGACTTCGTCCAGGCCCACGACAACCTCAATCCGGGGGACTACGTGCTGCTGCGGGTCAGCGACAACGGCTGCGGCATGCCCGAGTCGATCATCAACCGAGTGTTCGATCCGTTCTTCACCACCAAGCCTATCGGCCAGGGCACTGGGCTGGGGCTGTCGATGATCTACGGCTTCAGCAAGCAGTCCCGCGGCCATGTGACCCTCAATAGCACTCTGGGCCGGGGCACCGAAGTCAGCCTGTACCTGCCGCGCTTTGTCGGCGATCTGGAGCAGGCCGAACACCCTCTGGTGCAACAACCACCCAATGCGCAGAACGGTGAAACTGTGCTGATCGTCGAGGATGACCCGGCGGTGCGGGTACTGGTCAGCGCGGTACTCAGCGAACTGGGCTATGCCTTTGTCGAAGCCGGCGATGCCCGCAGCGCCATGCCGATCCTCGACTCGGCGCAGCGCATCGACCTGCTGATCAGCGATGTCGGGCTGCCGGGCATGAATGGCCGGCAGTTGGCGGAAATCGGGCGGCAGATCCGCCCGGAACTCAAAGTCCTGTTCATCACCGGCTACGCCGAGCATGCGGCGGCCCGCGGCGGCTTCCTCGAACCCGGCATGCAACTGATCACCAAGCCGTTCACCTTCGATCTGCTGACCGCCAAGGTGCGGGAAATGATCAGCGACTGATCGCCTGGCTTCAGGCCAGCAATTGCTGGATCTGTTCCTGCAGGCTGCTGAGGTCGAAGGGCTTGGCCAGGATCGGCGCCTTGCGGGTGATGGGGCTGGCGCACTCAAGGATTTCGTTGGGGTAGCCGCTGATGAAAATCACCTTCAGATCCGGACGCAGCTTCACGGCGGGCTCGGCGATCATCACCCCGGTGATCCCGCCCGGCAGCCGGTAATCGGTGATCATCACATCCAGGTGCGGCTTGCTGGCGAGAATCTCGAACGCCTGCTCGCCGTTCTCGGCCTGCAACACCCGGTAGCCCAGGCCCGACAGGTAGTCGGCCAGAAGCATCAGGATCACTGGTTCATCTTCGACAATCAGTACGACGTCTTGTGCATCTTCACTCATGGAAAACCTTTGCTCGGTCAATTGCTGCTGTTACGACCATTGGGTCACGCAGAGGTTGCGTGCGCGTTACGCTTTTCGCGATTCCCGGTTTGCTTTTCGCGATTCGCCGGCAAGCCGGCTCCTACTGTCAGGCCAGAGGCAGGCTCACGCGAAACAGTGCGCCTTCGCCAATGCGGCTTTCGACACTGATGGTGCCACCGTGGGCGGTGACGATCTGCTCGGAGATGAACAGCCCAAGCCCCAGCCCCGCCGCCACATGGTTGGCGCTGACCCGCTCGAACTGCTGAAAAATGCGCTTCTGGTTGTCTTCGCTGATACCGATGCCGTGGTCACGCACCTCGATCCGGGCCTCGCCGTCCTGGGCATAGACCCGCACTTCGATCGGGCTCTTGGCGCCGTAGCGCAAGGCATTGGTCAAAAGGTTGGAAACCACCTGCTCGATGCGGAATTCGTCCCAGTTGCCCTCCAGAGGCTGCTCGGCCTGCAGGCTCAGGGTTGACTGCGCTGCTTCCACCTGAGGCGCGAAGTTTTCCACCAGCCCGCGCACCAGTTGCACCAGATCGAACCGCGATGGGCGGATCGACAGCTTGCCGGTACGGATGCGCGAGATGTCCAGCATGTCCTCGATCAGGCGGATCAGGCTTTTGATCTGGCGCTCGTCGCGGTCGACCATGGCGTGCATCTTGTCCAGGCTGAAGGCCGCGGCGTTCTCCCGGGCCAGGTGCATCTTGCGCAACTGGGTCTCCAGGATCAGGCCATTGAGCGGCGTGCGCACTTCGTGGGCGACGATAGACATGAAGTCATCGCGCATGCGCACCGCCTGCTCCAGCTCGTTCTGGGTGGCCTGGAGCTTCTTGAGCAGCGCTTCCTGCTCGCGCCGGCTCTGCTCCAGGGCCTCGACCTGCTGCTTCATGGCCTTGCTCTGGCGGTAGAGGTCGACGAATACGTTGACCTTGCTCTTCACCGCGTGGATGTCCAGGGGCTTGTGCAGAAAGTCCACCGCCCCACTCTCGTAGCCCTTGAAGGCGTAGTTGAGCTCGCGCCCGGCGGCGCTGACAAAGACGATGGGAATGTTCTTGGTCTTCTCGGTGCCGCGCATCAGCTCGGCCAGCTCGAAGCCGTTCATGCCCGGCATCTGCACATCGAGGATAGCCATGGCGAACTCATGCTGGAGCAGCAGCGACAAGGCTTCGTCGGCCGACAGCGCCTTGTACACCATGCGGTCCTCGCGCTTGATCAGCGCCTCCAGGGCCAGCAGGTTCTCCGGCAGATCGTCGACGATCAGCAGCTTGGCTTGAATATTACTTAACATGGGTTCCTTCCAGCTCGGCAAGCAGACGGCTGATGCCGCGCAAAGGGAGAATGTAATCCGGTTGGTGCAGGGCCAGGGCAGCGGCCGGCATGGTCGAGACATGGGCCTCACTGGGGTCCTGGACGATGGTCAGGCCACCCTGGCGCTTGACCTCGGCCAGGCCGCGGGCGCCATCCTGGTTGGCCCCGGTCAGGAGCACCGCGGCCAGGTTCTGGCCATAGGCGTCGGCGGCGGACTCGAACAGGTAGTCGATGGCCGGGCGCGAGTGATGCAAGCGTTCTTCCTGGCTCAGGGACAGGCTGCGATCCTGCTCCACCGACAGGTGATAGCCGGGCGCGGCGAAGTACAAGGTGCCGGGCACGATCTGCTCCTTGTCGTCGGCTTCCTTCACCTTGAGTGCCAGGCGCCGGTCGAAGACTTCGGCCAGTTGGCTGCGACGCTCATCGGGCAGGTGCAGGACCACGATCACCGGCAGGCGGAACGCCTGGGCGAAACCGCCAAACAGCGTCAGCAAGGCTTCGACGCCACCCGCGGAGGCCCCCACCACGATCGCCTCGATCTGCGGCCAGGAACCCTGGCTGACAATCTCCTGGCTCATGACTTGCGATAGATCCGTTCTTGTTTGACCAAGGGCTCGAAGTGTTTGCCATAGGCGGAGAAATCCAGGGTTTCCTTGCTGCCCAGCACCAGGAAACCACGATGGCAGAGGGACTCATGAAAGAGTCCGAAGGCACGATCCTGCAACTTTTTATTAAAGTAAATCAATACATTACGGCACGATATTAATTGAGTTTCTGAGAAAACGCTGTCGGTCGCCAGGCTGTGATCGGCGAAAGTCACGTTCTCGCGCAGGCTCTTGTCGAAGATCGCGTAGTCGTAGGCGGCGGTGTAGTAGTCGGCAAAGGAGCGCTGCCCCCCGGCCTGCTGGTAGTTGTGGGTGTAGGCCCGCACGTTCTCCAGGGAGAAGATGCCTTGCTTGGCCTTCTCCAGGGAGCTGGGGTTGATGTCGGTGGCATAGATGATGGTGCGCTCCAGCAACCCCTCTTCGCGCAGCAGGATGGCCATGGAATAGACCTCCTCCCCGGTGCTGCAGCCGGCGATCCAGATCTTGATCGAAGGATAGGTCTTGAGCAGCGGCACCACTTCCTGGCGAATTGCCAGAAAGTGCGACGGGTCGCGAAACATCTCGCTCACCGGAATGGTCAGGAACTGCAGCAACTGCATGAACGCGGCCGGGTCGTGCAGTACCCGTTCCTGCAACGCGGAAATGGTCTTGCATTCGAATTGGCGCAAGGCGTGGTTGACCCGGCGCTTGATCGAGGCGCCGGAGTAGTCGCGAAAGTCGTAGCTGTACTTGAGGTAAATAGCTTCGATCAGCAAACGCAGTTCGATCTCGGTATTACGCTCCACTAAATTCTTTCCATCTTGGGTAGCCACACGCGGATAAGGGAAAACAGCCGGTCCAGGTCAATGGGCTTGGCCAGGTAGTCGTTGGAGCCTGCCTGCAGGCAGCGCTCCTGGTCATCCTTCATGGCCTTGGCGGTGACCGCGATGATCGGCAGCTTGCGCCAGCGCGGGTCCTTGCGGATCTGCACCGTGGCTTCAAAACCGTCCATCTCCGGCATCATCACGTCCATCAGCACCAGGTCGATATCCTCCACCTCATTGAGCCTGGCAATGGCTTCATGGCCGTTACGGCCGATCACCACCACCGCGCCCTTGTGTTCCAGGGCGCTGGTCAGGGCAAAGATGTTGCGCACGTCGTCATCCACCAGGAGGATCTTGCGCCCCTCGAAGACCTTGTCGCGGCTGCGGGCGGTCTTGAGCATCTTCTGCCGTTCATGGGACAGCTGGGATTCGACTTTGTGCAGAAAAAGCGTCACTTCATCCAGCAGGCGCTCCGGCGAGCGCGCGCCCTTGATGATGATCGAGCGCGAATACTTGCGCAGCTCGGCCTCTTCATCCCGGGTCAGGTTGCGCCCGGTGTAGACGATCACCGGCGGGAAGGAGCAGATGTCTTCGGTAGACATGCGCTTGAGCAGGTCATTGCCGAGCATGTCCGGCAGCTTGAGGTCGATGACCATGCAGTCGTAGACGTTGTCGCGCAGCAGGTCCAGGGCATCCTGGGCCAGGCCCACGGCGGTGATCTCGATGTCGTCGTCGCCGATCAGTCGGGCAATGCTGTCGCGTTGCAGGTCGTCGTCCTCCACCAGCAGCACGCGCTTGACCTTCTGCGTCAGCTTGGCTTCCAGGCGGGCAAAGACATCCTTGAGCTCCTCGCGAGTGGTGGGCTTGACCGCGTAGCCCACGGCACCCATGTGCATGGCCGCTTCCACCCGGTCTTCCACCGAGATCACGTGCACCGGGATGTGCCGGGTCTGGGGGTTCTCCTTGAGGCGCTGCAAGACGGTCAGGCCGGAGTGGTCCGGCAGGCGCATGTCCAGCAGGATGGCGTCCGGGATGAACTGGGCGGCCAGGCTGTAACCTTCGTCGGCGCCGTGGGCCACCAGGCAGTGGTACCCCAGCTCATGGGCCAGATCGAAGAGGATGTGCGCAAAGTTCGCCTCATCCTCCACCACCAGGATGCAACGGCTGCTGAATGGCGCCTTGTCGCGGTCATCGGCGAAGCGCGCAATGTCCGCCACCTGGGCCTCGGCCACCGGCTGCGGCAAGTCGGGCTCAGGCATGGCCACGGGCATCACCGGGGCCGGCGGCGCCACCAGCGGCTCGGCGGCCTCCTGATACTGCTCTGGCAGCACCAGGGTGAAGATACTGCCGCGGCCGGGTTCGCTGCTGACGCTGATGGAGCCGCCGAGCAGGGTCGCCAGATCCCGGGAGATCGACAGGCCCAGGCCGGTGCCGCCGTAACGCCGGTTGGTGGTGCCGTCGGCCTGGCGGAAGGCCTCGAAGATGCTTTCCTGCTGGTCCCGGGCAATGCCGATCCCCGAATCCTGCACGGCAAAGGCGATACCGGCCCCCGGCTGCGCAGACACCGTGAGGCTGACCTGGCCCTTCTCGGTGAACTTGACCGCATTGGACAACAGGTTCTTGAGAATCTGTTCGACCCGCTGGCGGTCGGTGAACAGCATCTGCGGCGCCCCCGGCTGCAGCTCCACCTTGAACTCCAGGCCCTTGTCCTGGGTCAGCGGCTGGAACAGGCTGCGCAGGCCGTCCACCAGGCGCGGCACGCTGGCGTTCTCGGGGCGCACTTCGAGCTTGCCGGCTTCGACCTTGGAAATGTCGAGGATGTCGTTGATCAGGTTCAGCAAGTCATTGCCCGCGGAATAGATCGACTCGGCGAACTTGACCTGCTCGGGGGTGAGGTTTTCCTGGGGGTTTTCCGCCAGCAGCTTGGCCAGGATCAGCGAGCTGTTGAGCGGCGTGCGCAGCTCGTGGGACATGTTGGCAAGGAACTCGGACTTGTACTTGCTGGAGCGCTGCAACTCTTCGGCGCGCTCCTCCAGCTGGGTCTGGGCCTCGTTGAGCTCGTTGTTCTTGCGATCCATGGCGTCGCGCTGCTCGGCCAGGATCTGGGCCTGCTCCGCCAGTTGCTCGTTGGTCTGCTCCAGCTCCACCTGCTGGGTTTCCAGGTGCACCTGGGATTCCTTGAGGATCCGCGACTGCTCTTCCAGTTCCTCGTTGGCGGTCTTGAGCTCTTCTTGCTGCACTTGCAGCTCTTCGTTGAGCTGTTGGGTCTCGGCCAGCACTTCCTGCAGGCGCTGGCGATAACGCGCGGCCTCGATGGAGGTGCCGATATTGCCGGCAATCAGTTCCAGCAGCTCGACATCGCGCTCGCTCAAGGCCCGCAGGAAGCCCAGCTCGATCACCCCATTGATCCGGTCGTCGTCACGGGTCGGCACCACCAGCACGCTGCGCGGCGAGCCGTCGCCCAGGCCGGAGCTGACCTTGAAGTAATCGGCAGGCACCTCGTCCAGGCGAATCAGGCGCTTGTGCTGCGCGGCCTGCCCCACCAGCCCTTCGTCACTGTACAGCGCCTGTTCCTGGGCTTCCTGTTCCCGGGAGAAGCCATAGGACGCCACGCGCCTGAGGCCACCGTGCTCCTCGCGTACATAGAGCGCCGCCACCGGCGTGCCCAGGTACTGGGCGCAGAATTGCAGGATGTTGCGCCCCAGCAGGTTCAGGCTCAGTTGGCCGAGCATCTGCTCGGCCAGTTCGGTCTGGCCGTTGCGCAGCCAGGCCTGCTGTTCCAGGCGCCGGGCGCTTTTTTCCTGGGCTTCGAGGTTGTCGCTGTAGCTTTTGGACAACGCCAGCAGGTCACGACGGCCGATGTAGGCCAGCAGCGCGCTGATGCCCACCACGAACAGCAGGTACAGCACCACGCTGAAAATGGTGGTGCGGGTGACGTTCTCGTTGCGCTCAAGGCGCAACTGCTGCTCCATGGCCACCGCGTCGTCGTATTCCTTGCGGATCTCGTCGGTCAGGCGCTTGCCACGCCCGGCCTGCACCGCCCCTCGGTAATCACCGCTCTGGCGGCGCAGGTCGATCATGCCCTGGGCAAAGTTGTTCCACTCCACCTGCAGGGCTTCCAGGCGCTTGAGCCGGTCCACCTGCTGCGGGTTGTCCGCCACCAGCTCCTGCAAGCTGCGCAGCTCGCTGACGATGCGCGGCTTGGCCACTTCGTAAGGGTCTAGAAAGTGCTCGTCGCCAGTGATCAGGAAGCCGCGCATGCCGGTTTCCAGATCAATGGTCAGGCGCGCCGACTCGTTGAGGTTGTTGATCACCCGATCAGTGTGCTGCACCCACTGGATAACCGAGAGCAGGTAGGTGATCAGGGATACGAAAAAAACCGCGCTGAGTACACCGACACCCAGCGGCAGGCTGATGTTACGGGTCAGCAGCTTGCGGAAACTCTGTTCATCAACCGAGGACGGACGAATCATTTGATGGACCTTGGCGCTGGTGAAAAAAAACGAAGTTTGCCCCACATTCAGCCATGACAGCTATTTTTTATAACCAAGGTAGCGCTCGCTTGCGATTTGTCCTGCCGCGGGACAAAGGAAGCGGTTATTCTTGCCGCGCTTGTACAAGGGGATTTTTTTGTACAGCTTCGGGAACTTGTGGCAAGCCGGCACTTACTGATGCACAGGGCTGCCTGCCGCACTGCCCCGCCGAATTCATTTCTTGAGAGTGTCCCTATGCCCGCCAGCGCCTCCACCATCCTAGTCGTCGAAGACGATGCCATCGTGCGCATGCTGATTGTCGATGTCCTTGAAGAACTGGAGTTCAGCGTCCTGGAGGCCGATGGTAGCGAAGCGGCCCTGAGCCTGCTGGAAGACGCCGGGCAGCACATCGACCTGCTGATGACCGATGTCGGCCTGCCCGGGATGAACGGCCGCGAGCTGGCGGAGCGCGCCCGCACCCTGCGGCCGCAGTTGCCCGTGCTGTTCGCCAGTGGCTACGCCGAATCCATCGAGGTGCCGGCCGGCATGTCGGTCATCGGCAAGCCGTTTTCCATCGACCAGCTGCGCGACAAGGTGCGCAGCATTCTCGGCTGAGGCCAGGCAGCCTGCTCGGGCGCTGGCCCTCTGTGGTTTAATGGCAGCCTTTTTTGCCCCCCGCCTGCCAGGAATGCCCGCTCATGAGTCCCACCGCCGCGACCAAAGTCCTGATCATTGGTTACGTCTGGCCCGAACCCCGCTCCTCTGCCGCCGGCGGGCACATGATGCAGATCCTCCAGAGCTTCCTCGACCAGGGCTGGGAGCTGACCTTCAGCAGCCCGGCCAACGAGGGCGAGCACAAGGAAGACCTGACGGCCCTGGGCATTCGTGAATGCCCGATCGAACTCAACAACGCCAGCTTTGACCGTTTCGTCGCCGAGCTGGCACCGGATATCGTGCTGTTCGACCAGTTCATGATGGAGGAACAGTTCGGCTGGAGGGTGGAGCAGCATTGCCCGAATGCCCTGCGGGTGCTGGAGACCTCCGACCTGCAATGCCTGCGTCATGCCCGGCACCAGCGCCTCAAGGATGTTCTCAAGGAGGGCGCCGAGGAAGACGACTTCAGCCCGCTGTTCGCCCAGGCGCCGGAGCAGGAATTCCAGCACATGGCCGACACCGACCTGGCCAAGCGCGAGATCGCCGCCATCTATCGCTGCGACCTGAGCCTGATGATCTCCGAGGTGGAAATCGAACTTTTGGTGCAGCAGTTCCACTTGCCGCCGGCCTTGCTGCATTGGTGCCCGCTGATGCTCGAGCAACTGCCGCAGGGCTTTGTCCCCTTCGAGCAGCGGGCGCACTTGCTGAGCATCGGCAACTTTCGCCATGCGCCGAACTGGGATGCGGTGCTCTGGATGAAGAACCGCGTATGGCCGCTGATCCGCCAGCAATTGCCCGGCGCGCAATTGCACCTGTATGGCGCCTATACCCCGCCCAAGGCCGCGGCGCTGCACAACCCGGCCCAGGGCTTTCACATCATGAACTGGGCCGAAGATGCCCTGCAGGTGATGAGTGCCGCGCGGATCTGCCTGGCGCCCCTGCGTTTCGGCGCCGGGATCAAGGGCAAGCTGCTCGATGCCATGCTTTGCGGCACGCCCAGTGTCACCACCCCGGTGGGCAGCGAATCCATGTCCCAGGACGGCCTGCCATGGCCGGGGGCGGTGGCTGAATCCGCCAGTGCCCTGGCGGCGGCCGCGGTGCGCCTCTATCAGGACCGGCAGCTGTGGGAGCAGGCCCAGGCGGATGGCCGGCAGTTGCTCGAAGCGCGTTACCGCCAGCAAGTCCACGGCCCGGCGCTGATCCAGCGTCTGCAACACTGCCGCCAGCACCTGCAGCAACTGCGCCGGGATAACTTCACCGGCGCCATGCTGCGTCACCACCACCACAAGAGCACCCAGTACATGGCGCAGTGGATCGAAGCGAAAAACCGCCTGGCCTCCTGACCCTTCTTCCATGGCGCACTACCGGCGCTGCGCTGGCCGGGGAACAGGCCCTGGGATTTGCACCGAACCTGAGGCCGCCTTCGCTGGCAAGCCAGCTCCTACAGTTGGCGTGATATCGGCGGTGCTCTTGTAGGAGCCGGCTTGCCGGCGAACAGGCCCTGGGATTTGCGCCGAACGTTAGGCCCCTTCGCTGGCAAGCCAGCTCCTACAGTTGGCGTGATATAGGCGGTGTTCTTGTAGGAGCCGGCTTGCCGGCGAACAGGGCGCCAACCCTGCGAACGCCTTGGCTGGTGTGCGAGCCGGCCACAAGGCATTATCAGCCGGCCTACAACAAGAACAGGCCCGCGCCATGAGCCGACCCGGCAAGATCACCGACCCTTCCTATGAGTTGATGGATGACCACAACGGCCTGTCCATCATCTATCGCCAGCACGGTTTCCCCTGCCCTCTGGTGCGCTGGCATTTCCACAAGGAATACGAGCTGCACCTGATCGTCGCCAGCTCCGGCAAGGTGTTCATCGGCGACTACATCGGCAATTTCTACCCGCAGACGCTGTTTCTCACCGGCCCCAACCTGCCCCACAACTGGATCAGCCAAGTGGCCGAGGACGAAGTGGTGGCCAAGCGCGACATGCTGGTGAACTTCACCGATGAGCTGTTCGACAGTGGCAGCCAGGTGTTCGCCGAGCTGAAGAACCTCAGCCCGCTGCTGGAGCGGGCGCAGTACGGCATCGAGTTCCGCTGCCCGCACACCATCGCCCAGGCCCTGCCGCTGATGCAGCGCATCGCCGACTCCAACGGCATCACCCGCCTTGGCCACTTCCTCATCCTCATGGAGCTGCTGGCGGCCTGCGACGACTACCAGTTGCTGTCCGGCGCCACCAGCGTGCAACTGGCGGACGAACACAGCGTCGACCGCACCAACCGCGCGGTGGACTACATCTTTGCCCACTACGCCCGGGAATTGCCCCTGGAGGAAGTGGCCGACTACCTGGGCATGAAGCCCAGCTACTTTTCCCGGGTGTTCAAGCAGGCCACCGGGCGCTGCTTCGTCGAGTTCGTCAACCGGCTGCGCATCAGCAAGTCCTGTGAACTGCTGGCCGACGGCGACAAACCGGTAACCGACGTGTGCTTCGAGTCGGGCTTCAACAACATTTCCAACTTCAACCGACGCTTCCAGCAGCTCAAGGGCATGACCCCCTCCCACTACCGCCGCCTGGCGGTGCAACGCCTGACCGAACAGAACCTCGGCTGAACCCCCACGCCCGGCGCAGGGCTCGAGGGCCTCTTCGCCGGCAAGCCGGCTCCTACAAGAACACCGCCTATATCACGCCAGCTGTAGGAGCTGGCTTGCCAGCGAAGGCGCCCCCACGCTCGGCGCAGGGCCCAAAGGCCTCTTCGCCGGCAAGCCGGCTCCTACAAGAGCCCCCCAACATCACGCCAGCTGTAGGAGCTGGCTTGCCAGCGAACCGGTCCAGGCAGGTAAACGAGACCCGTTCAGCTTCCGTTCAGCCGTTGTTAATAATCTTCATTTGGCAATGAGTATCATTATGTTACAAATTACTCCCCTAGCCTATTTGCCCACCGGTGCTGAATGCTCGTTCCATTTCTGATCATGTTGCGCGAAGGGATTGAAGCCGCGCTTATCGTTGGCATCATCGCCAGCTACCTGAAACAGACTGGCCGTGGCCAGTGGATGCCCGCCGTGTGGATCGGGGTATTCCTCGCCGCGGCCCTGGCCCTGCTGGTGGGCGGCGGCCTGGAGCTGATGAGCGCCGAATTTCCGCAGAAGCAGCAGGAACTCTTCGAAGGCATCGTCGGGCTGGTGGCCGTGGGCATCCTCAGCTCCATGGTGTTCTGGATGCGCAAGGTGGCGCGTTCGATCAAGCATTCCCTGCATGTCTCCCTGGACCACGCCCTGGCCGGCTCCAAGCATCAGGTCACGGCGCTGATCGCCATGGTGTTCTTTGCCGTGGCCCGCGAAGGCCTGGAAACCGTGTTCTTTCTGCTGGCGGTGTTCCAGCAGAGCGAAGGCCCGGGCGCGCCCATCGGCGCCCTGCTGGGCCTGATCGCGGCGATCATTGTCGGCTTCCTGATCTACACCGGCAGCATGCGCCTGAACCTTGGCGCGTTCTTTCGCTGGACCGGGCTGTTCATCCTGGTGGTGGCCGCCGGCATCCTCGCCAATTCGGTGCAGGCCCTGCATGAAGCCGGGGTCTGGAACCACCTGCAGACCGTACTCTTCGACTTCAGCGCCAGCCTGCCCATGGATGGCCCGGTGGGTTCGGTACTGGCCGGCATGTTCGGCTACCAGGACGCCCCCACCATCAGCACCCTCGGCGCCTATGTGCTGTACCTGGCCGTGACCCTGATGCTGTTCTTCCTGCCCGGCGGTGCCCCAGCCAAGGCGCCCGGCTCAACGTCTTCCGTTTCCAGTCAGTAAGGCTCCCCATGACCCAGCAAGCCTCTCCCCAAGCTTCGCCTCCTCGCGCATTGCGCTGGGCGGTTGCCGGCTCGGTGATCGTCATGATCGCCGCCGGCGGGCTGTTCTACTACGCCTCGCAACTGGCCGCCAGCAAGCGCCAGGCCCACCTGGGCGAGATCACCGTCACCATCCACCCCAAGAGCTGTGAGCCCAATGTGCTGACAGTCCCGGCCGGGCGCGCCAGCTTCCGTATCGTCAACCGTTCGGAGCGCGCCGTGGAATGGGAAATTCTCGACGGGGTGCTGGTGGTGGAGGAACGGGAAAACATCGCACCGGGCCTGAGCCAGGTGATCAACGCCAACCTGCAGCCAGGGGACTACGCCATCACCTGCGGGCTGTTGAGCAACCCCCGCGGCACCCTGCACGTGACCCCGACTGCAGAGTCCGATGCCCAGGCCAAGGCGCGGCCGTCGATGGTGGCCTTTATCGGCCCCCTGTCGGAGTTCCGGGTCTACCTCAGCACCCAGGGCAGCGCCCTGGTCAAGGCGGCGAACGCCTTGCAGCAGGCCATAGATGCCGGCGACCTGAAACAGGCCCAGGCCCTGTACCTGCCGGCCCGCGCTGCTTATCAGCGTGTGGCCCCGGCGGCCCAGCGCCTGGCCGAACTGGACAACGCCATCAACGCCCGCGCCGATTACTTCGAACAGCGCGAACAGGACCCGGGCTTCAGCGGTTTCCACCGCCTGGAATACGGCCTGTTCCAGAAAAATGACCTGGCGGGCCTGGCTCCCGTGGCTCAGCGCCTGTCCAGTGACGTGGCCAGCCTCAAGCAACAGTTGCTGGCCCAGACCCTGCCCCCGGAGCAACTGGTGAACATCGTCGCGCGCAGCATGCGCAGCCTGGCCGAACTGCGGGCCAGCAGCGGTGAGGAGGAACGCTACAGCCACAGCGACCTCAACGGCTTTGCCGCCAACCTGGAAACCACGCGCAAGGTCATCGACCTGCTGCGGCCGCTGCTGGCCAAGTCCGCGGCCCAATTGCTGCCCCAGGTGGACAGCGCCGCCGATGCCCTGGCCACTCGCCTGGCCAACCTGCGCGACGGCTTCGGCTATGTGGCCTACGACCAGGTCGACGCCCGGCAGCGCAAAGACATCGCCGACAAAGCCAAGGCCCTGGCCGACGCCCTCGACGCTATTGATCCCGCACTTGGCCTTTCCGGCCTGTAACAAGACGAGTTTTCAATGAACGATTCAGATCAATCCAATCCGTCTTTCTCCGCCCAGCGTCGGCGCGTGCTGCTGGGCATGGGCGCCGCCGGCGTGGCCCTGGCCGGTAGCAGCCTGAGTTGCCCGGCCATGGCCGCCGCGCCCGCCCAGGTCACCGAAGCCCCCAGCAGCGACAAGACCCAGGACCGCCACGAGTTTCACGGCCAGCACCAGAGCGGCATCGTCACCCCGCGCCCGGCCGCGGGCATGCTGGTGTCCTTCGATGTGCTGGCCAGCGATCGCGACGACCTGGAACGGCTGTTCCGCACCCTCGACCAACGCATTGCCTTTCTGATGCGCGGTGGCCCAGTGGCCCAGGTGGACCCGAAGCTACCGCCCCTGGATTCCGGCATCCTCGGCCCGGTGGTAACCCCGGATAACCTGACCATCACCGTCTCGGTGGGCGAATCGCTGTTCGACGAGCGCTTCGGCCTGGCGGCGGCCAAGCCCAAGCGCCTGATCCGCATGGTGGGCTTCCCCAACGATGCCCTGGAGCCGGCCTGCTGTCACGGCGACCTGAGCCTGCAGTTCTGCTCCAACACGGCCGACACCAACATCCACGCCCTGCGCGACATCGTGAAGAACCTGCCCGACCTGCTGATGGTGCGCTGGAAACAGGAAGGCAGCGTACCGCCCCAGGCCCCGGCCAAGCCCGGCGAGCCGGCGCAGAGTGCGCGCAATTTCCTGGGCTTTCGCGATGGCTCGGCCAACCCCGACTCCAATGACCAGAAGGCCATGCAGCAGATCGTCTGGGTCCAGCCCGGCAGTGACGAACCTGCCTGGGCGGCCCATGGCAGCTACCAGGCAGTGCGGATCATCCGCAACTTCGTCGAACGCTGGGACCGCACCCCGCTCCAGGAGCAAGAAAGCATCATCGGCCGGGTCAAGGCCAGTGGCGCGCCCATGGACGGCCAGAAGGAAAGCCAGGTGCCCGACTACGCCCGGGACCCCCATGGCAAGCTCACCAAGCTCGACGCCCACATCCGCCTGGCCAACCCGCGCACTGCCCAGAGCCAGCAGAACCTGATCCTGCGCCGGCCGTTCAACTACTCCAACGGGGTCAACAAGAACGGCCAGCTGGACATGGGCCTGCTGTTCATCTGCTACCAGGCCGACCTGGAGAAAGGCTTCATCGCCGTACAGACCCGTCTGAACGGCGAACCCCTGGAGGAGTACCTCAAGCCCACCGGTGGCGGTTACTTCTTCACCTTGCCGGGAGTCACCGGCGACGAGGATTTCATCGGGCGTTCGCTGCTCGATGCCACCCGACCGAAAGTCAGTGCCTGACACCCATGACACAACAACCCCCACGGAAAAGTCCCATGAAAAAGTCGCCTCTCGCTGTGTTGCTGACCCTTGGCTTGCTCCACGCGCCGCTTTCGGCGTTTGCCGCAACAGCGCCCCTGGAATTGGTGGGGCCGATCTCCGACTACAAGATCTACGTCACCGAGCAGCTAGACGAACTGGCCAGCCACACCCAGCAGTTCACCGATGCGGTGAAAAAAGGCGACCTGGATACCGCCAAGAAGCTCTACGCGCCGACCCGGGTCTACTACGAGTCGATCGAGCCGATCGCCGAGCTCTTCAGTGACCTGGACGCGTCCATCGACTCTCGGGTCGACGACCACGAGAAAGGCGTCAAGGCCGAAGACTTCACCGGCTTCCACCGCCTGGAATACTCGCTGTTCTCGCAAAACAGCACCGAAGGCCTGGGCGAGCTGGCCGACGGCCTGAACAAGGACGTCAAGGACCTGCAGACCCGCGTCGCCGGCCTGACCTTCCCGCCGGAAAAAGTCGTGGGTGGCGCCGCCGCGCTGCTGGAAGAAGTGGCCGCAACCAAGATCTCCGGTGAAGAAGACCGCTACAGCCACACCGACCTCTACGACTTCCAGGGCAACATCGACGGGGCGAAGAAAATCGTCGACCTGTTCCGTCCGCAGATCGAAAAGCAGGACAAAGCCTTTGTCGCCAAGGTGGACAAGAACTTCGCCACGGTGAACAAGATCCTGGCCAAGTATAAAACCCCTGACGGCGGCTTCATGACCTACGACAAGGTCAAGGAAAACGACCGCAAGGCTTTGGTAGGCCCGGTCAATACCCTGGCCGAAGACCTCTCCACCCTGCGTGGCAAACTGGGCCTGAACTGAGCCCGGAACCCAACACGCCATCCTCCCCGTAGGAGCGGGCTTGCCAGCGAAAGCGGCCCTGGGTACAACACCCGCCTCAAGGCCCTCTTCGCCGGCAAGCCGGCTCCTACACAGGTCGAACAGCACCCCGCTCCCCCGTAGGAGCTGGCTTGCCAGCGAAAGCGGCCCTGAGCACAACACCCGCCTCAAGGCCCTCTTCGCCGGCAAGCCGGCTCCTACACAGGTCGAACAGCACCCCGCTCCCCCGTAGGAGCGGGCTTGCCAGCGAAAGCGGCCCTGAGCACAACACCCGTCTCAAGGCCCTCTTCGCCGGCAAGCCGGCTCCTACACAGGCAGAACAGCACCCCGCTCCCCCGTAGGAGCTGGCTTGCCAGCGAAAGCGGCCCTGGGTACAACGCCCGTCTCAAGGCCCTCTTCGCCGGCAACGTCATCACCAATGCAGATAAGCCTGGGCTGTGACACGTTATCCCGTTAACGTTTACGGCCCATCCACCTTCATGGAAGACCCTTCATGCCTCGCTCCACAGCCGCCAGCGCGCCGCTGATTGTCAGACCCTTCTCACTGGTGCCTCTGATGGCCGCCTACATGGCCTGCACCATGTCGATGATGGCCTTCGTCTCGCTGATCGGCCCGATCTCTCGGGCCCTGCACCTGGAAACCTGGCATGCGGGGGCCGCGGTGACCGTTTCCGGGGTGATCTGGATGCTCCTGGCGCGCCCCTGGGGCCAGGCCAGCGACCGCTTCGGCCGGCGCCGGGTGCTGCTGCTGGGCACCGCCGGCTTCACCCTCGCCTACTGGGCCCTGTGCCTGTTCATCGACCTGTCGCTGCAGTCGCTGCCCAGCGTCGCCATGGCCTTTCTCGGCCTGATGCTCGGCCGCGGCCTGATCGGCGCCTTCTACGCGGCGATCCCGGTGGGCGGCTTCGCCCTGATCGCCGATAACGTCGAACCTCAGCACCGCGCCCGTGCCATGGCCACCCTGGGCGCCGCCAACGCCGTGGGCCTGGTGCTGGGCCCGGCGGTGGCCGCGCTGCTGGCGCGCTACAGCCTGAGCCTGCCGTTCTACGCCATGGCGGTGCTGCCGTTGCTGGCGTTCCTGGTGCTGCGCTACCAACTGCCTCGCCAGGAACTGCACCTGGCCCAGGCCCCGACCCGGGTACGCCTGGGCGACCCGCGACTGCGCCGGCCCATGGTGGTGGCCTTTGTCGCCATGCTCTGTGTGTCGGTGGCCCAGATCACCGTCAGCTTCTATGCCCTGGACCGGCTGCACATGAGTCCCGGCGATGCCGCCCAGACGGCGGGGGTCGCTCTGGCCATGGTCGGCGTAGCGCTGATCTGTGCGCAGTTGGTGGTGCGCAAGCTGGAATGGCCGCCGCTGCGGATGATCCGCTACGGCGCCCTGCTGTCGGCGCTGGGTTATGCCGGCAGCATGCTGGTGGACAGCGCCTGGGGCCTGTGGCTGGCGTTCTTTGTATCGGCGGCAGGCATGGGTGGGGTGTTTCCGTCGTTCTCGGCCCTGGCGGCGAATGCCGTAGAGGCCTCGGAACAGGGCGCGACCGCCGGCAGCATCGGCGCCGCCCAGGGCCTGGGCGTGGTCATCGGGCCCATGGCCGGCAGCCTGATCTACGCCATCGAACCGCGCCTGCCCTACCTGCTGGCGGCGGTGCTGTTGGTGCTGATCGGCATCTGGCCCGCCCCGCAACCCAAAGACCTGTAGCCAAGGCCGCAGGCTGCGAAAGGCTGCAAATTAGACGCCGCTCTTGAGGTTGCTGAAGGTCCTGTGGACCTTTGCGCAGCCTCGCGGGCTCGGCAGCGGCTACGGGTTAAAGCATGCGGTAGAGCAAGCGCTCGATGCGCACGCGGCTGACCCGGCGCAGGAACTTGCCCACGGCCTCGGGGTAGTCCACCAGGCTGTCCAGGTACTGAAAGTGCTCGATGCGCCGGGTGTGGCGATAGATCTCGGCCTGTTCGGCGTTGCGCGCCTGCAGCAGCTCGCCCTTGGGGTCGTCCAGCAACAGGGCGTTTTCCAGGTCCAGGCGGAAGGCCCGTGGGTTGAGGTTGTTGCCGGTGAGCAAGGTATAGCGCTCATCGACCCACATGCCCTTGAGGTGATAGGTGTTGTCGCCGTCACGCCACAGGTGCAGGTTCAACTGGCCGTTGTCGATCACGTTCTGATGCCGCTTGGCAAAACGCCGCAGGCTGATCTCATACAGATAAGGCAGCGCCGCGATCACCTTGAACGGCTCGCTGGGCGGGATATAGAAATCGTTGGCGGTCTTGTCGCCGACGATGATGTCGATCTTCACCCCGCGCTCCAGGGCCCGGTTGATCTCCCGGGTCACCGGCAGCGGCAGGTTGAAATACGGGGTGCAGATAGTCAGCTGGCGCTGAGCACCGGCAATCAGCTCGCAGATCACCCGGTTCAACGGGTTGCCCTTGCCCACCCCGAGCAACGGGCTGACCGACAGCCCGCTCTTGTCCAGGCTGCCGGCAGTGGTGTCGTAGGTGGCGTGCTTGAGGCGGCTGCGCAGATCGCCGATGTCGTTGCGCAGGCTGCGGGTGGTCGGCAGGTTCGGCAGGTCCAGGCGGTGCACTGCCCGCGACTCCACCAGGCCATGCTGCACCAGGTGGTGCATGGAGTCGGCCAGGGCCTGGTTGTGCAGCAGGTGATAACGGTCGAAGCGGTACTTGTCGAACTTGTGCAGGTACACGTTGTTCAGGCTGGCGCCGCTGTAGAGCACGCAGTCGTCGATGACGAACCCCTTGAGGTGCAGCACCCCGAACAGCTCGCGGGTCTGTACGGGCACGCCGTAGATCGGCACTTCGCTGGCGTGAGTGCGGGTCATCTGCTGGTACCAGGCCGAGTTGCCGGGCTGCTTGCCGGCACCGATCAGGCCGCGCTGGGCCCGCAGCCAGTCCACCACGACCACCACTTCCAGCTCCGGGCGGGCGGCCTTGGCGGCGTGCAGGGCATCGAGGATTTCCTGGCCGGCTTCATCCTGTTGCAGGTACAGCGCGACGATATAGATGCGTCGGCGGGCCTGGGCAATCTGCTCCAGCAGCGTGTGGCGAAACTGCGCAGCGCCGGTCAGCGTGGTGAAAGCCTCGGCGGCCAGTGGGAAGCTGCGCAGCTTGGGCAGCAGGGAACGTTTGAAAAGCGACGGCATTAGGGCTCGCAGTGGCTCAAATCCAAAGAGCGCAAGAGCTTACACCATGGACCGGCCGGAGTCCCCTGCCTGGCATGTAGAACGCCCTCCCTCAGCAAAGCATCCGCACCCCGGGCGTAAGAGCCAGCTTGCGGCGAATGGGGCTCCAAGCCCTGCGCAAGGCGCGATGACGCCTTCGCTGGCAAGCCAGCTCCTACAAGGGCAATGGCCAGTTTCGAAGAAAAAACAAGAATGTCATTGACCAAGGAGAACGATCGTTCTACTGTTTGCCACATGAACGAAATCACTCACTCTGAAACCCGAGACATCATCCTCGATGTCACCGAGAAACTGATCTACCAGAACGGCATTGCCGCCACCGGCATGGATCTTCTGGTGAAGACCGCCGGCGTCTCGCGCAAGAGCGTCTACCGCTATTTCACCAACAAGGACGAGTTGGTGGTGGCCGCCCTGGAGCGTCGTGATCAGCGCTGGATGCACTGGTTCTGCAGCGCGGTGAACCAGGCCGCGACACCGGCCCTGCGCCTGCTGGCGCTGTTCGACGTGCTCAAGGACTGGTTCGCAACCCCCGGTTTTCGCGGCTGCGCCTTTATCAACACCAGTGGCGAAACCGGTGACCCGCAAGACCCGGTGCGCCAAGTAGCAAAACGGCACAAGCAGAACCTGCTGGACTACGTGACCGAGCTTTGCCAGGAACATGGCGTGCAACATCCTGAGGAACTGGCAGCGCAACTGCTGATCCTGATCGATGGCGCCATTACCGTTGCCCTTGTCATGGGCAATCACAGTGCTGCTGATAATGCGCAATGCATGGCGCGAAAGTTATTGGACCTCTGATTGTTTTAAACAAGAGCAACTTCTTTGTTTGAACAGCAACTTTCATTGGAGACAGATCATGTCGTCTAACGCTCAAGTGCGCCCGCCCCTTCCCCCTTTCACTCGCGAGTCGGCGATTGAAAAGATCCGCCTGGCCGAAGATGGCTGGAATTCCCGGGACCCGGAGCGGGTATCCCTGGCCTATACCCTGGATACCCAATGGCGCAACCGCGCCGAGTTCGCCCACAACCGCGAAGAGGCCAAGGCGTTCCTGACCCGCAAATGGGCCAAGGAACTGGATTACCGCCTGATCAAGGAGCTGTGGGCCTTTACCGACAACCGTATTGCCGTGCGCTACGCCTACGAATGGCACGACGACTCGGGCAACTGGTTCCGTTCCTACGGCAACGAAAACTGGGAGTTTGACGAACAGGGTTTGATGGCCCGGCGCTTTGCCTGCATCAACGACATGCCGATCAAGGCCCAGGAGCGCAAGTTCCACTGGCCCCTGGGCCGCCGGCCCGACGATCACCCGGGCCTGAGCGAGCTGGGCCTGTAATCGCCACCGCCTCCGCCCTTGTAGGCGCTGGCTTGCCAGCGAAAGCGTACTCTAGCCCGGCACAAGGCTCCGAGGCCCGTTCGCCGGCAAGCCGGCTCCTACGAACAAACACACCGCCTCCGCCCCTGTAGGAGCTGGCTTGCCAGCGAAAGCGTCCTCTAGCCCGGCACAAGGCTCCGAGGCCCATTCGCCGGCAAGCCGGCTCCTACGAAAAAACACACCACCTCCGCCCCTGTAGGAGCTGGCTTGCCAGCGAAAGCGCCCTCTAGCCCGGCACAAGGCTCCGAGGCCCATTCGCCGGCAAGAGGCAGTTCAAGCGGCGGCTTCCTGTTCCTTGGACCGCGCCCGGGCCTCCAGCTCGCGTACCAGGGGCAGCACGCGCTGGCCGAAATACTCCACCTCTTCCTGAAAATGCAGGAAACCCGCCAGCACCAGGTCAACACCCACCGCCTTCAACTCCACGATGCGCTGGGCAATCTGCTGTGGCGTGCCGATCAGGTTGGTCTTGAAGCCATCGTTGTACTGCACCAGGTCCTCGAAACTCGACTTGGCCCAGTTGCCCTCGCCTTCTGGGGACGCCTTGCCGGCCTGCCGGGCGGCATCACTGAAGGCATTCACCGCCTCCGGGTCGGCCTGATCGATGATTTGCTGCAACACCGCCTGCGCCTCTTCTTCGGTGTCCCGGGCGATCACGAAGGCATTCACCCCGATCTTCACCGAGTGCTGGTTGGCCGCGGCCTTGGCGTGGATATCGTCAACCTGGGCCTTGATCCCCTCGACACTGTTGCCGTTGGTGAAGTACCAATCCGAAACCCGGGCCGCCATGTCCCGGGCAGCCCGCGAGCTACCGCCCTGGAAGATCTCCGGCTGGCCCAGGGGCTTGGGCTTGAGGCTGTAGTGGTCGAAGCGATAGAAATCGCCCCTGAAGGTGAAGGCATCCTGACTCCAGACCCCGCGCAGGCAGCGGATGAATTCCTCGGAGCGGCGATAGCGCTCGTCGTGCTCCAGCCAATGCTCGCCAATGGCCTGGAACTCGCCCTTGAACCAGCCGCTGACGATGTTCACCGCAATACGGCCATTGGTCAGTTGGTCGATGGTCGCCAGTTGCTTGGCCGCCAGGGCCGGCTGCCAGGGCCCGGGCAGGATCGCCGCAATCACCTTGAGTTTGTCGGTGGCCGCCAGCAGTGCGTGGCTGAAGGCCACCGACTCGTGCTGGTACTCGGCGCCATAGCCGGCAGTGAAGCGGATCTGGGTCAGGGCGTATTCGAAGCCGGCCTGCTCGGCGATCTGCGCCAGCTTGCGGTTGTAGTCGATGCCCCAATGGGTGCGTTGCTCGATCTTGCTGACCACCAGCCCACCGCTGACGTTGGGTACCCAGTAGGCAAATTTCACGGCTTGCTGACTCATGGTTCGGTCCTCGGGACTTGGGAAAGTACCTCTGAGCAGAGCAGCAAGCGTGCCAGGGCCTGGAAGCCCTCGGCGCGTAGGCCGCCAGCTGCCGTGTGGAGCCTCAAGCCCGCCCTCTTCCGGGCAATGGCTGAGGCTCGCTGCCTGCGGCGGCGCGGGGCCCGCCAACCCTGGAAACGGGCTGTTTTGTTGATGAACTGTTGGCGGAGCAACAGTTGCCGGCGTTCTGCGGGAGCCCTTGCCCCGGCAAACCGGCGTTTGCGGCTTCGGCATGGTGTGTGCAATCGGTCTGGACCCTGCAGCGCTTTTTTCTGCCGAACCCAGGAGCTACACCATGACTGAACACCAGGTAATCAATCCGCTGTCCGTGGGGGTCGACTACGAGACCCTGGCCGCGGGCTTTCGCCCGATCTTCCAGCGCATCGCCAGTGGCGCGGTGGAACGGGAACAGCAACGCAAACTGCCTTACGAGCCCATCCAGTGGCTCAAGGAATCCGGATTCGGCGCGGTACGGGTGCCGCTGGAATATGGCGGTGGCGGTGCTTCCCTGCCCCAGTTGTTCCAACTGCTGATCGAGCTGGCCGAGGCCGACGCCAACGTGCCCCAGGCCCTGCGCGGGCACTTTGCCTTTGTTGAGGATCGGCTCAATGCCACGCTTGGGCCGGGCCGGGACCTGTGGTTCAAACGCTTTGTCGCAGGCGATATCGTGGGCTGCGCCTGGACCGAAATCGGCGCCGTGGACATCGGCCAGGTCATCACCAAAGTCTCTCCGGATGGGGAAAAATGGCGCCTCAACGGCGAAAAGTTCTACAGCACCGGGAGCATTTTCTCCGACTGGATCGATGTCTATGCCCAACGCACGGACACCGGCGGCGACGTGATTGCCGCGGTGCGCACCCGCCAGCCGGGCATCGAGCAGAGCGACGATTGGGACGGCTTCGGCCAGCGCACCACCGGCAGCGGCACCTCGCGTTTCCAGGACGCTGAAGTGGACGCCGAGAACATCATCGACTTCGCAACCCGCTTCAAATACCAGACCGCGTTCTACCAGCTGGTGCTGCTGGCGACCCTGGCCGGCATCGGCCGCGCGGCGCTGCGCGATGTGGCCCACGAAGTGCGGGTGCGCAAACGCATCTACAGCCACGGCAACGCGCCCCAGGCCAGCGCCGATGCCCAGGTGCAGCAGGTGGTGGGCGAGATCGCGGCCCTGGTGTATGCCGCCGAAGCCGCCGCCCTGCGTGCGGCAGCCCCGGCGCAACAGGCCTACCTGGCGCGTTTTGCCGGGGACCCGGCCCAGGAGCGTGCAGCCAATGTGGCGGCGGAAATCGAATCGGCCACGGCCCAGGTGGTGGTCACCGAACTGGTCCAGCGCGCCACCAGCGAGCTGTTCAATGCCCTGGGGGCTTCGGACATTCGCCAGGGCAAGGCCCTGGACCGCCACTGGCGCAATGCGCGCACCGTGTCTTCGCACAACCCGGTGATCTACAAGGCGCGGATCGTCGGCGACTGGAAGATCAACGGTAGCGAGCCACCCTTTGTCTGGCAGATTGGCAACGGCCCCCAGCGCTGACTTCAGGCACCGCCCCCCGTAGGAGCTGGCTTGCCAGCGAAGGCGGCATCCAGGCGAGCGATCGGCTCAGCGGCCTCTTCGCCGGCAAGCCGGCTCCTGCAGCGATATCTCGGCACAACGCCCCGTAGGAGCTGGCTTGCCAGCGAAGGCGGCATCCAGGCGGGCGCTCGGCTCAAGGGCCTCTTCGCCGGCAAGCCGGCTCCTACAGCGATATCTCGGCGCACCGCCCCGTAGGAGCTGGCTTGCCAGCGAAGGCGTTATCCAGGCGAGCGCTCGGCTCAGCGGCCTCTTCGCCGGCAAGCCGGCTCCTACAGCGAGATCTCGGCGCAACGCCCCGTAGGAGCTGGCTTGCCAGCGAAGGCGTTATCCAGGCGGGCGCTCGGTTCAGGGAGAGGCATCCGACCAAGGTCGAGGCGGTCGCGCGGCGGGCTGGGTTGCAGGTAATATGGCGGACTTTCGCGCAGCCCCCTTTGCGCTTCTCGCCGAAATAAGCCGACCCCATGCCCTTCGATCTCAGCGTTGACCTGACCACCCTCGCCATTCTCGCCCTCGTGGCCTTCATCGCTGGTTTCATCGACGCCATTGCCGGCGGCGGCGGCCTGCTCACCACCCCGGCCTTGCTCACCGCCGGCCTGCCGCCGCACCTGGTGCTGGGCACCAACAAACTCAGTTCGACCTTCGGCTCGGCCACCGCCAGCTTCACCTTCTATCGGCGCAAGCTGTTCCACCCCAGGCAGTGGACCCACGCCATTGTCGGCACCCTGGTGGGCGCCCTGACCGGGGCCATCGTCGCTCACTACCTGCCAGCGGAATGGTTGAACAAGATGCTGCCGGTGATCGTCTTCGCCTGCGGCCTGTACCTGCTGTTCGGCGGCACGCCCAAGGCGCCACTGGACAGCGACGCGCCGATCAAGAAGAAGTGGCAATCGAGCCAGGGCTTCAGCCTGGGCTTCTATGACGGCGTGGCCGGGCCCGGTACCGGGGCGTTCTGGACCGTGAGCAGCCTGCTGCTCTACCCCATCGACCTGGTCAAGGCCAGCGGCGTGGCCCGCAGCATGAACTTCGTCAGCAACATTGCGGCGCTGTCGGTGTTCGTGTTTTCCGGGCAGGTGGACTGGATCATCGGCCTGTGCATGGGCCTGTCGGTGATGGTCGGGGCCTTCTTCGGGGCACGCACCGCCATCAGCGGTGGTGCCAAGTTCATTCGCCCGGTGTTCATCACCGTGGTCCTCGGGCTGACCGTGCGCCTAGCCTGGCAGCACTGGTTCAGCGTGGCCTAGGCGGCGCGCCACATAGAGGTCGATCAGGTAGCGGGCAATCGAGCGCGAGGCCGGCAACGGCGGCAGCGCATGGACGTTGAACCACTGGGCGTCCTCGATCTCGTCTTCCTGGGGGATGATCTCGCCGCCGGCGTATTCAGCGTGAAAGCCCAGCATCATCGAATGGGGGAACGGCCAGCATTGGCTGCCCACGTACTGGATGTTCCTGACTTCGATGCTCACCTCTTCGCGCACCTCGCGAATCAGGCAGTCCTCCGCCGACTCGCCCGGCTCGGCAAAGCCCGCCAGGGTGCTGTAGACCCCGGTGACGAAGCGCGGCGAACGAGCCAGGAGGATTTCGTCACCGCGGGTGATCAGCACGATCATGCTCGGTGAAATGCGCGGGTAGCTGCGCAGGTCGCAAGGCTGGCAATACATCGCCCGCTCCCCCGGCACCTGGGCCATGGGCCGCCCGCAGCTGCCGCAGTAGCGATGCTCCCGGGCCCAGGTGCCGATCTGCGCGGCATAGCCCAGGACCTTGTACAGGGTGTGATCGCCCTCCAGCATGAAGGCCCGCAGGCCTTTCCAGCCGCAGCCCGGCACTTCGGCGCGGGCGCTCAGTTCCAGTAGGTACACCGGCTCGCCATCGAGATGGCCGATGCCGTGCTCGGCCAGCAGCGGCAGGTCCTGGCCCTTGAGCCAGTGCCGCGGGAACAGCGCGCCGTTGTCGTCGTAGAGAAAGCCGTCCGGGCCGCGGGCCACGGCCCAGCCGCCGGGAAGGTCGGTGTCGAGTACTGCGGTGGTCCAGCGTTCAATCATCGTCAATCAATCCAGAAATTCGGGTTTCTGTTTGCTCATGTGGGCGGCGATGGCCACGCGCAAGTCGTTGGATTGCAACATGGCAGCGTTCCAGGTGGCGACATATTCCAGGCCGTCATCAATACGGTGGTCACGCATGTAGCTGAGCATTTCCTTGGTGCCGCTGACCGCGATCGGCGACTTGGCCGCGATCTCCCGGGCAATTCCCATGACCCCGTCCAGCAGGCTGGCGGCATCGCTGTAGGTGCGGTTGACCAGGCCAATGCTGCGTGCTTCCTCGGCACCGAAGGTGCGCCCAGTGTAGGCCAGCTCGCGCAGAATGCCGTCGCCGATGATACGCGGCAAACGTTGCAGTGTGCCGACATCCGCAGCCATGCCGATATCGATTTCCTTGATCGAGAATTGCGCATCGTCCGCGGCGTAACGCATGTCGCAGGCGCTGATCAGGTCGATGGCGCCCCCCAGGCAATAGCCCTGGATCGCCGCCAGCACCGGCTTGCGGCAGTTGTCCACGGCGTTGAACGAGGCTTGCAGCTGGAAGATCTTGCGCCGCAGCAGGCGCGCGTTGCGGCCCACATCCTTGCCCAGTTCGTTGGCCACCCCGGCCAGCATCATCAGGTCGATGCCCGAAGAGAAATGCTTGCCGGCACCGCTGAGCACCACCACGCGCACTGCGTCGGTGTCGTCGATCCAGCGGAAGATCTCGACGATCTCGCTCCAGAACGCGGCGTTCATGGCGTTGATCTTTTCCGGGCGGTTGATCTGCACATGGGCGATGTTGTCAGCGAGTTCGACGCGAAAGGCTTGGTATTCGGACATGGCAGTGATCCTTTACTGGGCAGAAAATGAGGGCCGAACTATAGCAAGGGCCGGCGGCGGGCCGTAAGGCAGCGCATCGGCCAAAAGCGGGACTGGCCACCGCCCCTGCAGGCGCCGGCTTGCCGGCGAAGAGGCCCCTTTATAACGCCTTCGCTGGCAAGCCAGCGCCTACATGGGGGCGATGAGCTCAGTCTTGCCTGGTGCAATAAAAGGCGGCGGTCGTGTAAGGCACGGTGACCTGGGCCTTGCCCCGCAGCTGCGGCTCGCTGTCGATCAGGGCGGCGATCTGCCGGTCCACGGCCTCGCGCTCGGCCTGGGGCAAGGCGGCGATGAAGCTGGTGGAGCGCACGCGGTTGAAGATCACGTCCTCCGGCGTGCCACTGTGGCCCTGGGTGAAATGCTGTTCCTGCAGGGGCCCGAAACCCGGGTGGGGAAAGGCCTGGCGCCAGGCACCGGTGTAATAGCGCGGGGTATCGGCCTGCAAGGCATTGACGATGGCGTCCAGGCGCGCCACCCAGGGCACCCGGGCATCCCGCAGGTTCCACACCAGGGCCAGCTTGCCGCCGGGCTTGAGCACGCGATGGATTTCCTCAAGTGCCGCGCGGTGGGCAAACCAGTGAAAGGCCTGGGCACAGACCAGCACATCCACCGAGGCATCCTTGAGCGGCAGTGCCTCGGCGCTGCCCTCCAGTACCTGGGCCTCGGGCTGGGCCGCCGCCAGCCTGGCGCGCATTGGTTCGACCGGCTCCACCGCGATCACCTGGGCCCCGGTGGCCAGCAAGCGGCCGGTGAACTTGCCGGTGCCCGCGCCCAGGTCCACCACCACCCTGCCCGGCCCCAGGCCCAGCGTCTCGCGCAGCCAGGGCTCAAGAGCTGGCGGATAGTCCGGCCGGCCCCGCACATAGGTATCGGCGGCCTGTTGGTAGCCGTCGGCCGCAGCATGATGAATCGCCTGATCGTTCATGGATGAACCTCCTCATTGCGGGTGAGTACGAACAGGATAAACCGTGCCCGACAACAGACAGCATGAAACTCCTGTCAGTTGCACCCCCGTTGCAGGAGCAGGCTGTAGGAGCGGGATTGCCAGCGAAGGCGTTATCCGAAGGGGCGCTCGGCTCAGGGGCCCTTTCGCCGGCAAGCCGGCTCCTACGGATTCAGGCCCTGGGCGGGGGCGGCAGGCTCAGGCGAAAACGCGCGCCGCCCAGGGGCGAGGCTTCCACGGTCAGGGTGCCGTCCTGGGCTTCCAGGGCCCGGCGGCTGATGGCCAGGCCCAGGCCGAAGCCGCCGGTAGCGCGGTCGCGGCTGCGGTCCAGGCGGTAGAACGGCTCGAACACCCGCTCGCGTTCGTCGTCGGGAATGCCGATACCGTCGTCGTCGACCCAGATCTCGCAGCCGTCGTCGCTGACCAGCACTCCCACCTGGATGCGCTTCTCGCAATAGCGGGTGGCATTGCGCAGCAGGTTCTGCAAGGCCCGGGCGGTCAGCCGCGGGTCCAGAGCGAAACGTTCCAGGGCACCGTGCAGCAGGACGTCAATGACGATGTCCGACTCCAGCTCATCGTCGACACTGCCCAGGATGCTGTCGATGAACTCGTCCAGGGACACCTCGATCTGCTCCGGCAGGCACGCCGGGTTCTGCAGGCGGCTGTAGGACAGCAGCTCCAGTACCAGTTCATCCAGTTCGCGAATGTGCGCCACCAGCCCTTGCAGGCGCTCGCGGCTGGCCGCCGGCAAATCGTCGGAGAGCGCCAGGGCCAGGCCGAAATCCAGCCGGGTCAGGGGCGTGCGCAGTTCGTGGGACACCGCGTTGAGCAGGTCACGCTGCTGGTTCAGGAGTTTTTCGATGTCCCCGGCCATGGTGTCGAAGACATTGGCCAGGCTGCCGATGTTAGAACTGGCGGGCAGTTGGGTGCGCTCGCCCAGGTGCCCCTTGCCGAAGCGTTCGGCGGTGCGCTTGAGGCGCTCCAGGTCACGCCAGTGCGGGCGCACCCAGAGCAGCAGGCAGGCCAGCAGCACGGCGACGATCAGGACATTGATGCTCCAGTACAGCAGGTTGACGTCCAGCGGGTCCGGCGGTACCACCAGCTTCACCGCCAGTTGCTCATCCAGCGGCGACACCGCCAGGGTGCGCCAGCCCCAATCGCCCAGGCGCACCACTTTCTCGCCGCGTTGCAGGCGCTCACGCTCGTAATCGCTGAAATCCGGGTCGTCGATGCGCACCAGGGCCACCTGCAACGGGTGGAATTCCTCGTCCATCTCCTTGACCAGGGTCGGCCACTGCTGCGCCGGCAAGGCACGGAACTGCTTGACGATCAGGCTCTGCAGGCCCCGGGACTGGTCCAGGTTGTAGTCCAGGAAGCGCTCGTGGAAAACCTTGATCACCAGGTCCGGGATCAGGTAGATCGCGGCGCTGAAGGCAATGATGGTGATCAGGTACAGGCGGACCAGGATGCGCAGCATGGAATCAGCATTCCCACTCGGAACGACTGAACAGGTAACCCTTGCCCCACACGGTCTTGATCTTGCGCGCCTCACCGGCGTGGTCGTCGAACTTGCGCCGCAGCTTGGAGATCGCCACGTCCACCGAACGATCGGTGCCGTTGAACTCGATGCCCCGCAGACGCTGCAGGATCTGGTCGCGGCTCAGCACTTCACCGGCGTGCCGGGCCAGCACCACCAGCAGGTTGTACTCGCCGCTGGACAGCTCCACCAACTGCTCGCGCCAGGTCACGGTGCGCTCCGACAGGTCGATGCACAGGTTGCCCATGAGGATCTGGTCGCTGGCGCTCTGCGGCTCGCTGAGGCTGCTGCGGCGCAACAGGGTACGGACCCTAGCCAGTAGCACTCGCGGTTCGCAAGGTTTTGTCACATAGTCGTCGGCGCCCATTTCCAGACCCAGCACCTGATCATGGCTATCATCCCGCGCGGTCAGCATCAGGATCGGCAGGGTCGCCGAGTCGGCACGCAACAGGCGGCAGACTTGCAGGCCATCCAGGCCCGGCAGCATCAGGTCGAGGATCACCAGGTCCGGCGGGCTGGCCTTGGCCCGCTCCCGCACCTGGTCACCCCGGCTGATCACGCTGACCTGATAGCCATTGCGTTCCAGGTAGCTGGCGATCAGTTCGGACAGCGCGGTGTCGTCTTCGACAAGAAGAATATTGGGCATGGAGAGCGATCTTTATTGAAGAAATACAGAATACCGGCGTTCTTTATAAGGCACCGGGCAAAACCAGCAAGGGGCCAAGGATATACAACCCTGGGCGCGCCGGTGCGCAGGCTTCACACTTTTTCACACAGCACCTACACAGCTTCACAGCGGGCCTTGACCCATGCCCTTAGCATGCCGAGGTCATTATTGGGGTATCAGCATGTCGAATAAACTCGTTGCGCCGTTCTGCCTGGTCGTTCTGGCAGCGGCGCTGAGCGCGTGTGGCAAGACCGAAGGCGAGCAGACGCCGCCACCGGCCAAGGTACGGATCGAAACCGTACAGAGCCAGGCCCTGTCCATTACCAGCGAACTGAGCGGGCGCATCGCCGCGCCACGGATCGCCGAAGTCCGCGCCCGGGTGGCCGGGGTGGTACTGCAACAGACCTTCCGCGAAGGCTCCGACGTCAAGCAGGGCGAGGTCTTGTTCCGCATCGACCCGGCCCCGTTCAAGGCTGACCTGGACAGCGCCCAGGCCAGCCTGCGCAAGGCCGAGGCCAACGCCTTCCAGGCGCAGTTGCAGGAGCAGCGCTATTCCAAGCTGGTCGCCGACCAGGCCATCAGCGGCCAGGAATACGACAATGCCCGGGCCGCGGCACGCCAGGCCAGCGCCGACGTCGCCGCCAACCAGGCCGCGGTGCAGCGGGCCAAGCTCAACCTCGGCTATGCCACCGTCACCGCGCCGATTTCCGGCCGGGTCGGCCGCGCCCTGGTCACCGAAGGCGCGCTGGTGGGCCAGAACGAGACCACGCCGCTGGCGCTGATCCAGCAACTGGACCCGATCCACGCCGACCTGACCCAGTCCACCCGTGAACTCAACGACCTGCGCCGGGCCTTCCGCGCCGGCCAGTTGCAGCAGGTCGGCAAGGACCAGGCCAAGGCAACCCTGATCCAGGACGACGGCAGCCTCTACCCGCTGCCGGGCAAGCTGTTGTTCGCCGATATCAGCGTTGACCCGAGTACCGGGCAGATCATCCTGCGCAGCGAGTTCCCCAACCCGGACCTCGACCTGCTGCCCGGCAGTTTCGTGCGCGTGCGCCTGGAACAGGCAGTCAACCGCCAAGGCATCAGCGTGCCGCAGCGGGCCATCCAGCGCGACAGCGCCGGCATCGCCCAGGTGCTGCTGGTGGATGCGCAAAACCACGTGGTGCAGCACCCGGTGCAACTGGGTGGAGTGCAGAACGATCGCTGGATCGTCACCGAAGGCCTCAAGCCCGGTGACCGGGTGATTGTCGAAGGCCTGCAACACGCCCGCCCCGGCGAGCCGGTGGACATCGACGCCAACCCCCTTGCGCACGTCCAGACCCCAGGCCAGTAGGTAGTACACATGCCGCAATTCTTTATTGACCGCCCGGTGTTCGCCTGGGTGGTCGCCTTCTTCATCCTGTTGGCTGGCGCCCTGGCGATCCCCCAACTGCCGGTGGCGCAATACCCTACCGTGGCCCCGCCGCAGATCGAGATCTACGCCGCCTACCCGGGCGCCTCGGCGCAGACCCTGGACGAATCGGTGGTCAGCCTGATCGAGCAGGAGCTCAACGGTGCCGACCACCTGCTGTACTTCTCGTCCCAGAGCAGCCTCGGCAGCGCCACCATCACCGCCACCTTCCAGCCGGGTACCAACCCGGAACTGGCCCAGGTGGACGTGCAGAACCGCCTCAAGGCGGTGGAACCGCGCCTGCCCCAGGCGGTGACCCAGCAGGGCCTGCAGGTGGAGAAAGTCTCCGCCGGCTTCCTCTTGCTGATCACCCTGACCTCCAGTGACGGCCGCCTGAACGATGTCGCCCTCGCCGACTACCTGGCGCGCAACGTGATGAACGAGATCCGCCGCCTCGATGGCGTCGGCAAGGCCCAGTTGTACGGTGCCGAGCGAGCCATGCGGATCTGGCTCGACCCGCAGAAGCTGATCGGTTTCAACCTGACACCGGACGACGTCAACGCCGCGGTGGCGGCGCAGAACGCCCAGGTTCCGGCCGGCAGCATCGGCGACCTGCCCAACCCCGCCAGCCAGGAAATCACCGCGACCATCCTGGTCAAGGGCCAGCTTTCCAGCCCTGAAGAGTTTGCCGATATCGTCCTGCGGGCCAACCCCGACGGCTCCACGGTACGCATCGGCGATGTGGCGCGGGTGGAAGTCGGCAGCCAGGAATACCAGTACGGCACCCGCCTGAACGGCAAGCCCTCCACCGCGGTGGGCGTGCAGTTGTCCCCCGGGGCCAACGCGCTGAATACCGCGACCCTGATCCGCGCCAAGATGGACGAGCTGTCGCGCTATTTCCCGGCCGGCGTGGAGTACAAGATTCCCTACGACACCTCGCCCTTCGTCAAGGTCTCGATCACCAAGGTGCTCTACACCCTGGCCGAAGCCATGGTGCTGGTGTTCCTGGTGATGTTCCTGTTCCTGCAGAACATCCGCTACACCCTGATCCCCACCCTGGTGGTGCCCGTGGCCCTGATGGGCACCTTCGCCACCATGCTGGCCCTGGGGTTCTCCATCAACGTGCTGACCATGTTCGGCATGGTGCTGGCCATCGGCATCCTGGTGGACGATGCCATCGTGGTGGTGGAGAACGTCGAGCGGATCATGGCCACCGAGGGCCTGTCGCCCAAGGAAGCCACGCGCAAGGCGATGCAGCAGATCACCGGGGCCATCATCGGCATCACCCTGGTGCTGGTGGCGGTGTTCATCCCCATGGCCTTCATGCCCGGCTCGGTGGGGGTGATCTACCAGCAGTTCTCGCTGTCCATGGCCACCTCGATCCTGTTCTCGGCGTTTCTCGCCCTGACCCTGACCCCGGCCCTGTGCGCCACCCTGCTCAAGCCCATCGCGGCGGGGGAACACCATGAACGCACGGGGTTCTTCGGCTGGTTCAACCGGCGCTTCGAACGCCTGAGCGACAGCTATCAGGGCGGCGTGACCTATGCCCTCAAGCGTACCGGCCGCTACCTGCTGATCTACCTGGCGCTGCTGGCGATCATGGCGCTGCTGTTCAGCCGCCTGCCCTCCTCCTTCCTGCCAGTGGAGGACCAGGGCTACACCATCACCGACATCCAGCTGCCGCCGGGCGCCAGCCAGAACCGCACGATCAAGGTGGTGGAGCAGATCGAAGCGCATAACGCCAGCGAGCCGGGAGTCGGCGACAGCACCATCATTCTCGGCTTCAGCTTCTCGGGTAACGGGCAGAACGCCGCGCTGGCCTTCACCACGCTCAAGGACTGGTCGCAACGGGGCAGCGAGGATTCGGCGATGTCCATCGCAGAGCGTGCCAACGCCGCCCTCGGCGCGATCAAGGATGCCGTGGTGTACGCCGTGCTGCCGCCGCCGATCGATGGCCTGGGCACCTCCAGCGGCTTCGAGTTCCGCCTGCAGGACCGTGGCGGCGTCGGCCACGCGGCCCTGATGCAGGCCCGGGACGAGCTGCTCAAGGCCACGGAAAAGAGCCCGATCCTGGCCAACGTCCGGGAAAGTGCCCTGGCCGAAGCGCCGCAGGTGCAACTGGAGGTCGACCGCAAGCAGGCCAACGCCCTGGGCGTGTCCTTTGCCGATATCGGCAGCCTGCTATCCACCGCCCTGGGGTCGTCCTACATCAACGACTTCCCCAACCAGGGGCGGATGCAGCGGGTGGTGATCCAGGCCGAAGGCGACCAGCGCAGCCAGGTCGAAGACCTGCTGCGCCTGAACGTGCGCAACAGCGCCGGCAAGATGGTGCCGCTGTCGGCCTTCGTCCGCGCCAGTTGGAGCCTGGGCCCGGCGCAACTGACCCGCTACAACGGCTACCCGGCCATTGCCGTCTCCGGCGAGCCGGCCCCTGGCCACAGTACCGGTGAAGCCATGCAGGAAATCGAACGGCTGGTGGCGCAGTTGCCCACCGGGCTGGGCCTGGAATGGACCGGCCTGTCACTCCAGGAACGGCTGTCCGGCAGCCAGGCGCCGATGCTGCTGGGCCTGTCGCTGCTGATCGTGTTCCTGTGCCTGGCGGCGCTCTACGAGAGCTGGTCGATTCCCACCTCGGTGCTGCTGGTGGTGCCCCTGGGAGTACTGGGCGCAGTGCTGGCGGTGAGCCTGCGCGGCATGCCCAACGACGTATTCTTCAAGGTCGGGCTGATCACCATCATCGGCCTGTCGGCGAAGAACGCGATCCTGATCATCGAGTTCGCCAAGAGCCTGTACGACGAAGGCCATGACCTGATCGATGCCACGGTGCAGGCTGCACGCCTGCGCCTGCGCCCCATCGTCATGACCTCGCTGGCGTTCATCCTTGGCGTGGTGCCCCTGGCCATCGCCACCGGCGCCAGCTCCGCCAGCCAGCAGGCCATCGGTACCGGGGTGATCGGCGGCATGATCACCGCAACCCTGGCAGTGATCTTCGTGCCGGTGTTCTTCGTGGTGGTGATGAAACTGGTGAAACGCGGTTCGTCCAAGGACTGACATCGCTGCATGGGGCCTCGGTTCCGGGGCCCCTTCTTCTCTTGCCCCTCTCTTCCCGTCTCAGGCCGCCATGGCCGGGCATGCCCGTGCCTGTGGGCAATCCAGGGCGAAAGGCCCGGGAAAGGCCGCAGCGGATTTACCCGGTGGATTGCCCGCCAGCAGCGCCGGAGCCTTGGCTGCCTGGCTGTGATGGGCGATCTGGTGATTGCATTCGATGGCCCGAGCCAATGCTCCGGCCGACCCCTGGCCCAGCCCCAGCAGGCTGGTGCCATTGGTGAAGAATGCGAGGAAGGCGGTGATCATCAGACGGCGCCCTTTCATGACCGTCTCCCCGCTTCGGCATGGAGTACCGGGCCCTGGCCGCTTGCCGCGCCGGAATCAATCACCGCAGCGCTCGGCAGGCCTGCAGCCAGGCTGGCCCAGAGCATCAGAAGCAGATAAAGCCCCAGCGCCAGGTAGGCGCCGTGCTTGGCGGAACTGAGGATCGAACGGGCCATGGTGATCTCCTGAGGCGTTTTCGTGCCCAGAGGATCTATCAATCAAACGCCAGTAAAAAGACGTTTATATCCATAGCCATCATCAATTTTCTTGATGCTTGAAACGCGCGTCTCAGTCCTGCAACAGGCTGGTCAGACGCTCGCGGGAAGTCTGCGGCTCGCCTTCGACAGGCTGGGCAGAGGACAGGATGGGGGTGGAGTAGAGCAACAGCAGAACCACGGTCAGACGCATCACCATGCTATCGATCCTTGCTCGGGAAAGAGTCAATAATTCAGCGTCAAATTTAAACACATGGCTATATGACACTACCAAGCAAAATTTGCCTGGCGTTTGGAATGGGTCGCAAACAAGTCATTCAGAAACGACATCTGTAGATACTGCCGGGACCCCATTCTGTAGGAGCTGGCTTGCCAGCGAAGACGGTCCAGAGAACGATGCACGGCTCGGGGCCCTGTTCGCTGGCAAGACAGCTCCTGCAATAGATCGAAGTCGGCCAACGCTCAGTGCTGGGCCTTGTGATCCAGGGCGGCGTAGAAGTTGGCGCTTTGTTGCAGGTACTTCTGGGTGTAGGTGTTGGTGCTGGATTTCTTCTGGCTGATTTCCACGCTGGCGCTGGCAGGCAGTGCCACGGTGGCGGAAATGGCGGAGGCTGCGATCACGGAGAAGAGATTGAAGTTCATGGCGGTAACCCTCGTATTCAGTTGGCTTGCTTGCCCGTGTGGGCCGTGAAGCAAACTTACTCCCGAGGGTTGGCGGGAAAAAATTCTTTGCGGCAGTAGCCATTATCAGCGTCGTTAATAGAAGGAGTCAGGCCCCGGATGCCGGGGCCTGCGGCCTATTGACGCACCAGGAATTTGATATCGCTGGGGGAATCGAACGGCAGTTTCTGCACGGTCTTGCCCAGGAAACCGGTCTTGGCGTCGCGCTCGATCACCACGATCTCGTTGCTTTTCTGGTTGCCGATCAGCACATAGCGGTTGCTCGGGTCGAGGCTGAACTCCCGTGGGTGATCCCCCTCCACCGAACGCCGCTGGATTTCCTTGAGCTGACCATTGGCCGGGTCGATGGCAAACACCAGCAACTGGTTGGCGGTGCCCCGGTTGCTGACATACAGGTACTGGCCGTCCTTGGAGGCGTGCAAGGCCGCGGCGGCCTTTTTCTCCTTGGAACCGTTGGCCGCCAGGTCAAGCATCTGACGCTGGGTCAGCTTGCCGTCCTGGTAGTCGAACACCGCCAGTTGAGCGCTCATCTCCATGGTCAGGTAGGCATGCTTGCCATCGGCGCTGAACAGCAGGTGCCGCGGGCCGCTGCCCGGCGGCAATTGGACGAAGGCCGGGTCGGCCGGGCTCAGCGGGTGTTCCGCATTGGCCTTGGGGTCATAGCGATAGACGAAGATCTTGTCCGCGCCCAGGTCGTTGGCGAACAGGTACTTGCCGTCCGGGGACGGCACCGACGAATGCACGTGGGCCGACTGCTGGCGCTCGGGGTCGACCCGGCTGGCCGGATGACTGGTGAGCTGCACCACCGGCGACAGATGACCGTCATCGCTGACCGGCACCACCGCCAGGCTGCCGCCCGGATCCACATCCACCGAATAGTTGCTGACGAACAGGTAGTTGCCGTCGGCACTCAGGCTGGAATGGGTGGGCTCGTTACCCTGGCTCTGCACCTGGTTGATCAGGCTCAGTTGATGGGTTTTCGGCGCCAGGCTGTAGCTGCTGACACGACCGATGGGGTCGGCCTGCCCCGGGCTGTTCTCGTTCACCGCGAAGACGAACTTGAGGTCCTTGGACAAGGTCAGCCAGGACGGGTTGGAGCTCTTCACCACCTGCAGCGGCTTGGGGTCGATCTGCCCGGTGCGCTCATTGAATTGCAGGCGGTACAGACCCTGGCTCTGGCCCTGGGTATAGGAGCCCACCAGCAGTTCGTGGGTTTCGGTGGCCGGCGCGGCCTGGACCGCCATGGCACCGACACTGCCGGCCATCAGCAGGGGCCAGAAATTACGCATCTTCATGTTCACCTTCCTCTTCGTCGCGGGCACTGAACGCGCTCATGCACACCAGGCGGTGCTCACCGGAGTCGCCTGCCAGGGTCCAGCTCTGCAGGTCCTGGTCGAAAGTCGCGGCCTGGACCTGGGCCAGGGTGAAGCTCCAGCGCTTGGCCGCACGGCCATCCATGCACTCGATCAGCAGGCGTTGCTCGTCGAGGGTGAAATCGAAAGCGTGCAGGCCGTCGATTTCCAGCATGTCGCAGGCTTCAAGGGCGGTGAGCAAGGTGTCGGTAGCAGCGGTCATAGCGATCAATCATCAGATGGAAAGGCGCAATGATAGCTGATTGGCGCTGGCGGGTTGGGCCAGCATTGCGCCGCGCAGGCCATTGCCCCTGCAGTCTACCCGGAGATGCGAGGTGCTTCAGGCGCCCCCCCATGCCCGTGGAGAACAGGCATGAAAAAGCCGCACCCGGGGGTGCGGCTTGGTGTGCAAGGCGCCAGGGTCAGTGGGCGAACAGCGAATTGCCCTTCTGCCCCGCCAGCTTCTCCGGCTTGATCAGGAACCGCGCCAGGGCCGGCAGCAGCCATAGGGCGCCGAACATGTTCCACAGCAGCATGAAGGTCAGCATCAGGCCCATGTCGGCCTGGAACTTGATGGCCGAGAAGATCCAGGTGCACACGCCGATGGCCAGGCACAGGCCGGTGAACAGCACCGCCTTGCCGGTGGAGCGCAGGGTCTGGTAGTAGGCCTCCTGCAGCGGCAGGCCGGCCCGCAGGAAGCTCTCCAGGCGGCTGTAGATATAGATGCCGTAGTCCACGCCGATGCCCACCCCCAGCGCCACCACCGGCAGGGTCGCCACCTTGACCCCGATGCCCATGAAGGCCATCAGCGCGTTGCCCAGCACCGACGTCAGCACCAGTGGCAGGACAATGCACAGGGTCGCCGCCCAGGAGCGGAAGGTGATCATGCACATGCCGGCCACGCAGATGTAGACCAGGATCAGGATGGTCAGCTCGGATTCCTTGATCACCTCGTTGGTGGCGGCCTCGATCCCGGCGTTGCCGGCCGCGAGAATGAACTCCAGGCCGTCCTTGTTGTGCTGCGTGGCGAACTCCTGCACCGCATGCACCGCGCGATCCAGGGTCGCGGCCTTGTGGTCGTTGAGGAACACCAGCACCGGCGCCAGAGAGCAGTTGTTGTTGTACAGGCCGTCGGCCCGGGCAATGGAGTTGTTCAGTACGTCAGGGTTGCGCGACAGGGTTTCCCACTTCAGGTTGCCCTCGTTCATGCCCTTGATCATCTGCTTGGAGACGGTCACCAGGGAAATCGCCGACTGCACGCCCTCGGTGTTCTGCATCTTCCACATCAACTCGTCGATCGGCGCCATGGCCTCATAGCGCGAGCAGCCTTCGGCTGCGGTCTTGACCATCACCACCAGCACGTCGGAACTGGTGGAGTAGTTGCTGATGATGAAGTTGTTGTCCTTGTTGTAGCGCGAATCGGGACGCAGCTCCGGGGCGCCCTGATCGAGGTCGCCGATCTTCAGGTTCTGGCTGTACCAGAGGCCGCCGGCAAAGGCCACCAGGGCCAGGGCAACCGAGATCGGCGCAACCTTCGGGCTGGCAAAATTCGACAGCAGGCGCCAGAACGGATGCTCGCGGGAAGCGTCCTTCTTGCTGCGTTCCACCGCGCGCTTGCTGATGCCGACGTAGGAAATCGCCACCGGCAGCAGGATCAGGTTGGTGAACACGATCACCGCCACACCGATGGAGGCACCGATGGCCAGCTCGCGGATCACCCCGATGTCGATGATCAGCAAGGTGATGAAGCCCACGGCGTCGGCGAGGATCGCAATCATCCCCGGCAGGAACAGTTGGCGGAAGGTGCGCCGCGCCGCGGTCAGGGCGTTGTCCGCATCACTGGACTGCAAGGCGATGCCGTTGATTTTCTGCACCCCGTGGGAAATGCCGATGGCGAAGATCAGGAACGGCACCAGCATCGAATACGGGTCCAGGCCGAAGCCGAAGGCGTGCATCAGGCCCAGTTGCCAGACCACCGCCACCAGGGTGGTGATCAACACCGCGATGGTGCTGCGGATGCACCAGGTGAACCAGTACAGCAGCACCAGGGTGATGATGAAGGCCACGCCGAAGAACATCACCACCATGATCAGGCCGTCGATCAGGTCGCCGACCTTCTTGGCGAAGCCGACGATGTGGATCTTCACATTGGGGTTCTGCGCCTCGAACTTGTCGCGGATCTTCTCTTCCAGCTGGTGGGAGAATTTCTGGTAGTCCAGGGCCAGCAGCTTGCCCTGGTCCTGCGGGTCCGGGTAGGACTCCAGCAGCGGGATATCGACGATGCTGGACTTGAAGTCGTTGGCCACCAGGCGCCCGACCTGGCCGGACTTGAGCACGTTGTTGCGCAGCTGTTCGAGGCTGTCGGCCGAACCGTTGTAGCTCTGGGGAATCACCTCGCCGCCGGCGAAGCCCTCTTCGGTCACTTCGGTCCAGCGCACGCTGGGGCTCCACAGCGACTTGAGCCCGGAGCGATCGACGCCGGAGATGTAGAACACCTCGTCGTTGATCTGCCGCAGGGTTTCCATGTAGTCCTTGGTGAAGATGTCGCCGTCGCGGGCCTCCACCGAGATGCGCACGGTGTTGCCCAGGTTGGCCAGGTCGTTGCGGTGCTCCATCATCCGCTCGATGAACGGGTGCTTGAGCGGGATCATCTTCTCGAAGCTGGTGGACGGCCGGATCAGGGTCGCCTGCCAGAACAGGAAAGCGCTGACCAGCAAGCAGATGAAGATCACTGCCGGGCGGTTATTGAAAATCAGGCGCTCAAGAAAGTTCGCCTTGTCCTGGTGATGACTGCTCATGGAATTCCCCACCTTCTTATTATGTGCCCGGCTTATTGGCCGAGTTCAGCGCCCGTTGCTGCAGAAACCCGTACACCGCCCTGCCCGGCCAGGATCAGGTCGCCGTTGCCGGCAGCGGTGACCGCCGACAGCGAGATGCGGTCCGCACGGTTGAATACGCTGAAGGTCTGGCCGTGGTCGGTGCTGCGGATCACGCTGCCGCCGTTGCCGACGATCACCAGCGAGCCATCGTCCAGCAGGGTCGCCCCCGACAGGCCGAACTCCAGGGCGCCACGGGCGGCGTTCAACTGCACCTGTTCCCAGGTGTTGCCGAAATCCGTGGAGCGGTAGAGATTGCCGCGCAGGCCATAGACCAGCAGAGTGGCCGGCTGGCCGGTGCCGATCACGCCGAACAAGGAGCCTTCATAGGGGCCTTCGAGACGTTCCCAGGTCTGCCCGTCATCGGCGGAGCGGAACATGCTGCCCTGTTCACCGACAATGAACAGCCCGGCATCCTTGACCTGGGCAATGGCGTTGAGGTGGAACTGGTCCTCGTTGTCGAGGCGGTCACTGACGTCCTCCCAATGCTGGCCACCATCGGTGGTCTCCAGCAGGGCCCCGTAGGCGCCCACCGCGTAGCCGGTCTGGGTGTCCTTGAACCACACATCGAGCAAGGGGGCCTCGCGCTTGAGGTCCTGGAACTGCCGGGTCCAGGTGGCACCGCCGTCGCTGCTGGCCAGGACCTGGGCATCGTGCCCCACCGCCCAGCCGTGCTTGTCATCGACGAAGTACACCGCCGTCAGCAATTGCCGGGTCGGCACCTTGGCCTGGACCCAGGTCTGGCCCTGGTCGTCGGAATAGAGAATGTGCCCGCGATCGCCCACCGCCACCAGGCGCCTGCCGGCGTGGACCACATCGAGCATCAGGCTTTTCGCCGCCTTGGGCGATTCGATGGAATAGACAGAATCCGCTGCAGTGGCAGCGGCCAGGACCGGTGTCGACAGCGTCACGACACCCAACAGCGAGAGCGCTGTAGCCAACAGTGCGAACGTGCGCAGCGCCGGCGGGCGGCCAACAACCACACCCATGACAGGCTCACTCATAGACCATTCCCCCATTATTATTGTCAGGTCATTCAACCTCTCAGGGCGCCTTGAGGGGCTGCGCAGGCCTGGGCGATCATGACGATCGACCTGAAACCTGCAATCTAGAGCCCCTTCGGCTGCGGGCTATCCTATCGGGCTTTGGAAAGGTCTGACAATCGACGCCACGTTATCTTTTGTTAACCATCAGCCCCTGCCGAAACCCTAAATGGCCGCCCATTCGCAGGACTGATGGATGGGCCTGAACCGCGTCTGCGCGACAGTGGGACAAAGCCTGATCCAGGACAGGGGCCACCCCTCCCCGGCCGGGGCTATGATGAGCCGGGCAGACTTCAGGACAGAGCCATGATTGCCATACGCGAGGCGTGGAAAGTCGGATTGCTGGGACGTGCGCACTGGGGCCGCAACCTGGTGTCCGGGGTGATTGTCGCAGTGGTGGCGTTGCCCCTGGCCATGGCCTTCGCCATCGCCTCCGGGGTCAAGCCCGAACAGGGCATCTACACCGCCATCGTCGGCGGCCTGCTGGTGTCGCTGTTCGGCGGCAGCCGGGTGCAGATCGCCGGGCCCACCGGGGCCTTTATCGTGATCCTTGCCGGGGTCACCGCCCAATACGGAGTGGATGGCCTGCAACTGGCGACCCTGATGGCCGGGCTGATCCTGTTCCTGCTGGGCATCAGCCGCCTGGGCGCCCTGATCAAGTTCATCCCGGACCCGGTGATCCTGGGCTTCACCGCCGGTATCGGGGTAATCATCTGGGTCAGCCAGTGGAAGGATTTCTTCGGCCTGCCCGCGGTCAGCGGCGAGCACTTTCATCAGAAACTCTGGCACCTGCTGCAAGCCCTGCCCCAACTGCACCTGAGCACCACCCTGCTGGCCCTGCTGAGCCTGGCGCTGCTGCTATGGGTGCCGTGCATCCCCCAGCTCAAGCGCCTGCCGGCCCCCCTGCTGGCCATGACCCTGGCCACGGCCTTGCAGTCGCTGTTCCAGTTCCAGGGCGTAGCCACCATTGGCAGTGCCTTCGGTGGCATTCCCCAGGGCTTGCCGGCGTTGCAGTTTCCAGAGGTCAGCCTGCCGCGGATCCTGGACCTGATCGGCCCGGCTTTCGCCATCGCCATGCTCGGGGCCATCGAATCGCTGCTGTCGGCGATGGTGGCCGATGGCATGGCTGGCACCCGCCATGACTCCAACCAGGAACTGATGGGCCAGGGCATCGCCAACCTGGTCACCCCGCTGTTCGGCGGTTTCGCCGCCACCGGCGCCATTGCCCGTACCGCCACCAATATCCGCAACGGCGGCAGCAGCCCGCTGGCGGGTATCGTCCATGCCCTGGTGCTGCTGCTGATCATCCTGTTCCTGGCGCCGCTGGCAGCGAACATTCCGCTGTGCGCCCTGGCGGCGATCCTGTTCGTGGTGGCCTACAACATGAGCGAGCTGCACCACTTCAAGCGCATGCTGCAACGAGCCCCCCGGGCCGATGTGGCGATCCTGCTGTGCACCTTTGTGCTGACCGTGTTCAGCGACCTGGTGATCGCGGTGAACATCGGCGTGGTCCTGGCCATGCTGCATTTTCTGCGACGCATGGCCTCCTCGGTGGAAGTGCAACAAGTGGTGGAACAGGATCTGCAGCAGGAACTGCACCGCAGTGGCCAACTGCACCTGCCACCGGGCGTGCTGATCTACACCATCGAAGGGCCGTTGTTCTTTGGCGCCGCGGAGACCTTCGAACGGGCCCTGGCCCAGACCCACAGCGACCCGCAGGTGCTGATCATCCGCCTCAAGCATGTGCCGTTCATGGACATTACCGGGCTGCAGACCCTGGAAGAGGTGATAGGCCAACTGCACAAACGCGCGATTGTGGTGAAGTTGTGCGAAGCCAACCTCAAGGTGCACGGCAAGCTGGAGCGGGTCGGCATCCTGCACGCCATCGGCCCGCAGAACTATCACCGCGATTTGAGCGAGGCGCTACAGAGCCCAATCCCCCCTGCCTCCCCACCACCGCTCGCGTAGGAGCTGGCTTGCCAGCGAAGGGATGCCGAGGGCGGTACAAGGCTTGGGGGCCTCTTCGCCGGCAAGCCGGCTCCTACGGGGGGTATGCGGTGGCTTGGGTCCGTAGGAGCTGGCTTGCCAGCGAAGGCGATGCCGGGGGGCGGTACATGCCTCAGGCGAGGCTTTTGCTCACCACCTCGAACACATCGCTGGACAGCTCGCCGGAGGCGCGGATGCGCTCCAGTTCGCCTTTCATCAGTGCCTGGCGGGCACTGTCGTATTTGCGCCAGCGGGTCAGCGGCGCCAGTTGCCGCGAGGCAATCTGCGGGTTGAAGCCGTTGAGCTGGATCACCAGGTCCGCCAGGAAGCGATAGCCGGAACCATCGGCGGCGTGGAAGTTGATCAGGTTCTGCCCGGCAAACGCCCCCACCAGCGCCCGCACCTTGTTCGGGTTCTTGATGTTGAACGCCGGGTGCTGCATGAGCGCCTTGACCCGCTCCAGGCCGCCCGGCAACGGGCTACCGGCCTGCACGCTGAACCACTGGTCCATGACCAGGGCGTTGTCCTTGAAGTTCTCGGCAAACACGGCCAGGGCCTTGGCCTTCTCGGCCTCGAACGGCGAGTTGACCAGCACTGCCAGGGCGGTCAGGCGCTCGGTCATGTTGTCGGCGCTGTCGAACTGTTCGATGGCCGCCGCCAACACCTCGGGCTTGTGGGTCAGCATCAGGTACGACAGGGCGATGTTCTGCAGGGCGCGACGGGCGAAGTGCTCGGACTCGGCCACATAGGCGGTGGCCTTGGACACCTGCCGATTGGCCTGATAGCGCTTCCACAGCGCGTCGAACAAGCGGTCAGCCAGTTGCTGACGGGCAAACTCGCGAGCCGCGTGGATCGCCTCGACATCCGCCACTTCGCTGATCTCGGTGAGGTAGGCCTCGCCCGGCAGGGACAGCATTTCGGCGACCATGGCCTGATCCAGGCTGTCGTCGGCGAGCACGGTGCCCAGGGCTGCCACCAGACGTTCGTCCATCGCCAGCGCCCGGCCCTGTTGGTGCTGGGCGATCAGTTCCTGCAACACCTGCACCGACAATTGCTGGCCGGCGTCCCAACGGTTGAAACCGTCGCTGTCGTGCTGCATGAGGAACATCAGCTGGTCACGGTTGTAGGGGAAGCCCAGCTTCACCGGAGCCGAGAAACCCCGCAGCAGCGAGGGCAGCGGATGTTCGGCGATGTCGACGAAGGTAAAGGTCTGCTCGGCCTCGGTCACCGACAACACGCGGGACGTGCCCTGGGCGGCGGCTTCACCGGCCAGGCGCAAGGCCATGTCGGCACCGGTGCTATCGAGCAGGCCCAGGGCCACCGGAATCACGAACGGCAGTTTTTCGACCTTGTCCGGGGTTTGCGGGCAGCTCTGGCGGAAGGTCAGGCTGTAGGTTTTCGCCGCAGCGTCGTAGGACTCGCTGACCGCCAGCCGTGGCGTACCGGCCTGGCTGTACCAGCGCTTGAACTGGGTCAGGTCGACGCCGTTGGCGTCTTCCATGGCCTTGACGAAGTCGTCGCAGGTCACGGCCTGGCCGTCATGGCGCTCGAAGTACAGGTCGCTGCCCTTACGGAAGCCTTCGGCGCCGAGCAAGGTGTGGATCATGCCGACAACTTCCGAACCCTTTTCGTACACGGTCAGGGTGTAGAAGTTGGAGATCTCGATAAAGCTTTCCGGGCGCACGGCGTGGGCCATGGGGCCGGCGTCTTCGGCGAACTGGTGGGTGCGCAGGTACGCCACGTCCTGGATGCGCTTGACCGTGGCCGAGTTCATGTCCGCGGAAAAACCGGCGTCGCGGAACACCGTGAAGCCTTCCTTGAGCGACAGCTGGAACCAGTCGCGGCAGGTCACGCGGTTGCCCGACCAGTTGTGGAAGTATTCGTGGGCAACGATGGCCTCGACCCGCTGGTGCGCGGCGTCGGTGGCGGTTTCGGCACGAGCCAGCACGGCGCTGGAGTTGAAGATGTTCAGGCCCTTGTTTTCCATGGCGCCCATGTTGAAGTCGTTGACCGCGACGATCATGAAGATGTCCAGGTCGTACTCGCGGCCATAGGTCTCTTCGTCCCAGCGCATGGACTTCTTGAGGCTGTTCATCGCGTGCTGGCACTTGTCGATGTTTTCCGGCTCGACATAGATGCGCAGCGCCACGTCGCGACCGCTCTGGGTGCGGAAACTGTCTTCCACGCACCACAGGTCACCGGCCACCAGGGCGAACAGGTAGGCGGGCTTCATGAAGGGGTCTTCCCAGGTCGCCCAGTGCCGGCCGTCTTCTCCCGGGCCGCTGGCGATCGGGTTGCCGTTGGACAGCAGCACCGGGTAGCTGTGCTGCTCGGCCACCACGGTGGTGGTGAACTTGCTCATCACGTCCGGGCGGTCGAGGTAATAGGTGATCTTGCGAAAGCCCTCGGCCTCGCACTGGGTGCAGAACATGCCGCTGGACTTGTACAGGCCTTCCAGGGCGGTGTTGCTTTCCGGGTGGATGCGCACGCTGGTGTCCAGGGTGAAACTGGCGCTGGTCGGGTGCAGGGTCAGGTGGCTGTCGTCCAGCTGGTAGTCGCTGGCACTCAGGGCCTGATCGGACAGGCTCACCGACAGCAGCTCAAGCTGCTGGCCGTCCAGCACCAGGGGCGGCAGGCCGGCGCCCCGGGCCGGGTTGCGACGCATCACCAGCTGCGCATGGACCAGGCTGTGGTCCTCGAACAACTCGAAGGTCAGGTGGGTCTCGTCGATCAGGTACTCGGGGGCCTGATAGTCCTTCAGGTAGATCATCTTCGGTTGGTCGGTGCGCATGGCGAATTCCTTCTACTGATGCACGGCGAGCTGGTACGCCGTGTATTTGCGAATGTTGATCACGCCGGTGTCGAAGATCAGGTACTGGCCCTTGATGCCCAGCAACGTGCCTTCGGCGATCGGATTCTTGTCCAGGTTGAAGCTGACGATCTTGGTCGGGTACTCCACGACCGGATAGCGGATTTCCAGGGGTTCGATGTCGGTCACCGGCTGGATCGCCTGCAAACCGAAACGCTGTTGCAGGGCCAGCAGGCCCTCGGCGCAGGATTCGAACAACTGCTCGCGCACCGCCACCAGGTCCACCGCCTGGGCATCACCCTTGAGCAAGGCGCGCCAGTTGGTCTTGTCGGCCACCTGGGAACGGAACAGGTCTTCGACGAAACCCGATTGCTGGCGGGTCGCCACGCGCATGATCGGCAGCGCCTGGCTGGCGCCCTGGTCAAGCCAGCGGGTCGGCAGTTGGGTGGCGCGGGTGATGCCGACCTTGATCCCCGACGAGTTGGCCAGGTAGACCACGTGGTCGGTCATGCAGAACTGCTCGCCCCATGACGGATCGCGGCAAGTACCGGCGTCGTAGTGGCAGCGTTCCGGGCTCATGATGCAGATATCGCACTGGGCCAGCTTGGTCATGCACGGGTAGCAGTAGCCCTGGTTGAAGCTGGTCTTGGTCTTGCGCCCGCAATGGCTGCAATGGATCGCACCCAGGTATTCCAGGCGCACCGTGGTGCCGATCAAGGGGTTGACCGGCACCTCGCTGTCGCCCAGGCGAAAAGCGTATTCAACGTTCGGCCCGTCAAGGCGCGCCGACATTTTGCTGATGGAACCGCGGCCAATCTCGATCAATGGATGGCATCCGACTTGAACAGGATGTTCGGCACCGGCGCCGACTTCGAGGCGCATTCCTGCGGGCCCATGTAGCCGGTACGTTGATCCTCGGGCAGATTTTGCATTTCCCAGGCGATCATCGCCTGCAGGGACAGTTCACGCTGTTCGGCGGTGAGCTTGCGGCCATCGGACCATTTGCCGATCTCTACCGCCAGTTTCAGGCTCTGGTAGATCTCGGGGGTGATGTTTTCGATCATTTCAACAAAGGACGACATACAAGACTCCAGCGTTTAAAGGGCCCGTCGGCGGCTGTACAAGCCGCCCAACAGACCGGTGAGGCATCCGGTAAGCAACCCGCCAACGTGGGCGGCGTTGGCGATTTCACCGAAACCGATCATCGAGACCAGCCCGGACAGGCACAGCAGCAGCCACACCAGCATCATCACCAGCACGCCCCGAGGCAGGCGGTAGATGGGGTTGGGGGCCAGCAATTGATAGATCCAGCAATGCCCGAGCAGGCCGTAGAGTACCCCGGACAGGCCACCGAACAGGGTCGGCCCGCTGAAGTAGTACTGCGCATAATTCGACACCAGGCTGAACAGCAGGGTCAGGCCCAGCAGGTTGATGCCGCCCTGGCGCATTTCGATGCGCCGCCCCAGCTCCCAGTACCACATGCCGTTCATGGCGATATGCAGGAAGCCGAAGTGGATCAGCATCGGCGTCACCAGGCGCCACCACTGCCCCGCCGCCAGGCTGTCGGCCAGGGAGCTGAACTGGATGTAGTCGCCAACCACGCGGAACTCGAGGAAGGTGAACCAACTCAGGGTCTGCAGGTTGTCGCCGAGCAAGGTAATACCGCATACCGCCAGGCTCAGGAGCAGGATCAACGCAGTGACCGGGCTGCTGCGCAGTTGCTGGACGAAGCCGGGGCGCGCCGGGGCAATGGCCTGGGGAATGTCCAGTTGCTGCTCGGGGTCGCCCTGGGGAAAGCGCTGGTACAGGCCACGCACGTCCTCGCTGATGGATTCCGGCACCCAGAGCACCTGTTCCCCCGCCTCCTCGCTGACCCGGTGAGGCACCTGCATGCGTTGCAGCAGCTTGACGAAGCCGCTCAGGTCTGTCGCCAGGGGCAGGCGCAATACCGCTACCGCACTCATCGCACTACCTCGGGCCGCTCAACGTCGACCCAGACAAATTTATTCGGATCCAGGCGGGTTTCCTGGTCCAGCCGATACGCGGCGAGCTTGCCGTAGAGCACCGCGCTGTAGTCCAGGCACGCCAGGTTGGGACGGATCGGCGCCGGCTTGCCGCTGCGCCAGTAGTGCCCGACGAACAGCATCGGTTCCTCGGCGCCATAACGCAGCAGGCTGTTCTTCTCGGCCGGGGACAACGGCGTGCGGGCCACAGGCTCAGGCAAGGCATCGGGCTGGAACACGATGTCGCCGTAGGTCTGCGGGTCGTCTTCCCAGAACTTGGTACGGAAGAAGGCGCGGGTCAGGCCGTCGCCGCTGGTCATCGTCAAGCCATGGGGCAGGCGCATGTCGGTGCCCCGCAGCAGGCGGTCGAAGGCGGTACAGGCAAAGCTGTCGGGAACGGCCGCGGACTGCAGGAACTCGCGGTCGATGCAGCCGTTGGGGTACTGCTGGCGCAGCGGCGCGATCAGGCCGGCATCCCAGCAGGCGTGCACCACGCGAAAACGCCCGGCGTCGACGAACAGCGGCAACTCATAGAACCACTGCAGAAAATCGTGCCAGTCACCCGGGTGCTGTTCGAACTGGGTCAGGGTCTCGTGGATCAGCCGGGCATGGCGCGGGGTGTGCTCGCGCACGAACTGCTTGCCGCTGCCTTCGGCCGCCGGAGTGCTCCAGCCCAGGGCATTGAACTCGTGGTTGCCCATGATGCACAGGGCCTGACCGGCCTCGACCATGTCGTGGACGATGTGCAGGGACTCACGGATACGCGGGCCGCGGTCGATGATATCGCCGAGGAACACCGCCATGCGCGACGGATGCCGCCAGACGCCGGCCTGCTTGTGATAACCGAGCCGATCCAGCAAGTGCTCCAGGGTCAGGGCGCAACCGTGCACGTCACCGATCAGGTCGTAGCTACGCGCGGGATCGAGCATCAGTCGCCTCCACCGCCCAGCCGGCTGCCCCAGCCGAGTTTGGTCCGGCAGACCTCGTAGTAGTTGTGGTCCAGCGGGTGGATCAGGCGCAGTTTCTGCGCCTTCTTGCTGACCGTGATGGTGTCGCCCGGGGCACAGGTGAAGTGGTTCTGCCCGTCACAGGACACTTGCGGATAGATCTGCATATCTTTGGACACGACGATTTTCAGCTCGCTGTTGCCATCGACCACGATCGGTCTTCCCGACAAGGTATGGGGGTACATCGGCACAATCACAATGGCATCGAGCTTGGGATGCATGATCGGCCCGCCGGCGGACAGGGCGTAGGCCGTGGAACCGGTGGGCGTGGCGACGATCAGGCCGTCGGCCTTCTGGCTGCAGACGAACTGGCCGTCGATGTAGATCTCGAACTCGATCATCCGCGTCGACTTGCCCGGGTGCAGCACCACGTCGTTCAGCGCATCGCCCTGGCCGATGGCCTCGGCATGGCGGCGCACCTCGGCCTGCAGCAGGAAGCGGTTCTCGACCAGGTAGTGGCCGTCCAGCACCTCGGCGACCTTGACCTCCAGCTCGTCGGGGCGGATGTCGGTGAGAAAGCCCAGGCTGCCGCGGTTGATCCCCAGCACCGGGATGTTGTGCCGCGCCAGGGCCCGGGCGGCGCCCAGCAGGCTGCCGTCGCCACCGACCACGATGACCATGTCGCAGACCTCGCCCAGCAACTTGCGCGAGGAAGTCTGCAGGCCGTGGCCGGGCAGCACTTCGGCGATAGTGTCCTCAAGGATCACGTGCAGGTGCCGCGCCAGCAGAAACTTTTTCAGTCGGCGAACTGTGTCCAGCACCTGGGAACTGCCCAGGCGACCGATAATGCCGATATTGCGAAATTGCTCCATGGGGCTCCTGCGGGGTTCGGGTACGGGCGAAACGGAGGATTATGGGCGAAACCCGGCGTTAGACAAAATCCTTTCAGCCACACGGGCTTAGCCAGCCCTGCGGCAACTGCGAGTGGCACGCATTTATCGCGATCGGCCCGGGTTTGCGTCTATGCTCGCAAGATGCTCCTGTTCCCTGATCTGCTCGGCCTTCCCCGCCAGTTGCGTCAACCTGAAGTCCGCGACCTCGCCTGGGTCATCCTCGCGCCGCCGATGCTCAGCCACACGCCCTGGCCACAACGCCACCCGCTCGCCGGCAGCGACTGGGTCCAGGCGCCGCAACTGCTGGCCCACTGGCTGCGCTGCCAGGATCTGGACAGCCGCGCCCTGCGCCAATGGCTGGCCGAGGGCCCGACCCGGCGCCTGGGCCTGTATTACGAGCGCCTCTGGCAATTTGCCGTCCGCCACGCCCCCGGGGTCGAGCTGCTGGCGGCCAACCTGCCGATCCGCCGCGGCGGCCACACCCTGGGCGAACTGGACATGCTGCTGCGCGACCGTGACGGCGTGCATCACCTGGAACTGGCGATCAAGCTGTACCTGGGCCCCCAGGCCGGCAATGGCCAGGACAGCGCCCAATGGCTGGGCCCTGGCTGCCATGACCGCCTGGACCGCAAGCTGGCGCACCTGGATGGGCACCAACTGCCGATTTCCGCCCGGGATGAAAGCCGCGAAGCCCTGGCGGCACTGGATATCCACCAGTTCAGCGCGCACCTGTGGCTGGGGGGCTACCTGCTGTACCCCTGGCCGGGTCGCGCCGAACCGCCCCAGGGCGCCCACCCGCAGCACCTGTGCGGGCGCTGGCTGCATCAGCGCGACTGGCCGGCATTTTTCGCCCAGAGCGCCCCGGGGCGCTGGCAGCCCCTGCCCCGCCACGCCTGGCTGGCGCCGGCCCACTACCCGGCCGAGCAGGCCTGGACCGCCACGCAACTGCAGCAATGGCTGGCGGAACTTGCCCCCCAGGCCCCGGCGCAGTTGCTGGTGCGCCTGGAGCAAACCCCAGAAGGCGGTTGGGAAGAAGCCGAACGCCTGTTCCTGGTGGCCGATCTCTGGCCCCATGCTCCTCCCCAGCCCTCCTGACAATTTGCCGGCGAAGCCCCCCCCTATGGGCATCACAGGACTCAAGGGCCCGTTCGCCGGCAAGCCGGCGCCTACATCAGAGACAGGCGCAGCGCCAACGCCGCCAAGGTCGCCAGCAACACCGGCAGCGTCAGCACGATGCCGACACGGAAGTAGTAACCCCAGCCAATGTGAATGCCCTTGCGCTCCAGTACATGCAGCCAGAGCAGGGTCGCCAGGCTGCCGATGGGGGTGATCTTCGGCCCCAGGTCACTGCCGATGACGTTGGCGTAGATCATCGCTTCCTTGACCACCCCCGTGGCCTGGCTGGCATCGATGGACAAGGCGCCGATCAGCACCGTCGGCAGATTGTTCATCAGCGATGACAAGCCCGCCGTGAGCAACCCGGTGCCCAGGGCCGCGCCCCAGATCCCGCCGCCGGCAAAGGCATCCAGCCAGCCGGCCAGGTACGCCGTGAGCCCGGCATTGCGCAGGCCGTACACCACCAGGTACATGCCCAGGGAAAAAATCACGATCTGCCAGGGCGCTTCCCTGAGCACCTTGCGCGTGGAGATCCGGTGCCCACGGGCGGCAATCGCCAGCAGCAGCGCCGCGCACACCGCGGAAATCGCGCTGATGGGAATGCCCAGCGGTTCCAGGGCAAAGCAGCCCAGCAGCAGGATCAGCAGCACCCACCAGCCGGCCATGAAGGTCGCCCGGTCATGGATGGCGCTGGCGGGCTCGGCCAGTTGCCGGGGGTCGTAATCCAGCGGGATATCGCGGCGGAAGAACCACAGCAGCACCGCCAAGGTGGCGGCCACGCTCACCAGGTTGACCGGCAGCATCACCAGCGCATAACGGTTGAAGCCAATCTTGAAAAAGTCCGCGGAAACGATGTTCACCAGGTTCGAAACCACCAGCGGCAGGCTCGCGGTGTCGGCAATGAACCCCGCGCCCATGACGAAGGCCAGGGTCGTGGCCGGTGAAAAGCGCAAGGCCAGGAGCATGGAAATGACGATGGGGGTCAGGATCAGCGCGGCGCCGTCATTGGCGAACAGCGCCGAGACCAGCGCCCCCAGCAATACCATGAAGGCAAACAGCCGCCTGCCCCGCCCTCGCCCCCAGCGCGCCACATGCAGCGCGGCCCAGGCAAAGAACCCGGCCTCGTCCAGCAGCAGGCTGATGATGATCAGCGCGACAAAGGTACCGGTGGCATTCCAGATGATCTGCCAGACCACCGGGATATCCGCCCATTGCACCACCCCGAACAACAACGCCAGGGTTGCGCCGAACACGGCGCTCCAGCCAACGCCCAGGCCCCTGGGCTGCCAGATCACCAAGGTAATGGTCAGCAGGAAAATCGATACGGCAATCAACATGAGAGTGGGTCTTGAGTATGCAGGAGCCGGCTTGCCGGCGAAGGCACCCCACGGGACTCCGGGGCCTCTTCGCCGGCAATCCGGCTCCTGCGACAGCGGGCAATGGTGGGGAATCAGGCCTTGCGTTGCTGCTCGACCCACTGTCCGTAGGCGTTGATGAAGCCCTGCAGGAACGGCCGGGTTGCTTCAGACAGTTTGCCGGCCTCGTCGAAGGCCGAACCGGCGCCGCCCAGGTAGGCTTCCGGCTGCTGCATGCAGGGCACGTTGAGGAACACCAGGGACTGGCGCAGGTGGTGGTTGGCGCCAAAACCGCCGATGGCCCCCGGGGATACGCTGATCACCGCCCCCGGCTTGCCGCTCCAGGCGCTTTTACCGTAGGGACGCGAGCCAACGTCGATGGCGTTTTTCAGCGCCGCCGGTACCGAGCGGTTGTATTCCGGGGTAACGAACAGCACCGCGTCGGCGCCGCTGATCTGCTCGCGAAAACGGGTATAGGCCGCCGGTGGCGTGGCATCGATGTCTTCGTTGTAGAGCGGCAGGTCGCCGATCTCGACGATGTTCAGCTGGAGGCTGGCAGGCGCCAGCTCGGCCAGGGCCAGGGCGACCTTGCGGTTCAGGGACTGCTTTCTCAGGCTACCGACCAGTACTGCGACCTTGTAGACATTGCTCATGGGAGTTTCCAACCGTTGGCGTAAAGAAGGTGTTAGTTATAGATGACCCGAGGTGATATCTGCTACCCCACCCCGATAATTCCCAAACCATGGCCTGTTGCCAGACAGCCCGTGGCAACGAGGCTGGCGCCGGTAGCGGATTATTTTTTCCCCGGGGTAAAACTTCCCCTGGGGACACCGGGTCTACACCACCGAATTTGCGTGTTTTATCTCCAGAGGCTCTAAAGAATGGCTGCAGTACTTGTCGGACAATTCCATGCAAGAGATGCCGAGGGACGGGTGTACTCAGTGCACGAATTCCAGGAATCCATGCCCCCGCAGGACGGCGCGGCCGGATCGGAGCCCGTGACCACTTACCGCCTGGCGATCGGCGACCGGGTCAAGAAACTCGATGACAACCAGTTCCTGCTGGTGCAATCGGACGTGACCATCGTGCGCGAGCCCGAGACCTATGTAGCTCAGTGATTCTGCGCGAGCATCATCGCCAGCTGTTGTGTCGCCACACTTGGGTTAGGATTCGTTGCTTGACCCCTCGACGGCTGGAGATGGACTTCAAGCATGCGTTTACGTCATATCGAAGTGATTCAGGCGCTCCTGCAAACCGCTCACCTGGGCACTGCCGCCGAACTGCTGCAACTTTCGGTGGCCGAGGTCGAGGCCCTGCTACGCGACGCCGAGAGCCAATTGGGCTTCATGCTGTTTGCCAGTGTTCGCGGCCGTTTGCAGGCCACCCGTGAAGCCCGGGAACTGCAGGGCGCCATCACCCGGGTGTATGACGCTTTCGAGCCCGTCCAGCGTCTGGCCGACAGCCTGAGGTTCCACCAGGCGCCGCCGCTGCGCCTCGTCGGCACCCCGCCGCTGGTTCAGCAACTGCTTCCCCAATGCATCGCCGCCCTGCGCCGGCGCTTCGCCGACACCCCTTGCAGCCTGCTCGGCCAGAGCACCCGGGACATGGTCCACAGCCTGCTGCTGCGTGACTGCGATCTGGGCCTGAGCCTGCACGATCCGCAGCACCCGGACATCCACAGCCAGGCCCTGGCCCAGGGCAAGCTGTTCCTCCTGGCGCCCCACGGCTGGCTGCAACCCAAGCAGAAATACGTCGCCCTGCAGGACCTGGCCGGCCAGGCCATGGTCGGCCTGGAGGGCCAGGACCCACTAAGCGTGATACTCGCCAGCAAATTGCAGAACCTGCGCCCCAGCCCGGTGATCCAGACCCGGGTGCAAACCTATCAGATGATGCGCAGCCTGGTGGAAGCTGGCGAAGGGCTGGCCATCGTCGACCCCTTCACTGCCGTCGGCGCCCGCAGCGCCGGGCTCGATGTATGCCCGCTGTCGCCCCCCATCAGCGTCACGCTGTACGCCTTGCGGCGCCAAGGCAGCGACAGCTCGCCCCTGACCACTGCCCTGCTGGAGCTGCTCACGGAACAGGCCGAGGCCCTGCTGGCAGGTTAAAGCGCCGGCCCCTCCAGCTCATTGGCAAACAGCCGGTACCAGAAGATCGCCACTTCGGCGGTCTGCGGGTCGATACCGCGGTAACGCAGGTGGTCCACGCCCCCTACCACATAGCCGCATTGCTCGTAGAGGCGGCAGGCCCCCAGGTTGTTGTTCTGGGTTTCCAGCATCATCCCCGGCAGTTTTTTCCTGCGGCTCCAGAACTGCGCCACATCCAGCAGCGCCCTGGCTACCCCGTGGCGCCGCGCCGGCGCATGCACCGCCAGCTCATCGATATGGGCGTAACCGTTCCAGTTGGTGCTGACCACCACATGGCCCACCGGCTGGTCGTCCAGATAGGCCATGAAGATCTCGCTGTCTGCGGCATTGCGGTAGCTGCTGAACTCTTCCGGGTCGATGCCATAGCATTTGCGATAGGGCACGATCCGTCGCAGGGCCCAGTCCGCCACTGGCACTTCGCGTTCGGCCACGGCATAGGCGCTGACCTCGAAGCTGAAGTCGCTGCCCCAGATATAAGCGGCAAAGCCCTCATCGGCGACTCGCACCGCCAGGCCCGGATAACGGGGATTCACAACAGGCTGCATGGCCGGGAAACTCCTCATGCCTTGATGCAATCGACGGTGTACTGGCGCCCGTCGCCCAGATCGTCATGCTGCAGCCCGTGCACATCGGCGACAAACCCCGGAAAGCTGCTGTCAAAGGCCCGGGCGAAGGCCAGGTAATCGATGATCGAACGGGTGGACTCGGTGAAACGCTCGCCCGGCATGATCAGCGGAATGCCCGGCGGATAGGGCACCAGCATCACCGCAGCGATACGCCCCTGCAACTGATCGATGGAAACCGCCTCGACCTCGCCCCGCACCAGATGGTCATAGGCATCGGCAGGCTTGATGGCCACCTCCGGCAGCACCGTGTACATGCGCTTGAGGTGCTTGGCCGTGGCGTTGCTGCGGTAGCAGGCGTGCAACTGGTCGCAGAGGTCCTGCAGGCCCATGCCCTGGTAGCGCTGCGGGTCCTGCCCGGCCACGCTGGGCAGGCAACTGGCCAGGCTGACATTGGCGTCGTAGTTGCGCTTGAACTCCAGCAGCTCGGTGAGCAGCGTGCTCCACTTGCCCTTGGTGATGCCCATGGAGAACAGCACCAGGAACGAATAGAGCCCGGTCTTCTCCACCACCAGCCCGCGCTCCCAGAGAAACTTGCTGACCACCGCCGCCGGGATCCCGTGCTCGCTCAGGGCGCCGCCCGCGGTCAGGCCGGGCATGACCAGGGTCACCTTGATCGGGTCCAGCAGCACATAGTCATCGGTGACCCCGGCAAAGCCGTGCCACTCGCCTTCAGGTTCCAGCAGCCAGTCTTCGGTGCGCACCTGGTCGATGCCCTCGACCCGCTCCGGTTGCCACACCGAGAACCACCAGTCATCGGCGGCGATGTTCTGCCGCAGGTTGGCCAGGGCCCGGCGAAAGCTCAGGGCCTCGTCGAACATTTCCTGCAGCAGCGAGCGCCCCGCCGGCCCTTCCATCATCGCCGAAGCCACGTCCAGCGAGGCGATGATGCTGTACTGCGGCGAGGTGGAGATATGCATCATGAAGGCTTCGTTGAAGCGGTCGCGGTCCAGTTGCCGGGCGCCGCCATCCTGCACGTGAATCATCGAGGCCTGGCTGAAGGCCGCCAGCAGCTTGTGGGTGGAATGGGTGGTGAATACCAGCGGGCTGTCGGCGCTGCGGGACGTGCCCATGCCGTAGCGCCCGGCGAAAAACTCATGAAAGGCCGCATAGGCGTACCAGGCTTCGTCGAAGTGCAGCACCTCGACACTGTTGCCCAGGCTTTGCTTGATCAGCTCGGCGTTGTAGCACAGGCCGTCATAGGTGGAGTTGGTGACCACCGCCAGCTTGACCCTGGGCGGCCGACCGCGGGTCAGCGGGCTGGCATCGATCTTGGCCTGGATCGACTCGGCGCTGAACTCGCTCAGGGGAATCGGCCCGATGATCCCCAGTTCGTTGCGCTCCGGGCACAGGTACAGGGGAATGGCCCCGGTCATGATGATCGAGTGCAGCACTGACTTGTGGCAGTTGCGGTCCACCAGCACCAGGTCATCGCGACCGACCATGGAATGCCAGACGATCTTGTTGGCGGTGGAGGTGCCATTAATCACGAAAAAGGTGTGATCGGCGCCAAAGTTGCGCGCGGCACGGGCTTCGGCTTCCGCCAGCGGGCCGGTGTGATCCAGCAGCGAGCCCAGCTCCGGGACCGACACCGACAGGTCCGAACGCAAGGTGTTCTCGCCAAAGAACTGGTGAAACGCCTGCCCCACCGGGCTCTTGCGATAGGCCACGCCACCGCCGTGCCCCGGGGTGTGCCAGGAATAGTTGGAGTCGGCGGTGTGCTGTACCAGGGCCTTGAAGAACGGTGGCAGCAAGCCATCCAGGTAGCCCCGCGCAGCCCGGGCCACTTGCCGGGCCAGGAAGGGCACCGTGTCCTCGAACAGGTAGAGAATGCCCCGCAGCTGGTTGAGTTCGCTCATGGCGTCGGCGGGGGCGTTTTCCAGGGTCACCTGCTCGCCCAGGGCAAAGATCGGCAGCAGCGGTGCACGTACTCGCGCCAGGCGGATCAGTTCCACCATGTTCTGCAACAGGTGCTTGTTTTCCCCGGCCCCTTCGGCGGCGATCAACATGCAGGCCAGGCCGTGATGGGTCGAAGCCACCATCCGCCCTTCGGCATAGTCCACCGCGGAAAAGATGCTGAACCCGTCCTTTTCCAGTTCCCGGGCGATCCCCCTGACCCGGTCCCCCGCGACCGTATCGGCCTTGATGTCGCGATGCACGATCAGGATCGGAAACTGCAGGTCTTTATACATGGGGCTCAGTGTCCTGAAACGGCGGGCAGGCCCCGCCAATCAACTCAGGGTAGAAGCTGCGCACGCTTCGTGTCACCCCAGGCATGGGCTGGGTGTAACAAAACGTCGCTCTGGAACAATTGCCGGTCCCCTCCCGGCCACGCCCCAACCACGCCTGTAGCCGCTGCTGAGCCCGCGACGCTGCGAAAAGGACCGAAGGGCCTTGCCTGGCGATCTCCCGCCAGCCCCCTGCGGCCCTGAATATCGCGGCGCCTCCTACGGCGCCGTTCGCCGCCTGCGGCAGCGGTCACAACAAAGGCTTACTGCTGGGCTTCGAGCAACTGGGTCCAGAGGGCCGGGGCGCCGGCGGACTTGGCGATGATTTCCAGGCGCGCCTGATGCTCGGCCAATTCGGCCTCGCTGGCCTGGATGATCCGCCCGCGCGGGCGATCGGCCGGCAAGCGGCGGATTTCCGACGCCTGGCCGGCCCCCTCGCCAGAGCCGTTGCCGTCCGAGGCATTGCCCGCCAGGGACAGGCTGGTCTGGCCACCGGTCATGGTCAGGTAGACGTCGGCCAGGATCTCCGAGTCGAGCAAGGCGCCGTGCAGTTCACGGCCGGAGTTGTCGACGCCGTAGCGTTTGCACAGGGCGTCGAGGCTGTTGCGCTGCCCCGGGTGCCGCTCGCGGGCCATCATCAGGGTGTCGAGGATGGTGCAGTGCTGGGTGATGTCGGCCCGTTCGTGCTGGCCCATCAAGGCGAATTCGTTGTTGATGAAGCCAACGTCGAACGCCGCGTTGTGGATGATCAGCTGCGCGCCCTGGATGAAGTCGAAGAACTCGTCGGCGACTTCGGCGAAACGCGGCTTGCCCACCAGGAACTCGTTGGTGATGCCGTGGACGCCGATGGCGCCCTCATCGCTCTCGCGATCCGGTTGCAGGTAAACGTGGAAGTGCCGGCCGGTCAGGCGCCGACCGATCAACTCGACGCAACCGATTTCAATGATCCGGTGGCCGTCGGTCACCGGCATGCCGGTGGTTTCGGTATCGAGTACAACAGATCTGTTGGCCATCAGGGGTCAGTTCTCAACGGTGAAAGTGTTTCAAAGCGCGGGATTTTAGCACGCTCTGGCGGCAGGACACCCATGGCGGATTCATCAGCCCGCAGCCTGCGCAGTTTTTAACAATCCTTAGCAAAGCTGCTGCAGTTCGTTGCAACGCAAAGCGCTAGGGTGCCCGACGATATTTTCCGCCGGACCCAGAGCCCTGCCATGACCTCCAGCAAAACCCGACTGGCCTGCGCGCTCTGCGCCTGCCTGTTCACCGACATCGTCCAGGCCAGCGCCCTGGTGATCAGCACCGACATCAGCATGAGCCTGACCCTGAGTTCAACCGAAGGCAGCTCCAAAGCCAGCAGCTCATTCAAGGACGACAAACTTGTGCTCGCCGCCCAGAGCGATGCCGCGGCCTTCGTGGCCAGCGCCGGCGAGATCCGTGGCGCCCGATTGGAAGCCGCCCTGACGCACATTCGCCAGGTGCTCGGTGCCCCGCCCTGTACCGACCTGCAGCTGGCCAGCGCCATGCTTGCGCTCTGAGCCCCCGAGGCGCATCCGCATGCTGATTCATCGCGCGCCCCGGCCGTTTCTTTATATGAACACGGGTATTGCGTTACCGTGCGGCCTCACCCAGGCGCCCGGGCGCTGGTACCCGGCGTTGCACTCACCCCACAGGAACCGCCCTCCCATGCTCAAGACTCGACAGATGCTCCCACTGCTGTTGGCCTTGGCCTGCATCAGTGGCTGTTCTTCCCTTACGCACACCGACAGCGACAGCCGGCAGCGGCCGCTGGTGGTTGCCCATCGCGGCGGCGCCGCGGACTTTCCCGAGAACACCCTGCTGGCCATCGACAACGCCCTGCGCAATAACGTCGACATGCTGTGGCTGACAGTGCAACTAAGCCGCGATGGCGTACCGGTGCTGTACCGACCGGCCGACCTGAGCGCCAATACCCAGGCCACAGGCGCAGTCAGCCAGCACACCCTGGCGCAGTTGCAGGCACTCAATGCCGGGTGGAATTTCAAGCAGACAGCAGCCGATGGCCAGGTGAGCTTTCCCTATCGTGCCCAGCCGGTAAGCCTGCCGTCGTTGCGTCAGGCGCTGCTGGCGATCCCCGAGTCGGTGCCGGTGATTCTCGACATGAAGGCCCTGCCGGCCGCCCCCCAGGCCCAGGCCGTCGCCCGTTTGCTGGAACAGCTGCACGCCTGGAACCGGGTGCTGATCTACTCCACCGATGCCGGCTACCAGCAGGCTTTCGCGCCCTACCCCCAGGCCCGGCTGTTCGAATCCCGGGACAGTACCCGGGACCGGCTGGCCGGCGTCGCCCTCGCCCACCACTGCAAAGCACCACCTGCACCCGGCAGTTGGGTGGCTTTCGAGTACCGGCGCCCGGTGCAACTGGTCGAGACCTTTACCCTGGGCGAGGCGCGCTCCCAGGTCGATGCCCGGCTGTGGACGCCCGCTGCGGTGGATTGCTTTCAGTCACGGGGCAAGGTGCGGATGCTGGCGATCGGCATCAACACGGCCGAGGACTACCAGGCGGCCGCCTGCCTGAAGATGGATGCGGTGCTGGTGGATTCGCCCCGTGCGATGGGGGAAATGAAGCAGCGGCTCGAACGGCCGCTGCCTTGTCGCTGATTGCCCGCTCAGGGCATCAGGGCTGCTTGTAGCCGCGGACCTCGTCGACGCCGCGGTTGGCCAGTTGGTCGGCCCGCTCGTTACCGTGATGGCCGGTGTGGCCGCGCACCCATTTCCAGGTGACGTTGTGGCGGTTGACCTGTTCATCGAGCTGCTGCCACAGGTCGGCATTCTTCACCGGCTCCTTGGCGGCGGTCTTCCAGCCGCGCTTCTTCCAGTTGGCCATCCACTCGTTGATGCCCTTCATCACATACTGCGAGTCGGTGACCAGTTGCACATCGCACTGGCGCTTGAGCTCTTCCAGGCCGCGGATCGCCGCCATCAGCTCCATGCGATTGTTGGTGGTGTTGGCTTCGCCGCCCCAGAGCTCCTTTTCGACGCCCTTGCACACCAGCAGCGCGCCCCAGCCACCGGGGCCGGGATTGCCCTTGCAGGCACCGTCGGTAAAGATTTCTACGCTATCGCTCATCCACGCCTTCCATCAGAAAATTGCCATTGGCTCGCCGACCGCGATCGACCGGGCCCAGGGCCGGGCAACGCCGGCCGGGAGTATATAAAAAGAGGGTTTCAGCAGCTCATCAAGGCTCGCTGTTGCGGCGGTTGACCTTGGCCATGGGCAGCGGTACCAGCTTGCCTATCGGCTCGCGCCGCACCTGGCGCACCGGGCGCAGGCCCACGGCGATCTTGCGTGCAACCAACAGATAGAAGCCGCCGCCGGACAGTTGCCAGTGCCCGGCCCTGCGCTCCCAGCCGGCCAACCGCGCCTGCCATGCCGTTGAAGCAAGCGGCGGACGATAGCACCCGAAGCGGCGTTTCTCCAGCGCGAAGCCCAGCAGGTTGAGCCAGTCGCCGACCCGCGACGGGGAGATGCAGCGGGCCAGGCGCAGCGCATCATGGGCGAACACATGGCGCAGGCCCCAGGTACTCCAGGGGTTGATGCCGACAATCAGCAGATGCCCCCCAGGGCGCACGCTGCTGGCCGCCTCGCGCAGCAGGCCATGGGGCGACAGGCAGAAATCCAGGCCGTGCTGCAGCACCACCACATCGGCGGCGTGCTCGCTCAGGGGCCAGGCCTGCTCCTCGCAGACGATCTCCACCCCGGGCAAGGGGGCGCCCAGACGCACATTGCGCTGCACCTGGGGCGCCGCCGGCGGGGTTTGCGCCGAGGGCCCGTAGTGCACCAGGTAACCGCCGAAGAAACGCCCCAGTTCCTCTTCGAGCATGCGCCGCTCTTCATCCAGCAGAAATTGCCCCAGGGGGCCGGACAGCCACTCCCGGGCCGCACTGATCAGGGCCAGCCAGTCGGGATCTGCCTGAGCGAAGGCTTTATCGGTCATTGCATTCTCCAACACGCCAAGAAGCTCTAAGATGCGCCATTGTTTTCCGCTTGGCGAATCCGAAGATGATACAGATCAGTGCCCTGCCCGCCTTCACCGACAACTACATCTGGTTGTTACAAGATCATCGCAGCCAGCGCTGCGCAGTCGTCGATCCGGGGGATGCGGCGCCGGTTCTGGCCTGGCTGGAGCAGCACCCGGGCTGGGTGCTCAGCGACATCCTGATCACCCACCATCACCACGATCACGTCGGTGGCGTCGAACGCCTCAAGCAGCACAGCGCGGCCACGGTCTATGGCCCGGCCCGGGAAAAGATCCCGGCCCGCGACGTCGGCCTCGAAGACAACCAGCGGGTCAGCATCCTCGGCTGGGAGTTCGAGGTGTTCGCCGTGCCCGGCCATACCCTGGGGCATATCGCCTACTACCACCATGGCCTGCTGTTCTGTGGCGATACCCTGTTCGCGGCCGGTTGCGGCCGGCTGTTCGAGGGCACCCCGGAGCAGATGCACCACTCCCTCGGCCGCCTCGCCGCGCTGCCGGACGACACCCTGATCTACTGCACCCACGAATACACCCTGAGCAACCTGCGCTTCGCCCAGGCGGTGGAACCGGCCAACCCGGACATCGCCGAACGCCTGGCCAAGGTCACGCAGATGCGCGAGCAAGGGCGCATGACCCTGCCCTCGACCCTGGCCCTGGAGAAATTGACCAACCCGTTCCTGCGTACCGGTGAAACATCCGTTAAACAAAAAGCGGACGAACGGGATGGCCAGGATAACCAGTCGCAGAGTGCGGTCTTTGCGGCTCTGAGGGCTTGGAAAGATAAGTTCTAAGCAGGCTATCGATTGGTACAAAAATTCTGAATGGTTGACCGCACCCCGGGTGCTTTCTAGAATCGCCCGACATTTTTGCCCGGAACTTACTTCCAGCCAATGTCGTCATCTATTCGTTATTCCATCAGTTCAGACGCATTGACGCGCTTGGCCCAGGCCATCGCGGTAGCTGTGTCAGCGACTCTTGCGGGCTGCCAAAGCACCGGCCATGCCCCGCAGAGCGACGCGACACACACACAGAATTTCAACGCCCGCATCAAGCAGAAACCCATCTGGCTGAGCAACCAGCCCAGCCCGCAAGTCCCCCAGGACGTCTGGGAACGCATGCGCCAAGGGTTCCAGTTGCAAGAAGGCCTGGGCGTCAACCCGCGTATTGAACAGCAGCGCCTGTGGTTCGCCAGCAACCCTTCCTTCCTGGAAAATGCCGGCGAGCGCGGCAGCCTTTATATCCACTACATCGTCGAGCGTCTCGAAGAACGCAACATGCCGCTGGAACTGGCCCTGCTGCCGGTCATCGAAAGCGCCTACAACCCCCTGGCCTATTCCCGGGCCGATGCGGTGGGGTTGTGGCAGTTCGTCCCGGCCACCGGGCGCTACTTCAACCTGCGCCAGACCCGCTTCTACGATGGCCGCCGCGACATCACCGCCTCCACCACTGCGGCCCTGGACTACCTGACTCGCCTGCACGACATGTTCAACGGTGACTGGCTGCTGGCACTGGCCGCCTACAACGCCGGTGAAGGCACGGTGAGCCGGGCCATCGAGCGCAACGACAAGCTCGGCCTGCCCACCGACTACTGGAACCTGCCACTGCCGGCCGAGACCCAGGCCTATGTGCCCAAGCTGCTGGCCCTGTCCCAGGTGGTACTGGCCCCGCAGGCCTACGGCGTGAACCTCAACCCGATCGCCAACGAACCCTACTTCCAGGTGGTGGAGATCAACCAGCGCATGGACCTCTCCAAGGTCGCGGCGGTGGCCAACATCGACGAGGACGAGCTGTTCCAGCTCAATCCGGCGTTCAAACAGCGCACCACCATCGACGGGCCCCAGCACCTGCTGGTGCCGACTTCCAAGGCACAGTTGCTGACCACCAGCCTGTCCACCATGAAACCCGAAGAACTGATCAGCAAGCGCTCCCTCAAACCGGTCTTCGACCGCGACGAAGGGCGTGATTCGCTGCGGGCCAAGCGCATCTACCGGGTCAAGAATGGCGACAACCTGACCCTCATTGCCAAGGCCAACAAGGTTGACGTCCAGGACCTGCAGCGCTGGAACAAGCTCAGCGGCAAGAACCTCAAGGTCGGCCAGACTCTGGTGATGCAGGACACCCGCAAGGTGGCCAGCAAGAAAACCAGCCTGGCCAGCAACAAGAAGAAGTCGACTCAGTACAAGGTCAAGCAGGGCGACTCGCTGTACATGGTGGCCAAGCGCTTCAATGTCGAGATGCAGCACCTCAAGCGCTGGAACCCGCGCGCGGCCCAGGCCCTCAAGCCCGGCCAGATGCTGACGGTGTACCTGCCGCACTGAAATCTCCCCTGTAGGAGCCGGCTTGCCGGCGAACAGCCTTTGCCGGCAAGCCGGCTCCTACAGGAAATTTCAATTGCACGAAGCGCGCGCCAGCGAGCTTTTTCCTGCTGATACAAGCTGTTACTGTACGGAGCACAAAGCCCAAGCCGCCTGGATCGGATCTCTGTCTCGATGCGTCCCCTGCTCCTGCTCTTCATCAGCCTGGCCTTGAGCTTTCCCGCAAGCGCGACGATCACCGAAAGTCACGGTTACGCGCAGTTTGGCACGCTCAAATACCCGGCAAAGTTCACCCACTTCGATTGGGTCAACCCTGCTGCGCCCAAAGGCGGCACCTTGCGGGTCATGGCCTTTGGCACCTTCGACACCCTCAACCCCTACACCTTCAAGGGCACCAGCCCGGTCGCCACGCCGAACTTCCTGCAATACGGGGTCAACGAGCTCAACGAACCCTTGATGGTGGGCACCGGCCTGTATGCGCCGTCCGGTGATGAGCCGACGTCCAGCTACGGCCTGATCGCCCGCTCGGTGGAATACGCCGAGGACCGCAGCTGGGTGGTGTTCAACCTGCGCCCCGAAGCGCGCTTTCACGATGGCAAGCCGATCACCGCCTACGATGTAGCGTTCTCCTATCGCCTGTTGCTCAAGGAAGGCCACCCGCAATACCGCACCAACCTGCAAGAAGTGCAGCGGGTGGATATCCTCGGCCCGCAGCGCATCCGCTTCGTGTTCAAGCGTGCCGGCAACCCCTTGCTGATCCTGCGCCTGGGCGAGCTGCCGGTGCTGCCCCAGCATTACTGGAAGGATCGCGACTTCAAGGCCACCACCTTCACCCCGCCCCTGGGCAGCGGGCCGTATCGCATCACCCAGGTACAGCCCGGGCGCCAGCTGGTGTTCGAACGGGTCAAGGACTACTGGGGCAAGGACCTGCCAGTCAACCGCGGCTTCAACAACTTCGACCGGGTCGAAGTGGAGTTCTACCGGGACAGCGACGTAGCCTTCGAAGCCTTCAAGGCCGGCGAGTTCGACATCTATATCGAGCACCAGGCCAAGAACTGGGCCAACGGCTACGACTTCCCGGCGGTCAACCGCGGTGAGGTGATCAAGGCCCAGGTGGCGCATCAGATCCCGACCCAGACCCAGGGCCTGTTCATGAACACCCGCCGCGCCACTTTCGCCGACGTGCGGGTGCGCGAGGCGCTGGGCATGATGTTCGACTTCGAGTGGACCAACCGCACCCTGTTCAGCGGCGCCTACCAGCGCGCCCTGAGCTACTACCCCAACAGCGAGTTCTCCGCCACCGGCGTGCCACAGGGCCATGAATGGCTGCTGCTCTCGCCCTACCGCGAGCAATTGCCCGCCAGCCTGTTCAGCCAGGCCTTCAGCCTGCCGCGCACCGACGGCCGCGGCATCCCGCGGGATACCCTGCGCAAGGCCCTGGGGCTGCTCGGCGAGGCGGGCTGGAAGCTCAATGGCCAGCGCCTGCAGAACAGTGCCGGGCAGCCGCTGCGCTTCGAACTGATGCTGGTCAACCCCAACCTGGAACGGATTCTCCAGCCCTACGTGGAAAACCTGGCGAGCATCGGCATCGACGCCCGCCTGCGCACCGTGGACCGGGCGCAATACAAGCAGCGCCTGGACCAGTTCGACTACGACATGATCCTCATGACCCTCAACCAGACCCTGAGCCCGGGCCTGGAGCAATGGCAGTACTTCCACTCCAGCCAGGTCTCGGTCAAGGGCAGCAAGAACTACGCAGGCATCAACAACCCGGTGGTCGACCACCTGCTGGAACAGCTGCTGGCCGCCCAGACCCGCGACGACCAACTGGCCGCGGGCCGGGCCCTGGACCGGGTGCTGCTGTGGCAGCACTACATGATTCCCAACTGGTACCTCAACTATCACCGCCTGGCCTACCGTAACCGGTTCGCCTTCGTCACCACGCCGCCCTATACCCTGGGCCTTGGCGCCTGGTGGCTGAAGTCCATGGAGAACGCCCAATGATGCCCCTGCGTGCCCTGCTCCTGAGCACCAGCGGCCTGTTGTTCAGCGCCATCGCCTGCTGTGCCCAGGCTGCGCCGCAACACGCCGTGACCCTGTACAACGAAGCGCCGAAATACCCGGCGAACTTCCAGCACTTCGACTTCGTCAACCCCGACGCGCCCAAGGGCGGCACCTTCCGCATGGCCGGCTTCGGCAGCTTCGACAGCCTCAACCCGTTCATCAGCAAGGGCGTGCCGGAGCTGAACATCGGCCTGGTCTACGACACCCTGATGACCCAGAGCCTGGATGAGCCGTTCACCGAGTACGGCCTGGTGGCCAGCAAGATCGAGAAGGCCCCGGACAACAGCTGGGTGCGCTTTTATCTGCGCCCCGAAGCGCGTTTCAACGACGGCCAACCGATCCACGCCGAAGACGTGGTGTTCAGCTTCCAGACCCTGGTGAGCGCCGGCTCGCCGCTCTACCGCGGCTACTACGCCGATGTCGATCAGGTGATCGCCGAAGACCCGCAGCGGGTGCTGTTCAAGTTCAAGCACACCAACAACCGCGAGCTGCCGCTGATCCTCGGCCAGCTGACGATCCTGCCCAAGCACTGGTGGCAAAGCCGCGACTTTGCCAAGAGCAACCTGGAGATTCCCCTGGGCAGTGGCCCTTACAAGGTCACCGAGGTCAAGGCCGGGCGCTCGATCCGCTACGAGCGGGTCAAGGACTATTGGGCCAAGGACCTGCCGGTCAACCGCGGCTTCTACAATTTCGACGTGATCACCAGCGACTACTACCGTGACAACACCGTGGCCCTGGAAGCGCTCAAGGCCGGCCAGTTCGACTACTGGCTGGAAATGAGCGCGAAGAACTGGGCCAACGCCTACAACATTCCGGCCGTGGCCCAGGGCCGCCTGATCAAGGAGCAGATCGCCAACGGCAACCCCACCGGCATGCAGGGTTTTGTCTTCAACACCCGCCGGCCGATGTTCCAGGACGTGCGAGTGCGTCACGCGCTGAGCCTGCTGCTGGATTTCGAATGGAGCAACAAACAGCTGTTCAACGGTGCCTACACCCGCACCCGCAGCTACTTCGAGAACTCGGAAATGGCCGCCACCGGCCTGCCGGGGCCCGAGGAGCTGGCGATTCTCGAACCGCTGCGGGGCAAGATCCCCCCGCAGGTATTCGACCAGGCCTTCTCCCCTTCGGTGTGCGACGGCAGCGGGATGATCCGCGCCCAGCAGCGCCAGGCCTACCAGCTGTTGCAGGAAGCCGGCTGGCGCATCGTCGACGACAAGATGGTCGACGCCCAGGGCAAGCCGGTGGTGATCGAGTTCCTGCTGGCCCAAACCGAGTTCGAGCGCGTACTGCTGCCGTTCAAGCGCAACCTGGCCGACCTGGGCATCGACCTGGTGATCCGCCGGGTCGACGTGTCCCAGTACATCACCCGGGTGCGCTCGCGGGACTTCGACATGATCGTCGGCAGCTTTCCCCAGTCCAACTCCCCGGGTAACGAGCAACGCGAATTCTGGATGTCCTCCAGCGCCGACAAGCCCGGCAGCCGCAACTACATCGGCCTCAAGGACCCGGCCATCGACAGCCTGGTGGAAAGCCTGATCAACGCCGATTCCCGCGCCAGCCTGGTGGCCCACGCCAAGGCCCTGGACCGGGTCCTGCAATGGGGCTACTACGTGATTCCCAACTGGCACATCAAGACCTGGCGCGTGGCCTACTGGGACCACATCGGCCACCCCGAGGTCGCGCCCAAGTACGACATCGGCGTCAACACCTGGTGGATCAAGCCCGGCGCCAAGCCGGCCGTAGAACCGACCCCGGACAACCAGGCGGCCCCGGCCGAAGCGGTGTACTGACCATGCTGGCCTATATCTTTCGCCGCCTGCTGCTGATCATCCCCACGCTGCTGGGCATCCTGCTGATCAACTTCGTGATCATCCAGGCCGCACCCGGCGGCCCGGTGGAGCAGATGATCGCCAAGCTCGAAGGCTTCGACGGCGCCACCAGCCGCATCGCCGGCGGCGGCGCCGAAGTCTCGGTGGCAGGTTCCAGCTACCGCGGCGCCCAGGGCCTGGACCCGGCGCTGATCAAGGAAATCGAGCACATGTACGGCTTCGACAAGTCGGCGCCGGAACGCTTGTGGATCATGATCAAGAACTACGCCACCCTGGATTTCGGCAACAGCTTCTTCCGTGACGCCAAGGTGGTGGACCTGATCAAGGAAAAGATGCCGGTGTCCATCTCCCTCGGGTTGTGGAGCACCCTGATCATGTACCTGGTGTCGATCCCCCTGGGGATCGCCAAGGCCACCCGCCACGGCAGCCACTTCGATGTCTGGACCAGCTCGGCGATCATCGTCGGCTACGCGATCCCGGCCTTCCTGTTCGCCATCCTGCTGATCGTGGTGTTCGCAGGCGGCAGCTATTTCAACTGGTTCCCCCTGCGCGGCCTGACCTCCAACGACTTCGACCAGTTGAGCTGGGGCGGCAAGATCCTCGACTACTTCTGGCACCTGGCGCTGCCGGTCACCGCCCTGGTGATCGGCCACTTCGCCACCATGACCCTGCTGACCAAGAACAGCTTCCTCGACGAGATCAACAAGCAGTACGTGGTCACCGCCAAGGCCAAGGGCCTGACCCAGCGTCGGGTGCTCTACGGCCATGTGTTCCGCAACGCCATGCTGCTGGTGATCGCCGGCTTCCCCTCGGCCTTCATCGGCATCTTCTTCACCGGCTCCCTGCTGGTGGAAGTGATCTTCTCCCTCGACGGCCTGGGCCTGATGAGCTTCGAGGCAGCGATCAACCGCGACTATCCGGTGGTGTTCGGCACCCTGTTCATCTTCACCCTGCTGGGGCTGGTGGTGAAACTGATCGGCGACCTGACCTACACCCTGGTCGACCCTCGTATCGACTTCGACAGCCGGGAGCATTGAGATGAACCTGTCCCCCCTCAATCGCCGGCGCTTCGAGCGCTTCAAGGCCAACAAGCGCGGCTGGTGGTCGCTGTGGCTGTTCCTGGTGCTGTTCGTCCTCAGCCTGGGCGCCGAGCTGATCGCCAACGACAAGCCGCTGGTGGTGCACTACGAGGGTGGCTGGTACTTCCCGGCCCTCAAGCGCTACCCGGAAACCACCTTCGGCGGCGAATTCCCCCTGGAAGCCAACTACAAGAGCCCCTACATCCGCGAACTGCTGGCGCAGAAGGATGCCTGGATACTCTGGGCGCCGATCCCCTTCAGCTACCAGAGCATCAACTACGACCTGCGGGTGCCGGCCCCGGCGCCGCCCTCGGCGGACAACCTGCTGGGCACCGACGACCAGGGCCGCGACGTGCTGGCCCGGGTCATCTACGGGTTCCGGGTGTCGGTGCTGTTCGCCCTGACCCTGACCATTCTCAGTTCCATCATCGGCGTCATCGCCGGCGCCCTGCAGGGCTTCTACGGCGGCTGGGTGGACCTGGTGGGCCAGCGCTTCCTGGAGATCTGGTCCGGGCTGCCGGTGCTCTACCTGCTGATCATCCTCGCCAGCTTCGTGCAGCCCAACTTCTGGTGGCTGCTGGGGATCATGCTGCTGTTCTCCTGGATGAGCCTGGTGGACGTGGTGCGGGCCGAGTTCCTGCGCGGGCGCAACCTGGAATACGTGCGCGCGGCCCGGGCCCTGGGCATGCAGAACGGCGCCATCATGTTCCGCCATATCCTGCCCAACGCCATGGTCTCCACCATGACCTTCATGCCCTTTATCCTCACCGGCGCCATCGGCACCCTCACCGCCCTGGACTTCCTCGGTTTCGGCCTGCCGCCGGGGGCGCCATCCCTCGGCGAGCTGGTGGCCCAGGGCAAGTCCAACCTGCAGGCACCCTGGCTGGGCATCAGCGCCTTCGCCGTGCTGGCGATCATGCTCAGCCTGCTGGTGTTCATCGGCGAATCCGCCCGCGATGCCTTCGACCCGAGGAAATGACATGACCCAGGACAACCTGATCGAAGTCCGCGACCTGGCGGTGGAGTTCGTCACCGGCGAGCACCGCCAGCGGGTGGTGCAAGGCGTCAGCTTCGACATCAAGCGCGGCGAGACCCTGGCCCTGGTGGGCGAAAGCGGCTCGGGCAAATCGGTCACCGCCCACTCCATCCTGCGGCTGCTGCCCTACCCTCTGGCGCACCACCCCAGCGGCACCATCCAGTATGCCGGGCACGACCTGCTGACCCTGAAAGAGAAGACCATCCGCCATATCCGCGGCAACCGCATCGCGATGATCTTCCAGGAGCCCATGACCTCGCTGAACCCGCTGCACTCCATCGGAAAGCAGATCAACGAAGTGCTGGGCATCCACAAGGGCCTGACCGGCAAGGTCGCCACCCGGCGCACCCTGGAGCTGCTGGAGCTGGTGGGCATCCCCGAACCGCACAAGCGCCTCAAGGCCCTGCCCCACGAACTGTCCGGCGGCCAGCGGCAACGGGTGATGATCGCCATGGCCCTGGCCAACGAGCCGGAGCTGCTGATCGCCGACGAGCCCACCACGGCCCTGGACGTCACCGTGCAGTTGAAAATCCTCGAACTGCTCAAGGAGCTGCAGGCGCGCCTGGGCATGGCCCTGCTGCTGATCAGCCACGACCTGAACCTGGTGCGGCGCATTGCCCACCGGGTCTGTGTCATGCAGAAGGGCTGCATCGTCGAACAGTCATCCTGCGAAGATCTGTTCCGCGCGCCGCAGCATCCCTACACCCGGGAACTGCTGGCAGCAGAGCCCAGCGGCCTGCCGGCGGCCAACGAGATTGGCCCGCCGCTGCTGGAGGTTAACAACCTCAAGGTCTGGTTCCCGATCAAGAAAGGCCTGCTGCGCAGCACCGTGGATCACGTCAAGGCAGTGGACGGCATCCACTTCAGCCTGCCCCAGGGCCAGACCCTGGGCATCGTTGGTGAAAGCGGCTCGGGCAAGTCGACCCTGGGCCTGGCGATCCTGCGCCTGATTGCCAGCCAGGGCGGCATTCGCTTCGAGGGCCAGCAACTGGACAGCCTGACCCAGCAGCAGGTTCGGCCGCTGCGGCGGGAAATGCAGGTGGTGTTCCAGGACCCTTTCGGCAGCCTCAGCCCGCGCATGAGCGTGAGCCAGATCGTCGGCGAGGGCCTGCGCATCCACAAGATAGGCAGTGAACAGGAGCAGGAACAGGCCATCATCGCAGCCCTCAAGGAGGTCGGCCTGGACCCGGACACGCGGCACCGCTACCCCCATGAGTTTTCCGGCGGGCAGCGCCAGCGCATCGCCATCGCCCGGGCCCTGGTGCTCAAGCCGCGGCTGATCCTGCTGGACGAGCCGACCTCGGCCCTGGACCGCACGGTGCAGCGCCAGGTGGTGGAGCTGCTGCGCAACCTGCAACGCAAGTACAACCTGACCTACCTGTTCATCAGCCATGACCTGGCGGTGGTCAAGGCCCTGAGCCACCAGTTGATGGTGATCAAGCACGGCCAGGTGGTGGAACAGGGTGACGCACACAGTATCTTCGCCGTCCCACAACATCCCTACACACGGCAATTGCTGGAAGCCGCCTTCCTGGCTCCGGCAAGCGCCGAATAACCTGCAACAGGAGTAGCAATCTATGGGTTTTCTCGCTGGGAAGCGTGTCCTGATCGTCGGTGTCGCCAGCAAGCTGTCGATCGCCTCCGGCATTGCCGCCGCCATGCACCGTGAAGGTGCCGAGCTGGCCTTCACCTATCAGAATGAAAAACTCAAGGGTCGGGTCGAGGAGTTCGCCGCCGGCTGGGGCTCCAGCGCCGAGCTGTGCTTCCCTTGCGATGTGGCCAGTGACGAGCAGATCGCCCAGGTCTTCACCGCACTGGGCAAGAAATGGGACGGCCTGGACTGCATCGTCCACTCCGTGGGCTTCGCCCCTGGCGACCAGCTCGAAGGCGACTTCACCGATGCCACCACCCGCGAGGGCTTTCGCATCGCCCACGACATCAGCGCCTACAGCTTTGTGGCCCTGGCCAAGGCCGGTCGGGAAATGATGAAGGGCCGCAACGGCAGCCTGCTGACCCTGTCCTACCTGGGCGCCGAACGCACCATGCCCAACTACAACGTGATGGGCATGGCCAAGGCCTCCCTGGAAGCCGGCGTGCGCTACCTGGCCGGCTCCCTGGGCCCGGAAGGCACTCGGGTCAACGCCGTTTCCGCCGGGCCGATCCGCACCCTGGCGGCCTCAGGGATCAAGAACTTCCGCAAGATGCTGGCGGCCAACGAGGCGCAAACCCCGCTGCGGCGCAACGTCACCATCGAAGAAGTCGGCAACGCCGGCGCCTTCCTCTGCTCGGACCTGGCCTCGGGCATCAGCGGCGAGATCATGTACGTGGACGGCGGTTTCAACACCACCGCCATGGGCAACCTCGACGAGTGATCTGCGTCGGTGGCGAGGGGGCTTGCGCCCTCGCCACACCGCCCCTTCCTGCTCATTGGAAAGGCCGAACATGAAGCTGTGCTATCTGTTGCTCGTGCTTTTTCTAGCCGGCTGCGACAACACCCAAGATACCGCCTCGAATAAAACCCGGAGCAGCGTCGCACGCCTGCACATCCCCTTGGGCACACCGGTTGCCGAGTTCCTGGAAAAGAGCCCGGTGAGCTTTACCGCCGACTGCCTGGATGCGGTCAACCTATGTTGGTATGAGGCGGATCGTCAGGGAGCACTCCTTCACCTGAGCCTGGCCCAGCCCGAGGGCACGCTTGAACTGGATCAGGTGGCCGGGCTGCTGATTGCCGTTGATGGCAAGACCTCAAACACCATCCAGGAATTGAACATCGACCTTCGCGGGCTGCCGGACAACAGCACTCACAAGGCCAACAAGGCGCTTGTCTATAACCTTCTCAGGACGTTGAAGAACGCTGGATGGCAAAAATACTACTTCCCTTCCGACCCCCGAATAGCCGCTGGCGAGTTGCACAAGCTGGACTGGAAGGAAAGCCTCCTGGGTACCCAGCCACTCAGCCACCCGCTGTTCGATGCCAACCATGAGATGAGCCTTGAGCAGTGGCTGGGCAACAACATGTTCTATGACTGGTATCTCTATCACGGCAACTACATTGCGCATGTCCGAGCCCTGCGCTACGACTCGAAAAGCGCCCCCCTGCAAAACGCTGTCTACTTGATTAGCCTGAACCTGATGTCCCTGGACACGTTCTGGACCCGCGACTTTGCAGAGCCACAAAGAGCCCAATGGAGAACCCTGTTCCCTGCGCATTTGAAAGAACGGCTGCAACGTCGCTCAGAAGTTGAAAGCCGGGCCAGGGCGGCCGGGGTCGACATCGAGGAAAGCTATAGCCCACCGCTGATGGAGCGCGGCCAATAGCGCCCTGCCACTGACGCCCTTCCCTGCCCCGCGTCACCGGGCAGGGCTTGGCGGCAGTAACCCTCAGCGAGCCCGCTTGCTCGCCTGCTTGTGCAGGTACATGGCCTTGTCGGCGTCCGCCAGCAACGCCTCGATGTCGGGATGGCGTTCGGCGTCGTATTCGATCTGGCCGACGCTGAAGCGGATGTCATAACCCCGCTTCAAGGTGGCATTGCGCTCATCGAGAATCTCCCGCAGACGCACCATGATCGCCGAAGTCTCGACATGGTCGGCAGCGGTCAGCAGGGCCACGAATTCATCGCCCCCCAGGCGGCCGATCACGTCGCTCTCGCGAAAGGCGATGCGCAGCACGTCGGCGAAGGTCTTCAGGGCACCGTCGCCTTCGGCATGGCCGTAGGTGTCATTGATCTGCTTGAAGTCGTTGAGGTCGAAGAACAGCAGGGTCGCCGGTTTTTCCAGGCGCTTGCATACCCCCAGGGCATGCCGGGCCAGGGCCTCGAAGCCGCGGCGATTGGACAGCAGGGTCAGCTCGTCCATGCTGGCCATCTGCACCGCCGCCAGTTCCTGCTCGGCCATGCGCGCCAGGTCCCGTAGCAATGCCCGGTCCTCGTCGTCCAGGTCGCGGGGCTTGATGTCGATCAGGCACAGAGTGCCGAGCTTGCTGCCATTGGTCACCGTCAGCGGGCAACCGGCATAGAAGCGGATGCCCGGGGCCCCTACCACCAGCGGGTTGTCGTGGAAGCGTTCGTCCAGGCCGGCGTCGGGCACGGTGAGGATCTGGTCGCCGAGGATCGCGTGGCCGCAGAAGGAAATGTCCCGCGAGGTTTCGCTGACGTCGAGCCCTACGCAGGACTTGAACCATTGCCGGTCGGCATCCACCAGGCTGACCAGGGCAATGGGCACGTTGAACAGACGCTTGGCCAGCCGGGTAAGGCGGTCGAAACGCTCCTCCGGTGAGGTATCGAGCACATTCAGCTCCCGCAGGGTCTGGATTCTCAAGGCCTCATTGTTGGGTTTGCTGGGATACAACATCGCTGACTCCATTCGCGGCTAAGATTCCAAGCGTAGTCCAGAATAACGACGGCTTATCATCTAAAGCGGCGCGGCAGGAGCCAGTGGGCAGGCGGCCCTCACAACCGGGGGGTCAACAGAATCCTCCCGTAGCCAGCCACGAACACGGCAAACGCCAGGCCCGCCAGCAGCGCTGAAAGGCCCAGCCCCAGGCTGCTGAACGGCACCAGCAGGACCCGGCACAGGGCCGCCAGGAACAGCAGCGCAAAGCCACCGGCCATGGCTCGCGAAGCCTGCAGGGGCCGGCCACTGTGGCCGAGGCTGACCCGCGCCACCATGCCCAGCACCAGCCCGCCCAGGCCACCCACCGCCAGGGCATGGGTCACCAGGCTCTGGGGTATCGACCAGCCCAGGTGCCAGAGGGCCATGCCCAGGGTTGCCAGGGCCAGCCACCCGTAGGCCAGGTACAGCGACCAGAGCAGCGGCACCCGCCACAGCCCCGGCCGGTGCCAGCGCCACAAGCGCCAGCCTTGCAGCCCCGCCAGCAGGGCGAACAGCGGCGCCAGCCACCCGCGGGGAGCGTCACCGCCGCCCAGGGCCATGGACAACGCGGCCAGCAGGCTGCCCACCAGCAACACCCGGGTCGGCCAGGGCGATGTCGGCGCCTGGGGGCCCAGTTGCAGCCCGCGCTGGATGAAGAAGGGAATCACCCGGCCGCCGATCACCGTCATCAGGGTCGCCACCAGCCACAAGGCGCCCAGTTCGCCGCGCCGCTGCCAGCTGTCCTGGTGTTCCAACAGGCCCCACAGGGTCAGCCCCTGAAACAGCGCCAGCAGCCCCAGTACCAGGACCATGGGGTAGTTCTCACGCTTGCCGGCGCACCCCAGCTCGCGCCCGATCACCGCCGCCAGCAACGGCATGAACGCCAGTTGCACCACAACGAACAGCGGGCCCGGCAGCGGCAGCCACCAGGCCAGGCGCCCCGCCAGCCACAGCAGCCACAGCAACAGCAACGGCGTACGGCTCAGGCCCGGGCGGCCGGTCCAGTTGGCCACCGCCGTCAGCAGGAAGCCGGCAACGATCGCCACGGCAAAGCCGAAGAGCATTTCGTGACGGTGCCAGGCCAGCATCCCGGCCACCGGTTGCAGGCCCGCCAGCGCACCATGCAGCCACAGCCCCCACAGCACCAGGGCAAGGCAGGCGAAGCCGGCGCCGGCGAGGAAGAACGGACGGAACCCCAGGCTCCAGAGAGGCTGGCCGGTCCAGCGGTGCCAGGCTTCAGGCAAAGACACAGGCAGCCCTCCCCTGGCACTGGGCCATGCGCCGCTGGGCCAGCAGGCGCAGGACGTAACCGATCTTCAACAGGGTCGGCCCGATCATCACCAGGCTGTGCATCAGCACCAGGGTGGCGATAGGCAAATGGCCGGAATGGACGTAGGCGGCGTACACCCCCAGGCCCAGCAGCAGGCTGCCCGACCACAGCAGCGCATTGGACAGGTGCAGTACCTGCAGTGGCGAATCGAAGTAACGGCGCATTTCGACAACTCCTCTAGCACACAATGGCATGACTGGCCCTTCACGTTTCATGCCAGCGCGCAGAGCCCGTAAAACCGGCCCCTGCCACCTAAAGAGTCTTTATGACCAGATAAAGAAGAAGTCATAAAGACCTCAAACGCAGTCAATATGACTGCATTTTTCCTACTGGCTTTTTTCGCCGGCGAGGGTAGATTGCCCCCTCTTGAGCCAATCCCCCCTCTGCAGGAGCGAGCTTGCTCGCGATGCATCGGAAAACGCCGCGCACTCGCTGTGGACCCGCGTTATCGTTGACGCCCACCACCAGCCCGCTCGCTCCCATACAAGGATGTCGCCGATGCCCGAAGCTTCCTCCCCCGCATCCGAGAAGAGCCTGTCACGCCTGTTGCTGGAGTTGCTCTGGCAGTTGGCCGCCCTGCTCATCCCGATCTTCTTCGTCACCCTGCTGCCGCCCCCGGCGGCCCTGGGGGTGTTGCTCGGCTGCGCAGCGGCGATGACCCTGGCGGCGCGCCTGGGCTGGCCTAAAACCGCCCGCGGCCTGGCGCGGCTGATGATCAGCGCCGCGTTCGGCCTGGGCTTCAGCCTGGGCCGGGCCCTGCCGGCCTACTGGGATATCGCCGCCGCCGTCACCAGCATCTTTGCCGGGCTGGCAGCGGTCAGCCACTTGGAGCGCCGCCTGGGGCTGGTGCAGCCGAACCCCACACCGATCAGCGCCTGGGGCGGCAACGAGCCGCAACAGACCCCGGAAGGCCAGCCGATCCGGGTGTTCAATCACGGTGAGATCGCCATGGGCGGGCCCACCTATTGCGACTACCTGTTCCCCGATGGGGTGCTGCTGCAAGGGCTGGGGTCCTCGGCGCGGTTTTCCAGCGACGGGCGCTACTTCGCCGCGCCGCTGCCTTCCAGGCAACACTGGGGGCTGGCCATCCTCGACCGTGTACAGCGCCGCCTGTACCGCTGCAACCGGGAGCAGTTCTGGGAGCTGGATGCCTTCAGCACCGACACCCTCAGCGGCCGCCACAGCCCGCTGGTGGACAACGGCCAGCACCAGGCCAGCCTGAATAGCCTGCTGCAGGAAGCCGAGTGCGTCGAACTGGTGGCGGTAGCCGATCTCTGGCTGGAGCCGGGCCAGTGGCTGGAGGCCCTGGCTCGCCAGGATTTCGAAGAAAGCGCGCCTAACGGCAGCCACCGGCTGCACGCCAGTCTGGCGCTGCCGGCCAGCCTCAGGGCCCTGGAGCAACCCCTGGACCCCCTGCGCATGCCGCCCTATCGCATAAGCATCGACGGCCAGCCCAGCGGCTTGCTGCTGCGGGCCGACGCACCCCGCATCTGGCGCGACGACGGCCAGGCCCTGGCCTGCATCGCCCACGAGCCAGCGCAGCCTGAGGCCGAGTGCTGCTGGCTGTGGCAGGCCGACAAGGGCTGGCGGGCATTGCCCGCGCCCTGGGTCGCCAGCCATGCAGAACCATCCTTCTACCCTGGCCCGCTGCTCAGCCTGGATCGCCACTGGCTGGGCTACAGCGCATACCTGGACCTGGCCGAGGCGGACCACGGGCGCTACGGCTATCGCTTGCACAGTACCCACAGCGACAGCGAAACCGGCGTCGGCCACGACCGGCAAGGCTGCCTGCAAGTGGCGCCGCTGCCGCTGACCCGCACCCAGTTGCTGCAGCCCCTGGACGGCAGCGGGGCCCGGGGCGAAAGCCGGATCCAGTCCCAGCCCCTGCTGGGCGAGCAGCGCGCGCTGTTCAGCTGGCTGATGGACAACCCCCGGGGCCTGGGTGCCTACCGATGCCAGATCGGCACCTGGCAACTGCCCGGGTGCTGGTTGCTGGACCATCGGGTTTCCGATTGCCAGCGCTACCTGGCCCTGCTGCCCTGGAGCGAAACCCTGGAGCTGGCCCCCCAGGTGGTGGTGGCGGACCTGCAACAGCAGCGCCTGATCTACAGCCCGGCACTGCTGGCGGCGCGCCTGCTGGACTTTCGCCAGGGCCGCCTGAGCCTGGCCGTGCTGGTCGGGCGCCTCGACCCGGACCACGCCAGCAGCCCGCTGCAACGCTTCAACCGGCCGGCGCCCGCACCTGAACACGCCGCGGCGTTCTGCACCGAAGGCCCGGCCTCGCAACCCTGCTATGAGCGCCAGGACTGGCAGGTGATCGATGACCAATTGCAGCCCGTGGCGCCCTGGCGCCTGGTGGATCGGCCTCAGGCCGCGGTCGCCGAGGGTGACTTTATCCAGCCTGCCCCCGATGGCCGCGACGCCGCGTGGCTGTTTGGCAGCGAAACCGAGTACGCCGACAGCTGGCTGCGGGAAACCAGCCCGCGGCTCGGCGGCCACCTGCTCACCGCCTCCGGCTGTGCAGTGGGCGATCTGGCCCCGTCGCTGATCTGGTCCACCGACGCCCGCTACCTGGCCCTGACCCGGCTCCGGCTCGGCGCCGGCGACCCGCAGCAGGGCTACCGCGCCTGGCAGTTGCTGCTGCTCGATGTGCAGGAACGCAGCCTGCGCATCGCCCCCGACTGGCTGCGCCACCGCCCGCTGTTCCAGCACTTCGATGCCCGGGGCCTGGCACTGCAGCTGTTCGAGCGGGATTGGCAGGCGGCAGACGACGCCGATCCGGGCCACAGCCTGGAGTGGGCACTGGAGGACCTGTTGCGCCTGCCCGCCGAACCCTTGCGTGAACACCAGGGGCTGTGGCTGAGCGCCGCCGACTGGCCCCAGGCCCGGGCGTGGCAGGCGCTGCGCCGCCCGGGGCACCCGGCCTTCCGCGCCGAGGCTTGAGCCCCAGTGTCAATCGGCCTTCAGCGCCTGGGCGTCCCGCGCGCGCTGGCTGACGAAACCGGGGATCTGCTCCCCGGGCAGGGATTTGCTGTAGTACCAGCCCTGGATGGTCAGCTCGGCACTCGATTGCAGGAAATCCAGCTGCTCGCGGGTTTCCACCCCTTCCACCACCACCTTGAGCTTGAGGGTTTCGCAAAAACGCAGCAGGCCGTTCAACACCTGGGCGCCCTTGGGTTCACGCTGGGCGAGGACAAAGCTGCGGTCGATCTTGATCCCGTCCACCGGGAACTGGTGCAGGTAGCTCAGGGCGGAAAAGCCGGTGCCGAAGTCATCGATATAGACCCGGGCGCCCAGCGCATGAAGCTTGCCGATCCATTGCTGGGTCAGCAGCGCATCGCCCACCAGGGCATCCTCGGTAATCTCCACCGACACCTGGCCCTGGGCCCGGGCCAGAATCTCCAGCAGGCGCTGGCCATGTTCCCGGGAGGCCAGGGTGGCGCTGGAGATGTTGATGGTGATGGGCAGCTCGAAGCCGACCTTGCGCCACGCCAGGTGCTGGCGCACCGCCTGGGACGCCACCCAGAAATCCACCTCGGGCATCAGCTTGGCCTGGCTCAGCCACTGCAGCAGTTCCCAGGGCGACTGCACCTTGCCCTCGCGGTCACGGGCGCGGATCAGCGCTTCGCAACCGCTGCACAAGCCGCTGTCCTTGATCACCTGGGGCTGATACTCCAGGTGGAAGTCGTAGTCGCTCAACTGCTGGATACGGGCCAGTTGCAAGGACTGCCGGGCGGCCTGCTGGTAGGACGCCACCATCGGGTCCAGCTCGAACAGCCGGCCCCGCTCCTCCAGGCCATGGAAGGTGGTGTCGAAGGTTTTCAGGTAGACCTGGGCACTTTGCTCGCCCTGGCGCTGGATACTGCGCACATAGGGCATGTAGATCAGGATGCCGACCCCCAGCAGCAGCCCTTGCAGCAGCACCGCGCCCCAGTCGCCCTGGGTGCTGAGGTAGGCATTGAGCAGCACCGGCGAGGTAAAGGGCAGGCTCACCAGCGCCGGGCTCACCCACCCCAGTTGCACCACCATTAGTGCCAGGCAGGCATTGACCATCGGCACCAGCATGAACGGTACCAGCAGGCGCGGGTTGAGGATGATTGGCACACCGAACAACAGCAGTTCGTTGACGTTGAACAGCGACAGCGCCAGGCTCGCCAGGGCCAGCAGACGCATGGAGCGGTTGCGCGAGAAACCAAGGATCGCCAGCACCAGCGCCAGGGAGCCGCCAGAGCCGCCAATGAAGGCAAAGCAGCCCAGCAGGCCGCTGTTCAAGGCATAGCGCAATGGCCGGCCAGCGGCCTGATCCGCGGCGTTGAGCGTCACGGCCTGGTCCATCACATCCATCAGCGGCTGCATGGCATGGGCGCCATGAATGCCGAAGAACCACAGCAGCGAATTGGTCGAGGTCAGGAAGATCGCGTTGAGGTAGGGGTTGTCCAGGTCGTCGATATCGATCGGCCGCTCGACGTAGGCAAACTCATGGAACTGCAGCAGCAGTTGCAACACGCAGACCAGCACCAAAGAGGTCACCATCCCCGGCAGCACCATGTTGATGGTGCCCTTGAGGTTGTGCCCCACCAGCCCCTCGTCCACCAGCCGGGTCCAGCGCTGGCGGTGCAGCCGGGCCATCAGCGGCACATTGACCAGGGGCGAGGCGATGGCGATGAACAGCACGAAAGTCGCCGCCGCCCGCGGGTAGTCGCGCAACAGGTAGATGGCGATCACCACATGGGACAGGCAGAGGAAGGCCACCGGCAGCTGGGGCAGGCGGTATTTGATCGCCAGCATGTAGCCGATGGAGGCCGCCACCAGCAGGGGAATGATCGAACTGATGCGGTTGTGCAGGCCGGTCAGCAGCTCCACCCATGCTGGCGGCGCCCCCAGCGCCTGGGCGCACTGGCCGAGGATCAGCAGCAGCGCCGAGACCAGCAGGCAGGGCAGCAGCCAGAGCAGGCCTTCGCGGATAGAACGTAATGACTCGGCACCCGCCAGGAGTGCCAGACGATGGGTGAAAAACAGCTTGAACCCCACGTTTCGCATAAGCCCCGCCCCTTTGCCGCTGCGCGTCCGATGCCCCCCGGACGTTGCCGCCCGCCCCATGGATACGCGCTGCAGCGCCAGGCCATGACAAGCGAATACCGGCGAAGATACCACTGAAGAAACCCCATTCAGCAAGCTCTGAATGGCCCCCGGCCCCTGTCTTTTATCGTCCTGTTCGACGGCCTGCCCGGCCACCCGCTCAAGCAGGGTCGATTGCGCCAGGGCGCGGCGATATCGTTTGCAGGGGCCAGTGGCTTTTGCTTTAATCGCGATCAATTCCCATTTACAACCAGATCGCCAGCGGACACGCCTCCTTGCCCTCCACGCCTCTCCCCAGCCCGGACTCGGTCCACAGCCTCTACGATGCCCATCACCGCTGGCTCTACGGGTTGTTGCGCCGGCGCCTGAATCACGCCTGGGACGCCGCCGACCTGGCCCACGACATCTTCGTCCGAGTGCTCAAGCGCCCGCCGGTGCTGCGTGATGAGGTCCACCAGCGTTCCTACCTGGCCACCGTGGCCCGGGGCCTGTGCATCGACCACTGGCGGCGCCGGCAACTGGAGCAGGCCTGGCTGCAGGCGCTGGCTGCACGCCCGCAGGCGGTGCAACCCTCGGCGGAGCAGCAGGCAATCATTGTCGAGACCCTGTACGAAGTGGACGCCATGCTCGGCCGCCTGCCGGCCAAGGTGCGCACGGCCTTCATCCTCTCTCAACTGCACGGCCGGCCCTACCAGGCCATTGCCGAGGAACTGGGGGTATCGGAGCGCATGGTGAAGAAGTACCTGGCCCAGGCCCTGCTGCATTGCGCACTGCTGGAGGCCGAACTCGACGGCCTGCTGGTGGACTGAACCATGGACCCTCGACCCGGCGGCCGGCTCAGCCACGCCTGCCTGCAACAGGCCGCGCACTGGTACGTGCAACTGCAGGACCAGGGCAGCAGCGACGAACAGCGTCGCCAATGGCAGGACTGGTTCGAGCAGAGCGCGGAACACCGCCAGGCCTGGAGCTATGTCGAGCGGGTCAGCCAGCGCCTGCTGCCCTTGCAGGAGGCCAACACCCGCCCATCCGCCAGCCGCGCCCTGAGCGCCGCCCGGCGTCCAGCCCTGGCACGGCGCCAGGTGCTCGGTGCACTGCTGCTGGCTGGCCTGGGCTGGGGCACCTGGCGCAACAGCCCGCTGCCCCAGGCCCTGAGCCGCTGGCGTGCCGACTACGCCACCGGCACCGGGGAAATCCGCGACACGTTGCTCAGCGACGGTACGCGCCTGTGGCTCAACGCCCTGAGCGCGGTGGATGTGCGCTACAGCAACGAGCAGCGGCTGCTGGCGTTGCACCTGGGGGAAATCCTCATCGACACCGCCAAGGACCCGCAGCGGCCATTTCTGGTGCAGACCGAACACGGCCGCCTGCGCGCCCTGGGCACGCGCTTCAGCGTGCGCTGCGGCGCCGGCGACAGCCTGCTCAACGTCTACGCCGGCGCGGTGGAGGTACGCAGCGCCAGTGGCTTGCAGGTGGTGAATGCCGGTCAGCAGCTGCGCTTCGATGGCCGCACCCTGGGGCCGCTGCAGGCCGCCAGTGCCGCCCGCGAAGCCTGGAGCCACGGCCTGCTGCTGGCCGACAACCTGCCCCTGGAGCAACTGCTGGAGGAACTGGGGCGCTATCGCAACGGCCACCTGGGGTGCGACCCGGCCATCGCCCAACTGCCGGTGATGGGCTCTTTCCCCTTGCACGACTCCGACCAGGCCCTGGCCCTGCTGGAAGCGGCGTTGCCAGTGCGGGTCAAGCGCCTGGCGTCCTGGTGGGTGACCCTGGAGCCACGTACCTGAAACCGGAAAACTTTTTTTCACCTGGCAGGTTCCCTTTTTCCGATGCCCTTCGGTTAACCCGGTAACAGTCCTCACATTGCCGACCCATAAGGGAACCCCATGCCATCACCCCGCCGTTCGCGCCTGCCCTTTCATACCCTGCCCCTGTGCACCGTACTGCTGTGCGGCACCGCATCCTGGGCCCACGCCGCTGCCGATGCGGGCCAGAACCAGCCCCAGGCCGAACGGCGCAGCTACAGCATCGGCCCCGGGCCGCTGGTCACGGTGCTCAACCGCTTCGCCGAGCAGAGCGCGGTGTTCATTGCCGGGCACAACGACCTGGCCGCCGGCAAGCAGAGCCCAGGCCTGAACGGTCGCTACAGCGTCGCAGAGGCCCTGCAACTGCTGCTGGCGAACTCCGGGCTGCAAGCCCAGGGGGTCAGCGGCGGCTATGTGCTCAAGGCACTTCCCGCCACCAGCGGCCCGCTGCAACTGGGCACCACGCAGATTTCCGCCCAGGGCCTGGGCAGCGTCACCGAAGGCAGCCAGAGCTACACCACCGGGGCCAGCGCCTCGGCCACCGGCCTCAACCTGTCGCTGCGCGAAACCCCGCAAACGGTGACGGTGATCACCCGCCAACAGATGGACGACCAAGGCGCCACCAGCATCGCCGACACCCTGCGCCGGGCCCCCGGGGTCAGCGTGCAGAACTACGACAGCGAGCGCTGGGAGTTCTCCAGCCGCGGCTTGCCCATCACCAATTTCCAGTACGACGGGGTCAACGCCACCTACGACGGGGTCTACGACTACGGCACCACCAGCACCGACATGGCGACCTTCGACCGGGTGGAAATCATCAAGGGCGCCACCGGCCTGATGACCGGCTCCGGTGACCCGTCGGCCACCGTCAACCTGATCCGCAAGCGGCCGACCAAGGCATTCAAGGCCTCGGTCACCGGCACCGTCGGTTCCTGGGACAACTACCGCAGCGAAGGGGACATTTCCGGCCCGCTGACCGAAACCGGCAACCTGCGCGGGCGCTTTGTCGGGGTCTATCAGGACCGCAGTTCCTACCTCGACCACTACCAGAACACCAAGGACATCGCCTACGGCGTGCTGGAGGCCGACCTGACCCCCGACACTCTGCTGACCCTCGGCCTGGACCAGCAGAACACCCGCTCCCGGGGTGCCACCTGGACCGGCTTCCCGATGTACTTCAGCAACGGCTCGCGGACCCACTTCTCCCGCTCGTTCAACCCGGCCACCGACTGGAGCCGCCGCGACTTCAAGAACCAGACCCTGTTCACCTCCCTGGAACAGCAACTGGCCAATGACTGGACCCTGAAGGTCAGCTACGACCATCTGCGCCGCCAGCACGACACCCTGCTGGGCTCGGCCAGCGGCGGCAACCCGGACCAGGCCAGCGGCGACGGCATGTTCATGTACATGGGCAAGTTCAAGGGCGACCAGCGCCAGGACAACCTCGACATCAACCTGCACGGCCCCTTCAGCCTGTTGGGCCGCGAGCACGAGCTGATCGCCGGCTTCATGCTGATGAACGCCAGACAGGACATCCCGGTCCACGGTTCGGTGTACCCGCCAGTGGGCGGCAGCATCTACGACTGGCGCGGCGAGTTCGCCAAGCCGGACATCCCGAAGATCGGCGACAACGATATCCTCCAGCGCCAGACTGGCGCCTACCTGGCCACCCGCCTCAAGCCCACCGACGACCTGGCGGTGATCCTCGGTACCCGGGTCAGCGACTTCAAGGGCATCGACAACACCCGCTACCTCGACCCCAACAGCCCCGACGCACGCCAGCGCTACCAGCAGACCGGCGTGGTCACCCCCTATGCCGGGCTGGTCTACGACCTTAACGACAGCTACTCGCTGTACACCAGCTACACCAGCATCTACCAGCCGCAGATGAGCAAGGACGTCGACGGCAAGATCCTCGACCCGGTGCAGGGCGACAGCTACGAAGCCGGGATCAAGGCCGAGTACCTGGATGGCCGGGTCAACGCCAGCTTCGCGGTATTCCACACCGAGCAGGACAACGTCGCGCAACTGGTGGACGGCTGGGGCATCGACGCCATCTACCGCCCGACCAAGGGCGCGACCACCAAGGGTTTCGAGGTCGAGGTGGCAGGCGAGCTTAGCGAAGGCTGGAACCTGTCGGCCGGCTACAGCTACAACCACACCCGCGACGCCAATCACGACTACGTCTACGGCTCGGTGCTGCAGAGCACCGAACCGCAGCAGGTGGCGCGGCTGTTCAGCACCTATCGCCTGCCCGGCGCCTGGGACCGCCTGACCGTAGGCGGCGGGGTCAACTGGCAGAGCCAGTTCTTCGGCAAGGTGTACCAGCCCGACCCGAGCGATACGGTCAATGGCGGGCATGACTCGCGCATCACCCAGGACGGCTACTTCCTGGTGGATGCCATGGCCCGCTACCAGTTCAGCCAGCACCTGAGCTCGACCCTGAACGTGAAGAACCTCTTCGACAAGAAGTACTACACCGGTATCGGCAACTTCAGCACCGGCTTCTACGGCGAGCCGCGCAGCCTGCAACTGGCCACCCGCTGGGACTTCTAGCCCCGCGCCGACCCCCGGTAGCCCGCTCCGGCCGCGGGTTGACTACGCTTGTGCGAGCGTGCTCAACCCGCAGAGGAGCGCCCCCATGCAACGCATCCAGACCATCACCCCGTGCCTGTGGTTCGACCATCAGGCCCACGAGGCCGCACAGTTCTACTGCTCGATCTTCGAGCACTCGCGCATTACCCACGTCAGCTACTACGGCAAGGCCGGCTTCGAGTTCCATGGCCGCGCCGAAGGCTCGGTGATGAGCGTGGCGTTCGAGCTCGACGGCCAGGGCTTCAGTGCCCTCAACGGCGGCCCGGCGTTTACCTTCAACGAAGCGGTGTCGCTGCAAGTGCACTGTCGCACCCAGGCCGAACTCGACCACTACTGGAATGCCCTGGGGTTTGGCGGCCCGAAACAGGCCCAGCAATGCGGCTGGCTCAAGGACCGCTTCGGGCTGTCCTGGCAGATCGTGCCGCACACGCTCGCGCAGATGATGTGCGACCCCGACCCGGCCCGTTCCGAGCGGGTGATGCAGGCCCTGCTGGGGATGAAAAAACTCGATATCGCGACGCTGCAACGCGCCTTCGACGCGCGAAGCTAATACACTCGTGGCCGGTCCTTGAGCAATGGATATGGCCTTGACGAAAACCGCCCCGCCCTCTGCAGACGCCCCCCTCTTCTGGCGCAATGCGGCCCTGCCCTTTATCGAGGCCCGCTCCATCGCCGACGGGCGCAAGGTCTGCTATTGCGCTCATGCCCATGAGCAGTTCTCCATCGGCTGCATCACCGCAGGCGTCAGTAGCTACGTCAGCGAGCAGACGCAAAGGCAGGTGGGCGCCGGCACCGTGGTGCTGATGAACCCCGGGGTGGTCCACGCCTGCAACCCCATCGACGACCAGCCCTGGTCGTACCGCATGCTGTACGTCGACACGCCCTGGCTGACCCGCCTGCAACATGAACTGGGCGTGAGCCCCGAGTTGCAGTTCCAACCCTTCGAGGAAACCAGCAGCGATGACCCGCAACTCTTCGCCGACCTTGAACGGCTGTACCACGCCCTCGTGGACCCGCAGGCCGAGACGTTGCACAAGCACAGCTGCGTGGTGGCGTTCTTCAGCGAGCTGCAACAGCGCCTGAACCCGGCCAAGGCCCTGCCCCGGGAAAGCAACCACAAGCTTGAGCGGGCCGCGCAGTTCATCCGCCAGCACTGTACCGAGCCCCTGGACCTGGAACAGATCTGCCAGGCCGCGCAGCTTTCGGCCTCCTACCTGATCCGCGCCTTCAAGCAGCAGTACGGCATGGCGCCCCATGCCTACCTGGTCAACCAGCGGGTGCAGTTCGCCCAGGCCCGCCTGCGCCAGGGCGTGCCGATCGCCGAGGTGGCGCAGGCCGCGGGCTTCGCCGATCAGGCGCACTTGCAGCGCGCGTTCAAGCAGCATCTGGGGGCTACCCCGGGCCAGTATCAGGGGCCGCGACGGAGCAGGCGCGGCGAGCCCCAGGCCCACTGACGCCCACCTACGCTCAAAGCAGCAGGCAGGCCGCGCTGACCGCCAGCAAGGCCGCCATGGCCCGGTTGAACAGGCGCATGCTCGCCGGGTTGCTCAGGTAATGGCGCAAAAAACTGCCGGCATAGGCCCAGCAGGCCACCGACAGGTAGCAGATGACCAGGTACACCGCCGCGAACAGCCACACCAGCCGCGCCTCGCCATCGGCGGCGAAGGCCCCCATGCCGGCCACGCAGGCCAGCCAGGCCTTGGGGTTGAGCCACTGCATCAGGGCGCCATACCAGGCCGACGGCGCCCGGGGCTGGCCCCGGGTATCGAGCCGGCCATCGTCCCGGGCCAGCTTCCAGGCCATGTACAGCAGGAAGGCCACGCCAGACAGGCGGATGCCCTGGGTCAGGGCCGGCCACTGGCGCAGCAGTTCGTGCAGCCCCAGGCCGACCAGCACCAGCAACAGGACAAACCCCAGGGTGGCACCGGCCACATGGCGCAGGCTGGCCCTGAAACCGAACCGCGCACCGCTGCCTAGGGCGACGATGTTTACCGGCCCCGGGGTAATGGAGGCCGCCAGGGCAAAGGCCGCCATGGAAAACACTACGCTCATCACTTGCCTCTTTGTTTCTGTGGGTTGGAGCCGCACAGACTACGAGGCCGGGGGGAGGCGGTATTGAATAAAACTACCCTGTGCGCCGCGCCACTGCGCAGCACTGTTAATCCTCTGAAGAAGCGATGAAAGTCCAGCCGCCTCATGCAGCAAGGCTGTCTGAAAAGTCGAACTTAGTTCATGAGCATGCAACTAACCGCACTTACCCGTCACCACCAAAAAAGCAACTTTCAGCTTAAAAACAACCCGCTCATTCATCCTGGCTCAACTTCATTAGATTGATCGGCTATTTAAACCGGACGCCTGATCGCACCCGGCAATCAACTATTGAAACGAGTCACCAGTGCGTTGAGTTCATGGGCGGTGGATTCAAGATCGCCGCCAATGCTGCAGGAGTGCACGGCGATATCGGCATTCTGATCCGAGACCCGGGCGATATTGCTGATCTGCTCGGAGATTTCCTCGGCCACATGGGCCTGCTGCTCCGACGCCGCGGCCATCTGCTGGCTCATCTGGTGAATGCGCTCCACCGCCGAGTTGATGCCCTCCAAAGCCTGCTGGGTGCTGACCACCTGGGCCACCCCGGAGCGCGCCTCCACGCTGCCCTGGCGCGCCACTTCCACCGCCTGGCCCGCCACCTGCTGCAGGCTCTGGATGATGCGCTGGATGCTTTGGGTCGATTCCCGGGTCTTCGACGCCAGGGCCCGCACCTCATCGGCGACCACGGCGAAGCCCCGGCCCTGCTCGCCAGCCCGCGCCGCCTCGATGGCGGCGTTCAAGGCCAGCAGGTTGGTCTGCTCGGCGATCGAATGGATCATGTTCGCCGCCACCTGGATCGACTGGGTTTCCTGCGCCAGGCCTTCCACCGACTGGCTGACCGCATCCACCGTATCCGCCAGTTTCTCGATCACCACCCGGGAGCGGCGCGCCTCCTGGGAGCCCACCTGGGTCAACTCGTTGACCTGGTCGGCTGCGGCGGCGGTGTCATGGATGTGCACCGAAACCTCGGCGATCGACGAAGCCATCTGGTTCATCGCCGTGGCCGCCATGTCGGCTTCGTCGCGCTGCTTGCCCAGGGCCGACTCGGCCTGGCGCGACAGGTTCTGGCTGGTGGAAGCCAGTGCCGCCGCCTGGTTGGCGTAGTCCCCCAAGCGGCTGAGGGCGGTACGGATCTTCGCCGCCTCGCTGATCAGGATCATCTGCAGGCGTGCCACCGGGCCTCGCTCATCGGTATAGGTGCGGGCAATCAGCTCGCTGTCGAAACTGCCCAGGGACACCGCGCTGATGCGCCCCAGCAAGTGCCGGGTGCGATAGGCGCCGTAAGCCTGCACGGCAAAGAGCCCGAGCAGCGCCACGCCCAGCCCGGCCCAGGGCCCGGCCAGCCAGCCGGCCAGGGCGCTGGCCAGCACCGCCAGCAGCGGCGGCAACACAAAGACCCCGGCGCCCAGCAGCCGATGGCGCCAGGGCGTGGCCAGGCGGGTGCTGCGCAGGTGCGAATACAAGGCCCCGGCGCGCTCGACCTGCTGGCGCTCGGGCTTGACCCGCACCGACTCGTAACCGGCGATCACGCCCTGGCTGAATATCGGCGTGACATAGGCGTTGACCCAGTAGTGATCTCCGTTCTGGCAACGGTTCTTGACGATGCCCATCCAGCTCTTGCCGTCCTTGAGGTAGGACCACATATGGCCGAATACCGCTTCGGGCATGTCCGGGTGGCGCACGATGTTGTGCGGGCTGCCAATCAGCTGTTCGCGGCTGAAACCGCTGACCGCAACGAACTCGTCATTGCAGTAAGTGATCTTGCCGTGGGTATCGGTGGCGGAAATTAGCCGTTGCTCGGCAGGAAACACCCGCTCACGCTGAGTCACCGGGAGATTGTTTTTCATTTGAAAAACCTCGCAGGAAGTCTGGTAATTGCTCGTCATGATCAAACAGCAACTGGCGCATCCTGCGATTACCCGAAGACTTCTTCTGCGTACCTGCAGAACTTTCCGAGCCTGATGAGCCATCAACTAAAACAACTACTCAGCGCCCGACCGGTTCGAGTTTAGATAGCACTTTTAATTGCGCTATTGGCTCCAGGAAAATAACTTCCCTGGCAACGGATCTAGATTCAATATTCTTGACCTGGATCAATACTTAGCCTGGCAAGCAATGCCCCAGCCGCCCCCGGTTGAGAACCGATGGCCCATCGCCTACCTTTTCCAGGCCCCTGAGCCACAGAGCCGCCCCCATGATGCCTGCCTCCTGCCAAGAAACGGCCCGCCTGCTGCTGCGCGCCCCGACCCTGGACGACCTGCCCCAGGCCTGTGCCATCCATGGCGACCCGCAGACCAACCGCTTCAACCCCAACGGCCCGATCAACGCTGCCGCCTGCGCCGGCAAGCTGCACGGCTGGATCGAACACTGGCAGCAGCACGGCTTCGGCTACTGGGCCATCGCCCTGCGCAGCGACCCGCAGCGGCTGATTGGTTTCGGTGGGATCATGCAGGGCTTCTTCGGCCACGAACCGGGGCTGAACCTGTACTTTCGCTTGCGCCCCGAGGCCTGGGGCCAGGGCTTCGCCGCAGAAATGGCCCGGGCCGCCCTGCAGCTGGCGTTCAGCGAACTGCACGCACCGCAGGTCACCGGCCTGGTGCGCCCCGACAACCTGCCCTCGCGGCGCGCCCTGGAACGCCTGGGGCTGAGCCTGTACGGCGAACTGGACGACTTTCCCGGCCAGGCGCCGAGCCTGCTGTACCGCATCAGCGCACCGGACAACCCAGGCCCGGGCTGACCCTCAGGGCAGGCCCCCTGGCAGCCTGCCCGGCGAATTCGAGGATTGACAAAGCGGTTGCCGGCTTTTAAAACTGGGCGCCTGATTCTTGAGCCTGCAGTGACCATGTCCCCAGCCACGCCCTTCATCCTTCGCACCATTGGCCTTTCGGCCAAGGTCGAGGCGCGCGTGGCCTGCAGCTCTAAATCGAAGAAACAGTCGCTCATGTGACCGGGGCGCTGTGTCCCGTCAGATGAGCTGACAGGACCTCAAGCGCTACGGACACCCTCCCCCTGCTTACCGCCCTTCTACTCTTCTGACGACGACCCGACGGTCAACCATCAGGAGAACACGCATGTCATCGTTTCAAGGTATCTGGGTCCCTATCGTCACCCCTTTCATCGACGGTGCCGTCGATTTTGCCGCCCTGGGGCGCTTGACCACTCACCTGCTGGAAAGCGGCGTCGCCGGGCTGGTGGTTTGCGGCACCACCGGCGAGGCCGCGGCCCTGGACAAGGACGAGCAGTTGGCGGTGCTCGATGCAGTGCTGGAGCGGGCCCCGGCCGGGAAAGTGATCATGGGGCTGGCGGGCAATAACCTGAAGTCGCTGCTGAGCTTGCAGGAGCAGATCCTCAAGCGTGCGGTGGCCGCCTTGCTGGTGCCGGCGCCCTACTACATCCGGCCATCGCAGACAGCCCTGGAGAGCTTCTTCGCCACCGTGGCCGATGCCTCCAGCGTGCCGCTGATTGTCTACGACATTCCCTACCGCACCGGGGTGACCCTGGACACCGCTACTTTGCTGAACATCGTGGCCCATCCGCGGATCGCGGCGGTCAAGGACTGTGGCGGCAACCTGGAAAAGACCCTGGCGCTACTGGCCTGCGGGCAGATCGAGGTGCTGTGCGGCGAGGACCTGCAACTGTTCAACGCCTTGTGCCTGGGCGCCCATGGGGCCATTGCGGCCTCGGCGCATATTCACCCGCAACGGTTCGTCGCCTTGCTGCAACAGGTCCGGGCACAGCAGCTGGATGCGGCCCGGAGCACCTTCATGCAACTGGTGCCGCTGATCAAGGCGCTGTTCGCCGAACCCAACCCGGCGCCGGTCAAGGCACTGCTGGCCCACCAGGGGTTGATCGGAACGCAGTTGCGAGCACCGATGCAAGATTGCAGCCGCGCCCTGCAAACCCTGCTCCGCACCCTGTAGGAGCGGGCTTGCCGGCGAAGAGGCCGCCACGGCTTGCACCCGCTTTCGCTGGCAAGCCAGCTCCTACAGCTGGCGCGACCTCGCTGGGGTTCTTGCAGGTGCCTTCAGCGGATGGGCGGAATGCGGATCTGCCCGGCGCGGCACTGGTTCTTCACGCCTTTGCCGCAGGCGCCGAACTCCAGGTCCTTGGTCAGGCAAACACGAACTTCGGACAGCTCGGGGCCGCTGCACAGAATGGCAATGCCGTTCTCGGCGATCCCCGGGTTGCTCTGGCGAAACTGCTGAGCGATCTGGCTGGCCTCGAAATAGCGCACCGTGGTCGAAGGCTGCAGCGCCTCGGGAACCTGTACCCTGGCCAGGGCCTTGTCCGCAGCATCCAGGTACCCCATGGCCCCCAGGCCGCTGCAGGTGCCGTGCTTGCTCCACTCATGGTTCATCAGCTTGGCGGTGGGAAACAGGGTCAGGCCCTTGGCCCGTTCCTGGGCATTGAGCTGGGTCAGGGGTGGGCAAGACTCAGGCCAGCCACCCTTGGCGTATTGCGGCCACAGGCCGTGCAGGACAAAACCGTAGCCCTTGCCGGTGCACTGCTCGTTTTCCGGGTGCATGAGGCAGAAGGTCGGCGACCAGGACAGGGTCAGCAGGTAATAGTCGAAGGTGCCCGCCACCGAATCGCGCTGCTGCTTGGGCTGACGTGCGTCGCTGATGCCCACCATCCCCAGGGTCAGCACCAGGGCTGCCATCAGGGTAAAAAACTTTCTCATCGTGACCTTCTCCTTGGGAAAGCGCATCGTCCTGGCCCCGCCATCGGGGTGGAACGGATTGAAAACAGCCTGATCTTTCTGACAGGCCGGCGTTGCCGGAACATGACAGCAATTGCCCGGTGTCCCGCACAAGCGGGTCAGGCAGCGGCCCGGAGAATACCCGCCAATGCCCTAGGCGGCAGCGCCCTCACTGCGCCGATACAGGCCGACCCCCAGCGCCAGCACCGCCAGCAGGCCGGCACAACTGCGGTTGACCCAGCCCATGACCCGGGCGGAAAAGCGCGCCATGGCCCGCCGGCCACCCACGGCATAGAGGCTCATCATCAGGCAATCCACCAGGGCGCTGACCACGGCCAGGATCAGGTACTGCTCGGCCACCGGCTGCTCCGGGCGCACGAACTGCGGCACGAAGGCGGAGAAAAACAGCAGGCCCTTGGGGTTTGACAGCCCCACCAGCAACGCCCGGCGAAACGCCGACCAGCCGCTGGCCGAGGCCCCGCCCACCGTACAGGCCAGGGCACGGGTCGGCGCCCGCCACAAGCACCAGGCCAGATACAGCAGATAGGCCGCGCCGCAGCTCTTGACCACCACGAACAACTCTTGCGAGGCCTGCAGCAACGCTCCCAGGCCGCAGCCCACCGCGCCGATCAGCAGCAGGTCGGACAACGCCGCCCCGGCGATGCCCCAGCCAGCCACCCGCATGCCATGCACCGCGCCATTGTTCAAGGCCAGCAACATCGAGGGGCCGGGGGTAATCATCACCGCGCTGACGGTGACGATGTACAGCAGCAGGGTTGGTATATCCATGGGTTCGCTCCAGGGTCATGCGCCGCGATCCGAAATCGCCCGGAGCCGCTCATGGCGCCCGCTACGCGGGGGGCAAAATATGACGGATCACTGCGGTACCGGGCAAGCACGACGGACCGCACACACCACTCAGGCGTCGGGAACGCTGACGAAGATGCTGTAGCGGGCCCCTTCCATGGCTTCGAAGGCGATCAGTTTCTGCACCAGCGGTTCGCTGAGCACCTTGCCGGCATTGAGCAGCAACATGCCATTGTCGGCATTCAGGTTGCGCCGCAGGACCATCCCGGCCCGCAGTTCCCGGGTCCCCAGGACCTTGACCGTCGGATCATCGACGGTGACATCGCTCTGATAGGCGGCACAGACCTGGACAAAGTCTTCCACCAGATTCGGGTCGTACAGGCGGCCCGCGTACTTGCGAATGAACAGCAGGGCTTCATCGCTGTTCATGTGCCGCTCCAGAATCAGCCCGCACTGCAATTCGATGAAATCCACCGCCAGCTTCAACAGCCGGGAGCCCCAGGGAATCGCCTCGCCCTTGAGGCGCTGGGGAAAGCCGCTGCCGTCCCAGCGCTCCTGGTGATGAAGGATCAACCGCGCGGCATCCTGCATCGGCTCCAGAGCCATCAGCACCGATTCGCTCTGCTCGGGGTAGGCGCGGTAGCGCGCCTGCTCGGTATGGCGCAACAAGTCCGCCGGCGCCAGCAGCATGGCGTCGCTCCAGCTCAGCTTGCCGATGTTGTACAGGGCCGCCGCCATGGTCAGGTCGCGGCTGCTGGCCTCGTCCAGGCCGTGCCTTTTGCAGCAGGCACGCACCAGATCGATGATCTTGCGGTTGGTTTGCTTGTCCGCGGGCAGCCTCAGGTTGGCCAGCAGCGAAAACACTTCAGTGGCGGTCACATAGCTGTGCTTGAGCTCTTCATAGGCCAGGTCGAGCATGTCGGCAGTCTGCTGCAGCTCCGCGGTTCGCGACGCCACATGCCGTTCCAGGCTGGCGTTGCTGGCCTTGAGTTGCTGGTTCTGCTCCAGGACCAACTGCTGCAAACGCTTGAGCTCGCGCTCGGCGAGTTGGTGTTCCAGGCTCTGGCGCAGCACCAGCAGCAGCTCTTCGTCATTCCAGGGCTTGCTCAGGTACTGGTGGATCTGCCCGTCGTTGACGGCCCTGATGATGGTGTTCAGATCGGCATAACCGGTGAGCAGGATTCGCCGCACCGCCGGGTACTTCTCCCGCACCCGGGCCAGCAGGGTCGCGCCGTCCATGCCAGGCATGCGCGCGTCGCTCATCACCAGGTCGACGGGGCCTTCGGCGAGGATCTCCAGCGCTCTGGCGCCACTGTTGGCCAGCAGCACTTCATAGGGTTCGGGACGCAGCAGACGCTTGAGACTGTTGAGAATCGACTCCTCGTCGTCCACCAACAGCACACGTGGACGCCTACCTGGCTCAACCGGCTGCGGATCTTCCATGGGGCTCTCCCTGTGCGGTATAGGCCGCCTTGGGGCGTGCTCAAGGACGGCCCGGCAGCGGCGGTTTTTCCCAGACAATCCTAGATGAGTTTTTTATTTTCACGCCATTGCCCGCCGCGAAATAAATTCGTCCGCTGCGGCACTGCGCAATGACTATGCTGACAACGTTGCAAGGCGGGCTCAGGGTACTAGGGAAGGTCTATGGACGCTGGCAGTGACGCACAGACAAAAGCACAAAAAGCCGCGGACCGGCCCCCAGGGCGGGCCAATCGGCGGATCCTGATTGTCGATGACAGCCCGGCAATCCATGAGGACTTCCACAAGATCCTGGCGCCGCGCCAGGCCTCGGACCTGAGCCAGGCCGAGCAGCAGTTGTTCGGTCACGCCACGACGCCAGCGCAGCAAGCACCCTTCTGCCTTGATTCGGCGTTCCAGGGCCAAGAGGCCCTGGCCCGGGTCGAGTCTTCCCTGGCCCTGGGCCTGCCCTACGCCATGGCGTTCATCGACATGCGCATGCCCCCCGGCTGGGATGGCCTGGAAACCATCGAGCGCCTGTGGAAAGCCGATCCTGACTTGCAGATCGCCCTGTGCACCGCCTATTCCGACTATTCCTGGGAAGCCATGGCACAACGCCTGGCATTTGGCGACCAGTTGCTGATCCTGAAAAAGCCCTTCGACAGCCTGGAAATCCGCCAGATGGCCAGCGCGCTGACCTGGAAGTGGCAGATGGCACAGGACGCCCGGCAGAAACTCGACGACCTGCAACAGACCATCGAAAGACGGGTGGCCGAACTGTTCAAGGTCTCCCACCTGCTGCACTACGACGTGCTCACCGGCCTGCCCTCCAGCACCTTGCTGGGGGACCGCCTGGGCCAGGCCATGGCCCGGGCCCGCCGTTATGAGCAGCGGCTGGCGGTGATGTTCTTCGGCCTGGACCGGTTCAAGCGGATCAACCATGCCCTGGGATACCCGGCCGGGGACGAGCTGCTCAAGAGAATCGCCAGGCGCCTGGAACAGGGCATGCGCGAGTCGGACTCACTGTTTCGCTACGGCTCCGACGAATTCGTGGTGGTGCTCCATGACCAGCAGCATCCGGCGCAGATACGCGCACTGGCGCAAAAGCTGCTGGCCACCGTGAGCCAGTTCGATGACATCGCCGGGCACGACCTGCAGGTGACGGCCAGCCTGGGCATCAGCCTGTACCCCGAGGATGGCCAGGATGCCCTGGTGCTGATCAAGAAGGCCGAGATGGCCATGCGCACCAGCAAGGAGCAGGCACCGGGCAGCTACTGTTTCTTCACCGATGACATGACGCATCGGGCCCGGGAGCAGCAATACCTGGAATCGGGAATTCTCCAGGCCCTGGAACGCCAGGAGTTCCACCTGCATTACCAGCCGAAAATCCACCTGGCGTCGGGCAATGTGGTAGGCGCTGAAGCGTTGATTCGCTGGCAACGCCCACAACAGGGCTGGATCAGCCCCGAGCTGTTCATTCCAGTGGCCGAAGACAGCGGCTTGATCACCCGCATCAGCCAGTGGGTCCTGGGAGAAGCCACTCGCCAGTGCCGGGCCTGGCAGAACGCCGGCCTGGCCCCTGTGCCGTTGTCCATCAACCTGTCGGCGGCTGATTTCAGGCAGCCGCAACTGCTCCAGCAACTGCGCGACGCGCTCAGCGACAACGCCCTGGACCCGGCCTGGCTGGAACTGGAAATCACCGAAGGCGTACTGCTGCAGAACGTCGAGGTCACGCTGGCCACCCTGCTGGAGATCAAGGCGCTGGGCGTGCGCCTGGCAGTCGACGACTTCGGTACCGGCTATTCGAGCCTGAGCTACCTGCGCAAGTTTCCCGTGGACGTGCTCAAGATCGACCAATCCTTCATCCACGGCCTGAGCCACGAACACAAGGACGCCGTACTGGTCAGCGCCATCATCAACCTGGGGCGCAGCCTGAACCTGAAGGTCATTGCCGAAGGAGTGGAAACGCGCCAGCAACTGGCCTTCCTCCAGCAGCAAGGCTGCGAGGAAGCCCAGGGCTACTACTTCAGCAAGGCCCTGCCCGCCGAAGACTTCGCTCGCCTGCTGGGCAAGCACAGGCCACAGTTCCAGGTAACGGACCATGACCACTGAACAACCGCGCCCTGCGCCGCGCCGCCACGCACGGGTACTGCTCCTGCTGTTCTGGGCAGGATTGGGCACCATCAGCCTGAGCGCCTTCGCCGCGCCCCTGGACGAGCCGCTGAAACCGCTACCCGCCCCCCCGGCACTCGACCCGCAGCGGGTCGAGCTCGGACGCCAGCTGTTCAACGAACCGCGCCTGTCACGGGATCACAGCCTGTCCTGCGCCAGCTGCCACCACCTGGACCAGGGCGGCGCCGACTCCCAGGCAAAATCGCAGGGTTTCAAGGGGCAGCCCACCCGGGTCAACACCCCCAGCGTGTTCAATGCCGCGCTGAATTTCCGCCAGTTCTGGGACGGGCGCGTCGAATCCCTGGAAGCGCAGATCGACAGCGTCGTGCAAAGCCCCATCGAGATGGGCAACACCTGGCCGGCGCTGATCCGCACCTTGAGCGATGACAGCGTCTACCAGAAGTCCTTCGGTGCCCTGTACCCGGACGGCGTCACCGCAGCCAACGTGCAAAATGCCCTGGCCACCTATGAAAAGACCTTGCTCAGCGCCAACTCGCGGTTCGACCAGTACCTGCAAGGCAATACCGACATCCTCAGCCTGGAAGAAAAATACGGTTACCAGCGCTTCAAGGATTACGGCTGCATCGCCTGCCACCAGGGGGTCAATATCGGCGGCAACATGTTTCAGAAGTTCGGCGTGATGGGCGACTACTTCGCTGCCCGGGGCAACCCCACCGATGCCGACCTGGGGCGCTTCCTGGTCACCGGCGACGAACAGGACCGCAACGTGTTCAAGGTGCCCAGCCTGCGCAATGTCGCGGTGACTGCGCCCTACTTCCACGACGGTTCGGCGCCGACCCTGGAGCAGGCCGTGGAGGTGATGTTCAAGTATCAGCTGGGGCGTCCGCCCAATGCCGAGGACATCAGCCTGATCGTCAAGTTTCTCAAGACCCTGACCGGCGAATGGCAGGGCAAACCCCTATGAAGCTGTCCCGACGTGTGCCCGCCATGCTGCTGTCGCTGCTGACCCTGAGCCTGGTGCTGGGGCTGGCCTTTCTCTACTTCAAGACAGTGATCGGCCAGCCCTCGAACTACGTACTGGCGCGAGACCTGATCAGCCATATCAAGCAGTTGAATGCCCAATGGGAAACCGAGGTGCTCAAGGCTCGGATCGCCATCACCCACAACTACGATCCGCTGGTAGCCCCGGTGCAGGAAATCAACAGGCTTTGGAACCACTTCGATCAACTCTCGCAGCAGAACCACACCGACCCCGAGGCCTGGAAGGCCAGCCACCAGGCATTCATCGAGGTTTTCAAGGAAAAGGCCGACCTGGTGGAGCGCTTCAAGTCCCACAACTCGGTACTGCGCAACTCCCTGGCGTTCCTGCCCACTGCCGAAGACGATATCCAGAGCCGCCTGGCCGGCCTTGACGACCAGGCGCGGCTGTCAGAGCAGACCATTGCCATCGACACTTATGACCTGCTGCTCAGCAGCCTGGAATTCGCCCAGGTTTCCAGCGACGACCGGGCCGCAGACATCCTGGTGGGGCTGAACAAGCTGGCGGTCAACAAGGAGCGCCTGCCCGAGCCCATGCATGAGCCGGTGGAGATCCTGAGCAACCATGTCTCGGTGATTCTGCGGGAGCAACCGGTGGTCAACGACCTGCTGGAGCGCATCACCTCGATCCCCATCGCCCAGCGCCTGGACGACATTACCCGGCTGCTCAATGCCGACCAGCTCCAGGCAGACCTGCAGGACCAGAAGGCCCACCAGTACCTGCTGCTCTTCGCGGCCCTGCTGGTGATATTGATCCTCTACCTGGCCGTCAGGCTGGTACGCAGCTACGCGGTCATCCATCGGGTGAACACGGCCCTGCAGAGCGCCAACGAGCACCTGGAACACCGGGTCGAGGAACGTACCCGGGAGCTCAAGGAAGCCCAGAGCGAGCTCATGGACAGCGCCCGCCAGGCTGGCATGGCGGAAATTGCAACCAATGTCCTGCACAACGTGGGCAATGTGCTCAACAGCGTGAATATCTGCAGCGAAGTGCTCAGCCGCACCCTGCGCTCCAGCAAGGCGCAAGGGCTGGGCAAGGCCATGCAGTTGATCAACCAGCACCAGGATGACCTGGGGCGTTTTTTCACCGAAGACGACAAAGGCAAGCTGCTCCCCGGCTACCTCAATCAATTGGTGGACGCCATAGCCACCGAGCAGCAGGGCATGGGCGAAGAACTGGCCCAGTTGGCCCGTAGCGTCGACCACATCAAGGAAATCGTCGCCACCCAGCAATCCTATGCCGGAGCTTCACGACTGATAGAACCCCTGCAGGTCGCCGAGCTGATCGAAGACGCCCTGCGCATGAACTCCGGCGCCCTGGCCCGGCATCAGGTCACGGTGGTCAAGGACTATGGTCCGTTGCCCCCGGTGATGGGCGACAAGCACCGCATGCTGCTGATCCTGATCAACCTGATCAGCAACGCCAAGTACGCCATGTCCAACCTCGATGATCTTCCGCGGACCCTGACCCTGAGCGCCAGAGTGCTGGACGGCCAGACCCTGAGCATCAGCGTCAAGGATGAAGGCGAAGGCATCCCCGCCGAGAACCTGACGCGGATTTTTTCCCACGGCTTCACCACCCGCAAGGACGGCCATGGCTTCGGCTTGCATAGCTGCGCCCTGGCGGCCATGGAGATGGGTGGACAACTCAATGTGCACAGTGACGGCCCCGGCCTGGGCGCCACCTTCACTCTGGACATCCCGCTGATCAGCGCAGAGGCCCCATGATGGACCAGCTGAACAACCGCCGGATCCTGCTGATCGACGATACCCCGTCGATCCACGAAGACTTTCGCAAAATCCTCACCCCCGCCGAGACGGCCCACAACGACCTGGATGACCTGGAGGCACAGTTGTTCGGCGCCACCGCCAAGCCCCGACAACAGCCTTTCGAACTGGATTCGGCCTACGGTGGCGAGGAAGGCCTGGCCATGGTCTGCCAGGCCCAGGAGCGGCAGCGGCCCTATGCCCTGGCGTTTGTCGACATGCGCATGCCAAAGGGCTGGGACGGCGCGCAGACCATCGAGCGCCTCTGGCAACAGGACCCGCGGCTACAGGTGGTGGTCTGCACCGCCTACTCCGACTATTCCTGGGAAGAGCTGCTCGATCGCCTGCAGGGTCACCACCGCCTGCTGATCCTGAAGAAGCCTTTTGACAACATCGAAGTCCAGCAGATGGCCAACACCCTGACCAGCAAGTGGGAAATGACCAGCCGCGCGCTTTTGCAAATGCATCACCTGGAGCATCTGGTGCAGCAGCGCACCGAAGACCTGAGGCGGGCCGGGGCGGCGTTGCAACTGGAGATCGACGAACGCAAGCAGTTGGAAAACCAGCTGGTGCAATCGGAAAAACTGGCCTCTCTCGGGCAACTGGCCGCTGGGGTCGCCCACGAAATCAACAACCCCATCGGTTTCGTGTCCTCCAACCTCGGCAGCCTGGCAGGCTACCTGCAGCAGCTCGACCAGATGCTCAGCGCCTATCGCCAGGCCGAAGAAGCCATCGCCGCGCCGGAACTGCGCAAGCACCTGCAGAGCCTGCGCGAGAGCATCGACCTGGACTTCCTCCAGCAGGACATTCCAGTACTGATCAGGGAGTCCAAGGAGGGCATCGGCCGGGTGGCCCAAATCGTCAAGGACCTGAAGAACTTCTCCCGGGTCGACAGCGACCAGCAATGGCAACTGGCGAGCCTGCAACAGGGTATCGACTCGACCCTGAACATCGTGGCCAACGAACTCAAGTACAAGGCCGACCTGGTGACCGATTACCAGCCGTTGCCGGAAATCGAATGCCTGCCCTCCCAACTCAATCAAGTGGTGATGAACCTGGTGGTCAACGCGGCGCAGGCCATAGGGCCCGAGCGCGGCACCATTACCCTGCGCAATGGCGTGGACGGCGAGCGGGTCTGGCTGGAGGTCAGCGACAGCGGATGCGGCATCGACCAGGCGCACCTGGCCAAGATCTTCGACCCCTTCTTCACCACCAAGCCGGTAGGCCAGGGGACCGGCCTGGGCCTGTCGCTGTCCTACGGCATCGTCAAGAAGCACGGGGGGCAGATCAGCGTGCAGAGCCAGCCCGGCGTCGGCACCACCTTTCGCGTGGAACTGCCGATCCGGCAGGCGCGCCAGGAGTTGCCCGCACAACCCGAGTCAAACCTGCCGCCCTCAACCGCCACGGCCTGGCACAGGAGCTGTCCATGAACCGCCCCGACGACTCGATCAAGCTCGGCAAGCAAGCCCGCAAGGACTGCCCCCGCAGCTCCCACTCCGATCCCGGGCAGATCAAGCGCGACCCCTTGCCATTGATCGAGGCCTCCAGCCAGGGCCGGGTCCAGTCCCTGGTGGCGCTGCGCTACGGGCGCATGCTGGTGTCACCCTTCACCTTCTACCGTGGCAACGCCCTGCTCCAGGCCCACGACCTGGCCGGCACCCCGGACATGGGCCTGCGCTCGACCATCTGTGGCGACTGCCACCTGATGAACTTCGGCGGCTTTGCCACCCCCGAGCGCAACCTGCTGTTCAGCGTCAACGATTTCGATGAGGTCCATCCCGGCCCCTGGGAGTGGGACCTCAAGCGCCTGGTGGCGAGCTTCCTGATTGCCGCCCGGCACCTGCGCCACGGCCCGGGGGTCGAAGAGACGCTGTGCCGCGAACTGGTGGGCGCCTACCAGCGCAGCATGGCCACCTGCGCCGGGCAAAGCGCCCTGGAGATCTGGTACGACGCCCTGACCTACGAAGACCTGCTGCACCAGGCGCGTTCCAACAGCGCCACCCTGGAACATGTGCAGCGGGCCATCGACAAGGCCGCCCGGCGCACCCATGCCGAGCTCCTGCCCAAGATCAGCGAGCGTGACGCCCGGGGCCGCCTGCTGATTCGCGACGACCTGCCGGAAATCTTCCACCTGCACAACACCACCAGCCTGCTGGACCCGGACGATGACTGGATGCGCCTGGAAGACTGGCGGCCGCTGTACGACACCTTCATGCGCGACTACCGCGGCACCTTGCAGGCCGACCGCCGCGAGCTGCTGGCACGATTCCAGCCCCGCGACCTGGCCTTCAAGGTGGTGGGGGTTGGCAGCGTCGGCACCCGCTGCCTGGTGGCGCTGCTCACCGACGCCCAGCAGCGGCCACTGTTCCTGCAATTCAAGGAAGCCCGGCGCTCGGTGCTCGCCGACTATGTGCGCGAACGCTCGAAGCCACGGCACAACGGCCAGCGGGTGGTGGAAGGCCAGCGCCTGATGCAATCCGCCAGCGACCTGTTCCTGGGCTGGACCACCGGCCCCCATGGCCGCCATTTCTATGTGCGCCAACTGCGCGACATGAAGGTCTCGGCGGAACTTGAGACCTTCGACGAGGACACCTTCGCCGCCTATGCCAGGATCTGCGGCCGGGCCCTGGCCCGGGCCCACGCCAAGGCCTCGGGCCAGGCCGCCCGGATCAGCGGCTACATCGGCAAGAGCGAAACCCTGGCCGAAGCCCTGTGGCACTACGCCCAGGCCTATGCCACGCAGAACGAACGGGATTTCGAGCGCTTCCAGCAGGCCTGCCGCAAAGGCCGCCTGCAAGCGCGCTCGGAGGCCGACTTCGCCGCCGACCACCTGCCCTGAGACACAGGTTCAAGTGATCGGGCGCGAGGCTCGGGCGGCCTCGCCATAGAGCTCCAGCAGGGCCTCCTGGCCCAGCGGCGGGCTCAGGTGCGGGCCCTGCACCTCATCGCACTGAATGTCGCGCAGCGCGCCGATCTGCTCGGCGGTCTGCACTCCCTCGGCGACTACCCGCAAGGACAAGGCATGCCCCAGGTCGACAATCGCCTCGACAATGGAGCGCCCGGCATCATTGTGGTTGAGCCGGGCGATGAAGCTGCTGTCGATCTTCAGGCCATCCAGGGGGAAGGTCTGCAGGTACTGCAGCGCCGAGTAGCCGGTGCCGAAATCATCGATCAGCAACTGCACCCCCAGTGCCTTGAGCCCCTGCATGATGGTGAGCACATGGCGGCTGTCGTCCAGCAACACCTTGTCGGTCATTTCCAGCTCCAGGCGTGACGGCTCCAGGCCGCTCTGCTTGAGCACCGCCGCGATCCGCGCCACCAGCTGGCCGCGCAGAAACTCCGCGGGCGACAGCTTGACCGCCAGCAATCGGCCTTCCGGCCAGGCTCGCGCCGCACGACAGGCTGCGTGCAGTACCCAGTTGCTCAGCGGCAGGATCAACCCGGTGTCCTCGGCAATGGGCACGAACACCTCCGGCCCCAGCAAGCCATGCTGGGGGTGCTGCCAGCGCACCAGGGCCTCGGCGCCCATCAACTGGCCATCGAATACGCGGTAGCGCGGCTGGAAGTGCAGGAGCAACTGGTCCTGCTCGATGGCATGGCGCAGGTCACGCTCCAGGCGCCGTCGTTCGATGATCCGTACATTCATGTAAGGCGCATAGAAACGCCAGGTGCTGCGCCCCGCCGCTTTCGCCTCGTACAGGGCGATGTCGGCAAAGCGCAGCAGTTCTTCGGCCTGAGTGGCGTCGCCCGGGGCCCGGGCAATGCCGACGCTGGCGCTGATGAAAACCTCGTGCCCGGCGATATAGAACGGTTCCTCGATCCGCTCGATCAAACGCCGGCACAAGCCTTCGATCTCGTGGCCGGCCACCTGGCCGGTGACCACCAGGACAAACTCGTCGCCGCCGACCCGGGCCACCAGGTCCTCGCTGCGCAGGCACTGGGCCAGGCGCTGGGACACCTCGTGCAGCACCTGGTCGCCAGCGGCGTGCCCCAGCAGGTCGTTCACCGGTTTGAAACGGTCCAGGTCGACGCTGAGCATCAGCAGGGGTTCCTGCAGGGTCCGCGGGGCCTGCAACTGGCCTTCGAGAAACGCCTGCATGCGGGTGCGGTTGGCCAGGCCAGTCAAGGCATCGTGCTGGGACAGGTACTCGACCCGCCGTCGGGCCGCGACCTCCTCGGTGATATCGCTGGCGGTGCCGCGAAAGCCCCCGGCAGCCATGGCCCGCACCGACAGGCGACAGACTCGCGACTGCCCCTGGCCATCCCGGTACAAACACTGCTGGATCGCCCGGGAGTGCCGCTCCGGGGCCGCCAGCCACTGGCCCAGCGATCCCTGTTCGCAGCTCAGCAGCTCGGTCATCGGCCGCCCCAGGGTCGACTCCCGGGTCAACCCGGTGACCGCCTCGAAACGTTCGGACAGGTAGGTAAAGCGCAACTGCCCGTCGACCTCCCAGATCCAGTCGGACGCAGCTTCGGCCACATCGCGAAAGCGCTCCTCGCTCGCGGCCAGGGCCCAGCGGTTGGCGCGCAGCGCCTGGACCTGCCGGTCCATGACCTGCGCTGCAGCATCGGCGCGGCGCAACAGGAACGCCGCCATCAGGCCCACCAGCAGGCCGGCCAGCAACAACAAAGGCATCACCAGCACCAGCAACTGGTGCCCGGGGCGCGCCGGCCGCCATTGCAGGGTTCCGGCGCCATCGGGCAAAACCAGGGTCGGCAAGCTCGGGTCCGTGGCGGCACGGGCCACCTGCAGATGCTCGACCCCCAGGCTTTGGCCCAGGGCCAGTAACCGCGGCGGGTCGAAACGGGCAACGAAGATCAGTACCGATTGCGGCCCGGCGTCAGGGCGCACTTGCGGGTCGTTGCCCGGGCCCATGACAGCGGCGACTACCAGCGCCGGGGTGCCGGCAATGGACTGGTAACGGTCCAGCACCTTGCCGCCAGCCTGCCGCGCTGCGCTGACCAGAGGCGGCAACTGCTCGCCCAGCCAGTCCCGGGCATCCGTCTGGCTGAGCTCGCCGGCCACCAGGGCGTACAGGGTTCGGCCGGCCGGGTTGATCACGAACACCCCGTCAAAGCCCAGGTCGCGGTACAGCGAGGGGCCGAAGTTCTGCCGGTTGAAGGCCCAGTCCAGGTCGACCTTAAGGTGCAGGTGCTGGTAGGCATCGCCCCAGAGGGCATAGTCCTTGAGGGTGGTGCGGGCGTTGCCGGCAAAGGATTGCAGGGCCCTGTCGATGTCCAGGCGGTTGTGCTGCTCGGCCCCAAGGTTCTGTGGTCGAGGGCGATGTATACCAGCAACACACCGGTGAACAGAAACAGCGCCAGCAGCAGCCCCGAGCATCCCAGCAGGGTGGCGCGGGTCAGCGCCCGATTGGAGGTGCTGCGCCCTTGAGACGGATCAAGACCGAAGTTTTCCATAGTGCTCCAGGCGCCATAACGACAAACCGACCGCTGCAACCCTGCCTCACGCGGCCTTCGACGAAGCTCCCGCTTGCCTGTTGACGATAGACAGTTTTTCCCCGCAGGGCCTGAAGAAAAGCCCCTGGCGGGGCCTGTGCGGGTATTGCCCCGACGCCGGTTGCCGGCGCCGAGGCATCCTGGGGCGGCGCGTCAGCCAGCGCCGCCAGGCACCACCGGCAGTTGCTCCACCCGGTGATAGAGGGCCAGGCCCAGGCGCTGGCCGATCTCGACCATGGCATCGCAGCCCGCCGACGGCCCGCCGATGCGCAGCACCGCATCGCAGCGTTCCAGCAGGCGCTCGGCGTAGGCATGAAAGCGCTGGTTGTAGATCTCGTCGCCCACCGCCCGGGAACCCGCCAGCCGGGTCATGGGCAACGCCACCCACTCCCCCAGTACCGGAAAGTGCCCCGCCGCCAGGACCTGCGCCGCGCAGTGCTCCATGGCCTCGACATTGCGCGCCAGCAGCGCCGGGTCATCACCGGTGCCTGAGCGGTAAGGGCCGGCCACCAGCACCATCAGGCTGCGGGGCTTGAGCACATGCAGTTGCAGGTATTGCAGGAGCATGATGGTCTTGCCGTCGGCGATCTCCCCGCTCTTGATCATGCCCAGGGCCTGGTCGATATCCAGCTCCAGAACCTCGATGTCCTCGCCTTCGTGCTCCAGCCCGCCGCCTGCGTCGATCCGGTCTTCGGCCTGGTAATGGCCAATGAAGAAATGCACCCGCTCGGTTACCGAACCCGGGCTCATGAAGGCATCGAAGACCTTCTGCACCTCGCCGACCCGGCAGCCGGTTTCCTCCTGGGCTTCCTGGCGGATGCGCACCTCGGGGCTGGCGTTGTCCAGGAGCCCGGCAGCGGTCTCGATCAGGTAGCCGCTATGGCCGTTGACAAAGGCCGGCATGCGGAACTGCCGGGTCAGCAGCACCGTGCGCCGTTGCAGGTTGTACAGCAGGATGGTTGCGCCATTGCCCCGGTCGTAGACCTCGCGGTCCTGGGCCTGCCAGCTGCCGTCGCGGCGGCGCAGCTCGAAGCTGTACTTCTTCAGCACGTACCAGTTGTCGGAGAGGGTCTGTTCGGCGGTGATGCGGATGTTTTCTTCGCTCATGGCTGCTCCTGGGCTTGAAGGGGTGCGGGGCGAAACCCGGACAGTTGTTCCAGCAATTGCGCCTGGTAGGCCGGGGTCAGTGCGAACCCGCCCGCCATCTGCCGCACTTGGCCACCGGCCAAGCGGCTGCGGAACCAGTCGCGGATGAAGTCCGGGGAGTAGCCGCCGGTGCCGAAGCCCCTGGCGAAGGCGATCATGTCCTGATAGGCCTGCAGGTACGCCTCTTTGTTGGGGACCGGGTAGCGATTCTGGTACAGCCAGAACTGCAGGTCATACAGCAGGTGCGACAGTGGATCGGCATGCAAGGCGAAGTAGCGCTTCTCATGGACGATGCGCAAGGCGATCTGGCGGATCAGCGGCCCCAAATCGGGAACTGCGCTGAAATGGCCGAGCAGTTCCTCCAGCAGGGGCGAGAACGGCGCGTGGGCGACCTTGTCCAGATCATCCAGGTAATCCTGTTCCGAGGTGTCGTAGACCTCGGGCGACACCAGCCCGCGGACAAAGGCCTCGAAATCCGCCGCCAGCACTGTCACTGCGTAGTCGGCCTCCTGGTCCACATGCACCACCCGCGGCTCGCCCTCGGGGCCGCACTCGCTGTAGTCCAGGGCAACCATGTCATGGCCCGCGGAGGGGCAATCGCAGATATACACCCCCAGGTCCGGGTAGCCCCACTCCTCGATCATGAAACGGCTGCCCAGGCCACCACCCAGGGAATGGTCGCCATCGCAGCCGATGCTCAGAAAGCTGTCGATCGCGCAGTGGTCTTCCGCCCAGGAGGTGCCCTGCTCGGTGGGAAAGCAGCTGAGGTGCGGGCGCCCGCCGTTGTAGCGGTTCATGAAGGCCACGTAGGACAGCGGCAGGCGATAGCCCAGTTGCGTCTGCAGCTGGGCTATGACGGCGGGGCTGGCGGGAGGCTGGTTGATCTTGCTGCTGGTAGCCCGGTCCCAGAACACGTCCAGGTCAATATCGTGGGGAAAGTCGCTCATCCGATGCATCCGTTGCGGTTGAAGGTCGGCCTGTGCCGAGAGCTGCACAGGCTACCGCAAACGGCCCTCAGAGCCACCAGCGCAGGAGGAAAAAGAACCCCATGCTCAACAGCATGCTGAGCAGGGTGTTGCGGGTGTAGATCACCAGCGCAATGGCCACCAGGGAGCTGAGCAGGTAGGGGTTGCTCCAGTGCAGGTTCAGCTCGTGGTCGGGCATGAACACGATGGGGCCGCAGATCGCCGTGAGCATGCCCGGCACCGCAAAGCCGAGGAACTGCCGGGCATTGCTGCTCAGGCGCAACGGCAGGCGCGGTTCGAGAAACACGTAGCGATTGAGAAAGACCAACAAGCCCATGCCGAAGATGACTGCCCAGACCATCATGCTTGCCCCCGATAGAGTTTGTTGCAGACAAAACCTGCGCTCATGCCCGCCAGCCCCGACAGCACCAGCGCCGATCCCCAGTGCCAGTAGCTGAACAGCACCGAGCAGAACAGCGATACGGCAACGCAGACCACGGTGGGCACATTGCGCACCAAGGGCGTGATCAGGGCGATGAAGGTGGCGGCGATGGAGAAGTCCAGGCCCAGGTGCTCAAGGCCAGGAATGCTTTTGCCCAGCACGATGCCCAACAGGGTGAAGAGGTTCCAGGCCACATAGAAGGTCAGCCCCACGCCCAGGGCGTACCAGCGGTCGAACTGCTGCTTGTCGTGGGCGCTGGTCAGGGCGAACAGCTCGTCGGTGAGCAGAAAGCCCAGGCCCACCCGCCAGCGGCCCGGCAAGGGCGAGATCACCGAGCGCATGCTCATGCCGTAGAGCAAGTGCTGGGAGGTCAGGAGCAAGGTGGTGAGCAGGATCGAAAAGATCCCCGCGCCGCCCTTGAGCATGCCGATGGCCACCAATTGCGCGGCCCCGGCGAATACGATGCTCGACAGGCCCTGGCCCTGCAGCGGCGTGAGATTGGCCTCGATGGCCATGGAACCGGCCAGCAGCCCCCAGGGCGCGGTGGCCAGGGACAGCGGCATGATGGCAATGGCGCCACGGATAAACGCGGCACGGGGTAGGAGAACGCTGGACATAGAACCCTGCACACAAGTAACGGACGCTGACTGTGCCATCTGCCGGCGCCCCTGGCTTGAACGATCTTGCGCAATTGCCCCGCCCCGCTCCCCGTAGGAGCTGGCTTGCCAGCGAAGGCGGCTCCAAGACCTGTACAAGACGTTCGGGCCCCTTCGCCGGCAAGCCGGCTCCTACAGGAAATAGGGGGCGCAAACGACAGCGCCCCTCACGAGGGAGGGGCGCTGGCTGATGCTACGAGCGGATTACAGCTGGATCAGGTTGCTGATCTTCACGTCCGGATCGACGTCGGCTTCGTAGTCGACACCTTCGATCTCGAAACCGAACAGGCGCAGGAACTCTTGCTTGTAACCGACGAAATCGGTCATCTCGTAGAGGTTCTCGCTGGTCACCTGGTCCCACAGCTGCTTGACCCGATCCTGGACCGCCGGTTGCAGTTCCTTGTAGTCGGCGCGCAGGCGGCCTTCCTGGTCGATCACCGGCTCGCTGTTGTACAGGCTGTCCTTGTACAGGCCGTAGACCTGTTCGATGCAACCTTCGTGGCTGCCCTGCTCCTTCATCACCTTGAACAGCAGCGACAGGTACAGCGGCATGATCGGGATCGCCGAACTGGCCTGGGTCACCACGGCCTTGAGCACCGACACCCGGGCGTCGCCGCCCAGGCCAGCCAATTGCTGGCGCATGCCGATGACTTTCTGGTCCAGGTCCTTCTTGGCTTCGCCAATGGAACCGTTCCAGTAGATGTCGTGGGTCAGCTTCTCGCCCAGGTAGGTGAAGGCGGTGGTCTTGGCGCCTTCGGCCAGGACACCGGCTTCGTGCAGCGCGTCGATCCACATCTGCCAGTCTTCGCCGCCCATCACCGCCACGGTGCCGTCGATCTCTTCCTGGGTCGCCGGCTGCAGGGTGGTTTCCTTGACGATTTCCTTGTCGGTGTCGACACCGCGCAGGGTCACGGACTTGCCCAGTGGCTTGAGGGTCGAGCTCAGCACTTCACCGGTCTTGGGGTGAGTGCGGCGCGGTGCCGCCAGGCTGTAGACCACCAGGTCGATCTTGCCCAGGTCGCGCTTGATGGTCTCGATGGTCTCGGCCTTGACCGCATCGGAGAAGGCATCGCCGTTGATGCTCTTGGCGTACAGGCCCTTTTCTTCGGCGAACTTGTGGAACGCCGCGGTGTTGTACCAGCCGGCGGTGCCCAGCTTGCCGTCGACGCTGCCGCGCTCGAAGAACACCCCGAGGGTGTTGGCGCCACAGCCGAACGCTGCGGTGATCCGCGCTGCCAGGCCGTAGCCGGTGGAAGCGCCGAGTACCAGTACGTTCTTCGGCCCTGCGTCGATGGCGCCCTGCTGGGTGACGTAATCGATCTGTTGCTTGACGTTGGCTTCGCAACCCACCGGGTGGGTCGTCACACAGATAAAGCCGCGAACGCGGGGTTTGATGACCATTCACAATCTCCCAATTTCAATGTGCCAGGCGCCGATGACGGCGGCGGCAGTGTCACTTGCACTAGTCGTAGACGCTCATATTCGCTTCGCGTCACCAACCTGAGGAATTTGCCCGTCAGCCCCCGGTTCCAGGGGGCATGACGGTGGTGTTGCGCGCCCGCCAAGCGTGATTGCGCACAGCCCGGGGCGAGACTCTAGCAGGTGCGCCGATGCTGTCGCCTGTCCGTCTGGCGAAATCTCTTGCGCGCCCTGCCCCTGGCCGCTCGCCGCACCGGCTCAGGGCATCATGTCCAGCGGCAGCTGTTCGCCGTTGCTGCGCGCTTCGTACCAGCTCTGCACCACATCCGGCAGGCTGTGCTTCCATTCAGGCTCGGTGGTGTAGTAACGCACCCGCACTTCATCCTTGGGCCCTGCCACCACCAGCAGCGCAACCCACAACTGGCCCTGGGTACCGCGCACGAAAATCGCCGCATTGGTGGTGGCCAGGCCCGGCAGCCACATATCGGTGACCTCGGCGCCCTTGAGTTCGGCCGAGGTGTCCGTGGAGAACGACGAGCCACTGTCGAGCAGGGTCTGGTAGTCCTTCTTCAATAGCTTGCGGGCGCGCCGGTCTTCCTCCTCGGTGCGCACCAGTGCCGTGGACAGCAGGTCGTAATGGCTCTCCAGGGCTTGCTTGGAGGCCACATAGAGCCCGTCGTAATACACCCCTGAACCGGCGCCGCAGGCAAAGGAGTCGCCCTCCTGGCTCACCTGCAACAGGCCGTTGCGCTGCGTGAAATGCAGGTTGCAGCCCTCGACGCTGTAGCTGGCCTCACCGCCCTTGATCTGCGCCTTGCCCGCGAGCGAGCCGGAGTTGGCGCCGCCCATGGCCGACAGATCGAAGCTCAGGCGATCCTCGCCAGTGCGCCGGATGACCAGATCACCGGCGTAGAACGGACTGACCGAGACCCGCTGCCAGGTTCCCTGCCACTCGAACGGCATATTCACATAACGCAACGCGACCAGGCGGCTCAGGTATTGGCTGCGCAGGCAGCCCAGGTCGGCTGCGCACTGATCGCGCGCCTTGAGCCATTCACGCTGGTCCAGGCGCAGCGCCTTGGGGTCCTTGGCATCGGCCAGGGCCGCCTTCCAGGCCTTGCCCAACTGGCTGTCCAGCGAGGCGGTATAAGGGTCGGCACACAGGGTCTTTTCACTGGTGCTGGCGGCCTTGGCGCAGTCGAAACTGCTGGCCTGAACGCCCTGGGAACAGGCCAGGACCGCAAACAGCAAGCCTGCGGCTCGCAAGGGACGAACAAGGGGAGCGAACATGGGTCGATTCCATTCTGAAAAGGCGGCGCAAGAATAACTGCAGTGGAGTGTTTTCAGCGATATCCCGACGAAAACCGAACCGGCAGCTTTTATCGCGACAGGCGGCAACCAGTCGTACTAAGCTCTGCGTTTTTAAACTCCAAGGGCACTGCATGAAATGGATGCTGCAGGCACTGTTGTCGCTGTTGAGCCTCACCGCTCAAGCCGGCGAATTGCGCATGCTGACCGACAACCACCCGCCGCTGCACTTTCAACAGGGCCAGCGCATGACGGGCTTCGCGGTGGATGTGGTGCAAGCCCTGGCGCAACGCACCGGCGATCCGGTGCAGGTGCAGCAACGCCCGATGCTGCGCGCCCTGCGCGATGCCAGCGAGGACGCCGACACCGCAGTGTTCACCATTTTGCGCACCCAGGAACGTGAATCCCACTACCAGTGGGTAGGCCCGCTGATGCGCACCGAAACCGCCCTCTATACCCGCACTGGCGACAGCACGCCGGTCACCGACCTGCACCAGACCCGGGGCCAGATTGCCGTGCCGCGCAAATGGCTGGTCTACAGCTACCTCAAGCAGCAGGGGCTGGATAACCTGTGGGGTGTCGACAGCCCGGAAATCATGATGCGCCTGCTGCAGGTCGGCCGCGTGCAATACGTGGTGGCCGACACCATGAGCATCGGCACCTTCGCCGCCGAAGAAGGCTTGGCCCTCGACCAATTGCGCTACCAGATGCCACTGATGCACCAGGACGCCTACATCGCCTTTTCGCCCAAGGTCGATGCCCGGCAAGTGGCCCGCTGGCAGCGGGCCCTGGACGACATGAAACACGACGGCAGCCTGCAGCAGCTCAAGCAGCGCTGGCATATCGACCTGGCCACGCCACAGGTAGATTGATTCCATGACCAGCCTTGCCCCCGGGAGCCCCCTACCCCATCAACTGGCGCTCAATCGCCCGCAATGCGCAGGCCAGGCCTGCCTCGACTTCGTCGTGGCCAGGCCCATTGAACGCAAGGCCGATGTGGCTCTCTTACAGGCCAACCCTCTGCCGGAGAATTGGAAAGAGCAGCACAACGGCGGCCACGCCCCCTGCCACTACGCAGCGCACCACCACCTGAACTGGCCAGGCGAAGCCTGTTTTTCCGTGCTCTATAAAGGCCAGATGCCCTGGGCCTTCAACCGCGAATCGGCCCTGGCCCTGCATGATTACCTGGGTTCCGCAGAGCGCAATCCCGGTGGCTCCCCCTGGCGCAGCTTCCTGCGGCACATCCCGGGGCCGTTCAAGAGCCGCAAGGCACGCCAGCCGCTGACCCGCTTGATCAAGCGCTCGTTGACCCCGGGCTGAGGCCCCTGACCTGGAGTTCCCCTATGCCGACCTTTACCCCTGCCCGCCCCTTGTATCGCCTCAGTTGCACCGGCTGCGGCTGGGACCTGGCAATACTCGGCCAAAACGATGCCACGGTGCGCAAATGCCCCTGGTGCGGCTGCAATGAATTCAGCGAGCAGCAGCCGAACCGCAGCGGCGCCGGGCAGATCCTGGAGTGCAGGCACCATGGCCCGGTGGTGGTACAGGTGCTGGACGCCAACATCGACAGCCAGGACTTTCTCGACAATCTGTATTGCCCCTTCTGCCCCTGACTGATGGCCATGTTTTCCTGACTTGCACACGGCACTAAATCTCGTCCGCGGCGGCTACTTTCGCTACTATGGCCTGCCGATTCCTGCCTTTGCCGACCCGCCAGACCGGAGCTTCAATGCCTACCCCCAAGGACCTTGCCAGTGACAGCGGCGCACCGATGATTCCCGAGCAGCGCCGCGAGCAGATCCTGCGCCAGCTGCGCAAGCATCAGGTGCTCAGCGTGCATCAGTTGATGGAGATGTTCGACTGCTCGCACATGACCGTGCGCCGGGATATCGCCTTGCTGGAACAGGAAGGCCGCGCCCATTCGGTGACCGGCGGGGTGCGCATCGCCAGCCAGTTGCACAGCGAGCCCAGCCACCAGTCCAAGGCCGTGGTGGAACTGCCGCAGAAGCAGGCCATGGCCAAGCTGGCGGCGGGCCTGTTGCATGCGGACATGACGGTGTACCTGGACGCCGGCACCAGCACCCTGGAGATCGTGCCCTACATCAAGGCGCTGTCGGGAATGACCGTGGTCACCAACGATTTCGGCGTGGCCCAGGCGTTGATGGATGCGCCCCAGGTCACGGTGATCCACACCGGCGGGCAATTGGACCACTCCAACCACTCCTGTGTCGGTGGGCTGGCGGTGGCCACCCTGCGCCAGGTGGTGACCGATGTGGCCTTTATCTCCACCAGTTCCTGGGACCTGCGCCGGGGCATCACCACGCCCTCGGCGCTGAAGGTCGAGGTCAAGCAGGTGGCGATGCAGTCGGCGACCCAGGTGGTGCTGGTGGCCAGCAGCTCCAAGTACGGCACCTTCAGCATGTACAAGATCGCCGGGCTGGAACAGTTCGACATCATCATCAGCGACGCCGCACTGGCCCCTGCAGCGGCGGACGGGATCCGCAAGCACGGTGTGGAACTGCTGCTGCCGGCGCAAGCCTGAGCCAGCGATAGCCCCCTGTGGCGAGGGAGCTTGCTCCCTCGCCACCCAGAGCGCGCAGTGGCCGCTAGCGGTTTTTCTCGGTGTCGGCCATGAACTGCCCCAGCTCGCGGGCGTAGAACCGGGCCATGCCAGTGGTGCCATGCCCGCGGGTTTCGGCGCTGGCGGGAATCAGCAGCAGGCGGGCATTTTTCACCTGTTTGAGCGCCGCTTGCAGGGTGCCGGTTTCCGGCGGATTGCGCTCGTCGTCCGCGGCGTTGATCACCAGCACCGGCGCCTGGATCTTGCCCAACCCCGGCACGGCGTTGTAGTCCGCCGAGGACTGCCACTGATAGATGAAATCATTGGCATCGGCGCCCTGGCTGGCCTTGAGGCGCTCCTGCACCAGCTGGTCAGCCTGGACCCGGGTCGGCGCCAGGGCCTGATAGGCCAGGGTGCCGCCGCTGGTGCCGGTGGCGAACAGCGCGTTGGCCAGGCGCAGCGACGGCGGCTGTTGCCGGTAGTTGCCCTGCTCCCAGGCCGGGTCTTGCTTGATCGACTCCACCAGCAGGCGGCGCATCATCCAGTTGCGCGAGGACATTTCCCCGGGCTGGGCAGCCATGGACACCAGGGCGTCCATCATCTGCGGCCACTTCTGGCCCCAGATCCAGGCCTGCATGCCGCCCATGGAATTGCCGATGATCAGCCGCAGGTGCTTGACCCCCAAGCCTTCGGTGACCAGCCGGTACTGGGCCTGGACCATGTCCTCGTAGTTGTACTGGGGAAAGCGCGCACGCAGGCCATCGGACGGCTTGCTCGACTGGCCGACGCCAATGCCGTCGGTGGCGATGATGTAGTACTTGCTGGCATCCAGGGGTTGCCCGGGGCCGAACAGTTCACCGCCAAAATCCTTGCTCAACAGGTCGCTGGCCGGCCGGTAGGTGCCATGCAGATAGAGGATCGCCGGGTGCTTGGGGTCCCCCAGGGTGATGTAGTGCAGCTTCAGGTTGGCCAACTGCTCACCGTTGTGGAAGGTGAATTTCGGGGCCACCCAATCCCCCTCGGTGGCCGGCGGCAAGCTCGCGGCCGCGGCCAGGGACATACCACCCAGGGACAAAATCAGGCCGAGCGCGGCCCGGCAGACAAAACGCTGCATGGGAAAACTCCTGTGTTTATCGCTACGTATCATCGCGAGCCGTTCGCGGCCTTCGCACCCTCTGTAGCCGCTGCCGCAGGCTGCGCAAGGCACCGCAGGGGCCTCGACGGCCGGGGAGTCGCTGCGAGCCTGCGGCTCGTTCGCAGCCTTGGGCAGCGGCTACCTAAAGCGCTGCGCGAAGGCCCGCAGGGCCTTGCGCGACGCTCTCCAGATACCTTTTCTTTCGTAACCTGAAGTGGCGGCTACACCGCTGGGCCTTAGCGCGCCTGCCAGTCCCGCAGCCACTGCAGGCCAGCGGAGGTGTTGCCGCGCGGGCGGTATTCACAACCAACCCAGCCGTCGTAGCCAAGGTCGTCCATCAGCTGGAACAGGTAGGGATAGTTCAGTTCGCCCAGGTCCGGCTCGTGACGATCCGGCACCCCGGCGATCTGGATGTGGCCGATACCGGCCAGGTCGCGGCGCAGCTTCAGCGCCAGGTCGCCTTCGACGATCTGGCAGTGGTAGCAGTCGAACTGCACCTTGAGGTTGGCCGCGCCGACTTCCTTGCAGATGGCCTGGGCCTGGTCCTGGCGGTTGAGGAAGAACCCTGGCATGTCCCGGGTGTTGATCGGCTCCAGCAGCACCGTGACCCCGACCTTGGCCGCCTGGGCCGTGGCGTGGGCCAGGTTCTCCAGATAGACGCCGTGGTGCCGCGGGCGATCGTTCTCGGACGGCAGCAGGCCGGCCATCACATGAACCCGCGAGTTGCCCAGCACCGCGGCGTATTCCAGGGCCTTGTCGAAGCCCTGGCGGAACTCCTGCTCACGCCCGGGCAGGGAAACGATGCCCCGCTCCCCCGCCGCCCAGTCGCCGGGCGGGGCGTTGAACAAGGCCTGTTGCAGGCCGTGATCGTCCAGGCGCTGTTTCAGCGCCTGGGGGCTGTAGTCGTAGGGAAACAGATACTCCACGGCCGTGAAGCCGTCGGCCGCCGCGGCGGCGAAACGTTCGAGAAAGTCATGTTCCGGGTAGAGCATGCTGAGGTTGGCAGCAAAACGAGGCATGGGAACTCCTGGGACAAAGGGTCAGACAAATGGCCAGATCAGCAGGGTAATACAGAACCCCAAGGTGCCGAGCAAGGTGGTGATCAGGGTCCAGGTACGCAGGCCGTCCGCGACGTTGAGGCCGGCCAGCTTGGTGAAGATCCAGTACCCGGCATCGTTGATATGGGACATGGCCAACCCGCCACCGCCCATGGCCAGGCACAGCAGGGCCATGTGGTTGGGGCTCAGGTCGAGGGTGGCGATCAGCGGCGCGATGATCCCGGCGGTGGTCACCAGGGCCACGGTGGTGGAGCCCTGCACCGCACGCAGCAGCATGGTCAGCAGAAAACCCAGGGCCAGCACCGGCAGGCCGGTGGTGCGCAGCAGGTCGGAGACCACCGCGCCGATGCCGGTATCCACCAGCACCTTGCCGAACACCCCGCCGGCCCCAGCGATCAGGATCACCATGGCCACCCCGGGCAGCGCCGAGCCGATCACGTCGGACACCTGGCTGCGGCTCCAGCCGCGGCGCGAGCCCAGCAGCCAGGCACAGAGCAAGGTGTCCAGCAGCAGCGCCACCAGCGGCGCGCCCAGTACGGTCAGCACCCCACGCAGGGTGGATTCCAGGGGCAACAAGGAGGTGGCCAGGGTGCCCAGCAGGATCAATACGATGGGCAACAGGATCAGGCTGACGATCAGGCCGAACCCCGGTGGTGGCGCCGGCGGCAGCTTCGCCGCCAGGCTGCCGGTGGATTCTTCCAGACCCATGTGCGCCACAGCGGCCACCGCCTGGGGGCTGGCAGGCTGCTCGGAGCCGTTGTTCCAGGCGGCGAGGTCTTCATTGGTGACGTGCGGGCCGTAGACTTCGGCGCGGATGTCATCGGTCATTGGGTAGTTGCGCCGGGTCATGCGCCCCGCCACGCGGTAGCCCACGTAGCACAGCAGCGCGGTCAGTGGCAGGCCGAACATCAGCACCCGGCCCAGGTCCGCGCCCAGTTGGCTGGCCGCGGCCACCGCTCCAGGGTGCGGGGGCAAGAAGGCGTGCACGGTGAGCAGCGCGGCGCACATCGGCAAGGCGAACACCAGTAGCGGCTTGCGCGCACTGGGGGCCACGCCATAGGCCAGGGGCATGAGGATGATCACCCCGACCTCGAAGAACACCGGCACGCCGATGATGAATCCGGCCATGGTCAGTGCCAGGGGCGTGCGCCGGTTGCCGAAGCGCTCGATCAGGGTCTTGGCCAGGGCCTCGGCGCCGCCGGAAAGCTCGATGATGCGGCCGATCATCGCGCCCAGGGCGATGATGATGGCGATGTGGCCGAGGGTCTTGCCCATGCCGCCCTCGATGGTGGCCACCAGCTCCGCCGGTTTCACCCCGGCCACCAGCGCCACCAGGATGCTTACCAGCATCAGCGCGACAAAGGGCTGGAACTTGTACTTGAGCACCAGGAACAGCAACAGGGCGATACCGGCCCCGGCGGTGATCATCAGAATCAGCGGGCTCATTGCACACGCCCTCCACCCAGTGGCTGGCAGGGGGTGCTGGTAGTGCGGGAACCCGTAAAGCCAATGCAGTCATTCATCTCGGGAAATCCTGTTGTTATTGTTTTTCAACGGCAAGCCGCTCCCCGCGAAAGCCTCATGAAGGCTTCCGTGGGCTGGCGTGCATGAAATGTTGGCAGTGTCGCGGGCTTACCAGGTGGCGCCGAAAGCGTCCCGCAGCTCATCCAGGGCGGCCTGACCCAGAGGTGCCGGGCGCGGCTGGCTCATCAGCCACAGGCGCGCGGTTTCCTCCAGCTCCTCCAGGGCGTAGCTGGCCTTGGACACACTGCTTTCCCAGACCACCGGGCCCAGGCGTTCGAGCATCACCCCGCGCACCTGGTTGGCCAGTTGCGCCACCTGCTCGGCGACCTTGGGCGAACCCGGGCGCTGGTAGCCGATCAGCGGGATGTGCCCGACCTTCATCACCTGGTACGGGGTCAATGGCGGCAGGATGTCGTCCTCGCGCCAGACCCCGGCCAGGGTCAAGGCCACCAGGTGGGTGGAATGGGTATGCACCACCCCGCCCACCCCCGGATTGCGGTCATACACCTGGCGATGCAAGGCCAGGGTCTTGGACGGTTTGTCGCCGCTGACCCACTCCCCCGCCAGGTTGACCTTGGCGATGGCGGCAGGGTCGAGCCGGCCCAGGCAGATATCGGTGGGGGTGATCAGCCAGCCATCGTCGAGCCGCGCACTGATGTTGCCGGCGCTGCCCACGGTGTAGCCGCGCTGATAGAGGCTGCGGCCGACATCGCAGATTTCTTCGCGCAGAGCGTTTTCCCGGCTCATGCCTGACCTCCCGCCAATTGGCCCAGGGCCTTGCTGAAAAAGTCGCGACCACCGAAGTTGCCGGACTTCAGCGCCAGGGCCAGGGGCTCGCCGCCACTGCTGACGGTGGCCGGGACCCCGGGATCGATCTGCGCGCCGATCTGCAGCAGGCGCACGTCCAGAGCCTTGACCACGGCGCCGGAGGTTTCCCCGCCAGCCACCACAAAGCGCCGCACGCCGCTGTCGCGCAGGCCCCGGGCGATCTCGCCCAGGGCATTCTCCACCAGCGCTCCGGCACGTTCGGCGCCGAGCTGACGCTGCACCGCCTTGACCTCTTCCGGCGTGCTGGTGGCGTAGATCAGCACCGTGCCCTGTTGCTCCCGGGCAAAGGCCAGGGCCTGTTCCACCACCGCCTCGCCGGCCGCCAGGGCCAGCGGGTCGATGCGCCAGGCCGGGCGCTCGGCTTCCAGCCAGGCATCGACCTGGGCATTGGTGGCCAGGGAGGCACTGCCGGCCAGCACCACTTCGCCACCGGCCACCTTGGGCAGGCTTGCAGCGTCGAGGTCACGCAGCTTGCCGGCGCGGCGGAAGTTTTCCGGCAGGCCCAGGGCCAGCCCGGAGCCACCCGTGAGCAGCGGCAGGTCGGCGCAGGCAGCGCCGAGGGTATAGAGGTCGGCATCGGACAGCGCATCGGCAATCGCCAGGGCCACACCCTGCCCGCGCAGTTCGGCGATCCTGCTGCGCACCGCCTCCACCCCCTGGGCGATGCTGTCGTAGCGCAGCAGGCCTACCGGCAGCCGGGTCTGGGATTGGAGGACCCGCACCAGGTTGGCATCGGTCATCGGCGTCAGCGGGTGATGCTGCATGCCCGATTCGTTGAGCAACTGGTCCTGGACGAACAGATGGCCACGGAAAATGGTCCGGCCATTCTCAGGGAACGCCGGGCAGGCCAGGGTGAAATCGCTGCCCAGGGCCTCGAGCAAGGCCTCGCTGACCTGACCGATATTGCCCGCCGCGGTGGAATCGAAGGTCGAGCAGTATTTGAAGAAGATCTGCTCGCAGCCCTGATCCCGCAGCCATTGCAGGGCGGCCAGGGATTCGGCCACCGCTTCGCTGGCCGCAGTGGTACGCGACTTCAGCGCGATCACCACGGCGTCGGCGTCCAGCCCGGCAGCCACTTCGGCGCTGGGAATGCCGATGCTCTGCACAGTGCGCATGCCACCGCGAACCAGCATGTTGGCCAGGTCCGTGGCCCCGGTGAAATCGTCGGCGATGCAGCCCAGCAACGGGCGTGGATTGGAAATCGTCATCACGGGTTCCTCACTCGGCATCGGGCTTGGCCACGGGCAGGTCGATGCCCGGGAAGATCTTGATCACCGCCGAGTCGTCCTCGCGGCCAAAACCGGCGCTGGAGGCCTGCATGAACATCTGGTGCGCGGTGGCCGACAGCGGCAGCGGGAATTTGCTGGCCCGGGCAGTATCCAGCACCAGCCCCAGGTCCTTGACGAAGATGTCCACCGCGGACAGCGGTGTGTAGTCGGCCTTGAGGATATGCGGAACGCGGTTCTCGAACATCCAGGAGTTGCCCGCGCTGTGGGTGATCACCTCGTACAGGGCATCGGCGTCCACCCCTTCGCGCAGCCCCAGGGCCATGGCTTCGGCGGATGCCGCGATATGCACCCCGGCCAGCAACTGGTTGATGATCTTGACCTTGGAGCCCAGGCCATGGGCATCCCCCAGGCGATAGACCTTGCCGGCCATGCCCCCCAGAATCGCCTCGGCCCTGGCGTAAGCGGTGGCCGGGCCGGAAGTCATCATGGTCATCTCGCCGGCGGCAGCCTTGGCCGCGCCACCGGAAATCGGCGCGTCCAGGTACAAAAGGCCCAGGGCTTCCAGGCGCTGGCCCAGCTCCACGGCGTAGGTCGGAGCCACGGTGGCGCAGCCGATCACCAGGCTGCCGGGACGCAGTGCCGCTGCCGCCCCGCCCTCACCGAACAGCACACTTTCGGTCTGCTCGGCGTTGACCACCACGGTGACAATCACATCGCATTCGCCGGCCAGTTGCGCGGCCGAAGCGCAGGCCACGCCGCCCTCGCTGGCGAACTGCGCGGTGACTTCGCTGCGCACGTCACAGGCATGCACCTTGAAACCGCTGCGCAGCAACGACCGGGCGATGCCCAGGCCCATGGCGCCAAGACCGATGACACCGACATTGTTGTTATTCATGGGGGACTCCAGAAATAGACCAGGACCGTGCCACGCCAGACAGGCGCCGGGCAAGAACCGGGCAGGACAGGGAAATCCGGATTGCAGGTCCGGCAAATGCAGCACAGGCAGCAACAGGCGCAGCGCCAGACGGCAAGCCCGGAAGGTGCATGGCACCGTGGGCAGGTGCCGAGAGAGGCAGGAGCGAATCGATCATCATGGCCATCCTGTTGCTGTTGTTATCAGGTTGAGCTTTGGCTGTGAACGATCATCCACCAATGAACGGATTATGTGAAGAAGTTTTTCAATCTAACATTTTTTAACATCACCTTGAGCGCCTGTCCCCGGCCAGCCACTGGTCGGAAGCCGACGGCCGGTGCCCCGTGGGCTGCTACAACCCTTCACAGCCCTGATCTGGATCAGCATGGCCCGGGGTGACCTGGCCGAGGCTGAATGAACGAGGGCTGCTGACTGGCGGTAGCACCCTTCATCGCAACCCCGTTGACGCTCCCCCTGGCACAGAGCTCAATGGCCTGTCTGGTTATGCTTGGATAAGGATGATTCAACATGGCAAAGATTGAGGTTTTATCAGGTGATTTCCTGCAAGGCGCCGGCGAGTACCGGCACGGCACCTTCAGGCTCAAGACGGTATTCAACAGCAACGGCGTCGAGGTCAAGGCATCGGCCTTCAAGACACTGGAGATCGCCAGCGAAAGCCCGATCACCAATAAGGACGCCCTGGGCTACGGCATTGCCGGCGCCATGCTGCTGGGCCCGGTGGGCGCCCTGGCCGGGTACCTGATGGCGGGTACGGAAAACGAAGTGACCTTCATCGGCACCCTCAAGGATGGCCGGCAGTTGATGGCGGCCACCGATAGCGCGACCTACAAGGATATCTCCCAGCACTTGCTGCACTGATAATCCCCGTCGCTATATTCAGTGCCCATGACATCCCCATCGGTCATGGGCACTTTCTTTATATAAAACTTATATATCCGCCTCTCGTACCAGCTAATTCCCACCCTTAGCTGAACCTCACCTGAAACTTCGTAACTGTTCAATGATTCAGGGCAATTTAGCCTTGACTCCAGCACCCCTCCTGAGTAAATTGCGCGGGCCGGTAATTACGGCCCTTTGTTTAACTCACTAAAGAAGCCAATGGACACAGTATCTAGACGCTGTCTGGTCACTGCCGCTGCGCAGAGCCAGGCACTTAACCCTGAAAATGACGGGACTCGACTCCGCGGTCGGGTAAGCTGCGCTAGGGCTTGACGCTCCAACGTAACTTGCCTCCCCGGAACCAGTCCGGTCGCGAGGCAAATGTTATGCACTTCACTTCCTCTGTAATGCCAGGCGTTCGCGCCTTCGCCGCCACCATGCGGGTCAAGCTGTGCCGTGAGCCCAAGGTTCTGGCGCGCTCGCCGTTTTCTCGTGCCGCCCCCACCCCCTCGACCGCCCTGCGAGCCAATTGGCGCGTCTGCCCGATGACCGGGCAGTTGCAGCAACGCTGGAGCTTCGACGATAGCCAGGACCCGCAGAGTCGGGGCGCTGCCCTTCTCCTGCAACAGGCCGGACTGATCTTTGGCCTGTACCTCGGGGCGCGCAGCTCAGCCTGAACCAGCGGTAACTTTCCGTTGTTTGCAAACGAACTTTCAAAGTTTAAGTTCGGCGGCGCGCTATTGCCTGTCAGTTAATAAAGTTACTGGAGAAAGTTATGGAAGAGGCCAGTAGTAGGTTCGCTGCCCATACAACTTCATTGTTTGGGCAGCGAACGTTAAAACCTGAAAAACGCCAAGATCAAAATCGATCGCTAACCTGCGGCTCGACATGTTTTCGCTCGCCTTTAATTAGTTGAGTGTTGCTGTGTCGTGCCGCAAGCAGGCGGCAGGAGCACAGACCATGACTGTAAAAACCCCAACTTCCCGCAACACCAGCGCCACCAGTGACAGCAACAAGCTGTCGATGCGTGCCGCCCGCGAAGCCCAGAACGGCCTGGCCGTCACCCTGGCCAACGTCAACTCCACCACCGCCGGCCTCACTGAACTGGATGCCGAGGGCCGCCTGCAACGGGACGGCCACAACGAGGTCGCCCACGACCGTCCGCCACACGCTCTGGTGCAGTTGCTCCAGGCTTTCAACAACCCCTTCATCTATGTGCTGATGACCCTGACCGGTATCAGTTTCTTCACCGACTTCTGGCTGCCGCTGCAGGCCGGCGAAGAAACCGATCTCACCGGGGTCATCATCGTACTGGTGATGGTGCTGGCCAGCGGCCTGATGCGTTTCTGGCAGGAACACCGCTCGGCCAAGGCCGCCGAAGCACTCAAGGCCATGGTACGGACCACCGCCGCCGTACTGCGCCGCGAGCAGATGGGCATGCAGGCCCGGGTGCGTGAAGTGCCGATGCGCGACCTGGTGGTGGGCGACATCATCCAGCTGTCCGCCGGTGACATGATCCCTGCCGACATCCGCCTGATCGAATCCCGCGACCTGTTCATCAGCCAGGCGGTGCTCACCGGCGAAGCCTTGCCGGTTGAAAAGTACGACACCCTGGGCGCCGTCCAGGAAAAGTCCGCCACCGCCCAGGCCGCCGATCAGCAAGACCTGCTGGACCTGCCGAACATCTGCTTCATGGGCACCAACGTGGTCAGCGGCACGGCCACCGCGGTGGTCGTGGCCACCGGCTCGCGCACCTACTTCGGTTCCCTGGCCCGCTCCATCGTCGGCTCCCGCACCCAGACCGCCTTCGACCGCGGGGTCAACAGCGTCAGCTGGCTGCTGATCCGCTTCATGCTGGTGATGGTGCCCATCGTTCTGCTGATCAACGGATTCGCCAAGGGCGACTGGGCCGAAGCCTTCATGTTTGCCCTGGCAGTGGCCGTCGGCCTGACCCCGGAAATGCTGCCGATGATCGTCAGCGCCAACCTGGCCAAGGGCGCCTCGGCCATGGCCAAGCGCAAGGTGGTGGTCAAGCGCCTCAACGCGATCCAGAACTTCGGCGCCATGGACGTGCTCTGCACCGACAAGACCGGCACCCTGACCCAGGACCGGATCATCCTCGAACATCACGTCGACATCAGCGGCAGCCGCTGCGATGAAGTGCTGCAACTGGCCTGGCTCAACAGCTACCACCAGAGCGGCATGAAGAACCTGATGGACCGCGCAGTGGTCAGCTTCGCCGAGGAGAACCCGCACTTCACCCCGCCTGCCGCCTGGCGCAAGGTGGATGAGCTGCCGTTCGACTTCGTCCGGCGGCGCCTGTCGGTCATCCTCGCCGATGCCCGCGGCCACCACCTGCTGGTGTGCAAGGGCGCGGTGGAGGAAATGCTGGAAACCGCCACCCGGGTCCGCAAGAACGGTGTCACCCAGACCATCGACGCCGCCCTGCGTGCCGAGTTGCTGCAACTGGCCGAAGACTATAACCGCGACGGTTTCCGCGTGCTGCTGGTGGGCACCCGTGACATCGCCCGGGACCAGATCAAGAACCAGTACAGCGCCAGCGACGAACGCGAGCTGGTGATCGAAGGCTTCCTGACCTTCCTCGATCCGCCGAAGGAAACCGCCGGCCCGGCGATTGCCGCCCTGCGCGACAACGGCGTCACCGTGAAGGTACTGACCGGTGACAACCCCATCGTCACCGCGAAGATCTGCCGCGAGGTTGGCCTGGAAGTCGGCGAGCCGCTGCTGGGTCGTGACATCGAGCGCATGGACGACGAAGTGCTGGGGCGCCTGGTGGAAGAGCGCACGGTATTTGCCAAGCTCACCCCACTGCAGAAGTCCCGGGTGCTCAAGGCATTGCAGGCCAACGGCCACACCGTGGGCTTTCTCGGCGACGGCATCAACGACGCCCCGGCACTGCGCGATGCCGACGTCGGCATCTCGGTGGACAGCGGCACCGACATCGCCAAGGAATCGGCGGACATCATCCTCCTGGAAAAGAGCCTGATGGTGCTGGAGGAAGGGGTGATCAAGGGTCGCGAGACCTTCGGCAACATCATGAAGTACCTGAACATGACCGCCAGCTCCAACTTCGGCAACGTGTTCTCGGTGCTGGTGGCCAGTGCCTTCATTCCGTTCCTGCCGATGCTGGCGATCCACCTGCTGCTGCAGAACCTGATGTACGACTTCTCCCAGCTGGCCCTGCCGTGGGACAAGATGGACAAGGAGTACCTGAGCAAGCCACGCAAGTGGGACGCCAAGAACATTGGGCGCTTCATGCTGTGGATCGGGCCGACCTCGTCGATCTTCGACATCACCACCTTTGCCCTGATGTGGTACGTGTTCGCCGCCAACAGCGTGGAAATGGCCGCCCTGTTCCAGTCCGGCTGGTTCATCGAAGGCCTGCTCTCCCAGACCCTGGTGGTGCACATGCTGCGCACCCGCAAGATCCCGTTCATCCAGAGCACCGCGGCACTGCCGGTCATGCTCGCCACGGGCCTGGTGATGGCACTGGGTATCTATGTGCCCTTCTCGCCTCTGGGCAGCATGGTCGGCCTGGTGCCGCTGCCGTGGGAATACTTCCCTTGGCTGGTGGGTACCCTGCTCAGCTACTGCGTGGTCGCCCAGACCATGAAGACCCTGTACATCCGCCGCTTCAAGCAGTGGTTCTAAGGGCCTGAGCCCGGTGCGGCCGCCCCACGGCGGTCGCACCAGATACAGCAAACCAACGATGCCACCGTCGGCGCGGCCAGCGCCCTGTCGACGGCGACGCTGTTCGCCCGAAAGGAGCATCGCCATGTTTTTCAAAGCTTTTTCGCTGTTGCAACGCGGCCTGAAGGCCTTGCTGGTCTGCGGCCTGTGCGCCTGCGCCAGGCTGCTCGCCCGCCTGAGCATCCGCCTCTATGTGCGGGGCCTGCTGAGCGCCGTTGAAATGCGTTTCCTGCTGGGGTTCAGCGCCGCCATCACCCGCGCCTCGCTGCGCCTGGCGATTGCCTGAAACCTGTCACAGTCCCGGGAGAATACTCATGTCGGGCACTACTCTTCTGATCAACCTGGCCGGCGCCATCGCGCTGTTGCTGTGGGGCTCGCAGATGATCTGCGGCTCACTCCTGCGGGGCTTCGGCAGCCCGCTGCGGCACTGGCTCGGGCAACACCTGAACAACCGCTGGCTGGCGCTGCTGTGTGGCGTCGGCATCACCGGCGTGGTGCAAAGCAGCACTGCGGTGAGCCTGATGGCCAGCTCCTTCACCGCCGCCGGCACCCTGGGCCTGGCCCCGGCGCTGGCGGTGATGCTGGGGGCCAATATCGGCTCGACCCTGGTGGTCCAACTGCTCAGCCTCGACCTCTCGCTGGCGGCACCCGTGGCATTGCTGGCGGGCTTCCTGTGCTTTCGCCTGCGGGACGATTCGCGCTTTGAAAGCATCGGCTGCGCGCTGATCGGCCTGGGCCTGATGCTGCTGGCCCTGGGCATGCTCGGCGCGACCCTGGGGGCGGTGGAAGGCACCCCGGTGTTCCAGCTGGTGATGACCAGCCTCGACGGCGACCTGCTGCTGGCCCTGCTGGTGGCGCTGCTGCTGACCTGGATGTGCCACTCCAGCGTTGCCGTGGTGCTGCTGACTGCCTCGCTGGCCGGCACTGGGCTGCTGTCGCCGGCCACCAGCATGGCCCTGGTGCTGGGGGTCAACCTCGGCAGCACCCTGCCCTCGCTGCTCAGCGCCAGCGGCAACGTGGCTCGGCGCCTGCCCCTGGGCAACCTGCTGGTGCGCCTGTCGGGAGCGGCGCTGCTGATGCCCTGGATCGCCACCCTGGGCCAGTGGCACGTCATCGAGCAACTGCCTCCGGCCCTGCTGGTGGTGGCACTGCACACTGCATTCAGCCTGGTGCTGGCGCTGCTGTTCATCGGTTTCACCGGGCCCATGGCCAAGCTGCTGACCCGGCTACTGCCGGCCCCGGCCGCGGTCACCGACCCGGGCATGCCGCTGTACCTGGACGAAGCCGGCCTGGAAGTGGCCAATATCGGCCTGTCCAACGCCGCCCGCGAAGCCCTGCGCATGGCCGATATGCTCTCGGGCATGCTCGACCGGGTGCTGCAGCTGTTTCGCACCGCCAACCAGGCCAATGCCGATCAGGTGCGCCATATCGATCAGTCCCTGGACCTGCTCAGCGCGGCAATCCGCGCCTACCTGGCGGATATCGGCAAGGAAGGCATCAGCGACCAGGATGCCGACCGCTCCCAGGAAATCCTGCTGCTGGTGATCAACCTTGAGCACGCCGGGGACATTCTCGCCACCAGCCTGGCGCATCTGGCCGCGCGGCGCTTGCGCCGTGGCGAGCCGTTTTCCGAGTTCGAGCTGAGCACCCTGTACCCGCTGCACCAGGAACTGCTGGACAGCCTGAGCCTGGCTATCACCGTGTTCCTGCGCGAAGACCTGCCCACCGCCCACCAACTGGTGGCGCGCAAGGAAAACGTGCGGCGCCTGGAAGCCGCCGCCAGCCGCGAGCATTTTCGCAAGTTGCGCGAAGACCGTGGCGCCTGGGCCGAATCCGGGGACATTTTCCAGCGTTTGCTGCGCGACTACCGGCGGGTTCACCACCACATCGCCGCCCTGGCCTACCCGGCCCTGGAGCGCGCCGGTGAACGGGACATCGAGCACGCCTACCTCAACGAACCGCTGCCCGGCGAGACCAGCATCAGCCCGATAAAGGAGAACAGCCCATGCGCGTCCTGATCTGCGCCGGCCGCTACTACGCCGACGACCGCCGGTGCCGCCAGGTCCTCGACGCCTTTCAGCGCCTGCATGAAACCCGCGTGGTGATTCATGGCGGCAGCCAGTTCCTCGGCGCCCATATCGAGGACTGGGCCCGGGACATCGGCGCCGACATTGTCCGCTACCCGCCCAACTGGCAACGCCATGGCAAGCACGCCGAACGCCTGCGCAACGCCTTCATGCTGGCCGACAGCCGCCCCGACATCGTCCTCGCCCTGCCCGGTGGAGAAGATACCGAAGAACTGCTGGCCCAGGCCCGGGCCCGGCAGATCCAGGTTCTGTCGATGGCCGACCAGTAAGCCTCCCAAGCCGCCACCCTCTGTACCGGCCCACACGCCAGATGCACCGGTGCCCCAACCCAGAACGAGATCCGCCATGTCCAAGCACACCCCACATCGCCCCTCACGTTCCAGCGCCTTTGGCCACCCTCTGCCTGCCGCGAAAAGCCGCATGCTCAAGCGCAACCTGCTGTTCCTCGCCCTCACCGCCAGCGCGACCGCCACCCTGGCCCTGTGCTCCAAGGCCCAGGCCGCCGGCGGCGCCTACGTGGTGGATGACGGCGCCATCAACGCTCCCGGGGAATGCAATGTCGATGTCTGGTACCAGAGCACCCGCCACCAGGGCTCCAGCCACACCAGCGTGGTGGCCCCGGCCTGCACCTTCAGCCAACTGCCCTGGGTGCAACTGGGGGCCGCGGTGCAGCGCCAGCAGGCCGACGGCCAGGGCGAGACCCAGCTCAGCCCCCAGGTCAAGCTGGCCCTGCTGGACCGTGAAGACCTGGGCCTGCAACTGGCCCTGGCCGGCTCCGCCCACTGGGCCCTGAACCGCAGCCACAGCTTCGACGGTGGCGACCTCGCCCTGCCGGTGACCTTCAGCCCTGTTGCCAGCCTGCGCCTGAACCTGAATGCCGGCTGGGCCCACGCCTATGACGACGGCGACCAGAGCCACCGCTGGACCTGGGGCAGCGGCCTGGAGTACGACCTGGCCCAGAGCCTGACCCTAATTGCCGAACGCTACGGCCAACGCGGCGGCGAACAAGGCTGGCAGGCCGGCCCGCGCCTGCACCTGGGCCAGCACCTGGACCTGGACCTGATCGTTGGCCAGCACCTGACCGAAGACCGCGACCGTTGGCTGACCACCGGCGCGACCCTGCGCTTCTAACCCCCGAAAGCCCCCACCTCTGTAGGAGCTGGCTTGCCAGCGAAGGCGTCGGCAAACGCTATGCAGGGCTCAGGGGCCTCTTCGCCGGCAAGCCGGCTCCTACGCGAGATAGGCTCGCTGTTGCGTTGCACCGTAGGAGCTGGCTTGCCAGCGAAGGCGTCGGCAAACGCTATGCAGGGCTCAGGGACCTCTTCGCCGGCAAGCCGGCTCCTACAGGGCCATCAGTTGCGCGGTGCACTGGGCGATGCGGCGGCAGGCTTCGGCCAGCCGTTCGCGGTCCAGCACCAGGGCAATGCGGATGTGCCCGACCACGCTGGGGCCGAAGGCTTCGCCCGCCAGTACCGAAACCCCATAACCCTCCAGCAGTCGCTCGGCGAATGCCTGGGCGCCCTGCCCGGTGCGGCGTACGTCCACCATGACGAACATGCCGCCATCGGGCCGCACTGGGCGCAAGCCCGGGCACTGCCCGAGCAGCGTGCACACCAGGTCGCGGCGCTGGCGGTACTCCTCGCGCATCCGGGGCAGTTCCGGCAGTTCGCGGGTCAGCGCCACCACTGCCGCATTCTGGATGAAGTCCGGCAGGCCATAGAGCATGCACAGGGCCAGATTGCTCAGGTGCCCGGCCAGCGCCGGCGGAGCGATTACCCAGCCCACCCGCCAGCCGCTCATGGCATGGGACTTGGACAGGCTGTTGATGGTGGCGGTGCGCCCGCCCATTCGCGGCAGACCGCCCGGGCTCAGGTGCTGGCCTTCATACAGCAGGTCGCCGTAGACCTCGTCGGAAATCAGCCACAGGTCATGCTCCATGCACAAGCGCGCCAGGACCTGCCAGTCGTCAAGGGACAAGCTGGCCCCTGAGGGGTTGTTGGGGCTGTTGATGAGCATGGCCCGGGTCCGCGGGCTGATGCGCGCCGCCATTTCCTGCGGGTCCAGGCGAAAGCCCTGCTCGGCCCGCACCGGCACCGGCACCACCCTGGCGCCACAGGCACCGAACACCCCTTCGTAGGTGACGTACATGGGCTCGGCCACCAGCACCTCGTCCCCCGGGTCGAGCAGGCACTGGGCCACAGAGAACACCGCACACTGCGCCCCCGGCAGCACCACCACGTGCTCGGCATCGACGATCTGCCCGGTGCGCTGGTGGTGGCAACGGGCGATGCAACTGCGCAACGCCAGGTTGCCGCGCACGTCCGAATAATGGGTGTCACCGGCCAGCAGGCTGTCGATGGCCGCCTGGACCACCGGCCGGGGGGTGTCGAAATCCGGATCGCCGATGGTCAGCAACAGCACATCGCGCCCCTGCTCGCGCAAGGCCAAAGCTCGGTAATGGATATCCCAGGCGGCGGAACCTTCTCCGGCAATCCGATGGGTCAGGGCTGAATAGCGCATCGCTTTCTCCATGAAAGATGCTTCAGCCAGAACCCTAGGTGCTGGCGCGGCGCTCGTCGAGCGAGCACCCCCGCCGTTGGACGCTTAGATCACAAAACGCGCCACCAGAGCGTTCAGGTCCACCGCCAGGCGCGACAGCTCATGGCTGGCGGCGCTGGTCTGGTTGGCCCCGGCCGCCGACTGGGTGGCTAGGTCGCGGATGTTCACCAGGTTGCGGTCCACCTCGCGGGACACCTGCGCCTGCTCTTCCGAGGCGCTGGCGATCACCAGGTTGCGCTCGTTGATCTGGTTGATGGATTCGGCAATCTGCTCCAAGGCCACGCCCGCGGCGCGGGCCAGTTCCAGGGTGCTCTGGGTACGCTGGTTGCTCTGCTGCATCGACTCCACGGCGTCGCCTGTGCCGTTCTGGATGCCGGCCACCATCTTCTCGATTTCCTGGGTCGACTGGGCGGTGCGATGGGCCAGGGCCCGCACCTCGTCGGCCACCACCGCAAAGCCGCGCCCGGCCTCGCCAGCACGGGCCGCCTCGATGGCCGCGTTGAGGGCCAGCAGGTTGGTCTGCTCGGCGATGGCGCGGATCACGTCCAGCACCTTGCCGATATCCCGGCCCTGGGTCGCCAGGCCTTCGATCATCACCGAAGTGCTCTGCACGTCGTGGGTCATGGTCTGGATCGCGTCCACGGTTTCCACCACCCGGTCGCGACCTTCGCGCGCGGCCTGGGTCGACTGCCGGGAAGCCTCGGAAGTGGACACCGCATTGCGCGCCACCTCCTCCACCGCGGCGGTCATTTCATTGACCGCAGTGGCCGCCTGTTCGATCTCGTTGTTCTGCTGCTGCAAGCCGCGGGAAGCCTCTTCGGTGACCGCGCTGAGTTCTTCCGAGGCCGAGGCCAGCTGGGTCGCCGAGCCGGCGATCTGCTCGATGGTGCGGCGCAGGCTGGCCTGCATTTCGCCCAGGGCCTGCAACAGCCGCGCCGGCTCGTCCTTGCCATCGACCTCGATGGCCTGGCGCAGGTTGCCACCGGCAATCACCTCGGCGGCCTTCAGCGCCTTGTTCAGGGGGGTGACGATGCTGCGGGTCAGTAACAACGCCAGGACGATGGTCAGCAAGGCTGCGATCACAGCGACAATGACGATCCCGGCGACCGCCCCGTTGTAATGCTCGCCAGCCGTCTGGGAAGCGCTCTTGGCGCCGGCGGCGTTCATGGCGATGAGCTTGTTCAACTGTTCACCCATCTGATCGGTGCCGTCCTTGATCCGGGTGTTGATCAGGTTGCGCAATTCCTCCAGCTTGTCCTGGCGCGACAGTTCGAGCATTTCCTTCTGCGCCTGCAGGTAATTCTCCAGGGTCATGCTGAATGTCTTGTACAGGGCGGCCTCCTCCGGGCCCATCGGCAACGCCGCGTAACTGGCCTGGGCCTTTCTGGCGTTGTCCACCAGCACGCCAATGCGCGTCTGGGCTTCGGCCAAGCCTGCCGGCTCGCGGTTCACCAGCACACGGAAGGAAAGAATCCGCAGGCGCAACACGTTCTCGGTGAGGTTGCCGAGAAAGCCGACACTGGGCAGCTGGTTGCTTTCCATGTCCACCGAGGCTTCGCGGATCACCGCCATGCGATTGACCGCAAACACCCCCAGCACCACGACCAGCAAGGCAATGAAGGCAAAACCGAGGAAAGCACGAGGGGCGATATTCAGGTTACGCAAGGACATAGGGCGACTCTCGAGGGAGAACGGGCGACGGGCATCCATGCCGTTGAACCGTCGGCGCATCAGGGGCTGTGCCGACGTCGGCACCGCGCTGTTGGAAGTGCGCGGGCCTGTTAGAGATATCGGCCGAACTTGAGCTTTCATATGGCTGGTTGGTAAAAATATTTCTGAATGTGACCGGTGTATCAGGGCTGATACAACACGATGCGAAGTGAATCGATAAAGCGCTACAGCATCGCCCTCAGCCAGGGTTTTCGACCCTCGCTCCGCCCCCCCGCCTTCCTATGAAAAGTGCAATTCATTCGCCGGAAAAGCCATTTAGTCCATGCTCGCGGCTGCCCATCATGGCCCCAGTCAATAAAAACAACGCTGAGACTGGATATGAAACCTGAAGACTTTCGTGCCGCAACCGACCGCCCGCTGACCGGTGCCGAATACCTGGCAAGCCTGCGCGACGACCGTGAAATCTACATCTATGGCGACCGGGTCAAGGACGTCACCACCCACCCGGCCTTCCGCAACTCCGCGGCCTCCATGGCCCGCCTGTACGACGCCCTGCACGACCCGGCCACCAAGGAGCAACTGTGCTGGGACACCGACACCGGCAACGGCGGCTACACCCACAAGTTCTTCCGTTCGGCGAAAAGCCCCGATGAACTGCGCCAGCAGCGCGACGCCATCGCCGACTGGTCGCGCCTGACCTATGGCTGGATGGGCCGCAGCCCCGACTACAAGGCCGCCTTCGGCAGCGCCCTGGGGGCCAACCCGGAGTTCTACGGGCGCTTCGCAGACAACGCCCGCACCTGGTACAAGCGCATCCAGGAAGCCTGCCTCTACCTCAACCACGCCATCGTCAACCCACCCATCGACCGCGACAAACCGGTGGATCAGGTCAAGGACGTGTTCATCTCGGTGGACGAGGAAGTCGAGGGCGGGATCATCGTCAGCGGCGCCAAGGTGGTGGCCACCAACTCGGCCCTGACCCACTACAACTTCGTCGGCCAGGGCTCGGCCCAGTTGCTGGGGGACAACACCGATTTCGCCCTGATGTTCATCGCCCCGATGAACACCCGGGGCATGAAGCTGATTTGCCGCCCCTCCTATGAACTGCAGGCCGGCATGACCGGCTCGCCCTTCGACTACCCGCTGTCCAGCCGCTTCGACGAGAACGACGCGATCCTGATCATGGACAAGGTGTTCATCCCCTGGGAAAACGTGCTGATCTACCGCGACTTCGAGCGCTGCCGCCAGTGGTTCCCCCAGGGCGGGTTCGGCCGCCTGTTCCCGATGCAGGGCTGTACCCGGCTGGCGGTCAAGCTGGACTTCATCACCGGCCTGCTGGTCAAGGCCCTGCAATGCACCGGCTCCCTGGAGTTTCGCGGGGTCCAGGCGCAGGTTGGCGAAGTGGTGGCCTGGCGCAACCTGTTCTGGTCCCTGACCGACGCCATGCATGGCAACGCCAGTGAATGGATGAACGGCGTCTACCTGCCCAGCACCCAGGCGCTGCAGGCTTACCGGGTGCTGGCGCCCCAGGCCTACACCGACATCAAGAAGATCATCGAGCAGGTGGTGGCCAGCGGCCTGATCTACCTGCCCTCCGGCTCCCGCGACCTCAAGGACCCGGTGCTCAACCAGTACCTCGGCACCTACTGCCGGGGTTCCGGGGGCATGGGCCACGAGGAGCGGATCAAGATCCTCAAGCTGCTGTGGGACGCCATCGGCACCGAATTCGGCGGCCGCCACGAGTTGTACGAGATCAACTACGCCGGCAGCCAGGACGAGATCCGCATGCAGTGCCTGCGCCACGCCCAGGCCAGCGGCTCGATGAAAGCCATGACCGACCTGGTGGACAAGTGCCTGGGGGACTACGACCTCGACGGCTGGACCGTGCCGCACCTGAGCAACCCGGATGACATCAACATGCTGGACCGCATCCGCCAATAGCCACGAAGCCAGCGTGTGTAGGAGCTGGCTTGTGTAGGAGCTGGCTTGCCAGCGAAGACGCCCGCCAGAGCACCACAAGCCTCCAGGCCCGCTTCGCCGGCAAGCCGGCTCCTACAGGCCAAGTCCGCCGTCAGCCCCGCGTTGGCAGCCAGACACCCGGCTGCCCTGCGTCCACAAGGAATTCGTCATGTCTGTACTCGATCCCAAGCAACTCGCCTTTCGCAACGCCATGGCGCACATGACCGCAGCGGTCAACGTCATCACCAGCAACGGCCCCGCCGGCCGCTGCGGTATCACCGCCACGGCGGTCTGCTCGGTCACCGACAGCCCGCCGACCCTGATGGTCTGCGTCAACCGCAACAGCGCCCTGAACCCGGTGTTCAAGGGCAACGGGCGGTTGTGCGTCAACGTCCTGAGTGGCGAACACGAAGAAGTGGCCCGGCACTTTGCCGGCATGACCGGCGTGGCCATGGACCAGCGCTTCGGCCTGCACCCCTGGCGCGACGGCCTGCATGCCCTGCCGGTGCTGGAGGGCGCCCTGGCCAGCCTGCAGGGGCGCATCACCGAGGTCCAGGAAATCGGCACGCACTCGGTGATGCTGGTGGAGCTGGATGAAATCGGCGTGCTGGAGCACGGCGACTCACTGGTGTACTTCAGCCGTTGCTTCCATCGCCTGGCCCACCCTTGCCGGGCGGCCTGACCCCTTCCCTCCTGGCCGTCGTTTCCCGCGCCTGGATGCCCGCCGGCATCCGGGCCAAGGGCCACCTCCTGCATCTGTAGGATGGCGCGGCTCTTCCAGGCCATCGATACTCGAACCAGGCCCTGCCCACGTCCCCTGACGTACCGGTCCCAAACCCCTTCCGTGACGAAAACAATAACAACGTCGCACAGAGGTACAGACCCATGAACCACCCCGAGCGTGCCCCGGCCAGCCTGTTGCAGGCCTTCAGCGAACTGACCCTTGAACTGCAGCAACTGGCGCAGAACAGGGACATCGAAAACCTGCACCAGCATGCACTGGCGCGCATCAGCAGGCTCCTGCCCTTCGACAGCGCCTGGTGGGGCCGTGCCGCGCTGGTGGATGGCCTGCCGGATGAACACAGCTGCTACCTGTACCGCCTGCCTCCGAGCTACCTGCCGGACTGGCAATCGATCCGCCACATCGATGTCACGGTGAGCCGGGTCCACGAGGTGCCGGGCCAGGCGGTGATCGTCGACATGGCCGATCCGGACAACGGCCCCGGCCTCAACTGGCTGGGCCGCCAGTACAACATCGGCGAACTGCTGTGCGTGGTGCACATCGATCCCCACACCCACTTGAGCAATCACCTGGCGCTGTACCGCGCCCCGGGAGCGCCGCGCTTCAACCCGGGCGACTGCCACCTGCTGAACAACCTGATGCTGCACCTGGTGGCCGCAGTGTCGGCCAACCAGATCCGCACCCTGGTGGCCATGCGCGAGAAACTCACCGGCCCGCGCAACCTGGCCCTGGCCGTGTGCGACCAGCGCGGCGTGCTGCAATGCGCCGAACGCGGCTTCGTCGACTTGCTGCTGCATGAATGGCCGCAGTGGAGCGGCCCGCAACTGCCCATGGCGCTGGACCCCGGCGGCTTCGAAGGCAAGTCCCTGCAGGTGGAGTCCTCGGCGGTGGGCGACCTCTGCCTCCTGGCGGCCCGTAGCCGCCACCTGCTGCCCCGGCTCAGCCCACGGGAGAATGCCGTCGCCCAGTGCTTCGGCGATGGCAAGACCTACAAGGAAGTGGCCCGGGACCTGGGCATGTCGCCCAACACCGTGCGCCATCACATTCGGGCCATCTACAGCAAGCTCGGGGTCAAGGACAAGGCCCGCATCGCCCAGTTGCTGCACGCCCCTCCCGGCTGACCCCCTCCCCTGATCGCCCCTGATTTGTGCCGTCGAATGTGACGGCCACGGGCAGCCTTTGCCCTTTTTCCAGCCCCTGCCGTGTGCCGGCGAGCCATTCGCCGAACAACAACTCCAACAAGAGACGCACCGCCCATGACCACGCCCGTACCCCGCATCACCCTGGCCCTGACGGCGACCCTGGCCAGCCTTTCACTGAACGCCGCAGACCTCAACGCCCGGGACTTCTTCGCCGCCCCAGCGGGCACCAGCCTGGGCGTGCTGTACTTGCCCGCCACCCGCGCCGGCGATTTCCACGGGCCGGCCGACAGCACCGGCAAGGCCGAGCTGCGAGTCAATGCCATGGCCTACCGCCAAGTGTTCTTCAGCGACCTGTGCGGCACCCTCTGTACCCCGCAGTTCATCGTGCCCTTCGCCGATATCGACGCGCGCCTGCCCGGCGCCGAACGCCACACCGGCGAAAGCGGCTTTGGCGACCCCCAGGTGGGCGGCACGCTGTTCTTCATCAACCAGCCGCAAACCCGCACCTACAGCGGCCTGCTGACCCTGATCACGCTGCCCGTGGGCGAGTACCACGGGCGCAACCCCGACGTCTCCCCCGGGGCCAACCGCTGGGGCGCGACCTTTGTCTACAACTACACCCAGGGCCTGGGGGAAAAGTGGGTGCTGGAGGCCAACCTGGAGGCCCAGCTCTATGGCACCAACGACGACTACTTCGGCAGCGACCTCAAGCAGGACCCGCTCTACCGCCTGCAGGCCTTCGCCTCTTACGACTTCACCTCCGCCACCTATGGCGCCCTGCGCCTGATCCACGCCGATGGCGGCGAACTGCGAATCAACGACCGGCGCATCGACGACACCCACAAGCGCTACACCCAGGTCGGGTTCGAGCTCGGCCACTGGCTGGACAAGCAGAACCAGCTGATGTTCGGCCTGTCGCAGAACGTCGCCACCCAGAACGGCTTTGCCGGTACCGACGCCTTGCTGCGCCTGGTCCATGTGTTCTGAGCCCCTTGCCTTCGGAGCCTGTCCATGAACACCCAGAACCCCGCCTTGAGCCAGAACCCAGCGATCACCCGCCAGCCCCTCGGGCTCCAGGCGGCCATCGTGCTGTTCGCCGCCATCACCCCCGCAGTGCTGCTGACGGCCCCGGCCATTGCCGCGCAACTGGCCAGCCAGTGGCAACTGAGCCCCTCCCAGATCGGCGACCTGTTTTCCGCCGAGCTGGGGGCCATGAGCCTGGCCACCCTGCCCGCCATCTGGTGGCTGAAACACATCGACTGGCGCCGCGCGGCGCTGTGCAGCGCCCTGCTGTTCATTCTCGCCAACCTGCTGTCGATGCTCGCCAATGACTATTCGATGCTGCTGATCGCACGTTTTTGCAGTGCCCTGGCCGGCGGCTCGCTGATGATCATCTGCCTGGCCAGCGCCGCCGCCAGCCCCAGCCCCAGCCGCGCCTACGGCTTCTGGGTGATGGGCCAGCTGGTGCTGGGGGCCATCGGCCTGAGCCTGCTGCCCATGCTCTTCGAGCGCTTCGGCCTGGGTGCCTGTTACCTGATCATGGCGCTGCTGATGCTGCTGTGCCTGCCCCTGGCTCGCAGCTTTCCGGCGGGCGCGGCGAAGGCCGCCAGCCATGAAGCCAAGGCCCCGCCGGTTTCCAGGGCCAAGGCCGCCCTGGGGATTCTCGGCATCCTGACCTTCTACATCAGCCTCAGCGGGGTCTGGACCTTCATCGGCGCCATCGGTGGCCAGTCCGGCCTTTCGGCGCAGACCAGCGGCGACGTGCTGGCCATCGCTACCCTGATGGGCATTGCCGGCGCCCTGTGCGCCACCCTGTTTGGCGATCGCCTGCCCCGTAGCGCCCTGCTCCTGCTGGGCTACGGCCTGATGGCCGGCTCGGTGCTGCTGCTTCTGGGCCAACCGCAACTGGTGCGCTTTGCCCTGGCGGCGCTGGTGTTCAAGTTCACCTGGACCTTCATCCTGCCGCTGATTCTTGCGCGCATGGCCGAAATGGACCGCAGCGGCCGCCTGATGAACGCCTCCAACCTGGTGATCAGCGCCGGCCTGGCCATAGGCCCGACCATCGCCGGGCGCCTGATCGAAGGCAGCGGCGGCTTCCGCGAGCTGCTGCTGGCGGGCGCCGCAATCACCCTGCTGTCCATGGTCCTGGTACTCAGTTGCCGGCCTGCACGCTAACGCTCCCCGTGCCCTGGTGCTCCTGGCACCGAGGGCCTGGGCCAGCCGCTGTCGCGTTGTAAATTCCTCCCTGAAAAATGGATATCACCATGACCTGTAAAAGCGCGTTTTTCTTCGACGAACTCAGCCTGTGGCACAGCGGCGGCCCCCACGTCCTGACCCTGCCGGTGGGGGGCTGGGTACAACCGCCAGCCGCCGCCGGGCACGCCGAATCACCGGAAACCAAACGCCGTTTGAAAAGCCTGATGGATGTCTCCGGCCTGACCCGACAGTTGCAACTGCGCAGCGCCGCAGCGGCCACCGAAGACGACCTGCTGCGGGTCCACAGTGCTGCCTACCTGCAGCGTTTCAAGGCCTTGAGCGACGCCGGAGGTGGTCACCTCGGCGACGAGGCGCCGGTGGGCCCCGGCAGCTATGAAATCGCCCAGCTGTCCGCCGGGCTGGCCATGGCCGCCGTGGACGCCGTGCTCAGCGGTGAAGCCGATAACGCCTATTCCCTGTCCCGTCCACCGGGCCACCACTGCACCCGCGACCAGGCCATGGGCTTCTGTTTCCTGGCCAACATCGCCATCGCCATCGAGGCCGCCAAGGCCCGTCATGGACTGGGCAAGGTAGCGGTCATCGACTGGGACGTGCACCACGGCAACGGCACCCAGTCGATCTTCGAGGAGCGGGCCGACGTGCTGACCCTGTCCCTGCACCAGGACGGTTGCTTCCCCCCGGGCTACGGCGGCGAACAGGACCGCGGGCGCGGCGCCGGCCTGGGCTGCAACATCAATATCCCGCTGCTGCCGGGCAGTGGCCACGACGCCTACCTGTACGCCATGCAGCGCATCGTGATACCGGCCCTGGAGCGCTTCGAGCCGGAGCTGATCATTGTCGCCTGTGGCTATGACGCCAACGCCGTGGACCCCCTGGCGCGGATGCTGCTGCACAGTGACTCGTTCCGCGAGATGACCCAATGCCTGAAGGCTGCTGCCGAGCGCCTGTGCCGAGGGCGCCTGGTGCTGGTGCATGAAGGCGGCTACTCCGAGGCCTACGTTCCGTTTTGCGGGTTGGCCACCCTGGAGGCGCTGTCGGGAATCCGCACCGCCGTCGCCGACCCGATGCTGGAGTTCGTACGCCTGCAACAGCCCAAGGAGCCATTTGTGGCCTTTCAACGCCAGTTGCTCGACCTTCAGGCCCAAGCCATGGAGGCTGCCGGGCGCTGACCCCGCTCCGGCGCCGGAGCGGGCAAGCACCGCCACCCGAGCGCTGGCATCCACCAACGGCGTTCCCCGGAGCCCGGGCTCCAGCCAGCGGAACGCCGCTCTACCCAACCGGCCATCCTTCCTCTGCCCGCCCTGGGCTACCTGCTGCAGCAGTGCGGCACGGGCGGGTCAGTTGCCTGCCTCCAGGCCCCGGAGGTTGTCGCCACAGGCTTGACCGACGCTTTCGTCTGCCGGGCTTGCCTGGGTTGCGGCTACCCCCAGGGCGCGTGCCTCACTGGGGGTTTGCTGGAAGCGGCTCTTGAAGGCCCGGGCAAAATGCGCCTGGCTGGCAAAGCCGTGCCGGTAGGCGATCTCGCTGATATCCAGGCCTGCTCCCTGGCTGCTGCACAGCAGTTGACGGGCCTGTTGCAGGCGTTTTTCCAGGATGAAGCGGCTGGGTAGCGTTTCTTCCAGGGCGAACAGCCGGGCCAGGTGCCGGGTGGAAATGCCGGTCTGGGCCGCCACCCGCTCGCAGCTCAGGTTCGGGTCGCCCAACTGTTCATGGATGCACTGCTTGGCCGCCAGCAGGTAGGAGGCGCTCAGGGCGTTGATTGGCCGTTCCCCCACATGCCCGGCAATGATGCTGGCCAGAAGCTCGAAGGCCTGCTCCTGATAAGCCTCGGCCTCGGCGCACAGGGGCTGCTGGAAAAAGCCCCGGGTACGTTCGCCCAGGGTGCGCAGCAATAGGCGCTGGACCCCGCTTTCGACGCTGATCCGCAAAGGCCGGTCGAAGCGTTTCAGGCAGCGTTCGGCGAACTGCTGCTGGGGAATGTCGAAGATGAACTGGCGCATGGCCCCGGAAAAGCCGAACAGATAGGGCTTGTCGGTGCGGTAGACCACCAGCTCCCCCGGCTCCAGCACCTGGCAGGCGCCATCCTGGTAGAAGAACGAACCGCTGCCGGTGACCAGGGACACGAATATCGACTCCTTGGGTACGCCGCGGATCATCGAGGTGTCGCGCTCCACCACGTGTTCGTTGCCGACGGTGCGGGCCAGGCGCATGGCGCTCAATTGCAGGTTGTCCTGGCTGGCGGCGAAACCGCCCTCGGCGTAGGAGTTGCACTTGAGCCCCACCAGGGTGCTGGCGTTGTAGTCCTCCCAGAAGGCCAGGCGTTGGTCCAGGTCGACGGCCTGGGTGCTGGCATGCCGGGTTTCGAGCAAGGCGCATGGAGACATTGTTGTTCTTCTCATGGCGGCGGGATGTTCCCCGGACGGCAAGGCAGTGTCCGGACACCTGGGGCCGCAGGCACTGCGGGCTGCGGCCATTCATTAACATATGAACTATATGGCCTGTCAACTTGAAACGCAGTGGGACCCGGTCGCTTTGAGCGCGTTATCGGTTCTCTATCGGCCGTAGGAAAAAAGCCGTCCGAAACAGACAAACAACCAGTCCGATCCGTGCAAACCCTTGCCCCGCTCCCGACCTACAGTCTGCGCCGTACCCCCATGGCCGCCCTGCCCGGCTGCCCAGACTCCTCCCATAACAACAACCGAGGCCCACCATGCCCGAAGCCGCCCACCGTGAATTCTGGAAAGACCTGCAACCGATCGCCAACTGCTTCAAGCCCGACGCCAAGCCGGAGGTCTACCTGCCCGACGCCGCCAGCGACGACCTGCGCCTCTACGTGCCCTTCACCGAGACCGTGTCCTCGCGCCCCCTGTGGATCTCCCCCAGCGAAAACCGCTGGTGCGACATTCTCCTGGCCCGCAGCGCCGGGCTGGTGAACCGCCACTACCACCCCCACGAAGTCTTCGCCTACACCCTGTCCGGCAAATGGGGCTACCTGGAGCACGAGTGGACCGCCACCGCCGGGGACTTCGTCTACGAGACCCCGGGCGAAGGCCACACCCTGGTGGCCTATGAACATGAGCAGCCCATGCGGGTGTTCTTCATCGTCAAGGGCCCGCTGATCTGGCTCGACGAACAGGGCGAGCCCGACGGCTACTTCGACGTGCACTCCTACATCGCCATGTGCCGCGCCCACTACGAAAAGATCGGCCTGGGCGCCGCCCATATCGACACTCTGTTCCGCTGACCGGCGCTGCCCACGCCTCCTTCGGAGAACCACCATGGCTTATAAAAACAACAAGGCCGGTTACGAGAACACCTTGCTGGGGGTGCTGTTCCTGACCTTCGGTTTCGTCTTTTTCGATCGTCTGGCGCTGTCCTTCCTGTTCCCCTTCATGGCTGACGAGTTGCAACTGAGCAACAGCCACCTGGGCATGCTGTCGTCGATCCTGGCCCTGGCCTGGGCGGTGTCCGGGGCCCTGGTGGGTGCCTGGTCGGACCGCCGGGGCGTGCGCAAGCCGTTGCTGATCGTCGCGGTGATCCTGTTTTCCCTGTGCTCGGCGCTGTCCGGGCTGGTCACCGGCTTTCTCAGCCTTTTGCTGTTTCGCGCCATCATGGGGCTGGCCGAGGGGCCGATCCTGCCGCTCTCCCAATCGCTGATGGTGGAAGCTTCCTCGCCCCACCGCCGGGGCCTGAACATGGGCCTGCTGCAAGGGTCGGCGGCGGGCCTGTTGGGCGCGGTGATCGGCCCGCCGGTGCTGATCGCCCTGGCCGAAGCCTACGGCTGGCGCCACGCCTTCATCATTTCGCTGATTCCCGGGCTACTGATCGCCCTGCTGATCTGGCGCTACGTGCAGCCCGACCCGCCGCGCCACGAACCGCCAGCGCACGCCCCGTCCGGCCCGGTCGGCAGCCATCGCCTGGCCCTGCTCAAGAGCCGCAACATCGTGCTCTGCACCCTGATCAGCTGCGTGTTCCTGACATGGTTCATCATCCTGATTTCCTTCACCCCGACCTTCCTGGTCAAGGTTCGCGACTACAGCCCGGCCAGCATGGGCACGGTGATGAGCTGCCTGGGAGGCGCCTGGGTGCTCTGGGGCTTCGGCGTGCCGGCGATCTCCGACCGCCTCGGCCGGCGCCCGACCCTGGTGCTGTTCTCGCTGATTGCCGCTTGCTGTCCCATCGCCCTGCTCTACGCCTCGTCGCCCTGGATGCTCGGGGTGCTGATGCTGCTGACCTACACCGGCCTGGGCTGCTTCACCCTGTTCATGGCCACCATCCCCGCGGAAACCGTGCCCCGCGAAGTCATGGCCACGGCCCTGGGCATGATCATGGGCATCGGCGAGCTGGTGGGCGGCTTCATCGCTCCGACCATTGCCGGCTTCGCCGCCGACCGCTTCGGCCTGTCGATCGTCATGTGGATGTCCTGCGGCGGCGCATTGCTGGCCGCCGTGCTGGCCCTGTTTCTCAAGGAAACCGCCCCCGCGGTACTGGCCCGCCAACAACGCCGGCACCCCGGCCCCAACCCTGCACCCAGCCCGAGCCTGGGAGGAAACCCATGATCAAAGCACTGCAATGGCATGCCGCCCGCGACCTGCGCCTGACTCAGCTGGAACCGCGCCAGCCCGGCCCCGGCGAGGTGCTGCTGCAAGTCGCCTACTGCGGCATCTGCGGCAGCGACCTGCATGAGTTCGCCGACGGCCCTCACTCCATACCTCAGCAGGTGGCTCCCCCCCTGTCCGGTTGCCGGGCGCCGCTGACCCTGGGCCACGAGTTCTGCGGCCAGGTAGTAGCCCTGGGCCCGGGCGTGGATGCACGGTTGTTGGGCCAGCGGGTGGCGGTGGAACCCGAATACCGCTGCGGCGAGTGCTCGTACTGCCAGATGGGCCAGTACAACCTCTGTGAATCCATGGGCTTTATCGGCCTGATGGGCGATGGCGGCTTTGCCGAACAGGCGGTGGTACCGGCCTACATGCTGCACCTGCTGCCGGACAGCGTCAGCTTCAGGCAGGCGGCCGTGCTGGAGCCGGCAGCGGTGGCCTACCACGCCTTGAACCAGAGCAGCCTGATGGCCGGCGACAGTTGCGCGGTGTTCGGCCTGGGGCCCATCGGCCTGCTGCTGGTGCTATTGGCACGGTTGCGGGGGGTGGAGCGGATATACGCCGTGGACCTGGACCCCGAGCGCCGGCGCCTGGCCCTGGAGTTCGGCGCCTCTGAGGCCCTGGACGGCGCCGACCCGCAACTGCAGGCACGCCTGCGGCAGCTGAGCGCCGGTGGTATCGACAGCGCCTTTGAGGCCGCCGGCAGCCAGCAGACCCTGAGCCATGCCCTGCACTGCCTGCGCAAGGGCGGCGAAGCGGTGCTGGTGGGCCTGATGGGCGACGTGCAGTTCGATGCCTTCCACCTGGTGAACAACGAATTGCGCCTGCTCGGCAGCGTCGGCTACCGCCACGTCTACCCCGAACTGATCCAACTGCTGGCCAGCGGGCGCCTGGACCTGAGCCGGGCGGTCACCCGCTGCCTGGCCCTGGAACAGGCGGTGGAGCAAGGCTTCCAGGCCCTGCTGCAAGACAAGCGCCAGATCAAGGTGCTGGTCAACCCAACCCCGGCCCTGGCCGATGCCTGAACAAACGATGTGCAACCGACACTCAAGACAAAAACAACAAGAATCGAGTACCCGACATGAATGCAACCTATGCGCTGTGCCCGCTGCTGGCCGCCTTGCTGCTGCCCCTTGATTGCCTTGCCGAAACGCCGCCCACGCCGCGTACCGGCCCACTGTCCGGCCTGGGGGACTACCTGGCCGACCGTGGCATCACGTCCCATGTGCAGTTCCTCAGCCTGGCCATGAAGAACCTGGACACGGGCCCCCGGCCCCACAGTTTCGGCAACAGCGGCGACCTGTTCGTCGGCGCCGATATCGATCTGGGAACCTTCGCCGGCCTCGACGGCGCGGCCCTGCACTTCGAGCAGACGCTGTTCATCCTCGACCACGAGACCGGTGTGCCCACCTCGCGCAACTGGCAGGGCGCCGCCGGCAGCTACTTCGGCGGCGCGCCGATCCACAACGACCTCACCAGCAACCAGTTGAGCCTGCTGACCTACCAGCAGACCTGGCTCGACGGCCGGGTCGACCTGAGCCTGGGGCGGACCAACGCCCGGCGCTACTTCTATATCTACAACTGCGAAAGCACGGTGACCTGCAACGACCCGATCATCGACTCTTCCACCGGCATCCTGCCGCCGCCCTACGGCAGTTGGGGCGGCTACCTGAAATACCAGCTGACGCCCCAGTGGTACGTGCATGGCGGCGCCTTCGAGTCCAACCCGGTGGACTACCTGAAGGAACGCAAGGGCCTGGATTTCAGTACCGACGACGCCAGCGGCACCAGCCTGCTGCTGGGCCTCGGCAGCCAGAACCGCGATGCCTACAGCTCCCACTACGAGCTCAACGGCTACTACAACACCTCCAAGCAGGTGGACCCGCTGACCGGAGCCATGGATTTCGGCACCGGCGGTGCCTTCTTCAAGTTCCAGCAGGCACTGTGGCGTGCCGACGCCGGTACCGGCAGTGCGCCCCAGGCCCTGCTGCTGTTCGGGTCGCTGTCGGCGGCGGCCGATGACAAGCAGCCCTTCAGCCAGTTTGCCGAGGCGGGGCTGACCTACCTCGCGCCCTTCGACCGGCCCCAGGACAAGCTCAACCTCAAGGCCAGCTACCTGCGCCTCAACGACCACCAGCTGCGCTTCCAGCAGCAGGCCCGCATCGCCAACGGTGGCGACCCGCGCCTGGGCGAACGCAATGTCTACGCGCTGGAAGCCAACGCCCATATCGCCCTGACCCGGCAACTGGCCCTGGAGCCCAGCGTCCAGTACCTGGTCAACCCGGACAACTTCTACAACCCCGAAGCCCGCGAGCTGAGCGGCAACGGCTTTGTCGTCGGCCTGCAAGTGACCCTCGACGTCGGCTCGCTGCTGGGGCTCTGAGATGGATTTCTGTGACTGCCAACGAGGTACCTCCGATGAGTGAAACAACCACGCAGACCTTCGACTACATCGTGGTGGGCGCCGGCTCCGCCGGTTGCGTGCTGGCCAACCGGCTGTCCGCCGATCCCAAGGTCCAGGTGTGCCTGATCGAAGCCGGGCCCAGCGACCGCACCCTGCTGCCCGCCGCCTATGTGCGTACCCCGGCGGGGATCATCCGCCTGATCGCCAACCCGCGCTGGAACTGGATGCACCAGTTCAGCCCACAGGCCAGCAGCGGCGACGTGCCGATCCCCTGCCCCCGGGGCCGGGTCTGGGGCGGCTCCAGCGCGATTAACGGCATGATCTATATCCGCGGCCATCGCCTGGACTTCGATCGCTGGGCCGCCGCCGGCAACCAGGGCTGGAGCCATGACGAACTGCTGCCCTACTTCAAGCGCTCGGAGCATTTCGAACCCGGCGCCTCGCCGTGGCACGGCCAGCACGGCGAACTCAACGTCGCCGAGCAGCGCAGCCCGAGCCCGGTCAATCAGGTGTTCTACCAGGCCGCCACCGAGCTGGGCTGGAGCTACAACCCGGACTTCAATGGCCCGGAGCAGGAAGGCTTCGGGCCCTTCCATGTCACCCAGATCAACGGCGAGCGCTGCAGCGCGGCACGGGCCTTCCTGCACCCGATCCTGCACCGGCAGAACCTGACGGTATTGAGCAGCACCCTGACCCACCGGGTGTTGCTGCAAGGCACGCGGGCCAGCGGTGTGGAAATCAGCCAGGACGGCCGGGTCTGGCAACTGCAGGCACGCCGGGAAGTGATCCTGTGCGCCGGGGCGATCAACTCACCGCAACTGCTGTTGCTGTCCGGCATCGGCCCGGCCGAGGAGCTTGCGCGCCACGGGATCGTTTCCCGCCACCCGCTGCCAGGGGTCGGACTCAACCTGCAGGATCACCAGGACATCGTGCTGATGTACCGCAGCGACCCCGAGCTGGGCTACGGCATTTCCGCCAAGGGCCTGCTGCCCCTGGCCCGCTCACCCTGGCAGTACCTGACCCGGCGCCAGGGCCCGCTGACCTCCAACACCGTCGAGTCTGGAGCCTTCCTGCGCCTTGCGCCCGAGGACCCGGTGCCGGAACTGGGGCTGATCGTCGCCCCGGCCCTGAAGAACCAGCCCCAGCGCCTGATCCCGGTGGGCCACGGCATCAGCCTGCATGTGGCGGTGATGCACCCGCAGAGCCGCGGCCGGGTTCGCTTGAACTCCGCCGACCCGCACGACAAGCCGCTGATCGACGCCAACTTCCTCAGCCACCCCGAAGACCTGCGCAAGCTGGTGGCCGGCTTGCGCCTGGTGCGCCAGCTGGCAGCGACCCGGGCCTTCTCCCAACGCCTCAAGGGCGAGCTGGTACCCGGCCCGCAGGTGCAGAGCCAGGAGCAGATCGAGCAATGGATCCGCCAGCACCTGGGCACGGTGTTTCACCCGGTGGGCAGCTGCAAGATGGGCCACGACGAACTGGCGGTGGTGGACGACCAGCTGCGGGTCCACGGCCTCCAGGGGTTGCGGGTAGCGGACGCCTCGATCATGCCGAGCCTGATTACCGGCAACACCAATGCGGCGGCGATCATGATCGGGGAAAAGGCCGCGGACCTGGTGCTGGGCACGGCCAAGGCACCACCCTGCGCCGTGCCCCAGGACCAGGCTTGCGTCTGATACCGGGACTCAGGGGTGCTTGGGTGCCTCGGCGCTCCAGAGCACCGGCCAGTCTTCGTAGCCCAGGCCGCTGCAAGTGGGCATGCGCCGATAGTCAGTGAGCTGGAAGGCCTGGCCATCGAAGTGCCAACTGGCCATTTCACCGCAGTCGCCCATCCCTCGGCCCATGAGGAAACTGCTGAGCTCGCCGGTCTCGGGGTAATAATTGAGGCCCCCGGCATGGTCGACGCTGCCGTCCGGCAATGCCTGCATCTGCAGGGGTTGCAGCCCATAGGGCGCGGTGCGCGAGCGGCTGCTGATATCGAACAGGCAGATATAGGCGCCGCAATCGGAGAACTCGAAGACCAGCGCCTGCTGCGCGGTCAGGGGATAGACCTCGATCCTCGGTGGCATGACGTAGTCGTCGGCGTCTTCGGTCTTTGCCGGCGGCAAGGTTTTGCGCACCGCCGCCAGCAGCCCGGTGCGCTCTCGGGCGCCGAGGGGCTTCACCCCGGGATAGGGGCGCAATGCCGCGGCCGGCTGCAACCCGGGCACCGCGCTGGCCGGCTGTTCGCCGGGCGCCGCCAGGGCGCTGACCGTGCCCTGGCGCTGCTGCACCTGGTCCACCCGTTGCAGCAAGTCCGGCAACCCCTTGAGCAGCACCTGGGCCGGCTCCTCTCCCGGCAGTTCCAGCACCTGCCCGGCCCGCAGCCGCGCCAGCCATTGCCGGGCCAGGGGCTGGTCATCAACCCGGTAGTACTGTTGTTCACGGGTGCTGTCGGGGGCTTCCACTTCCTGGACCAGCGCCGCCAGCAGGCCGGGTTCCAGCGGCTGGCCATCCAGACGCAATGCACCGGGTTCCAATGGCGCGCCCTGGTGCTCCAGTTGCAGTTGCAACAGGCCTTCGGGGCCGGCCTGGCTGCGGATTTTCAGGGTCAGGTGGTTGACCTGCTCGGCAAAGTCGATGTTCGGCGCGTAGAGCAGTTGGCAATCGCGGCGGTTGTCGCACGCGCCGATCCAGCCCTCCTGCTGCAACCACAGCGGCGTCAGCTCCGGCAGCTCCCGGGCCAGGCACGGCAAGGCGCCAAGCACCAGCAGGGGCAACACAACGGTACGCAGCATGACGACGCTCCTTGTCGGGCAAAGGCGCGGATTCTGCCACGCCCGCCAGGCGGCGAATAGCGCCAGGGTCAGTTGTCTGGGCGCGGCCCCACGGCATCAGCCCTGCCCCAGGGATCAGGCATCCGGCGCATTTGCGCCAGGGGCAGGCGCCTGGCCCTGGCGCAAGCGGTATTCCCCCGGCGCGGTCTTGGCGTAACGCTGGAAAAACCGGCTGAAATAGGCCGGGTCCTTGAAGCCCAGCTGGTAGCAGATTTCGTTGATCGAGCTGCCGGTGAACAGCAGCAGGCGCTTGGATTCCTGCATCACCCGTTCATGCACCAGGCGCTTGGACGGCAGGTCGGCGATGCGCCGGCAGACATCATTGAGCCGCGCCTCGGTCACTCCCAGGCTGCTGGCGTAGCGGCCCAGGGGCCAGTGCTCCAGGTAGCGGGCCTCGATCAGCTCGTTGAAGCGGTGGAATATCTGCAGGTCTTCGTGGCGTGCCGGGCGCGCCGTCAGGGAGTTGGTCGACAACCGCAGCAGGCTGATCATCAGCAACCGGGTCAGGGCTTGCAGCGCCGGCTCGCGCCCCGGGCCCTGCCCGGCAATCTCCCGCTGCAATTCATGGAACAGGCCCTCCAGGCGTCGTACTTCGCCGGCGAACTGCGGCCCCAGGCGCGCCAGGGCCACGCACACCGGCGGCACCTGGGGCGCCGGGGCCAGTGCCGGGTCGGCGCCGATCAACTCCCACACCAGTTGCTGGCGCACGGTCAACACATGGCCTTCGCTGTCGGCCTCGGTGACGAAGGCGTGGGGAATGGTCGGCGGGGTCAGGAAGAACATCGGCCCCGACTCCAGATACTGCTGATCGTCGAGGTAGACCCGCACCGCGCCGCTCTGCACGTAATGCACCTGGAAGAAACGGTCGTGGCGATGCACCGGCATGTTGCGACCGAAGAAGCCGGCCAGGTTGCTGAGCTTGTCGTAGTGCACCTGGGCATCGGCGTAACGCTGGTCGTAGACCTGGCCGATGTTGATGTTGGGAATCGGTTGGCGTGGGTTCATGGCGCCCTTCTGTTTTTTATTTTGATCCACGCGGACCCTGCGCATCCTGCGTGATTCGCGGCTTGCCCGCCACTGCAGGATGGAAGCGCGCAGTCCATCGCTTGACGATCGTTAACATATTAAATATAACGTTAATACATTAACGAAATCGATCCACCAGCGGCAAGCCGCTACGGGTACGGACACCAGGAGAGCCCGATGAGCCGTGCACTGAACGATCACGCCGGCGGCACCCTGTTCGGCGTTGCGCTGAACTACCAGGGGTTGCTGCAGAGCCATCTGCAGAGCTTCACCCAACCGCCCTACCAGAAGCCTCCGGTGAAACCGGTGCTGTTCATCAAGACCCCCAACACCCGCAATTCCCATGAAGCGCCCGTGGTCTTCCCCAAGGACGTCCAACGCCTGCAGCCGGGCCCGGCCCTGGGCGTGGTGATCGGCAAGCGCGCCAGCCGGGTGCGCCTGGAAGACGCCCTGGAGCACGTGGCCGGCTACACCATCGTCAACGAATTCAGCCTGCCGGAAGACAGCTACTACCGCCCCGCGGTCAAGGCCAAGTGCCGGGACGGCTTCTGCGCCCTGGGCCCGCAGCTGGTGCCGGCCGCCGAGGTGAGCAATCCCCACGACCTGAGCCTGGAGCTGTGGGTCAACGGCGAGCGGGTGCAGCACAACAGCACCGCCAACCTGGTGCGCAGCATTCCCCAGCTGATTGCCGAGATCAGCGAGTTCATGACCCTGCACCCCGGTGACGTGCTGATCACCGGCACCCCGGAAGGCCGGGTCGATGTCCGCCCCGGCGATCGGGTCGAAGTGCAGATCAGCGGCCTGGGCCGCCTCGCCAACACCATCGTGGCCGAATAAGGAACCGACATGAAACATGCACGCATTCGTTATCAGGGCCAGGTCCACCAGGCCCTGGTCACCGGCCCCAACACCCTGCAACTGGAAGACGGCCGGGTCCTGGCCGAAGACCAGGTGCAGTGGCTGCCGCCGGCCACCGGGACCATGTTCGCCCTGGGCCTGAACTATGCCGACCACGCGGCCGAGCTGGCCTTCACGCCACCCACCGAGCCGCTGGTGTTCATCAAGTCTCCCGGCACCTACACCGGCCACAAGCAGGTGACCTGGCGCCCGGACAACGTCGCCTACATGCACTACGAGTGCGAACTGGTGGCGGTGATCGGCAAGACCGCGCGCAACGTCAAGCGCGAGGACGCCCTGGACTACCTGGCCGGCTACACCCTGTGCAACGACTATGCGATCCGCGACTACCTGGAGAACTACTACCGGCCCAACCTGCGGGTGAAGAACCGCGATGCCACCACCCCGGTGGGCCCGTGGATCATCGACGCGGCCCAGGTACCCGAACCCAACAACCTGACCCTGCGCACCTGGGTCAACGGCGAGTTGCGCCAGCAAGGCAGCACCGCCGACATGATCTTCGACATCCCCTACCTGATCGAATACCTGTCCGGCTTCATGACCCTGCAACCGGGGGACATGATCGCCACCGGCACCCCCGAAGGCCTGTCCGACGTGGTGCCCGGCGATGAGGTGGTGGTGGAAATCGAAGGCATCGGCCGGCTGGTCAACCGCATCGTCAGCGAAAGCGAATTCTTCACCCATCACGCCCACCCGGAGCCCACTGCCGTGGCCAAGGAGCACGCATAAATGATCAAGCACTGGATCAACGGCCGCGAAGTCGAAAGCCGCGAAGTGTTCACCAACTACAACCCCGCCACCGGTGAAGCCATTGGCGAGGTGGCCAGCGGCGGCGCCGAGGAAATCGCCCAGGCGGTGGCGGCGGCCAAGGACGCCTTTCCAAAATGGGCCAATACCCCAGCCAAGGAACGCGCCCGGCTGATGCGCCGCCTGGGTGCGCTGATCGAAGAGAACGTACCGCACCTGGCGGAGCTGGAAACCCTGGACACCGGCCTGCCGATCCACCAGACCCGCAACGTGCTGATTCCCCGGGCCTCCCACAACTTCGATTTCTTCGCCGAGGTCTGCACCCGCATGGATGGCCACAGCTATCCGGTGGACGACCAGATGCTCAACTACACCCTGTACCAGCCGGTGGGCGTCTGCGCCTTGGTGTCGCCATGGAACGTGCCGTTCATGACCGCCACCTGGAAGACCGCGCCGTGCCTGGCCCTGGGCAATACCGCGGTGCTGAAGATGAGCGAACTGTCGCCGCTGACCGCCAATGAGCTGGGCCGGCTGGCGGTGGAAGCCGGGATTCCCGCCGGGGTGCTGAACATCGTCCAGGGCTATGGCGCCACCGCCGGTGATGCCCTGGTACGCCACCCGGACGTGCGGGCGATTTCCTTCACCGGCGGCACCGCCACCGGCAAGAAGATCATGCAGACCGCGGGCCTGAAGAAGTACTCCATGGAACTGGGCGGCAAATCGCCGGTGCTGATCTTCGAGGACGCCGACCTGGAACGGGCCCTGGACGCCGCGCTGTTCACCATCTTTTCCCTGAACGGCGAGCGCTGCACCGCCGGCAGCCGGATCTTCATCCAGGAAAGCGTCTACCCGCAGTTCGTCAAGGCGTTCGCCGCCCGGGCCAGGCGTTTGATCGTCGGTGACCCGCAGGACCCCAAGACCCAGGTCGGCTCGATGATCACCCAGGCCCACTACGACAAGGTCACCGGCTACATCCGCATCGGCCTGGAAGAAGGCGCGACCCTGCTGGCCGGCGGCCTGGAACGCCCGGCCAACCTGCCGGCGCACCTGGCCCGCGGGCAGTTCATCCAGCCCACAGTGTTCGCCGACGTGGACAACCAGATGCGCATCGCCCAGGAAGAGATCTTCGGCCCGGTGGTGTGCCTGATCCCGTTCAAGGACGAGGCCCAGGCCCTGCAACTGGCCAACGACACCGAGTACGGCCTGGCCTCCTACATCTGGACCCAGGACATCGGCAAGGCCCATCGCCTGGCCCGTGGCATCGAGGCCGGCATGGTGTTCATCAACAGCCAGAACGTGCGCGACCTGCGCCAACCCTTCGGCGGCATCAAGGGTTCGGGCACCGGTCGCGAAGGCGGCGAATACAGCTTCGAAGTCTTTGCCGAGATCAAGAACGTCTGCCTCTCCATGGGCAGCCACCACATACCGCGCTGGGGCGTGTAAGGTTCAGAGCCGTCCCGGATCACCCCAACAAGAAGATGTTTCAGGAGAAGCACCATGGGCGAAGTCGTCATGGCCGCCAAGGTCTGCCACGTACCATCGATGTACCTGTCCGAACTGCCGGGCAAACACCACGGCTGCCGTGAGGCGGCCATTGCCGGGCACAAGGAGATCGCCCGCCGGGCCCGGGAGCTGGGGGCCGACACCGCGGTGGTGTTCGATGTGCACTGGCTGGTCAACAGCGGGTACCACATCAACTGCGGCGAGGCGTTCAACGGCACCTATACCAGCAACGAGCTGCCGCACTTCATCAAGAACATGACCTACGACTACCAGGGTTGCCCGGAGCTGGGTGAGCTGATCGCCGCCGAGGCCAATGCCGCCGACGTGCGCACCCTGGCCCACAACATTCCCAGCCTGGAACTGGAGTACGGCACCCTGGTGCCCATGCGCTACATGCACATGGACGTGCCCGCTGCCGAGCACTTGAAGGTGGTGTCCATCGCCGCCTGGTGCGCCTGGCACAAGCTGGAAGACAGCTTCACCTTTGGTGCCGCGGTGCGCCGGGCCATCGAGAAGAGCGAGCGCAAGGTCCTGGTGCTGGCGTCGGGTTCCCTCTCCCACCGGTTCTCCAACGACCGCGAGGCCGAGGCCAACATCCACAACTGGACCCGGGAGTTCGACAAGCAGGTGGACCAGCGGGTGGTGGAGCTGTGGCAGCAGGGCCGCTTCCGCGAGTTCTGCGCCATGCTCCCGGACTACGCCACCAGCTGCCATGGCGAGGGCGGCATGCACGATACGTCCATGCTTCTGGGGCTGTTGGGCGGGCCTGAATACAACCGCCCCGCGGAGATCGTCACGCCGCTGTTCGGCAGCTCCGGCACCGGCCAGATCAACGCCATCTTCCCTGTCTAGGCCCAGCTGCCACCCTGACTCGCAAGCGGCCGGGTTCCCACCGGCCACTTGCCAAGGAGTTCTCCATGCCGCATTTCATCGCTGAATACACCGACAACATCGAACAGGCCGCCGACCTGCCGGGGCTGTTCGAAAAGGTCCATGACTACCTGGGCGCCACTGGCGTATTCCCCCTGGGCGGCATCCGCAGCCGCGGGGTGCGCCTGGACACCTGGCGCATGGCCGACGGCAAGCACGACTACGCCTTCGTCCACATGCGCCTGCAAGTCGGCGCCGGCCGCGACCTGGCCACACGGCGCAAGGTCGCCGAGGGCCTGTTCGAGATCATCAAGGCGCACTTCGCCGAGCTGCAGGGCCAGCGCCTCTTGGCCCTGTCGTTCGAAATGAGCGAGCTGGATGCCGAGCTGAACTTCAAGCACAACAACGTGCACGAGTTCCTGCGCGGACAAGCCTGAGGGTAGCCGCGGGTAGGAGCTGGCTCACCAGCGAAGAAACCCTCAAGCCTTGTGCCAGCCCCGTATCCGCCTTCGCCGGCAAGCCGGCTCCTAGCAGCCGGCCACCCACACAAGAACAAAAACGAGATCATTGCCATGCCCCACTCAACCCTTGCCACGGCGCCGGTCGCCGAGGTCGATGACTGCTATCGCAAGATCACCTGGCGGCTGATGCCGCTGTTGTTCGTCTGCTACATCTTTGCTCACCTGGACCGCATCAACATCGGTTTCGCCAAGCTGCAGATGACCCAGGACCTGGGCTTCAGCGACAGCGTCTATGGCCTGGGTGCCGGGCTGTTCTTCGTCGCCTACGCGCTGTTCGGAGTGCCCAGCAACCTGGCCCTGGACCGGGTCGGCCCACGGCGCTGGATCGCCTTCCTGATGGTGGTCTGGGGCCTGCTGTCCAGCGCCCTGATGCTGGTGGACAGCGCCTGGGGCTTCTATGTTTTGCGCTTTCTGCTGGGGGTCGCCGAGGCCGGCTTCTTCCCTGGCATCCTGGTGCTGCTCAACCGCTGGTTCCCGGCCAGCCGCCGCGGCCAGGTCACCGCCCTGTTCGCCATCGCCGTGCCCATGGCCGGAGTCATTGGCGGCCCCCTCTCCGGGTGGATCCTGGAAAGCTTCCACGACTTCGGCGGCCTGCGCGGCTGGCAGTGGATGTTCCTGATCGAAGGCCTGCCGGTGGTGCTGCTGGGCCTGGTGGTGCTCAAGGCCCTGCCGGAAAGCATCGAACAGGTGGGCTGGCTGACCCCGGCGCAGAAGACCTGGCTGCTGCAGGCCCTGCAACAGGAAGAACAGCACAAGTCCATCACCCGTTTCAGCGGCATCCTCAGGGACCGCCACGTCTGGTTGCTGGTGTGCATCTACTTCGCGGTGATGCTGGCGGTGAATACCATCGCCTTCTGGATGCCGACCCTGATCCACCACGCCGGCATCGCCCGGGACAGCAATGTCGGCCTGCTCAGTGCCCTGCCCTACCTGGCAGGCTGCCTGTTCATGCTGGGCGTCGGCCGCTCCTCGGACCGCCTGCGCGAACGCCGCTGGCACCTGGGGGTGCCGCTGCTGATGTCCAGCCTGGGGCTGATCCTCACCGGGCTGGCCCCGGACAACCCCTGGCTGGTGATGTTCGGCCTGCTGGTGGCGGGCATGGGCGCCAGCGCCGCCTTGCCAATGTTCTGGCAACTGCCGCCGGCCTTTCTCGCCAGCAGCACCCAGGCCGCGGGTATCGCCCTGATCAGTTCCTTCGGCAGCGTCGCCGCGTTCCTTGCCCCTTACCTGATCGGCGTGGTGCGCGACGCCACCCAAAGCGCCAGCCTGGCCCTCTACGCCCTGGCCCTGCTGATTGCCTGCGGCGCCTGGCTGGTGCTCCAGGTGCCGGCTCATATCGTCAACCCTCGGGAGAAATAACCATGCTCAGCCCCTCGGATATCCAGGCAGCCGCCGCGCGCCTCAACGCCGCCGAGCGCAGCCGTGAACAGATCGGCCAGCTGTCCCTGCAATACCCCGCTATCAGCATCGAAGATGCCTACGCCATCCAGCGCTGCTGGGTGGAACAGAAAATCCGCGACGGGCGCAAGCTGGTGGGCCACAAGATTGGCCTGACCTCACGGGCCATGCAGGTCTCCTCGAACATCACCGAGCCGGATTTCGGCGCCCTGCTGGACGACATGCTGTTCGATGAAGGCAGCGACATTCCCTTCCAGCGCTTCATCGTGCCCCGGGTCGAGGTGGAACTGGCGTTCATCCTCGGCAAGCCGCTCAAGGGGCCCCACTGCACCCTGTTCGATGTGCTGGAGGCCACCGACTGGGTGATCCCGGCGCTGGAGATCATCGATGCGCGCATCCAGCAGGTGGACCCGCAGACCCAGGCCACCCGCAAGGTCTTCGACACCATCTCGGACAATGCCGCCAACGCCGGGGTGGTGATGGGTGGCCGCGCCGTGCGTCCAGGGGATGTGGACTTGCGCAAGGTGCCGGCGGTGCTCTACCGCAATGGCGTGATCGAGGAATCCGGGGTGTCCGCCGCGGTGCTCAACCACCCGGCCAAGGGCGTGGCCTGGCTGGCCAACAAGCTGGCGGCCTATGACGTCGGCCTGGAGGCCGGGCAGATCATCCTCGGGGGTTCTTTCACCCGGCCGGTGGCGGCGCGGCCCGGGGATGTCTTCCACGTGGACTACGACCAGTTGGGCAGCATCGCCTGCCGTTTCGTCTGAGGAGAAGCAGATGCACATGCCGCAGAACCTGTTCAAGCAACGCCTGCAACACAGCGAGCCACAGATCGGGCTGTGGCTTGGCCTGGCGGATGCCTACTGCGCCGAACTGGCGGCCAATGCCGGTTTCGACTGGCTGCTGCTGGACGGCGAACACGCCCCCAACGACCTGCGCAGCTTGCTGGCGCAGTTGCAGGCCATTGCCCCCTATGGGGCCCAGGGCATCGTCCGCCCGCCGATTGGCGACACCGCGCTGATCAAGCAACTGCTGGATATTGGCGCCCAGACCTTGCTGATCCCCATGGTGGAAAGCGCCGAGCAGGCTCGCCAGCTGGTGCGCGCCATGCGCTACCCGCCACTGGGAGTGCGCGGGGTGGGCAGCGCCCTGGCCCGGGCTTCTCGCTGGAACAGCATCGCCGACTACCTGAACCAGGCAGACGCGCAAATGTGCCTGCTGGTGCAGATCGAGAACCTCGAAGGCCTGCGCAACCTGGATGAGATTCTCGCGGTGGACGGGGTCGACGGGGTGTTTATCGGCCCGGCGGACCTGTCGGCGGCCATGGGCCAGCGGGGCAACCCCGGGCACCCGGACGTGGTGGCCGCGATTGAAGACGCCTTCGTGCGGATTCGTCGGGCGGGCAAGGCCGCAGGGATTCTCAGTGCCGATCAGCGACTGGCGCGGCGTTGCATCGAGTTGGGGGCAAATTTTGTCGCGGTGGGCGTGGACACCACGGTCCTGATGAAGGGCCTGCAGAGCCTGGCCGGCCAGTACAAGACCCTGGACGCCCCCACCAGCGAGGGTGGGGTTTACTGACGGGCAATTGCCGTAGGAGCCGGCTGGCCGGCGAAGGCGTTCTTGCGCGCGGCAAGGCTTGAGGACCTCTTCGCTGGCAAGCCAGCTCCTACGGGGTGCCTAGTGGTTGCGGGCCAGGCGCCAGAGACGGGCGATGTCGGCGGCGCGCTCGCGCAGCAGGCGCGGGGCTTCGCGGCAGGCCTGTTCCAGGCTCATGGGCCCGGAGACCAGGGCGAACGCCGCGTCCACGCCGTGGGCGTACATCTGCTGGTAGCCCTCGCCCAGGGTGCCGGCAATGACGATCACCGGAACCCCCTGCTCACGGGCGATGCGCGCCACGCCGAACGGGGTCTTGCCGCGCAAGGTCTGGGCGTCGAAGCGACCTTCACCGGTGATCACCAGATCAGCACCCTGCACCGCCTGTTCCAGGCCCACCAGTTCCGCCACCACTTGCACCCCGGGACGAAATTGCGCGCCGAGAAACGCCTTGGCGGCAAACCCCAGGCCACCGGCCGCGCCGCTGCCGGGCTCATCACGCACATCCTTGGGCAGTACCTGGGCGCACAAGTCGGCGAAGTGTCCCAGGGCCTGATCCAGTTGCTGCACCTGCTGCGCCGAGGCGCCTTTCTGCGGGCCGAAGATGGCTGAAGCGCCGTGCTCGCCGCACAGGGGGTTGTTGACGTCGGCGGCGATGTCGAAGCGCACCTGGGCCAGGCGCGGGTCCATGGCATCCAGCTCGATGTGGGCGAGGTCGGTCAGGGCCAGGCCGCCGCGAGGCAGTATCCGGCCCTGGCGGTCCAGCAGCTTGACCCCCAGCGCCTGCAGGGCCCCCGCGCCGCCGTCGTTGGTGGCGCTGCCGCCGATGGCCAGGATGATGCGCCGGGCACCGGCCTCCAGAGCGGCCTGGATCAGCTCCCCGGTGCCGAAGGTGCTGCTGTTGCACGCATCGCGCTGCTCCAGCGCCAGCAGTTGCAGGCCACTGGCCTCGGCCATTTCGATGATTGCCGTGTGGCTCTGGGGCAGCCAGCCCCAGCGCGCCTCCACGATCGCCCCCAGCGGCCCCTGGACCCGGTTGCTGCGCAGTTGCCCGTCACAGGCGGCGAGAATCGATTCCACCGTCCCTTCGCCACCGTCGGCCATGGGGCATTGGTGCACCTGGGCGTCGGGCCACACATCCGCCAGCCCTAGAGCGATGGCCTGGGCCACGCCTTCGGCACTCAGGCTGTCCTTGAACGAGTCGGGGGCGATGATGATCTTCATGGGTTTTCTCCGGTTCTTGTGCCGCCATGCTGCCACTTGCCGGAGGCGCTGACGCCGGTCCGCTGCACAAGAGTGAGGGTTCTTTATTGTTCATTGCTACAACCGCCCAACCTCGCCCAGCGTTAAAGCCGCTGCCGCAGGCTGCGAACGGGCGCGCAGCCCTCGCGAGGACCTTGAAGGCGCGATACAGGTTTGGCTGGAGACTGCCAGGCAAGGCCCTGCGGGCCTTTTCGCAGCCTCGCCAAGGCTCGGCAGCGGCTACCACCCCTGTTGGATCGGGATAGGCGATGGTGGAGATCGGTGCGATAAATCAGGCCGGCTCGCTGCGGTGGGGCAGCAGCTGTACGCCAAGATAAAGAGCCAGCATGCCGTCCAGGCGCAAGGGGTCGACGCCGCTGAGCTCGGCTATCCGTTCCATGCGGTAGCGCAGGCTGTTGCGGTGGATGCCCAGGGCATCGGCGCAGGCCTGGCTCTGGCCGTCGTGGTCGCACCAGCTGCGCAGGGTCGCCAGCAACTGGCCGTTGCTGTCCTTGGCCAGGACCTTGCGCAAAGGCGTCAGCAGTTCGTCCAGGGCGTCATCGTTGCGGTGGCGCCAGAGCATCACCGGCAGGCGGTAGCGGTTGAGGGTGAGCAATCGCGCATCCGGCAGGATATCCCGGCCGTAGGCCAGCAGGTCGCCGACCCGGCGGTAGCAGCGGCGCAATCCGGCCAGGCCCTCGGCCTGCCCGCCCACCGCCACCCGCAGGATGTTCCAGCCCTGGCCGTCGAGCTTTTCCAGCAGCCGCGGGTTGTCCAGGTTGAGGCTCGCCGGGCGGCACCAGAGCAGGGAACTCTTCGACGAGCTGACGCACCAGCTGTCCGGATAACGGCTCAGCAACCAGCTGCTGAGGCTATCCACGCCCTGCCCCGAGGCCGGTTCCTGGGCCAGTTCGAACAGATAGGGCGTGCGCGCCAGCTGTGGCTTGAGGCCCATCTGCTGGGCTTCATCCACCAGCCGCGGTGAGTCGCCGCCGTCGCTCAACAGCAGGGCCAGCAGGTCGTCGCAGCGCTGGCGCCGCCATTGCTGCTCGGCCTGCTGGTGGCGCTGGCCCACCAGCATCTCGGCGGTCATGCGCACCAGTTCGGCATAGGTGCGCAACTGCGCCGGGTCGCCGGTAATGCCCAGCACCCCGATCAGCCGCTGGTCATGCAACAGCGGCAGGTTGATGCCCGGCTGCACGCCCTTGAGCTGGCGCGCGGTGGGTTCGTCGATCTCCACCACCCGGCCGTTGGCCAGCACCAGTTGCGCGCCTTCGTGCCGGGTGTTGATACGCTCCGGTTCGCCGCTGCCAAGGATCAGCCCCTGGCTGTCCATGACGTTGACGTTGTAGGGCAGGATCGCCATCGTGCGGTCGACGATATCCTGCGCCAGGTCATGATCCAGTTCGAACATGGGGGGATGATCCTTGACGGCTACAGCTGCGGGGACGGTCCGCGGGGTACGCGGCGTTGTTCAGTGGCACAGGGCTCGGGGCCAATCGCTGTGCGCCGGCACAAAGACAGGCCCGCGCCGGTGACCGAGACTCTCAGGGCGGTCAACGTTACCCTTGCACCGCGAAAAATCATAATAAAGAGAGACACACCATGTCACAGAGCGCCGCTGCCGCACTGGCCCAGGCTGACGACAAGAACGCCGTCTACAAGCGCATCACCCTGCGCCTGATCCCCTTCATCTTCGTCTGCTACCTGTTCAACTACCTCGACCGGGTCAACGTTGGCTTCGCCAAGTTGCAGATGCTCGATGCCCTGAAATTCAGCGAAACGGTCTACGGCCTGGGTGCCGGGATCTTCTTCATCGGCTACGTGCTGTGCGGCGTGCCGAGCAACCTGGCACTGAACCGGTTCGGCCCGCGGCGCTGGATCGCGCTGATGATGATCACCTGGGGCACCTTGTCCACCTGCCTGCTGTTCGTCACCACGCCGACCCAGTTCTATACCCTGCGCCTGTTCACCGGGGCCGCCGAAGCCGGCTTCTTCCCCGGCGTGGTGCTGTACCTCTCGCAGTGGTTCCCGACCTTCCGCCGTGGCCGGATCATGGCCCTGTTCATGTCGGCGATCCCGGTGTCCGGCCTGCTGGGCAGCCCGTTTTCCGGCTGGATCCTCAACCACTTCGCCGCCGGCCAGGGCGGCCTTGCCGGCTGGCAGTGGATGTTCCTGCTGCAGGGCATTCCTACCGTGATCCTCGGCGCCCTGGCGTTCTTCCTGCTCAGCGACAGCTTCGCCCATGCCAAGTGGCTGACCCCGACTGAACGCGCGGTGCTGGAAGCCGACCAGGCCAGCGACCTCGCCAACCAGCCCAAGACCGCCAGCGACTCCCTGGCCGCGGTGTTCAAGAACCCGGCGATCTGGGCCTTCGGCCTGATCTACTTCTGCATCCAGAGCGGGGTCTACGCCATCAACTTCTGGCTGCCGTCGATCATCAAGAACCTGGGGTTTGCCGACAACCTGGTGATCGGCTGGCTGAGCGCCATTCCTTACCTGCTGGCAGCAGTGTTCATGCTGCTGGTGGGGCGTTCGGCGGACCTGCGCAAGGAGCGCCGCTGGCACCTTGTAGTGCCGATGCTGATGGGCGCCGTGGGGCTGCTGATCGCGGTTAACTTCGCCGCCAACCCGGCCATCGCCATTCTCGGCCTGACCCTCGCCACCATGGGTGCCCTCACCGGCCTGCCGATGTTCTGGCCGGTGCCCACCGCCCTGCTCAGCGCTGGTGCGGCCGCCGGTGGCCTGGCGCTGATCAACTCCATGGGCCAGATGGCCGGGTTCCTCAGCCCCTATATCGTCGGCTGGGTCAAGGACAGCACCGGTTCCACCGACGCCGCGCTGTACCTGCTGGCTGGGGTGATTGTTGCCGGCAGCCTGCTGGCGCTGCGCATGACCCGCACCCTGAACCGCTAAGCCCCGGCCCTACACAGCCCCGGCCACGACAAAAGCCCGTTCGAGCCTCTGCTCCAACGGGCTTTTTCATGGCTGGGCTCAGGCCGGTGCCCCACCCTGTCGGGCGTAGTCGTGGCTGATGCTCAACGCCCCCGTTGCCGGAGCATCCAACTCCAGCACCAGGCCACCGGGCAAGCGGACGAAGATCTGCCAGATGCCATCTTCCGGCACCTGCGCCACTTGATGTTCCAGGCCACTGGCTTGCACCCGCCGCAACACGGCTTCGGCTGCCTCCTGGGTACTGAAGGCGATGTGGCTCAGTTGCGGCTCAGGGCAATGAGCCTGTTCGATGACGTGCACCTGCGCCGCCTCGCCCTGGTACAACCAGCGCCCGGGAAAGGGAAACGGCGGCCGCCGGCCCGCTTGCAGACCCAGCAGATCGGCGAAGGCCTGCTGCAACACGTCACCCTCGGCGCAGTTGAACGCCAGGTGATCGAAGCGCCAGTTCATAACAGGCCTCCACCATCGACATCGATCAGGCTCCCGCTGATAAAGCCGTTCTCCATGGCCAGGATAAAGGCCGCCGCCACCTCATCCGGCTGGCCGACGCGGCCCACCGGCAGGCTGGCACCAGTGCGGGCGAACATCGCTTCGCGGGCGTGCTCGGGCATCCCGGCATAGGCTTCGGTGGCGGTGACCCCGGGGCTGATGACATTCACCCGACGTGGCGCCAGCTCCTTGGCCAGGTGCTTGCCCAGGGCTTCGAGGGCGGCGTTGAGGGTGGTCTTGAGCACTTGCCCGGGGACCATTTTGCGCGACAGCAGGCCCGAGGTCAGGCTGATGCTGCCTTGCGGCGCGAGCGTCGGCAACGCCGCCTGCACCGCGCGCCACACGCCCCAGAACTTCACCTCGAAGGCGCGCTGGGCGTCCGACAGGTCGGTATCGGCCAGGGGCTTGGCGGCGATGGCCGGACCGGCGCTGATCACCAGGTGATCGAAGGCCCCTACCCTGGTGAACAAGGCCTGGAGACTGGCGGCATCGGTAATGTCCACGGCGATGCTGCGGGCCGATTCCGGCAGTTGTGCCTGCTGGCGCTGCAAAGCCTGGAGGCTGCGCCCCGCCAGTACCACCCGAGCGCCACGGGCCGCGGCCTGGCGCGCTACCGCAGCACCGATGCCACTGCCTGCGCCAATCACCACCAAGGTTTGCTGGGCCAGGCTTGAGTTGGAAAGAGTCATTGCGATCACCTGCTGCGATTGAAAGTGATTGCATCTTCCCAGCTTGCCAATCGAGGAAAAATCCCGCTAAAACGCAAAGATCTTTAAAGGATTTTTATCAATGAGCTCGATACTGGACCTGGAAATCTTCGTACGCACCGCCGATGCCGGGAGCATTTCCGCCGCGGCCCGCTCCCTGGGCCTGACCGCCGCAGCCGCCAGCATCGCCCTCAAGCGCCTGGAAACCCGCCTGGGCAGCCGTTTGCTGGCGCGTTCCACCCGCAGCATGCGGCTCACCGAGGAAGGCCGGCGCTACCTGGAAAGCGTGCGCCTGGCCCTGGCCACCCTGGAGGACGGCGAGCTGGCGCTCAAGCAGCAGAGCCAGGGCCTGGCCGGGGTGTTGCAGTTGTCGGCGCCCTCGGACTTCGGGCGCAATGCCCTACTGCCCTGGCTCGATGAATTCAAGGCCGAGCACCCGCAACTGCGCCTGCAACTGCGGCTCGATGATCGCCACGCCGACCTGTTCCGCGACGCTGTGGATGTGGCCCTGCGCTTTGGCGTGCCCGAAGATTCCAGCCTGGTGGCCTTGCCGATTCTCCCCGGGCACCGGCGCATCGCCTGCGCCAGCCCGGCCTACCTGGCCCGTTGCGGGGTGCCGCAAAACCCCGAGGCACTGGCCGGGCACAGCGCCCTGCTGTACCTGCGCAACGGCCAGCCCTATGACCGCTGGCGTTTCAGCCGCGGCAGCGAAACCCGCGAAGTCCTGGTGCGGGGCGATTATCTGTGCGACGACGGTGAAGTGGCCCGGCGCTGGGCCCTGGCTGGCCACGGCATTGTCTACAAGGCCCGGCTGGATGTGGCCGAGGACATCCGCGCCGGGCGCCTGGTGCCGCTGCTCGACGACTGGCAAGGGGAACCGGCCCCCTTCAACTTGCTGTGCCCCCATCGCCTGCAGGTTTCCGAGCGGGTGCGCCTGCTGCACAGCTTTGTGTTGCAGCGCTGCCGGGCGCTGTGTCCCTGACCCGGTGCGGCCCCGGGGCGGCTGGCCGCTGCGCGGTTCGCCGGCAAGCCGGCTCCTGCGGAACCTCCTTGTAGGAGCGGGCTTGCCAGCGATGGCGATCTCACGGGCACCTGTGCCGGCAAGGGAGCGCCATTCAGGCATTGCAGAGGCCCGGCGTTGTGGTATTTGATGGTCGCCCCCATGGCCGGAAACGCACTGGCCAGCCCTCTAGCACAAGGATTCCACCCATGAGCTATCGTACCCTCGGCCATTCCGGTCTCAAGGTTTCCACCCTGACCCTGGGCACCATGATGTTCGGCGAGCAGACCAGCACCGAAGATTCGCTGCGCATCATCGACAAGGCCTGGGACCAGGGGATCAATTTCATCGACACCGCCGATGTCTACACCCAGGGCCGCTCCGAGGAGATCGTCGGCGAGGCCATCGCCCGCCATCGCCATGAGTGGGTGCTGGCGTCCAAGGTGGGGTTCGGCCCGGCAGACGGCGTGCCCAACCGCAGCGGCCTGAGCCGCAAGCACATCTTCAACGGCATCGAGGCCAGCCTGACCCGCCTGGGCACCGATTACCTGGACATCTACTACCTGCACCGCGAAGACCACGACACCCCGCTGGAGGTGAGCATCTCGGCCATCGGCGACCTGTTGCGCCAGGGCAAGATCCGCTACTGGGGCCTGTCCAACTACCGGGGTTGGCGGATCGCCGAGGCCATTCGCCTCGCCGACCAGTTGGGGGTGGACCGCCCGGTGATCAGCCAGCCGCTGTACAACATCGTCAACCGCCAGGCCGAGGCCGAGCAGATCACCGCGGCCCGCGCCTATGGCCTGGGCGTGGTGCCCTACAGCCCCCTGGCCCGGGGTGTGCTCAGCGGCAAGTATGCGCCGGACGTCGCCCCGGACGCCGCCAGCCGCGCCGGGCGCCAGGACAAGCGCATCCTGGAGACCGAATGGCGGGTCGAATCCCTGCGCATCGCCCAGCAGATCCAGGAATACGCCCAGGGGCGCGGGGCCGGGATCGTCGAGTTCGCCATTGCCTGGGTGCTGAACAACCAGGCGGTGAGTTCGGCCATCGTCGGGCCGCGTACCGAGGCCCAGTGGGATGCCTACACCCGGGCCCTGGAGGTGAAGATCAGCCCTGAGGACGAAGCCTTCATCGACGCTCTGGTGACCCCGGGGCACGCCTCGACACCCGGTTTCAATGATGTCGGCCATTTTGTCTCCGGACGTTTTGCGCACCTGGGCTAAACACGGGCCCTGGCCGCGCAAACCCAGCGGCCATCGCAGCCCGGCCTTTCTCTGGAAGGCCGGGCTGCGCCACAAACGAGAAATTTTCCCGCCGGGGTGTCGCAAACAGAGCAAAAATCCCGGGGCAAACCCTCTATATTCCCCCTCGCTCCACTCTCCCCTTCTTTTTGTGCATCCCGAGCGTTCGGGTTCTACGAGGACTGCGTGTCTAAAGGTATTGCGTTATCGGTTCTGGCGTCGGTGCTGTTTGCCGTCATGTATTTCTACACCTCGCTGCTGGCGCCCCTGACCGGGGTGGAGATCTTCGGCTGGCGGATGTTGCTGACCCTGCCCTGCATGACCCTGTTCATGCTGCTGGCCGGTGAATGGCATCGGGTCGACGAAGTGCTGCGCCGGGTGCGCAGCAAGCCCGTGCAGGGCCTGGCGCTGCTGCTGTCATCGGCGCTGCTCGGGGTGCAGCTCTGGCTGTTCATGTGGGCACCACTCAACGGCCACAGCCTGGACGTATCCCTGGGCTATTTCCTGCTGCCGCTGACCATGGTCCTGACCGGGCGCATCGTCTATGGCGAACGTCTGTCGCGGCTGCAGAAGCTGGCAGCGGTGCTGGCCTGCATCGGCGTGCTCAACGAGCTGTACCAGGTGGGCAGCTTTTCCTGGGCGACCCTGGTGGTGGCCCTGGGCTACCCGCTGTATTTCGTCTTGCGCAAGCGCCTGGGTACCGACCATCTGGGCGGCCTGTGGGTGGACATGGCCCTACTGATGCCGGTGGCACTGTGGGTGGTGCAGAGCGGCGAACAGGGCATTGCCGTGGTCGCGGCCCAGCCCTGGCTGTACCTGCTGATTCCTGTGCTGGGGGTGATCAGTGCCTCGGCGCTGGTGTGCTACATCATTGCCAGCCGCTTGCTGGCCTTCAGCCTGTTCGGCCTGCTCAGCTATGTGGAACCGGTACTGCTGCTGTTGGTGGCGCTGCTGCTGGGGGAAAGCATCAAGGCCGGGGAATGGCTGACCTACGTGCCGATCTGGCTGGCGGTGCTGGTCCTGGTACTCGAAGGTGTACGCCATCTGCTGCGCCAGCGCCGGGTCTGAGCCCGGCTGCGGGGGTATCTCGCGTGCATCAAGGCCTGCGGTACGGGCTCAGGGCTTGATCTGCTTCAGTTCGTTGAGCAGGGCCAGCAAGGCCTGCATCTTGTCTTCGCCGAACTGCTGCTGGATCTTCTGGTAGTTGATTTCCATGTCGCCGCTCATGGATTCGAAACAGGCCTGGCCCTTGTCGGTCAGGGTGATGAACAGGCGGCGCTGGTCTTCCGGAGACTTGCGCCGGCTGACGTACTGATCGCGCTCCAGGCGGGTCAGCACGCCGGTCATGCTCGGCGGCAGGATGCAGGCCATCTTCGCCAGCTGATGGCTCTCCAGCTCGCCGTTCTGGCGCAGGATGCGGATCACCCGCCATTGCTGTTCGGTCAGGTCGTGCTGGTTCAGCGAGGGACGGAAAAACGCCATGGCGGCCTCACGGGCCTGCAGCAGGGTCAAGGTCAGGGAAGGTCTGGGTGTGTTCATCGAGGCATCGGTCGGGGGCTGGGAATCGGGGGCGAAACATTAACACATTCACAATCGCCAACCGACAGGCAAAATAAAGCCCGACCAGAAACCTCCTGATCGGGCCTTGGACTCAAGCGTGCCGGGGCTTACTCGGTGGCCAGTACACCACGACGCACTTGGTCGCGTTCGATCGATTCGAACAGTGCCTTGAAGTTGCCCTCGCCGAAGCCATCATCGCCCTTGCGCTGGATGAATTCGAAGAACACCGGGCCCATCAGGGTTTCCGAGAAGATCTGCAGCAACAGGCGCTTGTCGCCGGCTTCCGAAGAACCGTCCAGCAGGATGCCCCGCGATTGCAGCTCGTTGACCGGCTCGCCGTGGTTCGGCAGGCGCCCTTCGAGCATTTCGTAGTAGGTGTCCGGTGGTGCGGTCATGAAGCGCATGCCGATCTTCTTCAGGGCGTCCCAGGTCTTGACCAGGTCGTCGGTGAGGAAGGCCACGTGCTGGATGCCCTCGCCATTGAACTGCATCAGGAACTCCTCGATCTGCCCGGCACCCTTGGACGATTCCTCGTTCAGCGGGATGCGGATCATGCCGTCCGGAGCGGTCATGGCCTTGGAAGTCAGGCCGGTGTACTCGCCCTTGATGTCGAAGTAGCGGATCTCGCGGAAGTTGAACAGTTTCTCGTAGAAACCGGCCCAGTAGGCCATGCGCCCGCGGTACACGTTGTGGGTCAGGTGGTCGATGATCTTCAGGCCCGCGCCCTTGGGGTTGCGGTCCACGCCTTCGAGGAACACGAAGTCGATGTCGTAGATCGAGCTGCCCTCGCCGAAACGGTCGATCAGGTACAGCGGCGCGCCGCCAATGCCCTTGATCGCCGGCAGGTTCAGTTCCATCGGGCCGGTTTCAATGTGAATCGGCTGGGCGCCCAGTTCCAGGGCGCGCTTGTAGGCCTTTTGCGAATCCTTGACCCGGAACGCCATGCCGCACACCGACGGGCCGTGCTCGGCCGCGAAGTAGGAAGCGACGCTGTGGGGTTCGTTGTTTAGGATCAGGTTGATCGCACCCTGGCGATACAGATGCACGTCTTTGGAACGATGGGTCGCGACTTTGGTGAAACCCATGATCTCGAAGATCGGTTCGAGGGTGTTGGGGGTGGGCGATGCGAATTCGATGAATTCAAAGCCCATCAGGCCCATTGGGTTTTCGAAGATATCTGCCATGGTTGGCGCCTCATCATATTTTTAGAATTAACGGATCGTTAGTTGCTAGCAATGCTGAGGAGGGACGGTGGCGCACAGGAGATACCGCGCACGCTGCGGGCGAGGAAGTCACCATAGATCAGTTGAAACCCGAGAATCTTCATTTCGACCCTGTCTTACAGGCTGGGGGGCGAGGCTTCTGCTGCCAGAAGACTTTATTATTGTATGCGTAACCGGATTCTACACAGCGTAAAAGCCTTTGTCCGCATTCTCTATAAAATCGCCTTTTTTGCCCCGCCCGCAAGGGGTTTGTTGCACTGGTAGATACCGCCGAGAATCAGCGCCCCGCCCAACCCCATCACCGGGCTCAACTGTTCTCCCAGCAAGAGCGCGCCTAGGATCACCGCCGTCAGCGGATTGAGGGCGATGAATACACCGCAACGGGTGGCACCGATCCGCCGCAAACCGTCGTAATACCAGATATAGGCCAGCGCCGAGCCCAGCACGCCCAGGTACAGCAGGCTCAGGCACTGGGCCAGGTTCAGACGGGCCACCGCCTGCAGGTCGAACTCGCCACGGATCAGGGTGACGGCGCAGAGCATCAGGGTGCCCAGGAGGATCGAGTAGGTCACGGTTTGCAATGAACCCAGGCTGAGGTTCAGCCCCCTGGAGAACAGCGAGTACACGCCCCAGCCCAGTACGCAGCCCAGAATCAGCAGGTCGCCGCGCCAGCCCCCGGCCTGCGCCGCCAGGGCCGAAGGGTCACGGCTGCAGATCACCAGGGCCGCGCCACAGAGGCACAGGGCAATGCCCAACAGCTTGCGCCGGCCCAGGCGCTCCTTGAACAGCGCCCAGGACGCCAGGGCAATCACTGCCGGGTTCAGGGCCACGATCAACGATGCCCGAGAAGCCTTGACCTGCTCCAGGCCGAGGAAGAAACACAGGTTGTAGAAGAAGATCCCGAAGAACCCCAATAGTGCCAGTTGGCCGAACTGCCTGAGGCTGGGCCGCACCAGGGGAATGCGCGCCACGGCCATGAAGCCGAGCAAGGCCAGGCTGGCCAGCAGGAACCGCAGGCTGGCGGCCAGCAAGGGCGAGAGCCCGCCGGCCAGGTAGCGCCCGGCAACGAAGGTGCCACCCCAGATCATGGTGACTGTCGCCAGGCGGCCATACACCGCCAGGTCCCGGTATTCGCCCGCCAGGGGGCCGCTGATATGGCTATCACTCATGGTCAAGACGCTCTGAGGCAATGGGTTTGTGCTGCACGGACATTTTTTGTCTAATGCCTGATCATCGTAAAATGAGCTTTTACTCATGACCCTGACCCAGCTGGAGATCTTTTCCCTGGTGGCCGAACTCCAGGGCTTTACCAGCGCCGCCACGCGCCTGGGCATCACCCAGTCGGCGGTGTCCCATGCCATCAAGTCACTGGAGCAGGAGCTGCAGGTGGACCTGTTTCACCGGCACCAGGCCCAGGTCGAACTCACCGACATCGGCACCCAGCTGCTGCTGCGCGCCCGGGCCATGCTCGGCCTGGCGGCGACCCTGGCCCAGGAAGCCGCGGATGCCCGGGGCATGAAGCGCGGCACCTTGCGCATCGGCTCGTTCGGCCCCACCTCGTCGATCCGCCTGCTGCCCCGGATTCTTCACGACTACCGCCGCGAATATCCGGACATCGAAGTGCACATCGACGAAGGCCCTGATCGCCAGGTCCTGCAATGGCTGGAAGAACGACGGGTGGACCTGGGCTTCGTGGTGTTGCCCCAGGAGCGCTTCGACACCGTGCCACTGGTCGAGGACCAGTTGCTGGCATTGATTCCAGCCAGCCACGCCCTGGCCAGCGAAGCGCGACTGCGCCTGGAGCAACTGTGCCATGACCCCTTCGTGCTCACCGAAGCCGGCTCGGCGGAACTGGTGTCACGCCTGTTCATCGGAGCGGGCCTGCGGCCCAATATCCGCTACCGCAGCACCCAACTGCTGAGCACCCTGGAAACCGTGGCCCGCGGCGATGCCTTGAGCATCGTTGCCGAATTGTCCCTGCCCCAGGCCGCGGACCCGCGCTACACCAGCCGTCCCCTGGAGCCTGCCGTGCGCCGCCAAGTGGGTGTCGCGATGCTCGACCGCCGCCAGGCGTCGCCGGCGGCCCTGGCCTTCATCCAGCACGCGCAGCGCCTGTATCGCCGGTAAAAGCCGGCTATCCTGCGATGATCAAAATAACCGCAGGGGCCATGCCCCCGGTGCCACCCTCCCCCTCGCCCGCCGACAGGTCCGATCCATGCCCCTGACCGCCAAAGGTCCATTGAAGCGCTCTACCCGTACTTTCTGGACATTGCTGGCCATGCTTCTTCCCATCGGGCTCGGTGCCCTCATCCTCTACGCCCAGGCAGAACGAACATTGGAGCACAGCAGCCTGGAAACCGCCGAGGAGGCCATCCGCCAGTTCGACCTGATGCTCGACAACACCGACATCGCGGCCAGGGCGCTGCTGCCCCAGGTGGGCCGTGACTGTGATGAAGTCCGGCAACTGGCGCTGCGCGAACAGGTCACCCGCCGGCCCTTCGTGCGCTCGACCAACCTGGTGTGGCGCAACAACAACTATTGCAGTTCCCTGCTCGGCAGTTTCGCGGTCCCGCTCAACCCCCTGGACTATGTGGACGGTCGCCTCTGGCTCATGAGCGGCAACCCCGTCACCCCCGACACGGCCCTGCTGGTCTATCGCTGGAGCGAGGGCGATCGCGCCGTCCTGGCCACCATCGACGGCTATCACCTGACCAATGCCCTGCGCCTGATCAGCCGCTTCGCCGACCTGCAATTGCAGGTCGGCGGGCATTGGCTGTCCAGCGACGGTCGTGTCCACGAGGGCAGCCCGCCACTGGCGGCCGTGGCCAGCCAGCAACTGAATTCATCGCGCTATCCCTACAGTGTCAGCTCAGGGTTTCCCGAGGGCGATGTGTGGAACTACATGAAGAGCCAGTACCCTGCACTATTCAGCCTGCTGGTGTTTTTCGGCGCGGCGGCGGGTGTGCTAGCCCACTGGCTGCAAAAGCGCTCCATCTCTCCCTCCCACGAGCTGCAACGGGCACTGGGGGCCCACGAGTTCATTCCATACTTTCAACCGGTGGTGCGCGGGGACACTCTGGCGTGGGCCGGCATCGAAGTCCTGATGCGCTGGCAGCATCCAAAAGAGGGGCTGGTGCGCCCAGACCTGTTCATCCCCTTCGCCGAGCATTCGGGGCTGATCGTGCCCATGACCCGCTCGCTGATGCAGCAGACCCAACAAGCCCTGGCGCCCCATGCCGAGCACTTTATCGATGGTTTCCATATCGGTATCAACATCACCGCCAGCCATTGCCATGACCTGCAGTTGCTGGAGGACTGCCGGGAATTCCTGGCCGGCTTCCCTAAAGGCAAGGTGATCCTGGTGCTGGAGTTGACCGAACGCGAACTGATCGAGCCCACGGCCACCACCCACCAACTGTTTGGCGCCCTGCATGACCTGGGTGTGATGATCGCCATCGACGATTTCGGCACCGGGCATTCCAGCCTGGGTTATCTGCGCCAGTTCAATGTGGATTATTTGAAGATCGATCAGAGTTTCGTCGCCATGATCGGTGCCGACGCACTGTCCTTGCATATACTCGACAGCATTATCGAACTCTCGGCAAAACTCGATCTGGGCATTGTCGCCGAAGGTATTGAAACTGCAGAACAGCGGGATTATCTCGCAGCTAAAGGGGTGGATTTCCTGCAAGGTTATTTATTCGGACGGCCCATGCCCAGTGCCGAGTTTGTTGCAGCCCTGGCGCGCCATTAAATAGCCATACCCGAACAAAAAGTGCTGGATCTAACAACTCGGGGCTTGCACCAATTTGAATCAATTGGTCAATATCGGATTTAACAAGAACAACCTGATTTACTCTTGAGGCATTAACTACTACAATTTTTCCCGCCTGTACAAGATTCACAGGTAGGCCACTTAATCGAGCCTTAATCGGCTCATGGCTTATAGCTTTGTTTGTGGTTTGTATCAGCCAAATAGACTATTGGAGTGAAGATATTGTCCAGACTTGCTGAATTTCGTGCTGCAGAAAAAGCACTTCAAGAACAGCTCGCGCAGCTTGAATCCCTGAAAAACGACGCCGGGCTCAAGAAGGAAATCGAGTTCGAAGAAAAGCTCCAGGCCCTGATGAAGTCCTACGACAAGAGCCTGCGTGACATCATCGCCATCCTTGATCCCAACCAGGGCAAAGCCGGGCTGCCACAGGCCAACGCCCCCAAGCAGCGCCGTGCCCGCGTAGTCAAGGTCTACCAGAACCCGCACACCGGCGAACTGATCGAAACCAAAGGCGGCAACCACCGCGGCCTGAAAGCCTGGAAAGAACAGTACGGTGTCGCCACTGTGGATTCCTGGCTGCGCGCTTGAACAAAGCCGCACCCCGAAAAAGGCCCTGCATATGTAGGGCCTTTTACATTGATTAAGAAAATTCTTATTACGCCTTGCATCTAAGGGAAGAGCCTGGCGAGATCCCACCCCTCGCCCTGGCCGATACATCAAGCAATAACGTCTGATTCCCGAACAACTTCAGGCTTAATGCCTTTTCGTTAACGAACGGGTAACCCGCAGAAAGCGAACCGACTGGGTCAGATTTTTCCTTAAAGTTTAAGGCCGTTTCGTACAGCGAGTATTTCATCCCGACTGCCGGCAAAAGCCGCAGCCTGGCCGGCGTATGAAAGTACATAAGCCTTATCCCCATCCAGTGCCGCCACCAATGTTTGCGAGAGCACATGCCGGCCATTCTGGGTAATGGTGCAAGTAGTCTCCAACGCCTCAAGGCGGCTCAACTGGGCGGCATGAATCTTGTTACAGACACTCTGATAACCGCCCTGGGCAAAGTCCTTTTGCACCGACTTGCGCATTTCCAGCAATACCCCCTGCAAATTGACTACATGCCCAGTGTCCACCTGAGTCATGGTCAACTCCATGACCATGAGTGGATTGCCAGCGGCATCGCTCTTGACCGCTCTCTGCCGTGACACCTTGCCGGCCTCTTGGCCTTCCTGGGCCGGCAGCGGCTCCACTGTCCAACCCTGGGGCCAGGTCACCTGCGGCTCGGCCTTTGCAACACCGGCCAGCGCCAGTAGCAACAGAGCTGCGGCGCGGAACTTAAACGACTCGATCATGCGTTTGCACACTGAGAAAAAGGGGGGCTGGAAGTCTGAGCCCGGCGCCAGGAATGGGCAATAGATCAGGAGCTTTGGGTTTGGCGCCAGCCGACTCACTTGCGTATCATTGCCCGATCCCAAGGATGTCCGAACCATTGCCAGCCAAGGCAGCTTGCCCCGGCAAGCAGCCTTCGTCGCACTTTCTTCTGGAGGGCCCATGAGCCTCAACGAACTCAACACCTTTCCCGGCGTGACCGCCCAACCCGATGCGGCCACTGCCCGTTTCGTGTTCAACCACACCATGTTGCGCGTCAAGGACATCACCCGCTCCCTGGACTTCTACACCCGGGTCCTGGGCTTTTCCCTGGTGGAAAAACGCGACTTTCCTGAAGCCGAGTTCAGCCTGTACTTCCTGGCCCTGGTGGACAAGGCACAGATCCCGGCAGACGCTGGCGCGCGAACCGAGTGGATGAAGTCGATTCCCGGCATTCTCGAACTGACCCACAACCACGGTACCGAAAACGATCCAGCCTTCGCCTACCACAACGGCAACAGCGACCCGCGCGGCTTCGGCCACATCTGTATCTCGGTACCGGACATCGTCGCCGCCTGCGAGCGCTTCGAGGCCCTGGGCTGCGATTTCCAGAAGCGCTTGAACGATGGCCGGATGAAAAGCCTGGCCTTCATCAAGGACCCGGATGGCTACTGGGTCGAGATCATCCAGCCAGCACCGCTGTAAAGCTGTAAACCTATTCAGGTGCGAAGCCGGCCGGTGTAGAAGCTGAATTGTCAGCGCTCCCCTTCTCAAGGGCGGCGCATGACCCTGCGGCCACTTCAGCGGCAAGCCGGCGCCTCTCGGTACAGCAATAAAAAACCCCATGAGCCAGGCTCATGGGGTTTTGTTTTTTAAGCGACCGATCAAGCTGGTGCTGAGGTGCGGATCAAGTGATCGAATGCACTGAGAGAAGCCTTGGCGCCCTCGCCCACGGCTATCACGATCTGCTTGTAGGGCACCGTGGTGACGTCACCTGCTGCAAATACCCCAGGCAAGGAAGTCTCGCCGCGGGCATCGACGATGATCTCGCCACGAGGTGACAACTCGACGGTGCCCTTGAGCCAATCGGTGTTGGGCAACAGGCCGATCTGCACAAAGATGCCTTCCAGGTCCACCGTGTGGAACTCACCCGAATCACGGTCCTTGTAGGCCAGGCCGGTGACCTTCTGGCCGTCCCCCTTCACCTCGCTGGTCAAGGCGCTGGTGATGACTTTGACGTTGGGCAGGCTCAATAGCTTGCGCTGCAACACCGCATCCGCCCGCAGCTTGCTGTCGAACTCCAGCAGGGTCACGTGGCTGACGATACCCGCCAGGTCGATGGCCGCTTCGACACCGGAGTTGCCGCCGCCAATCACCGCCACACGCTTGCCCTTGAACAGCGGGCCGTCGCAGTGCGGGCAGAAGCACACGCCCTTGGCCTTGTATTCCTGCTCACCCGGCACGCCCATCTCGCGCCAGCGGGCACCGGTAGCCAGGATCACCGACTTGGCCTTGAGGCTGGCGCCGCTTTCGAACTGGATCTCGTGCAAGCCGCCGACTTCCTTGGCCGGCACCAGGGCGCTGGCCCGCTGCAGGTTCATGATGTCGACGTCGTACTGCTTGACGTGCTCTTCCAGGGCGGCAGCCAGCTTGGGCCCTTCAGTTGCCTGCACCGAGATGAAGTTCTCGATCGCCATGGTGTCCAGCACCTGGCCACCGAAACGCTCGGCAGCCACACCGGTACGGATGCCTTTGCGAGCGGCATAGATGGCTGCCGAAGCGCCCGCTGGCCCCCCGCCGACCACCAGCACGTCGAAGGCTTCCTTGGCGTTGAGTTTCTGCGCCTGCTTCTCCACCGCACCGGTGTCGAGCTTGGCGAGGATTTCCTCCAGCCCCATGCGCCCCTGGCCGAAGTTCACGCCATTGAGGTAGACACTGGGCACCGCCATGATCTTGCGTTCATCGACTTCGGCCTGGAACAGCGCACCATCGATGGCCACGTGACGGATGTTGGGGTTGAGCACCGCCATCAGGTTCAGCGCCTGGACCACGTCCGGGCAGTTCTGGCAGGACAGCGAGAAGTAGGTTTCGAAATTGAACTCGCCCTTGAGCGAGCGGATCTGCTCGATCACCTCGGCACTGGCCTTGGAGGGATGGCCACCCACTTGCAGCAGGGCCAGCACCAGGGAAGTGAATTCGTGGCCCATGGGAATACCGGCGAAACGCAGGCTGATATCACTTCCCGGGCGATTCAACGAGAACGAAGGCTTGCGCGCGTCGCTGCCGTTATCGAGCAAGGTAATCTGGTTGGAAAGACTGACAATGTCTTTGAGTAACGCGAGCATTTCCTGGGATTTCGCACCGTCGTCGAGGGAGGCTACGATCTCGATCGGCTGGGTGACCCGTTCCAGGTAAGACTTCAACTGAGCTTTAAGATTGGCGTCCAACATACGGGCGATCTCCTGTTTTGATTCGGTAGAAAAAACAACGCCCGAGCGAATCTCGCCCGGGCGTTGTTTGAGGGCGGTGCAGCTGACTTAAGTGCGGATCACCGCCCTTGGGTAATGCATGGACTTAGATCTTGCCGACCAGGTCCAGGGACGGAGCCAGGGTGGCCTCGCCTTCTTTCCACTTGGCTGGGCAGACTTCGCCTGGGTGAGCTGCGACGTACTGAGCGGCCTTGATCTTGCGCAGCAGCTCGGAAGCGTCACGGCCTACACCGCCGTCGTTGATTTCAACGATCTTGATCTGCCCTTCAGGGTTGATCACGAAGGTGCCGCGGTCAGCCAGACCGGCTTCTTCGATCAGCACATCGAAGTTGCGGGAGATGGCCAGGGTCGGGTCGCCGATCATGGTGTACTGGATCTTGCCGATGGCTGGCGAAGTGTTGTGCCAGGCAGCGTGGGCAAAGTGGGTGTCAGTGGAAACGCTATAGATCTCGACGCCCAGCTTCTGGAATTCGGCGTAGTTGTCGGCCAGGTCTTCCAGCTCGGTTGGGCACACGAAGGTGAAGTCAGCCGGGTAGAAGAACACGACAGACCATTTGCCTTTCAGATCGGCGTCCGACACTTCGACGAATGCGCCGTTTTTGAATGCGGTAGCTTTGAAGGGTTTAACTTGGCTGTTGATGATAGGCATCGTTGACTCTCCATCAGTGGTTGAAAACATTGGGTGAAAACTTGATGGGGAGAATCCTAACCAATGAATCGCTGCTTGGCTCATTGGCAAACCTGATGCTGCCGATTGGTTTTGGCTATCAGCCGACAGTATTAATAGAAGAAACCTTAATCTACTGTTGCACCGGTTTTTCACCCAGGCGCGCCATGCCCATGAACGGGTTGGCCTCGACGTAGCGCATGGCGGACTGCATGTCCTTCCAGCCGACATAGCTCATCAGCGACTTCAGATCCCAACCGCTGCGGTGCGCCCAGGTGGCGAAGCCCCGGCGCAGGGAATGGCTGGTGTAGTGTTCGCCAGCGATACCGGCACGCTCCAGGGCTTGGCGCAGCAGCGCGATCACGCTATTGGCGTGCAACCCCTTCTCGCTCAGGTGCCCCCAGCGGTCGATGCCGCGAAACACCGGCCCGCGCACCAGTGCCGCGCTGTTGATCCACTCGATATAGGCCTGCACCGGGCACAGGCGTAGCAAGGCCGGGGTGTGAAAGGTCCGCCCAAGGTTGTCGCGGTCACTCTTGCTGCGCGGCAGGTAGAGGCTGATGCCCGCCCCGGCCACCGCTTGCACATGCTCGATCTGCAAGCGGCACAGTTCATCACTGCGAAAGCCGCGCCAGAAGCCCAGCAAGATCAGCGCCCGATCACGCCGGGCACGCAGCAGATCCCCATGGCGGTCTTCAGCCGCGGCACTCGCCACTTCCTCATCTAGCCAGGCGACGACCTGCTCCAGGTGCTGCAGCTCCAAGGGTTGCGCCTGCTTTTCCTGTACCGGGTGCAGCGCGCGGATACCCTTGAACACCTGGCGCACCACCGGTGCCTTGGTCGGGTCGGCAAAGCCCTGGCTGCTGTGCCACTGGGCCAAGGCCGACAGACGCAATCGCAGGGTATTGATCGACAGCTCACCGGCATAGGCGGCCAGGTAGCGGGCCACGCTTTCGGCCGTAGCCGGAAGGAAACCGCCCCACTGCACTTCGAAATGCTCGATGGCCGCCCGATAGCTGCGACGGGTGTTGTCGCGGGTGGCGGCTTGCAGATAACGATCCAGCTCGCTCATGGCAGCTCAACTCAGGCAAATGTACGGCGATGGCGGGCGAAAGCCGCCCCCAGCGCCTATCACACGGGGTAATACCATAATATCCCATGTCAGTTTCAGGCTTTTGATAATTCCGCACTTACTGTACAATTCCAGGCAATTACATACCACGTAACACAGTACAAAATCGTCGGAGGATGCATGGCTCGCGGAGGCATAAACAAGGCGGTGGTGAAGAAAGCGCGTCAGGCGATTCTTGCCCGCGGCGAACACCCCAGCATCGACGCAGTGCGCATTGAAATGGGCAATACCGGCTCGAAAACCACCATCCACCGCTATCTCAAGGAACTGGATGACGGAGCCAGCCGGCGCGACAGCGGCCCTGCCCCCCTGGACCAAGAACTGGGCGAACTGGTCGGGCGCCTGGCGCAACGCCTGCAGGAACAGGCCCAGGAGCCCCTGGAGCAAGCCCTCGCCCACTTCGAAGAACGGAAGCAGGCGCTGGAACACCAGCTGAACCAAGCCCACCAGCTTCAGGAGCAGTTGCAACAGCAGCTGCAGATTCAGGCCAGCGCCCTGGCCGGGGAAAGCGCCGCCCTGCAAGACACTCGCTCCATGCTGCAGAGCGAACAGACCCGCAACGCCGAACTCAACCAGGCGCTCAAGGGCCTTGAGCTGCGCCTGGAGGACAAGGAGCAGCAGATCCACTCCCTGGAGGAAAAGCACCTGCATGCCCGGGACGCCCTGGAGCATTACCGCGCGGCCAGCAAGGAACAGCGCGAACAGGAGCAGCGCCGCCACGAAGGGCAGTTGCAACAGCTCCAGATGGAGCTGCGCCAGGCCCAACAGAACGCGCTGGTACGCCAGGACGAGATCACCCAACTGCATCGCGATAACGAGCGCCTGCTCAGCGAACAGCGCGCCATCCACAAAGAGCTCAAGCAAGCCCAGGATTCCGCCAGCAAGAATTCGGCGCTGCAGGCCCGCCTGAGCGAACAGGTCGCCCGCCAGGACAGCGAAAGCACCCTGCTCCAGGAACGCCTGCGCGTTGCCCAGGAAGAAGTTCAGGCACTCAAGGAACAAACCAGGAAACAGGCTCGATCGAGCAAGGAGATGGAGTTGCGCGCCACCAAGGCCGAGGCCGGCCTGGAGGCGTTGCGCCTGGCTGCAGCCACCAAGGCCCAGCCAGACGCACCTGCGCAGGCTTGATCAGCCCGCGACAGGCGTACGCATGGTGACGAACTCTTCGGCGGCCGTCGGGTGCACGCCGATGGTTTCGTCGAAGTCACGCTTGGTCGCCCCCGCCTTCAGGGCAATGGCCAGGCCCTGGACGATTTCACCGGCATCCGGGCCGACCATGTGGCAACCCAGGACCTTGTCGCTGTCGGCGTCCACCACCAGCTTCATCAGGGTACGTTCCTGGCAGTCGGTCAGGGTCAGTTTCATCGGCCGGAAGCGGCTCTCGAAGATCTGCACCTTGTGCCCCGCTTCTCGTGCCTGCTCTTCGGTGAGGCCGACAGTACCGATGTTCGGCAGGCTGAACACCGCCGTAGGAATCATCTGGTAATCCACCGGACGGTACTGCTCGGGCTTGAACAAGCGCCGAGCCACGGCCATGCCCTCGGCCAGGGCCACCGGCGTCAGTTGCACGCGGCCGATGACATCGCCAATCGCCAGGATCGACGGCTCACTGCTCTGATACTGCTCGTCCACTTCGATGAAACCGCGCTTGTCGAGCTTCACGCCGGTATTCTCCAGCCCCAGGTTGTCCAGCATCGGCCGGCGCCCGGTGGCATAGAACACACAATCGGCGGCCAGCTTGCGACCATCCTTGAGGGTGACCTCAAGACTGCCATCGGCCAGCTTGTCGATGCGCTCGATGTCGGCATTGAATTGCAGGTCCAAACCACGCTTGGTCAGCTCCTCCCGCAAGTGCTTGCGCACTGCGCCGTCGAAACCGCGCAGGAACAGCTCGCCGCGATACAACAGCTGGGTATCGGCGCCCAGGCCATGGAAGATCCCGGCAAACTCCACCGCGATATAGCCACCGCCCACCACCAGCACGCGCTTGGGCAGCTCCTTGAGGAAAAAGGCCTCGTTGGAACTGATGGCATGCTCGCGCCCCGGGATATCCGGGATCTGCGGCCAGCCGCCGGTAGCGATGAGGATGTGCTTGGCGCTGTAGCGCTGGCCGTTGACCTCTACCTGGTGCGGATCGATCAGCTTGGCGTGGCCTTCATGCAGGGTCACGCCGCTGTTGACCAGCAGGTTGCGGTAGACGCCGTTGAGGCGATTGATTTCGCGATCCTTGTTGGCGATCAGGGTCGCCCAATTGAAATTCGCCTCGCCCAGGGACCAGCCGAAACCCGAGGCCTGCTCGAAGTCTTCGGCGAAGTGTGCGCCGTACACCAGCAGCTTTTTCGGCACGCAGCCTACGTTGACACAAGTGCCACCCAGATAGCGGCTTTCAGCGACCGCGACCTTCGCACCAAAACCCGCTGCAAATCGCGCGCAGCGCACACCGCCGGAACCGGCGCCAATTACATAAAGATCAAAATCGTAGGCCATTTCACTCTCCCAGGCAGGCTGACAAGCATAACCGCAGATGGCGATCGGGTCAGCGCAGAGGATCTACATAAGGGCGACAAATGAAAAAGCCACCCGAAGGTGGCTTTTCCGAAAAACCCGTACAGCAGCTATCAGTAAGCCTTGCCGGTCTTGTAGAAGTTCTCGAAGCAGAAGTTGGTTGCGTCGATGTAACCTTCGGCACCACCGCAGTCGAAACGCTTGCCCTTGAACTTGTAGGCCATCACGCAGCCGTTCTGCGCCTGCTTCATCAGGGCGTCGGTGATCTGGATCTCGCCACCCTTGCCCGGTTCGGTCTGCTCGATCAGGTCAAAGATGTCCGGCGTCAGGATGTAGCGACCGATGATCGCCAGGTTCGACGGTGCGTCTTCCGGCTTTGGCTTCTCGACCATGCTGTGAACGCGGTAGATGTCGTCACGGATCATTTCGCCGGCAATCACGCCGTACTTGTTGGTTTCCTGCGGATCGACTTCCTGGATGGCCACGATCGAGCAGCGGAACTGCTTGTACAGCTTGACCATCTGGGTCAGTACGCCGTCGCCTTCGAGGTTGACGCACAGGTCGTCCGCCAGCACCACGGCGAAGGGTTCGTCACCGATCAGCGGGCGGCCAGTCAGAATGGCGTGGCCCAGGCCCTTCATTTCGGTCTGGCGAGTGTAGGAGAACGAGCACTCGTCCAGCAGCTTGCGGATACCGACCAGGTATTTCTCCTTGTCGGTGCCCTTGATCTGGTTTTCCAGCTCGTAACTGATGTCGAAGTGGTCTTCGAGGGCGCGCTTGCCGCGGCCGGTCACGATGGAGATTTCATTCAATCCGGCATCCAGCGCTTCTTCAACGCCGTACTGGATCAGTGGCTTGTTCACCACCGGCAGCATTTCTTTGGGCATGGCTTTAGTCGCTGGCAGGAAGCGAGTACCGTAACCGGCTGCTGGGAACAAGCATTTCTTGATCATATGAGTCCTTAAAAAGGCTGTGTGTACGAGTTTCGGCGCAGTCTAATGAGGGCGCGAGCGCCTTACAATGCCCCGCGCTGGCTAACCGCTGCCATCATAGAGAAATAAAGTGCCAGATAGTTCCGCAGCATCCTCCAGATAGCCCGCCAGGTAAACCTCCATCACCGCGCAGCGCTTGTAAACCGGCACCTGCACAAGGTTGCCGGAATGCCCCAGGTCCCGACCAGGCACAGCCTCGACCCAACGGCCAAGGCGGATAATCCAGGCTTCATGATGGCACCGTTTTCGCCCGGGCGATGTTCGCCTGGAGGCACTACAAGCCCCTCATCCAGAGGGGCTGCGGCACTTTTGCAGGCCTGAGGAGGACTAAGGTGATGCGCTGTACCGAAATGGCCATTAGCTATAGCATCGCCACTGGCATGCCCGGCCACTTCACCCCCTCCCCCTCAGATGACGAAATCCCCCATGAACAGACTTTTCACTGTCACCGCAGTACTGGCCCTGAGTGGATGTGCCACCGCCTCCAATACCTACCTGGCCAATGGCGAACAAGGCCTGAGCATCGATTGCTCTGGCGAGGCCAGCTCCTGGGCCAGCTGCTACGAGAAAGCCGAGGCGTCCTGCGCCGGCACCGGCTATCGGATCGTCAGCACTGTCGGCACGCCCGCCACCAAGGAAAGCGACAAGACCCTCGGCGTCGATGTTGGCAACTATAAAAGCCGCAGCGTGGTGGTGGTCTGCAAGTAGAAGGCGCACGCCCTCTACATATGAATTTCGGCGAACTTGATACCCAGGCCACGAATGGTTTCGATCAGGTCGTCGAGACGGCAGAAAGACTCCACCTCGTCGCTGTCGTCCACCAGAAAATAGCTGCGCCCGGCGCTCTTCTTGAAAAACACAATCCATTCCCCTGAATTGGCGGGGTTCTGGATCACGTGGGTGGCAGAGATCAAGCCCTCTGCATGCTTTGCCCTGACATCTTCCCGCTTCATGCTTTCTCCCAAAAAATCGATGCCGCCCAGGCGTGAGCCCGGGCGGCACCGGCAACAATGGGCGCTAGTTTATCGGATGCCCTGGCCTATCAGCACGCCTTCTACCGTCTGACCGTACAAATTCACCCCGTCATTGGCGTGGAACTTGACCCGGGTCTTTTCGATGGAACCCTCCACCAGGCGCGGGTCCTGCGGCCGCTCGTGGCTGTTGACGAACGCCGCCACGTCCCAGGCCTGCTGATCGCTCAGGCTGCCGCCCTTGCCCAGAGGCATGTTGTGCTTGATGAAGGACGCTGCGGTATTGATCCGGTGCATCCCTGCACCCCAGTTGTAGGAATCCTTGCCCCAGAGCGGCGGCATCACGTAATTCGCACCAACCTTCTGGCCCTGGCCGTTGTCACCGTGGCAAACCGCACACTGCGCCTGATACACCGCCGCCCCCTGCCTGAGGTCGTAGCCTTTGGCGGGCTGCGCCACGTCGGGATACCCGCGTCCGGGCAGCTCGACGCCAAGCGGCGCCTTGCTCGCCAACCAGTAGGCATACACCGACAGCGCGGTAATTTGCGGGCTGTCCGCCGCCGGCGGCTTGCCACCGTTCATGCTGAACTGAAAACAGCCTTGCAGGCGCTCGGCAAAGGTATTCACCTTGTCGTTCTTCTTGCGATAGGCCGGGTACATCGGATACGCGCCCCACAGCGGCGCCGAGTTGGCCAGGCGCCCCTGATCAAGGTGGCAATTGCTGCAATTGAGACCGTTACCAACGAACTGCGGCGCCAGGCGCTTGGTATCGACGAACAGGGCGTAGCCTTCGCGTACCAGCTTGCCGTAGGCATTATCCGGCAGCTCGCTTTCAGCCGGCGGCTTGAAGTACTCGACATGGGCCGAAGCGCTCGGCGCCGGGATCTGCGACTGGTCCTCCATGGCGACGGTGGCCGCCTGGACCTGAATCGCGAGCAGGCTCAGCAGCACCCCTGAAATCAATGGTTTCATGGGCGCGCCTCCTGGGAGTTCAAGGTTGCAAAGTAGTCCGCCACGGCAGCCACTTCTTCGGCGCTCAGGGATTTGGCGATATGCCCCATCAGGTCATTGGGGTCGTTGTGGCGAGTACCTTCACGCCAGGCGTTGAGCTGTGCCACCAGGTAGCTGGCAGGCTGCCCGGCCAGGGGTGGGAAGGCGGTACCGACGCCCACGCCACCCGGTCCGTGGCAACTGACGCACTCGGGCACTTGCCGCTCCCAGGCACCGCGCAGGGCCAGGCGCTCACCGACACCGGTGGCCACCTGGCTACGGCTGACAGGAACCAGCTTGGGCGCAGGCATGGCGGCCAGGGTCGTGGTAACTGCGGTGATTTCCTCTTCACTCAAGGCCTTGGCCAGGGGTTGCATCACAGGGCTGGTGCGGGCGCCGCTGCGAAAGTCGTGCAACTGCTTGCTCAGATAGCCCGCCGGCAGCCCGGCCAGGCGCGGAAACCCGGCCGGCGCCAGGCCCATGCCATCGGCGCCATGGCAGGCCAGGCAAGCCGTCGCCCCCGGCTGGGCCCCTCCCTGGGTAAAGACTTTCTGCCCCTCCACGGCATGGGCAGTTTGAACCAACAGCAGCATCAGGCCACTCAATAGCATTCGATCCAGTGGGATCATATGAACTCCATTATTCTAGTTATATGCTTAGACCTGCATGGCATAAGCACACAAATAGTAGGTCAATTGATCCACCGGGACAACGCGAAATTGCCCCGCGCCTATCGAATACCGAACAGCAAAACAAGGTTTTACCAGGCGAAAAAAAGCGGCTAATCGCCGCAGTGCAACAAGGCTTCTGCCCACGCAAAAGCAACCCCGGGCCGCGCTTGGCGGCGCTATCCGGGGCCTGGGGCAAAGTCTGGAGAAGGGATGCAATAGGGCAACCGGGGCCGGTCACCCGCAGGGAGCAACGGCTTAGCCGGAGATACAGTCTTCACCGGCCTTGCGCACATCCTGAGGGCGCAAGGGGTTGTTGCTCATCTGCTCGTGCAGCTTGATGCTGCTGCCACCGGAACGCGCTTCAATGTAGAACACCGCAGCCGGGGCCGGCGACAGGCTCTGGGGCACTAGTACCCGAAAGCCGTCCTTGTGCGGCTCGACCTGCAGCGCGCCGCGGCTGCCGGAGAGCTTGTCGGCCAGGCACTTGGCGTATTCCTGAGGCTTCTTGCCGGAAATCACGCTCAGGGTTGGCGGTGTCTGGTTGATGTCCGAGACGCTTGCGCAACCGCCGATGGCCAAGACCAGAACCCAAACCCAGCGCTTCATATAAAAATCTCCAATAAAGTCCCTCCGACAGCAAAGGCGCTGTTTTTCTCCGGAGGCACGGCTTTATCGCCGATAAAAATCCAAATAACTGTTTTAAATTGTCAAAGCTCGACGCCGGGGCCGAATAATACTCCTTTGGGCCTGATAAACTGCGCCACCGCCCACGCAAACGTTTTTTGCTTTTGTAGCTATAGCCCTTCTGGAGGCGCCCATGAAATTCATCCACCAGCGCGAGCACCTGAACGAAGACGATATCGTCGTCATCGAATGCTCCCAGGTCTGCAACATTCGCCTGATGAGCGACGCCAACTTCCGCAGCTTCAAGAACGGCGGCCGTCACACCTATCATGGCGGCGCCTTCGACAAGTTCCCGGCAAAGATCACCGCACCCAGCACCGGGTTCTGGAACATCACCATCGACACCGTCAACCGCCGGCCCATCAGCGTGACCCGCAAGCCGAACCTGACGCATTCGATCCGCATCATTCGCCGCTCCAGCTCGAAACTGCGCTAAGCCCTCCTCTCGCAACAACAGGTAGCCCCGTGCCCCAGACCACCAAGTACGTCATCAAATACAAGCTCAACGGTGAGCGCCGCTTCGAATTCGCCCAGCTGCAGACCGGCTCCGAGGAAGAAGCCCGGGCCGCCCTCGAGGCGCTGCATGGCCAGTCCGACGATGTCATCAGCGACGTCAGCGTCAGCAAGGCCTTGTAGAGCGCCGCTGCGCAACACTGATTCAAGCGCAAGCAACGGAGTGTCGGGCGGCCAGCCGTACCGCAGACTGGCCGGGTTCCCTACCGCCCAGGACACTCCCGCCATGCCTGCCCCCTCGCTACACGATCGCCTGCAACAACTGGATTGGGCCCGCATCGAGCAGGCCCTCGACCAGGATGGCTGCGCCCGTCTCGAAGGCCTGTTGACCCCAACGCAATGCCAGGCCCTGGCCCAGCTTTACCAGAGCCCCGAGTTGTTTCGCTCGAAAGTGATCATGGCCCGCCATGGCTTTGGCCGTGGCCAGTACCAGTATTTTGGCTATCCGCTGCCGGAGCCCGTGGCGCAATTGCGCCAGTTGCTCTACCCGCGCCTGGTGGGCCAGGCCAACCGCTGGAACCGCCTGATGAACATCGACGTCCAATACCCGACGCAACACGCCGCCTTCATCCAGCGCTGCCACGACGCCGGGCAGTTGCGCCCGACGCCCTTGCTGCTGCAATACGGCCCCGGGGACTACAACTGCCTGCACCAGGATCTGTACGGCGAGCACGTATTCCCCTTGCAAGTGGCCTTTTTGTTGTCGCAGCCGGGAAGCGACTTCAGCGGCGGCGAACTGGTGCTCACCGAACAGCGCCCACGCATGCAATCGCGGCCGCAGGTCATTGGTCTGAAGCAGGGTGATGGGCTGGTTTTCGCCGTGCATCATCGCCCGGTAGCCGGAGCGCGCGGGCACTATCGGGTGACCTTGCGCCACGGCGTCAGCCGCGTTCACAGTGGCCAGCGCCATACCCTTGGAGTGATTTTTCACGATGCACTGTAATGATGGTGGCCCAGCCACCCTCGGGCTGTTCAGTGACAGCGACCTGCAGCAGCCTGCCCGCGTCGAGGTCCTGGGCCCACAATCCCGTGTCTTGCGCGGCTTCGCCCTGCCCTGGATCGAAGCGCTGCTGCCGCAACTCGATGCCGTGCTCGCCGCCGCGCCCTTTCGCCAGATGCAGACGCCCGGCGGCTTCACCATGTCGGTGGGCCTCAGCAGTTGCGGGCAACTGGGCTGGACCACCGACCGCAGCGGCTACCGCTACAGCCCCATCGACCCGCAAAGCCAGCGCCCCTGGCCAGCACTGCCCAAGGTATTCCAGGAACTGGCCGAAGCCGCGGCCGCGGCGGCCGGCTTTCCCGGGTTCGCCCCGGACTCCTGCCTGATCAACTGCTACCGGCCGGGGGCAAAGATGTCACTGCATCAGGACAAGAACGAGCGCGACTACTCGGCCCCTATCGTGTCCCTGTCCCTGGGCCTGCCGGCGATCTTTCTCTTCGGCGGCCGGCAGCGCAGCGACAAGAGCCAGCGGGTCGCGCTGCTGCATGGCGATGTGGTGGTCTGGGGCGGCGTCGACCGCCTGCGCTATCACGGAGTGCTGGCCCTCAAGGACGGCCATCACCCGCTGTTGGGCCAGCAACGGATCAACCTGACCTTGCGCCGCGCCGGCTGACGTTGAGAATTCAAGCGCAAGACCCGGAGTGCCGAACGGCACCACCTTGGTTAATCTGGCCGCCACCGCTTACCGAGTACCGACCATGACCGCCTTGTCGCGCAAGCATCGCATCGAACAGGACCCCCGCTGGCAAGCCGTGCTCAAGCGCGATGCCAGCGCCGACGCCAGCTTTGTCTACGCCGTGCGCACCACTGGCGTCTATTGCCGCCCCAGCAGCCTGTCGCGCTTGCCCAAGGCCGAGAATGTCGAATTCTTCGACAGCGCCGAGCAAGCCGAAGCCGCCGGTTACCGCCCGAGCAAGCGCCTGGCCAGTGACCAGACCCAGGTCGCGGCGCACCATGCCAGGCTAGTGGCGCTGGCCTGCCGGCAGATCGAGGGCGCCGAAACACCGCCCAGCCTGGGCCAGCTGGCGCAGCAGGCCGGCATGAGCAGCTATCACTTTCACCGAGTGTTCAAGGCCGCTACCGGGCTGACCCCGCGGGCCTATGCCAACGCGCAACGCTCACGCAAGGTGCGCTCCCACCTGGAACGCGGCCAGCCGGTCACCGAGGCCCTGTATGACGCCGGCTTCAACTCCAACAGCCGTTTCTACGAAGCGGCCGACCAGTTGCTGGGCATGACGCCCAGCGACTACCGCGCCGGCGGCCCCAACACCGATATCCGCTTCGCCCTCGGCCAGTGTTCCCTGGGGGCAATACTGGTGGCGCAAAGCGCGCGCGGTGTGTGTGCGATTCTCCTGGGGGATGAACCCGGCCCGCTGCTGGAGCAACTGCAGGACAAGTTCCCCCGGGCCAACCTGATCGGTGCCGACCGCGATTTCGAGCGCCTGGTCGCCCAGGTAGTGGGGTTTATCGAGGCCCCGGCCATTGGCCTGGACCTGCCCCTGGATCTGCAGGGCACGGTGTTCCAGGAGCGGGTATGGCAAGCCCTGAGGAGCATTCCCCTGGGCAGCACCGCCAGCTACGCCGAAATTGCCCAGCGCATTGGCGCGCCCAAGTCCATGCGCGCCGTGGCCCAGGCCTGCGCGGCCAACAGCCTGGCGGTGGCCATTCCCTGCCACCGGGTGGTACGCAGCGACGGCAGCCTTTCAGGCTACCGCTGGGGTGTGGAACGCAAGCGTCAGTTGCTGGAGCGCGAAGCGGCCTGCGAGGCCTCGATGCCGATGTAGATCGCCACCGAATCGGCACTGGTGTAGACCTCGAAATCCGTGGCGAAGGCGCGCCGGACCTGGGGGTTGTCCTGGAAGTAGGCCCAGATCAGCCCCCAGGTCTGGATCACGCAATCGGGCATCGCGCCCTTGGCACTGAACACCAGGTAGTCCCCGCCCTGGACAGCCACGCTCGGGTAGTCGGCGCAGGCACCTTCCAGCGCCACTCCGGCGGTCACGTCGAAGTGTCCGCTGGCATCGGACTCGTAGTTGGAATAGACGCCGTAGACGAACGAATCAGCCTGGCGAGGGCTGATCTTGTCGAACAGCCCCTCGACATAGAAGCGCTGCCACATCGGCCCGATCCGGGCGCTGTCGGCCTGCTGCTCGGCGGCGTTGAGGGTCCTTACTTGCAGGCCTGCAACGCTGAACGGCAGTACTTCGCGCAGTTTTACATCCATGGTCAGCCTTCCTTGAGGGGTGCGATGAGGAAAAATATCCGCCGCAGTCTAGCGCCGGATCGACGCCGCCGACAGCCGTCGGCAGCGGCTGCTGTATCGGTGGCAAAGGCGTGGAATCGAGCCCCATGGAAAAGTCAGCTGGCCTCGGGGCGCCTTCTCCTGATAAAAACCACGGGCTGCATCGTCTCAACCTGCCGACGGAGAATTCCCGCAAATGAGCCAATGGACTGATCGCCGCCTGTTAGACCTGCTGGGTATCGCCTTGCCCATCATCCAAGCGCCCATGGCCGGCCCCTCCGGCTCCGCCATGGTGATCGGCGCCTCCCGGGCCGGTGCCCTGGGTTCCCTGCCCTGCGCCATGCTCGACGCCGGGCAGATCCGCCAGGAAGTGCAGGTGATTCGCTCAGCCACGCAGAACCCGTTGAACCTGAACTTCTTCTGCCACCAGGTGCAGCCCGTCGATGCCGAACACGAGCAACGCTGGAAGAACGCCCTGGAGCCCTACTATCGCGAGCTGGGCGCCGACTTCGATGCACCGACCCCGGTCAGCAACCGCGCGCCCTTCGATGAGAGCGCCTGCCAACTGGTGGAAGAGTTGCGCCCTGAAGTCGTGAGTTTCCACTTCGGCCTTCCAGAGCCTTCGTTGCTGGCCCGGGTCAAGGCCACCGGAGCCAAGGTGCTGTCCTCGGCCAGCACCGTCGATGAAGCGCTCTGGCTGGAGGAGCGCGGCTGCGACGCGATTATCGCCATGGGCTACGAAGCCGGCGGCCACCGGGCGATCTTCCTCGGCGACGATCTCAACAGCCAGGTCGGCACCATGGCCCTGGTGCCGCAGATCGTCGACGCCGTGCAACTGCCGGTGATTGCCGCCGGCGGCATCGGCGATGCCCGGGGCATCGTCGCGGCGCTGGCCCTGGGAGCCTCGGCGGTGCAACTGGGCACCGCCTACCTGTTCACTCCGGAAGCCAAGGTCAGCGCTGCCCACCACCATGCCCTGCGCCACGCCAAGGAAAGCGAAACCGCGTTGACCAACCTGTTCACCGGGCGCCCGGCCCGGGGCATCGTCAACCGCGTCATGCGCGAAATCGGCCCCATCAGCCCGTTGGCGCCGGCCTTCCCCCGGGCCGGCGGCGCCTTGATGCCGCTGCGAGCCAAGGACGAGGCAGGCTTCGCCAACCTCTGGTCCGGACAGGCCCTGCGCCTGGGAGTGGAACTGCCCGCCTACGAGCTGACCCTGCGCCTGGCCGAACAAACCCTGGCACAACTGCGCAGACGCTGATCCACTAGTGCCGCGATCACCATCGCGGCCCGGGCAACAAGCGCCGGCAACGGAGTTCCGTTCATCGACAAATCGCTATATATTCCTCTATATAGCGATTCCCCCTCGCCTTGGTGCAGGCCCCTTCCAATCACTCACTGCCCAACGCATCCGTCCCCCCAATGGAGCTGTTTGATGAACCTTCGTGCCTCAGGTTTTGCCCCGACTTGCCTCGCCGCCCTGCTCGCTGTCTTCGCCCTGGGTTCGGCCCAGGCCGATGAAGTCCAGGTCGCGGTGGCCGCCAACTTCACCGCACCGATCCAGGCGATTGCCGCCGACTTCGAGAAAGACACCGGGCACAAACTGGTGGCCGCCTACGGCGCTACCGGGCAGTTCTATACCCAGATCAAGAACGGCGCGCCTTTTGAAGTCTTCCTCTCGGCCGACGACAGCACCCCGCAAAAGCTCGAAAGCGAAGGCGACATCGTCAAGAGCTCGCGCTTCACCTACGCCATCGGCACCCTGGCCCTGTGGTCGGCCAAGGACGGCTACGTCGACGCCAAGGGCCAAGTGCTCAAGGACAACCAGTACCAGCATCTGTCCATCGCCAACCCGAAAGCCGCACCTTACGGCCTGGCCGCAACCCAGGTACTGGCCAAGCTGGGCCTGACCGACAAGGTCAAGGACAAGATCGTCGAAGGCCAGAACATCACCCAGGCCTATCAGTTCGTTTCCACCGGCAATGCCGAGCTGGGCTTCGTCGCCCTGTCGCAGATCTACAAGGACGGCAAGGTCACCAGCGGGTCGGCCTGGATCGTACCGGCCCAGATGCACGACCCGATCAAGCAGGACGCGGTCATCCTCAACAAGGGCAAGGACAACCCGGCCGCCAAGGCACTGGTGGACTACCTCAAGGGGCCAAAAGCCGCCGCGGTGATCAAGTCCTACGGCTACCAACTGTAAATGAGCCTCTCCAGCGCCGATTTTTCCGCCATCTGGCTGACCCTCAAGCTGGCGTCCCTGACCACGCTGATCCTGCTGGTGGTCGGCACTCCGATAGCCCTGTGGCTGTCGCGTACCCGCTCCTGGCTACGAGGGCCGATCGGCGCGGTGGTGGCACTGCCCCTGGTGCTGCCACCCACGGTGATAGGCTTCTACCTGTTGCTGGCTCTGGGGCCCAACGGTTTCTTCGGCCAGTTCACCCAGTCCCTGGGGCTGGGCACCCTGACGTTCAGTTTCGCCGGCCTGGTGCTGGGCTCAGTGATCTATTCCATGCCCTTCGTGGTACAGCCGCTGCAAAATGCCTTTTCTGCCATTGGCAGCCGTCCCCTGGAAGTGGCCGCCACCCTGCGCGCCAACCCCTGGGACACCTTTTTCACGGTGATCCTGCCCCTGGCGCGGCCAGGTTTCATCACCGCCTCGATCCTCGGCTTTGCCCACACCGTCGGCGAATTCGGCGTGGTGCTGATGATCGGCGGCAACATCCCCAACAAGACCCGGGTGGTCTCGGTGCAGATCTACGATCACGTCGAGGCCATGGAATACGCCCAGGCCCACTGGCTGGCCGGGGCCATGCTGGTGTTCTCGTTCCTGGTGCTGCTGGCGCTGTACTCCAGCCGCAAGACCAAAGCCGGCTGGAGCTGAGCCGATGAGCATTCACGTCAAGCTGCACCTGGGCTACCACGACTTCGCCCTGGACCTGGACCTGCAACTGCCAGGGCGCGGGGTAACAGCCTTGTATGGACATTCGGGCTCGGGCAAGACCACCTGCTTGCGCTGCATCGCTGGCCTGGAAAAAGCCGGCCGCGGGCGCATCCAGATCAACGACGAAGTCTGGCAGGACAGCCAGCGCAAGCTGTTCGTCCCGCCCCACAAGCGCTCCCTGGGCTATGTGTTCCAGGAGGCCAGCCTGTTCGCCCACCTGTCCGTGCAAGCCAACCTGGAATTCGGCCTGCGGCGCATTGCCAAGGCACAACGCCGGGTGGACATGGCCCAGGCCACGGAACTGCTGGGCATCGGCCACCTGCTGCAGCGCCACCCGCAACACCTTTCCGGCGGCGAGCGCCAGCGCATCGGCATTGCCCGGGCGCTGCTCACCAGCCCGCGGCTACTGCTGATGGACGAGCCCCTGGCGGCCCTGGATTCGAAACGCAAAAGCGAGATCCTGCCCTACCTGGAACGCTTGCACGACGAGCTGGATATCCCGGTGCTGTACGTCAGCCACTCCCAGGATGAAGTGGCGCGCCTGGCCGACCACATCGTCCTGCTCAGCGATGGCCGGGCCCTGGCCAGCGGCCCCGTGGGCGAGACCCTGGCGCGCCTGGACCTGCCCCTGGCCCTGGGTGACGACGCAGGCGTGGTGGTGGAAGGCCGGGTCAGCCATTACGACCCGGACTACCAGTTGCTGACCCTGCAACTGCCCGGCAGCCAGCTGACTGTCCGCGTGGCCCACGGGCCTCTGGCACTGGGCAAGGCCTTGCGGTTCAAGGTCCAGGCCCGGGACGTCAGCCTAAGCCTGCAAGACAGCGAGCACAGCAGCATCCTCAACCGCCTGCCGGTAACGGTGCGCGACGAAATCCCCGCGGACAACACCGCCCACGTGCTGGTGCGTCTGGACGTGGCGGGCAGCCCGTTGCTGGCGCGCATCACCCGCTTCTCCCGGGACCAGTTGAGCCTGCACCCCGGGCAGCAGCTCTGGGCACAGATCAAGGCAGTGGCCGTCCTGGCGTAGACCGCAGAGAAAATCGGCACCCTTGGCCGAGGCTGCGGTCCATGGTCTACCGGCCCGCACTTTGCCCAGGACCTGCCGCCATGCCCGATGCTTGCGATACCCCCGCCCTGCCCGCCGACCTGCACTACACCGACGATCGCCAGCCGGGCATCCGCCGGCGCAAGCTGCGGGGCAAGTTCGTCTACTACGACGCCCAGGGCCAGCGCCTCACCCAGGCCGCCGAGGTACAGCGGATCAACGCCCTGGCGATTCCCCCGGCCTACGCAGAGGTGTGGATCTGCCCCGACCCCAAGGGCCATCTGCAAGCCACCGGCCGCGACGCCAGGGGCCGCAAGCAGTACCGCTACCACCCGCGCTGGCGCGAAGTGCGCGACAGTGACAAGTACGCCCGCCTGCTAGCGTTCGGCAACGCCTTGCCCAAGCTGCGCCGGCAGTTGCGGGCGCAATTGGCGGTGCCTGGTTTCAGCCGGGAAAAGGTCATGGCCACCTTGATCCTGCTGCTGGATGAAACCCTGATCCGCGTCGGCAACAGCCAGTATGCCCGGGACAATCGCTCCTACGGCCTGACCACGTTGCGCAACCGCCATGTACAGGTCAGCGGCAGCGCCATCCACTTCCAGTTCCGTGGCAAGAGCGGGGTCGAGCACCAGATCACCGTCAAGGACCCGCGCCTGGCGCGGGTGGTCAAGCGTTGCCTGGAGTTGCCGGGGCAGCAGCTGTTCCAGTACCTGGACGAAGACGGTCAACGGCACCACGTCAGCTCGTCGGACATCAACGCCTGCCTGCAGCAACTGACCGGAGCCGACTTCACCGCCAAGGACTACCGCACCTGGGCCGGCAGCGTCCTGGCCCTGGAGCGGTTGCGCCAGCAGCCTTGGGAGCCCGAGGCCGAGGCGAAGAAACACATAGTGGCAACGGTCAAGGAAGTGGCCCGGGAACTGGGTAACACGCCGGCGGTGTGCCGCAAGTGCTACATCCATCCGGCGCTGCTGGAGCGCTTCGTCATCGGTGAATTGGCGCAGTTGCCCAAGGCCCGCGCCCGCCAGGGCCTGAAGGCCGAGGAAGCGGGCCTGGCGAACTTTCTGCGGCGCCTGGCAAAGGAGGCCCAACCGGCCTGACGACGGCCACCTTCGAATTTGCGTACTTGTCATTCAGAGAGTTCTGCAGTTAGGCTTCGCACCTTCTTTCCCGTCCAAGGACGATTGCCGACGTGAACAACTAAGCCTTCCAAAAATGTATCCGCGATGAGCCCTGCTAGCGCTCATTGGCCTGTTGCCACATTTTCCGGAGGTGCTGATGACTCACGTCACCCGGCTGCCCGCACTGGTTTGCCTGAACCAGCTGACCTATCAATTCGCCAATGGCGAAACCCTGCTTGATGCCCTGAACCTGAGTTTCGATCGCCTGCCCACGGCCATCGTCGGGCGCAATGGCGTGGGCAAGTCCCTGCTGCTGCGCCTGATCGCCGGCGAGCTGCAACCCTCCTCCGGGAGCATCAGCCACACTGCCAGCGTGGCCTATGTGCCCCAGGACCCGCAGGTACAGCCGGGGCAGAGCGTGGCCCAGGTGGCCGGCCTCGCCAAGACGCTGGGCGCCCTGGAGCGTCTGGCCGACGGCAGCGCCAGCCTGGAAGACCTGCACCTGGTGGATGACCGCTGGGACCTGGCCCAGCGCCTGCGCCAGGCCCTGGATGAAGCCGGCCTGGAGCACGTGGGCCCACAGGGCCCGGCGGACGTCCTCAGCGGCGGCCAACTGGCCAGGGTGGTGCTGATCGGCGCCCTGCTGGGCAACGCCGACCTGCTGCTGCTCGACGAGCCCAGCAATCACCTGGACCGCCACGGCCGGCGCTGGCTGACGGAACAACTGCAAGGCTGGCGTGGCGGGCTGATCCTGGTCAGCCATGACCGCCAATTGCTCATGCAGGTGCAACGCATCGTCGAACTCGGCCCCCAGGGCGCCCAGGTCTATGGCGGCAACTATGCGCTGTACCAGGCGCAGCGCCAGGCCCACAGCGAGGCGGCGCAGGCGGCGCTGGACCATGCGCGTACCCAGCGCAGCCGCGAGCACAAGCGCCTGCAACGGGAACACGACATCATCCAGCGCCACGCCGCGGCTTCGCGCCGGTACGCCAAGACCGCCAACGTCTCAGGCTTCGAACGGGCCAGGCTGCTCGGCGCCGCACGGGACATCATGGGCCAGGTACGCCACGCCCATCAGGGGCACAAGAGCGAGCTCGACGAGCAGGTGCGCGACGCCTTTGCCCGGGTCGGCGCGCAGTCACCGACCTTGCTCACTCTGCCCGCCACCACCTTGCAGGCCGGCCAGCCGGTGTTCAGTCTGCTGCAGGCGCAACTGCCCTGGCTGGACCCGCAAGCCCCGGCCAGCCGCCTCACCTGCAACGTCGTCGGCCCGGCGCGCATCGCCCTGATCGGCCCCAATGGCTGCGGCAAATCCACCTTGTTGAAACTGCTGGCCGGCCAGTTGCAGCCACTGAGCGGCGAATGCCGAGTGGCGGTAGCCAGTGCCTATCTGGATCAACACCTGGCGCAACTCGATCCCGCACGCTCGCTGCTCGAACAACTGGGCAACGCCGCCACGCCCCTGGAGGAAAGCGCCTTGCGTACCCGCCTGGCACGCCTGCAACTGGATGCCCGGCGGGTGCTGCAACCCTGCGCGCAACTGAGCGGCGGCGAACGCCTGAAAGCCGCCCTGGCCCTGGCCCTGTGGGGCGGCAACCCGGCCCAACTGCTGTTGCTCGACGAACCCACCAATCACCTGGACCTGGAATCGGTGCAAGCCTTCGAATGCGCCCTGCGGGACTTTCCCGGAGCCCTGGTGGTGGCCTCCCACGATCAGGCCTTTCTCCAGGCCCTGGCGCCGACCCACGAGCTGCAATGCTCGGCCCTGGGCTGGCACCTGAGCGAGCAGCCATGAAACAGCGACTTACAACGACGGGCCCTGCGCAACCGCAGGCCCGTGCTAGATTCGCCGCCTCACAACCCATGGACAGGAGCGTCACGCCATGCAGTTCGGATACACCATCATCTACGTGCCCGAAGTCGAAACTTCCTTGCGTTTTTTCGAACAGGCCTTTGGTTTCAAGCGGCGGTTTCTCCACGAATCCGGCACCTATGGCGAGCTGGAAACCGGCAGCACCACCCTGGCCTTCGCCGACCATGACCTGGCAGAAATGAATTTCCCGGCCGGCCATGTGGCGGCTCACTCATCGCCCAAGCCCCTGGGCATGGAACTGGGGCTGGTCACCGCAGACGTGCAGGCGGCCCATGCCCGGGCCCTGGAGCACGGTGCCCGGGAACTGGCGCCCCCCACGAGCAAGCCCTGGGGGCAGACGGTGTCCTATGTGCGCTGCCCGGACGGCACTTTAGTGGAGCTGTGCACCCCGGTCGCGCCTTGAGCGCCCGGCGGCGTTGAACGCTACTTGAGCCTGACGGCAGTGCCAGTGGCGAAGACCACTACCATGCCACCGCGCCCTGCCGGCATGCTGATCTCGAAATCCACGCCGACCACCGCATCGGCGTTGCATTGCCGGGCGCGTTCCTTGATTTCATTGGTGGCCTGGATCCGCGCTTCCTTCAGGGCGCGTTCCAGGGTCTGGGAGCGGCCGCCGAAAAAGTCGCGCATGCCGGCGAACAGGTCACGGACCACGTTGATGCCATGGACCGATTCGGCGCTGACGATGTCCAGGTAGCTGGCAATTTCCCGGCCTTCGATATGGGCGGTGGTGGTGACAATCATGTGTTTCTCCCTTGAACGGACCACTCGCCCCGGCGCGTCGGGGCGACAAAACCGGGGATGGTAACAGAGCCCGCCCAGGGCTTTGCCACAAACGACAGCCCCGCTCTGGAGCGGGGCTGTGGGTCACGGTTTCAAGGGACGTTCTTCATCCAGTTCCGACAAGCTTTTGCCATCATCCGGATGCTTCCAGGTCTGCGGAGGCGGCTCCTTGTGTTCGACCTCGTAGGGCGCCGTCTCATCACTGCGTTCCTGCTCGTAAGGGCGTTGCTGTTGCGTTGCCATGCCCACCTCTCTTCCTGAAGGGATTTTTCATTCGCCTTAGCAGGTTAGAACAGATCTGCCGGTGGCTCGGGGTTTGCCGACCAAACAACGAACGTCGCCTGTGCCCTGCGGTCGTAAAAATATGGAGGCGCATCGACCATACGACGCGTGCTCCGTACTCACTCCGAAGGAGAAACGCAATGGTTACTCACTTCAAGGTCGCCGGGCATCTGGCCTGCGGTCATCACGGCACCCAACTGGCCTCCACCGGCGAACTGAACCGGGTCAAATGCCGCAGTTGCCGAAACACCGAGGTCTACAAGGAGGCCCGACGCAACCAGCGCAATGCCGCTCGTCGGGCTGCACGCAAGGCCAAGGCCAGCCATGGCGGCCAACTCTGGCGTAACGCCTGGACCGAACGCCTGACCGCCCTGCCGGGCCTGCAGCGTCTGCCACGGGGCTTTCAGGGCCAGCCCTTCGTCTGAAACCGAAGCACGCCAGCGTGCCGGCCGAGTACGGGACTGGCCAAGGCCGGCCCCCTGAGGCGCAAGATGAAACTTCTTTCACCCAGCGGCGAAAAAGCGCTGTGTATAGTCGCCTCGCTCATTCAAGCAACTACGTTCGCCCGCACTCCCCGCGGGCTTTTTTTTGCCCGCGGAAAGTGCGTTGGCGGTTTTCAGTCCTGCTCGAGTTCCTTGCAGTCCTTGAGCAGGGTTTGCTCCGTGGCGGTGTGGTCCGCCTCCAGGAACGAGAGCACCCCCATCTTGCCCTTGGTGTGCCAGCGGAAGCTGTTCTGCTCGTCGTCCGCCACATACAGGGCGCCGGAAGCGGAACGCGCGATGTGCATGGGGATCAACTGGTCCTTGTAATACAGCGTGGCAAACGAGGAGCCGTTGTCGATGTTCAGGTAGGCGGCGTCGATGCGCACCTGCCCTTCACACTGGTAGCGTGCTACCTGGCTCTGGTAGGCCGGCTCGGCGGTAGTGGTCTGGGCAGCCTGCGCCAACAACGCCTGGCTTGAAGCCAGAACCGCAGCGCAGAGCATTGCAGGATGAATTTTCATGGTGTTCCCCCCAGTCGTTCAAAGATGCCCAATGGGACTGGCAGGGGCGTTTTTAGTTCAGGCCGATCAAGCCCCTCGGACCACGGCGCCGTACAGCCCGAGCTAGAACTGCGGGTCGGTGCGCAACGGGGTCGACAACCTCATCGGCACCGCGCTCTGCCGGCTCCGAGTGGGCACCGGGAAACAGCTCCTGCTGATGCCGCAGCCCCGCAGTTGCGAGCATCGCCCTGAACGCTGGCCCACCGACCGCACCGACAAGGACACCTCCACATGCCGGTAGATATCAGCACGCTCGACATCGCCACCCCACTGCCCACCTCGGCCAGCAACCCGCTGGCACTGGAGCTCAACGGCAACCTCGCCCTGGCCCAATGCCCGAGCGTGATCTCGCGCCTGGCAGATGGCTCGATACAACTGCGCGCGCCGACCCGGGGCGCGGCGAGCAAAAGCACCCATCGAACCCGCTGCGAGTGGAAGGAATCCCGCTACTGGGCCCTGAGCAGCGCCGCCGATCATTGGAGCCGCCAACAGATGATCCTGACCAAGGTCAACTCGGCGCAGAAAGTGGTGGTTGCGCAAATGCATGTACGCGATGACGTGAATCCAGCCGTCAAGGTGTTCTGGGACAAGGGCATCCTGACCTATGCCCTGCGCCAGAGCTTCAACGGCGCCGACCCCAGGCCGCTACCGCTGCTCGGCGGCGTCCCGCTCGACGCCATGTTCCAGCTCAGCATCCACTGCACCTACGCAGGGCTGATCACCATCGGCGCCAGTTGCAATGGCCAGCAGGCCAGCTCTCCCCCACACGCCCTGGACTCGACCTGGAATGACCAGGTGTTCGACTTTCATGGCGGGATCTACAACCAGATCGATTTCAGCCCCAGCACTCCGGCGGAGGATGGCTCGGTCTGCATCATCAGCCAGCTGTCGATCAGCCACGTCTAGCACCTGACTGGGGCGTTGCCTTGCGGTAGTTACGCCGTCCGGGTGCTCCTGGCGCCTTGTCAGCAGGGTGCCTGCTCCTCGATGCGATCACGGGGCATCAAGGCGAGGTAGTCGATCAACGAATCCCCGGCCAGGGGCTTGATCATGATCCGTACCTGATGCTGCAAGCGCCCCAGCTCGATCCCGTCACGGGTACGCACCTGGGCATAACCGCAGGCATTCCAGAAGCCCTGTGCCCGGGCATTGTCCTGGACCACGCTCAAGCGCAACCAGCGTGCGCCCTCGCCCACCGCCCAGGCCTCCAGCTCAGCGTGCAACTGCCGGGCAAGGGAGCTGCCGTGACAGGGGGTAGCCAGCATGAACAGACCTATGTGCCAGACCCCTTGTGCCAACAGGTCGCTGACAATGCTGACGAACGCCAGCAGGCGCCCTTCACTGTCGAAGTAACCGATTTTCCACTTGTGGGTGTAGGACCAGCCCGCTGGCAGTGCATCATCGATCTCGTCGCGCGCCTCGTCCGGCTGCGGCGCTGCACCGTGGACGATATGGAAATACTCCGGGTTCTCGACAAAGAAACGCTGCAACAGCGCTGCGTCATCCAGGCTGATTTCCCTGGGCGCAAGCCCGGTTGCTGATGACGGCAGTCGCCTTGATTGCATGCTGTGGAGCCCCTCGAAGACGCTAGGCCGGCAGGTCGGCGACGAATCCTAGCGCCCGGCCAGGCCCTGACGACAGAGTTAATTTGTTGGAAAAATGTGTACCGCCCAGCGCTCGCTTCACAGCAGTCAGCCCTCGCCGCTTTGTTATGATCGGCCCTCACCACGCCCAGCGTTTATCCAGCAGGCCCGCGCCTGCGTTACCCGCGGAACCCAGCCCATGTCCAATCCCTTGTCTTCCCCTGGTTACCAGCGGCTGCTGGCCCTGCAGCAACGCATCCATGAGTTCACTCGGGAGCAGGCCGCCGAGCACGACGACACCGGCGAAGACCCGGCCAGCCCGTTGTGGGCCAGCGACTACAACTACCTGGCCCTGGCGCCGATGCGTGACGGCCTGCATGTGGAGTATTACGGCGAGCTGTGGGACGAACCCTTTGCCTGGACCCTGGAATGCCTGGCAGAGCAGAGCGTGGCGGACACCCTCAGCTCGCTGCTGTTTTCCGGTGCCGATGAAGGCGCGAACGGTACCCGCGAGTGGGAATTCAGCCCCTTGCTGGACAGTGCGGTGCAGTTTCCCCGCCTCAGGTCATTGGCGATTCGCCCCACCGAACCTCAGGACCATAACGCTTCGCTGATCAAGAAGGCCGGCACCATCATGGAAGAAGCCGGGGAAATCGCCCGCTGGGTAGCAAAAACCCCGTACCTCAGCGAACTGACCGTGCCCAATGCCCCCAACGCGGACTTCTTCCAGGTCGACCTGCCACACCTTGCGCAACTGCGTATCGGCGCCCATTTCGACACCCAGGGTTTTATCGACAATCTGGCAGGCTCCAGCAACCTGCCGCGGTTGAGCAGCCTGGATTTCAGCGAATCCAGCGCACTTCAGCAAAGCTGGGCAAAAGACCGCGAGGAGCACGCCATCACGTCTTTTGCCAGCTATGAAAAATTGTTTGCCAGCCAAGCGTGCGACCCGTTGCGGGCGCTGCGCTTGCGCAATACCTGCCTGAGCCTGGAACAACTCGAAGCCCTGCAGCGCCAGCGACCCAAACTGCCGATCATGGTGATCCAGGCCACCACTGGCGGTTATGTGAAGAATTTCGCCCGGCAGGTATTTCCCTGGCAGCACCTGGTGCAGCCCGACCCAGGGCAGCGATAAGCCTCAAGACTAAAGTCAAGATTGATTGGCCACCGTCTCGGCGCAAGTGGCTCTTGGAACGCCATGCCAACGCATATAAGAACTCATCGAGTCTTTGAGATCACGTCACTCATGTATTGATTCAAATCGCGAAAATCCTTAACGCTCCAAGCATGGGGGGGCACCTTTACACCGTTCTCCCGCAAAGTTCTGGGAATCAAGTCTCCATTGGGGCGCAGTATTACCGACGACACAATCACGCCTGGATATTCATTGAGGCGTTTTTTGAAAGCAGGGGTCGTCAGATCAGGTGTAGGAGGATTGCTCTTATTGGCCAGCGGCCCAGTTCCCTTGATATCGGCGCCGTGACACATGGCACATCGTTGCACATAGAGACTCTTGCCATTGGTGTTGTCCGCAAAGGAAAGCGTTGCTTGAATCAGCATGAGCCCTCCCAGCGAAGCGATGAACAATGCATTTATTTTCATTTTTGCATCTGGCCTTGTTGTAGAAATCAAATCCCCGAGGCGGCACAGCAACGCTCTGACTCACATCTGAACCGAGAGTCTTAGTCAGCAATAAACCTGTGTTTGCCAGAGGTGAACTTGCTCAAACGCAGTTCCGCATTTCCTATGCACCCGCGGGGCGGGAAAACACCCAAAAAAACTGTATATGCAACCAGCGCTATCTACCCAGTGCTCTATCGCTCCTGCCTAGAAGGATCCAGACCCGCGCCAGGGAGAGCAGCCTCCCCCATCGCACACGCCGATGCATGGCTTGTAGCGTCCCGCAGACGAATACATCCGTTAAGTGCTACCGGGGACTTCTCGGAGGTGGTCCGCCATACGCTTAAGCAGCTCCGCAAACCTTGATCTCGGCGCCTTCGAGCGGGTACTCCCCAGCAGCAAACCGCACCAGCCCAAGCCAAAAGGGCTGGAGGGTAATGGAACCGTAAACGCGCTGTAGAATTACCGCAGGAGGGTAGGCTGGGTGGGAATCAGGTCCTGAACTTGAGCACAAGAGTAGGTGTTGGAGTAGTCATGGAAACGTGGCTTTATTTCGGCGCCATAGGTCACGCACTGGTACGCCGACGAACCTTTTTGCAAGATCAGAAAGTGAACCAGGCCGACTCGTGCTGGCGCCTGGTAGGCCGCCTTGACTTCATAGCCGCTACGCAGCAACTCGCTCACCGGAGTGGTGTCGTCCGCCAGGGAAAATGGGCTAGCGCCTACGAGGCCCAGTAGGGAGAGGCTCAGGGAGATTTTTGCAATACGCTTGGTGATTGGCATGAATCCGTCGTCCATGAATGGAAAATGCCAAGTTACCTAAATTCAGCAACCCCGTCACGATCCCGGCCCGACTGAATTGCAGAGTTTTGCAACCTGTGGAGCAGTTTGAACAGTCCAGCCCTGGCTGCAATCAGCACCCTATGAAACTCGATAGTGGCTGGAGAGACGTGCTTAGTTCATTTATCCAGATTCAGTAGTTCCTGCATCCGGCCCCCTAACATTCCCCGCAACCACGCAGCATGAAACTCCATGTCTTCCAGAGAAGCACCCTTGGCCAATCTATACACGAACTCCTTTTCCAGACACGTAGCGCCGACGGTACCACTACTGCCAGATAGTTCTGGCCTGGAGTTACCAGGCTTTTTCCACTACATCCACTTTCGAGCGTTGAGTTGATTTACCCGCCTATTCGACAACCAGTGACCGTGTGATCTCTCAATCAAGATCAAGTTGCCGCCATGCTATCCGGCACACGCTCTTGCTCGCCTAACCAAGTAGTAGGCGATTCCCAAGGCGATGATTGCAGGCCCCGCGTTATCGAGCTCAGTAGCACCATCGGCCAAATGTCGCCCGGCCTGCACAAGCATGAGGGCCGCACCGACATACAGGATTGCCACCTTAAAACGCTTCCAGCTCATTTAGCCCTCCCGCTTTGGAGATGACCGAACAGTGCACGCGCAATCGCAAGGGCAAGAAGGTCTCACCCACAAAGCGAATTGCGGAGCAGTATTTGAAGTTGCGAATTGATTCAGAGTAAGGCTCACTGAAAAAAACCGTGCAAGCCCTTGAAATAGATGGTGCCCGAAGCCGGAATCGAACCGGCACGCCCTTACGAGCGGGGGATTTTAAGTCCCATGCGTCTACCAGTTTCGCCATTCGGGCGGTAGCGCGATAACGCGGCACTGGAACATTCAATCGGCATCAGGCCGTCCAGTGCTTGAAGCAGGGAGTGGAATATATACATCCAGTCCTTGTGAAGCAAGGTCGAAACCGGCAAAAAAGCCCGGCTCCCGACTCGCTGTCGAGGGTAAAAAAACACGATAAATCAGAGATCTACAGCGTCACTCCGAGGTTAAACCAGGGGCCGCACGGCCTCTCGCCCATTCCCTCAGCGGCGGCAAGATTAACATGGCGCTATCGGCCAACCAACTGATTTTTAAAGACTTATCTTGAAATGACAGCCTCGGACGAAGCTCCTGCCAGCCAATGCCCAGGGAGACCTTCCTCCCCAGGGCGGCCCTCAAGCTTGCGCGGAAAAGCTCATGGAGAGCTTGAGCGCATCGTCCTTGGCGACGGCCTGCTCGGCCTCCAGATGCGCCGCGAACTCCTGCTCCGCAGGCGCCTCGGGACCTTTGACTTGAGCAACCGAACGGTTGTGTTCCAGTACTTTCGAGAGTTGGGCGTAGCTGTAGTTGGCAGGAGGCGTATTGCCGATGTTCATGAAGACCTTCCTTGAATAGTTAAAGACCAAACCCGGTGCAGAAAGCCTCGGGCACCGCCCGAGTTGCGCACCCTTGGGTGAAAATCGCGAGTGAGGTTAACAGCGACAACCAGAAAGACGCACAGCAAGCGCCTGGGGAGTTCGCCCAGTACAGATGACCTCGCCATCCATGAACCGGTAAAGAGTCATAGATACTGGGCGAACGCTGTAACGCTATGCCCTCGCCATGACATGTTCAACTGTCAGCAATGCGCGCCTCACCGCCCCTTCAGCCGGCGAAGTGGGTAAAGGCTCCGGCAAAGGCTCGGCGCCCTGCCCGCAATTCGGTACGCAGCTCGCCAATCAGGTTGGAGATGTCGCGCACGCTGGTGAGTTCGGCAGTGGAGACGCCGGTAAGCAGCAATTCCACCCGGCCCGACTCTGCATCGTAGATCTTGATGGTCAGGGAGCCGTTGGGGTTCAGGGCGCAGGCGCAGGACAGCGGGAGAAAGCCGGACTCCAATATGTGGCAAAGCTCGCTGGTAGAGAGCATGGCTTCTCGCCTGTATGAAGGAAGTGAAGTTCGCCCGTTCAGGATAGGCCTGTATGCGCTTTTGTGTATCAGAAAAAACACAGAGAAATGTTAACTGCCCCGCAGTTATCGAATGCCTGCGCAATGCCTCAGTGCTTCGAAATGATGAAGGCTTGTGCATGGCCGGGCTGCTTTTTTCGTGGCGACGCTGTAGTTTCCACAGCATGAACCCGATCCCCCGGCCTGGCCTCGCAGCGATTATTACCCCCTTCATCGGCAAGGTGGGCTAGCGGCCGTCCAGGCTGCCAAAAACCCGCCTCGGAGGCGGGGTTGACTACCACTCTTCTGAGGCAGCTACCCCAGGAGAAAACCATGAAGCACTCATCACCCGCCGTACTGCATTTACTGTGCGGCAAGATCGCCTCGGGCAAGTCCACCCTGGCCAGGCAGCTGGCAGAGGCGCACGGCAGCGTCCTGATCTCTGAAGACCAGTGGCTGGCAGGCCTGTATCCGCAGCAGATTCATTCGATCGCCGACTACCTGCTCCACGCCCAGCGCCTGGCAAGTGTGCTGGAACCGCTGGTGATCGCCATGTTGCGCGCTGGAACCTGTGTTGTCCTGGACTTTCCCGCCAATACCGTCGCCCAGCGAACCTGGCTGCGAGCGCTGGCGGACCAGGCCGGCACCCTTCATCAATTGCATGTACTGGATGTGGATGAAGCCCAGTGCAAGGCAAGGCTGCGCGAGCGCAATCGTCTGGGCGATCACCCGTTTGCCGCCAGCGACGAGCAGTTCGAACGGATTAGCCGCTACTTCGTGCCGCCTCAGGAGGAGGAAGGGCTGCACATCGTCCGGCACTAGGCGTATCGACAGTCACGGTCGGGTTAGCCAGATACCCGATCGTGAATCCTGTGCATCCAGCTCATGGGGAAAAAGCGGCCCGTGACAAATTCCAGGCAAAAAAAAGCCCAAGTAGCTGATGGACACTTGGGGCTAAAAATGCATAAACCGTGGTAGGTGAACGCAGGGCTATAGTAACGGAATCGTACATTCTGTAACAACATATTTTGAGAAAAAAACTATAAATAAAATCACCTAAGTCATTAAATATCCACACTTTTTTTGAGTCTTTGGATTTCAGGACAGGTTTCTGGGAGGCCTTTATCAGTGTCGGAGCTGCGAAAAAAAGATGCCAGCCACGCCCCTGCAATGCCTCGTGAATCATTCAACAAAATAGCGTTGAAAATTCACAGAATCGCAACAGACAGATAACAGCAGCCACCTTAAATTGCCGGCACCCGTCCGAATGGAATGTGCCGGTATGAATGAATTTCTTGATGCCCTGCCCTTATTGCTCTGCCTGACGACCTTCGCCTGGTGCTGCTGGGGCTAGAGCCAGCCCGACCTTCGGCCACGCCCCCCCCCTTCCCGCCCCCTATGCACATGCCTGGCAAAGCCTTACGCCGGCTCGGCGAGCCTGTGGGCGCTGAACAAGGCCTGCCCGATAGCCCGGGCCCTTTGCAGATTGGCGGCTTGATCGCCGGACTCCGACTCGTACAGCAATTGCGACGTCAGCACACTGGCACCGCAGTAATCGAAGATCCCGTGATCAATCTGAGCCCGCATCGCTTCGAGGTAGCGGTGACGCTCATAGGTACCGGCATCAGCCCCAGCCACCCCCACCAGATGCACCCGAAGGCGCCCGAGCTTTTTCACCAACCTGGCATCGGCCTGGAAATCAAACGCCCAGCCATTGCTGAACACCCGGTCGATCCACCCCTTGAGCAGCGCTGGCATGGACCACCAGTAGACGGGATAGACCAGTACCAGAGCATCAGCGCGATCGATTCGGGCCTGCTCGGCGAGAACGTCCACAGGAGGGGTGACCTGGGTTCTGTGTACCGCAATATCCGCCGCGCCGAAGCGCGGCTCGAAGCCTTCGCTCCAGAGATCGGCAATCTCGAAGGAGTGCTCCGCAGACTCGGCCAGGCCTTCGGCAATCTGCCGGGCAAGGCTGTGGGTCAGGGACCTGGGGTCGTGATGGGCAAAGACAAGAAGTGCGTGCATGGCGACTACTCCCACAAGCGCATTGCGCTGATTGCAGAGGATTTATATACTTTTAGTAAGTTACGACCAATAACCTACCTTTGGTATATAAGCATGTCAAGCCGCCAGAACACCGATGCCTCACCGCGCCGTCGCCTGACACGGGAACAGCGCCTGCAGCAGTTGATGGCCGTGGCCTGGCAGATAATTCGCGAACAAGGCACCGAGGCCCTTACACTGGGGCACCTGGCAGAACAGGCCGGTGTCACCAAACCCGTGGTCTACGATCATTTCGACACTCGGGCGGTACTCCTGGCGGCCCTCTACCAGGACTACGATCAGCGTCAGACCGCACTCATGGAGCAGGCGCTGGAGACTGCCAGCCCCACGCTGGCAGCTCGCGCCGATGTGATTGCCGCATCCTATATGGATTGCGTGCAGCGCCAGGGCCGCGAAATCCTTGGGGTGATCGCCGCCCTGGCCAGCTCGCCGGAGCTGGAACAGACCAAGCGTGAATACGAGGCCACCTTCCTGGAAACCTGTCGAGGTGCCCTTGAGCCCTTCGCGAACGGCGCCGTGATAGGCACCGCGGGCCTGCGGGCCATGCTCGGCGCCGCCGAAGCGCTGTCCCATGCCGCCACACTGGGAGAGATCAGCTTCGGCCAAGCCCAGGAAGAGCTCTGCGACACCATCGTGGCCATGGTCGAAAGAGCCCGCGCCAGGCAAGGCACGCCGGCATCCGACGCTTCCCGTTAATTGTGAACCGACTCTTGAAAACACGCCCCGAAGGGGTACCGCAAGGACGCTGCAATGCTATTGACCCAACTGGAACTGCTGGACGAACTGCTGCAACGCTATCGCGGCGAGCTGGGCAAGGATCTGACCGGCTATTGCAACCCAGAAGCCTCCACTCGGAACGCGTAGACTGCAGCGATCCCAGGCAAAAGCGGCCGCGTATCCACGGCCGCCATCAATGAGAACACCCATGCCGCCCCACCCGCCAACCGGCCCCCTCGCCCCCACGGGTTTGCCATCCCAGGCCCCACAATCCGTAGCCCAGGCGCTTGCCCCGGACACCATCGGGATCAACCCCGATGCCAGCCAGGTGCTCTCGGTGTTCGATTTCGACGGCACCCTGACCCGCCATGACAGCTTCGTACCCTTTCTCAGGTTCGCCTTTGGCCACCGCCAGTTCAACCGGCGGATACTCAGCCTGGCCCTGCCCAGCCTGAGGTTCCTGGTACGCCGGGTCGATCGCGACCAGCTCAAGGCGCAACTGATCAGCACCTTCCTCACAGGCGTCGAGGCCGCCTGGCTCCAGCAGCGGGCAGAAGCTTTCTGCCAGCAGGCCTGGAACCGACTGATGCGCCCGGCGGGCCTGCAGGCGGTGGCCCAGGAGCTGCGCTCAGGCGCCCTGGTAACCCTGTGCTCTGCCTCCCCGGCCCTGGTCCTGCAACCTTTCGCCACACGCCTGGGGATCAGCTTGATCGGCACCGAACTGGAGGTGGTCGACGGCATACTGAGCGGGCGTATCACCGGCAACAATTGCCGTTGCCAGAACAAGGTCCTGCGCCTGGAAAGCGTCTACGGTCCGCTGAACCAGTATCGGCTCCGGGCCTGGGGCGATACCCGCGGCGACCGTGAGCTGCTGGCTGCAGCCCAGGACGCCCACTGGCGGCACTTTCACCCTTCCTGGCGGCGCGGGCAGCGGGCACGCTGAACGCCGGGCAGCCTGCGGATGATAACGCCCTGGCGGCATCAAGCCAGGCGCCAGGGCTCAGTCAGCCGTAGCCCCCAGGCGCTGGCGCATGCTGGCACTGGCCGCGGGCCCGGCTTGCACCGTGCACGCCTGCAATGCCACCAACCGGCCGCTGGCGACCTCCGCCATCACTGGCTGTACCGCAAGCCCGGTTCCGCGCTCGACAAGTTGCACGCTCTCACCTTCGGGAGCGTAGTGACGATTGCCCCAGGCCACGAAAGCCATGAGCACCACGCGAAAGTCCTCGCCCTTGGCCGTGGGCACATATTGATAGCGCAGCGGGCGCTGGCTGTAGGCCTCACGCACGAGCAACCCATCCTCCACCAGGGAATTGAGACGCCGGGTCAGCATGTTCGGGGCGATCTCCAGGCTGCGGGCAAACTCGTCGAAGCGCCGCAAGCCATGCAGGGCATCGCGCATGATCAAGATGCTCCACCACTCCCCCACCCGCTCCAGGCCTCGGGCGATTGGACACTCGGCGTCAATCAGACTCTTTCGTTGCATGGCTGGCTCCTGCACTGCACCTGGGTAATTATGGATTCGGATGTTACTTTCATGATGATAGTATCGTCCACGTTTCGTTGTTCCCCAATCACGTACGCTGAAGGAGCAGGATCCGCATGAGCAAACGCATCGTAGTCACCGGCATGGGCGCAATCACGCCACTGGGCTGTGGAGTCGAACAGGTATGGCGGCGCCTGCTGGCAGGCCAGTCCGGCATCCGCTCGTTACCGGAAGAACTCATCGGTGAGCTGTCGACCACCATCGGCGGCCAGGTGCCCGACTCGCTCCAGGACCCGGAGGCCGGCTTCGACCCGGACCAACTGCTGGCCCCCAAGGAACAGCGCAAGATGGACCGCTTCATCCTCTTCGCCCTGGCCGCGGCCGAGGAGGCCCTGGCCCAGGCCGGCTGGAAACCGGATACCGCAGAAGCCCAGGAACGCACGGCCACCATCATCGCCTCCGGGGTGGGCGGCTTCCCGGCCATTGCCGAAGCGGTACGCACCACCGACAGCAAGGGCCCGCGCCGCCTGTCGCCGTTCACCATTCCCTCGTTCCTGAGCAACATGGCCGCCGGGCACGTGTCGATCCGCCATGGTCTAAAGGGCCCCCTGGGCGCGCCGGTGACCGCCTGTGCCGCCGGGGTCCAGGCGATTGGCGATGCCGCGCGGATGATCCGCGCCGGGGAAATCGACATCGCTGTGTGTGGCGGTGCGGAGGCGGCCATCCACCGGGTCAGCCTGGGCGGCTTCGCCGCAGCCCGCGCCTTGTCCAGCGAATTCAACGACACCCCGGAACGCGCCTCCCGTCCGTTCGACCAGGCTCGGGATGGTTTTGTCATGGGTGAAGGCGCCGGCCTGCTGGTCATCGAGGAATTGGAACATGCCCTGGCCCGCGGCGCCCGGCCCATCGCCGAGCTGGTGGGCTACGGCACCAGCGCCGACGCCTACCACATGACGGCCGGCCCGGAAGACGGCGACGGCGCCCGTCGCGCCATGCAGCAGGCCCTGCGCCAGGCCGGTATCCAGGCATCCCAGGTGCAGCACCTCAATGCCCACGCCACCTCCACCCCCGTGGGTGACAAAGGCGAGCTGGCTGCGATCAAAACCGTGTTCGGCACCGACAGTGGGCTGGCCATCAGCGCCACCAAATCCGCCACTGGCCACCTGCTGGGTGCGGCCGGAGGAATCGAGGCGATCTTCACCATCCTCGCCCTGCGCGATCAGATCGCCCCGGCCACCCTCAACCTGGAAAACCCGGACAGCGCCGCCGCAGGGCTGGACCTGGTCAGCGGGCAGGCCCGCCAACTGGCCATGCAATACGCACTGTCCAATGGTTTCGGCTTTGGCGGGGTGAATGCCAGCGTGCTGTTCAAGCGCTGGGAATAGCCCTTAAGGCCGCGAGTTCCCTGCCGGGGTTTGAGTTGCGATTGGCCAAGACCCCGGCAGCCCCATCAGTTCAAGACGTCATTCAGCACTTCGTAGATGACCCCGCTGGCAATGGCCACCAGGATCAGGTCCGTACCGGCCTGCCGCCACTCATACCCCTCATAGCGCGGCAGTTGCCCGAGCAGCCGGCTGTCCAGCTTCTTGGCGATGCCTGGTGGAAGGGGCTTGCCACGGGCCAGGTTCTTCTGGATACCGGGAGGCAACGCCGGCCCCGGGCTCCAATAATCACGGTGCCCACCCAAGATGCCGAGCACGTTGCCACGATCGATGTTCGGGCCATGGCTCCAATCGTCAGCAGCAGGTTTCTTGCCCTTACCGTGGCCCTCCTGGTTACCCTGGCCACGATCATCCTGAGCGTCCTGCTTGGAATGGCCTTGCCCCTTGCCCCCGCCCGGATCAGCCAGTACCAGGGGGGAAGCCGCAGCCAGGAACAGGCAGGCAAGAACGGTAACAAGCGGATGCGATGTGTGCATGGCGGTTCTCCTCAGGCAGCGATTGCCAGAATCAACTCTAGACGGCCTTTCTATCCTCCGGTCGCCCCCGCCCCTGAGCACAGCTGAACGTCGAGCATCAAAGGCTGCAGCTATGCTGGTATTCAAAGGGAAACATCAGCGTATCCACCACCCCGGAAAACGGCGCATCCAGCGCCAGAAATGGCCAGAGCACGCCGTTGTTTTCCTTTGCCAGCGCCCAGTCCATGCGCACGCCGATATAGGGACAGGTGCAGGGAGTGGTTCGGGTCATCAAAGCCGTGCACCCGCTCAGTCCCAGGGTCAGCACCAGCCACCACAGGCTTCGCAACACTACTCGGCAAGCATCAAGGGTGCTGCATGACCAACGTTTCAGAGATCGAGATCAAGCCTTGTAGTCGCAATGGATCTGCAGGCTTTCGGTGGGGTTGCGATGAATCTGAAAACCGCACTGCCCCAAGGGTGGCCTTGACCTCCTCCACTACCGCCGAGTAACGCGCCTTGCGCTGTTCCTGGCGGGCCGGCGGGGTAAATACACCCAAGGGCAGAAAGTGCAAGCGCTTGCCATCATCAGCATGCCGATCAGATCTGGTTTCCAGGCGGACCAGAATGGTACACAGCGCGGCCCCTGAGCGCTGGAAATTCGCCGCACAAAAAACCGCTCGCCGGCGCAACTTCCTCCCTTTTCTCCCCGTGACAGCCCACTGGCGGTTTAGTTAAACTGCTAGTGGCTCATAGCCATTACCCTTCATCACAGTGACCGCAGGGGCTGTATGTACGACTTAACGAATCTGGTCATTGTCGATAGCCGCTTCGGCTTGAACGTCTTGCAGGTCACCGCGGACCTGGTTGCCGGCGCACTGGAAGAACTGCTGCAAAATTGCGCAAGCGGCGCGAACATCACCCAGAAAATGGATTACTCCATCCTGAGCCTCTACCAGGACAAGCTTGAAGCGGCCATCCGCGATATGAGCCTCCCGGTCCTCCCCATGCTCAGTGCTGCCGACCGCCTTTGCTGACAAGCCGCCAACAGGGGATGGCCGGGCTGAGGTTTCCTGGCAACGCCTGAGCAAACCCTTTACATTGCCCGCCGGCCCCTCCTCTTGATTAAGGACAGATCAACATGAAGCTCGTTTACGCCCTCTCGCTTGCAGCGTTGGCCCTGGTTGGATGCGACAAAAAACCCGAGCCGGTGGCAGCCGGCCAGGCAGGCGCTGCCGCCCAGTGCTTCAAGGACACCGATTGCAAGGGTGATCGGATCTGCGAGACCGGCAAGTGTGTATCGCCACAGGCAGCTCCTGCTCTTGGCGAGCGCCCCGCCCCGACAGTCGCCACCCAGCCGGCCCCCGAAGCGCCCCGGGTCAGCTACGTACCGCTGATCATCAGCGGCGACGACATCGGTGGCGTATTCACCACCAGCACCCGCGAAATGGGCGGCTCGGCCATCAACTATGTATCCCGCGCCGGTGTCGTCAACGTCATGGACTACGTGGTGGAAGACCCGGACCTCACAGGATACGTCGCCGTCGAGAAAGCCTATGCCTTCGGTGGAAAGTATCTGCTGGTGGTCTCCACCGGAGAAGGTGGCGCCAGCTGCCCCGCCACCACCTACGCCTTCACCTTTGACAGCGCCTCGGAATCGGTGACCGGCAAGATGGAAATCAACAACTGCTCGGAACTGGTCGAAAGCCTGGCCGATGGCAACAAGCTGATCGTCAAGAAAGAAGACGTGCAGCACGTTTTCTACAATGGCGATGTGAAGTAGGACCTGCACGGCTGGCTGGCCAACCTGGTGCGCTGAGGGGGCTGCTTGCCCCCTCTCAGCGCCGTAGCGCGTACGTCAGCCAGCACTCGCTTTCGATAGCGAGCGACCTGTTACAGACATCACCCTGGGAATATTCAGGAAATTCCCGCATAGGCAGCCCATTTCGTCATGTCTTGAAGGGATATGTTCCCACCACAGACGACAAGGCCAATAACCGCGTCGGCAGGCAGCCTGGGCGCGGTGGCAACGACCGCGGGCACAAGCGCGCCAGAAGCCAGTTCAACCCATTGCCTTGCCCCTTGTGCAAAGGACAGCATGCCCTTGATCGCCTCTTCGTCAGGGACCACAACCATGTCTTCGACATAGTGGCGAGCGTGGGCAAACATCAGCTCATCGATGATCGGAACGCCAAGGGTGGAGACGATTGAACGGACGTCGATATCCACCGGCCTGCCCGCCTGCAAGGCCTGGCTCATGGAGTGTGCGCCGGCAGTCTCTACGCCCCAGACCCGGATCCCGGGCTTGATCGCCTTCAAGGCCGTGGCCACCCCCGCCAGCATCGCCCCGCCGCCGACCGCGACAAACACGTCGGTCAGGGACGGGCAGTCGGCAATGAACTCAAGGGCCAGTGTTCCATGCCCCTCGGCAATCAGCGTGTCGGCGCAATCGTCGATCACCACATAGCCCTCTGCCTCCAGGGCCTTGGCCCGGGCAAAGGCGGCATGCACATCCGCTTCGACAATGACCGTACTGCCGGAGGCGCGAATGCGTTCGACCGACGAAGACGGCGCGCTCTCGGGCATGATCACCGTCACCCTGGCACCGAAGCGCTTGGCCGCCTCGCCAATGGCAATACCGAAGTTACCCCCACTGACGGCGACGAAGTGGCTGTCGCCCAGGCCTTCCTGCAACGACGAAAACTTGTTGAGTACCCCGCGGGCCTTGAATGAACCACCGGCCTGCAGGTTTTCAAGCTTGAGAAAGACAGGTCGTTCAACCATGCCTGCCAGCATTGAACTTTCCACCGTCGGCGTACGAACTACCGAGCCATCTATCCGCTGCGCCGCGGCAACGATGGATTTGAAATCAATCAGTTGAGTCATCTGGGGCCAATATCCTTGGTCTGAAGGTGTGCAGGACTCCCAACGTCCGTGCCTGGCCAGCTTCGCCAGCCGCGATGAACGCTACAGGACAAACCGGGGAATGCGCCACCTATTCAAGCGATATGGACAGCCGATGAGCCACCTGGAGTAGCTCACGGATCATCGCGGCAAAAACAGCGTCGCCCAGTGGTAGGCTAACGGCCCTCCACCGCCAGGAAGCCTTCCCAGTGACGCCCATCATCTGCGCCAACGAGTTCGACATCTGTGTTTCCATGCCTGACTTCGTCACCTGGGCGCAGGACGAGCCTGTTCCCAACGCCGATCTGGCGGCGGCATTGAACACCCTGGGAATCGCTCTGGACATTGGCAAGCTGTACACCAGCTACTTCGACGACACCCCGGTTGGCGCTGGCGACGTCCACATTTATCCGGGTACCGAAAGTGCAAGCCTGCTGGTCATCGATCTCTACCGAGACCCCACCGACCAACTGGATATCGTCAGTATTTCGTTGAAGATAGAACCTCGGCTGCTGCCCTTGGCCCTGCCTCATCTGCGAGGCTTTTTTGACGCTGCCGAGTGCCAGGTCGCCTTCAGGCAGTCCAGCCATTCACAGCAGTTGCGCGCGTTGATCGATGAAACCCGATACCCCGCCCCAGCTGATGAAAACGGTTATCGGCAGCAGCTGATTGCCCATCTTTGAAGAGCCGGCCACAGGCGCTTCGGCACCTGCCGATCAGGCTCAAGGCAGAAGCAGGCCCGATCTGGGCCGGGCCTGCCATTGGCAACTAGCTCAAGGGCATTCGCAGGTGGAAGGACCGAATACCGGGCCACTGCACGGATCTTCGGAAGGGCCGAACACCGGGCAAGAAGCCTGGGCCGTCAGGGTGAAACCCCACAGCAGCAATACCGCCAACATCACTTTTTTCATTTGCGACCTCCTGGTCAGTCATCCAGTCACCCATGCCCCCTGACGAAGGCACGGACATTCATCAAGGGCATTCGCAGACCGTAGGCCCGAGCACCGGGCCAGCGCACGGATCCTCTCCCGGCCCCAGTACCGCACAGTCGGCTTGCGCCGTTAGCGAAAACATCCACAGCAGCAGCGAAGCCGCCAGCATTTTCCTTTTCAACCTGACCTCCTTGGTCGAGACCTCGATAATGTTCTGTGCCCTGCTCCGTCACCAGAAGCGGGCACAGGCCCCCTGTATGGCATGACGCAGGCTTAGTCCGCGCGCGCTGCCGCCGGGCCCGAGACAGCAAAGACCACTACCGGCGATTACGCCAGTGTGGCGTGTTGTCGCGCCTGTATGGCCGGCGCAACTCAGCGCACCGCGACTCTCCAGCACAACCTCGTACTGGCTCTGCCGATATTGTTCAGATTATCTTTTGCCGAAAATCCAGGAACACAAGGAGTCTGTGTCATGCCTTCACTCAAGTTCGTATGCCTTGCCCTCACGGTTCTGGCCATCAGCGCCTGTGCCATCCCAACAGCCAAGACCGAACCCAACGACGTCGAGATCGCCGCCCAGAAACTGGTAGGGCAGCCGGCCAAGAATGCGTTTCAACTGTTCGGCAGGCCCGACCAGGGCATGGGGCCTTCTTCCTACGGCAGTGGAGGTTTCTACCTGTGGAACCGGGTGCAGACCCACACCACGCCAGAGAAGGTCTTCGTGCAGACCGGCGTCGAGTACGTCGGCCAGAAGGAGACCTGGGTAGGCATTGGCGGGGGAGGGGTCGGCGGCATGATGCCGGTGGGGAGCGAGGCGGTCTATCGCAAGACCGGGTATGAGGAAAACCGGACAGTGCTCGATTACTTCTGCAGCATCACCCTGTACACCGATAGCCAGAACATCATCACCGATGCCAGCGTAATCGACTGCAACAGCAAGAAGTGATCGGGCGATCCAGCTAAACAGGGCCGCCACCCAGTCTTGTGCCACCAGGACTCACCCCGGGTGGCCGGCCCGCGCCCCTTAGCTGATATCATTCGGCAACTTACCCGCCGAGTCGCACACATGAATCGCCGCAAGAAAATCAACCAACTGCTGAAGGCCAACGCCAAGAAGGCCAGCGCCAAACTGGCACCGAAGAAAAAGTGCACCTACATCAGCAAGGCCGATCGCTTGAAGCTGGCGGCTGAAGCCGCTCAAGACCCGGTCATCGCCCCCGAAAGCTGATCCAGCTCCCCAACAGCCCTGGCCGCCGTAGCACACTGCCCCCCTCCCTGAGCGGCCCTGGCCTTTACCTGAATTCCCCCTGCCCCCTCGGCGCTGAGCGCTCCATCGACCTCCTGCGGCCTACCCTGGAATAGCTGCCCGCCGCAGTTTCCGCGGCACCGCTCGATAGCAGCAATACGCCATTAGCCCATTTGCCCTAATCGACCCACGACGCCCGGCGCACCTATATTCCTATCCTTGAGCGGCCCACCTGCTGCCACGAACAAAAAACTCGAGCAGCGCCCTCTGGTCATGGCAGCCACTCACCAGAGTCCGCCCAGCCCATCGCCCGATACAGCCCCTGAGCTTGGCCACTCACTGTCTTGCCAACGGACTGAGTTGATTTTTCTTCACCCGCAAGCACCGCCTCCAGGTGCCCACAACAGCAAAGGATTGTTGCCCTATGCTCACCTCCCTCAGACCCTGGCTGCCCGCCTTGCTGCTGTGCAGCCCGCTTGCTGCACAAGCGCAAAGTGCTCCGGCCGGCGATTTCTGGATGATTCATCACCAGGGCAGCCTCAACAAGAACGAAGTCTTCATCGTCGACGGTGAACCTTCCAACATCTTCCTGCGCAAGGGCGGTGTCCGTTCGCTGGGCGTCTATCAGCTCTACGAAGAAGGCGGCAAGCCAACGATGACCGCGTATGACGTCGAAGTCGACTGCGCGAAGAACCGGGTGCGCCTGAACGGCGCGCAGAACTACAGCAAGTTCTTCAACGACTTGCGCCCGAAGAAGGTTTCCACTCAATGGCAAAAGCAGCCCGAGCCCTGGATAGCCCAGACCCGGGACTTCCTCTGTCATCCGGAGCAGCGTCAGGCGAAGCAGATGTATCCGCTCGGCAAGATGCCGACCTCGCAGATGATTTCGGCCGCTCCGGGGCTGTTCCAGTTAATGAATCACGAGCACACCAAGACGGCCATCCTGAAGATCGTCGACCAGGCATTCGATCAGATGCCCGCCAAATGAACGCACTATTTATGGAGAACGTGCGATGAAAAGACTGCTCGCACTGGGAATAGCCGCCATCCTGCTCAGCGGATGCTCGGCCATTCCGACCCTGCCCGAAGCCCAGGCCCGCAACTACTGGAAGAACCGCCCGGTTGGCGAGGCGATCGAGCACTTTGGCGTCCCCAACCAAGTCGCCACCGCCCCCGAAAAGGACTGGGTGGTACTGGTCTATAAACGCGACACCTCGTACACCTCACGTGAAGCGCTCGGCACCTACACCGGCCCACAGAACGGCCAGCTGGTACACGCTGAGTACTGGGGCGACGTGACCAACTCAGCCAGCTGCGAAATCCGCGTCGCCATCAACCGCGCCAGGCAAGTGGACTACCTGCTGACTCGAGGCCGATGCGCCGGCATAAAGCTCAAGCCAGAAGCCTGACCCTCCATGACCTCGACCCGGGTGGCCAAAGCCACTCAGGGTCAGAGCTCTGGGTTTGACAGGGGCCGCCTGGAGTGAAGAGAAGCTGCGACCACGCCGGTAATGACCCAGGCAAGGTTCAACGTACCGCTCACCGGCTACCTTTCGAGAAGCGTTGCTCCCATCGGCCGTCTTATCGGGCACGACACGAGCACACTCATCACTGCTTGAGCAAATCACTTGGCTTCCAGCTCTGGTCAAAGAACGCCTGCTTGGGCCCGTAAAGCCGCACGATCACCAGGAAGCCCTTGTCCGGTACGGTCTTGATCCAGTTCTTGCCCTCGCCCGGAGATTTCGGGCCAAAGTAGATGTCGGTGGAGCCATCGCTGTTCGGCACCGGCTTATCCATCTGATTGATAGACGGGAACGGCTGGCCATTGTCCAGGCCCGAGGCGGTCAGGTTGTCGTAGGCGGTCACCGACCAGAACAACGCCGCAGGTACATTTGCCGGCAGGTTGAGCTTGTAGGTCTGGGCACCGTCGAGGAACTTGCCGTCGGCATCACGGGTGGTCGCGGGATACTTGGCACCGGCACCGACCATGTTCATGACCATCCCGGGGCTGTCCGAGTAGGCTGACGTGAAGAACGCCACACGCTGCTCAAGATTGGTGTAGCTGCCACTGGACTGAAACTCGGTGTTCTCCCCGGCGAAGGTATTCACGTACTGCCGATCTTTGTAGTACAAGCCGCCCGGTTCCTTGAGCAGCAGATGGCTGGTCACCACCTTGCTCATCTTGAACGCGGTGCGCGCCGCGTCATCGAGCAATTTGCGCCGTTGCGCATCCGGGGCGAAGGGCTTGCCCTTCTCGATGCCCAAGGTGTGCAGGAAGCCCCGCATGTCCATGTCTGCCGGGTCCACCGCTTCGGCGTCAATGAAGCGCGACAGCATGTCGAAGTAGCGACCATCCTCGGGAAATAGCATGTTGATCGGTGCGCCGGTGGCATCGGGGAATTGCATCGGCAGCGCCGAATCCTTCTTGCCCAGCGGATAGATCTTGGTGCGCTCGACTTCAGCCACCGGCACGCTGAGGTCTTTCGGATCCTTGAAAAAGGTGCGCCAGAACAGGAACACGTTGTTGGTGCGCGAACGATAGACGTATCCCTCGGTCGGCTCCGGCCCCTTGTAGTCCGGCGGCAACAGCACGTAGGTGCCGCCCTTGCCCTTGTCGGGGCCGGCCAGGCCGACGTCACCGCGCCAGGTCTTGCCGTCGATGGTCGGCCCGACGATCGGGCGCTGGAAGAAGTCGTCGAACATGCCCTGTACACCGGGCGGTGCTTCGACCACCAGGGGACCGTACTTCTGCAGGTCCAGATAACTCATGGCGTAGACCAGATCGGAGTTCGGCGTGGTCACCAGCGTCTTGGCATTGATGCGTTTTTTCCAGGTGGGCAGGATGTTGTAGCCGGCGCCGAACTGTTTTTCCGAGGCCTCCTTCATCGACCAGATGTTGATCGCCGGCAAGGCCCACAGGTACGACTGCACAGCGCGCTGGAACACCAGCTCATCGATCAGGTTGCGTGCCGTTGTCTCAGTCGGGAAGCCCTTTTCAAAGGGCTGGTTGGCCAGTTCCTCATAGCGCGTCGCAGCATTGGCCAGGCCGCTCAAGGTAATGGCTGCGGCCAGGGTCGTCAGGGAAGTGCGCAAACGGTTCATGGGCTGTCCTTATGAAACGCAGTTGGAAAATCGGTTCAGTTGACCTTGACCACCGCCGGTGGTGTCCACTGGCCGTTCATCGCAGCGGCTTCCGGCCAGTAGGCGCGCACGTAGAGCGAGAAGTCGGCGCCCTGGGGCGCGGGGAGCCAGTTGCTTTCCTTGTCCGCGCCCGGCGAGTCGCTCTGCATATAGAGTGTCAGCGAGCCATCGGCATTGCGCTTGAGCGATTTGTTCTTGGTGCCGAGGGAATAGCGCCCCAACGGGTTTTCGGCGAAGAAATGCTGTTGGTTGTACAGCGTCAACGACCAGAAGCCCTTGACCGGCGGCAGCGCCCCCTTGGGGAAGGTCACGCTGTAGCGCTGGGCGCCATTGAGCCGAATACCGGACTCATCCAGGTCCTGGTAGAAATACTTGGTCTCGATCTGCTTGTTGACGAAAATGTTCGACCGGGCGACTGCCGTGCGCAGGAAATAATCGGTACCAAACGCCGCACCGTTGCTGATGGTGCTCCAATGGTGCGGCAATTGCTGGCCGTAGTTGCGGAACTGCAACAGCGGCTTGACCACCTCGCTGTCCGCCTTTTGCGCTTCGTCGATCATGGCTTTTTTCAGCTCGGGGTCGCGCTGGGCGATTTGCGCCAGCACCGCCAATTGCGCATAGCGGGCCTCCTCACCCGGTAGCGGCTTGGCGTCCTTGAGAATCGCCGACAGTTCATCAAAGAACTTTTCCGGGAGCACCCAGCGTGTCTCCTCGTCTCCCGACGCCTCGGCTGGGAATTTCGGCGACTTGCTCCAGTCACGCTGCTTGAGTTTGCCGTCGTACTTGGACAGCGGGTACATGTCGATGCCTGACAGATAGGGCTGAATGGCTTTGCGATCTTCGGCAGTGTCGTCCTGGAATACCCGCGGGATCACGAAACCGGTGTTGGTCTTTGAGCGAAACACCTGGGCAATGCCTTCCGGTACCTTGCCGTTCCAGTCCGGCCCCACCAGCAGATAGAAACCCGGCTTGGTACCGTACATCTTGCCCAGTTCGGCGAAGCTGTCGGAGCGCAGGTCCACCAGTTGATACACCCAGAAACGGTCGCCGAAGTCCGGCACCTGAATCACCACAGGCTCGATATCCAGGGCAATGCTGCCCGCCCCGTAGACCACATCCTGGTTGGGGCAGGCCACCAGCCGTTCGCCAGAGGAAATGTAATCGGTGAGCATCGACAGATGGTTGATCGGTGCTACGGGCACGATACCGCCCATCAGTCCCGGCTCCGGCAGGTCCTTGAACTTCTGCCGACGGTTGAAGATATTGGCCATCGGCCAACCCCAGAAATACGCTTCCCGCGCCATCATCCGTACGTAGGTTTGCGTTACCTTTACATCGGCTTCAGGCCCGGAAACCTGCGCCATCGGCGAGGTTTGCGCCTGCACAAGCATCGCGGCGACCATCACTGACGTAGCAATCAAGCCGCTGATGAATACGGGGGCTTTCTTCATGCGGCAGCTTCCTTGCTTGAGTGTTTTTTTTTGGCGAGCGGATCTTTTGCGGCAAGATTGATCGTTGAGAAACTAGCAGAGGATCCGAGTTCTGCCAGAGAGACGGACAGCAATTCGCCCCCTCCCTGCCCCTGCCTAAGCAGGTGGTTATGGGCTTGCGAAGTCGAATTCGCACAGCGTTCAGAGTTCAATATGTGAGGTGAATCACATCGTATTCTTGCTCTTCGCGCATGCCATCGCACTGCCCCTCCAAAATATTGCGCTCTCCCCTCAAACCATTAAGATCGCTGTTCAACACCCCCTGCCAACGCCTATCAAGGATTGATACATGAGTCTGTTCCGGCCGCGCTCTGCCCTACCCGCCGCGGTACTCCTCGCTCTTTCCCTCTCCGGCTGCGTCTCCGATCTCGATTCGGGTGCCTACGGCAGCATGGACGATCCGCGCTACGCGCAACTGTTGGACCAGGTGGACGCAGCCCTCAAGGCGAACATGACGGTGGTACTGGTGGCGGATGTGATGCCGCACAAGTCGCTGAGCGATGCGCTGACCATGACCCAATGGACGCCGACGGTGATCTGGGAATACGAGAAGGATCCGAAGGTGACCTTCGGCCGCAAGTTCCAGACCAACGCGCTGCAGAGGCCGCCTGGCGAAACCTACCTGTTCAAGGCCTTCGAGGTGCACATCCTGCCACCGGGCAAATACTTGCTGACCGGCGGCGACGACTACCAGATCCACGGCTTGCTCGACCAGATCGGTGCCCGCAGCGGCCCACCCGGTTCGGGCCATGGCGCCAACGGGACCGCCTACCTCTCCCCCGAGCTGTACCGCGAGTACTACAGGGAAGAGGTCTGGAAGGACGCGACCTATGGCAGCGAGACCAAGACCGAAGCTGTCTGTACCGCCGTGCTCAGGGCTTCGGGTGCCTGCGTGAGCTGGGGCGAACAGCAATATACCCAGACGACGGCGCTCTCCCCGGGCGGCTATTACCAACAGACCGATTCTCGCGACGTTCCCGCGATCAAGGTCCAGGCGCGCCTACCGGTCGACAAGGCGCTTGCCAGCTTCACTGTCCAGGGCGGCCAATTGCTGCTGGCCCCACGCATGCACCTGAAGACCCCTGGCTACAAATACCAGCAGTCGAAGTGCCGGGCGACCGATCCTAAGAAAATCGAGTGCCCCCTCGACAACCTGACCGTCTACACCTGGCCGGCGCCCATGAGCTTTACGCAGAATCTCATTGAGCAGCGCAACCTGAGCGAGAAGCACCGGCAGTTGCTGTCCAGGCTCCAGCCCCTGCAAATCACGCCGCTGGGCAAGCAAGGCATGGAAGATCCCATCTGGGGCGTGCCGTTGTCACTGGCCAAGTAAGACAAGCCCGGGGGTATGGGCGCCTCATCGAATACCGTATTGAGCATGGGCTCGGGGTCCTGTTGCCTGAATTCGGCACGTCCCCAGCGCAGGCCCTGCCCCCCCGATGGGGCCGACTGCCCACTTCCCCTTCCTGGCAATTGGAATGCTGCGATGAATAAAGCTATCCCCGCCCTGATTTTCTTGTCTGCCTTGCTGGCCGCATGCGGCCCCAACAAAATTGTCTCCGACCTGCCTTCACCCAGCGGGAAGTATCACGTGCAAGTACGCCAGTGCCCGCAAAGCGGATCCATCACATGGAGCGAGAAGCTCCAAGTCTCGGTACTGGAATCCGGCGTATCGGCAGCCTGCCAATCTGCGGTGCAAGCCTTGGCTCAGTTCGACGCCAATGCGGCCGCAAGCGAGCTCCAGCTCGAATGGATTTCAGATACTGAACTCAGGGCCTGGCTGCCAGGCTTCAACCTCGACTACGGGCCATCATCGGCAACCTACCAACACGACAATCCGGTCAAGGTGACTTTCTCGCCCAAATAATGAGCGCTGGGCTTGCGAGGTATCGACTCACATCGAACGCTTCTCTACCCAACGTCGATATTGGCGGGTGCGAAATGCCATGGCCAATTGTTGCAGGACCAACGCACGCAACGGCGACACGCTCGGATCGGTTTTTTTGGCGCGGCTGAGTTTGCGTAGTTGATACTTGACCACCGCCATATTGGCCAAGGCCGCAATGGCCTTGTTTTTCCAGGTGATTGGCGGCAGTTGCGGCGTAGTGTCTTTGCCCAGCAGCCAATCACGGGGCAGGTGCGGATCGATGGCCAACGCCGTGCCGATCCCCACCATGTCCACGCCACTCTGGACGACCATTTCAGCGATCGGACGCCGGCGCACTCCCCCGGTGACCATGACCGGCATCCTGGCGACGGTGCGGATATCACGCGCAAATTCAACGAAATAGGCCTCGCGCGCCAGGGTACGACCGTCACGGGCTTCGCCCTGCATGGCCGGCGCCTCGTAGCTGCCGCCTGACAACTCCACCAGATCCACCCCCAGCTCGTTGAGCAACTCAACCACCTTCCGGGCGTCGTCGGCGGTGAAGCCTCCCCGTTGAAAATCGGCGGAGTTGAGTTTGACCGCCACCGCAAAATCGGCAGACACCACCGACCGAACCGCCTTGACGATTTCCAGCAGCAGGCGCGCACGGTTTTCCAGGGAGCCGCCCCATTCATCGGTTCTTTGATTGGTCAGGGGCGAGAGGAACTGACTCAACAGATAGCCGTGTGCGGCGTGGATCTCCACACCCGTGAACCCGGCCTGCTCACCCAGACGTGCAGTACGGGCGAAACGCTGGATGACATCATCGATCACACTCGCAGTCATCGCGTGAGGGGTTGCGAAACGTTTGGACATCTTGCCCAGGTCCAGCGGTATGGCCGAGGGAGCCCAGGTTTTCTGCCCGAGGTTTGCCTGCATCTGGCGGCCAGGGTGGTTGATCTGCAACCAGAACTGCGCGCCGCCGGAGCGGCCAATCCGCGCCCAGCGCTTGAACTTGTCCAGTTGCTGCTCATTTTCCAGCACCACACCGCCGGGCCCGGTCATGGCGCGGCCATCGACCATCACGTTGCCGGTGATGATCAGGCCCGCGCCACCCTCGGCCCAGGCCTGATACAGGCGCATCAGTTCTTCGGAAGGTGCCTGGTCGGCATCGGCCATGTTTTCTTCCATGGCGGCCTTGGCGATACGGTTCTTGATGGTCGAACCGTTGGGAAGCATCAGGGTATCGAACACATTCATAGGGGTAGCCCTCAGTGGAGATGGAGCCACCTTAAGATTGAAGTGAACTTTAAGGTCAATAGCCTTTTTGCAACTTCACCCAAGAATCTTTACTCGATGTTCAAGGCGCCCGAGCCGGGCAGCTTGGTCACCAGAGCAGCCCCCAACAGCTTGGCGGGCGTGTAGGCACCGCCCGTCGGACGCACCTGCAACAGATGACCGACCACACTCAAGGCGGCATGAATCGTCAGGCTGTAGACGTTGGTGGTATGTACCCGCGCGACCTTGCGATCACCCCGAGCGTTACGCGCCTCGCCCCACACATAGGTGCCTTGGTCGGCACGCTTTTGCTCGTCCGGGCCGACCACTGTCTTGCCGATGCGCTCCTTGAGCAGCCTCTGTACCCAGGGCCACCCCAGCAACGGGCGGATGAGGTTGGCGAATCTGGCACCGCGGATCATGCCGGCAGAACCCGGTATGAACACCTCGATATTGGGAATGCCGGTGGTGTGATAGGCCGTCGAGACATCGCCCCAGGGAATCGTCATCGACAGTTTCTCACCGGCGCCGAAGTCGATACGCCGTACCCGATACGCCAGCGGCACCGAGACGATCTTGCCGTCACGACGAACCTTGCCGCCCTGCGCCATGCCTTCGACGGAGGTCTTGGCAGTACCGGGTGAAAAGCTGGAACGGGAATCGAAGCCCAATGCCAGGTGCGTGGCATCCGGCAGCGCCTCTTTCAGTGCGGCGGCGACACAATCGGTCGGAACTACGTCGAAGCCGACGCCGGGGCAAATGACCACCCCCGCGGCTCGCGCCCGCTCATTCAGGGATTGGGCATGTTCGAATACGGCGATCTCGCCGGTAATGTCCAGGTAGTGCGCACTGGCCCTCAGGCAGGCTTCGATCATCGGTGCCGCGGTGGCTGAAAACGGCCCCGCGCAATGCAGTACCAATCCAAGCCCCTTGACCTGCGCAAGCAAGCGCGCGTCGTCATCGAGCCCGAACACCCGGGCTTCAAGGCCCAGCTCCCGGGCCAGGGCTTCGACCTTGTCGCGATTGCGCCCGGCCAGCACCGGCCTGAGCCCATGCTTGACGGCATCACGAGCGATCAACTCGCCGGTATAGCCATTGGCGCCATAGATCATCCACTTCATCTGCGCATCCAGGTTGTCTTGCTGACTCATGCGTTGCTCCTGACAGAATTGATAACAAGCATTATTGCCTTGCCCCTTGCGCATCAGACGCTAGCGTTAAAGTCAGGTTGAGGGTCAAGCAGAAGTACGAGCGCATCCGCGGAAATTATTTGCCATCGCGGGGTTGACCTTAAAGCCAGGTTTAAGGTGAGCATGCGCCGAACTGCTCGCCTGATGAAGCCGCAATGATGATCAAGCTCCTTGTTTCCTGTGTATTGATATTGATAGGTGGTGCTTTCATGACAAGTGCAAATGCTCAGCCGAACTCCTCGATGGCAGGTTCCAGGGAGCGCCAGATACTGGTGATCATGACCAACCACGCCAGCTATCCCTCACGCAGCGACACCACCGGGTTGTGGCTGACGGAGCTGACACATTTCACCGATGTGGTGGAAGCTGCCGGCTACACCACAGTATTTGCCAGCCCCAAAGGGGGCGCGGTGCCTCTGGACGAGCGGAGCCTGGGGTGGTTGTACATGGACAAGGCCGCCCGGCAGCATTTGCAGTCCGCTACCTTTCGCGCTCGGCTGCAGAACACCCTGTCGATCGCTGATGTGGACCCTTCCCGCTTCAGCGCCATTTATTTCACCGGGGGCCACGGGGTCATGTGGGATTTTCCCAACAACCCAGATCTGCGGCGCGTGGCCGAAACCATCTACAACCAGGGTGGCATCGTCTCAGCCGTGTGCCATGGCGTAGCGGGTCTCCTGGATCTGAAAGATGACCAGGGCCACTTGATCATCAAAGGCAGAAACATCACCGGATTCTCTGATCGCGAAGAGTGGCTATCGGGAATGAAAAGCCAGGTGCCCTTCTTCCTCGAGGACCGGCTCGTGAGCCAGGGCGCGCGTTACCACAAGGGCTGGCTACCGTTCACTTCATTTGCCCTGACTGATGGAAGGCTGGTGACCGGCCAGAACCCGCAATCGCCCAGGGCCGTAGCTGAAGCCGTGACCGCCGCGCTCTGCGCGAGCGACGTAACTCGCTGCCCCCCAGGGTCGATCCCGGCCCCTTGAAAAAGAGCGACTGAAACTCGCAACCCAGCTTTCGACAGCATTGCTGTTCAACCCATTTGCCAACGCAGCGTTGGCGGAGACGCCTGAAATGCCCAGTCCGACCGACACCACCTCCATCGATATCGCCGGCCATCAGGTACCCGTCGTCAAAGGCGGCCTCTACGACCGTTTTCGTTCCAACCCCCCGCTATCGGTGATCGCCGCCGAACTACCAGGCGTTGATCTGAGCTGGTTCAAGAGCCTGGAAAAGAACAAGGTCGAGATTGGCTTCGAGTCGTTTTCGCCCAACTTCTACTACCAGAACAGCCGGGTTACGGCTGTCTATACGGCTGACCTTAACCGGCTCCGGGCGCTGATGCCGCCCGAACTGGCAGCAACGGTGCAACCGCTGCAAATCTGGCCGGGGCGTGGGCTGATCGCGTTCACCGCCTATACCTACGAGCACTGCGATAACGACGCCTACAACGAGGTGGCCGTGTCGATCATCACCAACAGACCCGGCAAAGCCAACCTGGGTCCACTCACATTGATTGGTCAGTCGATCTCGGGAGACTTCTGGGGTTACGTGCTCAAGTTGCCGGTCAATACAGAGTTGGCACGGGTGCGCGGTGTCGTCGGTTACAACCTGCCGAAGTGGCTGACCGGCATCGACCGCAAAGAGAATGCGCAATCGGTGGTCTATGACATCACCGACAGCCAGACCGGCAAGCTGGACATCTCCTTCACCGCGAAAAAGCTCGAGAAGTTATCCCGCAGTGTCGAAATCATCACCAACAGTTTCACCAACCTCGATCACCAGGGCCAACTGGCCTACGGGTACGCTGTTTCCCGCCAGCTCAGCCACGGCACCAGCCGGGACGCCGATGCGGCCATCCTCACATTGGGTGACGGCAGCCTCTCGAACTACATCCGCACCTTGAAGCTGGGGAAACTGCTGAAGTACGAATATGTACCGCAGTTCCAGGGCGCACTCTATGCGCCAAACCCCCTCGCTACGCTGGTTGGCGAGCGCTGAGAGCCGGGACGCCCGTCAGGCCCCGTAGGCCTGGCGGGTGGTTCTCTTCCTGGCGGCCCCTGCCGCACGCTTGCCCGAAGCAGGCGCCACGCCCTCTTCGCGCAAACGATTGATCAGCATTTGCGCATTGTCCGCACACGCCATGCCCTCGGGTTTGCCCTCGATGCCCTTGATGACCAGCAGCAGTTGCTCCTTGTTCTGGGCCAGCCGCTGCTGCAGGACTTCAATTTCCTCGACCTTTTGCTTGAGGCCACCCAGCAACTGATCGTGTTGCCAGCCACTGGCATTCATCGGCATCAACTGGCGAATTTCATCCAACGAAAAGCCCGCTGCCTGGGCGCCGGTAATGATCTCGAGAACCCATTCGGTATCCGGTGCGTAATCGCGATATCCATTTGCCTTGCGCTCGACCGATTTGATCAGGCCACTGGCCTCATAAAAGCGGATGCGAGAAGGCGCCAATCCGCTGATTTTCGCCAATTCACCAATTCTCATATCTCACCCATAAAAACGGTTGACCTTGAAGTTGACTTTAAACCTAAAGTCATAAGGCGGCCAAGCGGCTCAAGTTCAATGCATTGCTCCGCCGTCATGGGCTCATGGGTAGATGCAGATCAATCGAGAAACACAGCCTGTGCAACACCTATCCAATGGGCTGCACTTCGTTCATCAGGGCCAAGGCCGAATCTCTAATCGGTCGAGGTCATACCTTCACTCAGGAGATACGAACATGGGATACGTCACTACGCGGGACGGTGTTGAAATCTTTTACAAGGACTGGGGACCACGTGATGCTCAGGTCATCTTTTTCCATCATGGATGGCCGCTCAGCGCAGACGATTGGGACGCGCAGATGCTCTTTTTCCTGGACCACGGCTATCGGGTCGTTGCCCACGACCGACGGGGGCATGGGCGCTCCAGCCAGGTCTGGGATGGCCACGACATGGATCACTATGCCGACGACGTTGCCGCCGTGGTCGATCACCTCGGCGTACAAGGCGCCGTCCATGTCGGGCATTCCACAGGCGGGGGTGAGGTCATCCATTACATCGCGCGCCACGGTGAAGACCGGGTGTCGAAGGCCGCCATCATCAGCGCCGTGCCGCCGCTGATGGTTCAGGCTGCGAACAATCCTGGCGGTTTGCCGAAATCGGTTTTCGACGACCTGCAGAGCCAACTGAAAGCCAACCGTGCACAGTTCTATTACGACGTTCCGGCAGGACCTTTTTACGGCTACAACCGCCCAGGTGCGAAACCGTCCGAGGGCATCGTGTGGAACTGGTGGCGACAAGGCATGATGGGCTGTGCCAAGGCACACTATGACGGGATCGTGGCGTTTTCTCAGACCGACTTCACCGAGGATTTGAAGAGCATCAAGATCCCCGTACTGGTGATGCACGGGGATGATGACCAGATCGTGCCCTATGAAAATGCCGGAGTTCTGTCTGCCAGACTTCTGCAAAACAGCATCCTGAAAATCTACCCCGGTTTCCCCCATGGAATGCCGACAACTAACGCCGATACCATTAACGCTGATCTACTGGCGTTCGTGCGGAGCTAAACCACTGGGGCGGGTAAAGACCCGCCCTTGCTGGCTTAAAGCCGGGGCAAAGACTGAGTCGCCGCCATCGCCCGCAAGGTACGCTCAATGAAGTTGCAAGGCGGCAAAATAGCCGCCTCGGAAAACACGAGACTAAAAAACCCCGCAGAACGATTTAGCCAATCTATTGCATCGACCGGCTGAATCCACAGCCAGAAGCGGTCACTGCATAAACTCGGCGCACGCAAACCGGCAAACCGGAACACCTGCGGTGTCCACGCTCTGGAAAAAGACTCAGTTGCCCAAGTACTTTAACAATAGGGCCAACACCCAGTCTTCTTGCGAGGCCAATGCCGTGCTGATCTCCTCGCATCTCCCATTCAGAGACAGCAGGTTGCCAGCCAGTACTTCTCCACTGGACATGCACATATCCAAAACAATACTAAAAACCCCGTTACCTACCTGCTTGCTTTCAAAAACAAGCTCAACCTCTTCAGGGAAGATCGTCAGGTAGACGAAGAGTATTCCATTCGCGTATGTGTAGTGGCCATGATTTCTTTTGAGTAAACCACTCTGGCTTTTCGAAGCCTTCACATAAACATTATCTAAAAACCTTTGAAGAACGAGCAAAGGCTCTGGCTTTTCAGTGCTCATTGGGTTTCCTTGCGAGCAGTAGACTTCAACACGCCATTCTAACCAACATCGACGGTGCCCGAGCTGCACGATGCACAGGGGCGGCCATCTGCGGGTCATTGCCATCTGTGATGAGTAATTGCTCTTAGCTATGTGCTTACCAGCCCAGGGCCTCGCCCCCCCAACAAACAGCTCGCACAATGCAACCTGGGTAGCGAGAATAGGAATTCGAACCCCTACCTGAATCTGCACTGACCGCTTTGGGCCGATTGCTGCTGCACCACAAGAGTAAAAGATGGAATTTTATGATGATTGATAGCCTGGAGGTTCAAGAGTTCGATTACCTTGAACAGGCGTTACTTGAAGTGAGCGTGCCTTTCAGTGAAATAACACGTCAGTACGCACGCTATTTGCTCAGCCTGATCGACGGCGGTGTACTGGCTAGCGTTTCCGCCCCTAAGTTGAAAGTGCTGATTCCATATATCGAAAAAAGCATCCAGCGAGAATCTATAGAAAGCGATGAGAATCTCTGGAAAAGTCTTGTACTAGAACTCTGGACGGTAGAGCAACAGCACCGTAAATCAGATGAAGACTTTGCGAACCTCATTCGCTGCGTACTTTTTTGCTTTGCAACAGAAGAGTGCTGGATAGAGGAAGGCACTGGGGACGCGACACCTGTCTATCTTTATTTTCTGGCTCTAAAAAAATACTACCTGGCACAAGAAAAGCCTTTATTAAAAGCTTTCAAGATTTTATTGCAGCCAACGGAAAATAAACGTTTCACGAATAGATTGGCCCGGCCAGGCATCTTTAGACTCACTGCGCTGAAACGCCGCCAGACGGGCCTTGGCGGCCCGAAACTCTCGAAACCGCCCCAAAAGCGGGTTCGGGCACATGATCCAAAGCACTGAAACTGTTACGCCCGATCATGCCAGGACATCCACATACATTTGATGGAGCAACGTGCGGCGAATCTCTGGATCGGTTCCTGGGGCAGAACGATGGTTTCCTCGAACGCGCCGGGATGTTCGCCATTCTTCGCCTTATATCTTAAAATGCGCGGTTGCCGAAGAACCGTCATGACCATAGCCATGAAAGGCTTCCATTCTTTACAGATAAGTGTGGTCAAGATGAACAAGCCTTTCATTACACTGTGCCCTGAAATCACTCGGGCACACGCGCTGACATTGATGGATTGGTTGGAGGATGAGCGCGTTACCTGCTATTTGAGCGATTCGCGTCATGTCTCCCGCTCCATCGAACAAGTCATCGATCGGACTCAATTGCCGATCCTGACCCATCTATTCAACCGGGACGGCCGGTTCTTCATGGCCTATGACCGGCATGACGCCCCGGTGGGCTTTGTCCGTCTGGTCAAGACCGGCGCCAATTGCGAGATAGTCCTGGTCATCGGAGACAGCGACAAATGGGGCCGGAACCTGGGCGCCCGCACCATCCGCGAAGGCATGAAACTGGCCTTCCTCGACATGCGGGCCGAGAAGCTCATCGCCAAGATCCACCCGGACAACACGCGCTCGCTGAAAGCCTTTCAGCGCAGTGGCTTTGTGCTTGAAAGCGAAACGCCGACATTGAAATCATTTTCCATGACGGCCGAGCGCTATCTCCACTTCTTGCGCAAAGGTACCGTTGTCGACTCCACTGAGATCTACATCACTGAAATCGACAAGGCCAGGCTCGAGAGCCTGATCGTGTTCGAGCAAGGCCCGACGATTGTTGAACTCGAACATGAGCTTGAGCGAGCCATTGTCGTCAAGCCCCAGCAGGTGGCGCGCAACGTCATCACGATGAACTCCAGGGCCTTGCTGCAACTGGACGACGAAGAGATCGAAGTGGCCTTGGTCTACCCAGAAGACGCGGACAGCACCGCAGGGAAGCATTCGGTGTATTCCGATATAGGCGCCGCCATCCTTGGCTATCAGGAGGGGGACGCCATCGACTGGCGAATCTCTGATCGCACCCGCCGGATTGAAATCAGGAAAGTGCTTTACCAGCCGGAGGCTGCGGGGGATTTCCACCTGTAAGTGCGCCCTTTGCTTAGTGTTCGGCCATCAAGCGCGAGGATTCCCCAAAGGAGAGTGCCGCGCTTTTCGTGCTTGAGCGGCCCGCTGATTTGGTCAAATGCAGGAGGCGGTAGAACAGGTCTAGCCGGCTATCGGTGTTGATGACTCAACCAAAGATAAAATAAGCCGCCGCGGCGATCAGTCCCACACTCAACGAAACAAACGACACAAAAGACACCCATTGAAATGCCTTGGTGGTCTCCACCGTAGTGGAGAACGCCATGGGCACAAACGTCAGCGGATTGACCACGCCACCAAACATCACCAACGCAACGACCCAGTCGGGAAGCTGAGGATTGGCAAGCGCGGTGACCGCCATCACCGTCCCCATGATGATCCAGTCCAGATGCGCCTGCCGCACGCGCATCGGGTTGACCACACCTAGGGCACGGAGCTTGGCTGGGTAGTCGACGGAAGCCAGAACGGCAAAGCCGGAGAGCGCACCCAACATGATGGATAAGAGCGCTGTAGCCAAAAGTACATGAACCATGAGTTAGCCTTGATGATTCCGGGCCGGCCTATGCACGGCCACCCGGAATATAGGGTTGAGGAGATATTCAGTCGTCGCGCAGCGTTAAACCGGTACGTACGCGTCGATCAATCGAGAGCTCGAAGACATCCGGGCGCAAGTAATGACCTGCCACATCGAGGTCATGGTGCTGGGCATCGATCTGCGCAAGGTCGATGGTTGCCAGGACAATTCCAGGTTCCCCAAAGAGCGGTGCCGTCACCCAGGAACCATCTGGAGCGACCACACCAGATCCACCATTGAACAGTAAACGCTCCTCCAGTCCGTTGCCGCCAACCCCAAGGCGGTAAGCCGTCAGTAACTCGGCTGGCACATCAGCAACGTTCAGGTACTGGCCAGCGCAAAGCACAAAACAGCGCCCTTCGAAGGCATAGGAGCGGGCAGCAACATGGTGCATTTCCGTCATGTCCGGCCATGCCGCCACATGAATCTGCTCGTCTTGTGCATGCAGGGCCTGGCGCGCCAGCGGGTGCCAGTGCTCCCAGCACACCAGCCCTCCCACGCGACCAACCGCGGTATCGACCACCCGTAGACCTGCGGCATCTCCGTTGGCCCATACCGTGCGTTCGGTGTGGGTCGGCGTCAGTTTGCGGTGCACATTCAAAATGGTCCCCTCCGGGCCAATAGTGACTAGAGAGTTGTAGAGCGAGCCGCCGTGGCGCCGGGAGCGCTCGTTCATACCCATCACCACGGTGACTGCGTTAACACGCGCAGCCTCGCGAAGCACCGCAAGGTCATCGTCCATGTCGTCAGGCTGGCCAATAACCGGGCTGTCCGCCAGTAGCTTGGCGTACCAGAACTTGGCTTGCGCATCGTCCCAGCCCGCCATTCCAAATATCCATGCGGGGTAACAGCTCAACCACGTTTCCGGGAATACCACGAGTTGCGCCTCCTTGAGCGCAGCACTCTTGATATGTTCGGCTGCCAGGCGCATCGATTCGGCTCGATCAAGAAGAGCCGCAGGCATTTGCACAATAGCGACTGTTTTTTCGCATTTGCTGATCATCTAAAAACCTTTTTCTGATGGTCGTTTATCGGTGAGCGTTCAGCCGGCAATACCTTCAAGCACGAGCTGACTTTGGCGTTGCGCTGCGATCTCCGATGAGCGTTCGAGGTTGCGCGCCAACACGAGATACAGGCCGCCGGAAATCAACAAGCCGGGGATGAATGCGATATCCGCACCGCCCAGTGCCGCAGCTACTGGGCCAACGAAAAACGGAAGCGAGAAGAACGGCACCATTGCGACAAAACCAACCAGATAGGCCAGTACACCTCGCCAGGCCCAACGGCCATATACGCCGTGCGGATTGAATATTTCGGCGATGGCGTATTCGCCTTTGCGAATCGCATAAAAGTCGACGAGGTTGACCGCCGTCCATGGGATGAGGAAGTACAGCATAAGCAGTACAAAGCCATTGAAGCTGGCCATATAGGCATCCGGTAACGCCAAAGCGATCACCAGTGACAGCAGGCCCACTACGCTCAGGCCGATCACTCTCACGCGGACACCGGGGCGTACCGGACGGAAGCCGTCCACCGCGCTGATTCCAGTTAGCATGGCGCCATAGCTATTTATGCCGGTGACCGACAACTGCGCGACGGCCCCCACCAACGCGACGAATATGCCAAAGCCAGGGAAGAAATAATTACCGGTTTGCACCAGCGAAACGATGCCATCGGCGCCCGGTATATAGCTGGACAACACCGCTCCCAGCGACATCAGCCATATCGCCGACGCAGTCGCGCCCAAGTACGTCCAGAAGATCAGCCTGGGGCTGGACGAATCTTGAGGCAGGTAGCGCGAATAATCGGAGACATACACCGAATAGCTGATGTTGTACCCAGCAGCAAGTGACAACTGCACGAGAAACGCAGTGGTGTTCCAACCCGAGTTCACCGGTATTGGAGCTGCCGCGGGCAGTGCAGTAACAGCCATCAACGTCACGATGCCAAACACGGCAATTAGCAGATACGTGAGCCAACGTTGCACAAAGTGCAACAGGTCATATCCCACCAGTGCAATCACGATGCTGATCGCAATCAACATGGGGTACCAGAACCACGTCGAGCCCGGCAGAACCAGCTGTATGGCCTGAGTGACCAAAATGACGCCGAATACTATAAAACCGATGTAAACAAAGATGGTCGCCGCAAACGGCACAATGGCACCGCGGCTACCGAATTGCGCACGAGACTGAATCATCTGCGGCAAGCCCATCTTCGGGCCCTGGTTGGCGTGCAAGGCCATGAACACGGTGCCAAAGCCAGCACCTATTGCAATCGCCAGTACACTCCACATTATGCTGAGCCCCATGCTTGGCCCAACAAAGCCGACCATCATGGTGAGAAACACAAAGTTGCCGGTAAACCAGAACGGGCCTTGGTGCCAGACCTTCCCGTGCCGCTCTGCACGAGGCACATAATCGATTGAGCGAGCTTCAATGGCGGGCCTGCTCGATCCGCTACTTCGTTGAGTTGCCATACCGCACTCCGTAATCGTTATTTTTGTTCTGGGTGAAGTTTTGCTTGTGTGGGCCGCGGCAGTGGCTCCCCTCCCCGCAACACTGCCGACCAGCAGCACCGCGAGTATCGGAAGAAAAAAATGGCTGGTAAATCCTGCAGTACGGAACCTGACTTACTCGAAATCGCAACTAAAAAACGGCCTCTTTCGGTGCAGTTCAGTCGCATTGATTCGCAAGGTAAATTTGCTGGTATAAGGGCTGTCCCTATAGCGCTTGTGTCTCTACATCGGAGGTTTTGATGCTCACTAATCTCTCAGACGTGGATCTGCGCAAGCTGCGCATCTTTTGCACCATCGTCGAGGCTGGAGGCTTCACTGCCGCGCAGGTACGCTTAAATACCAGCCTGCCTCGCTTGAGCACATTGGTGCGAGATCTGGAAATCCGCCTCGGCTACTCCCTCTGCCGTCGTGGCAAGAGCGGCTTTCAACTTTCCGAACAAGGCGCCCAAACTTATGCGGCGGCGCAGGAACTGTATGCTGATATCGACCGCTTTCATCGGCGGGTAGTCATGCTTAACGAAAAGTATCCAGAGTTCTTGCAGATTGGCAGCGTCGATAACCTACTTTCGCTTGACCAGGCACCGCTGCCGCAGGCCCTCGCTTCCTTTCGCCTGGTTTCGCCCAGTACCCGCATCGACCTGCAGGTAATGCGTGCCGACGAGCTTGAGCAAGCCGTGCTCGAAGGGCGTCTGCACCTCGCCATCGGTTGTTTTAACCACCAGCTTTCAGGCCTGCATTACCAAGCTCTATTCGAGGAAGAACAAAACCTGTATTGCGGGCGTGGTCATCCTTTCTTTGCACGTCCCGACGAGCATTTTACGGACGAGGAGATCGGTGCCGCAGATTACGTAGACCGTGGCTACATGCTCGAAAGCCGCCGGCCGCACAAATTGCGCTTCGGCAACTCGGTAAGCGCTTTCTCCATGGAAGCCATTGCCACACTGATCGCTTCCGGCACCTGCATCGGCTACCTACCGACCCACTACGCCGATATCTGGGTAGCACGTGGCATGTTGCGTGTAATTGCACCGCAGCGGCTGAGGTATAACGCAGCATTTCACAGCATCACCCGACAAGGGCAAGTCCCGACAGAGTCACTGGCCAAGCTGATGCAAGCGTTGCAGGCCGCAAAGCACTCGGTGACATTGAACTCGAGCACGCGAGCTTGAAAAATGACAAACAACCCCGTCCGTCGAAAGCACTTTTCCATACCCTCGGCAAATGGCTGTCGAATACAGCGCCCTTCATTCGCTCATGATTATTTCCTCCACTTAAGTGGAGGACTACGGAACAGTAATAAGTCCACGCAAAGCGGTACGTTGTGATCGGCTGCTTTTAGCCGAAAGCGGTCGTGACCAAACAGGATTGGAATGTTGCTATGACTAGATAACCAAAACATTCCATAGCAGTAAGGGCAATCACATAGCACCCAATCAAAACTTAAGCGCACGCGGTACAAACCCACGCAAGTGGATCAGTGCTGCCATTTGAGGGTCAAGACTACGGAGAGTAGTTGTCCGCTGACGACCATCAGGAAGACAAACTTAGCGCCGCCAGCGTCGACGCGCAGAAAACAAAGAGTCTGTGCTGCACAGCAGCAGGCATTACTGCTCTTGCCCGCAGCACCACCGAGACGCGTATACCCCACGAAAAGCTGCGCGGGGCAGCCACACCTGGAGCAACGTTGAATGCTCAGATTGGCCCGCTCGCGCAGCTTGTTTTGGGGTATAGAACAAGATGGAACCCTTTATATTTTCCTGTTCAAAGCGTCGATTGTCAGTCGGACATGATGCAGACAGTGGTCAAGCCTATGAACCGTAGGCAGGGACTCATCTCTGGACAGCTCCCAGTCTCCCAGCATTTCGCATGCAGCCTTGGCGGCAGAGACTGCGCTCATAAGGTGACTGATATAAATAAGCTGCTGGTTAGTTACCATGTGGGAACTGATTATGTTCGTTACCAACGTATCAAGCCCCTGCCACTTGGCCACGTGACCATTCTTGCAATACCTGCGGGCGGTTTCTCTTGCCTCCAAGCAAAGACGCTTGCTCGGTTGAGAACGCTCAAAGAGCGGACTGTTTGCAAGACAATCTTGAATTTCAGACTGAAGCTCATCAATCGGCTTGATGTTTCCGAGCATAGAGGCAAGCAGAAGGCCGACCTCCTTCGAAATCAAAGTAGCAGCAGTTCTAATGATCGCGTCAGTACGTCTCTGAACCTCTGCAGTATTTTTTTTAGAGTGAAAAACAGGAAAAGCAGCAGCGCCAAAAATAGCCAGGATAGACCCAACAGCTTGCGCCCAGTCAGCGGCCTTATCCTTCACACCAAAAGCATCCAACACAACAAACAGTGCCCATCCCAACGCTCCTATAGCCAGAAATGCCCAGACAACCCATACGCTGGCGACTCTCATTCCTGGAGGCATGCTGAATTTCTTCATGCGTCATGGCTCCCAGCTATCAAAAAGCGCTCAGCATGCCCATTCCAAAGCCTCCCGTCTATGAAGGAGGCCGCGTGAATGAGCTGGCTCTTTTCGCAGGCTCTGGTGGCGGAATACTCGGCGGCCACCTCCTCGGATGGCGCACCATCTGCGCCGTTGAGCGTGATGCCTACGCCGCACAGATTCTGGCGCAACGACAAAACGATGGAGCCCTCCCAACTTTCCCTATTTGGTCTGACGTGTGCAGTTTTGACGGAAGACCATGGAAAGGCCTTGTTGATGTGGTTTCGGGGGGATTTCCCTGCACCAACATATCCATCTGCGGGGACGCCTCCGGCCTGAACGGTGAAGCAAGCGGATTGTGGGTGAAGCAGCGCCGAATCATCGATGAAGTACGACCCCGCCTCGCGTACATGGAGAACTCGCCAATGCTCACTTCTAGGGGGCTTGGACGCATTCTCGGGGACCTGGCCGAACTGGGGTTCGATGCACGATGGGGAGTGTTCAGCGCATACGACGCCGGCCTGGATCACAGAAGGGACCGTATCTGGATTGTGGCCGACGCCAACGGCTTCGGACGGGAAAGGCAGCGTTCTACCAGAGACCGCCAGGAAGCGAGCCGAAAAGTCCTCGCGAGGTGTACGCCTGCCCGAACACTTAACCCTTCTGGGCTTGCTGCCTGGAGGGCGGCACAACCCCGAGTTCAGCGAGTGGTTGATGGGCTGGCCATTGCAATGGACAGACATCGCGCCATTGGAAATGGCCAAGTTCCGCGAGTGGCAGCAACAGCATTTTATGCACTTTCCAAGTGAGGTGGCCGCATGACCACTAACAACGCCCTAAATACAGTTAACGCACTGCAGAGTGAAACACTTGACCAGGACGAACTGCACACCATTACCGGGTATCAGCTCCCATCCAAACAGATCCAATGGCTGACCAACAACCATTGGGAGTTTGTTCTGACCGGTGCCCGACGCCCCATCGTTGGCCGGGTTTACGCCAGGATGAAGTTAGCCGGCGTTAAACCCTCTGCAGCTAGTGCCGTGACTGAAGCCTGGTCACTCAACCTTGCGAATGTGAGCTGACCCGTGCGCAAAAGAACCACAGCCAACCGCGACCTGCCGCCGCGCATGGTGCGCCGTATCAGAAAGGGCAAGAACGGCCAGATCTGGACGGCGTACTACTACGGCGGCAGGGACGCCGCCGGCAAACGCAAGGAAATCCCACTGGGCACCGACCTCGATCAGGCCAAGGTGGAATGGGCCAGGCTGGAACGCAGAGCGCCGCCCAAGCCAAACCACCTGATGAGCTACGTATTCGACCGGTACGAAAAGGAGATCATCCCCGGCAAATCGATTCGCACCCAGTCGGACAACCGCAAGGAACTCAAGCAACTCAGGAGAGCCTTTGAAAACGCGCCTATCGAATCGATCATCCCCCAGGTGATCGCCCAATACCGCGACGCCAGAACCGCCAAGGTCCGGGCCAATCGAGAAATCGCCCTGCTCTCTCACGCGTTCACCATTGCCCGAGAGTGGGGCCTGACCGACAAAGCCAACCCGTGCTTCGGCGTTCGCCGCAACAAGGAAAAACCCAGGGACTACTACGCCGGTGAGACCGTATGGAATGCGGTCTACGCCGAGGCAGTGCAAGAACTGAAGGACGCGATGGACCTGGCCTACCTGACCGGACAACGCCCCGCAGACGTGCTCAAGATCGCCGCCACCGACCTGAACAATGGGTTCTTACTGATTGGCCAGGGCAAGACCGAAAAGCGCCTGCGCCTGCGGCTGGAGGAGGAAGGTGTTCAGTCTGGCTTGAGTGCTTTTATCGAAGACCTACAGGAACGCAGAGCCATCAACGGCATCAGGACGTCGACGCTGATCACCAACGCCTCAGGGTTACGAATGAGCCAGCAGATGCTGCGCAACCGATGGGACGACGCTAGGGAGAAGGCTGCCATCAAGGCAGCGGCTGATGGCGATCCAGCACTGGCTGTCAGCATTCGGCAGTTTCAGTTCAAGGATATCCGGCCGAAGGCGGCTAGTGAGATCGAGCTGACGCATGCGAGCCGGTTACTGGGGCATTCAACCGAGGAGATGACCAAAAAGGTCTATCGACGAGTTGGCGAAATTGTTAAGCCAACTAAATGAGCCGTATGCTACCAAAATCATAACTGGTAGCAAACGGTCAAAATTACGACTACATGTATCTCAGTAGAAGTTGTTGCTACTACTCACAAACGTACGCCATCGTTCCAAAGCTAACAGCAAGGCTTAGAGGACAGGAAAATCCTTCTTGCCTGAATTATCAGCCTTCGTCCAACGGGTAGACCTTAACAAGATCTTCCCAAGCTCTTTGCAAAAACCCATCAACTTTTTCTCTATTATCGCTCTCATTGAATATCGCGGTCAGAGACATATATGGATGAAAATCATCATGAAACTTTGTTATGTACTCACCACCCTTGAGGTACATATCGGCTGAAGCGCCTGTATCTCCAATCGGAATAGGGTATAGCGCACTTGGATTATGAAAGAAAATTGTCCCTTGATTCCATAATTCTTTTCTAGCCTGACGCTCCCCCACTTCATACATGAATGGTGCGGGAAGGACGGCATTAGGGTTATGGTTAAAGCGTGTTCCATATCGAAACATTCTTAGACCTGGGTCATTTCCTTTACCTGCATGGCTAATACGGTTGAAGGTAGGAATGGTCCCGGTGTTGCAAAAAAGCACCCCAGATATGTTTTCCGAACCTGGCAATTCAAAAAAACCAGATGGTATTTTTTTGGAGCCCTTTACATGCTCATCAATTGGACTATGGTGGACAACTAAATTTTCTGCCTCATCCAATTTAACTTCATATTCAACACCATAAAGGTACTGACTAAGAGCAGACGAAGAGGAAGTCAAGGATCCTGGGCGACTGAAGTCTTGAATTGCAATAGCGAACGGCCTTCCTTGAACTTGAGGTAGTTTCCAATATTCTTTCTTTAGCTTTGTGAACAATGGACTGCCAAGACGTATAGGAATTTCATGTCGATAAAGATCAACCAACTCGCTGTCTGTACTATCAATATCTGGAAATAAAGAGTAAGGAACAACTCCTTTATTACCTGATGGATTTGCCGTTACGGCTTCTACTGCTATCGTAAGCTCACCTCTACTCAACAGAAAGTCTGGACGATCATATCTTCGATCTACTGCGAAACCTTGCGAGATGAACAACTCATTCAAAAACAACTCAAATGTCTTTTGATCAAAGCCAGTGGTCTGAAACTGCTCGACAAAATTGCCATCTGGGTCGGTGAAAGTCTTTTGAATGGACCTCAAAATAGTTCGCGCAGGTTTGAAGGCTGGACTTTTTTTGAGCGCTACATATTGTGAATGCAGCTTTTTTTTGTTGCCGCCTGGATCTTTAAATAAATCTATACTCATCTTTCATACCTTTTAACTAGCAAAGTTAGACGATACAACTTAGATAAAGCGAAAGCAACCAATCGACTTAGACCATACTTCATCATCTAATAAATCAAGGGCCTACTTCTGACTGAAATGAGTCGCCCCCAGACAATCTGACCTAAATACAGCTATGACTAGAGAACCAAGTCAGCTTATAGCAATAAAAGTAATTACTTAGCGCCCAACCTAGTCTTATTCGAATGTAGTACAACCCCACGCAAATTGGTCATTGCTGCCATTTCGGGATCAAGACCATGCAAAGTAGTTGTCCGCTGGCCACCACCAGGAAGATAAACGATTAGATCGTCTCCTTGAAAAGGTAGGAGCTGGTGTACATCGCCCACTCATACTCAAAACTTATTTTCTTCTTCCATGAACAACTCCTGTATTAGTAGGTATTTACCTGCGCGATCAACAATTCTCTGTCCGCATCATCGTCAAGCGCATGCATTTTTCTATGACAGTTAGGACAAAGTGCAGCCGTATTTTCCACAGTATCGGCCCCTCCTTTAACCAGCCATACGATGTGGTGGGTTTCTAGAAAAGGCGTACCGTCCGCCTTATTGAACGGTGCAGGCTCCTGGCACAGTTCACACATCCCTTTCGACCTGCGCTTAGCATGTTCCGCTACCCAGACGGAACGCTGATGCTGGATAACTTTGGCACTACGTTTTCCAACATTGGCCCGCCCCTGTCTCCGAGCAAGCGCCTCCACTTCAGCATCACTCAATTTACGAGCTTGCTTCTCTTTCACCTCGTTTAGCTTTTGCAGCGTGGAATCTGAAATGGCCGGTAAAGCACCTGACTTAAGGCGTAGCGGAAACACCCACACAAAGCGCTCCTGTCCCTCAATGTCAGGCTGCCTCTCCTGATACGGCTCATCAGCCAGCTCCACCTCACCGATGTAGGTATAGGTTTTAGCGGTGAATACCTCGAACAGATGCACGGATACGCCGTTGGCACGGGACTCGTTCAGCGTTCTGTTTTGGTTAAATTCCAGCGACTGATCACCCTGCTGCCCCATACCGGTGTAGTGCAGCAAATCATTAACCCAGCGATCGTCATAAATGGACGCCACATGGTTCGAAACGATGACGAGGGTGTTAGTACGATTTGAGCGGCGCATCCCACCTTGCGGACTGCATTGAAACAAACGCGTCAGATCGTCGTTATTGAGATTAGAGCCTGGGACTGGAGGAACAAAATTAACCATATGTTCGGATGATCTCTTCAGCAATTGGAACATCAGCAGGAGCAAGGTCGTATTGCAGTAACTCGTGAGGTCGCACCCACTCGATCAGGTCATGTACCTGCGGGACGAATTGGATGGATTGCAAAACGACGCTGACGGCGATCAGTTCGATCGTGCCGCCGGGATAGGTGTAAATCGAAGAAGTGAGAATCTCGCCGGCGACGGACTCAACACCCAACTCTTCACGTAGTTCACGGGTGATGCAGTCCTGCGGTGTTTCGCCATGCTCAAGCTTACCGCCGGGAAACTCCCACATGCCCGCCAGCTTCTGGCCTGGAGCTCTGCGCGTGATAAGAATTTTCCCGTCGCGATGTACGACCGCGGCAGCTACTGGTGCTTTCATAGCGCGATTCCTTATCGCCAAGTCCGAAAGATCCATAGGAACGAAGGGAAAACATCTTAGCCGAGAACCATCACCAGTCCGCACTCCGGGAAGGGAAATTCTCTTCAGTGCGACGCCAAAAACAGGCGAGTTGCGGAAGCGATCCAAAAAATTGCGGAAGTGATTGCCCAAATCCCAGGCAATAAAAAACCCCGTAGACGTTAATCTACGGGGTTTTCAAGGGTGGAGGCCGAGGTCGGAATCGAACCGGCGTAGGCGGATTTGCAATCCGCTGCATAACCATTTTGCTACTCGGCCCCAAATGTCCAATGCCTGAAACACAACACTGGACACGTACAAACTGGAACGGCTAACGAGATCAACTTCATCTCGTAACTCTTTGATTTCTAAAGAGTTTTTCCGTTTCCTCGCTGAGGAATGGTCGCAATTATGGACGTGTTTTCCATTCCTGGCAACTCCTATTCGAGATTTTTTCTGCCGGGCTGTTTCTACAGGTTTCCGGGCTGAGCCAATCCGTCAGGCGAACAGCCTGGTGTTCGCCAACGAGGCGGGATGATTGCACAAACCCATCCAGATAGCTGCCCCCTTCTGTGTTTGCCCACCTACCCGATCGGGTTATGGCGTGGGCCGGGGCGCTCGCGGACAGTTACGCCAACGGCTCGACCCGGGCTCCTTCCATCACGTTCAAGGCGGAATTGAAGTATGCGTACAGCTTTCCCTGCGATGTTTGGCGTGGTTCTGGCACTGACGACGGCTTGGGCCCAGGCCGGTGAGCCCGGAGAAAAGACCCTGCGTTTGTACAACTGGTCGGACTATATCGGCGAGAACACCCTCGCCGGGTTCGAGAAGGCCACCGGGATCAAGGTGATCTACGACACCTTCGATTCCTATGAAACCGTCCAGGGCAAGCTGCTGCCGGGGCGTTCCGGCTACGACCTGGTGGTGCTCAACGCGGCCCTGGTGCCGCCCTTGATCAAGGCACGGGTGTTCCAGCCGCTGAACAAGGCCTTGTTGCCCAGTTGGCAGAATCTCGACCCGCAGGTGCTCAAAAGCCTGGAAAGCTACGACCCGGGTGTGCAGTACTCGGCGCCCTATACCTGGGGCAGCAATGGCGTGACCTATAACGTCGACAAGGTCCGCGAGCGCATGCCGGACGCGCCCATCGGTTCTCTGGCCATGCTCTTCGATCCCAAGGTGGTGTCGCGCTTCGCCGATTGCGGGGTGACGCTGCAGGATTCGCCCACCGACATTCTGCCGCTGGTGCTGGCCTACCTGGGGCGCAATCCCAACAGCGCCGCCCCCGAGGATTTGAAAGCGGCGCAGGATGCCTTGATGGCGGTGCGCCCTTATATCCGCAAGTTCGACTCCACCAGCTACCTCAATGGCCTGGCCAATGGCGACCTGTGCGTCAGCGCCACCTGGTCCGGCGACTACGCCACGGCCCAGGCCAGGGCCAACGAGGCCGGGGCACCGGTCAAGCTCGACTATTTCATTCCCAAGGAAGGCTCGCTGATCTGGTTCGACGACTTCTATATCCCCGCCGACGCGCCGAACGTGGCCAGCGCCCATGCCTTTATCCAGTACCTGCTGCAACCTAAGGTCATGGCCGAGGTCAGCGACTACATCCGCTACGCCAACGCCAACCTCAAGTCCACGCCACTGTTGAGCGCCGAGGTGCGGGACAACCCGGCGATCTACCCCGATGCCCAGACCCGCGAGCGGCTGTTCACCCAGAAGATCCAGACGCCCGCCAGCACCCGGCTGATCACCCGTACCTGGAACATGGTGAAGATCGGCAAGTGAGCCCCCCGCCCCCACAGACTTTCCACCCCATATTGCTACCCGAGGTGAAGCCCATGGCTATCCAACCCGACGCCTTCTTCCAGCAGTTCGACGATTCGAAACTGGTGGCCGCCGACAAGGCGCACTACATGCACGGCTTCCATATGTTCGACGAACACCGCGAACAGGGGTCGTTGAATATCGCTGCCGGCGACGGCGCCTACATCTATGACACCGCCGGCACCCGCTACCTGGATGCCGTAGGCGGCATGTGGTGCACCAACATCGGCCTGGGCCGCGAGGAAATGGCCGAGGCCATCGCCGACCAGGTGCGGCAACTGGCCTACTCCAACCCGTTCTGTGACATGGCCAATGTCAGCGCCATCGAGCTTTGCCAAAAGCTGGCAAGCCTGGCCCCGGGGGACCTGAACCACGTGTTCCTGACCACCGGTGGCTCCACCGCGGTGGACACTGCCTACCGCCTGGTGCAGTTCTATCAGAACAGTCGCGGCAAGCATGAGAAGAAGCACGTGATCTCGCGGCACAACGCATACCACGGCTCCACCTTCCTGACCATGTCCATCGGTAACAAGGCTGCTGACCGCGCGCCTGAATTCGACTTCATGAGCGACCTGTTTCACCACATCTCCTGCCCCAACTACTACCGGGCGCCGGCCGGCATGAGTGAAGCGGACTTCCTCGAGTTCCTGGTAGCGGAATTCGAAGACAAGATCCTCACCCTGGGCCCGGACAAGGTGGCGGCGTTCTTCGCCGAACCCATCATGGGCTCCGGTGGGGTCATCATTCCGCCCGAGGGTTATCACCGGCGCATGTGGGAAATCTGCCAGCGCTACGACCTGCTGTATGTCGCTGACGAAGTGGTGACCTCCTTCGGCCGCCTGGGTGCCTTCTTCGCCTCCGAGGAAGTGTTCGGCATGCAGCCGGACATCATCACCACTGCCAAGGGCCTGACCTCGGGCTACCTGCCCCTGGGCGCGTGCATTTTCTCCGAGCGCATCTGGCAGGTCATCGGCGAGCCGGGCAAGGGTCGCTGCTTCACCCACGGTTTCACCTACAGCGGGCACCCGGTGAGTTGCGTCGCGGCGTTGAAGAACATCGAGATCATCGAGCGGGAAAACCTGCTGGCCCATGTCGAAGAGGTCGGCGTCTATATGGAACAGCGCCTGCAGACCCTGGCCGAGCTGCCCCTGGTGGGCAGCGTGCGCTGCAAGCGGCTGATGGCCTGCGTCGAATTCGTCGCCGACAAGCGCACCAAGGCGCTGCTGCCCGATGCATTGAACATCGCCGAGCGCATCCATCTGCGGGCTCAGGCCAAAGGCCTGCTGGTGCGCCCCATCGGCCATCTCAATGTGATGTCGCCGCCCTTGATCATCACTCGCCAGCAGATCGACGAAATAGTCGCCACCTTGCGCGACTGCATCCTCGAAGCCGCCGCCGAACTGCGCCAGAACGGCCAGTACCTGGGCCAATGACCCCTAGCCGGTGGCAGCGCGAATATCGGCCCGGGGTCTTACCGGGCCTGCGCCCGACCGTTAGACTGCCGGGCATGAGCGCACCTGCAAACACTTCTACCGCCCCCCTGAGCCTCCCTGCCCTGCAGGCCTGGCACACCTGCCTGGCCCAGGCCTTCGGCAGCGTGGACGATGGCACTTTCCTGCAGCACCTGGCGACAGCGCTGAACGCCCTGACGCCCATCGAATCGATGATGATCAGCCTGGAACGCAAGGGCCTGCCACCGCAATTGCTGCATGAACGGGGCATAGTCGGCGCCTACCGCGACGAGATCATCAACCGCTACTTTTCCCGCGGTTATCTGCTGGATCCGTTCTGCCTGGCGGTGGAAAACGGCCTGGCCGAAGGTTTCTATCACCTGTCGGAAATCGCCCCGGATGACTTCTTCAGCAGCGAGTACTACAAGACCTACTACCTCAAGACCGGGGGCGCGGAAGACAGTTACTACATCGTCGACCTCGATCCCCAGAGCAAGATTTCCCTGTGCATGTTCCAGGGCCTGAGCGGCGAGCGCTTCGCCAGCGAACCCCTGGAGCTGCTGCGGGCGGTGGAACCGCTGGTGCGCGAGCTGATCCGCCGTTTCGGCAGTGGCGGCCTGCAATCGCTGTTGCGCCAGGCCAGTCAGGACGCGCTGCCCGCCCCGGCCCCGGCCAACTTCAACCAGCAGATCGAAGCGGCATTCATGAGCTTTGGCCAGCCACTGCTGACGGTTCGCGAGCGCGAAATTGCCCACCTGATCCTGCGGGGGCACTCGGTAAAATCCACGGCCAAGGTGCTGGAGATTTCCCCGGAAACCGTGCGCATGCACCGCAAGAACCTCTACACCAAGCTGACCATCAACTCCCAGGCCGAGCTGTTCGCGCTATTCATCGACTGGCTGACCCAGCCCCCACCGCCCAGCCAAAGCCCCCTGTAGGAGCGAGCGTGCTCGCGATGCGCTCAAAAACGCCGCGGTCACTGAGTGAACGCGGCGTTTGCGTTGCCGATCTTCGCGAGCAAGCTCGCTCCTACGGCCTTTCCATCAGCGGGCGGCCCAGGCGTTGAAACGCTGCTCCAGCTCCTCGCCATGATCGACCCAGAACCCCGCATCCACCGCCCTGGCGCCCTTCAAATTGGCCTCGAAGGTCGGCAGTTGCCGCTGCACCGCCTCAGGCAGCAACGGCAGCGCCTGACGATGCACCGGCCCGTAGGGGATGTTTTCAGAGAACACTTTCTGCGCCTGGGGCTGGCTGGCAAACAGAATGAAGGCTTCGGCCAGGGCCTTGTTCGGCGAACCCTTGACCACCGCCCAGTACTCCGGGTCGTACAGGCTCTGAGGCCAGAGGATGCTCAGTTGCATGCCCTCCTTCTGGGCCATGGCAATGCGCCCGTTGTAGGCTGCGCTCATCACCACGTCACCGGCCACCAGCCACTGCGGCGGCTGAGCCCCGGCTTCCCACCACTGGATATAGGGCTTGATCTGGTCGAGCTTGGCAAAGGCCCGGGTCACGCCCTCGGGAGTGTTGAGCACCTGATACAACTGGGCAGGCGCCACACCGTCGGCCAGCAAGGCAATTTCCAGGGTGTACTTGGCGCTCTTGCGCAAGCCGCGCTTGCCGGGGAAGTCCTTGAGGTTCCAGAAATCCGCCCAGGACTGCGGCGCCTTCGCCAGCTTCTGCGGGGCAAAGGCCATGACCATCGACCACACATAAGTGGCGACCCCGCATTCGGTCAACGTGCCGGGCACGTACTGCGCCGGGTCCCCGAAACGGGTCAGGTCCAGGGGCTCGAACAGGCCTTCGTCACAGCCACGCAGCAGCTCCGGGCTCTCCACTTCGACCACATCCCAGCTGGTCTTGCCGACATCGACCATGGCCTTGATCTTCGACAGCTCGCCATTGTATTCGCCGGCCACGACCCGGGCCGCCCCGCTCTGGTTGAATGGCTGGAAGTAGGCCTGCTCCTGAGCCTGTTTGGTGGCTCCGCCAAAGGAAATGACCGTGAGGTTCTGCGGCTGGGCGTAAGCCCCGGTGCACAGCAAGACCCACGACAACGCAACGCCGCAACGCAAGGTGTTGGACATGAAACCCATCCTCAAGAAAGCCGGCTCGCCCGCACGAACCCGCACAACAAGAGCCTGGAAGCGACCGTATGCAACGGGCGGTACAGCACCAGGCACTACGAGTCTTGGTCAGCGGCGCAAGGGCTCGCGCGGCGCAGGCCGCGTAGCCGGATCATCACCGTTGCGGGCTCTGCGGCCCTGATCGTTTGGTGTAGTGGCGACCCGTCCGGAGCAACCGGCCGTGGTCATGCGCGAATGGCAGTTCATCGCTTGCTCCCTGTTGTTTTTGTAGGAAGAACAAATCGATCGGCAGTGCACCGCAGGAGCGCCCGTGGCAGTCGGGCAGGCGGATGCAGGGGTTCATTGTTTCCATAACCCGGGGCGTTGCGAAACGAGGTTTTTGTGAGGCACAGGCAAGGGAAAAGCTGCCTAGAGGACAGCCGGGGTAAAAAAGCCGCAACCGGGCCGGCCGGCATAACGCAAAACACCCCGCAGGCGTATCACGCCTGCGGGGTGCCTTGGTCGATCAGGGCTTCAGTCCAGCACCACCAGCCCTTCACCCTGTTCCTGGCGATCCCCCGATCCGCGCTATCCAGTAGCCGGCGAAGATCATGGCAAACAGCGGTATCACCACCGTAAAGACCTTATCCATGGGCCGCACGCCTGCGGAAAATGCGCTGCTCGGCATACACCGCCAGCTGGCGAGGGGTGTAGGTGGACGCGCGATAGAAATCCATTACCCCGCCCATCACCTGCCGGTACTGGGACTCGATATAGGGCATGGAGGTCAGCATCTCGCTTTTCAGGCTGTCCACTATGGGCCACAGCTCCCGGTCGGCAATGGCACCCACATCCAGCCCGGCCGAAGAATAGTCCGCAAGAGCCTGACGGATAGTCTGCGGATGCAGGCCTACATAGTTGACGAAATAACTCTTCTTATCATGGGTGTGCAGAAAGTCCGGAATATTCAGGACACCGTAGTTGGAAAGCGCTTCAAACTTTCCACTCACCGCGCGATAGACACTGGGCAACTGTAAAAACGCCTCTTCGCACTGATGAGCGGCGCTGATCAGGCCCGGCAGATCAAGTTCCGATGAGCCCAGTTTTATATTGTTGGCCTGGCACAACTTCACAACTTGTTCCAAAGGGGCAATACCGGAGCGATTGCCAACGCCGGCCAATGCCCCTTCAACCATCTGGAACCCCGAATGAATGGCCTGCATGGTATTGGCCAGCGCCAGCCCGTTGTCATTGTGGGCATGCAGGCAGAACACCCGTTGAGGGAAATCCTTCACCAGCCCGGAACACAGCCATTGGGTCACATGAGGCTGCAATGAGCCCATGGAGTCGTTGATCCCGATGATCTCCACCCCCTGGCTCGCGGCCCACTCGATCTGCCGGCAGATTTCCTGGTAGCTGCCACTCGACACCCCATCGCGGAAGTTGTTGAGCACACTGGCCTTGAACCTCACCGCGCCGATGCTGCGAAAGGCCTCGATGGCCCGCTCGAACTCCCCCGCCTTCTGCCGGTAGGTGATCATGCAGAAGCTGAACACGGTGTCGGCAATCCACCGGCCATGTCCCTGGCGAGCCTTGAAATAGGCAAATGCGGTTTCCCAGCAGTTGAGCAGAATGATGTAGGTGGCCCGGGTATCGGCCGGCAATTCACCGGCGTCCCGCGCCTGGTACAGACGGTCCCAGACCTGGGGTTCCTCGGGGCCGCAGCCCACCACGAAATCCCTCAGACCTGCCGCCACCATGGCTTTCAGAATCCCGAACCTGGCCTCCACGGTAATGGGAAATACGCTTCGTTCAATGCCCTCTCTAAGGGTTTCATCCACCAGGTAAGGGACCGAGTAATCACGATAGCGAACTCCATTTTCAACCATCATTTCTTTGCTCCTTGCTGATTTTATTATTTGCCTGTTCGCTGTGACGAAACATCAAATTGAAAACCGATGACCACCACACGATATAGCAACAATTAAAAAGACCGAACTAAGACATTTCTGAAAACCCCAATTAACCAACACCTATAAATACGCCAATAAGAGTTACTTAAAGCAGTGATCAAAAAACCAATAAAAAACTCCAGCCATTGAATAAAGAAGTGTTTCAATTGCACGCCAATACACTGCACGCCCCATTGTTTCCGTTGCCGCCCCGGCACCAGCCGGCAACTGGCCCGCACGCCCGCCCAAGAGCGCCTGCCGGTCAGCGCCAGGTGAGGCTAGAATCAGTTCCTTTCTCCCCGCGACCCGACGAGATCCGTTCATGAGCTTCGATTTCGATACCCTGCACCCCCGCCATGGCACCGGCAGCACCAAATGGAGCCGCTACCCCGAGGATGTCCTGCCGATGTGGGTGGCGGACATGGATTTCGCCGTGGCCGATGGCATCCTTCAGGCCCTGCACCAGCGCCTGGAGCACCCGCTGCTGGGCTACAGCGTGGCCCGGGACGAACTGCGCGAGGCGGTGGTTGCCGACCTGTGGGACAAATACGCCTGGCACGTCAGGCCCGACGAGCTGATTTTTCTCCCCGGGGTCGAGCCCGGGTTCAACATGGCCCTGCACGCCTTCGTCCAGCCGCAGCAGAAGGTGGTGCTGCAAACCCCCAACTATCGCCCCCTGCGCCTGGCACCGGGCAACTGGGGCCTGGAGAAGGTCGAAGTGCCGTTCCAGCTCACCGCCGACGGCACCTACGACACCCCCATGGACGCCCTGCGCCAGGCCTTGCAAGGTGCCGGCGCGATGCTCCTGAGCAACCCGCACAACCCCCTGGGCAAGGTCTTCCCCCGGGACGAACTGTTGGCGGTGGCCACTGCCTGCCTGGACCAGGGCGCGTTGATCATTTCTGACGAGATCCATGCCGAGTTGTGCTTCGACGGCCGCCGGCACATCCCCACCGCCTCCCTCAGCCCGGAAATCGCCCGGCGCACCATCACCCTGATGTCGGCCAGCAAGGCCTACAACATCGCCGGGATGAAGACCTGCTTCGCCATCATCCAGGACCCTGCCACCCGCCTGGCCTTCAACAATGCTCGCGCCGGCATGGTGGACAGCGTCAGCCCCCTGGGCCTGGAAGCGACCCACGCCGCCCTGACCTACGGCGGCCCCTGGCTCCAGGCCCTGCTGGGCTACCTGCAGGCCAACCGCGACTACCTGCTGCACGCGGTGCAGACCCGCCTGCCCGGCATCCGCATGCACGCGCCCCAGGGCACCTACCTGGCCTGGCTCGACTGCAGCGCCCTGGGCCTCGACGACCCCCACGCCTTCTTCCTCGAGCAAGCCAAGGTCGGCCTCAGCGCCGGCCTGGAATTCGGAGACGACTGCGGGCAGTTCGTGCGCCTGAATTTCGGCTGCCCGCGGGCCTTGCTGGAAGACGGCATCCAGCGCCTGCAGGACAGCCTGCAACGGCGCTGATTCTGCAACCCCACTTCGTCCCCGACACCGCAGCCGCCAGATCCCCCCCTGGCGCTGCGGCCCGCCCCCTCCAGCCTCGCCCCGCAACTGCCCACCGGCCCTTCGGCGCGCCGCGCCTTGACGCGCGAACAATGGATCCATAAACCCCCTTCACTGGATCCAAACCCCCTATAGCAGCCGATTATCGAACACTAAATCAGCATATTTGTTTGACACCCCCAGAGCGCCAACCATTTAATGGATCCATTAAATAAAAACAACAAACGCCTGGAGAGACGTCATGTACCCCAAGAATGCCTGGTACGTTGCCTGCACCCCCGATGAATTGCAGGGCAAGCCCCTGGGCCGGCAGATCTGCGGCGAACACATGGTGTTCTACCGCGCCCATGAAGGTCGGGTAGCCGCCGTCGAGGATTTCTGCCCCCATCGCGGCGCACCGCTGTCCCTGGGCTATGTCGAGAACGGCAACCTGGTATGCGGTTATCACGGCCTGGTGATGGGCTGCGACGGCAAGACCGTGGAAATGCCCGGCCAGCGGGTGCGCGGCTTCCCCTGCAACAAGACCTTCGCCGCCGTGGAGCGCTACGGTTTCATCTGGGTCTGGCCCGGCGACCAGGCCCTGGCCGACCCGGCGCTGATCCATCACCTGGAATGGGCCGACAACGATCAATGGGCCTATGGCGGCGGGTTGTTCCACATCCAGTGCGACTACCGGCTGATGATCGACAACCTGATGGACCTGACCCACGAAACCTACGTGCATGCCTCCAGCATCGGCCAGAAGGAAATCGATGAGGCGCCGCCGCAGACCACGGTAGACGGCGATCAGGTGATCACTGCCCGGCACATGCACAACGTCATGCCACCGCCCTTCTGGCGCATGGCCCTGCGCGGCAACCAGCTGGCCGACGACGTGCCGGTGGACCGCTGGCAGATCTGCCGCTTCAGCCCGCCCAGCCATGTGCTGATCGAAGTCGGCGTGGCCCATGCCGGCCACGGTGGCTACGACGCCCCTGCGCAGTACAAGGCGTCGAGCATCGTGGTGGACTTCATCACCCCCGAAAGTGACACCTCGATCTGGTACTTCTGGGGCATGGCGCGCAACTTCAACCCTCAGGATCCGGCGCTCACCGAGAGCATCCGCGAAGGCCAGGGCAAGATCTTCAGCGAAGACCTGGAGATGCTTGAGCGCCAGCAGCAGAACCTTCTCGCCCAGCCCCAGCGCAACCTGCTCAAGCTCAATATCGACGCCGGCGGCGTGCAGTCGCGCCGGGTCCTGGAGCGGCTGATCGCCCAGGAGCGCGAGCCCCGGGAACCCTTGATCGCCACAAGCCGTTAACCCCCCCGAACCCGACAGGCTGGCGGCCCGGACGTGGCCACCGGCGAGGACCGATGATGATCGACGTACTGGTGGTCGCGCGCCACGACGAAGCCCTGGACATCTGCAGCTTCGAACTGGCCGCGGCCGACGCAAGCCCCCTGCCCGCCTTCAGCGCCGGCGCCCATATCGACGTGCACCTGGCCAACGGCCTGGTGCGCCAATACTCCCTGTGCAACCACCCCGCAGAGCGCCACCGCTACCTGATCGGCGTGCTCAAGGACCCTGCCTCCCGCGGCGGCTCCAGCAGCCTGCACCAGCAACTGGAGGTGGGCACGCGCCTGCTCATCAGCGCGCCACGCAACCTCTTTGCCCTGGAGCACGCAGCACGGCGCAGCCTGCTGTTCGCCGGGGGCATCGGCATTACCCCGATCCTCAGCATGGCCGAACAGCTGGCCCACAGCGGCGCGGATTTCCAGCTGCACTACTGCGCCCGTTCGGCCCAGCGCGCGGCCTTCGTCCAGCGCTTGCAGGCCTCGCCCTTTGCCGAGCGAGTGAGCCTGCATTTCGACGAACAACCGGACACCGCCCTGGATATCGCCCAGGCCCTGGCCGAGCCCCGGGACGATGTGCACCTGTATGTCTGCGGCCCCGGTGGCTTCATGCAACACGTGCTGGACAGTGCCCGGGCCCAGGGCTGGAAGGAGCAATGCCTGCACCGCGAATATTTCAGCGCTGCGCCCATCGACCACAGCACCGACGCCAGCTTCGCGGTGAAGCTGGCCAGCAGCGGCCAGGTGTTCCAGGTACCGGCCGATCGCAGCGTGGTCCAGGTGCTGCAGGACCAGGGCATCGAAGTGCCGATTTCCTGCGAGCAAGGGATCTGCGGCACCTGCCTGACCCGGGTGCTGGAAGGGGTACCGGAGCACCGCGACCTGTTCCTCACCGAGGACGAGCAGGCGCGCAACGATCAGTTCACGCCCTGCTGTTCCCGGGCCAGGAGCCCGCTGCTGGTGCTGGATCTGTAGAGCCTCACTGCGGGCGCAGGATCAGCCTCATGCGCTCGTCGGCCACGGCCGAGCCGAAGATCTGGGCATAGCGCAAGGTGGCGTTGGCATGCTCGCGCATCAGGGCCTCGGCCCGCGCGCCCTGGCCATTGACCAGGGCATCGAATATCGAGTGATGCTGCATATGGGCATAGTTGAAGCGCCGATATTCCCGGGCCATGTCCTGGCGGTCTACTGCCAGGGCGGTGACCGAGGCGAACGGCAGGTGGTCGTTGCGCGCCAGGGCATCGGCGATCGCCGGGTTGCCGCTGCCCGCCACGATCACCTGGTGAAAACGCATGTTGAGGTCGTGATAGAGCTCCAGGTCCTCTTCGTTGACATAGCCCTTGTCGAACAGCGCATCGCCCTCGACCAGGCAGCGTTCGAGAATCGCCCGGCCCTCGGCCGACAGCCCGCGCTCGGCGGTCTGGCGCGCCGCCAGGCCTTCCAGTACTCCGCGCACCTCCACCGCCCCGGCGATGTCTTCGGCGCTCACCGAGCGCACCTGAAACCCGCGACCGCCGAACCGCACCAGCAGGCCTTCCTGCTCCAGGGTGCGAAAGGCCATGCGCACCGGCATGCGTGACACCCCGAACAGCTCGGCGGTGGGCACTTCCATCAAGCGCTCGCCTGCCGCCAACTCGCCCGAGGCGATCATCTTGCGCAGCGCGACCAGCACCGTTTGACCGGGTTTGCTCATCCGGGCAGCTTCCTGAAAACGTGGGCGGCCATAGTAACGCAAGCCCCCCCGCAACACGCACCCCGAGATTGCCGTAGCCATACGAAGCAGCACGGAACAGCGGCTACCTTGTAGCCGCTGCCGAGCCTCGGCGAGGCTGCGAAAAGGTCCGCAGGACCTTGCCTGGCGATCTCCCGCCAAACCTCCAGCGCCCCTGGAATCGCTGCGTCTGCTGCGTCGGAATGCCGCCCAAGCCGTTCGTAGCCTGCGGCAGCGGCTACAGGGTTTTCAGAGCGACAGCGGGTAGCTGACAATCAGCCGGGTCTGGTCGAAGTCGCTGTTGAAGCTGCGTCGGTTGGTGGCGTTGTTCAGCCGCAGGCTGAGGTTCTTCAAGGTGCCGCTCTGCAGGGTGTAGCCGATCTCGGTATCGCGCTCCCACTCATGGCCGTCATTGCCAACCTTGGTGGTGGCGCTGTCGCCACGACCGTAGCGCACCATGGCCAGCAGCCCGGGAATCCCCGAGGCGGCGAAGTCATAGTCATAACGCACCTGCCACGAACGCTCACCGGCGTTGCTGAAGTTGCCGTTGAACATGTCGTTGCCCAGGGTCCGGCCGCTGCTGCCGTAGACCGACATCCAGGGGCTGTCGCCGCTGACTTTCTGCAACCCCAGGTACAGCGTGTGCCCGGCCCGGGAGGCGGAGAACAGACCATAGGCGGTGTGGCTGTCGACCCGGCCGATACGCGCGCTGCCATCGTCGCGGTCGATGAAGTAGCCCAGGTTCGCCCCCAGGGTCCAGTCCCCCAGCGGTTGCTTGTGCAGCAGGTTGAAGTAGCTCTGGCGGTAGATGTCTTCCAACTGCGAATGCCAGACCCCAAGCAAGGTGCGCTGCTGGTTGAAGCGGTATTCGGCACCGGCGTAGTTGAAGCCGTCGGATTTGACCCCGGGCGCGGCCCAGGCCGAAAGGTCCTGCATGTCCGAGGAGTTGCGCAGGCTGACGGCACGGTACTGCCCGGCCTGCAGCCCCAGGCCGCTGATCTCTCGGGAGACCAGCATGGCCCCGCGGAAGGTCTGCGGCAGCAGGCGGCCGTCGTCATAACGCAACAGTGGAATGTCCGGCAGCAGCTCGCCGACCTTGAACTCGGTAGCGGAAATCCGCGCCTTGAGGGCCGCTCCGGCACGACCGAAATTGTCCGCGGCGCGCCCGTCGTCGTGCACCGGCAGCAACTCCGAACCGCTGGCCTGGCGGCTGCTGTCGAGCTTGAGGCCGAACAGGCCGATGGCGTCCAGGCCAAAGCCCAGGGTGCCCGGGGTGTAGCCGGAGCTGAACTTGAGGATAAAGCCCTGGGCCCACTCCTCGACCTGGCCCTTGGGCGCGTCATGGTCACGAAAATCCCGGTTGAAGTAGTAGTTGCGCAGCAGCAGGTCGGTCTTGCTCCCCTTGAAAAAACCGCTGTCGTCGGCGGCCCAGGCGGGCACGCACAGGCCCACGGACAAGCAAGCCCCCACCAGGGAACGGCACTGCATCGGATGACGGGTGTTCATTATTATTGTTCTCCGCTTTTCATAGGCGCAGCCGTGCCCGACAGGCCGACAAGGGCCCGCGCGCTCACGGATGCTCAAAAGCCCGGCCAGGGCGGCCGGGCGTTATTCAAAGGTGCCGGGTCAGAAGGGATACTGACGCGGCCGGTGCTGCAGGCTGATCCAGTGGTCCCGGGTGAATTCATCGATCGCCCAGTCGCCGTTGAAGCGCCCCAGGCCTGAGTTCTTCTCGCCACCGAAGGGCGCGTTGGCCTCGTCGTTCACCGGCACATCGTTGATGTGGGTCATGCCGGCGCGCACCTGCCGGGCGAAGTTCACCCCGCGCTCCAGGTTGCCGGTGAACACCGCACTGGCCAGGCCGAATTCGCTGTCGTTGGCCAGCTCCAGGGCATGGGCTTCGTCCCGGGCGCGCAGCAGCCCCACCAGCGGGCCGAAGATTTCATTGCGCGCCAGGTCCATGTCGGCACGCACTTCGCCGTACACATGGGGCGCCAGCAGGTTGCCGTTCTGCCCGCCCTCGTACAGTGGCTCGGCGCCCTGCTCGCGGGCCAGGGCGATCTTGTCCTGCAGGCCCTGCAACTGACGGGCGTTGATCACCGGGCCGATCACCGTGTCCAGCGATTGCGGATCACCCACCTTGAGCTGCTTGACCCGGGCCACGAAGCGCTGGGCGAAGGCGTCGTAGAGGCGCTCGTCGACGATGATGCGGTTGATCGCCATGCAGATCTGCCCCTGGTGCAGGAACTTGCCGAACACCGCGGCGTTCACCGCCTGTTCCAGGTCGGCATCGTCCAGTACCACGAACGGGCTGTTGCCCCCCAATTCAAGCGCCACGTGCTTGAGGTGCTCGCCGCCACTGGCGAGGCGGCCGATGCCGCGCCCCACCGGGGTCGAGCCGGTGAAGGTGATCAGCGCCGGCACCGGGTGCTCGACAAAGGCATCGCCGATCTCGCTACCGGCCCCCACCACCACGCTGAACACCCCGGCGGGCAGGCCCGCTTCCTCGAAGATCCTGGCCAGCAGCAAGCCGCCGCACACCGGCGTATCGCTGGCCGGCTTGACCACCACCGCGTTGCCCAGGGCCAGGGCCGGGGCAATGGAGCGCTGGGTCAGGTGCAGCGGGAAGTTCCACGGGCTGATCACTCCGACCACCCCCAGGGCGCTGCGGTACACCCGGCTTTCCTTGCCCGGCACATCGGATTCGACAATCCGCCCGTGGACCCGCGCCGGGAAGGACGCCGCCTCCAGGGTGATGGCCCGCGCCGCGCCCCACTCGGCCAGGGCCTTGATCCGTGTGCTGCCGGATTCGCGAATGATCCAGTCGACCATTTCCTCCTGGCGCCGGTCGAAGATCGCCACCGCCTGGTGCAGCACCGCCGCGCGCTGGGACGGGCCCAGGGCCGCCCATTGCGGCTGCACCTGGGCGGCCTTGGCATAGGCCACGTCCAGGTCGCTGCGGTTGGCCTGGGCCAGTTCCAGCAGCTGTGCACCGTCGAATGGATTGCTCACCACCAGGGTCTTGCCGGAGGCGCCGGCGCGCCACTGTCCGGCGATGGGTTGCAGGTGCAGGTCGCGATAGACCGCGTTGGAATCACTCATGGAAAATCTCCTCATGGAACAGCATTCATAAACCGATGTGTCACACAAAAGCCGGCGGGCGCCTTCGCCGGCAAGCCGGCTCCTACGAGGCGGCGCGTTTTTCGATCAGGCGCAGCAGGCCCAGCAGGGTTTCGGTGTGGGGCACGGGCACCCCGGCCTGCCGCGCCCGCTCCAGCACCTGGCCATTGATGGAGCCGATCTCCGTGGGCCGCCCTGCCAGCACGTCCTGCAACATCGAAGGCTTGTGAGTGCGGTGATGGGCAATGGCGAACGCCACGCTGTCCAGGCAGCGCTGGGCATCCAGCTCTATTGCCTGGGACCTGGCCACCGCCACCACCTCCAGCACAATGGACCGGGCCAGGGCCACACCTTCCGGCGCTGCGTCCAGCTGGCCCACGGTGCAGCCGGTAACGGCGCACAGGCTGTTCAAGGCGGCGTTGAAGGCCACCTTCTCCCAGATAGAGGTCCAGACCTGCGGGTCCACCGCGCAGTTCAGCCCGGCAGCGTCCAGCACCGCGGCCACCTCCTGGCTGGCGTTGCGCTCGCGGCTGCCTGGGGCCAGCACCCGCACCATGCCCTGGCCGTGGGAATGCACCTGCCCCGGCCCGACCATGTCGGCGGGCCAGTTGGTCATGCCGATCAGCACCTGCTGCGGGGCCACATGCCGGGACAGCGCCTCGGCATTGCCCAGGCCGTTCTGCAGGGTCAGTACGAGGGTGTGGCCGGCGATGTGCCCGGCGACACTGCGCAAGGCACTGTCGGTGTGCAGGGTCTTGGTGAAGACCAGCAACAGGTCGGGGTGCCCCGTGGCCTGCTCCGGGCGGCAGGCGCGCAGGCCGGTAATGCGCCGTTCGCCGCTGTCGGTGGCCAGCAGCAGGCCATCGCTGCGGATCGCCGCAAGGTGCTCGTCGTTGATGTCCAGCAGGGTCACCTGCTGGCCGCTTTGCGCCAGCAGGCCGCCAAACAGCGAACCCATGGCACCCGCGCCAAGAATGGTGATGTTCATCGAACCTCCTGTTTGAGTGGCCGGTTCACGCATCGGGCCGCGTTCATGACTGGCCCGGCAGGCGCCGGGGAATGTGCCGGCCGACGATCAGCAGCGCCAGCAGCGCCATGACCATCACCGAACCCAGCAGCGTGAGGTAGCCGTTGGCGCCGCCCAGGGTGATCACCAGGGCTCCGGCGAAGGCACTGAGGATCGCCCCCAGGCGCCCGAAGGCCAGGGCCGATGCGGTGCCGGTGGCGCGCACACTGGTGGGGTAGATAAAGGCGCACAAGGCAAACATGGTGGACTGCACGGCGTTGACGAACAGGCCGTGCACGCCGAAGCCGAAGATCAGCAGCCCGGTGTCCTGGTGGATGTCCACCACCTGCAACAGGAAGGCGCTGGCCGCGCCGCCGGCGCAGCAGATCAGCAGCGGCCAGAACGAACCCCAGCGAGTGATGGCCACCGCGCACACCAGTGCCCCGATCACCCCGCCCAGGTTATAGGCGGTCAGCCCGGAACCGGCCACCGACAGCTCCAGGCCTTCGGACAGCAGCATGGTGGGCAGCCAGCTGAAGGCGCTGTAGACCGCGGTCAGGCACATGAAGAACGCCACCCAGAGGGCCAGGGTGTCACGCCCGTAGCCCAGGGCGAACAAGGCGCGGAAACCACCCTGCTTCTCGCTCTTCTGCTCCAGGGCATCGGTGTAGACCACCCCCGCCGCCATCGGCCGGCCCATGCGCCCGAGCAAGGTACCCAGCTCGTTCCAGCGCTGGGGCCGGCGCGCCAGAAAGCGCGGCGACTCCGGCAGCGTCGCCAGCAAGGCAAAGCCCAGGACGATGGGCAGGCTGCCGCCGATGAAAAACAGGGTGCGCCAGCCGTACAGCGGCAACACATGGGAGGCGAACAACCCCGCCAGCATCCCGCCCAGGGGCACGCAGACAATGGTGGCCGTCACCGCCAGGGTACGCCGCCGCGCCGGGGTGAACTCGGCCGTCACCGTGGTGGCGCTGGGCAGCGCGCCACCGATGCCCAGCCCGGCGATAAAACGCAGGGCCGCCACCGCCAGCGCATTGGGCGCCAGGCCAATGGCGCAAGTGGCCGCACCGAACACGAAGACACTGGCAATGATCGCCATGCGCCGGCCGAACCGGTCGGCAAACAGACCGGCGCAGGCACTGCCGATGCCCATGCCGATCAGCCCGGCCGCCACCGCCGGAGCGAACGCCTCGCGGGTGATGCCCCACTCCTTGATCATCAGCGGAATGGCAAAGCCGATCAGTTGGCCGTCGAAGCCGTCCATGACGATGGACAGCGCCGCCAGCAACACCACCAGCTTCTGCATGCCGGTGAAGGGGCCATGGTCGAGCAAGGTGCCGATGTCGGCCTGGGTGGAACCGGAACGCGCCGGCTGGGGCGCGTCATCTATCACAGCAGTGACCGAAGTCGTGTTCATAACCACCTCTTTTTATTCTTCTGGTGAGTCCGCAGGTTGCGGTTGGCAAGGCCGGGCTCGCGCCCGGCGACAAGGCAGCCCTCAGGGTTCGATGGTCAGGGTCGGCACCTCGATCAGTACCGGGCGGTCGCCCGCCAGGGCTTCACTCAGGGCCTGGGCGAACGCCTCGCGGGTGTTGGCCTGCACCGAGTGCACGCCATAGCCGCGGCCGATGGCGCAGAAGTCCAGGCCGGGCACGTCCAGGCCCGGGGCGTCGCTGACCTGCAGCACACCGGCGAACCAGCGCAGGGCGCCATAGGTGCCGTTCTTGAGGATGATGAACACCACCGGGATCTGGTACTGGGCGGCCGTCCACAGCGCGGTGATACCGTAGTTGGCCGAGCCGTCGCCAATGACCCCGATCACCCGCCGCTCCGGCCGGGCCAGTTGCACCCCCACCGCCGCTGGCAGGCCGAAGCCCAGGCCACCGGCGGCCGGGAAGTAGTAGCTGCCGGGTTCGCGCATTTCCACCCGCTGCCAGAAGGCACCTACGGTGGAGGTGGACTCCTTGACGTAGATCGCGTCCTTGGGCGCCAGCTCATCGATCACGTCGAACACGGTTTCCGGGCGCAGCAGGCCGCCCAGCTCCTGGACCGGAGCAGCCGGCGGCAAGGCCTGGGGCTGCGGCCGGTCGCAATCCGGCAGCGCCCAGACCAGGGCCTGCAGGGTCTCGGCGATGTCCCCCACCAGCGCATCGCCCATGGGCGCACGCGCCGCTTCGCCGGGGTCGCAGGTGATGTGCAGCAGCTCGGTGCCCGCGGGCAGGTAGTCCCCCGGGGCGAACTGGTGGTAGCGGAATACCGGGGCCCCCACCACCAGGATCAGGTCGTGGTCGGCCAGGCAGCGGCTGATGCCGGCAATGGCTGCCGGCAGCACCCCGCGAAAGCTCGGGTGACGGGTAGGAAACGGGCAGCGCGAAGCGGACGGCGCGACCCAGGCCGGCATGCGCAGTTTTTCCGCCAGTTGCACAGCCAGGTGGTTGCTCTGGCTGCCATCCACATCCGGCCCCAGCACCAGCACCGGGTTGCGCGCTGCCGCCAGGCGCTGCACCAGCGAACGCAATTGCGCCGCCGAGGGCAGCCCGGCAGTGGCCACCTGGCGCCGGGCCAGATGCTCGACCCCGGCCGGCGCCGGGCGGGCCCAGTCGTCGTAGGGAATGGACAGGTACACCGGGCCCTTGGGCGCCTGGTTGGCCATGTGGATCGCCTGGCTCAGGGCCCGCGGCACGTCCTCGGCGCAGGCCGGCTCGGTGCTCCACTTGACCAGGGGCTTGGGCAGCTGCGGTGCATCGACGTTGGCCAGCATCGCCTCGACGCCGATCATCGAGCGCACCTGCTGGCCGGCGGTGATCACCAGCGGGCTGTGGGAGTACCAGGCATTGGTCAGGGCGCCCATGCCATTGCCGGTGCCGGCCGCGGCGTGCAGGTTGACGAAGGCCGGCTGGCCGCTGGCCAGGGCGAAGCCGTCGGCCATGCCCACCACCGCGCCTTCATGCAGGCCGAGGATGTAGCGGAAGTCTTCGGGGAAGCCCTTGAGAAAGGGCAGCTCGTTGGAGCCCGGGTTGCCGAACACAGTGGTCAGGCCGTGTTGCCGCAGGATGTCGTAGGAGGCGCTATGGACGGTTTTCATATGGACCTTTGCCGCTGTTTTTTAGAATTTGAGTTACTCTTGCAGCCGCCAAGAAATTGATCAAATCGATACTATCTCTATTAAAAATAAGACCTATCTATATCCATGAGGCAGCATGAGCCACATCGATCTGAACCTGATCCGCACCTTCGTCACCCTCTACGAAGCCCGCAGCGTGACCCTGGCCGCCGAGCGCCTGTTCGTCACCCAGCCCTCGGTCAGCTACGGCCTGGCGCGGCTGCGCGAGCTGTTCGACGACGGCCTGTTCAGCCGCACCCGGGACGGCATCCAGCCCAGCCAGCTGGCCGATGAGCTGTACCCGGCCTTTCGCGAATCCCTGACGCGGATCGAGAACACCGTGCACAGCACCCGGCGCTTCGACCCGGCGACCACCGAACGGCGCTTTCGCATCGCCCTCTCCGACCTTGGCGAAATGGGCTTCCTGCCGCTGATCCTGGCGCGCCTGAACCAGCAGGCCCCCGAGGCCGAAGTCGAAGTCCTGCCGCTGCAGGTGGACCAGGCCGGCGAGTGGCTCAGCAGCGCCAAGGTCGACGCGCTGATCTGCCGCAAACCCTTGACCGGCACCCGCAGCCAGGTGCTGATCCGCGAGCGCTACGTGTGCCTGCTCAGCGACCGTCATCCGCGGATCGGCAGCCAACTGAGCCTGGAGCAGTTCCTCGCCGAGCGACACATTGCCGTGACCCGCACCACCGGCCACGGCAGCGTCGAGGACGTGCTCAAGCAGATGGGCGCCCGGCGCCGCATCAGCCTGCACGTACCGCACTTCTCGGTGCTGCCCAAAGTGCTGCCCGGCACCGACCTGCTGACCGTGCTGCCCGCGCAGATCGCCCGCCTGTTCACCCTCGAAGGCGGCCTGCGGCAACTGGAACTGCCGTTCCCCGTGGGGGAGTTCGAAGTCTCGCTGCACTGGCACCCCAACAGCGACAGCTCCGCCGCCCTGAGCTGGTTCCGCCAGGCCGTGGCCGCAGCGATCATCGACGGCCAGTCTTGAAGCAGCGCCCGCTATGCCCTGCCCCACATGGCGCCGAACATCGCTGACCTGAACGTCGAACCGGTCAAGGGGCGCTACACCCGGATCAGTGCCTTTACCCGCAAGGACCGGGACTCGATCTTTTAACCCCCACCCTGGCCACACTAGGCCAGGGCCGGCTGCGGTTGCGCCGATACCGGCCGCAGCAGCAACAGGCAAGCGGCCGCCAGCACGAAGACCACGGCAAACACTGCGTACAGGTGCAGCGGCTGCCAGCCGGCATCCAGCAACACCCCGGCCACCGTGGGCGAGACAATCGCGCCCATGCGCCCGATGCCGATCCCCCAGCCGACCCCAGTGGCCCGTACCGAAGCGTCGTAGACCACCGGTGACAGGGCGTAGAGCCCGGCCACGCAGCCGTTGGCGAACAGCCCGATCAGCAGCCCCAGGCCCAGGGCCGCGGCAATCGAGGAGGCCGAGCCGACAAACAACACCAGCAGCCCGGCGGTCACCAGCATGAACAGCGACAGCACCCGGGTCAGCGGCCAGCGCGAGGACAAGCCGCCGATCAGCGCCGCGCCGAAGATCCCGCCGACACTCAGCAGCACCCCGCCGGTGATCCCCTGCTGCGCCGAGAGCCCGGCGGCCACCAGCAGTTTCGGGGTCCAGCTCATGACGAAGTAGAAACCGAACATCACCAGGAAAAACAGCAGCCAGATCAGCAGCGTGGTGCGCCGCATCGGCCCGGCGAACAGCTGGCCAAAACCGCTGCCGGCGCCCTGCTCGCGTACCGCTGCCGGGGGCATTTGCAGCAGTTGCGGATGACCCAGGCGCCCGGCCAGGCGATTGATTCGCGCCAGGGCATCGGCCGGCCGCCGGGCCAGGAGAAAGTCCAGGGATTCGGGGAGCCAGAGCAGCACCAGGGGGATCACCAGCAAGGTGACGATACCGCCGAACAGGAACACCGAGCGCCAGCCCCAATGAGTCAGCAGCCACACCGCCAGCAGCCCGCCCAGGGTCGCGCCCAGGGCATAGCCGGTGGATTGCAGGCTGACCGCCAGGCCGCGCCAGCGGCGGCTGGAATACTCGGCGGCGATCACGTTGCTGCTGGCCAGGATGCCGCCGATGCCCAGGCCGGTCAGGCCGCGCAACAGCGCCAGTTGCAAAGGGCTCTGGCTGCCGGCCGAAAGCAGCATGCCGACACCCGACAGCAGCAGGCAGAACAGGATCAGCGGCCGGCGCCCGAAGCGGTCGGCCCAGGGCGCGATAAACAGCGAACCGGCGGCCATGCCGAACAGACCGGCGCTGAGCAGCAGACCGATCTGCGCCCCGTTGAGTTGCCACTCGGCGGACACCGAAGCGGCGGTGAAGGCCATCACCAGCACATCGAAGCCGTCGATCATGTTGAGGACAATGCAGATACCGATCGCCAGGCACTGGAAGGAGCCCATCGGGCCTTGGTCGACCCGTTGCTTGAGATCGTGATTCATGGCCGTCCTCCCATGTTCGGGCTGGACGCGCAAAGCGCGGGGACGGACAGGCACACAGGCAGGTGGCACGCAGGACCGAGAACGGCCCGTGCCCTTGGGAGAACGCGCATGACGAAACCCTTTTCTTGTAATTGTTATGCGGGGACGGCCAGGAAGGTTCCTGCCATCGCCAGGGGCCTAATCAATCAATTAATGGATCCACAAACAATAGAGAGACACGCGAATAGTGCTTTTTATGGGCGATTATCGCGCACTATCGACTTTTTACGCTGTAAACGATGAAGCCTTTAGATAATGGCTTTATTTTTGGATCCATTAGCATGGATCAACTGTTTGTGAGTGGCTGGCTGGGGCAGGTAGGCGCTGCGCCTTTTGTCGCCACCTGCAGCAGCGGCCACGGAGATCGGATCCTCTGGGGATCCGATCAGTAGGCTGGGCCCGGGCTGTGGCGTCGATTCAGAGGCTCAGGCAGATTTTCCCCAGGTGCGCGCCCGAGGCTTCATGGGCGAAGGCCTTGGCGATATCCGCCAGGGGGAAGGTGCTGTCGATGATCGGCTTGATGCCGGTGGCTTCCAGGCCACGGACCATGTCGATCTGCTGCTGGCGGCTGCCGACGATCAGCCCCTGCAGGCGCTGTTGCCTGGCCATCAGCGCCGCGGTCGGCACCGGTCCGGCCCAGCCGGTGAGCACGCCGATCAGGGCGATGTGCCCACCAATGCGGCAAGCCGTTATCGACTGCGGCAAGGTGCCCGGGCCACCGACTTCCACCACGTGATCGACGCCGCGGCCGCCGGTGAGCTTGAGCACTTCAGCGCCCCACTCGGGGTGGGTGCGGTAGTTGAGGGTATGGTCGGCCCCCAGCTCGCGCACCTTGGCCAGCTTGGCGTCCGAGGAGGAGGTGGCGATTACCGTGGCGCCCATGGCCTTGGCCAGTTGCAGGGCGAAGATCGACACCCCGCCGGTGCCCAGCACCAGCACCGTTTCCCCGGCCTTGAGCGCGCCGTCCACCACCAGCGCGCGCCAGGCGGTGAGGCCGGCGGTGGTCAGGGTCGCGGCTTCGGCATGGCTGTAGCCCTTGGGCGCATGGGTGAACCAGTGGCTGGGCTGGATCACCACTTCACGGGCGTAACCGTCGACGCCATCGCCCGGGGTGGTGCTGAAATCGGCGATTGCCGGGCCGCCATCGTGCCAATGGGGGAAGAAGCAGGACACCACCGCATCGCCCACCTTGAACTCGCTGACGCCCTCGCCCACCGCTTCCACGACCCCGGCGCCATCGGCCATGGGAATCCGCCCGTCGGTGGTGGGCAGCGCGCCGGTCACCACGGCGTAATCGTGGAAGTTCAAGGAACAGGCATGGATACGCACGCGGATCTGCCCGGCGCCGGGCTGGCCGGGGTCTGCCAGCTCCACGCGCTTGAGGTTGTCCAGGGATGCCGGCAGGCTGAGCTTGATGGCTTGCATGGGATGCTTCTCCACAGATCGATAATCATCTGGGGGCTAACCCTACCACCAATACCGGCTATCTGTAGCCGCTGCACCAGGCTGCGAACGGCTTGGGCGGCATTCCGACGCAGCAGACGCAGGCTTTCAGGGCCACCACAGGCTCGGTTCGGGACCGCCAGGCAAGGCCCTGCGGGCCTTTGCGCAGCTTCGCAGCGGCTACAGCGCTCAGCGGATTGTGTCGCGCTGCGTCAGCCGTGCTCGCACAAAACACTGCTCGGTCACTGGCGCGCCCCATTGCTCGCCCTCTTGCTCCTGCACCAGCACAAAGCCCTGTTCCTCATACAACGCGCGCGCCGCATCCAGGCCCTTGAAGGTCCACAGCCGGGTGGCGGCAAACCCCCACTGGTCACAAAAGCCCAGGGCCTCGGCCAGCAACCGCCGGCCCAGCCCCTGGCCGCGGGCGGTCTCATCGAGAATGAAGCAACGCAGGAGCGCCTCGCCGCCCTCGCCCTCCCCATCAATGGCGATGGAACCGACAATCCGTTCCCCCTGCAGCGCCACCCAGACTTCATTGCGCGGGTTGTGCAAACGCCCCATCAATTCGGCCATATCCGCCGCCACCAGGCTTTCGAAGGGTTGGCCGAAACCCGCCAGATCCGCGTAGTAACGGGCGTGCATTTCGGCGATGCGGCCAATCACTCCCGGCCGGTAGCCCCGGGCGATGGTGCTGCACTCCGGCTGTTCGGGCGCCTCGCCCAGGCGCACCGCACGCAAGGCCCGGGCGTAGTCGGCGATGCCCGCACAGGCGCTGCGCTGCTGTGCCGGGCTCAGGTGGGCCAGGGCTGCGGCCACCTGGGCCTGGGCGAAACGGTCGATGCCGGCCAGGGTCTGGCGTCCTCGGACGCTGAGCTGCAGCTTCTTGGACCGGGCGTCCTGGTCATCGGCCTGTTCGCTGATCTCGCCGGCTTCCACCAACTTGCGCACCAGGCGGCTGACGCTGGATTTCTCCAGGCCCAGCAGGGTCACCAGGTCACTGGCGGTCAGAGCATTGCCCTGGCCGATCTCCAGCAGTGCATGCACCGCCGAGGGCGGGTAGTCGGTGGCGGCCAGGGTGGCCTGCATGAAGCCCAGCTCGCGAACCATCTGCCGGGAGGCCTGGCGCAGTTGCGGGATGAGTTCGAAGGATTGGACGGGCATGGCGCAGCACCTCGATAGGGACTGATTTAGTTGTATAATACAACCATATCGCCTGCCCGCCGCCTGTTTCAATCTCCACTTGCGCCACGCCTGTGAAACATCGGCTAACCCATCCCTGCTGCCGTTGCGCCGAAATGTCTACAGCCGTGCCGGCACATCTGTTAAAACGCGCTTTCGACTGTCCTGCGGTGAAGCCTTCCATGTCCCCAACCCTGCTCCAGCGCCTGCGCCATCGCTGGTTTTCCCTGCTGTGCCTGGCCGCGCTGGTGGTCGGCCTGCCGGTGAGCTGCGCGGTGCTCGAACACAAGGAACGCCAACTGGTGTTTCGCATCGAGCCCGGCACCGCTGGCTGGTATCGCGGCCTGCCGAGCACGGTGCAGGAATTCGAACTCAAGCCCAAGAGCTTCAAGGCCGGGCAGAACATCCATGCCTGGTGGTGGCCGGCGCAACGCGCCGATGCCCCAGCGATCCTCTACCTGCACGGGGTCCGCTGGAACCTCACCGGCCAGCTGTTTCGCATCGAGCAGTTGCACGCCCTGGGTTACTCGGTGCTGGCCATCGACTACCGCGGCTTTGGCCAGAGCCACGGCGACCTGCCCTCGGAAAGCAGCGTGTATGAAGACGCGCGCATCGCCTGGGAGCGGCTCAAGGTCTTGCAGCCCGACGCCAGCAAGCGCCTGATCTACGGCCATTCCCTGGGCGGCGCGGTGGCCATCGACCTGGCCGCCGAACTGGGGCGCCAGGCCGCCAGCGCCAAGGCGCCGACCGCCGCTCGCGGGCTGATCGTCGAGTCCACCTTCACCACCCTGGCCGACGCTGCCGCGGCGGTGACCAAGACCTCCCTGCCGGTGCGCTGGGTGATGTCGCAGAAGTTCGACTCCATCGACAAGATCCGCGAGATCGGCATGCCGTTGCTGGTGGTGCACGGCCTGAAGGACGACTACGTACCGCCGCGCCTGAGCAAGGAATTGTTCCAGGCCGCCCTGGAGCCGAAGAAACTGCTGCTGGTGCCCGGCGGCACCCACAACAACAGCATGAGCCTGGCGGGCAAGGGCTACGGCCAGGCCATCAACGCCCTGCTGCGAGCCAAACCCGGCCACAACCTCGCCGGCCCGACAGCCAGCGCCATCCCCACCAGCTGACGCGAGCTTGCGTAGGAGCTGGCTGGCCAGCGAAGGGGGCGCACCAGCGCCCCATTGCTTCGCCATGAACCGCGCCCGCTGGCCGCTGCGCGGTTCGCCGGCAAGCCGGCTCCTACAGGTGCACACCGTTCATCCGTAGGAGCTGGCTTGCCAGCGAAGAGGCCCGCACCAGCGCCCCACTGCTTCGCCATGAACCGCGCCCGCTGGCCGCTGCGCGGTTCGCCGGCAAGCCGGCTTCTACAGGTGCACACCGCTCATCCGTAGGAGCTGGCTGGCCAGCGAAGGGGGCACACGAGCACCCCACTGCTTCGCCATGAACCGCGCCCGCTGGCCGCTGCGCGGTTCGCCGGCAAGCCGGCTCCTACAGGTGCACACCGTTTATCCGTAGGAGCTGGCTGGCCAGCGAAGAAGCCCGCACCAACGCCGCGAGGCTGCGGCTACAAGGCGCTCTGGCCGCCGCTCGCTGCCACGCTCGGTGCGGCCGGTGGCGGGCGCAGGGCTTCGCCGATGGTGCGCAACTTCAGGCAGGTTTCCTGGTATTCGCTCGCTGGGTCCGACTCGCCGACGATGCCGCAACCGGCAAACAGGTGCGCCTGGTTGCCGCGGATCAGGGCGGAACGCAAGGCCACGGCAAACTCGCCATCGCCCTCGGCGTTCAGCCAGCCCACCGGGGCGGCGTACCAGCCGCGGTCCAGTTGCTCATGCTCGCGTATATAACCCAGGGCCTTGCCCCGAGGCAGGCCGCCTACCGCCGGGGTCGGGTGCAGGGCATCCACCACTTGCAGCAGATCGACCTGGGGCCGCAGGCGCCCCAGCACCGGGGTCAGCAGGTGCTGGACGTGGGCCAGGCGGTGCAGTTGCGGCTGCGGGGGAATCTCCAGCATCGCGCAGTAGGGCTGCAGGGCTTCGCGCAGGGTCTGCACCACCAGGGCGTGTTCATGGCGGTCCTTGGCGCTGTCCATCAGGGCCTGGCCCAGTTGCGCGTCCTGCTGCTCATGCTGGCCGCGCGCGCAGGTACCGGCCAGGGCCACGGTGCTCAAGGTGCCCCGGGCCAGGCGCACCAGGCGTTCCGGCGTGGCACCGAGAAAGCAGCTGTCGCCACGGCTGAAGGCGAACAGGAAAGCCTGGGGATAGGCCGCCCTGAGATTTTCCAGCAGCGGCCCGCAGGGAATGCTGCGGCTCGCCTGCAGACAGACTTCCCGGGCCAGCACTACCTTGCTCAGCTCGCCGCCCTGGATCCGCGCGATGGCTCGGGCCACGCAGTCCTGCCAGCGGCCGGCGGCCTGGGTGTCGTCCTCGGCCTGGGTACCAACGGGCATCTGTGCCAAGGGGGCGTGGGTATAGCGCGCCTGCAACAGGGCCCACTCCGCCTCCAGGGCACCGGCGCACTGGGCCACGTCGGCGCCGGGCTCGACCCACAGGCTGAACAGCCAGTGCTGCTGCTCGCCTTCGCGCAGCAGCAGGATCCGCGGCAGCACCAGGGACGTGGCGGCGAACGATTGCCACTGGGCACTGCGCGGACCCTGGGGGTCGAAGGCAAAGCCGCCGCACAGGTAGGCCCGCTTGGGCCCGACCTGATGGGCCTGCAGCAGCAACTGGCGCCAGGCCTGGGTACTGGCGGCAAAACGCTCGGCGGCCGGCGGGCTGATTTCTTCGGTGCAGCCGAACCCGGCCAGGGCCAGGGCGCCCTGGTCGCTGGACCAGAACAGGCTCTGGCCGAACATCTGGCGGTTGGCGGCGAACAACCGCAGCGGCTCCAGGCGCTCGGCGGCCAGGCTGTACACCACCAGCACCGCCCGACCTCTGCGTCGGGCCAGGGATTCGCCCTTGCGCAGGGCCCGGGTCAAGCCGGACAGGCAGGATTCACTCATCTTGGGCTCCTTGATCCAGCCCGTGCTGACGGCGCCAGTGGCGCACTTGCTGGGCAATGTTCCAGTGGATGATCTGGGCAAACAGCGGCACCACGAACATCGGGTCCAGGCTCGCCTGCTCGGCCCATTGCCGACGTTGCGGGAGCATCGCCGCAACCCGCTCCGGGGCGGCAATGCTGTCCTCGGTCGGCTTGAACTGCGCCGCCGCCTTGACGTAGGCCAGGCGCCGGCCCAGAGCCTGGATGATCTGCTGGTCCATGGCGTCGATACCGCAGCGGACGTCGTCCAGGCCGCTGCACTGCTCGGGTGTCTTCATGTCGGGGTCTACCAAGGGAAAATTCATGGGGTCGAAGGCCAGCACTGCCACGGCTGCTCGCCATGGCCGGCCAGCAGCCGGGTCAGGTGGCGCAACAGTTCGGCCTGTTGCTCGCGCAGGTAGAAGTGCCCGCCGGGGAAGGCCTGGAAGTCGGTGACCTGGGCGCTGACCTCGGCCCAGGCATAGGCTTCGTCCTGGTCCACCTCGGTGTCCCGGGCCCCCAGGCACACGCTCAGGGGCAGGTCCAGGGCACGGCCGGGCGCACCGCGGTAGCACTCGATCAGCCGGTAGTCGTTGCGCAGCGCCGGCAGGTACAGGTCGCGCAGCGCCGGGTCATCCAGGGGCGACGGCGCACCGTCCGACAGGCGTCGCACATCCGCCAGCAGGTCCTCGTCCGGGCCCAGGTGCAGTTCGCCGCTGCGCTGGCGATGGGGCGCGGGGTGCGCGGACACGATCAACCGTTGTGGCGCCGAGCCCTGCTGCTGCATGCGCGCCGCCACCTCATAGGCCAGGGCCGCGCCCATGCTGTGGCCGAACAGCACCAGGGGCCGGTCCACCAGGTCCGACAGGGCCCGGGTGATAGTGCCCGCCATCCACTCCAGGCTGCCGGGCCAGCTTTCGCTCAGGCGCTCTTCGCGCCCCGGGTACTGCACGCTGACCAGCTCGACATCCGCCGGCAACTGGCCACGCCAGTCGTTGAAAAAGCTCGCGCTGCCACCGGCATGGGGCAGGCACACCAGGCGGCAGCGCGGCGGTTGCGGCTGCGGATAACGACGCAGCCAGGCACTGGGAACCTTTCTCACAGCACGCCCTCCTCCGGCTCGGCCAGCGCCACAGCGGCGAAGTCGGGCAGGTGCACCCGGGTATCCGGCAGCCAGCGCAGCAGTTGTTCCAGGCAGGCCGCCGCGTCCAGCACCTGGGCGGCGTAGTGCAGCCCCTCAGGCAGATGTGCCCACTGCAGTGCACAGAAGGCTGCGACGCTGCCGGTCAGGCGCGAGCCGTCGCTGGCCCGCAGCCAGGCACTGGCCTGCTGCTGGCGGCCCTCGCGCAGGCCGTCGATTTCCACCGCCAGCAGTTGATAGGGCCGGCGCCCGGCCACATCCAGGGCGCTGGCCTGTACCAGCGCAGCGATGTTCTGCGCGCTGCTGCGCGCTTCTGGCGCCGAGCCCTGGATACGTTGCAAGGCCGCCGCCAGCTGGCCGCCCTCGAACAAGTTGAAACCCTGACCGTGGCGCACCGGCACATCACCGAACAGGCGCTGCTGCTCGGTGCTCAGGTACGGATAGGCCTGCACCCCGGCCGGTGGCAGCCAGTCGCGTTGCAATGCCTGTTCGGCACTTGCCGTGCTGCGCACCACCTGCCCTTCGCACCAGCCGCACTGTGCCTGGCCGAAGCCGTTGCCCAGGCTCAGCAGGAAATCCTCGGCAGCCGTGGCGGACAAGCGCCCCAGCCCACCGGCATAGCAGCGCAAGGCATCGACCCGCTGGAAGGACTGCGCCAGCAGTTGCGGAAACAGCCCCGAGAGCCCCGGCAGCATGCCCGCCGACAACAGCACCCGGTGCCCCGCCGGCAACTGTCCCACCAGCCGCTCATGGAGTGGATCGTCGCCCCCCACATCCAGGTAGTCGGCGCCTGCGGCCAGGGCGGCCCGGGCCACCCGATCGAGAATCCGATAGCTGGGCCCGGCGCAGTTGATCACCAGCGAACAACCAGCGCAGAAGTCCGCCAGGCTCTGTGGCTCCCACAGGTCCAGGGCGCGCACCTCGGCGCGCGCCCCCAACTGCTGGTTCAGTTGCTCGGCCTGCCGCGGATCGCGCCCCCCCAGGCGCAGTGCCACCTTGCCAGCCAGCAACTGCGCGACCTGACGGCCGACGCTGCCGTAAGCGCCGACCAGCCCCATCACCCCTGCCCTCATGCCGCCACCTCGGTGGGTGCATCGAAGGCCTGGGCCACGGCTTGCACCTGGGGCTGCTGCATGCAACTGAAATGATCCCCGGGCACATCCACTACCCGCAGCTCACCCAGGCACAGGGCCTGCCAGTAGGCGCTCATGTCGCGGTGCATGCCGGGCAGCACCTGCACCTCGCCGCTCTGGCGAATGAACAGCATGTCGCCCTGGTACGGCGTGGCCTCGTGCAGGGCTACCGCGGCTAGGCTGTGGCGCAATACCTGCAACTGCTCGCGCAGCCAGTGCAGGTCGCTCAGTTGCGAGCCGGCGTGGCGCATGGCCTCGGCAATGGCCTGCAGGCGCTGCTCCGGGGTCTTGTGTGCCAGACGCCGCAGGCAGGCCAGGGCCGGGGCGCACTGGGCATCCTCGCTCAAGGCCAGCAGCGAACCCTGGGGCACGCGCCCCGGAGTCTGCGCCAGCACCCGGGCGATGGTGCGTTCCATGGCCTGTTCATCCTCGGGGTAACCCAGGGTCAGCGGATCGGCCTGCATCACCCGGGCGAACACGTACTCGGCCAAGAGGTCGTCCTCGATCATGAACGGCACCCGGTAGCTGCTGATCACGCTCAGTTGCAGCACCTCGATGGAGCGCGCCGCCAGGCACGCCGCCAGCTCGGTGGCCAGCAGCCCGCCCAGGCAGTAGCCGACGATGCTCACCTGGCGCCGGCCTTCGGCCTGCAGAGTGTCGGCATAACGCTCGGCCAACTGGCGGATCGCCGTGGCCGGCTCCAGGGCCAGGTAGGCCGGCACATCGTTGAGCACCAGCCCTTCCAGGGGCGCTTCTTCCCCCAGGGCGGCAAACAGCGCGCGGTACGGCGCCAGGGTGCCGCTGCCGTCGTGGACGAAGATCCGCGTCGGGCCCTGGGCCTTGTCGCTGATGCGCACCAGCGGCGAATCGCCCTCCACGCCCTGGCCTCGCAGGTAATCGGCCAGGGCCGCCACCGTGGGCTGGTTGATCAACTGGCGCAGCAGGTCACTCCAGGGCAACTGCCGGGCCTGGGGCAAGGCTTCGCGCAGGCGGCCCACCACCTGGGCCACCAGCAGCGAGTCGCCGCCAAGCTCGAAGAAGCCCTGGTCACGGCCCACCGCCGGCACCCGCAACAGGGTCTGCCAGACTTCGGCAATGCTGCGTTCCAGCTCATCCACGGGCGCCGCGCCGCTGCTGGCCTGCTGCTCGGGGCCGGCCACGCCGATCCGCGCCAGGGCCTGGCGGTCGACCTTGCCGTTGGCGGTCAGGGGCATTTCATCGAGGATTTGCCAGTGGCTCGGGATCATGTACTCCGGCAGGTGCCGGGCCAGATGGGCCCGCATCTGCTCGGGCTCCAGGGCCTGGCGCTCGCTCTTGAAGCGGGTGATGAACAGGTGCTGGCCGATCTGCGACATCACGTCATCGGCCCCGGGCAGGCACAGCGGGGTCTCGCCTCCGGCCTCCAGCAGCAACTGCTGCCACTGCTCGCGGCGGATGAAGGTGGTGTCCAGTTCGGCCCGGAAGTCCTCGAAGGCGGTGAGGCCCTCCTTGAACTCCATGGACGCCATGATCTGGTAGGTGTCGCGAGTGGCCTCGATGAAGATCAGCCAGCCGCCCGGGGCCAGCATCTCCCGCAGCCGCGCCAGCACCCGGCTGGCGTGCCGCGCGTTGTGCAGCACGTTGGCGCAGAGGATCACGTCCAGGGAGTTGGCGGCCACGCCCTGGGCCCAATGGTCCTGGTTGAGGTCGAACAGCCCGTAGCTGACCCAGGGGTAAGCGGCGAAATGCTCCCGCGCCTCGTTGAGGAAGAACTGCGACAGGTCGGTGAACTGGTAGTCCACCGCCAGCCCGTCCAGGGCCGGAATCAGGTCGGCGCTGGTGCCGCCGACCCCGGCGCCGATTTCCAGCAGGCGCAGGCGCTGCCCGGCCGGACGCTGGCGGATGATCTCCTGCACCGCGGCGCACACCGCCTGGTTCAGGTACTGGCTGATCAGGTTCTTGCGGTAGGCGCCTTCGGCGGTGTCGGTGCGGCCCTGGGGAAACAGCAGGTGCAGCGGGTCCAGTTGGTCGCTCATCAGCGCTGGCAGTTGCTCCTGGCTTTCGCGCAGGTAGCGCAGCACCTCGCCTCCCCAGCCCACGGACGGTTCCAGGGCATCGATGCGCTGCCATTGCTGGCGGTATTCCTCGGCCGACACCTGCAGGCCCGAGTAACGCCCCGTGTGCAGGTCTCGGTGCACCAGGCCTTCCCGGGCCAGGGCTTGCAGCCAACGGCGGATCAAGCGCTGGTTGCGCGGCGCCACCTCGCAAGCCGCGACAATCTCGTCCAGGGCATGGCTCTGCCCGGCGCTCTCGAACAAGCCGGGGCGTTGCAGGGCCAGGCCCATGGACAGCAGTGCAGCGCGCTCGACACAGGCCGACATCTCGCTCACCAGGGCATCGCTCAAGCCGCCGCGCACGGCTTCGGCCGCCGCCTGGGTGCGCGCCTGCAACTGCGCCGGCCAGGCGATCGGCGTGTCCCGCAGGCTGGCCCGCAGGCAGGCTTGCAAGTGCCGTTCGAAGGCGCCCTCGCCCGCTGCCACCACCACCGCGGACTCCACATGGGGATGGCTGAGCAGCGCGCTTTCCACCTCCGCCAGTTCAATGCGGTGGCCACGGACCTTGACCTGGAAATCTTCGCGGCCGAGGAACTCGATCAGGCCGTCGTCCAGGTAGCGCCCCAGGTCGCCGGTGCGGTACAGGCGCTCGCCGCTGCGCGGATGGTCGACAAAGCGCTCGGCGGTTTTCTCGGCATCCCCCAGGTAACCCAGGGCCAGACCGCTACCGGCGATGTACAGCTCGCCGGCCACCCCTTGCGGGCGATCCCGGCCCTGCTCGTCGAGCACCATGAAGCGCTGATTGGCCAGGGGCATGCCGTAGGGAATGCTGCGCCACTGGGGGTTGACCTGGGTAATCGGATAGTAGATCGACCAGATCGCCGCTTCGGTGGCGCCGCCGAGGCTGATCAGCCGCAGCCCGGGCAGTAGCTGGGCGGTCTCCGCCGGCAGGTTCAGGGGGATCCAGTCTCCAGACAGCAGCGCCAGGCGCAGGGAACCGGGGGCCATGGATGGCACGGCCTGCAGGTAGTGAGTGAGCATCTGCAATTGCGCCGGCACCGAGTTCCACAGGGTCACCCCATGTTCCCGGACGCACTCGGCCCAGTGCGAAGGGTCGGCGCGGCGTTGCGGGTCCGGCAGCACCAGGGCGCCGCCCACGGCCAGCAGGCCGAAGATGTCGTACACCGACAGATCGAAGCCCAGGCTGGCCAGGGCCAGTACCCGGTCTTGGGCCTCGATGGCAAAGCGCTGGTTGATGTCGACGATGGTATTGAGGGCCGCCTGATGGTTGATCATCACGCCCTTGGGCACCCCGGTGGAGCCCGAGGTGTAGATCACGTAGGCCAGTTGCTGCGGGTCGCTGTCCAGGCTCGGCAACGCCCGTTGTGCCACCCGCGGGCCCTGGTCCACCGCGATCACCTGGGTCACCCGCGCCGGCCAGCACAGGCTGTCGCTCAGCCAGGACTGGCTGAGCACCCGGGCGACCTCGGCGTTGTCCAGGATCAGCTGGCGCCGGGCCTCGGGCTGGTTGGTGTCCAGGGGCAGGTAGGCGGCCCCGGCCCGCAGGATGCCGAGCACCGCGATCACCTGTTCCAGGCCCTTGTCCATGCACACCGCGACCCGCTCTCCAGGCTGGCAGCCGGCGTCGAGCAAGGCTTCGGCCACGGCTTCGGCGCGCCCGGCCAGTTCGCCGTAGCTCAGTTGCGCGGCGCCCTGGATCAACGCCACACGCTCGGGAGCAGCCGCGGCCTGGCGCCAGAACGGCTCATGCAGCAGGCCGGAGGGCAAAGGCGCGGCAGTCTGGTTCACCAGCTCGCGCTGCAGACGCTGGGCCGCCGGCAACTCCAGGCAGTCATCCAGGGTCCAGGCCGAGGGCTCCCGGGCCAGGCGCTTGAGCAGGCGTTCGAAGGTGTCGAACAGCGCATCCAGCAGGGTCTCGCTGAACACCCCTTCGCGAATGTCCCAGTTGATCGCCAGGCCGTCGTCACGCTCGCTGACCTGGCAGTCGATCAGCACCTGGGGCGTCTGGCTGATGCCGAACACCAGTTCGGCACCGGGCATGAAGGCTCCGCCGCCGCTCTCGCCGCCGGCCCCCAGGGTGCTGGTGAAGGCGTAGGGCATCAGCGCCGCGTCCTGGCCCTTGCGCCGCGCCAGCTCGCGCAGCACTTCGATGCCCGAACACAGGCGATGGTCCATGTCCTGCCACAGGCGCTCCTGCAGCTGCTGGCTGCGCTGGCCGAAGCTGCCGCCTTGCAGGGTCTGCACTTCCAGCAGTTCCACCGAGCTGAAGTCCCCCACCAGGCGATCCACCTGGGGGTGCAGGGACAGGCGATTGAGCAGGGTCAGGCTCAGGCAGAAGTGCCCGCGCCGGCTCCAGCGGCCCAGGGTTTCGGCATAGGCCGAGAGGATTGCCGCCGACACACCGACCCCGGCCGCCGCCGCGTTCAGGCGCAAGGCATTGCAGTCCCGGGCCTCCAGGCCCATGGCCCGGCGCTGGAAGCGCGGCCCGCTGGGCGGCCCCAGCAATGGCAGTTCCGGCGCTCCCGGCAGGCTGTCGACCCGCGCCCACCAATAGTCGCGGTCGCGCTGGTAGCGCGGCTGCTCGCGCAGGCGGCGCTCACCCAGCACATAGTCGCGAAAGCTGATCGGCGCCGGCGTCGGCAGGTTCTCGCCACGGTACAGCTGCTGCAGTTCGGCCAGCAGCATGCGCACACTCTGGTAGTCGCACACCAGCAGGTCCACCGACAGGTGCAGGCGCGAGGTGTCGCGGCCCAGGCTCACGCACAGCTCGATCAGCGGCCATTGCTGGGGCGCCGCGCGGCGCAGCTCCATGCGTTCGCGCAGGGCCTGCAAGGCGCTGCCGTCGTCCTGGCGCAGGTCGTGACGGGCGATGCGGTAGTGCGGCACCTGGGGCAGGATGCGCTGGTAGCCCTCCTCCAGCACCACCGCGCGCAGCATCTCGTGACGCGCGATCAACTGGTTCCAGGCCTGCTCCAGGCGCGCCGGGTCCAGGTCCTGCTGGGCGAACTCCAGGTAGCCGTGGCAGGCCACGCCGCCGTAGCTGAAGGCCGTGGTGCGGCCCAGCAGGTAGGCGGCCTGCACGTCGGTCAGCGGGAAGGGTTCTTCCCGGGCCGAATGGTCGGCCTCCAGGGTCGGCATCTGCGCCGCTTGAACCTGTTGCAGCAGCGCCTCCTTGTGTTCGCGCAGCTGTTGCAGGCGCGCCTCGTCCATGACCCCGGCCGGGGCCCGATAGCGCAAGCGGCCCTGTTCTTCCCAGAGTTCCACACCCAGTTGTTGCAGATCCTGTTGCAGTTGCTGCAGCGTCATAACACGCCCTCCACCATTGCGTTCTGATTGACGGGCCGCTGTTCCCGGCGCGAGGCAAGCAACTGCCCCTGCAGGGCCACGGTGGCCGCGTTGAAAAAATCCTTGAGCGACAGTTCCAGCTGGAACTGCCGGGCGATGCGTTCGATCAACCGGGCCGCCAGCAGGCTGTTGCCGCCCAGGGCAAAAAAGCCCTGGTGCCGGCCCACCTGCGGCACCTCCAGCAGCTCCTGCCAGAGCGCGGCCACGGCCTCTTCCCATGCCCCTTGCGGCGGCTCGGCACTCTGCGGCTGGATGCCCCGGCGCTGCTCCTGCAGCAGCCACAGCAAAGCCGCGCGATCGACCTTGCCGTTAGCGCTCAGGGGCAGTTCCGCCAGGCTCAGCCAGAGGTCCGGGAGCATGTGTTCGGGCAGCCATTGCCCCAGCCACTGGCGCAGGGCCTGGGGTTCGGGCAGCGGCTTCCGGGCCAGCAGCACCGCCGCCAGCTGCGCTTCGCTGCCGGGCAGCACCAGGCTCAGCGCGCGGTCGATGGTCGGGTGGCGCTCCAGGGCCACGTCGATTTCTGCCAGCTCGATGCGAAAGCCGCGGACCTTGACCTGATGGTCCAGGCGCCCGAGAAACTCCAGGCTGGCGTCGGCCCAGTAGCGGCCCTGGTCGCCGGTGCGGTACCAGCGCCGGCCCTCGTGCTCGACAAAGCGCTGGGCGCTGAGGGTCGGCAGGCCGCGATAGCCGGCGGCCACCCCGGCACCGCCGATCCACAGTTCGCCGGGCACCCAGTCCGGGCAGTCCCGGCCCTGGCTGTCCACCACCCGGAAGCACTGGTTGTCCAGGGGCCGCCCGTAGGGGATCGAACGCCAGTGCCCGGGTACCTGCGCCACGTCCTGGTAGTTGGACCAGATCGCCGCCTCGGTGGCGCCGCCCAGGGCCACGAACCGCACCTGGCGGCCCGCGGCTTGCTCCAGGCGCCGTGGCAGGTCGAGGCCGACCCAGTCGCCGGAAACCATGGCCAGGCGCAAGGCGCCCAGGCCGCCGTCGTCGCGCACTTGCAGGGTCAGCATGTCCAGCAGCGCCGGCACCGAGTTCCACACACTCACCCGCTGCTCGCGGATCAGCCGCAGCCATTCCCGGGGCTCCTTGCGCAGCCCGTCCGCCGGCAGCACCAGGGCGCCGCCGACACTCAGCAGGCCGAACAGGTCGTACACCGACAGGTCGAAATCCAGGGCCGAGACCCCCAGCACCCGATCCTCGGCGCTCACCTGGTAGCGTCGGTTGATGGCGGTGATGGTGTTCATCGCCGCCTGGTGGGACAGTTCCACGCCCTTGGGTTCGCCGGTGGTGCCCGAGGTGAAGATCACGTAGGCCAGGGCATCCGCCGCCATCTCCAGGGGTTGCCCCAGCGCCGGTGCGACCAGCGCCTGGGCCAGGGTCACCACCCGCAGCTCGGCGAGCCAGATACCGCCCTCGCGGTGGGCCTGATCGGTGATCACCACCCGCGCCCCGGCGCGCTGGTAGATCATGTCGCGGCGCGCCGGCGGCTGCTCGATGCCCACCGGCACATAGACCGCCCCGGCGGCAAGAGTCCCCAGCACCGCGACCACTTGGTCGCGGCCCTTGGGCAAGGTGATCGCCACCGCGTCACCCGGCTGCACGCCCCACTCGCCCAAGGCCCCGGCCAGTTGCAGGGCCTGCCGGGCCAGCTCGGCGTAGCTCAGGCTGCCCTGCTCGCAGATCAGCGCCACGGCCTCGGGGTTCAGGCGCGCCTGCTGGAAAAAGCCCTGGTGCAACAGCTGCGCCGGGGTCGCGTGGGCGGTGGCATTGACCTGCTGGCGGCGCTGCTGTTGCGCCGCTGGCAGCGGCAAGGGCGCCACCTGCTGCCAGTCGTTGGCGCACAGCCACAGCAGCAAGGCACGGTAGGCGTCGAACATCTCGTCCAGCAGGCCTTCGGGGAACAGCGCGTCCACCGCGTCCCAGTTCAGTAGCAGGCCGTCGGCCAGCGGGTAGCTCTGGTGGTCGAGCCAGACCTGGGGCGTCTGCGACAGCGCCCAGCCCGGTTCGCCCAGCTGCTCGCGGCAAGTGGCGTCGACAAAGGCCGGGCCCAGGTTGCAGGCGAACACCACCGGCGCGCCCTGGCCACCGCCCTGGCGCAGCCGCGCCCGCTCGCGCAGCACCTCGACCCCGGGCCAGGCGCTGTGGGCGATGTCGCGGTGCAATTGAGCCTGCAACGCCAGGGCCTGCTGGCTGAAGGGCGCGGGCTGGCGCTGGTCGACCTCCAGCAGCACCAGGTTGGAAAAGTCCGCCAGCAGATCAGGCACGCACGGGTGCAGTTCCTGGCGATTGAACAGCGGCACGTTGAGCAGGAAATGCTGGCTGGCGCTCCAGCGCCCCAGCACCTGGGCATAGGCGCAGGCCAGCACGCTGGCCAGGGTCAGGCCGTGTTGCCGGGCGCGCTGCTCCAGGGCCTGCAACTGGCCCTGGTCCAGACGCATGGCCAGGCGGCGAAAACGCGGGGTGCCGAGCTGCTGTGGCTCCTGGGCCAAGGGCAGTTGCGGGCCGTCCGGCAGCTCTTCCAGGCGCTCCAGCCAATAGTCCCGGGCCGCCGCCAGCAGTGGCGCGCGCGCCGCCTGTTCGGCCCGCAGGTAGTCGGCGAAGTTCCAGTCCAGGGCCGGCAGGCTGTGCTCCTGGCCGGCATGGATCAGCGCCAGGTCGCGCAGCAGGATGCCAATGCTGAGCACGTCGGCCACCAGCAGGTCGATGTTCAGGTGCAGGCGGCTGCGACCTTCAGGCAGCAGGCTCAACTGCACATCGAACACCTGCCCGCAGCTGACCTCCAGGCACCGGTGCGAGAGGTTTTCGCGGATCTGCTCCAGGGCCTCGGCAACCCCGACGCAGGAGGCCTGGCGCAGGTCGTGGACGGTCAGCCCGGGCCAGGGGCTCTGGGGCAGGATGCGCTGGCAGGTGTCGCTGATAAAGCACGCCCGCAGCATCGGATGGCGCTGGCACAGGCGGCGCAGGGCCTGCTCCAGGCGCTGGGGCTCCAGGCCCTGGCCGTCCAGTTCCTGGTACAGGTGGCAGCCGACGCCGCCCAGGGGCATGCCCGGATCGCGGCCGAACCAGTAGGCCTGTTGCAGTGGGGTCAGGGCGAAATCGCTGTTGGCCGGAGCGCTGGCCACAGCCTGCAGCCGCGGCGCCGCGAGGCCACGGCGAGCCTCGATCAGCGCCCACCAGGCGTCCAGGGTCGGTTGCTGGATCAGTTCGGCGAAGCTCAGGGCCACGCCTTCGGCGGCCAGCAGCGCCGGCAGGCGCATGATGCTCACCGAGTCGAGCCCCTGCTCGATCAGGGAGGCCTGGGGTTCAAGCTCCTCGGCGCTGTAGCCGAGCAGCCGGGCAATGCCTTCGCAGAGTCCTTGGGGTGAATGACTCAGGCCGGCGTCCGCTGGATGAGCGCGTGCCAGTGCTGGGTTATCGGTCATGGTGGACGTTCCTTTGGGGTACGGAAGGGGGTTGGCGCAGGCGCCAGCGATTGATCGCCTCGCGCTCGTGGAACAGCTCCCGATAACGGCCCGGGGCCGCCATCAGTTGGGCGTGGGTACCGCGCTGGGCCAGGTGGCCCTGCTCCAGCAGGAGGATCTGTCCGGCGCTGGGGGCCAGGGTCGGTTTGTGAGTCACCAGCAGCACCGTGTGCTTGCGCGCCAGTTGCAGCAGGCAACGGTTGACCCGGGCCTCGCTGATGGCATCCAGGGCCGCGGTGGGTTCGTCCAGCAGGATCAGGCTGGCGTCCTTGAGCAGCACCCGGGCCAGAGCCAGGCACTGGCGCTCGCCCCCGGAGAGGCTGACGCCACCCTCGCCGACCCGGGTCTGCCAGCCCTGGGGCAGGCGCTGGGCCACAAGGTCCAGGCCGGTGGCGCGGGCGGCATCCATCAGTTGGCTGTCGCTGGCCTCGGGGCCGCCCAGGCGCAGGTTGTCCAGCAGGCTCGCAGCCAGCGGCGGACAGTCCTGGAACATCAGGGCGATGGAACGATCGCGCTGGGCGGCGGACAGTTGGCGCAGGTCGACACCCCCCAGCAAAATGGCGCCGCTATCGACATCGCTGAATCGCGCCAGCAGGCGCAGCAGGCTCGACTTGCCGGAGCCGGAGGCGCCCACCAGCAGGTTCAGCGAGGCCGGCGCCAGCTCGAAGCTGATGCCCTGCAGGATCACCTGCTCCTGGCGCACCAGCCCCAGGTCGCGCACCTGCACCTGATGCCCCCGGGGGTCCTCGGGCTGGCTCGGCTCCGGCAGCGCCGGCAGGCGCAACAAGTGGCGCAAACGGTTCAGGCCATGGCGGGTCTGGCGCAAGGTCGTGCCGAGGTTGACCAGGGTGCCCATGGGCTCCACCAGGCAGGTGGCGAGCACCGCCAGCGCCAGGTACTGGGCCACTCCCAGGCTGCCACCGAGCACTGCATACAGGCCGCACAGCAGCATCGCGGTGTAGCCGGCCTGGAGCACCACCGCCAGCCCCAGGGCCGCCGGAAAGGTCCGCCAGTGGGCCCGACGCTGGGCCCGGCGCTGCTGCTGCAAGGCCTCGGTGAGCAGGCTGAAGCCTTCGCCGGTGCGGCCACTGGCACGCAGCAGCGGCTGCTGGCGCAGGAACTCCAGGACCCGCGCCGCCGCCTCGTTGGCCGCCGCCTCACTGCGGCTTTCGGCCTGGCCGCCCCAGCGCACGCCCCAGTGGTAGAACACCAGCAGCAGGGGCACGCTGGCCAGGGCCGCCAGGGCCATGGTGCGGTCATAGAAGAACAGCGCCACAAGCAGCGCCAGGGGCGTCAGCAAGGCGTTGGCCATGGGCTGCAACAGGTGCGCCGGGGTGCTCATGATCTGCAGTACGGTGTGGGTCACCAGCCGATTGAGCTCGGCGCTGCGGCGCTCGACGAACCACTCCAGGGGCAGGCGCACCAGTTGTTCGCCAATGCGCAGGTTCAGCGACTGGGCCGCCGCGGCGCCCGCGCGGTAGCCCGCCAGTTGCGCATGCCGACGCAACCCCAGGCACAGCAGCGCGAAACCGGCAAAGGCCCCGGCCCATCGCCACGGCGCCTGCCCGGCAGCGGCATCGAACAGGCTGGCAAAGGCCATGGGCAACAGGGCCAGCGCCGCGCCCTGGGCCAGGGCACTGGCGGCCATGGCCAGCAAGGCCCGGCGCAGCAGGCTGGCTTCGGCCGGCTGCAAACTGCGTAACAGTGCGCCAATCATGCCTGCTCCCCCGCCGTTTCCACGGCGCAGAACTGCTGCGCCGCCCACAGCCCGGCATACACCCCCTGCTGCTCCAGCAGGGCCGGGTGCCGGCCGCATTCCACCAGTTGCCCGGCCTGCAGCACGGCAATCTGGTCGGCATCCTGGATACTGCTCAGGCGATGGGCGATCACCAGCACCGTGCGCCCCGCCGCCAGCCGCGACAACGCCTGCTGGATCGCCGCTTCGGACTCCGGGTCGCTGGCGGCGGTGGCTTCGTCCAGCACCAGGATCGGTGCCTGGCTGAGCATCGCCCGGGCAATGCCCAGGCGCTGCACTTCACCACCGGAGAGCTGCACGCCACTGCCCAGCTGGGTGTGATAACCCTGGGGCAAGGCAGCGATACGACTGTGGATCTGCGCCGCCCGGGCCGCCTCCTCGACCTCGGCCAGCGTGGCCTCGGGACGCCCCAGGCGCAGGTTGTCCAGAACGCTGCTGCGCAGCAGGCGCACGTCCTGGAAGACAAAGGCCACCTGGCGATAGAGGGTCGCGCTGTCCATGTCCCGCAGGTCGACGCCGCCGATGCGGATGGCCCCGGCGCTGACGTCGGCAAAGCGCGCCAGCAAGGTGGCCAGGGTCGACTTGCCAGCGCCCGAATCCCCCACCAGGGCGGTCAGGGTGCCCGGTTGCAGGCACAGGTCGATGCCGTGCAGCACCTGGGTGCCGTCGGGGTAGCTGAAAGCCACTTCATCAAAGATCACCTGATGCCCCTCGGGCTCCCGGGAAAACGCCGGCTGCGCCTGCACCGGGGTACTCAGCACGGTGCTGATGCGCTGCGCCGCCGCCCGGCCCTGGACCAGGGAATCGGCGCCATGCCCCAATGCCGCCACCGGCGCCGCCAGGGCCGGGCCAAGCAGGGCGAACGGCAACAGTTGCACCGGGTGCAGCCAGCCAACCGCCGTCAGCGCCACCCCGGCCACCAGCACCAGGGCCAGCACCAGCAAGGGCGACAGCAGCACCTCGACACTCGCCCCCAGGCCCGCCCAGCGCTCCACCCACTGGGAGAAAAAACGCCCGAAGCCCTGCACCGCGTGGACGAAATCCGCCTGCACCCGCTCGGCACGGCCGAAGGACTTGACCATGGCGATGCTCTGCACAAAGTTCAGGGTCGCGGTGGACAGGTCGCCCAGGGCCGCCCCCAGGCGCTGGCGCTCGGCCTGATAGGCCGGGGTGCGCATGACCCGCAAGCGCCACAGCGCCAGCAATGGTGGCAGCAGCACCACCAGGGTCATGGGCAGGCTCACCGTGAGCAGGTAGACCAGGCTGGCCAGGGGCACCACCAGCGCCGCCACCAGGTTGTTGGGCAGGTGCGCCACCAGCTGGTGCAGGGCGCCGACATCATCCAGCAAGGCCCGTTCGGCGGTCTCCCGCTGCTGGCCGAACCAGGCCAGGGGCACCCGTGCCAAGTGCGCGGCGATGCGCTGGCGCAGCTGGCGTTGCAGGTCGCTGTCGGCCAGGTGGGTGATCTGCAATGCCGCCGCCAGCCCCAGCAGGCGCAGGAGCAAGGCGGCGGCGCCGGCCAGCAGCCAGAACTGCGCACGCTGCGCATCCAGCTCGCCGGCCAGCAGCAGCGGCGCCAGTTCGGCCACGGCAATGAACGGCAACAGCCCCACCAGCGCCGCCAGGGCCTGCAGCAGCATGGCCGCTAGCAGGCGCCCGCGCACCGGGTGCAACAGGTCGCAAAGTCCTTGTCGTTCAGCCACGGGCGCCACTTCCCTCCAGGGGTTCGGCCTGGGCGCCGAAGTACAGGGCCTGGATCGCCTCGCGCAGGTGCTTGCGGCTGACCTTGCCGACCCCGGTCTGGGGGAAGGCCGGGATGAACTCGAAGCGGTCCGGCAGCTTGAACGCCGCCAGGCCCTGGGCCCTTAGGTGACGCAGCAGTTCCAGGGCCCGGGGCGCGGTGCCGCGGGGGATGACGAAGGCGCAGGTGCGTTCGCCCAGGAAGGCATCAGGCATCGCCACCAGGGCGATGTCGGCCACCGCCGGGTGGCTGAGCAGCAAGTTTTCCACTTCTTCGGCAGCGATCTTTTCGCCCCCGCGGTTGATCAGGTCCTTGTCGCGCCCTTCCACCATCAGGTAGCCGTCGGCGGTGAGCATGACCCGGTCGCCGGTGCGGTAGAAACCATCGGCCGTGAAGGCCTGGGCGTTGTGCTCGGGGTAACGGTAGTAACCGCGGATGGTGTAGGGGCCGCGGGTCAGCAACTGCCCCACCTGCCCCACCGGCACCGGCTGGTCGTGCTCGTCCACCACACGAATTTCGTCCGCCGGCGACAGCGGCCGGCCCTGGGTGTGCAGCACCCGCTGTGGCGGGTCCTCGGGGTCGGTGTAGCAGATCAGCCCCTCGGCCATGCCGAACACCTGCTGCAGGCGGCAGCCGAGCACCGGCTCGATGCGCCTTGCGGCCTCGTAGCTGAGCTTGGCACCGCCCACTTGCAGCAGTTGCAACGGCGCCAGGCCACGCCCACGGGCCTGGGCCGCTTCCAGCCAGACCAGGGCCAGGGGCGGCACCAGCGCGGTGTGGGTCACCCCCTTGCGCTCGATCAGTTCGAAGCAGACTTCCGGGCTCGGCGTGGGGCTCAGCACCACCCGCCCGCCCACCGAAAAGGTGCCGATGAAGCCCGGGCAACACATGGGAAAGTTGTGCGCCATGGGCAGCGCCACCAGGTACACGCTGGCCTTGGACAGGCCGCAGCGCTCGGCGCTGGCGCGCAGGTTGTAGAGGTATTCGTGGTGCCGGCGCGGGATCAGCTTGGGCACTCCGGTGGAGCCGCCGGAGAGCTGGAAGCAGGCCACCGCGTCGGCGCTGGGGGACGGGAAGGTGCGCGCCGGCGCCGGCTCATACAGGCTGTGCAAGGCCGTGAATTCCTCGGCCTCGCCGGCGACTACCACCCACTCCAGCTGCGGGTTGCGTTCCTTGAGGTCGCGGGCCATGGCCCGATAGTCGAAGCTGGCGTCCCGGTCGGCGCAGAAGTAGGCCCGGGCCTGGGCGAACTCGCAGAAGCGACCGATTTCCAGGTGCCGATGGGCCGGCAGCGCGAAGATCGGCCGCACCCCGAGACGGTAAAGGGCAAAGCAGACTTCGACGAAGGCCGCACTGTTGGGCAGTTGCAGCACCACGTTGTCACCGGCCCGCAGCCCCAACCGGTACAGGCCGGCGGCCAGTTGGTCGACCCGCAGGTCCAGTTGCCGGTAGCTCAGGTGCTGCTCGCCCTCGGTCAGCGCTTCACGCTCGGCAAAGGCCTGGGCGGCGCTGCGCAGCAGGTCGCCAAAGGTTTCGTCGCGCCAGTAGCCGGCCTGGCGGTAGCGCTGGGCGAAGTCTTCGGGCCAAGAGGGGCAATCCTTGAGGTCATCGAAAGTGGACATGCTGTCTCCTGATGTTTTTTAAGCAAAAAGCGGCCCTGGACCTGAAAGATCAGGCCCCTGGAATGAGCTGGAAACCGCCGTCAGGGTTGGCGGGAATGAAGAGTCGCCGGCGGTCCTGCGGCGCTGTCGAGCAAGGGGTCGTCCATGGAGGGCTGTCGCGCCTGGAAATGAGAGTGATTATTAATAAGCAATTTGCCGGACCCGGCAATCGGCAGGACATTCGTTTGCGCGGCTTTTTCTTTTGATTGCGCGGCGCGCCCCGGAAAGAGCGCGGCAGGACGGTGCTCGAAGGCTAAAGGATAATCATTCTTAATTACAGAAAGGCAATTTCCTGATAGCGTATGGCCTCTTTTCCGGTCTACAGGGAGTTCGCCATGCTCAGCCCCAACGCTGCGCCGCAGCCTGTCAAAAGGGATACCACCCTGCACTTTCCCAACCCGCAGCACACCGGGTCGGCCGCTGTAGTCCCGGAGGTCACCCTCTCCACCGGGACCGTGCTGATGGACAGCCAGATGTGGATGCAGGAGCCGCTCTGGGAAGGCCTGAAAATCATCCTGGTGCTCAGCGGCCAGCTCAATTGCCGGGTCGAAGGCCAGCCCGAAGTGGAGATCCGCGGGCCGACCCTGTGCGCCGTGGCCAACCAGGGCGAGCACTGCGGCGACCACCTGTTCGCCAGCGGCGTGCCGGTGCGCTACACCACGGTGCAGCTGGACTTCCCCTCGATCCGCAATGTCGGCCTGGAACCCGAGCGCCTGCTCGATCAGCGCGGCGGCGGCCCGATGCTGTTCTGCCAGCCGGCGAGCAAACCGCTGCTGGCCCTGGCGCAACAGATCTTCACCTGCCCGCTGCAGGGCCCGACCCGCTCCTTCTACCTGGGCGGCAAGGCCCTGGAACTCACCGCCCTGGGGGTCGAGGGGATTCTCGCCCAGGCCGAATCCAGGCCACAGCAGGACAGCCCATGCAGCTCGGCGGACATCGAGCGCATCCATGCCGCCCGCGACCTGCTGCTCAACTCATTGCAGGATTCGCCTTCGCTGTCGGAGCTGTCGCGCCAGGTGGGCCTGAACCCGCGCAAGCTCACCGCCGGTTTCCGTCAGGTGTTTGGCACCAGCGTCTATGCCTACCTGCAGGAGCAGCGCCTGGGCGAGGCCTATCGCTTGCTGGCCAGTGGCGAGACCAATGTCTCCAGCGCGGCTTATCGGGTCGGCTATAGCCCGGCGCATTTCTCCACGGCCTTTCGCAAGCGCTTCGGGGTGTCGCCCAAGTCCTTGCGTTGAGCCCGCTCCTGCTCGAGCCTGCTCCATCCAAAGCTGCGCCTGGTGATCCGGGCGCCCTCCCCGCGCCGTACCGCAAACGAAAGAAATGGTCGCTCAAGCCAAAGTTTTAGCCCGCAACCCAAGCTCACAAATGAGATACGTTTGCATTCTCATTTAATCCCCATCACGGAGTGAAGCATGGGTAGCCGCGTTGCGCACCGAAACACCTCAGGTTGTCCCGTCAATTGTGTGGTCTCGCGTCCGGCTCTGGGCCGCAACCCGCTGGCGTGCCTGATCCACGGCCTGGCCCTGGGCCTCTCGCTGACCCAGGCCGGCGCCGCGCTGGCCGCCGATGGCGATACCGACCAGGACCACGCCCTGACCCTGGACACCAGCGTGATCAGTGCCACCCAGCCCGACTCCGCCACCGGGCCGCAGGCCGGTTACGTGGCCAAGCGCAGCCTCAGCGGAACCAAGACCGATGCCAGCCTGAGCGAAATTCCCCAGTCGATTTCCGTGATCACCCGTGACCAGATGGATGCCCAGCAGGTGCAGTCGGTGAACGAGGCGCTGCGCTACACCGCCGGGGTCCAGGCCAATACCACCGCCGCCAGCCAGCGCTTCGACACCCTCTCGATCCGCGGTTTCGACGTCACCACCGGCATGCTCCGCGATGGCCTCAAGGGCAATACCGCCCAGGCCTGGCCCAAGGTCGAAGCCTATGGCCTGGAGCGCATCGATGTGCTCAAGGGCCCGGCCTCGGTGCTGTTCGGGCAGAACTCGCCGGGGGGCGTGGTCAACCAGATCAGCAAGCGCCCGCTGGACAAGCCCTTCCATGAAGTGCAGATCCAGGGGGGCAGCTTCGACCGAGCCCAGGGCCAGTTCGACTTCAGCGGCCCGCTGGACGATGAAGGGCAGTTTCTCTATCGCCTGGTGGGTCTGGAGCGCGACAGCGGCACCCAGTTCGATCACATCAAGGACGACAAACAGTACTTCGCGCCCTCCTTCACCTGGAAGCCCAACGACGACACCAGCCTGACCCTCCTGGCCGACTACACCCAGGACACGTTCGGCGCGCCGCGGGTGTTCCTGCCGGCCCAGGGCACCTTGCTTGGCAACCCCAATGGCAAGGTCAGGCACAACGTCTTCCTCGATGAACCGGGGCTGGACAACGACCGCACCCAGTACTCCCTGGGCTACCTGCTGGAGCACCGCCTGAATGACGTCTGGAGCCTCAATTCCAGCGCCCGCTACGGCCACGTCAACCTGCTGACCAACACTGCCAGCGGTAGAGCCCTGGAGCCCGATCTGCGCACATTGAAACGCGATGCCTATCGCTTTCGCATCGTCGGCGACACCTACTCCCTGGACAACAATGCCCAGGCCCGCTGGAACCTGGGCAGCACGCAAATGGTGTCGCTTTTGGGGATCGACTACCGGCGCACCCGCGAGGACTACTACCTGCGCGGCGGCGCGGCTTCGCCCATCGACATCTATAACCCGGTGCACGGCGGCGTGTTCGACCCCAGCACGCCGTTCACCAACACCGTGCAGCGCGCCGATCAGGTCGGGGTCTACGCCCAGCAGCAGTTCACCTTCGATGAGCATTGGGTGCTCACCGTCGGCGGACGCCAGGACCGCTCCAGCGCCCGTACCGATAACCGCATGAACGACAGCGGCAGCAAGCAGGACGACGAAAAGTTCACCTACCGCACCGGGCTGGTGTACCTGGCGGACAACGGCCTGGCGCCCTACATCAGCTACTCCACGTCCTTCGACCCGGTGCTGGGCACCAACTTCTACGGCACGCCGTACAAGCCCACCAGCGCCAAGCAATCGGAAGTGGGGGTCAAGTACCAGCCACCGGGCATCGACAGCTACATCACCCTGTCGCTGTTCGACCTGACCCAGGAAAACGTCAAGACCGCCGATCCCGCCAACCCGTTGAATACCCTGCAGACCGGCGAAGTGAACGTGCGCGGCGTCGAGCTCGAAGGCAAGGCCAGCCTGGCCCGGGGCCTGGACCTGCTGGCGGCGCTGACCTACAACGACGCCGAGGTGAGCAAGAGCAACAACCCGCTGGAGAAGGGCAAACGCCCCACCGACACCCCGGAAAAAATGGCCTCGCTGTGGGCCGACTACACCTCGCCCGAAGGCCCCCTCAGCGGCCTGGGCTTTGGCGCCGGGGTGCGTTACATCGGCTCCACCGAGGCCGATGCCGCCAACACCCAGCGCGTGCCCTCCTACACCTTGCTGGACGCGGCGGTGCACTACGACTTCGACAAGCTGATCCCGGCGGCCAAGGGCCTGCGCCTGGCGGTGAATGCCACCAACCTCACCGACAAGCGCTATTACGAAGGCTGCTCACTGACCAATTGCAGCGCCGGTTATGACCGCAGTGTCATCGCCAGCCTGCGCTATCGCTGGTAAGCCGCCGATGCTGTCCATGCGTGATCTCTGGCTCAGGCTGCACCGCTGGCTGGCCCTGTGCCTGGGGCTGTTCCTCGCGCTGCTGGGCCTCAGTGGTTCGCTGCTGGAACTCAAGGGGCCGATCCTGCGCTGGGAGGTCGGTGCGCAGATGCTGCAACTGGCCCCTGGCGAGCATGGCACGCGGCTGCAACAGGACGCCTGGATCAGGGCCGCCTCCGACGCCTACCCACAATTGCACAAGGTCTTCGGCGCAGCCCCACCGCGCCAGGGCTTTCTCGAATCGGACAATGTGATCGTCTTCGGTGCCCTCAAGGAGCGTCCCGGCACCGGCATCGCCATGATCGATCCTTATAGCGGCGAACCCCGGGGCTTCTTCGTCTTCGAGGACCTGTGGCTGGCCAAGCTGGTGGCGCTGCACCGCAACCTGCTGCTGCCGCCAGCCTGGGGGTCGAACCTGGTGCTGCTCTGTGGCCTGGCGCTGCTGGGCTCCCTGGGCAGTGGCCTGTACCTGTGGTGGCCGGGCCGGCGCAGCTGGTGGAAGGCCGCCAGCCTGCGTCCCGGCAGCCGGGGCAACCGGCGCCTGCGGGAATGGCACAACGTGGCGGCGGCCTGGCTGTGCCTGCCGCTGCTGCTGATTGCCGGCAGCGGTGCCTGGCTGGCACGCCCCGACCTCTTCACCTGGCCCGGCGCCCAGCCGATGGTGATCAAGCCGCTGTTTTCCGCGGCCCATGGCCACTTGCTGCTGGGCACCCCCGGCGCCTGGCTGGCTTTTCTCTGTGGCATTTCGTTACCCCTGCTGTACCTCACCGGCCTGCTGCTGTGGTGGCGCAAGCGCGCTGCCCGCCGGGCCGTCCAATCGTTCAAGGAAACTAGCCATGACACACCGTGATTTCTTGCGCCGGGCCCAGCGCGGGCTCTTGCTCGGCCTGCTGCCCCTGGGCCTGCTATGGGCCGCCACGGCCAGCGCCGCAACCCTCACCGATCTGGCCGGGCGCCAGGTCCAGGTGCCGGAGAAGGTCGAGCACATCCTGCTCGGTGAAGGCCGGATGATCTATTCCCTGTCGCTGCTCGAAGGCCAGAACCTGTTCGCCCGTCTCGCCGGTTGGCAAGGGGACTTTCGCGGCCTTGATGTGCAGGGCTACGAGGCCTATCACAAGGTCTTCCCCCAGGCCGACAAGGTGCCGCTGGTGGGCGGCACCTCGGCCGAGACCTTCAGCGTCGAAAAGGCCCTGGCGGTGCAGCCGGACCTGGCGATCATGGCCCTGAGCGGCGGCCATGGGCCCGGCCCGGACAGCGAAGCGGTGAAACAGCTGGAGGCCGCCGGGGTGGCGGTGATCTTCGTCGACTTCAGCGACCATCCCCTGGGCAACACCGTGCCCAGCATGCGCCTGCTGGGCCAGGCCCTGGGCCGTGAGCAGCGGGCCGAGGAATTCATTGCCTTCTATCAGCAGTCCCTGGCCCGGGTCAGCGATACCCTGGCCAAGGCCGGCAAGATCAAGCAGCCGAAGATCTTCGTCGACATGCTCGCCGGGTTGCAGGATTGCTGCGGTTCCCCGGGCACCGGCAACTTCGGCGAAATGATCAAGCTGGCGGGTGGGCGCAACATTGCCGACGGGCGCATACCCGGCCCCATTGGTGTGCTCAACGTGGAGTACATCCTCTCCAGCGACCCGGACGTCTACGTGGCCACCGGGGTCTTCGCCGCCGGCCAGGGCGGCGTAACCCTGGGTTATTCCGCCACCTTGCAACAGGCCCGGGACAGCCTGCGCCAGGCCGCCAACCGCCCGCCGCTGAATGAACTGCGGGCGGTGCGCGAAGGCAATGTGCACGGCTTGTGGCACATCTTCTATGACTCGCCGGAACACCTGATCGCGGTCCAGGCCCTGGCCAAGTGGCTGCACCCGCAGCTGTTCAAGGACCTGGACCCGGACCAGACCCGCCGCGAGCTGTACCAGCGCTTCATGCCGATTCCCGCCAGCGGCGTGTTCGCCACGAGCCTGAAACCATGACCCAGGCTGCCACCGACGTGGCGGACAGCCTTGTCGCCAGCCATTACCAGAGGCGCCACGGGCGCCGAGTGCTGCTGTTGGGCGGGCTGGCCCTGGCCCTGCTGCTGTCCCTGGCCCTGGACATCACCACCGGGCCTTCCGGGATGAGCCTGTCGCGCCTGCTGCAGGTGCTCTGGGACCCGGGCTCGATGCCCCGGGTGGAAGCGGTGATCGTGTGGAACGTGCGCCTGCCCTACGCCCTGATGGCGGTGCTGGTGGGGGCCGCCCTGGCCCTGGCCGGCGCCGAGATGCAGACCGTGCTCGACAACCCCCTGGCCAGCCCCTTCACCCTCGGTGTATCCGCCGCCGCGGCGTTCGGCGCAGCCCTGGCCATCGTCCTCGGCCTGGGCCTTCCCGGGGTGCCGGCGCAATACCTGATCTCGGCCAACGCCTTCCTCTTCGCCCTGGCCTCGGTGGCCCTGCTGTACCTGCTGGCGCGCTGGCGCGGCTTCGGTGTGGAGAGCCTGGTGCTGTTCGGCATCGCCCTGGTGTTCGCCTTCAACGCCCTGGTGGCGCTGCTGCAATTCGTCGCCACCCAGGACAGCCTGCAGCAACTGGTGTTCTGGACCCTGGGCAGCCTGGCCCGCGCCTCCTGGGAAAAGCTCGCGGTACTGGCCCTGGCGTTGCTGCTGTGCCTGCCCTTCTCCCTGCGCCAGAGCTGGGCCCTCACCGCCCTGACCCTGGGCGAGGAACGGGCCCGCAGCTTCGGCATCGACGTTGGCCGCCTGCGCCTGCTGTCACTGTTGCGCATCAGCCTGCTGTCGGCCCTGGCGGTGTCCTTTGTCGGCACCATCGGCTTTATCGGCCTGATCGCCCCGCACATCGCCCGCCTGCTGGTGGGCGAAGACCATCGGCTGTTCCTGCCGGCCAGCGTACTCAGCGGCGGGCTGATCCTGTCCATGGCCTCCATCGCCAGCAAGGCGCTGATCCCCGGGGTGCTGATTCCGGTGGGTATCGTCACCGCCCTGGTGGGCATTCCCTTCTTCATGGCCATCGTCATGCGCAACCGTCGAGGTGTCCTGTGAAGCCGCCTGTGTCCTCCAACGCCGGCCTGTGCACCGCCGGCCTGAACATGCACTACGGCAACCGCCAGGTGCTGTGCGACGTGGCCCTGCCGCCCCTGGCCGGGGGCAGCGTGACCGCGCTGATCGGCCCCAACGCGGCGGGCAAGTCGACCCTGCTGCGGGGCATCGCCGGGTTGCAGAAAACCACCGGGCAAGTGCTGCTCGATGGCACCGATCTGAACCGCCTGCCCCAGGTGGAGCGGGCGCAGCACATCGTCTACCTGCCCCAGAGCCTGCCGGAACGCACCCGCCTGTGCGCCTTCGAAGCGGTGCTCAGCGCGGCCATGGCCGGGCATCGCGCTGGCGGTTTCGCCCCTGGCCGGCCCAGCGCGGCGGTGTTGCACGGGGTCGAACAAGTGCTGCAGGACCTGGACCTCACCGCCTTGGCCGACCGCCCGATCGACGCCCTCTCCGGTGGCCAGCGCCAACTGGTGGGCCTGGCCCAGGCCCTGGTGCGCCAGCCCCGGGTGCTGCTGCTGGACGAACCCACCAGCGCCCTGGACCTGTACCACCAGTGCCAGGTCGTGGAAGCCATCACCCGAGCCACCCGCGAGCGCCAGTTGATCACCCTGGTGGTGGTCCACGACATCAACCTGGCCCTGGGTTTCAGCCAGCAGGTGGTGGTGCTGCACCATGGCCGCCTGGCCGCCGCCGGGCCGGCCCTGGAGGTGATCAACCCACAACTGCTGCGCGACGTCTATGGCGTCGACGCCAGCCTGGAACAGGTACGCGGTCGACCGCTGGTGATGGTCGACGGTCGCCTGCCCTCTCACTCAGCCCTGGGATAATCCATGACCCACGCTCAACAGTTGCCCCTCGACACCCTGGACACGCCCCAGGCCGCCCCGGCCTTCGACCTGCGCCCGCTGCTGGTGGCCAACCTGGCCTGCACCATGGCGATGATGGCGTTCGTTTCGCTGATCGGCCCCATTGCGCGGATTCTCGGCCTGGCCACCTGGCAGGCGGGGATGGCGGTGACCGTCTCCGGGGTGATCTGGATGCTCCTGGCCCGCCCCTGGGGCCGGGCCAGTGACCGCCTCGGTCGGCGGCGCATCCTGCTGCTGGGCACCGGCGGCTTCACCCTGGCCTTTCTCGCCCTCAGCCTGTTTATCGATGTGGCGCTGCACGCCCTACCTTCGGCGCTGCTGGCGTTTGCCGGGTTGCTGCTGGGCCGCGGCCTGATCGGGGTGTTCTATGCGGCAATTCCGGTGGGCGGCTATGCGCTGATCGCCGACAACATCGAACCCGAGCATCGCGCCCGGGCCATGGCGTCCCTGGGGGCGGCCAACGCCTGCGGGCTGGTCCTGGGGCCGGCGCTTGCTGCATTGCTGGCGCGCCACAGTCTGAGCCTGCCGTTCTATGTGCTGGCGGTGCTGCCGCTGCTGGGGTTTGCCTTCCTCAAGGCACGGCTGCCGCGCCAGGAACTGCACCTCAAGCAGCCGCCCAAGCCGGTGAGCCTGGGCGACCCGCGCCTGCGCCGGCCGCTGGTGGTGGCGTTCGTCTCGATGCTGTGCGTGGCCATGGCGCAAATCACCGTGGGCTTCTTCGCCCTCGACCGCCTGGGCATGAGCCCGGCCGACGCGGCGCAGACCGCCGGCATTTCCCTGACCCTGGTGGGGGTGGCGCTGATCGCCTCGCAACTGGTGGTGCGCAAACTGGAATGGCCGCCGCTGCGGATGATCCGCATCGGCGCCCTGGTAGCGGCGCTGGGCTTCGTCACCAGCATTCTCGCGGCCCAGGCCTGGGTGCTGTGGCTGGGGTTCTTTGTTTCGGCCGCCGGCATGGGCTGGATCTTCCCCTCCTTCGCCGCCCTGGCCAGCAACTCGGTGGAGGCCGCCGAACAGGGCGCCACGGCCGGCTCCATCGGCGCGGCCCAGGGCCTGGGGGTAGTGGTCGGGCCCCTGGCCGGGACCCTGATCTACGGGCTGGAGCCACGCCTGCCCTACCTGCTGGCGGCGCTGCTGCTCGTACTGGTGGCCTGCTGGCCCGTAGCCCGACGCCGGTAACCTTCGGGCGAACGACGCGCATTGTCGAAACCCTGCGGCCCTGTCGCCGCTGCCGGCCTGCGGCAGCGGCTACACGCTGGTGCGGCTCATGCGGCCCAGGGCCAGGCTATACAGCAGCAAGGCCAGGGTCGCCAGGGCGCCACCCGCCAGGCCGACATAGGCAAAGCCCAGTTGCCCGCCGACCCAACTGCCCAGCAGCGCACCGCCGCCAATACCGATGTTGTAGATCCCGGAGAACATCGCCATCGCCACGTCGGTGGCATCCGGCGCCAGTACCAGCACCTTGGATTGCAGAGCCAGGCCGAAGCCCATGATCGCCATGCCCCAGAACACACTCAGGGCCACCAACGACCAGACGTGGCCATTGAGCGGCAACAGCAGGCTCAGGCACAGCGCCAGCAGCGCCACCGCGGTCAGTAGAAACCCCTGGGGGCTGTGGCGGTGCAGCCAGCTGAACAGCAGCGAGCCGATGATCCCGGCGCCGCCGAACACCAGCAGGACCAGGGTCACCACCTCGCCCCCCAGGCCCGCCGCCACCTTGATAAAGGGCTCGATGTAGCTGTAGGCGGTGAACTGCGCCGTCACCACCAGGGCGGTAAGCACATAGATCGCCACCAGCGCCGGGCGCTTGAACAGCAGCGGCAGGCTGCGCAAGGAACCGGAGTTCTGGCTCGGCAGCAGCGGCAAGGTGCGCATCAGCCACAGCACCAGCAAGCCGGCCATGGCCGCGATCACGGCGAACGTGGTGCGCCAGCCCAGGGCCTCGCCCAGCAAGCGGCCCAGGGGAATGCCCAGGACCATGGCCAGTGAGGTGCCCGTGGCCAGCAGCCCGAGAGCCTGCACCTGCTTGCCCGGCGGCGCCAGGCGCACCGCCAGGGACGCGGTGATGGACCAGAACAGTGCATGGGCCAGGGCCACGCCGATGCGGCTGAACATCAGCAGGCCGAAGTTGCTGGCCAGGCTGGAGAACACATGGCTGACGATAAACAGCCCGAACAGCACCGTGAGCAGCCGGCGCCGCTCGATGTTGCGGGTCAGCAGCATCACCGGCAGCGAGGTCAGGGACACGATCCAGGCGTAGATGGTGAGCATCAGCCCGACCCGCTCGGTGGGCAGGTCGAAGCTGGCGCCGATGGCGCTGAGCAGGCCCACCGGTACGAACTCGGTGGTGTTGAAGACAAAGGCCGCCAACGCCAGCGCGATGACCGGCTGCCAGTTGCCTTGGGGTGTCGCCGCGGAATCACTCATGGGGGGGCGTCATACTCTTTCGATGATGGAACGGGTCCGGGACCCGCTGAAAAAATGCACAACCCGGGCCAGCGTTGCTGCTCCCGGATTGCGGGCAAAGGCTCCCAGGCGGAGCCAGGGTGCAGCCCCGCTTCAATTCCCTTGGGCGGTTTGCGCAAAGACCTGCATGGCCAGCGCCACGCCCTGCAGCAGGCGCGCCGCGCTGACGCCGTCGCGGGCTTGCACCGACAGCCCGTGGAGCACCGTAGAGTAATAATCGCCCAGTGAAGTTGCATCGATGTGGCCGGGCAGTTCACCCGCCTGCTGCGCGGCTTCCAGGCGCTGGATAATGCTTGCGGTACGCGCCCGGCGATGTTCGGCCAGCCACTCGCGCACGCTGTCGTTGTCGCTTGAGCAGTTCACCGCCGAGGCCACCACCATGCAGCCACGGGGGCCGTCGGCCCGGGTGTAGAGTGCCACCGCTTCTTGCAGCATGCGCTCGATGGCGACGTAGGCACAGGGCTCTTGCAGGGCCAGGTCGGCGAAACCGCCTTCCTGGCTTTCGTACAGCTCGATGGCCTCGCGAAACAACGCCTCCTTGGAGCCGAAGGCGGCATAGATGCGCGCCGAGGCGATGCCCAAGGCGGCCACCAGGTCGGCCATGGAGGTGGTTTCGAAACCACGGCGCCAGAACAGTTCGAGCGCCTGGCGCAGTGCCTGGTGACGGTCGAATTCGCGGGGTCTTCCAGCCATGGGGGTCGGGTATCTCGTCGGGACAGGGAAGGCGTTCGGTTGAGCCCGAACAGCCGGTTGGCGCAGGGCGCCGGGACGAAATGATATTAGATTTGCGCCAGCCGCGGCCAATTTCCGTGGCCGCGGCCTTGCCTGCGCCCGGCCTCAGTCACGGCCCTCCTGCAGAAACGGCAGCAGCAGCGCGAGAAACTCCTCCGGTGCCTCTTCCATGATGAAGTGCCCGCAGTCCTGGACAATGGCCCCGCGCAGGTCATTGGCATGGCCCTGCAGGGTCAGCAGAGGTGCATCGTTGGTGGCGTGCTCGGCACCAATGGCCAGCACCGGCATGGTCAGCGGCCGCTGCGCGCGCAACTGATTCTGGCGCACCGTCTCGGGGATCGCCCGGTAATAGGCGAAGCCTGCGCGCAACCCGCCCGGGGCAGCGTAGGCCTCGATGTAGACTTCGGCGGCCACCGCCTCGCGGCGATGGGACCAGTGGTCGAAGATGTAATTCAGGTAGGCCCGCTCGCGCCCGGCGATCAAGGCTTCCGGCAAATCCCGCAGCTGGTTGAACATGAAGTGCCAGAGAAAGATGTTCTGCTCCGGCGCGACGAAAATCGGTGGTGCATCCGCCAGCCCGGGAATCACCGCCTCGGTCAGCGCCAGGCGCTCCACCGCCTGGGGATGGTCGCTGGCCAGGGCGTAGGCGATCCACATGCCGACGTCGTGGCCGACCACGCTGTAGCGCTCGAAACCCAACTGCCCCATCACCTGGTGCAGCACCCCGGCCACATGGCCGGTGTCGTAGCCGTGCTCCGGGCGGTCGGACTGGCCGCTGCCCGGCGGGTCCACGGCAATGGCCTGGAAGCCTTGGGCAGCCAGGGCCTGGATCACCTGACGCCAGGCGTACCAGGTCTGCGGCCAGCCGGGAATCAGCAGCACCGGCCGGCCCGTGCCGGCGATGACACAGTGGATGCGCTGGCCATCGACGCGCACATAGCGGTGAGCCAGGTCGAGGCTGTCGGCCTGGAGGGTGTCAATCAAAGCGTTCATGGTGTGTTCTCGCTGAGGGGTCAGGCAATGCCGAGCATGGCGTTGATCTGTTGGCGGTCGATCTGCGCGCCGGCGAAGTCATCGAAGATGCGCTGGGTGACCTGGATCATGTGCTGGTTGATGAAGGCCACCCCTTCCCGGGCACCGTCTTCCTGGTCCTTGAGGCAGCACTCCCATTCCAGGGTCGCCCAGCCCGGGTAGTCGTATTGCGCCAGCTTGGAAAAGATCCCCTTGAAGTCCACCTGGCCATCGCCCAGGGAACGGAAGCGCCCGGCGCGCTCGACCCAGGCGCTGTAGCCGCCGTAGATGCCCTGGCGGCCGCTGGGATTGAACTCGGCATCCTTGACGTGAAACATGCGGATGCGCTCGTGGTAGATGTCCAGGTAACTCAGGTAGTCCAGCTGTTGCAGCACGAAGTGGCTGGGGTCGAAGAGGATGTTGCAACGCGGGTGATGGTCCACCAATTCATAGAAGCGTTCGAAGCTGGTGCCGTCGTGCAGGTCCTCGCTGGGGTGGATCTCGTAGCACAGGTTGACCCCCTGCTCGTCGCAGGCATCGAGGATCGGCCGCCAGCGCCGCACCAGCTCGTCGAACGCCGTCTCGATCAGGCCCTCGGGGCGCTGGGGAAAGGGAAACAGATAAGGCCAGGCCAGGGACCCGGAAAAGGTGCCCAGCTCACTCAACCCCAGGCGTCGCGAAGCCTTGGCCGCCAGCTTCATCTGTTCTATGGCCCAAGCCGTTCTGGCTTGCGGATTGCCGCGCAGCGCTGGCGGCGCGAAGTTGTCGCACATCGCATCGTAGGCCGGGTGCACCGCCACCAGCTGGCCGAAGATATGGCTGGTCAGCTCGCTGATCTGCAGGCCCTGCTGCGCCAGCTGGCCCTTGAGTTCATCGCAGTAGTCCTGGCTCTCGGCCGCCGTGGCGACGTCGAACAACCGCGCATCCCAGGCAGGGATCTGCAGCGCCTTGAAACCCAGGTCGGCGGCCCATTGGGCAATCGCCGGCAAATTGTGGAACGGCGCCGTCTCGGCGCTGAATTGCGCCAGATGCAGGCTGGGACCCTTGAGGGTTTTCATCGAACTGCTCCCTATTCTTTGTTGGTCGACAAAGAATAGGGATGCGCTCTGATCGCGTCAATCATCGCCGTGCAGAAAAGTGCTTGGAGACGAGCTGATCACCTGTAGGAGCTGGCTTGCCAGCGAAGGCGTCGGCAAAAAAAAACCGCGATCAAGATCGCGGGTCCGCTCTGCATCACCGCAGAATCACGGCCGACGGTACACCTCGCGCCCGGCAAAATAGGTCGTCAGTACCTGGGTATCCGCCAGTTGCTCCTGGGGTACCTGGAACACATCGCGGTCAAGAACGATCAGGTCGGCCTGCTTGCCCGGGGCCAGGCTGCCGATCTGCTGCTCCAGGCCAATGGCCCGCGCGGCGTTGCGGGTGTAGGCGTAGAACATGGTTTCCCGGTCGATGCCTTCGTCCTTGTTCAACACACCCTTGGGGCCCTTGCGGCTGATGGCCTGGGCGATGGCCTTCCAGGGTTCCGGGGTGCTCACCGGCCAGTCGCTGGCCCCGGCGATGGTGGCGCCGTTCTTCAGCAGCGAGCGTGCCGGGTACATGAACTGGAACTGCATGGCGCTGATGTAGGGCTGGAGCAAATCGATGCTCAGCTCATCGGCGGCGGCCCAGTACAGCTGCATGGAGGCAATCACGTCCAGTGGCTTGAAGCGGGCGAACTCCTTGGGGTTGACCATCTGCAAGTGGGTGATGGAGTGCACCACCCCACTCTGGCGATCACGTCGCGCCTGCTCGATGCCGTTGAGGGATTCGCGCACCGCGCGGTCGCCAATGGCATGCACATGCACCAGCCAGCCACGGGCATCGGCGGCGCTGACCAGCTCGCCGAAATGCGCCGGGTCGATCAGCAGTTCGCCGTCCTTCTTCGAGTTCTTGTAGGGGGTCAGCAGCGAAGCGGTCTGCGCCGGAAACTCGGCGACACCGTCGGCGAAGATCTTGATCCCCGGCAGGCTCAGGTTCGGCACCCCGAGGAACTGCTGGCGCACCTGCTCCAGCACTTGCAGGTCCGCCGGGCGGCTCTTGGGATTGGCCACCATCAGGGCCGCGACTCGCTGGGTCAGCTCGCCCTTCTGCGCCAGCGCCTTGTACACCGGCAGCACACCGACGGTCTGGGCCGTGGGATGCATGGCGAACAGCGCATCGCCCGGGGTGGCGTTGGCCGCCGGGTCCATCAGCGCGGTGATGCCCAGGCTCAGGTTGAGGTCGCGGGCGGCGCGCCCGGCGTCGAGCAACTGCTCGAAGCTCGGCGGCGGCAGTTGCGAGGTCAGGGCCGAGAGCCCGGCATCGGCGACAAAACCGTTGGGGCTGCTGTCCGGGTGATGGCCGATGGTGGCCTGGGCCTCGCCCTGCAGCGCCTTGACCCGCGCGGCGTCTATGCCGCCGCGCTTGAGCATGGCGCGGTTGGCCCAGCCGGTGTGGTAGTCCCAGCCAACGAACAGAATCGGTACATCGGCCCATTCGCCCTGGTTGAAGCGCTGTTCCAGGGCGTCCACCTGGCTCCAGTAGGTCGAGGGAAAACCGCTGACGCTGAGGATCTCGCCATGCCGCGCCTTGCCGTCATCGCGCCAGCCGCGCAGGCGCTGTTCCAGCTCGTCCAGGGGCAGTTGCTGGCTTTCCAGGTCAGCGGCCTTGAGCTTCAGGCCCCCGAAGATGGCATGGCTGTGGCTGTCGATGAACCCCGGCATCAGCACCTTGCCCTGCAGGTCGATGACCTGGGTGCCCGGGGCCTTCAGCGCCAGCACCTGGGCATCGCTGCCGACCATGACGATGCGCCCCTGCTCCACCGCCACCGCCTGTTGCAGGGGTTGGCCCTGCTCGGCGGTGAACACCTTGGCGTTGTGCAGCACCAGGTCCACCGCTGCCTGGCTGTGCAGCGAGACCAGGGCCAGGGCCGAGGCCAGCGTGATATTCAGCGTCTTTTTCATTGTTGTTCGCACCCTTGGCTCAGAATGCGCCAGAGACTAGCCAAGTCATCGGTGCTTAAGAATACTGCTTCGCGCAACCCATCCTTTCCAAAGAGGCAAGACTGCAATGGACCAGCTGGGCGCCATCACCATGTTCGTGACCACGGTCGATCAGGGCAGCTTCACCCGCGCCGCCGCGTGCCTGGGCAAGACCACCTCGGCCCTGACCAAGGCAGTGAGCCACCTGGAAAGCCAGCTCGGCACCCGCTTGCTGGAGCGCTCCACACGCCGGATCGCCCTCACCGAGGCCGGACATATCTACCTGGCCAGCGCCCGGCAGGTATTGCGCCAACTGCAACAGGCCGGGGAAGACATCGAGCGCCTGCAGCAGGAAATGTGCGGCACCCTGCGCCTGGTGGCGCCGCCCTCCTTCGCCCCGGCCTTTCTCAATGGCGCCTGCTACGGCTTTCTTGAGCAGTACCCGCAGATGCGCCTGGACGTGGAGCTCACCGACGAATTCGTCGACTTGCAAAGTGGCGGCTATGACCTGGCGGTGCGCGACGGGCCGGTGGAACTGCCGGACCTGATCGCCCGCCCGCTGACGGCCAACCGCATCCTGCTCTGCGCCAGCCCGCGCTATCTGCAGCGCCAGCCCTTGCCGGTGACCCCGGCGCATTTTGCCGAGCATGACTGGCTGATCTTCCGTCACCCGGCACTGAACCCGCATTTCTGGCGCTTCACCTTGAATGGCGAGCAGCAGCGCGTGCCCCAGCCGGTGCCGCGGCTGGCCAGTGACAATTACGATTTCCTGTTCGGTGCCCTACTGGCCGGGCTGGGCCTGCAACTGTGCCCGCAGTGGAGCGCCGCGCCCTACCTGCGTCGCGGCGAGCTGGTGCAACTGCTGCCCGAGGCGCAGCTGGACCCGGAGCAGTTCGGCCCGAGGATCCATGTGATCTACCCCGCCCACAGGCGCCAGACCCGCAAGCACCAGGCCTTCATCCAATGCCTGAACCGCTACCTGGACGAGCAGCAATTGCATTGATGGACCAGCTCCCGGCCCATCTGGCGCTGGCGGCCCTGTCGAGTACCGCCGCGGCCACCAGGGGTCGGATTGCCCCAGAGCCCCGGCACACCCTCAACCAGTGGTTTGGCCGGGCGATGAATACTGGGGCAAATAGGCTTTTGCGATTGAGTGAATATCACATCATGAATGTGACTAAAGACCTGGTGAAATCAATTCATTAGTACTCAATTAATAGCTCGACATAAGATGCGCCTCAATAATAGACAACATAAAGACTACCGAGTAAAAGCAGCCAGCAACAACACTGGAAAGCACTGAAAGCCAATAAACAAGTTCAGGACTTATCTCGGAAATCAGGATGCCAGATCACAATGAACAACGATTTCACATTCACCATCAAGAGCATTTGCTTCGACGAAGATTATCACCCGTCCGAAAATACGCGCATCACCACCAACTTTGCCAACTTGGCCAGGGGCAAGAGTCGCCAAGAGAACTTGCGCAATACCTTGAGGATGATTGACAACCGCTTCAATGCCTTGGCGCATTGGGATAACCCCAAGGGCGATCGTTATACCGTCGAGCTTGAAATCATCTCCGTGGAGATGGACATCGACCCTCAAAGCAGTGGCCATGCCATCCCCCTGATTGAAATATTGAAAACCAATATTTTCGATCGAAAGACCAACGAACGTTTTGATGGCGTTGTAGGAAACAACTTTTCCTCTTACGTACGGGACTACGACTTCAGCGTGCTGTTGCCGGAGCACAACAGGGAGCGACCAAAGTTCAGCATTCCGGAAAACTTTGGAGAGCTGCATGGAAAGCTATTCAAGCACTTCATCAACTCCAGCACTTACAAGGAAAACTTCAACAAGCCACCGGTGATCTGCCTGAGCGTTTCGAGCAGCAAGACCTACCATCGGACTGAAAACCAGCACCCTGTACTGGGCATTGAATACCAGCAGGACGAATATTCTCTAACAGATGAATACTTCAACAAGATGGGGTTGAAGGTTCGCTACTTCATGCCGTCCAACAGTGTTGCGCCTCTGGCTTTCTACTTTGCCGGCGATTTGCTCAGTGATTACACAAACCTGGAACTGATCAGCACCATCAGCACGATGGACACCTTCCAGAAGATCTACCGGCCAGAGATCTACAATGCCAACTCTGCAGCAGGCAAATCCTATCAACCGAGCCTGAAGCACCAGGACTATTCATTGACTCGAATTGTCTATGACCGAGAAGAACGCAGCCGCCTGGCGATTGAGCAAGGGCAGTTTGTCGAGAACAACTTCATCAAGCCATACCAGACCATTCTTGAGCAGTGGTCCGCCAATTACGCTCTTTGACTCATCAAAAATACAAGGTCACCCATGATGAAAAAGTTGTTACCCACTTCAACTGCCGGCAGCTTGCCTAAACCTTCCTGGCTTGCACAACCTGAAACACTCTGGTCGCCCTGGAAGTTGCAAGAGGAAGAACTGGTTGAAGGCAAGCAGGACGCCTTGCGCTTGTCACTGCAGGAACAACAGCAAGCAGGCATTGATATCGTCAGTGATGGCGAGCAGACACGTCAGCACTTTGTCACGACGTTCATCGAACACCTCAGCGGCGTTGATTTTGCAAAACGTGAAACCGTCAGGATTCGTGATCGCTATGATGCGAGCGTGCCCACGGTGGTGGGGGCTGTCAGTCGCCAGAAGCCGGTTTTCGTGGAAGATGCCAAGTTTCTGCGCCAGCAGACCGAGCAACCCATAAAGTGGGCTCTGCCAGGCCCGATGACGATGATCGACACGCTTTATGACAGCCATTACAAAAGCCGCGAAAAACTGGCCTGGGAATTCGCCAAGATCCTCAACCAGGAAGCCAGGGAGCTGGAGGCGGCCGGCGTGGATATCATCCAGTTTGATGAGCCCGCCTTTAACGTCTTCTTCGATGAAGTGAATGACTGGGGTGTGGCCACCCTGGAAAGAGCCATCGAAGGTCTTAAATGCGAAACGGCGGTACACATTTGCTATGGCTATGGCATCAAGGCCAATACGGACTGGAAAAAGACCCTGGGGTCAGAGTGGCGGCAATATGAAGAAGCGTTCCCCAAGCTGCAGAAATCCAGTATCGATATAGTCTCGCTGGAATGTCACAACTCTCATGTCCCAATGGATCTCATTGAACTCATCAGAGGCAAGAAGGTGATGGTCGGGGCCATTGATGTGGCCTCCAACACCATTGAAACACCCGAGGAAGTGGCCGACACCCTGCGCAAAGCATTGCAGTTCGTGGATGCCGACAAGCTCTATCCCTGCACCAACTGTGGCATGGCGCCCTTATCCCGTGGCGTGGCAAGGGGCAAGCTGAAGGCTTTGAGTGCCGGCGCAGAAATCATCCGAAGAGAACTCTCGAACCTGCGCTGAGCTAAGGCCGCAAGTGGTGTGCCAAAGGGGTGAAGCGGTGGATTGAAAAGCGACCGCTTTACCCGTCTGCGCGCTGTCGGACAGTACCCAATATTCAGGACCCGCCATGTCACTTCCCAGTACGGCTATCGAGCCAATGCGCTTTCGCGAAGCGCTCGGGCACTACGCATCCGGCATCACGGTGATTACCTCACAGGTTGATGGCGAGCCGCTCGGCTTTACGTGCCAGTCGTTCTATAGCGTGTCGATGAGCCCGCCGCTGGTGTCATTCAGCGTCATGTCCAGCTCGGCCAGCTATCCCAAGATTCGTCAGGCGGGCCGCTTCATGGTCAATATCCTGTCCGGCGAGCAGGTCAGGATTTCCAACCAGTTCGCAAGCAAAGGCACGGACAAGTGGCAGGGAGTTCAATGGCAGGAATCGCCGCTGGGCAACCCGATCATTGCCGGCAGCCTGCACTGGCTCGATTGTGAAATTCACGCCGAACACGTCGCAGGTGACCACCTGATCGTGATCGGTGAAGTCAAGGCGCTGAACCTGCAGCAAGCGACCGCTGCGCAGCCATTGCTGTATTTCAAAGGGCAATATTGCAACCTCGCGGCCCCGGGCGCGGTGTGAGCCCTGGCCGGCGTTCCTTCGCTGAGGGCCTGTTTCAGACAGCAAGGTTGCGTGTGAAGCGAAGGGACGCTGGCGCCCCACCTGCGCTCACTCTTGTACCGGAATCTGCCGCAACGGCTTGACCGACTTGAAGGAAAAGCTCGAATAGATCTCCTTCACCGCCGGCAGGGTCTGCAACACTTCACGGGCGAATTCGCCGAAGGATTCCAGGTCCTTGGCCAGCACTTCGAGGAGAAAGTCGTAGCGCCCGGAGACGTTGTGGCAGGCGATGATTTCCGGGATCTCCAGCAGCCGCTGCTCGAAGGCCCGGGCGGTGTCCTGGGAGTGGGATTCCATCATCACGCTGACAAAGGCGGTGACCCCATAGCCCAGCGCCTTGGGCGAGAGGATCGCCTGGTAACCGGTAATCACCCCGCTCTCTTCGAGAATCTTCACCCGGCGCCAGCACGGCGAGGTGGTCAAGGCGACGCTGTCCGCCAGCTCGGCATTGGTCAGCCGGGCGTTGTCTTGCAGGGCGATCAGCAGGGCTTTGTCGATACGGTCCAGATCGAGGGGCATGTCTTACCTTTTTATCTTATTTTTATGGTTATTTATTCCAATTATTCGGTTTTAAAGGGCCGATATTGGAAATTATTGCGCCGGATTTGAGCATAGCATTAGAGCAAATCCGGGAGCGTTCACCATGAACAATAAAAACAGTGACCTTGGTTTTTCCACCCGTGCCATCCATCACGGCTACAACCCCCAGGAGCATCAGGGCGCGCTGATCCCGCCGATCTACCTGACCTCCACCTTCACCTTCGCCACCGCCGAATACGGCGCCGGCTGTTTTGCCGGTGAAGAACCCGGCTACTTCTACACCCGCATCGGCAACCCGACCCTGGCGTTGCTGGAAGCGCGCATGGCCGCCCTGGAAAACGGCGAGGCGGCCGTGGCGTTCGGCTCCGGCATGGGGGCGATTGCCGCGACCTTGTGGACCCTGCTGCGCCCGGGCGACGAGGTCATCGTCGGCCAGACTTTGTACGGCTGCACCTTTGCCCTGCTGCACCACGGCCTTGGCGAATTCGGCGTCAAGGTACGCCATGTCGACCTGACCGACCTGGGCGAGCTGCGGGCGGCCATCGGCCCGGCCACGCGGATGATCTATTTCGAAACCCCGGCCAACCCCAACATGCAACTGGTGGACATCGCCGCCGTGGCCCAGGTGGCCCGCCAGTATCCCGACCTGCTCGTGGCGGTGGACAACACCTACTGCACACCTTACCTGCAGCGCCCGCTGGAACTGGGCGCCGACCTGGTGCTGCACTCGGCCACCAAGTACCTCAGCGGCCATGGCGACATCACCGCCGGCATCGTGGTCACCCGCCAGGCCCTGGCCGAACGCATCCGCCTGCAGGGCCTGAAGGACCTGACCGGCGCGGTACTCTCGCCCCAGGACGCCTTTCTCCTGATGCGCGGCCTCAAGACCCTGGCCCTGCGCATGGATCGCCATTGCGCCAACGCCCAGGCCGTCGCCCAGTTCCTCCAGGACCACCCCGCCGTGGCCTGGGTCGCCTACCCGGGGCTGGCATCCTTTGCCCAACACGCCCTGGCCGCAAGACAGATGAAGCTGCCCGGCGGCATGATCGCCTTCGAACTCAAGGGCGGGCTGGCCAGCGGGCAACGCTTCATGAACGCCCTGGGGCTGTTCAGCCGCGCGGTCAGCCTGGGGGATGCCGAATCCCTGGCCCAGCACCCGGCGAGCATGACCCACTCCACCTACACCCAGGAGGAACGGGCCGAACATGGCATCGCCGAAGGCCTGGTACGGCTGTCGGTGGGGCTGGAAGACATCGCCGACTTGCTGGCCGACATCGCCCAGGCCCTGGACGCCAGCGCCGAACCCGCGCGCCCCACCCTGGAGGCCGTGGGCCGGATCGGCAAGGCCCTGCCTTGAGCAGGATCAGCACATCTGGCGGCAAAGCCGACTACAACACCCTGCCGGCGCCCGGGCGCCGGCAGCCCAGGCAACACCCGCAATACCCTTAGAACCGTAACCCACAGGAGTGGAACAACCCATGAGTCGTATCAATAACAAAGCCACCCAACTGCTCAGCGCCATGATCCTTGCCGGCCTGGCCTGCCATTCCCTGGCAGCCGACAGCATCCGGATCGGCATCGCCGGGGCCAAGACCGGCCCGGTGGCGCAATACGGTGACATGCAGTTCAGCGGCGCGCGCATGGCCATCGAGCAGATCAACGCCAAGGGTGGCGTCGACGGCAAGCAACTGGTGGCCGTGGAATACGACGATGCCTGCGACCCCAAGCAAGCGGTAGCCGTGGCCAACAAGGTGGTCAACGACGGCGTCAAGTTCGTGGTCGGACACCTGTGCTCCAGCTCCACCCAGCCCGCGTCGGACATCTACGAAGACGAAGGCATCGTGATGATCACCCCGGCCGCCACCAGCCCAGAGCTGACCGCCCGTGGCTACAAGATGGTGTTCCGCACCATCGGCCTGGACAACGCCCAGGGCCCGGCGGCGGCACGCTACATCGCCCAGCTCAAGCCGAGCAATGTGGCGGTGCTGCACGACAAGCAACAGTACGGCGAAGGCATTGCCAGCTCGGTCAAGGACATCCTCGGCAAGGAAGGCATCAAGGTGGCGATGTTCGAGGGCATCAACGTCGGCGAACGCGACTACTCCTCGATCCTGGCCAAGCTCAAGCAGGCCAATGTGGATTTCGTCTACTTCGGCGGCTACCACCCGGAAATGGGCCTGCTGTTGCGCCAGGCCAAGGAAAAGGGCCTGACCGCACGCTTCATGGGGCCTGAAGGCGTGGGCAACGACTCGATCTCGCAGATCGCCAAGGACGCTTCCGAAGGCATGCTGGTGACCCTGCCCAAGTCCTTCGACCAGGACCCGGCCAACAAGGCCCTGGTGGAAGCCTTCGAAGCCAAGAAGGAAAACCCCAGCGGCCCGTTCGTGCTGCCGTCCTACTCGGCCGTGGAAGTCATTGCCGGCGGCATCGCCGCGGCCAAGAGCGAAGACCCGGAAAAAGTCGCCGAGGCGATCCACAAGGGCACCTTCAAGACACCCACCGGCGACCTGAGCTTCGACGAGAAAGGCGACCTCAAGGACTTCAAGTTCGTGGTCTATGAATGGCACTACGGCAAGCCGAAAAGCGTAGCGGCGGAAAACGCCGGGCTGTAAGCCGGGCACCGGGTGCCGCCTGCCAGGGCAGCGGCGCCCTACCCGTTTCAGGTGCAAGGCCTGAAAGAAGCGCTCTAAAACGCTTGAACAACGCCCTTGAAGCCAGGCTTAAAACACTAATTCCCGAGTATTCCAGTTGGGAAAAACTTAAAGAACCGGTAACAACAAGGGCTGCTTCGGGTAACACTTCCCAACGCCTCTGCTTACATTCCAAAACCCTCCCCATGGAAGCGGCCCATGCTTCCCGCCCAGGAAGTTCGTTAGCCTGCTTTGTTTTCTTCTGAACTTTTCATCGCCGTCTCCCACTCAACTAGAGGTCGTGATGAAAGGGCCTGAAAAGCCCGAACTAGAGGACTTTCGCGAGCAGCGCAATAACCCCCGCCCACCCGCCGCAAGCTAGCATTCGATAGCCCCAAGCCCCGTATCCTTGGTGCCAACCCGCTAGGCATGAGGCTTACCGCACTGCACTTATGCAGCAACTAAAACGTTAAAGCACAAGGCTGTGACGCGCATTGAATGTTACCGACCAACATGAACTTATTGTTACCGTCCAAGTAAAAAAAGATGAGCAGCAACCCCACTAACACCGGGAAGTAGTTCCTCTTTTTTCATCACTAGAAATACTGTTTGCTAACTAAATTCGATTTTGTATATCGTGCGCAACATCAAATTGCCAGCTGCGGATAACACTTCTGCCAGGCATCTTTTCAAGGAGCGAAGAACATGGAACCCTTTCTCGGCGAGATTCGTTTGTTCCCTTGGGCCTGGGCCCCGCAAGGCTGGCTTTTGTGTCAGGGCCAGGTGCTGGCGGTAAACGACTACATGGCGCTGGCAACCCTGCTCGGCAACCGTTACGGCGGCGATGGCCGAACCACCTTCGGCCTGCCGGACCTGCGAGGCCGGGCGGCACTGGGGGAGAATCTCGATGCTTCGACCGCCCCTTTGCTGGATCTGCGGGAGCTGGCCAGCATGGACGGAACCGAGCTGGTCGCGCTGAATGCCAGCAACCTGGCAACCCACAACCATATCGCCAACGTCTCCACCGCGGCTGGTATCGCCGGGCCGGCGGGCAATATTCCCGCCATCAGTTCGAACTCCAAAGGCGCTGTCTCGAGACCCACCTATGTAGCCTTCGGCGACACAAGTCACGTGACGCTCAACATCACCACAGTGGTGAGCACCCCCGGCCTTCCGATGTCGAACATCCAGCCATCGATCGGCGGCAACTTCTGCATTGCCATCACTGGCACCTACCCACCTCGGTAAGCAACCGCCCACAGCCTAACGACTAAGGAAAGCAATATGTCTGATGCATACCTCGGAGAGATCCGTATGTTTGCCGGCAACTTCGCCCCCAAGGGCTGGGCCTTGTGCGATGGCGCCGTATTGCCGGTCAAGGGCAACGACGCCCTGTTCAGCTTGATCGGCAGTACCTATGGCGGCGATGGCCGGAACACCTTCAAGCTCCCGGACTACCGCGGCAGAACCCCTGTCGGCCAGGGCAGAGGACCGGGCTTGTCTAGCTGGCCCCTGGCCGGGACAGCGGGCGTCGAGCAGATCACTCTCACAGCAGAGAACACACCGCCGCATATTCATGCATTCCAGGTCAGTGCCAACGAGGCGGCATCCGCCCTGCCGGTTGCCATCACCCCACCGATCAATAGCCTGAGTTTCGGCAAGTTCAAGCAGTTAAGCCCGACAGACAGTGTCACCGGGCTTTACAGCAAGGGAACCAACAATTCCACAATGGTCAGCTTGAACCCGAATTTTCTCAGCCCGGCCCTGGGCGTGGCCAATAAAGCGGTCGCCCCCCACAGCAACATGATGGGGTCCCTGGTGATCAACTACATCATCTGCATGACGGGCCTCTACCCATCGAAGCCCTAGTCCCTATTTTTTCAGGAACGATCGAACATGGATGCTTTTACTGGTGAAATTCGGCTTTTTCCCTTCAACTTCGCCCCTGTGGACTGGGCCGTCTGCGACGGTCGACTGTTGCTCGTGAATGAGTATCAAGCGCTCTATTCAGTGATCGCCAACATTTATGGTGGCAGTAACGGGATCAACTTCAATCTGCCCGATCTCCGCGGCCGCGTCGCCATAGGTGAGGGTCAGGCCCCCACCCTGAGCATGCGCACCCTGGGCCAGAAACTGGGCGGCGATAAGACCATCTTGAAGCCGGAAAACTTCGCCCCACACACCCATCAGGTATTGGCCCAGGATGGTAGCGACAACGCCACGGCCCTGGACCTAGCCGATAACACGGCCTACCTGGCACAACCACGGGGGATTCGCTTGTACAACGCCAACGTGCAGGCCACTGGCGGGCCCACCCTGCACCCAAATACGGTGGCCCCTGCCGGGATGGACAGCGCCAAGGCCGAGTCGCAGCGTTATGCGATGCAACCCTTTCTGACGCTGCGCTATTGCATCTGCCTGAACGGCGAGTATCCACAAAGGTGGTGATAAGCCCAGCCTGCGCCCCCCTCCTGCAAGCGGTGCTGCCGGTCGGTGGCGCTCTGCGCCTGCAGAACACCAGCGACCTGGCCTTCCTGCGGGAGTTGTTCGTGTCTCGCCGCTGGGCCGAGGTCCGTGCCGTACCCGGCTGGAGCGACGCCCAGCGCCGGGCATTCCTGCACAGCCAGGCCGAGCTGCAACGCCAGCACTATGAGCGGCACTACCCGGGGGCACAGTGGCTGATCATCGAACAGGCCGGCGAAGCAATCGGCCGCCTGTGCCTGCATCGGCAAGCCTCTGACCTGCGCATCGTCGATATCGCCCTGCTGCCTCACTGCCAGGGCCTGGGCCTGGGCAGCGCATTGCTGCGGGAAATCCTGACCGAAGCCGATACCCAGGGCCACTCTTGCAGCCTGAGCGTCGAACTCGGCAGCCGAGCCCGGGGCTTGTACCAGCGCCTGGGGTTTCTGGCCGGTGACGAAAACGGCCTGTATGTGCAAATGCGGCGCCCGGCACGGCAATTGCCTCGGGAGGAGCTGGACACCCCCTGAAAACCTGGATGACGGCTGTGGGCAGGCCTCACGGAACGACGACCTGAGTTTACCCTTTGACCTTGACTCATTTAACGCTGGATGCAGCCGCGACAAAGCTGATCGCAAATGGTAGGAAGCCTTTATGAAAACATCGCGCAGTAGTTTCCACGGTTCGCTGGCACGTTCACTGGTCCTGCTTTTTCTGCTTTTGAGCCTGCCAACGGCCGCCATGGCGCTGCTGCCGCCCCCCGTGATCACAAGTCCGGGGACGGGCACCACGCTGCCATCGGTCACGGTGGGCCAGTCGATGAGTATCCCGATCCTTTCCAGCGGCGGCGAAATGCCCCTGGATAAGTGGTACCAGTGTGATATCGACGATCCAGACGATACGGCCCCCTGTCTGCCACCGGGGCTGATCCTCGATGCCTCGCCCAACAGTTCGTCCACCACGTTGCATGGTGCGCCGACCACCGCCGGCAACTACACCTTCAACATTTCCCTGAATGACGGCAGAAACCAGGCCGGTGTCGCCACCTATACCCTGATGGTCACCAGCCCCGCGGTGCCGACCCTGACCTCGGTCGCCCCCAACACTGGCAGCACCGCCGGCTCCACCGCCGTCACCCTCACCGGCAGCAATTTTACCGGCGCCACGGCGGTGGCCTTTGGCGGAGTGGCGGCCACGGGTTTCACCGTCAACAATGCCACCACCATCACCGCCACCACCCCGGCCCATGCCGCAGGCGCGGTCAACGTGGCGGTCACCACCCCGGGGGGTAGCGCGACCCTGACCAATAGCTATACCTACGCCGTGCCCGCCCCCACAGTCGGCCCGGTCAGCGCCACGGTAGCCGCCAACAGCAACGCCAACCCGATCACCCTGAGCCTCAGCGGTGGCGCCGCCACCAGCGTCGCCGTGGCCAGTGCCGCCAGCCATGGGACTGCCACCGCCAGCGGCACCAGCATCAGCTACACCCCCACCGCCGGTTTCTCCGGCAGCGACAGTTTCACCTATACCGCCACCAACGCCAGCGGCACTTCCAGCCCGGCCACGGTGACCATCACCGTCAGCGCCCCGACCATCAACCTGAGCCCCGGGTCCCTGAGCAACGGCACCGTCAATACCGCCTATAGCCAAACCGTCAGCGCTTCCGGCGGCACCCCGCCCTACAATTACGCCATCACCGGCGGCAGCCTGCCGGCCGGCCTGGTTCTGAACACCAGCACCGGCTTAATCAGCGGCACGCCGTTCGGCACTGGCACCTTCAACCTGACCGTCACCGCCACCGACGCCAACAACGCCACCGGCTCTCGTGCCTACAGCCTGGTGGTCAACAGCCTGGCAGCGCCCTTGGCCAGCAACGTCAGCACCACGGTCGCGGCCAACAGCAGCGCCAACACGATTCCCTTGAACATCACCGGCGGCGCCCCCGCCAGCGTCGCCGTAGCCAGTGCCGCCAGCCATGGCACCGCCACCGCCAGCGGCACCAGCATCACTTACACCCCGGCCGCCGGGTTCTCCGGCAGCGACAGTTTCACCTACACCGCCACCAACGCCAGCGGCACCTCCAGCCCGGCCACGGTGACCATCACGGTCGGCGCCCCGACCATCAACCTGAGCCCCGGCTCCCTGAGCAACGGCACCGTCAATACCGCCTATAGCCAAACCGTCAGCGCTTCCGGCGGCACCCCGCCCTACAACTACGCCATCACCACCGGCAGCCTGCCGGCCGGCCTGGCCCTGAACACCAACAGCGGCATGATCAGCGGCACGCCGAGCGCCAGCGGCACCTTCAACCTGACCGTCACCGCCACCGACGCCAACAGCGCCACCGGCTCCCAGGCCTATTCCATCAGCATCCTTAACCAGGCACCGGTGGCAGGCGCGGTCAGTGCCACCGTCGCCGCCAACAGCGGCGCCAACCCGATCACCCTGAGCCTGAGCGGCGGTGCTCCCGCCAGCGTCGCCGTAGCCAGTGCCGCCAGCCATGGCACCGCCACCGCCAGCGGCACCAGCATCACTTATACCCCGGCCGCCGGGTTCTCCGGCAGCGACAGCTTCACCTACACCGCCACCAACGCCAGCGGCACTTCCAGCCCGGCCACGGTAAGCATTACCGTCAGTGCCCCGAACATCACCCTGAGCCCCGGTTCCCTGAGCAACGGCACTGCCGGCACGGCCTATAGCGCAACCCTCAGCGCCACCGGCGGCACTGTGCCCTACCGCTACAGCATCACGTCCGGCAGCCTGCCGACCGGCCTCAGCCTGAACACCGGTACCGGTGCGATCAGCGGCACGCCGAGCGCCAGCGGCACCTTCAACCTGACCATCACCGCCACCGACGCCAACAGCGCCACCGGTTCCCAGGCCTACTCGATCACCATCAATATTCAGCCGCCGATTGCCGGCGCCGTCAGCGCCACGGTCGCGGCCAACAGCAGCGCCAACCCGATCACCCTCAACATCAGCGGTGGCGCCGCCACCAGCGTCGCCGTGGCTAGCGCAGCCAGCCATGGCACCGCCACCGCCAGCGGCACCAGCATCACCTACACCCCGACCGCCGGTTTCTCCGGCACCGACAGTTTCACCTATACCGCCACCAACGCCGGCGGCACCTCCAGCCCGGCCACGGTGACCATCACCGTCAGCGCCCCCACCCTGGTACTGACTCCGGCATCCCTGGGTGCCGGTACGGCGGGCAGCGCCTACAGCGCCACCCTCAGCACCAGCGGCGGCAGCGCGCCCTACAGCTACAGCATCAGCAGCGGCAGCCTGCCGGCGGGCCTGAGCCTGAACCCCGCCAGCGGCCTGATCAGCGGTACGCCGACTACCAGCGGCACCAGCAACCTGGTCATCACCGCCACCGATGCCAACGGTGCCACGGGCTCACAGGCCTATTCGATCACCATCGCTGCCGTGGTGATCACCGTGCCGGCCTCCAGCCAGACCCTCGCGCCGGGCCAGTCGGCCACCGTCGACCTGACCCAGGGCGCTACCGGCGGCCCGTTCACCCACGCCACCCTGGGCACGGTGACACCGGCCTCGGCCGGCCGGGCGATGATGATGGGCCCCTTCTCGATGCGCTTTGTGCCATCGGCGGCCTTCGCCGGTACGGCGGTGGTCAGCTTCAGCCTGCACAACCTCAGTGGCTCCAGTGCCTCCAGCACCATGAGTTTCATCATCCAAAGCCGCCCGGACCCGACCAGGGACGCCGAGGTCATCGGCCTGCTCAACGCCCAGACCCGCGCCGCGGAACGCTTTGCCAGCACCCAGATGGACAACTTCAACCAGCGTATGGAGCAGCTGCACCAGATGCGCTGCGACCGCAATTCGTTCAACGCCAGTTTGCGCAAGGACGGCAGCAACGTACCGCTGGGCGAGGTCGCCAAGGTGATCAAGGAACAACTGGGAGATTCGGCCAACCAGACCGAGCAGGAAAAACGCGAGGCCGCCGCTGCTGCGCAGGACAACTGCAAGCAGGATGACCTGGCGTTCTGGAGCGATGGTTTCGTCAACACCGGCTCGACCCACGCCCGCGGCGCCCGGGGCAACAGCTTCACCACCCTGGGCCTGAGCGCCGGCGTCGACTATCGGCTGTCGCCCACACTGATCGCCGGGGTCGGGATCGGCTACGGCAACGACCGCAGCGAGATCGGCAGCAACAAGACCCGCAGCGATGCGGACGCCATCGGCATCGCCACCTACCTGAGCCTGAACCTGGCGCCCCAGGTGTTTGTCGACGGTCTGCTGGGCTACAACCGCATCAGCTTCGACTCGCGTCGCTATATCACGGGCAGCAACGACGACTACGCCCGTGGCTCGCGCGATGCCGACCAGGTGTTCGCCTCGCTGACCGCCAGCTACGAGTACCGCCAGGGGCCATTGTCGCTGACCCCCTACAGCCGCTTGAACGCCAGCGCCACACGCCTGGACGCCTTCAGTGAAAAAGGCGGAGGCATCTACGGGCTTTCCTATGACGAACAAAACCAGCAGAACTTCACCTCCTACCTGGGCTTGCGCACCGGTTACGACCTGATGACCCGGGTCGGCGTGGTTACCCCCAAGGTTGGCCTGGCCTGGGGTCACAACTTCAGTAGCAGCAGCGACTACAAGATGCGCTACACCGACCAGGGCGATGAAGGCCTTCTCTACCGGCTCAAGCCCGATGCCCTGGACCGCGACTTCGCCAGCCTGGACATGGGTGTTGACTTCAACCTCGGGCGTGCCTGGCAAATGGGCTTCTCCTATAAGACCGCGCTGGGTTCGGATGAACGCAACGACAGCCTGCGCATCGGTTTGAACGGGAAGTTCTAGAGGCTGACCACAGGCTAACGCCCCATCACCGGGGCACGCAGAAGGAAATGCTTCCCCTGCCGAGTGACAGGCAAAAAAAACCGCCGCAGCCAGGCTGCGGCGGGTGATGCCACTCAAGGGGGGCGGGTCTGAGTCGCGCTTAGCTCTTCGGCAGAGTGCCCGCCTCGATTTCCCCGGCGGTGCGTTCCACTGCGCGGCGGGTCTTGTCCACCAGCTCGTCAATGTCGCCACGGCTGGCCACCAGGGCCGGAGCCATGATCATCCGCCCGAGGGTCGAGCGAATGATCACCCCCTCTTCGAAACCCAGGGTGCGGCAGCGCCAGGCGATGTCGTTCTCGTTGGCGAAACGCTTGCGGCTGGCCTTGTCCTCGGCGAACTGCAACGCCGCCACCAGCCCGGTGCCCTGGATCTCGCCGATCAGCGGGTGGTTGCCGAACACTTCCCGCAGGCACTGCTGCAGGTAGGGGCCGGTGTCGTTCTTGACCTGGCTCACCACCCCTTCATCGCGCAGGGCCTTGAGGTTGGCGATGGCCACCGCCGCTGCCACCGGGTGCCCGGAATAGGTCAGGCCGTGGGCGAACACCCCACCCTGCTCCACCAGTACCTGGGCAATGCGCTTGCTCAGCACCAGCCCGCCCATGGGGATGTAGCCGGAGGTCAGGCCCTTGGCGATGGACAGGGTGTCGGGCTCGAAACCGAAATGCTGGTGGGCAAACCATTCGCCGGTGCGGCCGAAACCACCGATCACTTCGTCGGCGCACAGCAGCACGTCGTACTGGCGGCAGATGCGCTGGATTTGTGGCCAGTAGCTTTCCGGCGGGAAGATCATGCCGCCCGCGCCCTGGAACGGCTCGGCGATGAAACCGGCGACGTTCTCGGCCCCCAGTTCGAGGATCTTCTCCTCCAGCTGGCGGGCGCAGCGCAGGCCGAACTCGGCGGGTGTCAGGTTGCCTTCGTGGGCGAACCAGTAGGGTTCGTCGATGTGCGCCACGTCCGGGATCAACCCGCCCATGTCATGCATGAACTTCATTCCGCCCAGGGCCGTGGCCGCCAGGGTCGAGCCGTGGTAACCGTTCCAGCGGCCGATCATCACCTTCTTCTGCGGCTGGCCGAGGATCTGCCAGTAGCGGCGCACGCTGCGGATCAGCACCTCGTTGGCCTCGGAACCGGAGTTGGTGTAGATGGCGTGGCTGTAGTGCCCGGGCAGCAGGCTGAACAGCAACTCGGACAGCTCCACCACCGCCGGGTGGGTGGTGTGGAAGAACATGTTGTAGTACGGCAATTGCTCCAGCTGGGCGCTGGCGGCAGCAGCCAGGTCCTTGCGGCCATAGCCCAGGTTGGTGCACCACAGGCCGGACATGCCGTCCAGGTAGCGCTTGCCGTCGTTGTCCCACAGGTGCAGGCCCTCACCGCGGACGATCACCCGCGGGCCCTCGGCGTTCAGCGCCTTCTGGTCGAGGAAGGCATGGATATGGTGCGCGGCGTCGGCGGCCTGGTAGTCCTGGGTGCTGCGGGGCGCGGCCGGCTGCGGCTGTTGGTTGGAGGTGCTCATGGTCATTCTCCTGCACGGTAGGCGGGTTCAAGGGAAGGTTGGGTTGCCAGGGTCGGTTCGCCGGGCAGCAGCGGTTCGGGGACGAACAGCGGCTTGCGCATCACCAGCTTGATCCAGACCACGGCGATCAGCGAAATCACCCCCAGCACCACGCCGGCACTGCCGAAGATCCGCGCGGTCATCTCGGGGGATGGGGAAACGTGGTAGATCGCAAACAGCATGCCGACGATACCCAGCACCTGGGGCCAGGGGTAGAACGGCGAGCGGAACGGCCGTGGCGCATCAGGGTAGCGGCGGCGCAGGGCGATCACGTCGATGTGCACGACGATATAGGCCAGCAGCCACGCCAGGGCGGCGGCCAACAGCAGCAGGCTGATGGAATCCGGGTCCTGGCCCAGCAGCAGGATCGGCAGCCCGGTCAGCGCCGCCACGAACAGCACCGCCACCCAGGGCGTACGGCCACGGGGGCTCAAGCGCTTGAACTGGGGAAAAGCCTGGCCGTTCTGGGCCATGCCGTAGAGCATCCGCGGCAGCGCCGCCAGGGACGAGTTGACCGTGCTGCAGGTGGCAGTGATCACCGCCCCCACCAGGAACAGCTTGCCGGCCTCGCCGAACACCGTGGTGGCGAACAGGAAATGCGGCAGCGGATCACTGGCCAGTTGCGCCCGCGGCACACAGAGCAAGGCACCCAGGCAATAGAGGGTAATCACCAGGAAGATCACGCTCAGGCCGATGATCATCGAACGCGGGATATTGCGTTCCGGGTTGCGGGTTTCCTCCACCAGCGGGCAGACGAACTCGGCACCGACAAAGCCCCAGATGGCCATGGCCGCCAGGGCCAGGGCGCCGACTTGCAGGGGGTTCCACCCCTGGTCCAGGGGCAGTTGCAGGTCGGCCTGGGCACTGCTCACGGCGCCCAGGCCCAGGGTCAGCAGGATCACCACCATCACCACTGCCAGCACCGTCTGCAGCTTGGCGAAGACGTCGATGCCCAACAGGTTGAGCAAGGTAAACACCCCGAGCACCGAGCAGGCCACCAGCATCGGCGGCAACGCGCCGGGGTAGACCTTGCCGATGATCAGGTCCAGGAGCAGCAGTTCTGCGGACAGGGCGAACATCGCCACCACCATGTAGCCGGAGAAGGTCGCGAGGATCGCCGGAAAATGCCCGATAGCCACCTCGGTGTAGCTGCTCAGGCTGCCGGCCCGGGGCACCATCAGCGCCAGTTCGGAAAACGACAGGGCATAGGTCAGGGCCAGCAGGTAGGCCAGCAGCAGCGGGATGAAGAAGCCCAACCCGGCCATCCCCGCCCCTTGCAGCATCAGCACCATCACCCCCTGGGACACCACCAGGCCGACAGCCACCGAGACCAGTGAACCCAGGCCCAGGACCCGGCGCAGGCCGCCCTTGCTGGTGGGGCTCAAGGCCCCCGTGGAGAGATTTGCAGTCATGGCACGCACTCCGTTCTTATTGTTGTTGTGGGCCTGCCGCCGGGGCGGCAGGTACAGCGGCGCCAGCACGGCGCCGCAAAGGGTTCACCGCGCTCAGCGCAGCTGGAACCAGGTGGTTTTCAGTTGGGTGTACTTGTCGAAGGCATGCAGCGACAGGTCGCGGCCGAACCCCGACTGCCGGCCACCGCCAAACGGCACAGTGACGTCCAGCGCATCCACGGTATTGACCGACACCGTGCCGGCCCGCAAGCGCCCGGCAACCCGGTGGGCGCGGTTGAGGTCGTCGCTCCACAGCGAGGCGGCCAGGCCGTAGACGCTGTCGTTGGCCAGCGCAATGGCCTGCTCTTCGTCATCGAACGGCGTCACCGCCAGCACCGGGCCGAACACTTCTTCCCGGGCGATGGCCATGGCCGGGCCCACGCCGGTGAGGATGGTCGGCTCGATGTAGTTGTCGCTGCCATCGATGCTCAGTTGCCGGCCACCACAGGCCAGTTGCGCACCCTGCTCCCGGGCCACCGCGATATGCCCCATGACGCTAGCGGTCTGGCGCGCGTCGACCATGGCCCCGGCACGGCTGGCCGGGTCCAGCGGGTTGCCCGGCCGCCAGTCCCCGGCCTTGGCCTTGAGGCGCTCCACAAACTGTTCATGGATGCTGCGCTGCACCAGCAGCCGCGAGTTGGCGGAACACACCTCGCCCTGGTTGAAGAAGATGCCGAAGGCGGCCTTCTCTGCGGCCAGGTCCAGGTCCTGGCAATCGTCGAACACCAGGTTCGGGCTCTTGCCACCGCATTCGAGCCAGACCTGCTTGAGGTTGGACTGCGCCGAATACTGCATGAAGCACTTGCCCACCTCGGTGGAGCCGGTGAACACCAGGCAATCCACGTCCGGGTGCAGGCCCAGGGCCCGTCCGGCTTCGCTGCCCAGGCCCGGCACCACGTTGAGCACGCCTTCCGGCAAACCGGCCTCCAGGGCCAGCTCGGCCAGGCGCAGCGCCGAGAACGGCGACTGCTCGGCGGGCTTGAGCACCACCGAGTTGCCCACCGCCAGGGCCGGCGCCAGCTTCCAGGCGGCCATGTCCAGGGGGAAGTTCCAGGGCACCACCGCGCCGATCACCCCCAGGGGCACGCGGCTGATGCTGGCGTGGCTGTTGCGGGCGCCGGGGGCCACCTGATCGTAGAGCTTGTCGATGCTTTCGGCATACCAGGCGAAGACATTGGCCGCGCCGGGCACGTCGATGTTCCAGGCGTCCATCACCGGCTTGCCCATGTTCAGGCTGTCCAGCAGGGCCAGTTCCTCGCGGTGGGCCAGCATCAGTTCGGCCAGGCGCAGCAGGACCTTCTTACGCTCCACCGGGGCCATCCGCGCCCAGGGCCCATGCTCGAAGGCCCGGCGCGCGGCGGCCACCGCCAGGTCCACTTCGGCTGCACCACAGGCGCTGACCCGGGCCAGCACCTGGCGGGTGGCGGGGTTGATGGCATCGAAGGTGGCGCCGGATTCGGCGGACAACCGCTGGCCGCCGATCAGTGCCTGGTCAATGAATGTTTGTCGGGCAGCCCGCTGCTGCCAGTAACCGAGATCGAACACGCTGCATTCCCTCGTCGGCCGTTGCGACGGCCTGCTTGTTATTGGGTCCAGAGCGATGGTGCGTCACAGCGGGCCCGAGGAAAAATACTAAAAATATGCTCCAGTCCCATGAAAAAACTCTGCAACCAGACGGCCTGGCGCCCCACGCAAAACGCCGCCATCCGGAGGTCCGGATGGCGGCGAATGGGCACTGTCCCGTGGCTAGGGCGCCTGGGTGGAGCGCATCCGGTTCAGGCCGGGTGCTCCAGCCAGTCGCCCAGGCGCAGCAACAGGGCGTCGCAGGCGTGCAGTTGCTCAAGGCTGATGAACTCGTCGGGCTTGTGGCCCTGGTCCATGCTGCCCGGGCCGCAGACCACCGTGGGAATCCCGGCCTGATGGAACAGCCCGCCCTCGGTGCCGAAGGCCACGGTGCCGAACTCCCGCGAGCCGCTGAGCAGCGCCAGCAGTTCGGCGGCCTCGCTGTCGGCAGCGGTGGCCAGCCCCGGGTAGGCACTCAGAGGTTGCAGGGCGATCCCGGTGTCGGCCTGCACCGCCTGCATCTGCGGCAGCAGTTGGTCCCGGGCATAGCCTTGCAACTGGTCCACCACCGCCTGGGCGTCATAGCCCGGCAGGGTGCGCACCTCGAAATCGAACTGGCACTCGGCCGGCACAATGTTCAGGGCGCGGCCGCCCTGGATGGTGCCGGCCTGCACCGTGGAGAACGGCGGATCGAAACGTGGGTCGTGGTGCTCGGGTTGCGCCAAGCGGCTGCCGATCTCCCCCAGCTTGCCGATCAGCCGCGCCGCGTACTCGATGGCATTGACCCCATAGGGCGCATAGGCGGAATGGCAGGCCGCACCGCGCACCTGGCAACGCATGGCCAGCTTGCCCTTGTGGCCGAGCACCGGGCGCAGCTCGGTGGGCTCGCCGATCAGGCACAGCAGCGGTTTGTGCGGCCGCTGCTGCATTCGTTCAAGCATCGGCCGCACCCCCAGGCACCCCACCTCCTCGTCATAGGAAAAGGCCAGGTGCACCGGCAGCCGCAAGCGGCGCCGGGTCAGGCCCGGCACCGCAGCCAGCACCGAGGCGATAAAGCCTTTCATGTCGGCAGTACCGCGGCCGTACAGGCGCCCTTCGCGCTCGCTGAGGACAAAGGGCTCGACGCTCCAGGCCTGGCCGTCCACCGGCACCACGTCGGTGTGCCCGGACAGCACCACACCGCCACGATCCTCGGGGCCGATGCTGGCAAACAGGTTGGCCTTGGTCCGCTCCGGGTTGTAGATCAGCTCGCTGTGCACGCCATGGCTGGCCAGGTAATCGCGGATGAAGCCGATCAGCTCCAGGTTGGAGTCGCGGCTGACCGTGGCAAAGCCCACCAGCCGCGCCAACAACTCGCGGCTCGATTGTTCACTCATTGCCCGGCACTCCGTAGCTGGGCGCCGCCGTCGGGTCCAGGGCGCGGGTCAGGTAGTCCTGCATCTGCGGCCGGTAGGCCCGCCACAGGCCGACGAGCTGGCCGATGGGGTCGGCGTCGGCCCAATCCACCCGCAAGTCGACGATGGGCCAGGTCAGGTCGTCCACCACGCTCAGCGCCGCCGAATGCACCGGCCCGGCCTCGCCCCCCGCCGCCATCGCTGCCTGCATCGCCGCCAGCAGGCGCTCCACCAGCATGCCCGGGGTGTTTTCAAACGCCTGGACCATGGCCTCGATCACCTGCGGGCCTGCCAGCAGGTTGCCGGCCGCCACGCACTGCTCCCCCGCCACCGCGTTGTGCTGGCCCAGGGCTTCCTGGCCGCTGAACAACGCGGTGCGGCCCTGGCTGTCGATCACCGTGACCTGGCGATACTGGCTCCAGCCGTTGCTGCCCAGGGCCCGGTCCAGGGCGCTGGCCGGGTCTAGCTTCTGCCCCTCCAGCAGGTCGAGGATCTGCGGGCCCAGGGCCGGCAAGGTGACGTTCTGGGTCGCCACCGCGCCCACTCCGGCCCGCACCCAGGGGCAGCGCGCGCCCACGGCGATGCTGGAAGAACTGATGGCGATGCCCAGCTGGCCGGTTTCGGCGCAGCGTCCAACGATGGAAAAAGTCATGCAAACTCCCTGGCCCACAGGGCCTTGTGGCAAGCGCGGCACAAGGCCGCCGGAACCTTCGGCAACCCCCTCACTCGGGGATCACCGCGATCACGTCGATCTCCATCAGCCACTGCGGCTGGCCGAGGGCCGAGACCACCAGCCCGGTGGAGATCGGGAACACCCCCTTGAGCCACTTGCCCACCTCCTGGTACACCGGTTCGCGGTAGCGCGGGTCGGTGAGGTAAGTGGTGGTCTTGACGATGTGGCTCAGATCGCTGCCGGCCTCTTCCAGCAGTTGCTTGACGTTTTTCATCGCCTGCTCGGCCTGGGCCCGGGGGTCGCCGAGGCCGATCAGCCGGCCGTCGAAATCGGTGCCGACCTGGCCGCGCACATACACCGTGTTGCCGGCGCGCACGGCCTGGCACAGGTCGTTGTCCAGGGACTGGTTGGGGTAGGTGTCCTTGGTGTTGAACATGCGAATGCGAGTATGAGTAGGCATCAGTGGGCTCCCACGGGGCTGAGGTTGAGGGCCGGCGCTTCGGCGGGGGCCGCCGGATGCCGGGCATCGCTATAGGCCTGGTACTTGCGCTGGGTGGCGATGTGGTCGCCGATGTGCTTGGCGTCGTGCCACACCCCCCAGATAAACGACGAGCCGCGGCGCGACAGCCAGGGCAGGCCGAGGAAGTAGACCCCCGGCTCGCGGGACACCCCGCGCTGGTGCAGGGGCTTGCCCTGCTCGCTGAAGGTGTCGACCTGCAGCCAGGAAAAGTCCACGGCGTAGCCGGTGGCCCAGATGATCGAGGTGACGCCGGCCTGTTGCAGGTCGAGTTCGAGGATCGGCTGCTTGACGCAGTCCGGGTCCGGCAGGCGCCGGCGGGCTTCGGGCTCCAGGGGCAGGTCGAGGCCGTTGCGGGCAATGTAGGCATCCGCCGCGTCCAGCAACGCCAGGTAGTTCTCGTCGCCCCGGGCCAGGTTGTCCACCAGGTCGGCCTGGAAGGTCACGTGCTCGCCGGCAAAGGCCTTGGTCAGCCCCACCAGGGTGATGCCCTGGTGCGCCAGGGCGCGGAAGTCGATGGTCTGGCCGCCCCGGGCGCCGCTGACAGCAATGGTCACGTGCTCGCGCCCCGGCTTGGCGATCTCGGCGTCCCACTCTCCCAGCACCCCGAGCCACCAGCAGAAATCCCGGTTGCGATAGGAGCGCGGTGGCCGGTCATGGGCCCCTACCGACAGGTAGACCCGGCGCCCCGCGCGCTGCAGCTCATCGGCGATCTGCACCCCGGACGACCCCGCGCCCACCACCAGCACCGCGCCCTCGGGCAGTTGCTGCGGGTTGCGGTACTCGGCGGAGTGGATCTGCGCCAGCCGGTCATTGGCCGGGGCAATCGGCGGGATCACCGGGCGCTGGAACGGCCCGGTGGCGGCCACCACTCGAAGGGCCTGGATCAGCCCTTCGGAGGTTTCCACGGTGAAGCCCGGGCGGCCGACATTGCGCAGTACCTTGCGCACTTCCACGCCGGTGCGGATCGGCGCATTGAACTTGCGCGCATAGGCTTCGAAATAGTCCGCCACCTGGTCCTTGGCCGGGAAGGCATCGGCGGCGACATCGAATTCCATCCCGGGAAAGCGGTCGTGCCAGGCCGGCCCGTTGGCCACCAGGGAATCCCAGCGCCCGGTGCGCCAGGCCTCGGCTACCCGGCTGCGCTCCAGCACCAGATGCGGCACCCCGAGCTTGCTCAGGTGCTCGCTCATGGCCACGCCGGCCTGGCCTGCGCCCACCACCAGGGTGTCCACTTGTATAGGTTGTTCTACGGTCATGTCTGTGTCCTTCTGCGAGACGAATGGCGCCGGCCGGAAGGCTGGGCGCACGCTGTTCAGAACCCGGGGGTAAGTCGGATGCCACAGATGGTGCGACAGACGCCTGCGAAGGAAAAATATTAAAAATGTGCTCGCTGGATAACAAAAAGCGAGGCAGCGCGTGAGCCCGCGAAACCACGGCTGCCGCGGCCTGCCGCAGGTTGTCGGGGCAATGACGGGGCGCTGGAGCAGGCCATGAAATAGCCCACCGATGCTCAGCGATCGATCCAAAAAGATGATTTTTAAACCCACCTGGACGGCTTCGATCCAACAAATTTTCAGGTGCGTTTTTTTGCAGTCCCTGTCACCCGGGGCGAGTCAGATGGATAACGGCGACATGACAGCCGACAGCGCCGCGAGGCCGGCGCTTTTCGTCACCACCTGAACCAGGGATGTCCACCATGACCACCAGCACCCACCAGCGTTTCCAGATCCGCGCCTGCAGGAAGTTCGCCCTCGAACAGAACCAGCGCCTGTTCCGCCAGGCCCAGGCACTTGATAGCCAGGCCTATGCATTGCTTGACCAGGAACACTTGGAAATCGACACCTTCGAGCGCTATCGCCTGTTGCGCAACAAGGCCCAGGCCAAGTACCAGGAGGCCGTCGAGCACCTGCGCCTGATCAATCGCGAGTTCGTCGACCCGCAAAGCCCCCAGGACCGCCCCGCCCTCGCGGACGCCGCGCAACCGCTGCTGCGGCTCAGCGGACGCTAGGCAGCCAGCCGCCCGTCAGCCCGCCGCAGACTGCGCCAGGGCCTGGGCCAGGGCGTCCCTCAACTGCGCCTGGCTGAAGGGCTTGAAGATCCGTGGCAGCTCCGGCGCAGGGCCGTCCTGGCGCTGGGCATAACCGCTGGCCAGGATGATCGGCAACTGCGGGTGCAGGCGCCGCACTGCTTCGGCCAACTGGCGGCCATCCATGTGTGGCATGGCCATGTCGCTGATCATCAGCTGGATGCCCGGGTGCTGCTCAAGACACTGCAGCGCCTGGATCCCGCTGGCGGCGCGGATAACCCGGTGGCCCAGGTCCTCCAGCAGCAACGTGGTGCTGTCCAGGACCAGGCTGTCGTCATCCACCAGCAGCACGCACAGCGGCGGGTGGTCCGGGCCCGGGGCCGGCATGGCCTCACTGGCGGGCGAACCCTTGGCCGCGCTCGCCAGGGGCAGCCACAGCTCGGCGCGGGTGCCCTGGCCCAGGCGGCTCTGGAGCACCAGGCGCCCGCCCAGTTGCTCGGCCAGGCCGTGGACCATCGACAGGCCCAGGCCGGTGCCCTTGCCCAGGCCCTTGGTGGTGAAGAACGGATCGGCGGCGCAGGCCAGGGTCTGCTCATCCATGCCCTGGCCATCGTCGATCACCGCCAGGCAGACGTACTGCCCCTGGGCCAGGTTGCCCGTGGCCCCGCACAATTGCGCCTCGATCAGGATCGTCCCGTCCTCGGGCATGGCATCCCGGGCATTGCTCACCAGGTTCAGCAGCGCCAGTTCCAGCTGGTTGAGATCGGCCTGCACCGCCGGCAAGTCCGGCGCCATCTCCACCCGCAGGGCAATCCTGGGCCCCAGCGAACTGCACAGCAGGCCGCTGAGGCTGGACACCAGTTGGCCCAGGTCCAGGGCCTGGGATTTCAACTCCTGGCGCCGGGCGAAGGCCAGCATGCGCTGGGTCAGGGTCACGCCGCGCTCGGTGCCCTGCAGCGCGTTGTCCAGCAGGCGCCGCAGCCTGGGGTCGTCGCCTACCCGCTTGTGCAGCAGTTCCAGGTTGCCGCGGATCACCGTCAGCAGGTTATTGAAGTCATGGGCGATGCCGCCGCTGAGCTGACCGATGGCCTGGAGCTTCTGCGACTGAAACAGCGCTTCGCGGGCGACCTCCAGTTCCTTCTGCGCCTGGACCACCTCGGTGATGTCGCGGGTGATCTTGGCAAAACCGATGACGGCCCCGGAGTCGGCACGGATCGGGTCGACAATCACATGGGCCAGGAACTGCGTACCGTCCTTGCGCAGGCGCCAGCCCTGCTTCTCGAAACGGCCTTCGCGGGCGGCGGCTTCCAGGGCCTTGCGCGGCTCGTCGCTGGCCCGGTCCTCGGCGGTATAGAACAGTGAAAAGTGCTGGCCGATGACTTCCTCTGGGGCATAGCCCTTGATCCGTTGCGCCCCCTGGTTCCAGCTGCTGACCCGGCCCTGGGCATCGAGCATGTAGATCGCGTAATCGGTCACGCTCTGCACCAGCAGGCGGAACTGTTGTTCGCCCTGCTTCAGGGTCTGCTCGGCGGCCCGCTGCTCGGTCATGTCCCGGGTGACCTTGGCAAAGCCGATCAGCGCGCCGGCGCTGTCGCGGATCGGGTCGATCACCACATGGCACCAGAATCGCGTGCCGTCCTTGCGCAGGCGCCAACCCTCGCCTTCGAAACGCCCGCACTGCGCGGCGCTGTCCAGGGCCCTCTGGGGCAAACCGGCCTGGCGGTCCTCGGCGGTGTAGAACAGTGAGAAGTGCTGGCCCAGCACTTCCTCCTCCCGGTAACCCTTGAAGCGCCGGGCACCGCTGTTCCAACTGGCGACCCGGCCCTGGGCGTCGAGCATGTAGATCGCGTAGTCCACCACTGCATCGACCAGCAGGCGGAACCGATCGTCAGCGAGGGGGCGGTACGGCGCGGGCAGATCAGGCATGGCAGTTTCCGTCGGGTATTTTGTTCCATCGAATCGGCGAAACGTCGCAGCGGCGCAGCATTCATCGACCGGGGCTCGCGCCAGTGTGCACCGGCTGCAACTGTCTGTGTGCAACAGCATGCCTGACCCGACAACGCAAGGGACAGACGGTTGACCACGGAAAATACACTTCCGAGCTTTCGATCTAGTGGCACTGCGGGCACAATGCGTACCTTTTTGGCTGGCCCTGCCGGAGACCCTGAAATGATCAAGACGCCGTACTACCTCATCGACAAGCAGAAGCTTTTGAGCAACATGCAGAAGATTGCCTACGTGCGCGAGCAGTCCGGCGCCAAGGCCCTGCTGGCCCTCAAGTGCTTCGCCACCTGGTCGGTGTTCGACCTGATGCAGCAGTACATGGATGGCACCACCTCCTCGTCGCTATACGAGCTCAAGCTCGGCCGGCAGAAGTTCGCAGGCGAGACCCACGCCTACAGCGTGGCCTGGGCCGACGACGAGATCGAGGAGATGCTGGCCAACTGCGACAAGATCATCTTCAACTCCATCAGCCAGCTGCAGCGCTTTGCCGACGCCAGCGCGGGCAAGGTGCGCGGCCTGCGGGTCAACCCCCAGGTCAGCAGCTCGGACTACCTGCTGGCCGACCCGGCGCGCCCGTTCAGCCGTCTGGGCGAGTGGGACCCGGCGAAGATCGAGCAGGTCATCGAGCAGATCTCCGGCTTCATGTTCCACAACAACTGCGAGAACGGCGATTTCGGCCTGTTCGACCAGATGCTGACCACCATCGAGGAACGCTTCGGCCACCTGCTGCACAAGGTCGAGTGGGTCAGCCTCGGCGGCGGCATCCACTTCACCGGCGAGGACTACGCCCTGGACGCCTTCTGCGCGCGCCTCAAGGCCTTCTCCCAGAAGTACGGCGTGCAGGTCTACCTGGAGCCGGGCGAAGCGGCGATCACCCAGAGCGCCTCCCTGGAAGTGACCGTGCTCGACACCCTGTACAACGGCAAGCACCTGGCCGTGGTGGACAGCTCCATCGAAGCCCACATGCTCGACCTGCTGATCTATCGCCTGAACGCCAAGCTGTCACCAAGCACGGGTGAACATACCTACATGGTGTGCGGCAAGTCCTGCCTGGCCGGGGATATCTTCGGCGAATACCAATTTGATCGTCCGCTGGCCATCGGCGATCGACTGTCGTTCATTGATGCGGCGGGTTACACCATGGTCAAGAAAAACTGGTTCAACGGTCTGAAAATGCCGTCCATTGTCGTGAAACAACTCGATGGCAGCATCGAGGTGGTACGCGAGTTTGGTTTCGAAGACTACCTGTCCAGCCTTTCCTGAGCGGACAGGTCACGAGGAGAAGTAAATAAATTGAAGAAGAATGTTCTTATCATTGGTGCAGGAGGTGTCGCCAAGGTGGTGGCCCACAAGTGCGCGCAGCACAACGACGAACTCGGTCGTATTGCTATCGCGTCGCGCAACATCTCCAAATGCCAGGCCATCATCGACAGCGTCAAGGCCAAGGGCAGCCTCAAACAGCCCGCTGAAATAAAAGCCTATGCGCTCGACGCGCTGGACATCGAGGCAACCAAGGCGCTGATCCGCGAGACCGAATCGCAGATCGTCATCAACGTCGGTTCCGCCTTCCTCAATATGTCGGTGCTGCGTGCCTGCATCGATACCGGTGTGGCCTACCTGGACACCGCGATCCACGAAGAACCGGGCAAGATCTGCGAGACCCCGCCCTGGTACGGCAACTACGAGTGGAAGCATCTCGAAGAGTGCCAGCAGAAGAACATCACCGCGATCCTCGGCGTCGGCTTCGACCCGGGCGTGGTCAACGCCTATGCGGCCCTGGCCCAGCAGGAACATTTCGACCGCATCGACTCGATCGACATTCTCGACGTCAATGCCGGTTCCCACGGCAAATATTTCGCCACCAATTTCGACCCGGAAATCAACTTCCGCGAATTCACCGGACAGGTGTGGAGCTGGCAGGACAGCCAGTGGACCAGCAACACCATGTTCGAAGTCAAGCGTACCGACGACCTGCCTGTGGTCGGCTCGCAAAACCTGTACCTGACCGGCCACGATGAAGTGCACTCGCTGTCGAAGAACCTCGACGTGCCCAACGTGCGGTTCTGGATGAGCTTCGGCGAGCACTACATCAATGTGTTCACCGTGCTGCGCAACCTGGGCCTGCTCTCCGAGCAACCGGTAAAGACCGCCGAAGGCCTGGAAGTGGTGCCGCTCAAAGTGGTCAAGGCCGTGCTGCCTGACCCGGCCTCCCTGGCCCCGGGCTACACCGGCAAGACCTGCATCGGTGACCTGGTCAAGGGCAGCAAGAATGGCCAGCCGCGCGAAGTCTTCATCTACAACGTGGCCGACCACGAAGAAGCCTACGCCGAGACCGACAGCCAGGGCATTTCCTACACCGCCGGCGTACCGCCAGTGGCCGCCGCCCTGCTGGTGGCCCGTGGCGAGTGGGACGTGCAGCGCATGGCCAACGTCGAGGAACTGCCGGCCAAGCCGTTCCTCAAGGCGCTGGACCTGATGGGCCTGCCGACCCGCATCAAGGACGAACAGGGCGACCGCCCATGGGACGCCAAGGCTTGATGCACTAGCCACCACAGGAGGCGCCGATGCAGGCGCCTCCTGCCTGGATGAATGTTTCGTTTGTGCGTCGCTTTTGCGTTTCTGTGCGACAGATCCCACTTCAGGGGCTCCCGCCCTGCTCCTTCGCAGTGTTAGCTTGGCAAGGTTTCTGACTAACAGTTCAGATAATCCTTACCCCCTGCAAAGGAATGCCCTCCGCAATGGATTTTTCCCTCAAGCACCTGGCTGCGGCCACCCTGATGCTCGCCAGCCTGTCGTCCTACACCTCGATCGCCCAGGCCAACATTACCCCGCAACAAAGCGCGGCCATCCTCAAGACCTTCAATGACGCCACGGTCACGGATTTCCGCCAGTTCCTCGGCACCCTGGCCAAGAGCCCGCTGGCCAAGAGCGACCAGCTCGCCCCGACCATCGAGGCCTTCCTGGCCAACAAGCCCCTGAACGCCGAACAGCAGAATGAGATCCACCGCCTGCTGGGCCTCTACGGCCGGGTCAAGTACGGCAAGGCCGCCACCGAAACCCTGCGCGAGCTGGTGGCCATCCCCACCTTCAACATCGACGGCGTGCCGCAGTACAAGAACCCCGAGTTTCTCAAGATCGCCGCCAAGATCCAGGACCTGGCCAAAGCCTTCAACCTGAACTTTCGCAACATCGACAACCGGGTCTACGAGATCTCCCTGGAAGGCAGCGGCGATGAAGTCGTCGGCATCCACGCCCACGCCGACGTGGTGCCGGTGACCCCGGAAAACTGGGTGCTCGAAGACGGCACCCGCCTCGACCCGTTCAAGGTCACCCTGATCGGCGACCGCATGTACGGCCGCGGCACCGAGGACGACAAGAACGGCATCGTGGTAGCGCTCTACGCGATGAAGATCATCAAGGAAGAGAAGCTGCCCCTGGCACGCAACTTCAAGCTGCTGGTGGACACCACCGAGGAAACCAGCGGCGACGCCATTCCCTACTACTTCGAACACAACCCGACGCCCAACTACAACCTGGCGCTGGACGGCGGCTACCCGGTGGTGATCGCCGAGAAAGGCTACGGCACGGTCATGGCCAGCTTCGCCCGGCGCGCCGCCGAGGGCAAAGGGGCGGAGATCACCCACCTCACCGGCGGCCTGGCCACCAACCAGATCCCCTCGACCTCGGTAGCCACCCTGGTCACCGAGCAGCCCGCGGAACTGGCCGCCAGCCTGCAAAAGGCCGGCGCCGAATATGCCAAGCAGCACGGCGGCAACTTCCAGGTCGCGGCCAAGGTGGTGGGCAAGGATGTGCAACTGACGGTCACCGGCGTCTCGGCCCACTCCTCCGAGCCCGAGTCCGGGGTCAACCCGGTGGCGCGGATGCTGGACTTCATCAACAGCCAGGACGGCAAGATCGCCTTCAAGCACAACGCCTTCACCGATGGTGCCCGCTACGCCGCCGACAACTGGGGCCTGGACTACCTGGGCAACAAGCTGGGCATCGGCTTCTCCGACGACTTCATGGGGCCGCTGACCACCTCCCTGACCCAGGTCAGCGTGGATGACAAGACCTTCAAGCTGGCGGTCAACCTGCGGGTGCCCAAGGGCAAGACCCCGCAAGTGCTGAAGGGCGAAATCACCGACAAGCTGGCGGCCTGGAGCAAGAAGACCCAGGTGGCGGTGAACATCGACACCAAGATCGCCGAACCCATGTACCGCAACCCCGAGGGTGAATGGGTCAAGGCACTGCTGGCAGTGGCCAGCGAGAACCTGGGCATGGCGCACAAGTTCGGCACCTCCGCCGGCGCCACCTCGGTGCACGAGCTGCCCAACGGCGTGCAATTCGGCCTGGCGCGGCCCGAGGTCAAGTACACCGGCCACACCGACAACGAGTTCAAGACCGTGGAGCAATTCCTCCTGGACCTGCAGATCGTCACCGAGATGGTCGGCCGCATCGGCCAGTTGCCCAAGCTCTGACCGCCCTCACGGGCCCGCCCCCATGGCGGGCCCGTTCTCCCTTTCCTCCACGCCTAGCGCACCGATGACCTCCAGTCGGGGTCGCTGACATCTCGCAGTACCCCGCCATACCCCTGGTAGAGGTTGCCCTCGGGCAGCAACTGCGCCGTGGCCAGTTGCCGGTGCAGGCCGCCCAGGTGGTAGAACGGCACACGCACATAGAGGTGATGCTCGATGTGGTAGTGGATGGCGTGGGGGCCGAACAGGAAGGTCTGCACGCTGGGCCGTACGATGCTGCGGGCGTTGCGGCTCTGGTCGGCGGCAACCGGCAAGCCGGCATGCTCCATGATGGCTCGCACCCGGCCCAGCAAGGGCAGCAGGGTAATGGCCGGCAACAGCCACAACCCCAGGTACAGCCAGGGGTGGCCGCTCCAGGCCAGCAGGCCGAACAGCAGGCCGTTGCTGGCAAGCATGGACAGCACTTCCTCCAGGGCCTGGCGCGGTGACTTGTCGACCCGGGGCATGATCGCGCGGTAGTCACCCCGGGCGAACCTCAAGGCGCTGATGAAGTAGCCCACCCCGCACAGGTCCGCTAGCAGGCGCAGGGCCAGCTTGCCCCGGGGCAAGGGGTAATCCCCCAGCCCGAAGACCGCCACCACCGGGTCGTCATGCTCCATCGGATGCAGGTGATGCTTGAGGTGGCCGGCGCGGTAGGTGCGGAGGGACAGGAACAGCGGGCCGGCGGCCAGCCACTGGCCCAGCCGATCATTGGCTTTCTGCCCGCGCAGCAGCAGGCCGTGGGCGCTCTCGTGCATCAGCACCGCCAGCGCCAACTGGCTGCGGGCGATCAGCAGCGCGGCCAGCAGGTAGGTGACGGGGTGCGGCCAGAGCGCGGCGCAGGCGAATGCGGCGGCGATCAGCCCCCAGTCGGCCAGCAGCGCCAGGCCACCGACCCAGGGCTTGAGCAGGAACAGCCCGGCGTCGGGGGCAAAGGCACGCAGGGCCCGATTCTCTCCGGCACGGGGTTCAGGCTGGGACACGGGCAGGGTTTCCTTGTCGTTGGGTGGCCAGGGCACAGGCCAGGGCCAGGAACAGGCCGCCCGCCACATCGATCAGCGTGTGCTGCTTGAGGGTCAGGGTCGAGAGGCAGATCAGCAGGCCGATGACAGCACTCAGCTCTTTGCAAGGACGGCGCCAGAGCGCGCGACAGGCTAGGCAGGTCACTGCCACATGCAGGCTGGGAAAACCGTTGCAGGCCAGGTCCAGCTGCCACATCCGGCCCAGCCGCTGTTGCAGGAAGCCATTGTCGAGGGCGGCGATATCCGGCCTCGGCACATATTCGGGCAACAGCCAGAAGCACAGCAGCCCAACGGCGAAGGCCATGCCGGTGGCGTTGCGCAGGGCCCTGAAGCCCTCCTGGCTGGCATAGGCCGCCGCCAGCAGCACAAAGGGAAAGAACAGCACATAGACGAACCAGGACTGGGCGATAAAGGGGATCAGCTCATCCAGTGGCGTGACCCAGTTGTAGCGCGGCGTCACCAGGCGCTGCAGCCCCATGAACACGCCCAGCCCCAACAGCAGGGCGAACACCGCAGCCAGGGCCTGCCGAAGGTTGGCGGCGGCTATCAGGCGCTGCAAGGTGGCGGTCATGGCTGCTGGCCTGGGGCGGGCATGGAGCGGTGAAGACTCAAGGCCACGCCCTCACAAGCCGAGCAAGCGGCTGGCCCAGGCATCGATCCGTGCCTGGGCCCGCTGGTTGCCCGAAATCACGTCCGGCGCTGGCGCCGCCACGCTCAATTGTCGCGCCGCCTCGGCCACCTGACGGCGAAAATCGGCAGGGTCGCCGCGCCAGGTCACCACCCGGTGCAGCAACTGCAATTGCCGGGCTCGGGCGGCGTTGCTGGTCTGTTCCGGCTGGTCGCTCACCACCAGGATGATCGGCCGCTGGTAGACCTGGGCGATGGACAGCGCCGCCATGCCCGGCGCCGAGACCAGGAGTTGCGCCCGGGCAGCGCGGCTGGCCCAGAGCGGATCGACCTGCAGCCAGCCACTGCGCCCGGCATACCCCTCGCCCACGCGGTGGGCGTCCAGGCCGGCATCCTCCAGGCCACGGCTCAAGGCATCGGCCAGCTCGGGCTCACGAAAATGCGGGTTGAGGTACACCGCGGCGCCCACGGCGGCCTGTTCCGGCAAGGCTTGGGCCAGGGCCACCGGGGTCGGCAGGCGATACAGTGCCGGGGCCTGGGTATCGTCGACTTCATAGGCGAAATCGTGCTCGATGCGCGCCCGCGCCGTATCGATCTGGCGCCCGACAATCCAGCCGAACAGGCGCCCGAACTGGCGCGGCCACATGCCGGCAAAGTTGTTCAGCAGCGCCACCTTGAGGCTGGCCCCGTACACGTGCACCACCTGGCGCCGCCAGCCCGGCAGCATGCCCATGTAGAGCAGCGCCGGGTGGAAGGAGTCGTTGATCACCAGGTCCACGCGGCGTAGCCGGCGCCGCAGTTGGAGGATGTCCCGCAGCATGCGCCCGGGGCGGAACAGGTAGTGGGCGACATTGCGGTTGGTGGCCTGGCGCAGCATGTTCTGCTGGTTGTCGAACTGCACCGCGTAATGCAGCGAGAGAATCTGCGCCGCAATGCCGAAGCGCTGCAAAAAGTCCTGCCCCTGCTGCGAGGTGGTCAGCACCTCGACCTCGGCCCCGGCCGCACGCAAGGCATGTACCAGCAGTTGGGCGCGCATCAGGTGCCCGCGGGCATCGGCGGTCGCCAGGTAAAGAATCCGTGCACTCATCGCCCCGCTCGGCCCCGACCACCGAGCAGCCAGCCGGCACCATACATCGCCAGGGCACCGGTCACGCCAAAACTCGCATCGACGCGGCGAATGTCCTTGAGCAGGCGCGCCAGATGCCCCGCCTCATGGGGCGCCACGATGCGCCGCAAGGTGTTCTCGCACAGGCGCACGTGGGCTTTCTCGTCGGCCAGCACCCGCGCCAGCAGCGGATACAAGCCATGCCCGGCATCCAGCACCGCACAATGGCGAGTCAATACCCGCTCGGCCATCTGCTCGGCACACAGCCCGGTGGCATAGGCCGGCACCAGCAGGCCCTGTTCGAAATGCCCCGCATAACGACGGGCCAGGCGCTGCCAGCGCTGGATCTTGCGCCGGCTCAGCCAGTCCGGTTCCAGGCGGGCTTGAGCGTCGTCGCCCCGCTCGCGCAGGGCCTCGGAAAACAGGGTCACGTGGCGCTGCTCATCGGCCAGGTGCTGTGCTACCTGCCGTTCGAGCCAGGGTGGCGACTGCGGCAACAACTCATCGAGCAACGCACGCTCGGTGGCGTCTTCACCGGCCAGGTACATGCGCAACAGCAGGCGTTCGCCTCGCGGGCTGCGGTGCAGGCGCAACAAGGCGGCGCGCTTGATGCGGTCCACCAGCCGCGCCTGCAGCGCCCCCAGGCCCTGGGGCCGGGGCATGCTCAGGCAGTCGAAGTTGGCCTCGCCGGCAACCGCTGGCCCCGCATTCATTGCGCGGGCTGCGCGGCGCTGGTGGTGGCCGTCCTGGCCCCGTGCGAATGGCGCTGCCAGGCCAGGATCAGGCCGATAAAGCTGTCACGCATGAAGGCCGTGCCGCTGGCCGCAGCGCCGGGAAAGCTCTCCTCCTGGCCGTTGTAGCGCAGGTAACCCTGGCCGTTGACCGCGCCCAGCTCCAGGCTGTCGCCCTTGTTCAAGCCCCGCTGACGCACCTCCCTGAGCAACGGGCTGTCCTCCAGCGCAAAGACAAACAGCTGGCGCTGCACCACCCACAGCGGGATCTGCCCGCTCAGGGCCTGCAGGTCGAGGTTCCAGGTGCCCTGCTGCAGCACCTGCTCCAGCGCTTCGCTGCCCGGCTGCCTGGTACTGAAGCTGGCACGCATCAGCGACTTCGACACTCGGCCGACGCCCAGGCCGATGGTGATGTCGCCCGCTGTCGGGTGCTGCGCATCGCTGGGGCGCACCACCACGAAATAACTGGCCAGGCGCGCCGCGATCGACGGCTGGGCCAATACGTTGCGCGCCTGTTCGGGGCTGAACAGCACGCGCTCACGGGTGCCTTCACGGACGCTGATCTGATAGGGATCGAGGCTGATGTCACGGAACTTGCCACGCACCGGTGCGTGCACATAGGTATCGGATTTCCACACCTTGCCCGAACGGCGCAGCAGCACCTGCAGGCTCAGGGGCACACGCTGGCCGTCGCTGGCGATGCCGCTGCCGTGCAGCAGAATGTCGCCGATCACGGTCTTGCTGTCGTGGTTGCTGTCGGCGTCGATGACGATGGCGTGGGTTTGCCGGTCGACACTGGCCCGCGCATCACTCACGTCCAGGGCAATGCGGTTGCAGTCGAGGTTGCTGGAGGCGAACGTGGCGCAGCCACTGTCCGAAGCGAAGTGGTACACCCCGCGACCGGCGAACTCGCTGGGAGCGGCCTGGGCCTGGCCACCGAATGCCAGCAAGGCCAGGCACGCCAGGGAACGGCCGAATGAGGCGAGCGAAGGGTTCTGCATGGGGACTTCCTCTGGGCACGCGAACGGCGTGCGACGATGCGGCGCGACGCGGATCAATCCAGGTTGCGGTGGTAAGACAACGCTTCACTGTGCCGGGCACTGGAGCGGCCGATGGACAGCCCGCAGCCACGCACCACGGCGCCGGCAGTGTCGAGCAACGAGATGGCAGTGACCATGGCCATGGCCCCCAGGCGCCGGGCTCCGTGCAGGGGCGGCAGGTCCTGGTGGTTGAGGGCCCGCAGGCTGTAGCCCAGGCGCCCGACCATCACGCACAAAGGCCCCAGCGGCCCACTGCGCCCGAGCCATTGCAGCCAGCCCGGCAGGTAGGCGCGCACCAGGTACGGGGTCAGGCCGACGCTGTCGCCGCCCCTGAGCCAGCGCAGCTTGAACACTTCGCCCTGGCTGTCGGGCAGCCGGTGCTCGGTGTGTGCCGCCGGCGCATAGGCCACCGCCACCCCCGCCGCTTGCAGGCGCAGGCCCATGACCTGGCAATGGGCACGATAGATGCCATCCAGGGGCTCGTAGCGATACTGCTCGAAGGTGGCACAGCGAAAAGCCACGTTGTTGGCGTAGAAGTTACGTGTGGCGCCGTGGCGCAAGGGGCTGGGGAAATACATGAAGTCGATGGCAGTCAGCGCGCTGCCGGCGACGCTCGGCGCGTAGCTGGTGCGCCCGGCCACCGCCACGGGCGCCTGGGGTTGCACAAAGGGCAGCAGCAACTCTTCCAGCCAACGGGCATCGGGCAGGCAGTCGGCATCGGCAAATACCACGTACTGGCAGCGCGCCTGGTCGATGCCATCGAAACCGACATTCTTGGCATCGTAGTAACCGGTGCCGGCATCGATCTCGATGAACTCCAGCGCACAGCCGGCCAGGCTGCACAGCGCCTGACGCGCCTCAAGGTCGAGGCCGTCATGGGTGATGATCCACTGGGCAAAAGCCCGGGGCGCCAGACTTTGCAGGGCCAGCCGGGCAATCAGCCGCTGGAGGCTGCCCAAGGCTTCGCCTGCATTCTTGCCGCCGCGCAGATTGTTGGTTTCCAACACCAGTGCGGTCTGGGCAGCAATCCCTTGCAGGCGCGTGAACAGGTCATCGCCGGGAGGCAACTGCGACATCCTGGCTGTCGTTTCTTGGCTATCCATTTCGCGGTGTCTCTGAAAAAAGCAGGGCCGCCGGGGGGCGTGACGGGCGCAATCACAGCATTATTCCGGGGATTATTCAAACACCAAGTGCGCCCGGTGTGATGGCCCACGCAGCCGGTTCACCTTGCAGCGGTTCGAGGCCCCGGATTCTTCAAAAGCCCAGGCAGGCGCACGCCACACAGCTGCCGAAATCTGCCCGGATAACGAAGAAAGGCCTCGTGCCGGGTCCTTTCCCATCGAACATCAAGTCCTTGGCACCTATATGGATAATTGAAGCTGTCGCTGAAAAAAGGCAACTGCCCGACGACGTGACAGGCTCCCGGGCGACAGCAAATTCGCTACCTGACTAACACCTCGCGCTTGCGTTGGGGCCGCTAGCGATCAAGCTGGCGCCACACGCGGTCTTCATACCGTCAAGGGCCACTGCAATACCACCGACATCCAACAGCGCACTGCCTTCTGAAATAGGAAACACCCCTTTGCACAACGGGCACACCACCTTGTGCCCGACACCCGCCATGGGTTTACCGTTCAACTCGGTTTGGCTGAACGCCTCAATAACAGTACCGCCATGACTGGTACTGTCCCCAAGCCGAATAATATCCATGTCCACTCCTTTGCGACCTTAAAAGTCATCCATCTCGTTTTTCTTCGGCTTTAGCTCAGCCAGAAACTCTTCCTGCGTGTAGTCCTCTTTCACAATCGGCATCCGCGATGTTGCAGGAGCAGCCGTTGCAGGTTTTACCGAGGCGCCGTCGTCATTGCTGGCAGTTTGCGGCATCAGGTTGACGCCGAACCTGTTGTCGAGCGGCTTCTTTCCGGGTGTCGGTGAAGTGATGGTGATGATCGTTGCCTGGTCCTTACGACGCAGAGGCATGACCACGCTGGTATCGGCATTCTGGTAGCTGGCCATGGTGGCCAGCGCAATACCCACGAACGGCGAGGCAGCACCGGTATCGCCCAGGCGCTGGGTCAGGTCGTACCCCTCGCGGGAATCGAGCAGATCCAGGGAACTGCGGGCAGCCGTCAGCGCAGGAAGCAATTCGGCCAGTGGCGTGCTGTTCAGGCCGCCGTCGTAGAACACCCGGGCTGGTGCTGGTGTAACTGTGTCAGTGGCTTTTTTCCATCCAGCGGCCAGTTGTGTAGTCAAGGCTTCGCGTTTGAAGCGCTCGCCGTTGTCCGGACGCTGCAAGGAAACGCTGACCGGGCGATGGATCCTGGCCAGCACCGGCAAGGCGTCCCATTGTTCAAAGGCGCGCTCGGTCCAGGGTTGCGGGATGAACTCCGAAGGTTGGAATTCGACAGCAGGTTTACGCCAGCCCCAACCGGTGAATTCGGGATCGATCTTGTTCTTGTTGACCTTGGTGAAAGGGGCGTAATAGCGCAGCCATTCGACACGTTCGGGGCGGCCAACAACCAGGGCGACCATTGAATCGGTGAGTTCACCTGGCTTACGTGGCCCTGGCCCACCAATCAATGGGGCTTTTTTGGCAGAAAGCGCATAGGACATGCTGAAACTTTCATTGGTGTAAACCAATACAGCAGGAAGGTCAGGGTTACGCTCGAACAGTTGGAATAGGTTTTCCAGCAAGGCTTCAGGAGTGTCATTGCAGATGATGCCGTCCTGCAGGTTACGAATGCGATGCCAATGAAGACCTGCAGGAGTTCGCATGTCATTAACCATGACAGATAAGCTGTTCCGGGTTCTTTCAGGTGTAAAACGAAGGTTCGGAGTTTTAGGATTCCAACCTGAAACCACAGTAAGAGTGGGAATCGGCCACTTCTCTAAAAAATCCCTTAATCCCAGCTCCAGTGCATCTGTTTCCCGCTTTTCATAGGCCATATCCTTATCATCGGCGGTTATTGGATACTTCTTCGGGTCCATAGGCAGAATGCTACCTACATGTAGTGCTTCCTCTTGTTTTAAGTTTTTTACCTGCAATTCGCTCCAAATCTGTCCCTGCCTGAACACATCCAGGCTCACGCCGATGCTGAGCACATCCAGGGTCTCCAATCGCGGCGACGTAGTGGGAGCACGGTAACGAGGTTCAACGGTCATGGTAGAAGCCTTCCTGGCTGAGGTGTAGGCGGTCACGGCCGTGGCCTGACTGGCAAAGCAACGTCCAGAGGCCAGGGGCTGCTCAGCAGCTTGAACACCGTGATTGAGTAACAACAGGCAGCCCATCAACAACAATATGCGGTGCATCGAAACAGCCCTCTTCCTTTGACCCGGATCTTCAGCGCGGCTTGATCAGCCAGCGCTAGAGATCATCCATCCAATTGTCCTTCGGCCGCATTTTCCAGCGTGTAGTCCTCTTCCACAATCGGCATCCGCGATGTTGCAGGAGCAGCCGTTGCAGGTTTTACCGAGGCGCCGTCGTCATTGCTGGCAGTTTGGGGCATCAGGTTGATGCCAAATTTGTTGCCAACGGGCTTTTGCCCAGGTGTCGGCGAGCTGATGGTGATAAGGGTCGCTTGATCTTTACGACGCAAAGGCATGACCACACTGGTATCGGCATTCTGGTAGCTGGCCATGGTGGCCAGCGCGATACCCACGAACGGCGAGGCAGCACCGGTATCGCCCAAACGCTGGGTCAGGTCGTAACCCTCGCGGGAGTCGAGCAGATCCAGGGAACTGCGGGCAGCCGTCAGCGCAGGAAGCAATTCGGCCAGTGGCGTGCTGTTCAGACCGCCGTCGTAGAACACCCGGGCTGGTGCTGGGGTAACGGCATCAGTGGCTTTTTTCCAGCCAGCAGTCAATTGAGCGGTCAAGGCTTCGCGCTTGAGACGCTCGCCGTTGTCCGGGCGTTGCAGGGAAACACTGACCGGACGATGGATCCTGGCCAACACTGGTAAGGCGTCCCACTGTTCAAAGGCGCGTTCGGTCCAGGGTTGCGGGATGAATTCCGAAGGCTGAAACTCGACAGCAGGTTTACGCCAACCCCAACCGGTGAACTCGGGATCGATCTTGTTCTTGTTGACCTTGGTGAAGGGGGCGTAATAACGCAGCCATTCGACACGTTCGGGGCGGCCGACGACCAGGGCGACCATTGCGTCGGTGAGCTTGTCAGGCTGGCGTTGATCCTTGCACTGCTTCAACGAATAGACACCGACGCGCAGGCGGTAGCTCGGCCCTTCCCCATCAACTGGACCCGGACCTACCGCTCCAACCTGAGTACCCACTATGACGATGAACTGGGCGCACGCTGGATCACGCGCCTGGACCTTGTGAGCGAAGGTTTGCGCTACCGCGCGGCCGATGGGCGTCGTTTCGACTACTCACTGCTCAACGTGGGTGAAGACCAGGGTGATCGAGTGGAGAACCTGACGCTGATTAGCATCAGCGACAGGCAGATCGCTCTGTGCCTCAGCCTTGATCGTCGGGAAACCTATCGACGCGATGGGAAGCGATTCCTGCCTGTATAGATCAAGCTTCGGGGCAGTGCCCCCATACTGCTCTGGCAAGGCGAAGGTCCCGATCCTCGCGCCATCCATGAATGGGCCGACGATGGCAGTTTCGAAATGCACCTGGTGTGGGACAGCAAGAATTGAAGTGTTTTGCAACTGAACGCGTTGTCACCGTCACCTGGACGGCGTCGGTCATGAGGCCTTCGAAAGTACCTCAGTTTGAGGCTGGAAAGGGCGTATGGGGCGGGGGCGGTCCACCACAAGCCGCCACATTGCGCGCGAGCCCGTCGATATCACCTAGAGAATAATCAGGACGGTAATCCGTGCCTGCCGAGCAGCCATATTCCAGAACGCCATCATGAGCCCTGGAACCGAGGCAAGGGCTGGATACTTGTCTCGATGCTCACCGCTCCAGCAACGAACCGATTCAGCGCTGCCCGGATTCAAGCCTTTTGAGAAGGACTCAATTCCTGGATTTGAAAGCGCTGAATGGTGCTGGATATCAGTGAAACCCGCAGAAACGAAAAAAGGACCCTAAGGTCCTTTTTTCGATCGCTGCAGAATTCGTGGAACTCTGCAGCGCTATGTTTGGAGCGGGAAACGAGACTCGAACTCGCGACCCCGACCTTGGCAAGGTCGTGCTCTACCAACTGAGCTATTCCCGCAACGTCTTGGTGTTGCGCATTCTATAGAAATCCGAATGCGCGTCAAGCCTTTGATTCAAAAAAACTTATTTTTTCTCGTTGTCAGTTTTCAGGTGCGGCCAGGCGGCCCGCAGATACTGCAGCATGGACCACAAGGTCAGGCCCGCTGCCGCCAACAGCAAGGCGTAACCCACCAGCACCCAGAAACTGAAGTCCGAGGGATTGGCCAGCAAAATCACCAGCGCCAGCATTTGCGCCGCCGTTTTCCACTTGCCCATGTTCGATACCGCCACCTGCGCGCGGGCGCCGAGCTCGGCCATCCACTCGCGCAACGCCGAGATGACGATTTCACGACCGATGATCACCGCGGCGGGCAAGGTCAGCCACAGGTTGTGATGCTCCTGCACCAGCAGCACCAGCGCCACCGCCACCATCAGCTTGTCGGCCACCGGGTCGAGGAACGCACCGAACGGCGTGCTCTGCTGCAGGCGCCGCGCCAGGTAGCCGTCCAGCCAGTCGGTGGCGGCCGCGAAGGCAAAGACTGAACTGGCGGCCATGTAGCTCCAGCTATAGGGCAAATAGAACAGCAAAATGAAAATCGGGATGAGCAGGACGCGCAGAACGGTGATCAGATTAGGGATATTCATCGGCACAACTGGCTACGAGGTGATTGGGCATTCTACTCGCTGTGCAGGTTTGCATAAATCAACTCCGCGAGCTTTTTACTGATTCCCGGTGCTTTGGCAATCTCGTCGATGCTTGCACGGGACAGTTCCTGCAATCCACCAAAATGTTTGAGAAGGTCCCGCCGACGCTTCGGCCCGACACCCGCCACCCCTTCGAGGGTCGAGGTACGCCGGGTCTTGCCACGCCGTGCGCGGTGACCGGTGATCGCGAAGCGATGAGCTTCATCGCGGATTTGCTGGATCAGGTGCAGCGCCGGCGAGTCACCCTTGAGGGTGAATTCGTGGGCCGCGTCGTTCAGGTACAGGGTTTCGAAACCGGCCTTGCGGGTCGCGCCCTTGGCCACGCCGAGCAGGATCAGGTCCGGCACCGCCAGTTCGTTGAGTACATCCCGAGCCATGGACAACTGGCCCTTGCCGCCGTCCACCAGAAGGATGTCCGGCAACTTGCCCTCACCGTCCTTGAGCTTGCTGAAGCGCCGGGTCAGGGCCTGGTGCATCGCGGCGTAGTCGTCGCCGGCGGTCACGCCTTCGATGTTGTAGCGCCGGTAGTCGGACTTCAGCGGCCCTTCCGGCCCGAATACCACGCAGGAGGCTACGGTGGCCTCGCCGCTGGAATGGCTGATGTCGTAGCACTCCAGGCGCTGCGGCGGCTCGTCCAGGTTCAGCACCTCGGCCAGGGCTTCGAAACGTGCGGCCACGTGCTGGCGGTTGGCTAGGCGCGCGCTCAGGGCCTGCTCGGCGTTGGTTACCGCCAGTTGCTGCCAGCGGGCGCGGGTGCCGCGTACCCGGTGGCTGATGGTCAACTCGCGCCCACGCAGCTCGTCAATGGCGGCGATCAGAGTCGGGAAGTCCTCATGGACCACGTTGACGATCAACTCGGAAGGCAGGTCGCGCTCCGGGCTGCTGACAAAATACTGGCCGAGGAACGCCGACATGACTTCGGCCACGTCTTCCTCGATACCCACCTGGGGAAAGAAGTTCTTGCTGCCCAGTACCCGGCCGCCGCGCACGCTGATCAGGTGCACACAGGCGCCGCCCGGGTTGACGAAGGCCGCCACCACATCCACATCGCCCGTGCCACCTTCCATGCTCTGCTGGTCCTGGACCCGACGCAGGAGGGAGATCTGGTCCCGCAGTTCAGCGGCCTTTTCGAAATCCAGGGTGCTGGCGGCGGCCTCCATGGCGGTGGAGAGCTCGTCGGTCAGGGCATTGCTGCGCCCTTCCAGGAACATCACCGAGTGGCGCACGTCCTCGGCATAGACCTCAGGCTCCACCAGGCCGACGCAGGGCGCCTTGCAGCGTTTGATCTGGTACTGCAGGCAGGGCCGCGTACGGTTCTTGTAGTAGCTGTCCTCGCACTGGCGGACCATGAAGGTCTTCTGCAACAGGCTGAGGCTCTCGCGGATGGCGCCGGCGCTGGGATAAGGGCCGAAATACTTGCCCTTCTGCTTCTTCGCCCCGCGATGGATGCTGAAACGCGGAAAGTCGCCGTCCGAAAGAAACACGTAGGGGTAGGACTTATCGTCGCGCAGGAGAATGTTGTACGGCGGCCGCCATTCCTTGATCAGCGTCTGCTCCAGCAGCAGCGCTTCGGTTTCATTGGCGGTGATGGTGGTTTCGATCTGCGCGATACGCGCCACCAGGGCGGCGGTCTTCGGCGCCTGGCCGGTCTTGCGGAAATAGCTGGAGAGCCGGTTCTTCAGGTTCTTGGCTTTACCGACGTAAAGCAGGCGTGCATCGCTGTCGAACATGCGATACACACCGGGGCGGCCACTGCAGGTAGATAAAAAAGCACTGGGATCAAACAGGTCGGTCATTTCAGAGGCTGGCATCAACCATGCCGTGACGAACCGCCAATAGCGTCAACTCGACATCGCTGCTGATCGAGAGCTTCTCGAAAATGCGATAGCGGTAGGTATTCACGGTTTTCGGCGACAGGCACAGCTTGTCGGAGATGATCTGCACCTTCTGGCAGCCGACAATCATCAGCGCAATCTGGATCTCCCGTTCCGACAGGGCGTCGAACGGTGAATCACTGGAAGGCTGGAATGACTTGAACACCAATTGCTGAGCGATCTGCGGGCTGATATAGCGCTGGCCGGCAAATACCAGGCGGATGGCCTGGACCATTTCGTTCAACCCGGCGCCCTTGGTCAGATAGCCCGCCGCGCCCGCTTGCAGCAAACGGGTAGGAAAGGGATCTTCCTCGCAGACAGTGACCGCCACGACCTTGATGTCCGGATGACTGCGCAGCAGTTTGCGCGTGGCTTCGAGGCCGCCGATGCCTGGCATCTTGACGTCCATCAGGACCACATCGGGCTTCAGCTCCCGCGCCTTGAGCAGGGATTCTTCCCCTGACTCCGCCTGCCCGACTACTTGCAGGCCATCGATGTCAGCCAACATTCGTGTAATGCCCGTACGAACGAGATCATGGTCATCGACTACTAGCACCCTTATCAAGCAGACACCTCGCGATATGGTCTTTACAGGTTGCCCGACACCTTAGCAAAAAAGCGGCGTACAAACCTAATCACAAGCGCTATATAAAAAACATCCGGGGGCAATAACGGTCCAACCGCCGTGCGTATCGGAAGAGGCCAGCGCCCCTCACTCTCGCACCTGGGCCTTTCGCCTCTCGCCCTGGCTTGCCGAAAGCTCGGCCAGGGTACTGGTCAGGCGGCAGATAGCATCCTGATCCTCCTTGAACAGCGCCCGATAGCAATCCAGGACCTTTTCCTCGGTCTGACTCAGCCCGCCGCTCTGGATCGGGATCCGGCTGCCGGTCAGCACATACAGCACATCCACCCCTTTTGCCGCCACCCGGGACAGATAATCCGCCTTGGGCGCACGATCACCGCTTTCATATTTACCCTGGGCGTTGGCTTCAACCCCGCCTATTTCACCAAAAACTTTCTGCGACAGTCCCAGGCGTTCTCGCTCCTGCCTCAACCGCGAACCGATTCCACTCATTTGGATGTATGATCCCATCTGATACACCCCAAGGGGGTGTCATACTCTTCAAGCATTGAACAAATTTGAACGGTTTTGAACTATGCCCGGTATCCGCACTGCCGCACAAGCCAAGGCCTGGCTGGAACATCAAGGTAAATCGGTTCAACAATTCGCTCGTGAACACGGGGTTGATCCGGCCACTACCTATCAGGTACTGGCAGGCCGCAAGAAAGGCAAACGAGGGGAAGCACACAAGGTCGCGGTGCTACTGGGAATGAAGGACGGCATTATCCTCGAAGATGTGCCCGCGATAGATCCCAACGCACAATAGAGCCAGCAGAACGGCGTTGCGCTCAGGCGTCGCCAAGCCTTCCGGCAAGCGAATCAGACAAGCGCTCCATGCGCCAGAAGCAATCATCCTCTCCCACTACCCGCAACCCCATCCGTTCATACAGCCGCTGTGCGGGATTGCCCTTGAACACGGTCAGGCGCAACAACCCTCGGCGCTCCTGACGAGCCAGCTCCAGCACCTGTTCCAGCGTCCAGGCCCCGGCGCCCTGCCCCCGGAAAGCCTCCAGCACATGCAACTCGCGGATATACAGCGCCTGCGCATCCCGGCTCAGGCTGACAAACCCCAGCACCCGTGCACCCTGGCAGATCAGCAGGTTCCTGCGACCGGCCCAGGCCACATCGAAGGCTTCGTCCTGCCACAGCAAGTCGTTGCGAATGTAATAGCCGAGCATGGTGGAACGGGTCAGGTCGCGGGCGAACGCCAGGTCCGAATCAACCGCCGGACGTAATGAAAAGCCGTCCATCAATGGCTCACCTCCAGCACCTGTGCCTGCCATTGCCCAGTACCACCCCGGACAATCAACAAAGCCTCGCCCACACCCTCGACGGCGCCCAGCAACTGCCCCCGGGCATCCCAGGCCGCGCTGCGTCCGGCGCAGGCCCAACCACCGCTGGGGCCGCCGTGGTTGGCCATCAGCACCAGCATCCCGTGCTCCTGGGCGTATCCCTGGAGCAGCGCACTATCGGCAGCGTAGCCACCTTCGCTGATCAAGACTCCGGCAGCATAGATCCCGGCGCCGGCATCGGCCGCCGCCTGCACATGGCTGGCATGGCAGAAATCCGCGCAGACCGCCAAAGCCACGGTTTCGCCACCGATAGGCAAAGGGGCGCCGCCCTGGCCTGCGACAAAAGCGCGCTCTTCTCCTGCATGCAGGTGCTGCTTGGTGTAGACCGCCAACGAACCGTCGCCTCCCAGCACCAGAGCGCCAATCAGCGCCGGCCCGTCAACAGACAGGCGGATCGGCATTCCCACCACCGCCGTCAGTTCCAGCTCCCGGGCCAGATCCCGCAGTGGCCGCAACTGCGGTGCATCCGGCATCAGTGCCAGTTCGGCCGCCAGTTGCAGTTCGTAGCCGGTCAGCGATAGTTCGGGAAACACCAGCAACTGCACGCCCTGTGCCGCCGCCAGTTGCATCAACTGCTGATGCCGGGCCAGATTGGCCGGCAAATCGCCCGCGATGGACACCGATTGGGCAGCAGCGAGGGTCACTACGGACATGAACATTCCTTGGAGGGCAAACAGTCGGGAGTAGCGAGTGTGGCATAAATCCCTTGCAGGCTTAATCCATAGCCGCCGCGTGCTGCGCCGATAGAAATTACTGATTGAATCCCGGCACCAGCCTCTAGTAAGCTCGCCCCCACTTTACGGAGAAACCCATGTTGTCCAAGACCCTTTCCCTGCACCGCCACACTGCCAGCGCACTGCGTTCGGTCGCGGCTGCCTGGGTCAACGGCACTCGGGCTCCGGCCAGCTTTTATTTTGGGTATTGGTTTAGCCACTGGCGCGCCTGATACCCAACCGGCGCCCACTCCAACGGGTCGCCTACCAGAGAAATCTCAACCCCCGGTCGGCCTCCCGACCGGGGGTTTTGTTTTTTCCGGCACTGCATTTTCAACCACGACTTTCAGCGACACATCGAACTTACTGAGGATTGCTCCATGAACTACTCCACCTATTACCGCTACGACATGTTTTGCGCCTGGCGATTTAGCAGCCTCCGCTCGGGACAGCCTGCCGCCTCCGATCGGTCACCTACCGGTGGCAATTGCACACTTGTGGCCAGTACGGCCAATTGTCGAACACCCCAGTAGGGCCGCGCGCGGGATACAACCCGCCGCCCGCCCAGGAAGACCGCACATGAACTCGTCCGTATCCGCCCTGCCCCTGTCCGCCCACGTCAGCGCCAATGAAACCCTGACCCAGCGCCTGCCCAGCGCCCTGGAGCTCAAGCAGCAACTGCCGCTATCCCTGGCCTTGAACCAACAAGTCGCCACTCACCGCCAAGCGGTGCGCGCCATCCTCGAAGGTCGCGACCCACGCCTGCTGGTAGTCGTCGGCCCCTGCTCCATCCACGACCCGCAATCGGCCCTGGAATACGCCGCCAACCTGGCCCGCCTGGCCGATGAAGTGCGCGACCAGATGCTGCTGGTGATGCGCGCCTACGTGGAAAAGCCCCGCACCACCGTCGGCTGGAAAGGCCTGGCCTACGACCCCCGCCTGGATGGCAGCGACGACATGGCCGGTGGCCTGCACCTGTCCCGTGAACTGATGCGCGAGATGCTGCGCCTGGGCCTGCCGATTGCCACCGAACTGTTGCAACCCATGGCCGCCGGCTACTTCGATGACCTGCTGAGCTGGGTCGCCATTGGTGCGCGCACCACCGAATCGCAGATCCACCGCGAGATGGCCAGCGGCCTGGACATGCCCGTGGGTTTCAAGAACGGCACCGACGGGGGCGTCGCTATCGCCTGTGACGCCATGCGCTCGGCGGCCCACCCGCACCGCCACTTCGGCGTCGACAGCCAGGGCCACCCGGCGGTCATCCAGACCCCAGGCAACCCCGACACCCATCTGGTGCTGCGCGGCGGCCATCGCGGGCCCAACTACGACCGCAAGAGCGTGGCCCAGGTCCAGCAGGACCTGCAGAAGCTGAAGATCCCGGCGCGGATCATGGTCGATTGCAGCCACGCCAACAGCGGCAAGGACCCGCTGCGTCAACCGGCGGTGTTCAACGAGGTACTGGAGCAGCGCTTGCAGGGCGATACCTCGCTGATGGGGGTGATGCTGGAAAGCCACCTGTTCGAAGGCTGCCAGCCCCTGAGCGCAAACCTGCGCTACGGCGTCTCGGTGACCGACGGCTGCCTGGGCTGGAGCGCCACCGAACAATTGCTGCGCAATGGCGCGCAACAACTGCGACACGCAGACAAGGCCGCAGCCGTCCCCGCCTGAGCAGCACCGCCCCCGTAGAAGCTGGCTTGCCAGCGAAGGCGTCCTCAAGAGCAGCGTCTCCTCCAAGGACCTCTTCGCCGGCAAGCCGGCTCCTACAGGACCCTCACCATTCATCCCCCGCAGGCGCCAGGCGGCAATGCCTTGAAGGAACTTTGAGAAGAAATAGCCACCTGAATCCGGTAGGCTCTCAACTTTCTTGAAAGGAGCAACATCCATGGCCAAAGCCACTGCCCGTCACATCCTGGTTGCCAGCGAAGCCAAGTGCAACGAACTCAAAGCCGAAATCGAAGCCGGCGCCGACTTTGCCGAAGTCGCGAAAAAGAACTCCACCTGCCCTTCCAGCCGTGACGGCGGCAACCTGGGCTCCTTCGGCCCAGGCCAGATGGTCAAGGAATTCGACACCGTGGTGTTCAGCGCTCCGGTAAACGTGGTGCAAGGCCCGGTGAAAACCCAGTTCGGCTACCACCTGCTGGAAGTCACCAGCCGCCAGGACTGATCCCCAAGCGCCTGCGTCTGCTCAACGGCCCGCCTTTTGGTGGGCCGTTGCGCATGGGCGCCAGGTTCTGCCCAAAGCGGATGCGGCTGGCCAGTCACGTGCCGCTAGCGTACAAATCGTGGTCATCGATCACCCGGCTCCTAAGGCTGACAATGCGACTGCTTTCCTCCACCGTGCTTTTCACCGCCCTGCTGCTGGGCGCCGCGGGTGCCCAAGCCGCACCGCAACACGCCATGACGGTCTACGGCGAACCAGCCAAGTACCCCCAGGGTTTCAGCCACTTCGACTACGTCAATCCCCAGGCCCCCAAAGGCGGGACGTTGCGCCGCTCGGCCATCGAAATCGGCCGCTTCGACCACGTACTGCCCTATATCGACAAGGGCATCGGTGTCTCCCAGCTCGACGGCCTGGTCTATTCGCCCCTGGCCCTGCGCTCCCTGGATGAGCCCTACACCGTCTATGGCCTGGTGGCCGAGAAGATGGAGCGTGCCGAAAACGGCCTGTGGCTGCGCTTCTACCTCAACCCCAAGGCGCGCTTTGCCGACAACACGCCGATCACCGCCGAAGACGTGCGCTACAGCTACGACCTGCTGATGACCCAGGGCAGCATGCGCTACCGCACCCAGTTCGAGGACGTCAAAGGCGTCACCGTGGAATCACCGCGGGTGGTGCGCTTCGACTTCAAGAACAACGAAAACCGCACCCTGCCCCTGGATATCGCGACCCTGCCGGTGTTCCCCGAACACTGGTGGAAGAGTCGCGACTTCGCGAGCGGTGGCGGCTATGAAGCGCCCCTGGGCAGCGGCCCCTACCGCGTGGCCAAGGTCGACTCGGGCAACAGCATCACCTTCGCCCGCAACCCCGACTGGTGGGGCAAGGACCTGCCGGTCAGCCGCGGCCTGTACAACTTCGATCATTTCAGCGTCGAGTATTTCGGCGATATCGACGTCGCCCGCCAGGTGCTGCGCGGCGGCGCCTACGACTACAACCGCGAATTCTCCGCCACTGGCTATTCCATTGGCTACGACAGCCCGGCACTGAACGACGGTCGCTTGCAAAGGGCCCACCTGGCGCAATCGGCGCCGCAACCGGCCCAGGGTTATGTGTTCAACCTCGACCGGCCGGTGTTCAAGGACCGCCGAGTGCGCCAGGCCCTGGCCATGCTCTGGGATTTCGAATGGAGCAACCGGCAGATGATGCGCAACCTCTACATCCGCCAGCAGAGTTTCTTCTCCAACACCGCCCTGGCGGCCCGCAGCCTGCCGGATGCCGAGGAGTTGAAGATCCTCGAACCGCTGCGCGGGCAGATCCCCGACGAGGTCTTCACCCAGGTATTCGAGGCACCGAAAACCGACGGCAGTGGCGTGATCCGTGACAAGCAACTGCAAGCCCTGGCCCTGCTGGAGCAGGCCGGCTGGAAGCCTGAGGGCGACAAGCTGATGAATGCCCAGGGCGAGCCCCTGAGCTTTACCTTCCTGATCACCCAGGGCTCCATCGAACGCCTGCTGCTGCCCTACAAGCGCAACCTGGCGCAGATCGGCATCAGCCTGAACATCCGCCGCATCGACTCCGCCCAGTACGTCAACCGCCTGATGGCCCGGGACTACGACATGATCGTCACCGGCTACCCGGTGACCACCTCGCCGGGTATGGAGCTGTACAACTACTTCGGCTCCGCCGCGGCCAACGACCCCGGTTCCAACAACTACATGGTGCTCAAGAACCCGGCCGTCGATAGCCTGGTCAGCGGCCTGGTGAAAGCCACCAGCCAGCCGGAGATGCTGCGCTACGCCCATGCCCTGGACCGGGTGCTGCAGTGGAACTACTACTGGATTGCCAACTACTACCCGCCCGGCACCTCCACGGTGTGGTGGAACCGCTTCGGCATCCCCAAGGTGCCGGCGAGCAACGATGAAGCCATCGAAAGCTGGTGGGAAGTCAGCAGCAGCGCACTGACCGACGAACAAATGGCCGCCGAGCTGATCCGCCGTGGCAAACCCGGAGGGCGCCACTGATGCTGGCCTACATTCTGCGGCGCCTGCTGCTGATCATCCCGACCCTGTTGATCATCCTTCTGGTGAACTTCGTCATCGTCCAGGCCGCCCCCGGCGGCCCGGTGGAACAGGCCATCGCCCGCCTGCAGGGCATCGGTGGCGGCGCCGCTGTCGGCGGTTCCGCCGATGCCATGAGCAGCAGCGGCTCCCGGGCCAGCCGCGGCCTGGACCCCAAGCTGATCCAGGACATCGAGAAACAGTACGGCTTCGACAAGCCGGCCCATGAACGCCTGTGGCTGATGCTCAAGAACTACGCCCAGCTGGACTTCGGCAAGAGCTTCTTTCGCGGCGCCACGGTCACCGACCTGATCCTGGAAAAAATGCCGGTGACCATCTCCCTCGGCCTCTGGGCGACCCTGATCACCTACCTGGTGTCGATCCCCCTGGGGATCCGCAAGGCGGTGCACCACGGCAGCCATTTCGACATCTGGAGCAGCACCGCGATCATCATCGGCTACGCCATGCCGGCCTTCCTGTTCGCCATGTTCCTGATCGTGCTGTTCGCCGGCGGCACCTCGCTGAACTGGTTTCCGGTGCGCGGCCTGGTCTCGGACAACTTCGAGCAGTTGAGCACCCTGGGCAAGGTCGCCGACTACTTCTGGCACCTGGTACTGCCGGTCAGCTCCCTGGTGATCGGCGGCTTCGCCACCCTGACCATCCTCACCAAGAACTCCTTCCTCAACGAGATCACCCGCCAGTACGTGGTCACCGCCCGGGCCAAGGGCCTGAGCGAGCGCCGGGTGCTGTATGGGCATGTGTTCCGCAACGCCATGCTGCTGGTGGTCTCGGGCATTCCCCAGGCCTTTATCAGCGTGTTCTTCGCCGGCTCCCTGCTGATCGAGGTGATCTTCTCCCTCGACGGCCTGGGCCGCATGAGCTATGAGGCCGCGGTGTCCAGGGACTACCCGGTGGTGTTCGGCTCGCTGTTCATCTTCACCCTGTTCGGCCTCTTGATAAAACTCATCGGCGACCTGTGCTACACCCTGGTCGACCCGCGCATCGACTTCGCCGCGAGGAACGCCTGATGCTCACGCTTTCTCCTTTGGCGCGCCGGCGCTTCGACCGTTTCAAGAAAAACCGCCGCGGCTGGTGGTCGCTGTGGCTGTTCATCGGCCTGTCCATCCTGACCCTGGGCGGCGAGCTGATCGCCAACGACAAGCCGCTGGTGGTCAGCTACCAGGGCTCGCTGTATTTCCCGGTGCTCAAGCGCTACACCGAACAGGAATTCGGCGGCCAGCTGCCGTTCCAGGCCGACTACCGCAGCGACTACGTGCAGCAACTGATCCGCAAGGACGGTGGCTGGCTGCTGTTCCCGCCGGTGCCCTTCAGCGAAGACACCCCCAACTACGACCTGACCCAGCCGGCCCCGAGCCCGCCGAGCAAGGTCAACTGGCTGGGCACTGACGACCAGGCCCGGGATGTGCTGGCACGGGTGATCTACGGCGCCCGGGTGTCAATCCTGTTCGCCCTGGCCCTGACCGCCATCAGCGCCCTGATCGGCATCGCCGCCGGCGCCCTGCAGGGCTACTACGGCGGCTGGGTCGACCTCCTGGGCCAGCGCCTGCTGGAGGTCTGGTCCGGGTTGCCGGTGCTCTACCTGCTGATCATCCTCTCGGGCTTTGTCGAGCCTAACTTCTGGTGGCTGCTGGGGATCATGGCGCTGTTCTCCTGGCTGGCCCTGGTGGACGTGGTACGTGCCGAGTTCCTGCGCGGGCGCAACCTGGAGTACGTCAAGGCTGCCCGGGCCCTGGGGCTGAGCGACCGCAAGGTAATCCTGCGGCACATCCTGCCCAACGCCATGAACGCCACCCTGAGCTACCTGCCGTTCATTCTCACCGGGGCCATCTCGACCCTCACCGCCCTGGACTTCCTCGGCTTCGGCATGCCCGCTGGCAGCGCCTCCCTGGGCGAATTGATCGGCCAGGGCAAGCAGAACCTGCAGGCGCCGTGGCTCGGGCTGACGGCGTTTTTCACCCTGGCGCTGATCCTCTCGCTGCTGGTCTTCATCGGCGAGGCGTTGCGCGATGCCTTTGATCCTCGATCTTGAAGCGGACTGTAGAAATGACTGAAAACCTGATCGAAATCCGCCAGCTCAACGTCGCCTTCGGCGCGCAGACCGTGGTCCGCGACCTGAGCCTGGATATCCGCCCCGGCGAATGCCTGGCCCTGGTGGGGGAATCCGGCTCGGGCAAGTCGGTGACCGCCCATTCGATCCTGCAACTGCTGCCGCAGACCGGCTGCAGCGCCACCGGCAGCGTGCGCTATCGCGGCCAGGAACTGATCGGCGCCAGCCCGGCGACCCTGCAACAGCTGCGGGGCAACCGCATCGCCATGATCTTCCAGGAGCCCATGACCTCCCTCAACCCGCTGCACAGCGTGGAAAAGCAGATCGGCGAAACCCTGCTGCTGCACCGCGGCCTGGGGGGCAAGCAGGCCCAGGCGCGGATCCTCGAACTGCTGGAGCTGGTGGGCATCCAGAAGCCCCGGGAACGGCTCAAGGCCTACCCGCATCAACTTTCCGGCGGCCAGCGCCAGCGAGTGATGATCGCCATGGCCCTGGCCTGCGAACCGGAACTGCTGATTGCCGACGAACCCACCACCGCCCTGGACGTGACCGTTCAGCGCAAGATCCTGCTGCTGCTCAAATCCCTGCAACAGCGCCAGGGCATGTCCCTGCTGCTGATCAGCCACGACCTCAACCTGGTGCGACGCATCGCCCAGCGGGTGTGCGTGATGAAAGCCGGGGAAATCGTCGAGCAGGCCGACTGCGACACCCTGTTCAACGCGCCAAGGCATCCCTACAGCTGCGAACTGTTGCACGCCGAACCCGAAGGCGAGCCGCTGTGCCGCGACAACCGGGAAACCGTGCTGGAGGTGGACCACCTGCGCGTCGAATTCCAGATCGGCGGCGGCCTGTTCCGGCGCAAGGAGTACCTGCGGGCAGTGGACGGCATCAGCCTCAGCGTGCAGCAAGGCAAGACCCTGGGAATTGTCGGCGAGTCCGGTTCGGGCAAGTCCACCCTGGGCCAGGCGATCCTGCGCCTGCTGGATTCCGAAGGTAGCATCCGCTTCCAGGGCCAGGCCCTGGACGGCCTCAACCAGAAACAGCTACGGCCCTGGCGCAAACAGATGCAGGTGGTATTCCAGGACCCCTTCGGCAGCCTCAGCCCACGCATGTCGGTGGCGCAGATCATCAGCGAAGGCCTGGAAGTGCACAGCCAGTACGATGCCCGCCAGTGCGACGAGCAGGTCATCCGCGCCCTGGAGGAAGTCGGCCTCGACCCCGACAGCCGCCACCGCTACCCCCACGAGTTCTCCGGCGGCCAGCGCCAGCGCATCGCCATTGCCCGGGCCCTGGTGCTGAAGCCGGCGCTGATTTTGCTGGACGAACCCACCTCGGCCCTGGACCGCACCGTGCAGAAGCAAGTGGTGGCCCTGCTGCGTCAGCTGCAGGAAAAGTACGGCCTGACCTACCTGTTCATCAGCCATGACCTGGCGGTGGTGCGAGCCCTGGCCCACGACATGATCGTGATCAAGGACGGCCAGGTGGTGGAGCGCGGCGCCAGCCACGAGGTATTCGAAACCCCCCAGCACCCCTACACCCGGGAACTGCTGGCCGCCGCCCACCCCGGCTGAGCCAGCAAAAGCGCCCGCCAGATCTGCGCCTCATCCAAAGGCCCTTTCGCCGGCAAGCCGGCTCCTACGAACACCGTCCCACCTGTAGGAGCTGGCTTGCCAGCGAAGGCGCCAGCACGAACACCGCCCCGCCCAAGGCCCAATTCGCCGGCAAGCCGGCTCCTACAAATCGGGCATAATCCCTGCGCCCATTTCCAGGATGCCGCCATGAACGACAGCGAAAGCCTCAAGGACTACCAGCGTGTGCGCCAACTGGCGATCCGCTCGCTGTTCGAGATCATCGAGCAGTCCAGCGAAGGCACGGTGATCGTCGATCGCGACGCCAATATCGTCTGGATGAACGAGCGCTACGCCCGGCGCTTCGGCCTGGAATCGGCGGCCTTCGCCATCGGCAAGCCCTGCGAAAGCGTGATCCCCGGCAGCCTGCTGCGGGAGGTGGTGCGCACCGGCCGCCCCATCCTGCTGGACATGCAGGACACCCCCAAGGAACCCCTGGTGGTGATGCGCCTGCCGATCCACGACGACGCCGGCACGGTGATCGGCGCCATCGGATTTGCCCTGTTCGACGAACTGCGCAGCCTGTCGCCGATGCTCAAGCGCTACCTGAGCATGCAGGAGGAACTGGCCTCTACCCGCTCCCTGCTGCGGGCCCGGCAGACCAAGTACAACTTCGCTCACTTCATCGGCACCAGTGCCGCCAGCCTGGAGGTCAAGCGCCGCGCACGCCGCGGGGCCAGCGCCGAGTCGCCGATCCTGCTGCAAGGCGAAACCGGCACCGGCAAGGAGCTGCTGGCCCAGGCCATCCACGCCGCCTCGCCACGGGCCCACAAGCCCTTTGTCAGCATCAACAGCGCGGCCATTCCCGAAGCCCTGCTGGAGGCGGAATTCTTTGGCACCGCCCCCGGCGCCTTTACCGGCGCCGACCGCAAGGGCCGCCCGGGCAAGTTGCAGATCGCCCAGGGCGGCAGCCTGTTCCTCGATGAAATCGGCGACATGCCGCTGCCCCTGCAAAGCAAGCTACTGCGAGTGCTGCAGGAAAAAGAGTTCGAACCGGTGGGCTCCAACGAGGTGATCCACAGCGATGTGCGGATCATCGCCGCCACCTCCACGGACCTTGAGGCGGCGATCAAGCGCGGCGAGTTTCGCGCCGACCTGTACTACCGGCTCAACGTGCTGCCGATCCAGGTGCCAGCCTTGCGCGAACGCCTGGACGACCTGCCGGCCCTGAGCGAAGGGATTCTCGAAGAACTGCGCAGCCAGCATGAACTGGACCGCGATGCCCTGGCCCTGCTGGCGCAACATGCCTGGCCGGGGAACATCCGCGAGTTGCGCAACGTCCTGGAACGCGCGGCGCTGCTCAGCGACGACCTGGTACTCAATGCCTCGGATATTCGCGCGGCGATTGGCAGCTTCAGCCCGGTGCAGCGTAACGAAGCCCCGGTGCCAGGCGATTCGCCAAACCAGGAAACCTTCGCCGCGGCCCGAGAGCGTTTCGACCGGCAACTGATCGGCGCCACCCTGGCCCAATGTGCCGGCAAGGTGGACGAAGCGGCCCGGCGCCTGGGGCTGGGGCGCTCCACGCTGTACAAGAAGATGGCGGCTCTGGGGATTGCTGAGTCTCAATAAAGAGACACAAATCTCAATTCGAAGAATCTACCGCGCGCTGCGCGCTTTTCGCTGGCAAGCCAGCTCCTACAACGGCTCGCACACTCTCTGTAGGAGCTGGCTTGCCAGCGAAGAAGCCGTTAAACCAAAAAAAATCTCCCAATAGAGACAATCAACACCAATTCGCCCCCGGGGAAATAAAAATATCCATATATTTCAATAACTTATGCAGATGGCACAGTTCTCGCTATAACGCTCTCCACACGCAACACCCGACAACAATAACAATCCTGGAGAGACACACCATGAGTGTGATCATTGCCTTGGCAGCCTTGGCGCTGCTGATGCTCGCTGCCTACCGCGGCTACAGCGTCATCCTCTTTGCTCCCATCGCCGCCCTCGGCGCGGTGCTGCTCACCGACCCGTCCGCCGTGGCGCCCGCCTTTACCGGGGTGTTCATGGAGAAGATGGTCGGCTTCATCAAGCTGTATTTCCCGGTGTTCCTGCTGGGCGCGGTGTTCGGCAAGCTGATCGAGCTGTCGGGCTTCTCGCGCTCCATCGTGGCCGCCGCGATCCGCCTGCTGGGCACCCGCCAGGCCATGCTGGTGATCGTGCTGGTCTGCGCGCTGCTGACCTACGGCGGGGTCTCGCTGTTCGTGGTGGTGTTCGCGGTGTACCCCTTTGCCGCCGAGATGTTCCGCCAGAGCAACATCCCCAAGCGCCTGATCCCGGCGACCATCGCCCTGGGGGCGTTTTCCTTCACCATGGACGCCCTGCCCGGCACCCCGCAGATCCAGAACATCATCCCCAGCACCTTCTTCAACACCACCGCCTGGGCCGCGCCCTGGCTGGGAGTGATCGGCACCCTCTTCGTGTTCTGCGCGGGCATGCTGTTCCTCCAGCGCCAGCGCAACAAGGCGCAGAAGGCCGGTGAAGGCTACGGCACCGAACTGCGCAACGAGCCGGAAACCGCCGAAGACCTGGAGCTGCCCAACCCCTGGCTGGCGCTGTCGCCGCTGCTGCTGGTGGGCATCATGAACCTGCTGTTCACCCACTGGATTCCCCAGTGGTACGGCAAGACCCACAGCCTCAGCCTGCCGGGCATGGCGGCACCGGTAACCAGCGAAATCGCCAAGCTGACCGCCATCTGGGCGGTGCAGGCGGCGTTGCTGGTGGGCATCCTGATGGTGCTGGTGTTCGGTTTCTCGGCGATTCGCAGCAAGCTCGCCGAGGGCAGCAAGAGCGCGGTCAGCGGCGCCCTGCTGGCGGCCATGAACACCGCCTCGGAATACGGCTTCGGTGCGGTGATCGCTTCCCTGCCGGGTTTCCTGGTGCTGGCCGACTGGCTCAAAAGCATCCCCAACCCGCTGGTCAACGAAGCCATTACCGTGACCCTGCTGGCGGGCATCACAGGTTCGGCTTCAGGTGGCATGAGCATCGCCCTGGCGGCCATGTCCGAAAGCTTCATCAGCGCCGCCCACGCTGTCAACATTCCCCTGGAAGTGCTGCACCGCGTGGCCGCCATGGCCAGCGGCGGCATGGACACCCTGCCCCACAACGGCGCGGTGATCACCCTGCTGGCGGTCACCGGGCTGACCCATCGCGAAGCCTACAAGGACATTTTCTGCATTACCCTGATCAAGACCCTGGCGGTCTTCGTCGTCATCGCCACTTTCTACGCCACTGGCATTGTGTGAGGTATTCATGACCACTCTTTCTGGCAAGACCGCCCTGGTCACCGGCTCCACCAGCGGCATCGGCCTGGGCATCGCCCTGGTGCTGGCCAAGGCCGGTGCCAAACTGATTCTCAACGGTTTTGGCGATGCCTCGAAGGCGATCGCCGAGGTTGCACAATTCGGCGGCCAGGTCGGCCATCACCCGGCGGACGTCAGCGACCCGGCGCAGATCGCCGAGATGTTCGCCTACGCCGAACGGGAGTTCGGCGGCGTCGACATCCTGGTCAACAACGCCGGCATCCAGCATGTGGCGGCGGTGGAGGAGTTCCCCGTGGAGCGCTGGGATTCGATCATCGCCATCAACCTGTCGTCGGTGTTCCACAGCACCCGCCTGGGGCTGCCGGGGATGCGCGCCAAGGGCTGGGGGCGGATCGTCAACATCGCCTCGGTGCACGGCCAGGTGGGCTCGGTGGGCAAGGCCGCCTATGTGGCGGCCAAGCACGGGGTGATCGGCCTGACCAAGGTGGTGGGCCTGGAAACCGCCACCAGCAACGTCACCTGCAACGCCATCTGCCCGGGCTGGGTGCTGACCCCGCTGGTGCAGAAGCAGATCGATGATCGCGTCGCGGCCGGCACCGACCCGCAACAGGCCCAGCATGATCTGCTGGCGGAAAAGCAGCCGTCCCTGGCGTTCGTCACCCCGTCGCAACTGGGCGAGCTGGTGCTATTTTTGTGCAGTGAAGCCGGTGCCCAGGTACGCGGCGCGGCATGGAACATCGACGGTGGCTGGCTGGCCCAATGATGTGCGTCTCTGGCTGACGTCTTCGCCAGCAAGCCGGCTCCTACACGGCTGTACTGGCCCGTGTAGGAGCTGGCTTGCCAGCGAACAGCCCCCCTAAGGAACAACAATAAGAACACGAGGCCTTGCATGTCCGACATTCTCTGGCAACCCAGCGCCGAGCGCATCGGCAAGACGCGGATGGATGCCTTTCGCCGCTTCGTCAATCAGCGCCACGGCCTGAATCTTCACGACTACCCCGCCCTGCACCAGTGGAGCATCGACCAGCGCGAGCGCTTCTGGCAGGCCATCGTCGACTTCTTCGAGGTCAGCTTCCACCAGCCTGCTGAATGCGTACTCCGCGAAGGCCCGCAGATGCCCAGTGCCCAGTGGTTTCCCGGCGCCACCCTGAACTTCGCCGAGCACCTGCTCAAGCGTCGGGATGACAGCGTTGCGGTGGTGGCGATCAACGAAAACGGCCAGCGCGAACAATTGACCTACGCCGAGCTGGCGGCCCAGGTCGCCGGCCTGCAACGCAGCCTGCGGGCCGCCGGGGTCGGTCTCGGCGATCGGGTCGCGGCATGCATGCCCAACACCTGGCAGACCCTGGTGGGCATGCTCGCCAGCACCAGCCTCGGGGCCGTGTGGTCCAGTTGCTCGCCGGATTTCGGCACCCAGGGGGTGGTCGACCGCTTCGGCCAGATCGAGCCCAAGGTGCTGATCACCTGCGCCGGCTATCGCTACGCCGGCAAGGACATCGACCAGACGGCCAAGGTCAACCAGATCCTCGAGCGCCTGCCGTCCCTGGAGCAGTTGCTCATCGTGCCCTACGCCCGCTCGCAGGCCCGGGCCGAGGACTACCGCACCCCGGCCAGCGTCAGCCTGTGGGACGACTTCTACCGCCCCGGCGGCGAGCCCGAATTCACCCCGGTGCCCTTCGCCCATCCGCTGTACATCCTCTATTCCAGCGGCACCACCGGGGTGCCCAAGTGCATCGTCCACGGCACCGGCGGGGTGCTGCTGCAACACCTCAAGGAACACGGCCTGCACGCCGACCTGGGCCCCGGCGAGCACCTGTTCTACTACACCACCTGTGGCTGGATGATGTGGAACTGGCAGGTGTCGGCCCTGGCCACCGGGGCCAGCCTGGTGCTCTACGATGGCTCACCGTTCCATCCCGGCAACGAGCACCTGATGGACCTGATCGACCGCGAAGCCATCAGCGTCTTCGGCACCAGCCCCAAGTACCTGGCGGCTCTGGAAAAGGCCGGCAGCCGGCCGCGCCAGAGCCACCGCCTGGAGAGCCTGAAGACCCTGCTGTGCACCGGCTCGCCGCTGTCGCCGCAGAGCTACGACTACGTGTACCGCCAGATCAAGAGCGAGCTGTGCCTGGCCTCGATGTCCGGCGGCACCGATATCGTCGCCTGCTTCGTCGCCGGCAATCCGATACAGCCGGTGCGCCGCGGCGAGATGCAAGGCAAGGGCCTGGGCATGGCCATCGAAGTGTGGAACGACCAGGGCCAGCCGGTGATCGGCGAGAAAGGCGAACTGGTGTGCACCCGGCACTTCCCCAGCATTCCCGTGGGCCTGTGGCACGACCCGGACCAGAGCAGGCTCAAGGCCTCGTACTTCAGCCTGTTTCCCGGCGTCTGGGCCCAGGGCGACTACGCCGAACAACTGGCCGAGGGTGGCTGGCTGATCCATGGGCGTTCGGACGCCGTGCTCAACCCCGGCGGGGTGCGTATCGGCACCGCGGAAATCTACCGCCAGGTGGAAAAGCTGGAGCAGGTCCTGGAAAGCCTGGCCATCGGCCAGAGCTGGGAGCAGGACGTGCGGGTGGTGCTGTTCGTGCGCCTGCAAGACGGCGTGAAGCTCGATGAAGCCTTGCAGGAACAGATTCGCCAGGTGATTCGCAACAACACCACGCCGCGCCATGTGCCGGCGAAGATCCTCGCGGTCACGGACATTCCCCGCACCATCAGCGGCAAGATCGTAGAACTGGCAGTGCGCAACGTGGTGCACGGCCTGCCGGTGAAGAACACCGACGCCCTGGCCAACCCCGAGGCCCTGGAGCAGTTTCGCGACCGCGAGGAGTTGCGCCACTGACCCAGCCCTTTGCAGGAGCCGGCTTGCCGGCGAAGGCGTCGTCCAGGTCGGCGCGCTAGGCAATGGCCACTTCGCTGGCAAGCCGGCTCCTGCGGGCTACCGCATCCCCAACGCATCACTCTGATAACCGTTCGGCCCCTCTAGACTGGTCATCCGCCGCAAAAGCGGGTGAAAATGTGCGCGCCGAAAACGCCTACAATCCATCCGTTTGAATATGCACCGCATGTCCATGCGACTTTTCGAGTGCGCGAGCCTGTGACGTCGCCGCGTAATACCGCACCACCCAGGACACCTTCGACATGAATGGCCCCCACTCCGGCAGCGAAGCCGCCAACCTGATTGCCCGCCTGAACTGGTCGGCCACTCCCCTCGGAGAATCCGGCCGCTGGCCCCAGAGCCTGCGCACCGCCGTGGACATCGTGATCCATTCGCCGATGCCGATGCTGTTGCTGTGGGGTGCCGAACTGACGCAGATCTACAACGACGGCTTCGCCCTGCTGGCGGGCAACAAGCACCCCAATGCCTTCGGCCACCCGGCGCACCTGACCTGGCCGGAACTGATGGACTTCACCGACCCGATCTACCGCGCCGTGCTCAATGGCCAGGTGCGCACCTTCAGCGAACAGCGCTTCAGCCTGCAACGCACCAACGGCAGCGAATACGACCTGTGGCTGGACCTGACCTACAGCCCGATCCGCAATGAACGCGGCGACGTTGCCGGGATCCTGGTCACCGCCATCGAGACCAACGAGCGCCGGCGCATCGCCCTGGAACTGCAGCAGCGCTCCGACGACAGCCTGCGCGCCCAGCACGAGACCGAAGAACGCCTGCAACTGGCCCTGGCGGCCACCGACGCGGTAGGCACCTGGGATTGGGACATCGGCGAAGACCGCTTCATCGCCGACGCGCATTTCGCCCAGTTGCATAGCGTCGATCCGCAGCAGTCCCGGCAACTGCCCATCAGCGAATACCTCAAGGGCGTGCACCCGGAGGACCGCGGCATGGTGGCCCGGAGCATCAAGCACTGCATCACCCACGGCACCGAATACGCCGAGGAGTACCGCCTGCAGTTGGCCGACGGCCAGCTGCGCTGGGTGTTCGCCCGAGGCCGCTGTTACAAGGACCACCATGGCCGGCCGACGCGCTTTCTCGGCGCGGCCCTGGACCTCACCGAGCGCAAGCAGATGGAACAGGCGCTGCGCCAGAGCCAGAACGAGCTGCAACTGATCATCAACGCCATGCCGGTGCTGATCGGCTATGTCGACCACGAGGAACGCTTTCGCCTGAACAACAGCGCCTACCTGGACTGGTACGGCCTGACCCCGCAGGAACTGTACGGCAAGAGCATCCGCGAAGTGGTGGGCGACGAGATCTACGCCACCCGCGCCGAGAACATCAAGGCCGCACTGGCCGGCAAGCCGTGCAGCTTCGAGGCCGACTCGCCGCACCGCGACGGCCGGCCGCGCCATGCCCTGATGAAGTACCTGCCGCGTTACGGCGCCGACGGTACGGTCAATGGTTTCTACATCTTTGTCATCGACGAAACCGAACGCCGGCAGACCGAAGAAGCCCTGCGCAATCTCAATGAAACCCTGGAAGAACGGGTCAACCAGCGTACCGAGGCCCTGGCCACCGCCAACCAGCGCCTGCAGAACGAAATGTTCGAGCGCGAACGCGCCGAAGATGCCCTGCGCCATGCGCAGAAGATGGAAGCCGTGGGCCAGCTTACCGGCGGCATCGCCCACGACTTCAACAACATGCTCACCGGCATCATCGGCAGCCTGGACCTGATGCAGCGCTATATCGACAACGGCCGCGGCGCGGAGATCGGCCGCTTCACCGAAGCGGCCATGTCCTCGGCCAAACGCGCGGCGTCCCTGACCCACCGCCTGCTGGCCTTCTCCCGGCGCCAGTCCCTGGACCGCCAGCCCCTGGACCCGAACCAGCTGGTGCGCTCGCTGCAAGAGCTGTTCAACCACACCAAGGGCGAGCACATCGAGCTGCAGATGCAATTGGCGGACGGCGTGTGGCCGGTGAACACCGACGCCAGCCAGCTGGAAAATGCCCTGCTCAACCTGGTGATCAACGCCCGCGACGCCATGCCCGACGGCGGCAGGCTGCTGATCGAAACCGCCAACAGCTACCTCGACGGCAGCGACATCAGCACCCTGGAACCGGTCAAGGCCGGCGACTACGTGATGCTCGGCGTCAGCGACAACGGCGCCGGCATGAGCCCGCGGATCCTGGCCAAGGCCTTCGACCCGTTCTTCACCACCAAGCCCATCGGCCAGGGTACGGGCCTGGGGCTGTCGATGATCTACGGCTTCGCCCAGCAGTCCGGCGGCCACGTGACCATCAGCAGCGAACCGGACCAGGGCACCTGCGTGCGCCTGTACCTGCCAAGGCTGTTCGCCGCACCACTGGACAGCGCCGAACCCGCCACCCTCAACCAGGCGCCCCAGGCCATCGCCGGGGAAACCGTGATGGTGGTAGAGGACGACCCGGCAGTGCGCATGCTGGTGCTCAATGTGCTCGCCGAACTGGGCTACCGCGCCTGCGAGGCCGAAGATGCGCGCAGCGCCCTGCCCTTGCTGGAATCGCCGATGCGCGTCGACCTGCTGGTGACCGATGTCGGCCTGCCGGGCATGAACGGCCGGCAACTGGCGGAGATCGCGCGCCAGCAGCGGCCCGGGCTCAAGGTGCTGTTCATGACCGGCTACGCGGAAAAGGCGGCCGAGCGCCAGGGCTTCCTGGAGCCGGGCATGGACCTGATGGCCAAGCCGTTTTCCATTGAGGAAATGGCCCAGAAGATTCGTCAGATGATCGGCCGCGCGTCCTGAATTCAGGCATAATCCGCGGCCGCCGATTTCCTGCTACAAGGTCACCCACCCATGAAAGCCCAAGCCCGCCACATCCTGGTGAAAACCGCCGAAGAGGCTGAACAGCTCAAGCAGCGCATCGCCAAGGGTGAGGCCTTCGACGTCCTGGCGAAGAAATACTCCACCTGCCCGTCCGGCAAGCGCGGCGGCGACCTGGGGGAAGTGCGCCCGGGGCAGATGGTCGGCGCCATCGACCAGGTCATTTTCAAAAAGCCCCTGCGCACCGTGCATGGCCCGATCAAGAGCAAGTTCGGCTATCACCTGGTGCAAGTCTTCTTCCGCGACTGACCCCAGGCCTTGTAGGAGCTGGCTTGCCAGCGAAAACGCCCGCTAGGTCAACGCCCGGCTCAATGCCCCCTTCGCCGGCAAGCCGGCTCCTACAACCTCCACCTGCCCTGTAGGAGCTGGCTTGCCAGCGAAAACGCCCGCAAGGTCAACGCCCGGTTCAATGTCCCCTTCGCCGGCAAGCCGGCTCCTACAACCTCCACCGGCCCTGTAGGAGCTGGCTTGCCAGCGAAGGCGCCTGCTAGGTCAACACCCGGTTCAAGGGCGAGGTATCAAGGCGCCGGGGTGCTGGATGACCTGGCTCGCCAGGCGGTGCCCGGCCTCTGCCGCTTGCACCGGGCTACCGCCCAGCAGGCGCCGGGCCAGATAGGCTGCGCTGAACGAATCCCCGGCCGCCGTGGTGTCCACTACCTGCTCCACCCGCTGGGCCGGCACCTCGAAAGCACCGCCCGCCACGCGAATCAGACAGGGCTCGGCGCCCCGCTTGAGTACCACTTCCGGCGTGCCCTGATACGCCGCGAACACCGCTTCGGCATCCGGATAGGCAAACAGCGCTTGCTCATCCTCCAGGGTCAGCAATGCCAGATCCACCTGGGGCAATACTTCGCGGTACGCCGCCCGGGCCTGTTCGCCCGACGCCCACAGGCGCGGCCGGTAGTTGTTGTCGAAGACTATCAACGCCTGGCGCTGGCGCGCCTCGACCAGGGTCTGCAGCAACTTCCCGCGCCCCACCTCCCCCAGCACCGCCAGGGTGATGCCGCTGAAATACAGCACATCGTAGTGCTTCAGCGCTTCGAGGATCGGCCCGGCCGCCACCGTGGTGAAGCAGTCGCGCACAGCCGCCTCGTTGCGCCAGTAGAGAAAGCGCCGCTCGCCCCGGGCATCGGTCTGGATGCAATACAGCCCAGGCAGGCGCCCCGGCAAGCGCTGCACCCGCTCCAGGCCGATGCCCTCCGCCGCCCACCCCTGGCACATGGCATCACTGAAGCTGTCATCGCCCAGGGCGGTGACGTAATCCACCCGCCCGGCCTCGCCCATTTCCCGCGCGAGGTACACCGCGGCGTTCAGGGTGTCGCCGCCAAAGCTCTGTTGCAGGCTGCCGTCATGATGCTGCTGCAGCTCGATCATGCATTCGCCGATGGCCGCGATGCGTTTCTTCCTGTCCATGTTCCTGACCTCCCCTCAAAGCACATTCCACCGGGTAGGAGCTGGCTTGCCAGCGAAGGCGTCCGCAAGGCCTGCGCCTCATCCAAAGGCCTCTTCGCCGGCGAGCCGGCTCCTACAGACCCTGCATATCCCCGGCTCCGGCGATCAGAAACAGGTTTCCAGGTTCTCGACCACCTGCAGGCGCTCATCCACCAGCAACCCAGTGCGCCATTTGTCGAAGGTCAGGCAGGGGTGCGAAGTACCGAAGGAAATGATGTCGCCAATGCGCAGCTCCACTCCCGGCGCCACCGTGAGAAACGCATGCTGGTCCATCACTGCAGTGACCTTGCACGCCCCCACGTCATCCCCGGCGCTGGCCTGGGCCCCGGCACGGTAACGCCGCAGCGGCACCGGCAGGCCGGCGTCATAGGCCACATCGCGCTTGCCCAGGGCCACCACGGCAAAGCCCGGCTCCGGCAGCGACTGCACATGGGCCCAGACCTCCATGGCCGGGCGCAGGCCCTCTTCCAGGTCGGCGCGGCGATCCAGCACGCAGCACTGCGCCTCTTTGTAGATGCCATGGTCATGAGCCACATAACTGCCCGGACGCAGCACACTGAGGAAGCGGCCCTTGGCGTTGTGGGTCTCAAAGGATTCGGCAATCAGGTCGTACCAGGCTGACCCCGAGGCCGTGATAATCGGCCGCTCGATGGCGAACAGCCCGTCGTTGTGCAGGTCCACCGCCAGGCGCACCAGGGAATCGGCGAACTGGCGGACGCCGCTGATGGCCTGATCGCCATGGATCACCCCTTCATAACCTTCGATACCGCACAGGGCCAGGGCCGGCTGCGCCTGGATCGCCTTGGCCAGGGCCAGCACCTCCTGCTCGGTGCGGCAACCGCAACGCCCACCGACCACGCCGTACTCGATCATCACCTTGAGCGTGACCCCACGCTGGGCGAAAAATGCCCCCAGGTCGGCGACGCTGTCCGGGTGATCGACCATGCAATAGAAATCGAAATCCGGGTCCGCCAGCAGCTCGGCGATCAGCGCCATGTTCGGCGCCCCCACCAACTGGTTGGCCATCAACACCCGGCGCGCGCCATGGGCATAGGCAGCGCGAGTCTGTACCGCAGTGGCCAGGGTGATGCCCCAGGCGCCGGCGTCCAACTGCCGCTGAAACAACGCGGGCATCATGCTGGTCTTGCCGTGGGGCGCCAGCTCGGCACCGCTGTCACTGACGAACTTCTGCATCCAGCGGATGTTGTGTTCCAGGGCCTCGCGGTGCAGCACCAGGGCCGGCAGGCTGACGTCTTGCAACAGGCTCGCGCCCTGGGCAGCGGCGCCCTTTTCCACCAGTGGCAGGTTCAATACGGAAGACATCTTGGCACTCCTTATCAAGGCGGCTGCGCACAGCCGCGAAACAGTCATCAATCGTTGATACGCCGGGCCAGACGGTTGGCGCTGTCGATCAGCACCCGGCGATATTCCTGGTAATTGCGCTGGGCATCGGCCCTGGGCGCGACGATGCACAGGGTGCAGATGCACACCCCGTGCTCATCGCGCACCGGTGCGGCAAAACAATGGGTAAAGGTGTCGGCCACACTGTCGAAGGAAAAGAATCCATCCTCGGTGGCCTGGCGGATTTGCTTGAGAAACGTCTCCAAGGGCAGACGCTCACCGTCAGGCAGAACGAAGTCCCGTTCATCGATCAGGTCGACAATCTGCCCATCGCTCAAATGCCCCAATAGCAACCGCCCGGAAGCGGTCCAGGGAATCGGCGCGTTCTCGCCGATGTTCGAGGAAATGCGGAAGTGCCGCTCGCCCTCCTTCATCAGCGCCACCGTGTATTTGCGCCCGTTGAGCAGGCACATCTGCGCGGTTTCCTGGGTCTGGCGGACGATTTCCTGCAAGGCCTGATCGGCCTCGCGGCTCAGGTCGAAATGACGCAAATGGGCCTGGCCGAGAAAGTACAACTGGCGGCCCAGGTACACATGCCCCTCCTGGCCCACCGGTTCCAGTACCCGCCGTTCCAGCAGGGAAGCCACCAACTCATAGACCGTGGACTTGGGGCCGCCAATGCCCTTGGCGATATCGTTGGGCCGCAACGGCTGGCCGACCTCCTTGAGGAAATCGAGAATATCGAACGCCCGATCCAGGCCCTTGGCCCGACGCTTGATGTTGTCTTCGCTCATCTACCTGCGCCCCCTCTATCGACCCGTAGGAGCCGGCTTGCCGGCGAAGAGGCCCTCAAGCCTTGTGCCGCCCTCAGGGGCGCCTTCGCTGGCAAGCCAGCTCCTACAGACCGTGGCCATCAGGCCTTCTTCTTGTAGGCCACACAATCGATCTCGACCTTGCAATCCACCATCATGCTGGCCTGCACACAGGCCCGGGCCGGCGCGTGTTCGGGCTTGAAGTACTCACCGAACACCTTGTTGAAACTCCAGAAATCCCGCGGGTCTTCCAGCCACACGCCAACCCGCACCACATCCTCCAGGCCATACCCGGCCTCTTCGAGAATGGCCAGCAGATTGCGCAGCGTCTGATGCGTCTGCTCGACGATCCCACCGTGAATGATCTCGCCATCCAGCGCCGGCACCTGGCCGGACACATGCAGCCAGCCATCGGCCTCGACGGCGCGAGCGAAAGGACGCGGCTGGCCACCGCCTGCGGTGCTACCGGTGCCGTAACGGGTGATGCTCATGAGAGGTTCTCCTGGGTGAAGGCTGAGCGGCCAAGACCACCCTCGGGAAAACAAAGGCGGCCTGGGTCAATCAGCAAGAATTCCGCTACAACGGAACCAAATATCAAATAACGGAATAAATTCCGCAGGAGTGTGCCATGGGGAGCAGGGAACATGACAGGGGGGGTCAGAACGATCGGGCCGGGAGCGACCATGGATCGGCCGTCCAGTTGCACGGCAAACCCGAATACCCGCACCACCCCACAGCCCCCTCGTGCTCAGGCCTTGAACGTCAGGATCGGCGAAAACCGCGCTATTACCGACACCGTGCCCTCTTCCACCTGGGACTGGATCACCTGGCCAATTTCCTTGTAGGCCCCCGGTGCTTCTTCGATCATCCGCTCTTCCTTGGTGGTGATGCACTCCACGCCCTGCAGGCCGAGGAAGGCCTTGTCCTTCTTGGCCTTGAACACCACCTCGCTGCGCGACATGGAGCGCCCGGCGCCGTGGCTGGCCGAGCGCAGCCAGCGTTCGTTGCCCAGCCCGGTGAGCAGGTAGGAGTCATGCCCCATGCTCCCCGGAATCAGCAGCGGCTGCCCGGCATAGGCCGGTGTGGCGCCTTTGCGGTGGACGTTGCCGCCTTCCTCGCGCAGTACGATGTTGTGCGGTACATCGACAATCAGCGGCGCTTCGATGCCCGCGCCGAACACCTGCCGAGTGCGCTGGCGCACCATTTCGGCGATCAGTGCGCGGTTGGCGTCGGCATAGTGCGCGGCGCTGTGCATGGCCAGCAGGTACTCATCGGCCATCTCGCCAAACAGGGCGAAGATCTTCGAATCGGGATGCTTGATCCCGGCCGGCCACAGGGCCTTAGCCTTGTCCATCCAGCGCCGCCCCACATAGAAACCCACATCGCGCGAGCCGGTGTGGATCATCATCACCACCTGCCCCACGGACAGGCCCTGGGCGAAGCAGGCCTGGCGATCCACCAGTTCGGTGACGACCTGGATCTCGACAAAGTGATTGCCGCCGCCCAGGGAACCCAGGCCCGGGTCGCGAAGGATCTTGCGCGAAAGGTCCTGCAGGGCCTCCGGTGCATAGTCGGCGCTGCCGCGGGCAAAGGACGACTCATGCAGGCCCGAAAGCTCACGCTGCAATTGGGCGAAATCTGCCCCGGCAAACAGCCCGATCGGGTCCTGTTGCTGTACCTGAGCCCAGAAATCCCCCAGCCCCGAAGCAAACAGCGCGCTCATGGCCGTGGGGCTGGTGGGAATATTGCGCGTGCCTTCCAGCAGATCGCCACGCACCAGGGCGGTCCACTTGGCCTTTTGCGCCATGAACTGCTCGTAGTTCAGCCCCAGCTTGTGCAGGCGCATGCCGCAATTGATGTCGGTGCCGATGGCTTGCGGCACCACCATGTCGTGGCTGGTGACGATCACGCTGCCTACCGGAATCGGGCTGCCGGTATGGAAATCCGGCGTGGCGCAGGCGCACTTCACTTCGCCGCCATGGGGGTGGGCGACCTTGGCGAAATCCATCAGTTGCAGGATGGCTTTCTCTTCGATGGCAAAGCTGTCGGGCAGCAGCAGATCCACCTTGAGGCCGGCGTCATTGGTGGAAGAGATAGAGAGGGAATTGGAATTCAGGCGTTCGATGGCCACCCCGGAACGGGCGAGCTTGTGCTGAATTCTTTTCAGAGGAGTCTTGGTCATTTTCAACTGCTTTTCTTGGACGCAACAAAACAACCACCCTTTTGGTGGCTGGAATTGTCTGGTCAGCAGCGAAACTTAGACGGCGCGGATAATGGGCAATGACGGCCTGGATGTAAATAGCCGGCGAAAAATTAGTTGAGCCGGCGCCAGGTTGCGCTTCAACTCGGCCCGAGCACAGAAGGTTTTCGATAAATAGGCTTATCCCACCAAGCACTGTTGCTCGGGGCAGAAACACACCGCCGACAGCAGCCCCCTCCCTTGCTCCACAACAAGATGTTCCATTCAGTCGCTGAAATCGGGCTATTCTGCGCGCCCCCAATACTCATTCGCCTCAGCAAGGACAGCTGCCCATGACCCGCGCCATTACCCTTGTCTGCGACAACTTCGCCGACTGGGAAACCGCCCTGATCAACGCCACCGGCCGTGGCTACTATGGCTTCGACTGCCGTTACGCTTCCCCCAAGGGCGCCATCGTGACCTCCATGGGTGGCCTGCGGGTGACCCCGGACCTGGCGTTGGAAGATATTCGTCTGGATGAGGTGGACCTCTTGATGGTCTGCGGCGGGACGATCTGGCAAAGCCCCCAGGCGCCGGATATCCGCGAACTGCTGCGCGCGGCCAAGGAGCGCAAGCTGGTCCTCGCCGGCATTTGCGACGGCACCCGCGAACTGGCCCGGGCCGGGGTGCTGGACCAGCTCAAGCACACTTCCAATTCGGCGGACAACCTGCTGGCAGTGGGTTATGCCGGCGCCGCGCACTACCAGGATGTGCCCCACGCGGTAGCGGACCAGCGCGTGATCACCGCGCCGGGCAGCGCTCCAGTGAGTTTCATGGCACAGATTCTCGGCACCCTGGGCATCAGCGACGACAACCTGACCTTCTACCTGGGCCTGCACGCCGCCGAGCACCGCCAGCAAGCCTGACCCTCCCCTGTTGGAACCGGCTTGCCGGCGAAAGCGATCTCCCGGCCGCCATAGCTGGCAAACCAGCACCTACGCAAGGTGTCGGGTGGGGCGGCAGTGCGGGCGTGTAGACGTGAATTATTTCACCAGCCGAAAATCCCGGTGGCCCAACCAGGCCGCAAAGTCCGCAGCGCTGAAAATGCTCTCGCCCTCATGCTCGATGATCGCCAGCCCCGCCAGAAATCCGCTGTCCCGGGTGTAGGCCTGGATGCTGGCGCCGAAGGCCAGCACACCCTCCAGGTGACGGGCCAAGGCCAGCGCCACCTGCCCTAGGCGCTGGTGATCCGCCTGGTCTTTGTCCATGGCTGCCAGGCTCAGAATGTCTTCAGGGAGCCATCCCAGTTGCCCGGCCAGCCCGGCATATTCCGCCAGTTCCCCTGGATATTCGGCCCCCACCCCAAACAGCATGGGGCTACCGCCAATGAAGAACGAGCTCGTACCTGCCCAGGGTTGATCCGCAATTGCGGCCAGACAGGCCCGCACCCGGTTTTCGAGCAAGTCATCGATCTGGCGCGCTAAAAGCACCCTGACAGTCGGCCCGGCCATTGAGTCACCTCCTCCAGCGCACCGCATCCGCAACTGGGATAACGGGCAAGCCCTTGTTCGCTGCATCAGCAGGCATCAATGCTCAAGCCCGCTGCCGGTCAGTGCATTCACCGGACCGGGAGGATAAAAGCCCGTGGTGCAATAGCCAAGCTCAGCGCCTGGAACCATTGACCCCCAACACCTCTTCCAACCGCTTCGCCTCGCCCTCCGTCAACAAGGGCGCAGGCGGTTGAACAAGGCGCTGGCTGGACAGGGCGGGCACCGGGGCCCTTGGTTGGGCCGCCTTCGCAGTACGGCGACGGCTCGCGCTGCTTTGCGGGTACAGCGCTTCATCCAGGCATTTGTCGCGCATGCCCTGGCTGGACAGGCCGTGGCAACCGGTGCCGTTGGACAGGGCGCGGGCGCCGCAGGTGGCCTTGCTGTCGGGGTCCTTGAGGTCGATGCAGCCCAGGGAACCCAAGCCATGGCCCAGTACCGAGGCGGGGTCTTCGGCGCAGGCTGCGCCGGCACACAGGAACAGGGAGGTCAGCACAAGTGCATTTCGCATAGGGCGCGTCCATGGCTAGCGTAGGTCCCCCCGACGCCTTTCCGGCCGCCGGGCAGGTCTGTCGAGGGAAAAAACCGTTGTAGCAGATGAACATGACCGTTTCCCTTCCCCATAACCACCGCTGCCGCACAGCTAGCGGAAACGCCCCGCCAGGAAGGGTTGCAGGTTCACGCTCGGGGTCAGCCCGCTGGCCTGTTCCGCCACCAGTTGCCCACTGATGGCGGCCAGGGTCAGGCCAACGTGACCGTGGCCGAAGTTGTAGTGCACCTGGGGCAGCAGCCGCGACTGGCCGAGCACCGGCTTGCTGTCCGGCAGCGAGGGACGAAAACCCATCCACCGGGAAACCGGTTCGTGGTGCAGGGTCAGGAAGCGTCGCGCCGCCCGGGCCAGGTAGCGATAACGGCGCGGGTCCGGCGCGGCGTCGAGGCCGCCGAACTCCACCGTGCCCGCCACCCGCAGCCCTTGGGCCATGGGGGTCAGATAGAAACCGCCGGCACCCCAGCACACCGGGCGGCTGAGCAAGCCGCCGGCCTGATCGAACAGCACGTGATAACCGCGCTCGGTGTCCAGGGGAATCTCGTCCCCCAGGCTCTGCGCCAGGCGGCGGGACCAGGCGCCGCTGCACAACACCAGGCGTTCGGCGGGCAGTGGCTCGCCACTGCCGAGGCGGGCAAGCACCCGTTCGCCGTCCTGGGCGCTGCGCTCGATCCCCTGCAACTCATCGCGGCGAAACACTCCGCCACGCTCGATGAAGCACCGCAGCAAGCGCTGGCTCAATGCGAAGGGATCGAGGGTGCGGCTGACCTGGGGCAGTTCCAGCGCCAGGGCCGCGCGGGCGTTGAGGGCCGGCTCCATGGCCCGTAGCTCCGGCCCTTCCACCAGGCGCATGGGCACCTCGAACCCCTGGTGATAGGCCAGCATGTCGATAGCGCTCTGCCGCTCGTGGGCCTCGAAGATGTACAGCGAGCCATCATGGCGCACCAGGTCGTTGGCCCCGGCATCGTCGAACAACGCCTGCCAGGCGCCCATGCAGGGCTTGAGCAGGCTGTGCAGATCATGACTGATGGCCTTGACCCGCGGCTCGCTGGAGCTGTGCAAAAAGCGCCATAGCCAGGGGGCGATCCGTGGCAGGTAACCCGGGCGGATCGCCAGCGGGCTGTCGCGCCGCAACAGCATGCCCGGGGCCTGGCGCCAGATGCCGGGGGTTGCCACTGGCTCCACGGCATAGGTGGCGAAGGTACAGGCATTGCCAAAGGAAGTGCCGCTGCCCGGCGGCTGGCGGTCCAGCAGGGTCACCCGCCAGCCCAGGCGCTGCAGCCACAGGGCGCTGGCCAGGCCCACCACCCCGGCCCCCACCACCCCGGCGTGGCCGCGTTGTTGCTCACTTGCAATCATGCCGGGCTCCTCATGTGCCGCTGACGACCCGGGTCCACAGGCGAGTACTCAGGCGCATGCCGGCCGGGGTCATGGTCTTGATCGGGAATAGCGTATCGAGCACCGACTGCGGCGGGTAGGCCGCCGGGTTGCTGCGCAGCTGCGGTTCGATGTAGGGCAAGGACGCCGCATTGCCGTTGGCGTACTGCACGAAGTTGCTGATGTTGGCGATCACCTTGGGGTCCAGCAGGTAGTTCAGGTAGGCGTAGGCGTTGTCCAGGTGCGGGGCGTTCCTGGGAATCACCACCATGTCCATGGCCACGGTGGAGCCTTCCCTGGGAATGCTGTAGCCGAGGTTCACGCCGTTTTTTGCCTGCTGCGCGGTGGCCATGGCCTGCAGCACGTCACCGCTGAACCCCACGGCCACGCAGATGTTGCCGTTGGCCAGGTCGCTGACGTATTTGGCCTGGTGGAAGTAGAGGATCGAGGGGCGGATCGCCAGCAGCGCCGCTTCGGCCTTTTTCAGGTCCGCCGGCTGTTCGCTGTGGGGGTCCAGGCCCAGGGCATTGAGGGTGATGGGCACCATCTGTGTCGGGTTGTCGAGAAAGGCCACGCCGCACTGCTTGAGCTTCTGGATGTTCTCCGGCTTGAACAGCAGCTGCCAGGACTGGGTGACATCGGTGTCGCCGAAGATCGCCTTGATCTTGTCGACGTTGTAGCCGATGCCCACGGTCACCCACATATAGGGAATGCCATACCTATTGCCCGGGTCGCTGGTTTCCAGCAGCTTCATCAGCTTGGGATCGAGGTTGTTCCAGTTGGGCAGCTTGCTGCGATCCAGGGGCTGGATCGCCCCGGCCTGGATCAACCGCGGCAGAAAGTGGTTGGACGGGCTGGCCAGGTCATAGCCGCTGCCGCCGGTCATCAGCTTGGCCTCGGTGGTCTCGTTGCTGTCGATCACGTCGTAGGTGGTCTGGATTCCCGTGCGCTGGGTGAACTGGGCCCGGGTGTCCGGAGCGATATAGCCACTCCAGTTGGCGATGCTCACGGTCTCGGCCGCCTGGACGCTTGCAGCGCACAAGGCCAGGGATAACAGTGCCGTAGTGGTGCGATTGATCATGTTGCCGCCCTCTGTGCTCTTATTATTGCGGCGTTTCATTCGCCGCGACGGTTAACGTTCGTGTCGCGCGCGCTGCACTTCCCAGCCCATGCGCAAGCTTGCTCCAATGTCGAAAAACGGTCGGGGTGGCAGGTAGCCGGGCCGGGCCTGGGACAGCACGTCACGCAGCAGCGAGGAGTCGCAGCCGGCGGCCATTTCCACCAGCAGCCGGCCCCACAGGGTGCCCCGGGCCACCCCCGAGCCGTTGCAGCCGGCCACCGCGTGCAGGCCTTCGGCGACCCGGCTGAAGTAGGGCTCGCCGGAACGGGTGCCGCTCAGGTGCCCGGTCCAGGTGTATTGCAGGTCGGTATCGGTAATGCAGGGAAAGCGCTTTTGCAGGCCCCGCAGGTGCTCCTGGCGGCGCACCGCCAGCTGCGCCGGGCCGAGATCGCGCCGGCGATACTCGACGGTGTTGCGCATCAGCAGGCGGCGCCCGGGCAACAGGCGCACCGTGGCCGCCCCGGGCAAGGTGGAGAGCACGCCCCAGCCCTGCTCATCCAGCAGCCGCTGCCAGTGATCTTCCTGCAGGGGCCGGGTGATGCTGGCGCTCAGCTCCAGGGGGAAGGTGCGGCTGTGCCGGACTCCGAGCCGGGGCAGAAAGGCACCGACACAGGCCAGCACCTGGGGCGCCTGGATCTCGCCCTCCCCGGTCACCGCCCGCCAGCCCCGGCCCGGCAGAGGCTGCAGGTCCCGCACCGGGCTGTTCTCGAACACCTCCACCCGTTCCGGCAGGCGCTCCAGCAGGCCCTTGACGTATTTGGCCGGCTGCAGCAGCGCGTTGCCACCGGCGCAGTGGATGGCCCGCTGGTAGAAGCCGCTGCCCAGGCGTTGCTGCAAGGCCGCGCCTTCCAGGTACTGGGCCTGGGCGCCCGCGGCATTCAGGGTGGCGACTCGGGCTCCGCTGTCTTGCAAGTGCTGCCCCTGGTGCACGGCGAAGTGATAGCCGCCAGCGTCGAATTCGCACTCGATGCCCAACTCGTCAATGCGTCGGCGCACCTCTTCACCGGCAGCGATGCCGATGCCGCAGGCAAGCTGATAGGCCGAGTGGCCGGGCCGGCCCAGCAACTCATCGGCGCCGGGCAATTCATGGCTGACCACAAACCCCGAGTTGCGCGCCGAAGCCCCCTGGGCCGCCCGCTGGCGATCCAGCAGGACGATGCGTTGCTGGGGCAACATCCGCGCCAGGGCATGGGCCGCCGAGAGGCCGGTGATGCCACCGCCAATGATCAGCCAATCGGCTTTGTGTAGGCCCTTGAGGGTTGGCCGCTGGGAAGCCTGCCCTGCCAGGGCGATCCAGCCACATACATTGTTCAAAGCCTGTCACTCCTGCACAATCCATGCGCCCGGAGCATTCAATAGAACACTCAACCCGGCGCCACATGCCTACAATCTATGGATATGACGGCTTTATTTCGAACGTTATTAATTCATCCATCTATTCGGAAAACGCATGGATAACCCTCTTCGACTGCCCTCGTTGCAGGCCCTGCAGACCCTGGTCAGCGTGGCCCAGACCCACAGCTTTACCGAGTCCGCGGCGCGCCTGCACCTGACCCAGAGCGCGGTGAGCCGGCAGATCCAGCAACTGGAGGAGCACTATGGGGTCAGCCTGTTCGAGCGCAGCAGCCGAAGGGTCTCGCTGACCGAACAGGGGCGCGATGTCTGCACGGTGGCCACCCAAGTCCTGAGGTCCCTCGGCTCCCTGCAGGAACGCCTGGCCCCGGCGCCCCTGGACCGACCGTTTCGCATCCGCATCTTTGTCTCCCTGGCGGTGCGCTGGTTGCTACCGCGGCTCAGCGGTTTCTACGCCGCCAACCCCGGGCTATGCCTGTCGATCGAGACCGTGGGCGGGGCCACGGTAGACCCCGGCGGCGATTGCGATGCCTATGTGCTGTACCTGCCGGAAGGCCTGGACGAGCGGCCGCTGACCCCGCTGTTCGACGAATACCTGGTACCGGTGTGTGCCCCAACGCTCAGTGACGGGCAATTGCCGCCGCGCTCCCTGGAGGAACTGGCCGGGCACGCGCTGATCCACGGCTCTACCAGCCGCCAGGAATGGACCGCCTGGCTGCAGGCCCAGGACGACCAGACGCCCCACAGCTACAAGCACCTGCTGTTCAACCTCGACGACCTGGCCCTGGACGCCGCGGCCCGGGGGCTGGGGGTGGCCATGACGGACCTGATCCTGGCCCAGGACTCGATTGCCCGGGGCAGCCTGCTGATCCCCTTCGGCCAGGCGCTCAAGACCGGCGGGGTCTATGCCCTGTGGCTACGCGACAGCGGCGCCGCGCATCCGGCCTGCGAAACCGTATTGAACTGGTTCCAGGCTCAGGCAGCCGAACGGGACCTGCCCGCGGCACGAGGCCAGGCTGGGGCGATTGCAGCAGCCCTGCCCACCCGGGGTGGCAGTAGATCCCAGGCTGAATGACTGGACCAGGCCCCGCTGCTCATGGGCCGAGAAAACAACACTGAAGGGCCGATGAACACAGCCCGGGAAAGCTCGAGCGCCGCCGGGCGCTCAGCTGTAGAGCGTCACCATTGCCCAGGCAAAACACGCCAGCACCAGGCCCATCCCCACCACATACACCGCTAAAGCACGACCCACAGCATCACTCCACGAACCAGGCAGTCATCAACACACTCACTCTCGGGTGAGTCATGGCGCGCATTCTAGCAGCGCGCGACGTCATTTTGACACCACCCTCTAGCTGGCTTTTCAGGCCTCCGACAAATGGCAATAACGTCAATTTAGTGGCGATTATCAGCCCGGACCTTCTTGTCGGACAGCCCGACACCGAAACATCATTTTGCATTTTGCCCACGGTTTTTGCGCATTTCGAGGAACTTGAAACCCAGGTCAATGCCAGAGCCCCTTTTTCCCAATAACCGCGCACTTGAGCCCTGCCAAGGCCTCTGCTCCTGGTTGGACAAGAGTGATTCTCACTGCTTTCATTCAGGTTCAGGTCCGGTTGTCACAATCCCAGGAGGGGTACATGCCTTTTAAAGTCATGATGGTTTTCGGTACACGTCCTGAGGCGATCAAGATGGCGCCACTGGCCCGGGTTCTAAAGCGCTGGCCAGGTATCGAGCTGCACATCTGTTCCACCGGCCAGCACCGGGAAATGCTCAAGCAGGTGCTCGATTCCTTCGAGCTTGAAGTCGACCTGGACTTGCAAGTGATGACCCAGGGCCAGACCCTCAACGGCCTGTCGCAGCAACTGCTGATCCACCTGGACACCAACTACGAGCGCCTGCAACCGGACATCGTGCTGGTCCATGGCGACACCACCACCAGCTTTATCGCCGCCCTCGCCGCCTTCAACCGGCAATTGCCCATCGGCCACGTCGAGGCCGGCCTGCGTACCGGCAACCTCAAGGCACCCTGGCCCGAGGAAGCCAACCGGCGCCTGACCGGGGTCATCGCCGACCTGCACTTCGCCCCGACCGCCAAGTCCGAAGCCAACCTGCTGCGCGAAAACGTGCCGGCCGAGAACATCGAAGTCACCGGCAATACGGTGATCGATGCGCTGCTGTGGATGCGCACCCACCAGGAGGACATCCACTGGCGCCCCGCGGCCGACTCGCCCCTGGCGGTGCTCGACGACAGCCGGCGCATGGTGCTGATCACCGGCCACCGCCGGGAGAACTTCGGTGACGGTTTCCGCGATATCTGCGAAGCCCTGGCAACCCTGGCCGAGCGCTACCCGGACGTGCAGTTCGTGTACCCGGTGCACCTCAACCCCCAGGTGCAGCGTGCGGTGTACGGCCTGCTCTCGGACAAGCCCAACATCTACCTGGTAGCCCCCCAGGACTATCAGCATTTTGTCTGGCTGATGGGACGCTCGTACTTCATCCTCAGCGACTCCGGCGGTGTCCAGGAAGAAGCTCCGGCCATCGGCAAACCCTTGCTGGTACTGCGCGAGGTCACCGAGCGGCCGTCGGTGCTGGAAGGCGGCACCGTGCTGCTGGTGGGCACCGATCGCGAGCGCATCGTGCGCCACGCCAGCGAGCTGCTGGACGATGCCCGTCTGTATGCCCGCATGAGCCTCGTGCACAGCCCCTACGGCGACGGCCACGCCAGCGAGCGCATCGCCCGCCGCCTGTACACCTGGCTGGAGGCCCAAGCCCCGCGTGCCCCCGTATGAGCCTGGGTTTGATCGATGTCTTCATCTATATCCTCTACGGCCTCAAGTACCTGGCAATCACCCTGGCCCTGCTGATGTTCCTGCTGGGCCTGGATGACCTGTTCATCGACTTGGTGTACTGGGGGCGCAAGCTGATCCGGCGCTGGCGGATCTACGAGAAGTTCAAGCCGGCGGACGAGGAGCGGCTCTTCGCTACCCCGGAAAAGCCCCTGGCGATCATGGTCCCGGCCTGGAACGAAGTGGGCGTGGTGGGCGAGATGGCACGCCTGGCGGCCTCCACCATCGACTACGAGAACTACCAGATCTTCGTCGGCACCTACCCCAACGACGCCCAAACCCAGGCCGATGTCGACACCGTGTGCCAGCACTATCCCAACGTGCACAAGGTGGTCTGCGCGCGCCCCGGCCCCACCAGCAAGGCCGACTGCCTGAACAACATCATCGACGCCATCCTGCGCTTTCAGAACGAAGCCCGGATCGAATTCGCCGGTTTCATCCTGCATGACGCCGAGGACGTGATCTCGCCCATGGAACTGCGCCTGTACAACTACCTGCTGCCCAAAAAGGACCTGATCCAGATTCCGGTCTACCCCTACGCGCCGCAGTGGCAAGGCTTCACCGCCGGGCACTACGTCGACGAGTTCGCCGAGAACCACGGCAAGGACGTGATCGTGCGCGAGGCCCTGACCGGCCAGGTGCCCAGCGCCGGCGTCGGCACCTGCTTCAGCCGCCGGGCCATCAGCGCCCTGCTGGAAGATGGCGACGGCATCGCCTTCGACGTGCAGAGCCTGACCGAGGACTACGACATCGGCTTTCGCCTGAAGCAAAAAGGCATGAAGTGCATATTCGCCCGCTACTCGGTCAGCAACCCGAAGCTGGCCCTGGACTACGAATGGGTACCGGGCATGAACCGCGAATTCGCCCAGGTGATCTGCGTGCGCGAGCACTTTCCCCGGGACTGGCAACACGCCGTCCGGCAAAAGTCACGGTGGATCGTCGGCATCGTCTTTCAAGGCACCACCAACCTGGGCTGGAGCCGCAAGGGCCTGCTCAACTACTTCCTCTGGCGCGACCGCCGCGGGCTGATCGCCTACCTGCTGAGTTTCATGGTCAACCTGCTGCTCCTGGTGCTCTTGAGCATGTGGCTGATCACCGTGCTGTCTCCCGATGCCTGGCGTTTCCAGTCAATCCTCGACGACAGCACGCTGCTGACCACGCTGCTCTGGCTCAACGGGCTGATGCTGCTCAACCGCCTGTTCCAGCGCGCCTGGTTCGTCACCCGCTTCTACGGCCTGGTGCAAGGCCTGCTCTCGGCGCCACGAATGATGTGGAGCAACTTCGTCAACTTCTTCGCCAACCTGCGGGCCCTGCGCCAGGTGCTGCAAATGGGCGATTCGCGGCGCGTGGCCTGGGACAAGACCACCCATGAATTCCCTGCCCTGACCAAGGCCCAGCGCACGCCCCTGGGCCATCGCCTGGTGGAAAAGGGCCTGCTCAGCGAGGCGCAGCTCGAAGCCGTGATCACCAGCCCGGTACGCCGGCGCCTGGGGCGCGAACTGCTGCTGCGCGGCTACATCGACAGCACCCAGCTGGTGCAGGAGCTGGCCGAGCAGTTCGAGCTGCAATGGGCGCCCTTGAACCCGTTCAAGCTCGACCCGCAACTGATCGCCAGCATGCCGCGGCGCATTGCAGTGCAGTACGGCGTGCTGCCGGTAGCAGAACAGGGCCAGACCCTGGTACTGGCCTGCGAAGACCCGGTGAGCCAGGTCTCGCTGGGGGCCATCAGCCGCCAGCTCAAGCGCCCGGTAACCTGCCGGCTGGCGCCCCAGGGCCGGGTCACCCTGGGCATCCGCCACTGGTACGCCGGCAAGCACCAGGGCGAGGAAACCCGACGCATGCTGGCCACCCTGGAGCGACATCAGGACGACGAAGCACTGCTGGAACGGGTCAGCCACCACCAGGTGCAGATCGGCCGCCTGCTGCAAGTGCGCGGCCTGGTGCCGCCGAGCCTGTTCAACCAGGCCATGATCGACTACGACGCTGACCGCTGCTCCCTCGGTGAACACTTGATCGAACGTGGCATGATCACCCCCCAAGTGCTGCAACAGGCCCTGGCCGATCAAGCCGAAGAACAACAGGCGGCCTACCGCATCGTCGCGCAGGTCCAAGCATGAACGCGCGCACGCCATTGCTGCTGGGCAGCTTGTTGTTGAGCCTTTCGGGCCTGGCCCTGGCACAGACCGAAACCCTCACCGATTTCGAACGCTTTCGCAGCTATCCCTACCTGGACCGCAGCTACCGCGAGGCTCAGAAAGGCAACTGGAAGGAAGTCGAACGCCTGACCCGGCACCTGCTGCAACAGGTGCCGAAGAACCAGGAAGCCCAAGGCCTGCTGGCCCAGTCCCTGGCCCGGCAACGGCGCTACAAGGACGCCGTGAACGCCATGCCCAATGCCGCGGCCGACAGCGAAGCCTTGCTGGAGCTGCGCCTGACCTGGATCGAGCAGGACCCGCCCGGCACACAGCAGGTGGAAGACTGGATTGCCAGCAGTTCGCTGAACCACCGGGTCCGCCTGTGGCAGGCCTACAGCCTGAGCCTGGCCAAGTTCGGCGGCGCCGCGCGGGCCTACAACTGGCTGGCCCAACTGCCGGCCAAGGGTGACGACGCCCTGCTGCGCCTGGCCCGCGCCAACTGGTCCGAACAATTGCGCAACTGGGATGAAACCATTGCCCAACTGGAGCCAGTGGCGGCCCGCGGGCAACTGGACGCCGATGGCTGGCAGCGCCTGGCCAACGCCTACACCCAGCGCCTGGACGAGCGCAAGCTCGAAGCCCTGCTGAAACGGGCGCCAAGCCCGGAAGCCGCACACAAGGTGCACCTGGCGATGATCCAGCGGGCCATCGCCCTGGGCCATCTCAACCAGGCCCAGCGCTGGATTCAGCGCCTGTCGCCAGAAGAGCAGGCCGATCCCGCCCTGCGCCAGCAGCACTGGGAACTGGCGCGCCAGGAAAACGACAGCCAGACCGTGCAGCGCCTGAGCGCCGAGTTGCAGCGGCCGTGCCTGGAAACCACCGAGTGGCTGGCGCGCCACGACCCGGATGCAGCCCTCAAGCAACTGCACCAGTGTGCGCCCGGGGACGACCCGCAAGCCTGGCTGGTTCTGGCCCAGCGCCTGCAGGCCAGCGACCTGCTGCAAAGCCAGCGCTTGCCGGAACCCTGGGACACGGCGCGGCGCGAGCGCCTGATCGAGGTCTGGCAAGAACAGGGCAAAGGCGCCCAGGCGCTGAGCTGGCTGAGCCAGCAGGAGCAGACACCGGCAGTGTTGAAAAAGCGCGCCGAACTGCTGCAGGCCCAGGGCCGTACCCGCGAGGCAGCCGATCTCTGGGAACGCCAGTACCGCCAGACCGGTAACCTGTCCGCCCTGGACCAGAGCACCTTCCTGGCCCTGGGCAATGGCCGACAAGCCCAGGCCCAGGGTTTGCTGGAACAGGCCTACGACCGCCACAACGGCGGCCTGCCCACCCCACTGCTGCAACGCCTGGCCGGGCTGTACGCCGCCTCGCCCTCCCTGAACCCGGCGCAGCTGCAACGCATGGGCGCGCTGATCCGACGGGTCGATCCCGCCACCCGCGGCCAACTGCTGGCGCAACTGGCGGAAAACGGCCGCTGCGATGCCGTGCAACGGGCCATCGGCCAGCAGCCCAGGGAAGCCGGGGAATACCGCGCCTTGGGCCGCTGCGCCATGCCCGCGCAGCCAGGGGTTGCCGTGGCCTATTACCAGGGTGCCGAGCGCCTGGGGGATCGCGGCAGCCGCCTGCCCCTGGCCTACGCCCTGGAGGCAGCCGGGGATTCGGCAGCGGCCTTGCGCATCTGGCGCAGCCTGCCCGACGCACAACTGAGCGATAACGCCCGCCTCACTGCCAGCCGCAGCGCCCTGAACGTGGGCGACAACGGCGCAGCCGAGCACTACTGGCAACAAAGCCGCGCGCGCGGTGCCGATGAATGGGCCCTGGGCGCAGCCATCGCCGAACAGCGCGGCGACTATGCCGGCGCCCTGGAACGCCAGCGCCAGGCCCTCAGGCAAAGAGCCAGTGCCGGGCATTACTACGCCGCTTCGGTGACCGCACAGAAAGCCGGCGACCTGGCGCAAAGCACCCAGTGGCTGGCCGAGGCTGTACGCCTGGAGCCCGACAACCCGCGCTTTGGTGCCGACTACGGTATGCGCCTGGCCGCCAGCGCAACGCCAGGACAGCGGCGCCTGGCCATTCCCTACCTGCAACAGGCGACCCGGAACTTCCCCGAAGACTACCGCCTGGGCGAGACCCTGGCCTGGCGCTACGACGAGATCGAGGACAGCGCCGCGGCGCGCAAGGAACTGCGCCGGGTGATCGACCTGGAACAGCATCCGGTGGCCGCCGACGACGAAGACGGCAGCATGCAAGCCCGCCGCTATCGTCAGCGCCGCGCCCATGAAACCCTGTCCCGGCGCGACAGCGTGACCATCGCCAGCACCTGGTCGCCGGGCGGGGTCTCCACCAACAACAACCTGCTGCCCAGCGGCAAGACCCAGGGCAGCCGCCGCAGCCCGCAATCGCAGAACGTCCAGGTGGCCATCTGGGATCACGCCCTGGGCGAGGAGCCGAGCCGCAACGGCAGCACGCTGTCGGTCTACGGCCGGACCCTGCTCGGCGGCCTCGGGCGCTCATCCTATGGCGAATCCGCCGCTGCCGGCCTGGGCCTGCGCTACAAGCCCTGGGGCGACGCCAACATCAACTTCTACGGCGAGCTCTACAAGCAGAGCCAGTTTGACGACAAGGACAACCACGGCCTGAGCCTGGGCCAGATGCTCGACCCCGGCCGCCTGCTGGACCAGCTCAACGACCACCGCAAGCGCGGCCACACCAGCACCGACTACCTGCTGCGGTCCACCGCCTCGTTCCTCGACCAGGGCCGGTACCGCAACGACTGGCGGATCGACGAGAGCGACTGGGACGAGCGCTTCCTCTACCTGGACGCTGCCTGGTGGACCAAGGCCGGCGACCATCAGTGGCTATCGCGCTACCAGCAGGGCCATGCCTGGAAACTGCCGGTCGGCACTGCGCAGACCCTCATGCCCTACGGCTTTCTCGAATTCGCCGCACAGGACCCCAGCAACGACTGGCGCCAGGACCTGCGCACCGGGGTCGGCCTGCGCTGGCAATACTGGTTCGACGACGACAAATACAACGCCTACCGCAACCGCCTGACGGTGCGCACCGAATACCAACAGTCCCTGGGAGGCAACCTGTACGAAGGGGGCAACGGCATCCTGGTGGGCGTGGAGCTGAATTTCTGATGAAACGACTGATGTTGATCACCCTCTTGTGCCTGGGCCTGAACCTCGGTGCCCAGGCCGAGGAACGGCTGTTCTACCAGCCGCTCAACAGCGATGCGGCGCTGAGCCGCGAGCAGTGGCGCGAGATCTGGCAGGCCAGCGTGCGCCAGGGCGTGCGCACCCTGATCGTGCAATGGAGCGCCTACGGCGACTCGAACTTCGGCGGTGCCCACGGCTGGCTGGCCGACAGCCTGCGCCAGGCCCAGGAGCAAGGCCTGCAACTGGTCCTGGGGCTGTACATGGACCCGGCCTATTACCAGCGCATCGAACAACAAGACAGCGCCGGCCTGGAAACCTACTGGCAGGCGCAATTGGCCACCTCCCTGGAGCGCCAGCACCGGCTGCGCGAGGACTGGAAGCTGCCGGTCAGTGGCTGGTACCTGCCGATGGAACTGGACGACCTGCGCTTTCAAGCCGCAGACCGCCGCGCCACCCTGCAACGCCAGCTCAAGGACTTCGCCCGCCAACTCGATGCGCCCTTGCACCTGAGTGCCTTCAGCGCCGGGCACCTGGCGCCCCAGGTCAACAGCGCCTGGCTAGGCGAGCTGGCCAGCGCCGGGATCCAGGTCTGGTGGCAGGACGGCGCCGGCACCGGGCGCCTCGCACCGCTGGTGCGCGACACCTATGCCGCGGCCCTGCCCTGCGGCGTCGGCATCGTTCACGAAGCCTTCCGCCAGACCAGCGCCGAAGGCCAGCCGTTCCGCGCCGAAGCGACGGTGCCGGATGCGCGCCCGGGTGGCTGCCATGCCACGGCGGTGTTCTCTCTGCGCTACCGTCCGTGGGGCAAGCCGCTGCTCGACCACTCGCCCGTCACCAAGGCCCGCAATGTTCAGAACCATTGAAGAGCAAGTGCTCAAACAGGGCGCTCCAGCGGCCCTGAAGATTGAATTCGCACAATACGACTTCGAACGCCTGCGCAGCTTCTGCATCCTGATCTACGTCGCCAGCATCGTTGTCTGGCTGACCTTCGACCTGATTGTCAGCTTTCGCGGGAAGCAGGGGTTCAGCGCCTACTCGATGCTGTTCCTGGTGGTCCTGTCGCTGACCACCATCGTCCTGGGCTTCACCCGCAAGGCCCGGCACTTTCAGTGGATCAACCTGCTGTTCGTGCTGACCATCGCCGTCGGCGTGCGCCTGGTGATCGAGGGCCTGCCCATGGACCTGCACCCCGGCTGGCTGATCCTCGGTGCTTCAAGCATTCTCTACAGCGCTTCGGTGATGCCCCTGAGGCGCTGGTCGTTCTTCGCCGCGATCCTCATCACCTGGGCGGTGCTCAATCCGTTCTGGGCCACCAACATCGCCTTCGGCGAGCTCAAGGGCCTGATGGTGCTGGTGTATGCGCTGTTTCTCAGCACCCTGACCCTCTACAGTTTTTTCAAACTGCGCCAGGCCAAGCTGCACAACTACATCATGTCCAAGCTGCTGCTGGACCAGGCCTACCTCGACACCCTCACCGAGATCCCCAACCGCCGTTCGTTCATGGCCCGCGCCGGCCAGCGCCTGCAGGCCCTACCCCGGGAGCACGACCATTACCTGGCGATGGTCGACATCGACAACTTCAAGAAGGTCAACGATGTGTACGGGCATGACATCGGCGACGAAGTGCTCAAGCGCATCGCCGCCGATATCAAGGAAGTGATGATGGATTTCGACTATGCGCGCCTGGGGGGCGAGGAGTTCGCCATCTACCTGGCCGGCGTGCCCCGGGCGAAGGCAGAGACCCTGGCCGCGCGGCTGTGCCAGGTGGTGCGCGACCAGCCGACCCGGCACCCGGTGACCATCAGCATGGGCCTGGCCCGGGTCGAGCCTGGCGAAACCCTCAACCAGGCCTTGATCAAGGCCGACCAGGCGCTGTACGAATCCAAGCACGGCGGCAAGGATCGCTACACCTTCCATCCAGCCGGCAGGCCCGCACCACCCGCTTAGGAACTGGCTTGCCAGCGAAGAGGCCCCAGCGTCAGTCCACGCTCCTGCGCGACAGCAGCACCTGGGTTACCCGGCGCTCTTCCACTGCCCTGACCTGCAGGCTCCAGCCCGCCCACTCCACCCGATCGCCCTTGACCGGCAGGCGGTCCAGCAGGCTCATCACCAGACCGGCCAGGGTCTGGTAGTCCTCGGTGGGTTCAGCACCGAAGCCGGTCCGCTGGCGTACCTGAGGCAGGTTCAGCGCACCATTGACCAGGAACCCGCCCTCTTCTTCGATCACATCCGGGCCTTCGATCTCGCTGGCGTCCGGCAGCTCGCCGGCAATGGATTCGAGAATGTCGGTCATGGTCAGGATACCCATGAAGTCACCGAATTCGTTGATCACAAAGGCAATGTGGGTGGACGCCTGACGCATCTGTTCCAGGGCGTTGAGGATCGAAAAGCTGTCCAGCAGGTTGATGGTCTTGCGCGCCAGATGCTCAAGGTTCGGCTCGCTGCCCGCCAGGTACTCCTTGAGCAGTTCCTTCTTGTGCACGAAGCCCAAAGGTTCATCCACGGCACCATCGCGAATCAGCGGCAGGCGCGAGTACGAAGAATGCATCAGCTTGGTACGAATACTCTCCGGGCTGTCCGTAAGGTCGATGCAGTCGACCTCGGCACGCACCGTCATCAGGCTGCGGATCGGCCGCTCCGCCAGTTGCAGCACACCACTGATCATCACCCGCTCACGGCGGTCGAACAGCTCGCTGCTGGGGGCCTCATCCGTTTCCAGCAAGTCGGCAATTTCCTCGCCCACTTCTTCCGCCGCCAGCCTGCGCCCACCCAGCAGGCGCATCACCGCATAGGCCGTGCGCTCGCGCATCGGCCGCAGGCCCTGCATGGATTTCTTGCGCCGGGCCCGGGCGATCTGGTTGAACACCTCGATCAGGATCGAGAAGCCGATGGCCGCATACAGGTAACCCTTGGGAATATGGAAACCCAAGCCTTCGGCGGTCAGGCTGAAGCCGATCATCATCAAGAAGCCCAGGCACAGCATGATCACCGTCGGGTGCGCGTTGACGAAACGAGTCAGCGGCTTGCTGGCGACGATCATCACGCCGATGGACACCACCACCGCGATCATCATCACCGACAGGTGCTCGACCATGCCCACCGCGGTGATCACCGCGTCCAGGGAGAACACCGCATCGAGCACCACGATCTGCGCCACGATCGGCCAGAACAAGGCGTAGGTGGTACTGCCGGTGCGCTGGCTGACATGGCCCTCCAGGCGTTCATGCAACTCCATGGTGGCCTTGAACAGCAGGAACACACCACCGAACAGCATGATCAGGTCACGCCCCGAGAAACTGTGCTCGAAGACCTCGAACAGCGGCTGGGTCAGGGTCACCATCCACGAAATGCTGGCCAGCAGGCCCAGGCGCATCAACAACGCCAGGGACAGGCCGATGATCCGCGCACGGTCGCGCTGCTCGGGCGGCAGCTTGTCCGCGAGGATGGCGATAAACACCAGGTTGTCGATGCCCAGCACCAGCTCCAGGACGATCAAGGTCAAAAGGCCAAGCCAGGCCGTGGGGTCTGCGATCCATTCCATAACGACTCAAGTGCTCCGGAAAATTCAAACGGCCAGGCGCGACGCAGCGCCAAGGTGCAGGAACTGCAAAACCTCGGGTACGGGCGGATAAAGGCAGGAAGTGGCAAGAGCCAGGCAAGTGCAAACGGGAGAATGGCTGCCTGAGCGTCTGGGGCTCAGAACCGCCGGATGGCGCGAGAAGTCATGGGGCAAAGCGAGGAAAGAGCGCCGACTGGGGGGCTCCGAGAGCGTGTTCATGCAAGTCCTGAAGGAAAAAACGGACTTGGAGATTACAGGGAGGGCGAGCCGATTCCCCAGCGGGAAATCATTACAAGATTTTATCCGGCCCGCGTCTCTGACGCAGGCCAGCACCGCTACAACTGCTCGGAAATCTCGATCAGGTTCAGGTCCGGGTCCCGCAGGTACACCGAACGGATCGGGCCGGTGGCGCCGGTGCGCGGCACCGGCCCTTCGATGATCGGCCAGTTGGCCTGTTGCAGATGGGCAATCACCTGTTCCAGGGGCACGCTGGCGATGAAGCACAAATCCAGCGCCCCCGGCACCGGCAGGTGGGCCTTGGGTTCGAACTCCTGGCCGCGCACATGCAGGTTGATCTTCTGGTTGCCGTACTTGAAGGCCTTGCGCCCGCCGGCAAAGGTTTCCAGTTGCATGCCCAGCACGCGGACGTAGAAATCCTCGGCGGCAATCGGGTCGATGGTGGTCAGTACCAGGTGGTCAAGGTGGTCGATCATCGAAGACGCAGCTCCTGAAGCGAAAGGAATGGCCCGGGGATTATGCGACCCGGGCCATCGCTTGAACATGCCCCATCAGGCTTTGCCGCGGTACTCGCGCCGTACCTGCTCGATGTAGCGCACTACCGCCGGTGCCTGCTCGAAACGCCGGTGGATCAGCGACAGCCAGGACGTCGCCGAGCTGCCGCCAATTGGCCGGTACAGCACATGGGGCAGGCTGACGTGGCCCACCACCGACTCCGGCACCACGGCCACGCCCTGCCCCAGGGACACCAGGGCCAGTACCGCCACCAGGCCGCCGGGCTGGGGGCCCAGCTTGGGGGCGTAGGCCCCCTGGGCCGCCACCTGCAAGGTGCCGCTGATCTGCTCCGGAAGAATGAAGGTTTCATTGAGCAGGTGTTCGGAGGCGATCTGCGGCAGGCGGCACAGCCAGGATTCGTCGGACAGCGCCAGGACAAAGCCCTCGGCGTCCAGGCGAATGGCCTCGACCCCTTCCGGCAATGTCATGGGCGAGCGAATGTAGCCCACGTCCAGGCGACCATCGGCAATCCGCGCCGGCAGTGTCGCCATCGGGCACTCGCGCACGTTGAGGCTGACGTCCGGGCAGTCGCGACCAAAGCCCTGCACCTGTTTCTGCAACAGCCCGCAATACACCGCCGAGGCCACATAGCCCAGTTCGATATGGCCGATCTCGCCGCGCCCGGCACGCTGGGCATTGCGCTGGGCAAACTCGAACTGGCGCACCGTGGCCTCGGCTTCCAGCAGCAGGGTGGCGCCGGCCTCGGTCAGGCTGACCTCGCGTTGCTGGCGCAGGAACAGCCGGGTGCCAAGGCTGTTCTCCATGTCCTGGATCTGCCGGCTCAGGGTGGGCGGGGCAATCCCCAATTGCTCGGCGGCGCGGGTGAAATTGCGCTGCCGGGCCACCGCCAGGAAGTAGCGAAAGTGACGAATTTCCATGATGGGCATTAGCTCAAAGGTAATGAACTGGTCGCCAGCAGCTAACAAAGACCGCGAAAGGCCGGGATAAGCTGAGCGAACCTTCACAGTAGAGAGCCTCTGCCATGCGCGTCAAACCCCTGTTTCTGGCAATGATCACCTGCTGCGTGCTGCAGACTGCGGCAGCCGAGGACAGCCAACCCGTCATTGCCCACAAGGCAATCCTTACCTTGGACAACGCCCAGCGCCTGCTCAGGGCCGCCCAGCAAACCGCCCAGGCCAAGGGCTGGCCCTGCGCCGTGGCAATCGTCGACGACGGCGGCTGGCCGATACTGGGCGCGCGCATGGACGGCGCCCCGGTGGTGGCCGGAGTCGAGTTGGCCCAGGGCAAGGCACGCACCTCGGCGCTGTTCAAGCGGCCTTCCGGGGATCTGGAAAACGCCGTCAATGGCGGCCGCCCCGCGGCCCTCAGCGCCGGCCTGGTGATGATGAAAGGCGCTCAGCCGATCATCGTCGACGGCCAGGTGATCGGCGCCATCGGGGTCAGTGCCGACACCCCGGCCCACGACGATGAAATCGCCCTGGCCGCCCTCGCCATCCTCAGTCGGCAGGCCACGCAATGAACCGCTCCGTCAACCCGCGCCTGACCCTGCTCACCGCCTCCGGGGTTTGTTCGCTGATCGTTCTGGACACCAACATCGTCGCCGTGGCGCTGCCGAGCATCGCCCGTGACCTGGGGGCCAACTTCGCCGATATCGAGTGGGTGGTCAGCGCCTACATGCTGGCCTTCGCCGCCCTGCTGCTGCCCGCCGGCAGCCTGGCCGACCGCTTCGGCCGCAAGCGCACCCTGCTCTGCGGCCTGGGCCTGTTCATCCTCGCCTCCCTGGGCTGCGGCGCGGCGCCCAACGCCCTGCTGCTGGACATCGCCCGGGCGCTCAAGGGGGTGGGCGCGGCGCTGCTGCTGACCTCGGCCCTGGCCTCCATCGGCCATACCTTCCATGACGAAGTGGAACGGGCCAAGGCCTGGGCCTTCTGGGGTGCCTGCATGGGCATGGCCATGACTGCCGCGCCCACGGTCGGCGGGCTGATCACCGAGTACTTCGGCTGGCGCTGGATCTTCTACTTCAACCTGCCGGTGGGTGCGCTGCTGCTGTGGAGTGTGCTGCGCAACGTGCCCGAATCCCGGGATACCCAGGCGGCGCGCCTCGACCCCTGGGGCAGCCTGGCCTTCAGCGCCAGCCTGCTGTGCCTGATCTGGGGCCTGATCGAGGCCAACCGCATCGGCTGGAGCCACCCGGCCACCACCACCCGGCTGCTGGCAGGCGTGGCGCTGCTGGGGCTGTTCGTGCTGATCGAACGGCTGCAAAGCCGGCCCATGGTGGACCTGCAACTGTTCCGCCACCCGCGCTTCATCGGCGCCCTGCTGGGCATGTTCGCCTACGCCGGTTGCGCCCAGGTGATGATGACGCTGCTGCCCTTCTACCTGCAGAACGGCCTGGGCTTCTCGGCCATCGCCTCGGGCCTGGGCATGCTGCCCTTCGCCCTGACCATGCTCATCTGCCCGCGGATCGGCGCACGCCTGGCCGGGCGCTATGCGCCGGCCACGCTGATGGCCGCAGGGCTGACCCTGGTGGGCTGCGGCAACCTGCTCAGCGCCTGGGCGGTACATGCCGGGGGCTACCTGAACTTCGCCCTGGCAATCGCCGTGACCGGCGCCGGGGCCGGCTTGCTCAATGGCGACACGCAGAAAAACATCATGGCCTGCGTGCCCCGGGAGCGCACCGGCATGGCCTCGGGCATGAGCACCACCATGCGCTTCAGCGCCATCATGCTGGCCATCGGGGTGTTCGGTGCGCTGCTGGCCAGCCATACCCAGCAGCTCTTGCAGGCCAGCCTGCACGCCGTGCCCGGGCACTGGCTGGAGCAGGCAGCGGAGATTGCCTCACGGGTGGTAGCCGGGAACATGCAGGGCGCGATGGCCGGCTTGCCGCCCGATGCCCGGGCCCTGGTCGAGCCCCTGGCCCGGCAGGCCTTTGTCGGTGGTTTCGGCCTGGTGCTGACGGTGGCCGGGATGCTCGCCCTGCTCGGCGCCCTGGTGGTGGGCCGGCTGATGCGCAATCCACTGCCCCAGGCATCGGGGCTGACGCTGAAGCTGCAATAGCAAAGGCACGGCACAAACCGCTGCCGCGCCTGCGGCAGCGGTCCTGGCCCGCCCGCTTGCAATTTCACAACACTCGTTCAATTGCTGGGGCAATCCGCCACGGTTAAGGTGCGCCCTTCGCAACGCCCCATTGAATGGATAACGAGGTGAGCGTGAAGCCTTCAAGCGTGATCGTGGTGGGCGCCGGGATTGTCGGCGCCGCCATTGCCTACCACCTGGCCCGCCAGGGCGCGCAGGTGACCGTGCTGGAACAGGACAGCCCGGGCTCGGGCGTCACCCGCCACTCCTTTGCCTGGATCAACCCCCACGGCGAGTTTCCGCCAGCCGCCCGCGCCCTGCGGGCCCAGGCGCTGGCAGACTACCGCCGCCTGCAGCACGAACTGCCGGCCTTGCAGGTCCACTGGTCCGGCGCGCTGACCTACGGCGCGGCCGAGCAGCAAGCGCCAGATACCGACGAGCCAACCGCCGAGGCCCCAACCCAGTGGCTGGACCGGGCCGGGGTTGCCCAACTGGAACCCCACCTGCAAGTGCTGCCGGAGCGTGCCCGCTATGCACCCGGCGAAGGCAGCCTGGACCCGGTGGCCGCCACCCGCACCCTGCTCGATGCGGCCTGCACCCACGGCGCCCGGGTGTTCGAACAGGCCCGGGTACTTGGCTTGCGGGTCGAAGGCCGGCGGGTACTCGGGGTAAACACCGCCGCCGGGCTCCACCGTGCCGACCAGGTGCTGCTCGCCAGCGGCTGCGCCACTCCGGCCCTGCTCGCGCCCCTGGGTATCCAATTGCCGGTGCAAGCCTCGCCGTCGATCCTGATCCGCATCCATGCGCCACCGGGCCTGGTCAAGACCCTGGTCTCCAACAGCCAGCTGGAAATCCGCGAAGCGGCGGACGGCAGCCTGCTGCTGGCCGAGGACTATATCGATGCCCAGGGCCCACAGGGGCCCGAGGCCATCGCGCAACAGGCCCTGGCCAGCATCCGCCAGCTATTTCGTGGCGCCCAGGCCATCACCCTGCGCAGCGTGGAAGTCGGCCTGCGGCCGATGCCCGAGGACCAACTGCCGATCATCGGCCCCAGCCCCCGCTACCAGGGCCTGTACCTGGCGGTGATGCACGCCGGCGTGACCCTGGCCCCCACGGTGGCGCGCTTGATCAGCCAGGAACTGCTGCACGGGCAAACCTGCGCCGAACTGGCCGCCTGCCGACCGGCACGCTTCGCCTGAACACCAGCCCCTGTCGCCACACCACGGCAGGGCCTGCAAGATTTCACGGAATCATCCGCCCTCGCCTGTTGTCCTCTTTTGATTGCACGACTTCTTAAGCGGACCGCAGGAGCTCTTCATGGCGAACATCACCATCGCCCAGCAACTGGCAACCACCCTTGAACAGGCCGGGGTCAAGCGTATCTGGGGGCTGACCGGCGACAGCCTGAACGGCCTCACCGACGCTCTGCACAGCATGCAGACCATCGAGTGGATGCATGTGCGCCACGAAGAGGTGGCCGCCTTTGCCGCCGGCGCCGAAGCCGCCGCCACCGGGCAACTGGCGGTGTGCGCCGGCAGTTGCGGGCCGGGCAACCTGCACCTGATCAATGGCCTGTTCGACTGTCACCGCAACCATGTGCCGGTACTGGCCATCGCCGCACAGATCCCCTCCTCGGAGATCGGCCTCGACTATTTTCAGGAAACCCACCCTCAGGAGCTGTTCAAGGAGTGCAGTCACTTCGTCGAACTGGTGAGCAACCCGGCGCAGATGCCCGAGGTGCTGCACCGGGCCATGCGCAGCGCAATCCTCAACCGCGGCGTGGCGGTGGTGGTGATCCCCGGCGACGTGGCCCTGCAACAGGTGCCCGCCGCCAGCAAGCCATGGCCGGCCCTGCACGCACCGCGCACCCTGCCTGCCCCCCACGACCTGGACAAGCTGGTGGAGTTGCTGAGCCAGAGCAAGGCCGTGACCCTGCTCTGCGGCAGCGGCTGCGCCGGCGCCCACGATCAGGTGGTGGCCCTGGCCGACGCCCTCGGCGCACCGGTGGTGCATGCCTTGCGCGGCAAAGAACATGTGGAATGGGACAACCCCTTCGACGTCGGCATGACCGGCCTGATCGGCTTCAGCTCCGGCTACCACGCCATGCTCAACTGCGACACCCTGGTGATGCTCGGCACCGACTTTCCCTATCGCCAGTTCTACCCCAGCGACGCCTGCGTCATACAGATCGACCGCAACCCCCAGGCCCTGGGCCGGCGAGTGCCGCTGGACCTGGGGATCGCCGCCGACGTCAGCGAAACCCTCGCCGCACTGCTGCCGCGCCTGCCCTATAAGGGCGACCGCCGCTTTCTCGAAGAATCCCTCAAGCACTACGCCAAGGCGCGCCAGGGCCTGGACGACCTGGCCCAGCCCTCGCCCGCGGGCCGGCCGATCCACCCGCAGTACCTGACCCGGCTGCTCAGCGAACTGGCAGACGAAGACGCCATCTTCACTGCCGACGTCGGCACCCCCACGGTGTGGGCCGCGCGCTACCTGAAAATGAACGGCCAGCGGCGCCTGCTGGGCTCTTTCAACCACGGCTCCATGGCCAACGCCATGCCCCAGGCCATGGGCGCCCAGGCCGCCTTCCCCCAGCGCCAGGTGATCTCGCTGTCCGGCGATGGCGGCTTCAGCATGCTGATGGGCGACTTCATCTCCCTGGCCCAGCTCAAGCTGCCGGTGAAGATCGTGGTCTACGACAACGCCTCCCTGGGTTTTGTCGCCATGGAAATGAAATCCGCCGGCTACCTGGACACCGGCACCGACCTGCACAACCCGGACTTTGCCGCCATGGCCAACGCCATGGGCATTCTCGGCCTGCGGGTGGAAAACTCCGAAGAACTGGAAGGCGCCCTGCGCACCGCCCTGGCCCATGACGGCCCGGTGCTGGTGGACGTGGTCACCGCCACCCAGGAACTGGCCATGCCGCCGGCCATCAAGCTGGAACAGGCCAAGGGCTTCAGCCTGTACATGCTCAAGGCAGTGATGAGCGGGCGTGGCGACGAGGTGATCGAACTGGCCAAGACCAATTGGCTCAAGGACAGTTGGTTCAAGATCACCTAGAAAGGCTCTACCCCCGGGCATGTCATTGCAGCCTCTAATGGACCCACATTAGAGGCCTGTGTCCATGAAAAGGGCGGCAGTAGCATCCATAGAGGGTGGCGTTGGGAAAACCACCTTCGCAGGCTTCGCTTCTCATCCATCAAGACGTTTCGACTGCGCGCCGACGGATTGGCCGTAAGCACAAGCGGGACAAGAAAACCGTCGCATTCCTTCAGTGATCCGATCATTTTTGAGCCGCTCGCCTCTTTCAAGATCGGCGGTGGATGAAGGCATGCTCAAACTTCAGCCCCCCTTGGCGGCCGACTGATTCAGGCGCAAAAAAACTACGCAATATCTTCCTTTAGACCAAATGCCTTTGCTTTTTTGAATGCTAATTCGGAAACGGAAGGTGCATCGCTTTTCCGGCAGGCTAGAGTCTAAATCCGACAAGCACATTGATGTGCCTCTTGCACGGATGCACAGAGACTGGCGGCCTTCTCCTCTTCACAGACAGCCCGCCTCGAAACAGGGAGTGTTATGAACAAGCCGATCAAGAATATCGTCATCGTGGGCGGCGGCACCGCGGGCTGGATGGCCGCTTCGTACCTCGTCCGGGCGCTCCAACAGCAGGTAAACATCACGCTCATCGAGTCTGCGGCGATCCCCCGGATCGGCGTGGGCGAGGCGACCATCCCGAGTTTGCAGAAGGTGTTCTTCGACTTCCTCGGGATACCGGAGCGGGAGTGGATGCCCCAAGTGAACGGCGCCTTCAAGGCCGCGATCAAGTTCGTGAACTGGAGAAAATCTCCCGACCCATCGCGCGAAGATTACTTCTACCATTTGTTCGGCAGCGTGCCGAACTGCGACGGCGTGCCGCTTACCCACTACTGGCTGCGCAAGCGCGAACAGGGCTTCCAGCAGCCGATGGCGTACGCGTGCTACCCGCAGCCCGGGGCCCTCGACGGCAAGCTGGCACCCTGCCTGGCCGACGGCACCCGCCAGATGTCCCACGCGTGGCACTTCGACGCGCACCTGGTGGCCGACTTCTTGAAGCGCTGGGCCGTCGAGCGCGGGGTGAATCGCGTGGTCGACGAGGTCGTGGAGGTTCAACTGAACGACCGCGGCTACATCTCCACCCTGTTAACCAAGGAAGGGCGGACGCTGGAGGCAGACCTGTTCATCGACTGCTCCGGCATGCGGGGGCTCCTGATCAATCAGGCCCTGAAGGAACCCTTCATCGACATGTCCGACTACCTGCTGTGCGACAGCGCGGTCGCCAGCGCCGTGCCCAACGACGACGCGCGCGAGGGGGTCGAGCCTTACACCTCCTCGATCGCCATGAACTCGGGATGGACCTGGAAGATTCCGATGCTGGGCCGGTTCGGCAGCGGCTACGTCTTCTCGAGCAAGTTCACCTCGCGCGACCAGGCCACCGCCGACTTCCTCAAACTCTGGGGCCTCTCGGACAATCAGCCGCTCAACCAGATCAAGTTCCGGGTCGGGCGCAACAAGCGGGCGTGGGTCAACAACTGCGTCTCGATCGGGCTGTCGTCGTGCTTTCTGGAGCCCCTGGAATCGACGGGAATCTACTTCATCTACGCGGCGCTTTACCAACTCGTGAAGCACTTCCCCGACACCTCGTTCGACCCGCGGTTGCGCGACGCATTCAACGCCGAGATCGTCTACATGTTCGACGACTGCCGAGACTTCGTCCAGGCGCACTATTTCACTACGTCGCGCGAAGACACGCCGTTCTGGCTCGCGAACCGGCACGAATTGCGGCTCTCGGACGCCATCCAGGAGAAGGTTGAGCGCTACAAGGCCGGGCTGCCGCTGACCACCACCTCGTTCGACGATTCCACGTACTACGAGACCTTCGACTACGAATTCAAGAACTTCTGGTTGAACGGCAACTACTACTGCATCTTTGCCGGCCTGGGCATGCTGCCCGACCGGTCGCTGCCGCTCCTGCAGCACCGACCGGAGTCGATCCAGAAAGCCGAAGCGATGTTCGCCAGCATCCGGCGCGAAGCCGAGCGCCTGCGCACGAGCCTGCCGACGAACTACGACTACCTGCGGTCACTGCGTGACGGCGCGCAGCTGTCGCGCAACCAGCACGGACCGACGCTCGCGGCGCAGGAACGCCAGTAGTGGAACGCACCTTGAACCGGGTATCGGCATTCGCGGCCACGCACGCTGCCGTGGCGGCCTGCGATCCGCTACAGGCGCGCGCGCTGGTTCTGCAGCTGCCGGCCCTGAACCGTGACAAGGACGTGCCCGGCATCGTCGGCTTGCTGCGCGAGTTCCTCCCGGTGAGCGGCGTGCCCTGCGCCTGGGGCTTCGTCGAAGCCGCCGCCGCGATGCGGGACATCGGTTTCTTCCTGGGGTCGCTCAAGCGGCACGGACATGAGCCCGTGGACCTGGTGCCCGGGCTTGAACGGGTGCTGCTCGACCTGGCACGGGTGACCGACTTGCCGCCGCGCGAGACACTCCTGCATGTGACGGTCTGGAACCCGGCGGCGGCCGATGCACAGCGGAGCTACACCGGGCTGCCCGACGAAGCGCACCTGCTCGAGAGCGTGCGCATCTCGATGGCGGCCCTCGAGGCGGCCATCGCGTTGACCGTCGAGCTGTCCGATGTATCCCTGCGCTCGCCCGCGTTCGCACAAGGGTGCGATGAGCTGGAAGCCTACCTGCAGAAAATGGTCGAATCGATCGTCTACGCGTACCGCTTCATCTCGCCCCAGGTCTTCTACGATGAGCTGCGCCCCTTCTACGAACCGATTCGAGTCGGGGGCCAGAGCTACCTCGGCCCCGGTGCCGTAGAAATGCCCCTCTTCGTGCTGGAGCACGTCTTGTGGGGCTCGCAATCGGACGACCCAGCTTATCGAGAATTCAAAGAGACGTACCTGCCCTACGTGCTTCCCGCGTACAGGGCGGTCTACGCTCGGTTCGCCACAGAGCCGGCGCTCATCGACCGCGCGCTCGCCGAGGCGCGAGCGGTGGGTACCCAGGGCGAGCACGTCCGGGCTGGGCTGACAGCCCTCGAGCGGGTCTTCAAGGTCCTGCTGCGCTTCCGGGCGCCTCACCTCAAATTGGCGGAGCGGGCATACGAAGCCGGGCGCAGCGGCCCCACAACCGGCAGCGGGGGCTACGCGCCCAGCATGCTCGGCGATCTACTCACGCTCACCCATGCCGCGCGGTCCCGCATCCGCGCCGCGCTCGATGAATCCTGATGCGCGCGACCCAGTGTTATCTCACAAGGAGAGTTTGCCCCCATGACTCAGAAGAGCCCCGCGAACGGACACGATAGCAACCACTTCGACGTAATCATCCTCGGTTCGGGCATGTCCGGTACCCAGATGGGGGCCATCCTGGCCAAACAACAGTTTCGCGTGCTGATTATCGAGCAGTCGTCGCACCCGCGGTTCACGATCGGTGAATCGTCGATCCCCGAGACGTCGCTCATGAACCGCATCATCGCTGATCGCTACGACATTCCGGAGCTCGGCCACATCACCTCGTTCTACTCGACGCAGCGTTACGTTTCGTCGAGCACGGGCATCAAGCGCAACTTCGGCTTCGTGTTCCACAAACCTGGGCAGGAGCACGACCCGAAGGAGTTCACGCAGTGCGTCATTCCCGAGCTGCCGTGGGGGCCGGAGAGCCATTATTACCGGCAGGACGTCGACGCCTATCTGTTGCAAGCGGCCATCAAATATGGCTGCACGGTCCGCCAGAAGACGAGCGTGACCGAATATCACGCGGACAAGGACGGCGTCGCGGTGACCACCGCCGAGGGCGAGCGGTTCACCGGCCGGTACATGATCGACTGCGGAGGACCCGGCGCGCCGCTGGCGACCAAGTTCGGGCTCCGCGAAGAGCCGTGTCGCTTCAAGACGCACTCGCGCAGCCTCTACACGCACATGCTCGGGGTCAAGCCGTTCGACGACATCTTCAAGGTCAAGGGGCAGCGCTGGCGCTGGCACGAAGGGACCTTGCACCACATGTTCACCGGCGGCTGGCTCTGGGTGATTCCGTTCAACAACCACCCACGGTCAACCAATAACCTGGTGAGCGTCGGCCTGCAGCTCGACCCGCGTGTCTACCCGAAAACCGACATTCCCGCGCAGCAGGAATTCGACGAGTTCCTCGCGCGGTTCCCGAGCATCGGCGCTCAGTTCCAGGACGCCGTGCCGGTGCGCGACTGGGTCAAGACCGACCGCCTGCAGTTCTCGTCGAGCGCCTGCGTCGGCGACCGCTACTGCCTGATGCTGCACGCGAACGGGTTCATCGACCCTCTCTTCTCCCGGGGGCTCGAGAACACCGCGGTGACCATCCATGCGCTCGCGACGCGCCTTATCAAGGCGCTACGCGACGACGACTTCTCCCCCGAGCGCTTCGAGTACATCGAGCGCCTGCAGCAAAAGCTTTTGGACCACAATGACGACTTCGTCAGCTGCTGCTACACGGCGTTCTCGGACTTCCGCCTATGGGATGCGTTCCACCGGCTGTGGGCGGTCGGCACTATCCTCGGGCAGTTCCGGCTGGTGCAAGCCCACGCGAGGTTTCGCGCATCGCGCGACGAGGGCGACCTCGATCACCTCGACAACGACCCGCCGTACCTCGGGTACCTGTGCGCGGACATGGAGCAGTACTACCAGTTGTTCAACGACGCCAAAGCCGAGGTCGAGGCTGTGAGCGCCGGGCACAAGTCGGCTGAGGAGGCCGCGGTGCGGATTCACGCCCTCATCGACGAACGAGACTTCGCCAAGCCGATGTTCGGCTTCGGGTACTGCATCACCGGGGACAAGCCGCAGCTCAACAACTCGAAGTACAGCCTGATACCGGCGATGAAGCTGATGTACTGGACCCAGACCCGCGCGCCGGCAGAGGTGAAGAAGTACTTCGACTACAACCCGATGTTCGCGCTGCTCAAGGCGTACATCACCACCCGCATCGGCTTGGCTCTTAAGAAGTAGTCGGCCAAGGACGGCACACACGCGATGAACAACATTCAATTGGATCAAGCGAGCGTCAAGAAGCATCCCCTGGGGGCGTACGACGCGACCACGCGCGTGGCCGCGAGCTGGTACGTCGCGATGCGTTCGAACGACCTCAGGGACAAGCCGAAGGAGCTGACGCTCTTTGGCCGTCCATACGTGGCGTGGCGCGCAGCGAAGGGGCAGGCCGTGGTGATGGACCGCCACTGCTCGCACCTAGGCGCGAACCTGGCTGACGGGCGGATCAAGGACGGGTGCATCCAGTGCCCGTTTCACCACTGGCGCTACGACGAGCAAGGCAAGTGCGTTCACATCCCCGGTCACAGCGAGGTGGTGCGCCAGCTCGAGCCGATACCACGCGCGGCGCGCCAGCCGACGTTGGTCACCACCGAGCGATACGGCTACGTGTGGGTCTGGTACGGCTCCCCGCAGCCGCTGCACCCGCTGCCCGAAATCACCGCAGCCGACGTCGACAACGGCGACTTCATGCACCTGCACTTCGCGTTCGAGACGACGACGGCAGTCTTGCGGATCGTCGAGAACTTCTACGACGCACAGCACGCAACCCCCGTGCACGCGCTCCCGATCTCGGCCTTCGAGCTCAAGCTCTTCGACGACTGGAGCCGCTGGCCGGAGGTTGAGTCGCTGGCCCGGGCGGGCGCGTGGTTCGGCGCCGGGATCGACTTCAACGTGAACCGCTACTTCGGCCCCCTCGGCATGCTGTCGCGCGCGCTCGGCCTGAACATGTCGCAGATGAACCTGCACTTCGATGGCTACCCCGGCGGGTGCGTCATGACCGTTGCCCTGGACGCAGACGTCAAATACAAACTGCTCCAGTGTGTGACACCGGTGAGCGACGGCAAGAACATCATGCACATGCTCATCTCGATCAAGAAGGTGGGCGGCGTCCTGCGTCGTGCGACCGACTTTGTGCTGTTCGGGCTGCAGACCAGGCAGGCAGCGGGGTACGACGTCAAAATCTGGAACGGGATGAAGCCCGACGGCGGCGGCGCGTACAGCAAGTACGACAAGCTCGTGCTCAAGTACCGTGCGTTCTACCGCGGCTGGGTCGACCGTGTCGCGAGTGACCAGTAATGCGTGAGGCCGAGCCGGTAGCGGTCGCGTCGCGCTGCCCGGCGCTTGCGAACCTTTCGAGCTGCGTCACGGAGATCACGGCGTACGGCGCGGCGGGCCCGCTTGGGCTCGCGGCCACCCGCTTGGTGTCGGTGTCGCTTTTTGCGAGGTATTGATGACCATCTGGCTGTTGCAACTCGTGCTGGTGATCGCGCTCTGCAACCTCTGCGGCCGCCTTGCCGAACGGCTCGGCCAGTGCGCGGTGGTCGGCGAGATCGCGGCCGGCCTGCTGTTGGGGCCTTCGCTGTTCGGCGTGATCGCACCGAGTTTCTACGACCTGTTGTTCGGCCCACGTACGCTGTCAGCCATGGCGCAAGTCGGCGAAGTCGGCCTGATACTGCTGATGTTTCAGATCGGTCTGCATATGGAGTTGAGCGAGACGCTGCGCGGCAAGCGCTGGCGCGTACCTGTCGCGATCGCGGCAGGCGGGCTCATCGCGCCGGCCGCGATCGGCATGATCGTCGCCACCGTCTCCAAAGGCTCGCTCGCCAACGACGTGCCGGCGCTGCCTTATGTACTCTTCTGCGGTGTCGCACTTGCGGTATCAGCGGTGCCGGTGATGGCGCGCATCATCGACGACCTGGCGCTCGACACCATAGTCGGCGCACGGTATGCAATGTCTGCCGCGATGCTGACGGATGCGCTCGGCTGGATGCTGCTGGCAACGATTGCCTCGCTATCGAGCGGGCCTGGCTGGGCATTTGCGCAGATGCTCGTCAGCCTGCTCGTGTACCTGGTGCTGTGCGCGCTCCTGGTGCGCTTCGTGGTGCGGCCGGTGCTTGCGCGGCTCGCCTCGACTGCGCATGCGACGCGCGACCGCTTGGCCGTGTTGCTCTGCTTTGTAATAGCCTCGGCACTCGCGACGTCGCTGATCGGATTCCATAGTGCATTTGGCGCACTTGCGGCGGCGCTGTTCGTGCGGCGCGTGCCCGGCGTCGCGAAGGAGTGGCGCGATAACGTCGAAGGTTTCGTCAAGCTTGTACTGATGCCGGTGTTCTTCGCGTGTGCGGGGCTGCATGCGTCGGTCGGCACGATCGACGACGCGGCATCATGGATGTGGTGCGGGGTATTCCTCGTGGGCGGATTCATCGGCAAGTTCGGCGGCAGCTATCTGGGCGCGCGTGGCACAGGGCTGGCGCCACACGATGCGATGCTGGTGAGCTCGTTGATGAATACGCGCGGGCTGATGGAGCTAATCGTCCTGTCAATCGGCCTGCAAATGCAGATTCTTCCGCCAAAGGTCTACACGATCCTCGTGGTGTTCGCGCTGGTGACGACGGCGCTGACCGCACCGCTGGTTCGATTCACGCTGCGCATGCAAACACGCGCAATGAGCCAACAGGCCGCCTGAGCCAGCTTGAGGGGAGAGCTCACCATGATTGCTGCCACCGAAACCAAAGTTCACGATTTGCTCGATGCCGAGGGCCGCGATGTCCGCGATGCCCGTGAACTGCGCAACGTGCTGGGGCAGTTTGCTACCGGTGTGACCGTGATCACCACCCGCACCGCAGACGGCCGCAACGTCGGTGTGACGGCCAACTCGTTCTCCTCACTGTCGCTGTCACCGGCGCTGGTGCTCTGGAGCCTGGCACGCACGGCACCGAGCCTGAAGGCCTTTTGCTCGGCGAGCCACTTCGCCATCAATGTACTGGGCGCGCACCAGCACCACCTGTCGGAGCAGTTCGCACGGGCAGCAGCCGACAAGTTCGCCGGTGTAGCTCATTCCTATGGCAAGGCGGGAGCCCCGGTGCTGGACGATGTGGTGGCAGTGCTGGTGTGCCGCAACGTCACCCAGTACGAGGGCGGTGACCACCTGATCTTCATTGGCGAGATCGAACAATACCGCTACAGCGGTGCAGAACCGCTGGTCTTCCATGCAGGCCAGTACCGGGGTCTAGGGAGCAATAGAGCAGAAAGCGTCCTCAAGCACGAATAGCCCGGCTCATGTTATCTATTGCCGGGAAGGGTCACTGATCCAGGTGTCCCTTGATGGAGCAGCAGCTGGGGATCTAAAGAGTTCGTAAAAACTGCCCGCCCGCCCCTCCCGGCACCTGGCAAATGCGCTTCAATAACCTGCAAGACAAGCCCGAAGCTCCCGGAGAAGCCCATGAGCAAAGTCGCCCGCTATCTGCAGGTCGAAGACATCCTCCTGGCGGTCAATGTCACGAACAAGCAGCGCCTGTTCGAGCAGGTCGGCCAGCACCTGCAAGAGACCCGGCAACTGCCGGCGGATTGGGTAGCCGCCAGCCTGTGGCGCCGGGAACTGGCCGCCAGTACCGCCATCGGTGAAGGGGTGGCGGTGCCCCACGCGCGGCTCGCCGAGCTTGATCGCATTCATGCGCTGTACCTGCGGCCACAGACCGCCATGGCCTTTGCCGCCCCGGACCAGCAGCCGGTCAGCGATATCCTGGTGCTGCTGGTGCCCGCTCCCGCCGATCAGCAGCACCTGGACCTGCTGGCCGACACCGCCCGGCTGTTTGCCAACCCGCGGTTTCGCCAGGCCCTGCTGCGCTGTACTGCGCCGATGCAGGTCAAACAGCTGTTCGATCATTGGTAGCTTGACCCAGACACCTGCTCCAGCACGCAATACCCATTTGCCGCTTCCCCCGCGGCAAATGGGATAGCTCAAGCCCCACCGATCACCTTCCGGCACAAGATTTCATCTATTGGCGGTTAGCTGACTCATCCATTAACGTTCATTACACCTCGCGCAGCCCAGCGCTTGAGGGGGCGCCTGTCCAGCCGTTGCGCCGCTCTCCATATTCCTGTTGAACCAACTCACGATTGCTCAATTAGAGAGAATATGAACAAGCCACAGCTGCTGCCTGTAGCCACTGGCGGCCGGCGTCCTCACAAGGACGAAGGTGCCGGTCGAAAACCCTCTGGGCACCTGTCTCTTCTGTTGCTTGCCCGCTCGTTCCTGAACCTGATCTGCATCGCAGCCCTGGCCGGCTGCGCCGTGGGGCCGGATTTCAGCCGCCCGGAACTGAGCCGGGACGCCGGCTACAGCGCCACGCCCCTGCCGCCCGGCACCGCCACGGCAGGGGGCGCCGCCGGGGGCGCGGCGCAGCGACTGGTGAACGGCATGGACATTCCCGGGCAGTGGTGGACGCTGTTCCGCTCGCCGCAACTCGATGCCCTGGTGCAGGAAGCGCTGCAGGCCAACCCGGATATCGACGCCGCCCAGGCCGCGCTGCGCCAGGCCAATGAACTGCTGTACGCCGAACAGGCGTCGCTGTTTCCCTCCCTCAGCGCCTCGGCCTCGAAAACCCGGGAAAAGGTGTCCGCCGCCAGCGCCCTGGGCTCCAGCGGCGGTGCGGCAGCGGCCGGGGGCTCTGCGGCGCAGATCTTCACGGTCAACTCGGCGTCCCTGAGTGTGTCCTACGCCCCCGACGTGTTTGGCGGCACCCGCCGGCAGATCGAGGCCAGCGGTGCCCAGGCCGACTACCAGCGCTACCAGCTGGAGGCGACCTACCTGACCCTCACCGCCAACCTGGTGAACACAGCCATCAGCCTGGCCTCGATCCGTGACCAGATCGCCGCCACCGAAACCGTGATTCGCCTGCAGAGCGACCAGCTCGACCTGCTGCAGGCCCAGCGTCGACTCGGTGCCATCGGCGACAGCGATCTGCTGACCCAGCAAGCGACCCTGGCCCAGACCCGCGCCACCCTGCCGCCCTTGCACAAACAGCTGGCCCAGACCCGCAACCAGTTGCAGGCCTACCTGGGTCGCTTCCCTAGCCAGGACCGGGGCGAATACTTCCAGCTGGCCTCCCTGCACCTGCCCGAGGAGCTGCCCCTGAGCCTGCCTTCGGCCATCGTCGAGCAGCGGCCCGACGTGCGCTCCGCCGAGGCCCAGTTGCATCAGGCCAGCGCCGATATCGGCGTGGCCATCGCCAACCAGTTGCCGCAGTTCAGCATTACCGGTTCCCTGGGCTCCACGGCGCTGGCGGGCACCAAACTGTTTTCCTCCGGCACCGGGGTCTGGAGCCTGGCCGGCTCCATCGCCCAGCCGCTGTTCGACGCCGGCGCCCTGGAGCATCGCAAGCGCGCCGCGGTGGCCGCCTATGACCAGGCCGCCGCGCGCTATCGCGGCACGGTGATCACCGCCTTCCAGGATGTGGCCAATGCCCTGCGTGCCCTGCAGGCCGACGCCGAGGCCCTGCAACAGCAAGTGCTGGCCGAGACCGCCGCGCGCCAGAGCCTGGACCTGGCCCAGGCCCAGTACCGCCTGGGTGCGGTGGGCTACCTGAATCTGCTGACCGCGCAGCAGACCTACCAGAACGCGATTGTCAGCCGGGTGCGGGCCCAGGCCGCCCGCTACAGCGATACCACGGCGCTGTTCCAGGCCTTGGGGGGCGGCTGGTGGCAGCGCCAGGATGTCGCCCCCGACAGCCTCGGCAGCCCCGATCGTTTCGGCTGGCCGTCGCTCAAGGAGATGTACCCGCCGCCCGCGGCCCAGCACCGCGAACAGGCTCAAGCCGGCCAGCCGGGCCGGCTCCAGGGGCCGGCAGCCGCCGCGCCGTCCACTCGACCTGCACCCTTGCCTTAAGTGAGATCCGCCATGGCCGATGTCCACTCCAGCCCTTCCCCTGCGCACCCCGGCGCGGCCCCCCAGGCGCCGCGCAAGCGCCGGCTGCTGCGGCCGATGCTGATCATGCTCGGCGTGGTGCTGCTGATCGTCGCGGTGATCGGCGGTGTCAAGTTCGCGCAGATCTCCAAGCTGATCGCCCAGGCCAAGGTGCCCCTGCCGCCCGCGGTGGTTACCGCCATCAAGGCCCAGTACGAAGAGTGGCAGCCCAGCGTCTCCGCGGTGGGCTCGATGAAGACCGTGCGCGGGGTGGACGTCACCACCGAGGTCGGCGGCATCGTGCGCAGCATCGGCTTCAAGCCCGGCCAGGAAGTGGCCGCCGGCGACCTGCTGGTGCAGTTGAATGCCGACTCCGACATCGCCCAGTTGCACTCCCTGGAAGCCACCGCGGCCCTGGCCGGCACGGTGCTCAAGCGCGACCGGGCGCAACTGAAGGTGAGCGCGGTGTCCCAGGCCCTGGTCGAGGCCGACGAAGCCGACCTCAAGGCCAAGCTGGCCGCTGCCGAACAGCAGCGCGCGCTGGTGGCGAAGAAGAGCATCCGCGCGCCCTTTGCCGGGCGCATCGGCATCACCGCGGTCAACCCCGGGCAATACCTCAACCCGGGGGACAAGATCGCCAACCTGCAGACCTTCGACCCGATCTACATCGACTTCAACGTGCCCCAGACCCAGCTCCAGCAAGTAGCTCTGGGCCAGAGCGTCACGGTCAGCGCCGACGGCCTGCCCAAGCAGACGTTCACTGGCCGGGTCAGCTCCATCGACACCCAGTTCGACCCCAACACCCGCAACGTCACGGTGGAAGCCACCATCGACAACCCCAAGCGCAGCCTGGTGCCCGGCATGTTCGCCCGGGCCGTGGTGGCCTCAGGCGGCACCCAGCGTTACCTGACCCTGCCCCAGACCGCGGTCACCTATAACCCCTACGGCACCACGGTGTTCATCGCCAGCCAGAAGAACAACGACCAGGGCGACGCGGTGCTCACTGCGCAGCAGACCTTCATCGAAACCGGCCCCAACCGTGGCGACCAGGTGGCGGTGCTGTCAGGGGTCAAGGAAGGCGACCTGGTGATCACCAGCGGCCAGATGAAACTCAAGAACGGCTCGCCGGTGAAAATCGACAACAGTCACACGCCGCGCAACGATCCTTCGCCAACGCCGCAAGAGCGCTAGGGCCCGCCATGAACTTCACCGATACCTTTATCAAGCGCCCGGTCTGGGCCGTGGTGGTCTCGCTGTTCATCCTGATCCTGGGCCTGCGCTCGATCTTCGAGCTACCGGTGAACCAGTGGCCGCGCACGGAAAACACCGTGGTCACCATCAGCACCTATTACTACGGTGCCGACGCCGCCACCGTGGCCGGTTTCATTACCCAGCCCCTGGAAGCCGCCATCGCCCAGGCCCAGGGCATCGACTATCTGTCGTCCACCAGCATCACCGGCCTCTCCACCATTACCGCGACCCTGCGCCTGAACTACGACTCCAGCAAGGCGCTGACCGAGATCAACACCCAGGTCAACTCGGTGAAGAACCAGTTGCCGGCCCAGTCCCAGGAACCGGTGCTGACGGTAGCGGTGGGCCAGACCACCGACGCCATGTACCTGGGGTTCTACAGCGACACCCTGGCCACCAACAACATCACCGACTACCTGGTGCGGGTGGTCAAGCCCAAGCTCGATTCCCTGGAAGGCGTGCAGACCGCGGAGATCCTCGGCGGCCGCCAGTTCGCCCTGCGGGCCTGGCTCGACCCGGACAAGCTGGCGGCCCACAACGTCACCGCCCAGGACGTGGCCACGGCCCTGGGCAACAACAACTACCTGTCCGCCGTGGGCTCCACCAAGGGGCAGATGATCACCGTGGACCTCACCGCCGGCACCGACCTGCACACGGTGGACGAATTCAAGCGCCTGGTGGTCAAGCACAACGGCGACGCCCTGGTGTACCTGGAGGACCTGGGCAACGTCACCCTGGGGGCGGAAAACTACGACAGCAGCGTGGCTTTCTCCGGCAAGCGCTCGGTGTTCATCGGCATCAAGGCAGCGCCCACCGCCAACATCCTCAACGTCGCCGACAACGTGCGCAAAGCCTTCCCCGAACTGCAATCGCAACTGCCGGCCGGGGTGCGCGGCGAGATCGTCTATGACTCCACGGCCTTCATCAACACCTCGATCTTCGAGGTGGTGAAGACCCTGGTGGAAGCCATGATCATCGTCTCGGTGGTGATCTACCTGTTCCTCGGCTCGTTCCGTGCAGTAATCGTGCCCCTGGTGGCGATCCCGCTGTCGCTGGTGGGCACCTTCTTCGTCATGTACCTGCTGGGTTATTCCATCAACCTGCTGACCCTGCTGGCCCTGGTGCTGGCCATCGGTCTTGTGGTGGACGACGCCATCATCGTGGTGGAAAACGTCGACCGGCATATCAAGGAGGAAGGCCGCGGCGTGCTGGAGGCGGCGCTGCTGGCGGCCCGCGAGCTGGGCGGCCCGATCATCGCCATGACCGTAGTGCTGATCGCCGCCTACGTGCCCATCGGCCTGCGCAGCGGGCTGACCGGGGCGCTGTTCAAGGAGTTCTGTTTTTCCCTGGCCGGCGCAGTGACGGTGTCGGCGGTGATCGCCCTGACCCTGTCGCCGATGATGACCTCGCGGCTGTTCAAGAGCGGCCAGGAGGAAGGCCGGTTCGCCAAGCGCCTGGACCGCTACTTCGACTGGCTGCGGGGGCGCTACCACCGGGTGCTGGCGGCAGGGCTCGATAGCTGGCCGGTGCTGGTGACCTTCGGCTTCCTGCTATTCGTACTGGTGGCCGCCAGTGGCATGACCGCCAAGAGCGAGCTGTCGCCCACCGAGGACCAGGGCCTGGTGTTCATGCAGATCAAGGGCGCGCCCACCGCCTCGCCGCAGCAGATGGAGTGGATTGCCGACCAGGCGTTCCAGATCGCCAACAAGGAGCCCGAGTACCTGCAGATGTTCCAGCTCACCGGCCTGCCCTCGCTGAACCAGGGCCTGGGCGGGGTGCTGCTCAAGTCCTGGGAGGATCGTGACCGCACCCAGGCGCAGTTGATCCTCGACCTGCAACAGAAGTGGAACCAGGTGCCCGGCGCCACCATCGCCGCCTTCCCCCTGCCCTCGCTGCCCGGCGCCCAGGGCCTGCCGGTGCAGTTCGTGATCAGCACCACCGAGTCGGTGGCCAACCTCAACGAGGTGGCCCAGGCGGTGCTGGCCGAGGCGACCAAGCAGCAGCTGTTCTGGTTCTCCGACCTGGACCTCAAGCTCGACAAGCCCCAGGCCAAGCTGGTGGTGGACCGCGAAAAGATCGCCGCCCTGGGCATGACCCAGGCCGACGTCGGCGCCGCGCTCTCGGCGGCCCTGGGGGGCAACTACGTGAACTACTTTTCCACCGCCGGGCGCTCTTACAAGGTGATCCCCCAGGTGCTGCAGGTGGACCGGCTGAACCCCGAACAGATCCTCGACTACTACATCCGTACCCCGTCGGGGGCGATGATTGCAGCGCGCACCGTGGCCCATATCGAAACCTCCACCGAGCCGGAGTCGGTCAACCACTTCCAGCAGCTCAACTCGGCGACCCTGTCCGGGGTCAGCGGCGTGTCCCAGGGCGAGTTGCTGGCCCGGCTCAAAGGCATTCTGGAACAGGTGGCGCCGTCCGGTTACTCCAGCGACTACGCCGGCGAATCACGGCAGTTCATCCAGGAATCGGGGGGGTTCGTCGGCCTGCTGCTGTTCTCGATCCTGATCGTCTACCTGGCCCTGGCGTTCCAGTTCGAGAGCTACCGCGACCCGGTGGTGATCCTGTTCTCGGTGCCGCCGGCGCTGTTCGGCGCCCTGGCCTTCATCACCATGGGGTTCGCCTCGATCAACGTCTACACCCAGGTCGGGCTGGTGACGCTGCTGGGGCTGATCACCAAGCACGGGATCCTCATCGTGCAGTTCGCCAACCAATTGCAGCGCGCCGGCCACAACAAGCGCGAAGCCATCGAAGAAGCCGCCGCGGTGCGCCTGCGGCCGATCCTGATGACCACCGCGGCCATGGTCCTGGGGGTGGTGCCGCTGGTCTGGGCTTCCGGCGCCGGCGCCGCGGGCCGCCACGACATGGGCCTGGTGATCTTCGCCGGGCTGTCCATCGGCACCCTGCTGACCCTGTTCATGGTGCCGGCCATGTACCTGTTCATTGGCAGTACGCACTCTGGCGCAAGCGTCGAGAACCCGAGGGCGCAGGCGGATGCCGGAGCGTCCGACAACGCCTGAACCCCCGTTCGATTGAAACCGCCGGGTAACAGGCTGGCACCCAGGATGATGCGCGGCGCCTTGAGTTGCGCCGTGACGCTGACGCCCGGCGCCAGGCCCGGGATAATCCGGGCGCACGTTGCGCAAAAACAGCCACAGTGCGCACCACCCAAGACCGGAGCTTTCTCCCAGGCCCCGGGTCAATCCTGCTCTTGCAGGTGTTCGATAAAGGTCGTGCCGCTATAGCGCTCGCGAAACAGTCCCGCCTCCACCAGCATCGGTACCACCTGTTCCAGGAAAATGTGCATCGAACGGATCGAGCCCCCCGGCGCGGCGATAAAGCCGTCCATGGCGCCGGCCTCGGCCCATTCCACGATCTGTGCAAATGCATCTTCGGCGGTGCCTATGACTTGCCAGTGGGCCGCGCAAATCACTTCCGGGCGCAGCAGCAGTTCGTCCAGGCGCAGGGTTTCGCGCTCGATCAAGCGCCGCAGCAGGTTGGTGTGGGTACGGCTGCCGGGGTTGTGCAGCGGGGCCGGCAGGTCGGCGGCGCTCACCGGGCGGTCCAGGGGCCAGTCGCTTAAATCGAGGCCGATCATCTGCTGGATCGAAGCGAACTTGCGCGCGTTGTCCGGGCGCCCGTGGGTTTGCATGAACAGCTCGCGGGCCTGTTCCCGGGTCGGCGCCAGGTACAGGCTCAGGCCCGGCAGCAGGCGGATGTCCTCGGGGCGGCGGCCGTGGCGCCGGGCCCGTTGCGAGAGGTCGCGACGCAGTTCCAGGGCCGCATCCTTGTCCGGGGTCGGGGCGAACACCAGGTCGGCCACCGAGGCGGCAAAGTCGCGACCGGTGTCCGAGGCGCCGGCCTGGACCAGGGGAATCCGTGCCTTGCCGAACGCCGGCAGGTTGAGCGGGCCGCGCACCCGGAAGTGCTCGCCGGCATGGTCCACCGGGTGCACCTGGCTGCGGTCGGCGTAACGGCCATTCTCCCGGTCCAGTAGCAGCGCCTGGTTGGGGTAGCTGGCCCACAGGTCGTGCACCAGGCGGGTGAACTCCGCCGCCCGGGCATAGCGCTCATCCGCGCCGGGCATGGCCTCCAGGCCGAAGTTCTCATGGCCCTGCAAGGCGGTGACGATATTCCAGCCGGCGCGGCCGTTGCTCACCCAATGCAGCGACTGCAACTGGCGCGCCACCACATAGGGCGGGAAGAAGGTGGTGGAAACGGTGGACACCAGGCCGATGCGGGACGTCTCCCGGGCGATGCACGCCAGCAGCACCGTGGGATCGAGGCTGGCGAAACCCGAGCCGCTTTCCAGGCCGTCCATGTTCAGGCAACTGACGTCGGGGCGGAACACGAAATCCAGGTGCGCGGCCTCGGAACGCTTGGCGATGTCCACGGCGAAGTCGGCGCTGTAGATGCCTTCGATATTGCTGTCGGGCTGGCGCCAGGCATCGCCACTGAGCCAGGTGGGGGCCAGGGACATGCCGATATGCAGGCGTTTGCGGTTACTCATCTGTTGCCAATCTCCTGTGTACGAATGAACGCCGGCAGCGCCTCGGGGGGCGGCCGGCGACGGGTTCCCGGGGGCCTCAGAACGCCCCTTTGACGCCAATGCCCAGGGTCCGTGGCTGGGTCATGCTGGCCTCGATGCCGCCGATGCCGCGGTTCTGCTGCATGTAGGTGGGCGAGCGGTCGTCGAAGACGTTCTTGACGTAGCCATAGAGCTGCACCTGGTCGTTGAAGCGGTAGCTCATGCGCGCATCGGTCAGGGTGTAGGGCTTGATCGAATAGGCCGAGGTGTTGGCGGTATCCGAGTAGTAGCCGTCCAGGTAGCGCACCTGGGCATTGAGGTTCAGGCGCTCGGTGATGTCCCAGCTGGGACCGAAGCTCAGGGTGTAGCCCGGCGAGCGGGCAAACTCGTTGTGGGCGTAGTCGGCGTTGCTGGAAATCTTGTCGATGCGGGTGCGCAAGGTACCGGCGCTGGCCTTGAGCCGCAGGTTGTCCAGCAGGCGATAGTCCAGATCCAGCTCCAGGCCATAGGCGTGGGCCTTCTCGGCGTTGATGGTGTAGGACTGTGCCACCCCCGGGGAAATCACCACCGGGATGTTGTACTGGGCGTCCTTGAAATCCATGTAGAACAGGTTGGTGTTGATCAGCAGGCGGTCATCGAGAAAGCTCGCGCGGCTGAACAGCTCATAGTTCCAGATCGACTCTTCCTTGAAATAGGCCCATTGCCGGGTCGTCAGGTTCAGCGACACACCGCCCGGGTTGTAGCCCCGGCTGACCAGGCCGCCCACGGTCCAGTGCGGGGTGGCGGCGTAGGCCAGGGAAACCTTGGGCAGCACGGTGGAGAAGGTCTTGTCGTAGTTCAGCGCGCCGGGAGCCAGCACCGAGTTGCCCGTGCGCTCGATGTGGTCCTGCTGGTAGCGCAGGCCGGTGCTCAGGGTCCACAGGTCGGTGAGCCGGTAGTTGAGCTCGCCGAAGATCCCCAGGTTGGTCTTGGTGTCGTCGAAGGCCGAACGCCCCCGCAGGTTGAGGGTTTCGTCGGTGCGGGTGCGGGCGTAGTAGATCCCGCCCATGCCACTGAGCAGGTCCTCTTTCTCACCGAAGGTCAGGCGCGACTCGTTGGAGGCGTTCTTCTGGTGGATGTCGGCATCGCCCTCGCCCGCCGCCCCGGTCACCCGGTGCACCGACGACAGCGAATACTGCGCCTGGTTGAACAGCTTGAGGCCGTTACCCAGCGCATAGGAGACATCGAGGATGCTGGTGTTGGTGTCCTGCTCCCAGGACGGCATGGTGGTGGAGCTGTGCTCCAGCTTGTGGAACGGCGCCGAGGCGGCTTCCTGGGTCGGGCGGTTGCTGTCGTTGTGAGCGAAGGTGAACTGGCTTTCCAGCCCTGGAATGTCGGTGGGCAACCACAGCAGCTTGGCCCGGGCATTGAGGTTGCGAAAATCCTGGTCGGTCTTGCTGCCCTGGAACTTCGGGTTGTCGTAGTCGATGAAGGTGTCGCGGGCCGAATAGTCCACCGCCAGGCGCCCGGCAAAGTCCTGGGCCAGGGGCCCGGACACCGCCACCGAACTGCGCCGCGAGTGGTAGCTGCCGATCTCCGCCTGGTAGGCCGCCTCGGGGGTGAAGGTCGGGTTCTTGGTGTTGACGATGATCGCCCCGGCAATCGCGTTGGCGCCCTGGGAGGTGGTCTGCGGGCCGCGGAATACTTCGATGCTGTCCAGGTCCCAGACCGAGGTCGCGCCGAAGAACATCTCGTTGTAGTTCAGGTAGTGGCCGTCCAGGTTGATGGTGGCCCGCGGCACCGTACCGCCCCAGAACACGTTCTGCCCGTTGTTCGGGCCCTGGGTGTCCTGGCCCCGGATGATCGGCGCGCCCACCGAATCGGTGTAGATCACGTTGGGGCTGGCGTTGATGACCTCCGACACCGACGCATCGCCGGTCTTGTTCTGGTCGATATCGCGGTCGGTGATGATCGACACCGAGGAGGCGGTGTCCTTCAGCTCGCGGTCGAGTTTCTCACCGGTGACCACCAGCGATTCCAGGGCCAGGCTGCCTTCCCCTGGCTTGTCCGGCTGCCTGCTGTCCTCAGCCATCAGCGGCGGGCTCGCCAGCAGGGTGGACAAGGTGAGAACGCCAATACCGTGACTGAATGTGCGGTGCGTAAGGGCCATCAAAACTTCCTTCCAAATGAGAATGATCCTCTTTCACGATTAGGCTATCACGCTGCCATGATATTCCTCAATACGGAATACATTCTGCAAATTGGAATGATCTACACTTTTGACCCGGGCGCATTCCCCCGTCCCAGGCAGGCGGTGGAACCGGTATCATGGCCGCCGCTAGCGCCAGCGCTGCGCAGGCCATAGCCTGCGTACCCCACGCGGCCAGACATTGGTGAGGAGACCCAGCCGTTGAACAGTTCGCAGCCCCCGTTGGACGAGACCCTGGATGCACCGCCGGAAAAACGTTCCGGGGTGATCCAGTCGGTGTCGATCGCCGCGCGTTTTCTCAACACCCTGGCCAATGCCGAGGGCGAGTTGGCCCTGGGGGAAGTGGCCCGGCGCACCGGCACGGGTGGCTCCACCGCCCACCGCTACCTGCAAAGCCTGGTCAAGGAAGGGCTGGCCAAGCAGGACCCGCTCAGTGGCCTGTACGACCTGGGCCCGGCGGCCCTGAGCATCGGCATTGGCGCGCTCAAGCGCATCGATGCGGTGGACATCGCCGCCCAGCGCATGAAAGCCCTGGCCCAGCGGCATGCCGCCAGCGGGGGCGTGGCGATCTGGACCGACCGCGGGCCGACCCTGGTGCGCTGGTACCGCAGCGCCTATTTCTCCATCAACCCCCTGGCCCTGGGGGACATCCTGCCCATCGACAACACCGCCTGCGGCCTGGTGTTCCAGGCCTTTCTGCCCAAGGCCGTGATCGACGCGGCGCGCAAGCAGCAGCCGGCGCATTTTCGCGGCACCCCGCCCAGTGCCGCGGTGCTCGACGAGGTACGACGCCGGCATTGGGCCGAACTCACCAGCCACCTGCTGTCCAACGTCACCGGGCAGGCCGCGCCGGTATTCGACGCCCAGCAGGAGATCGTCTGCGTGATGACCACGGTCACTGACCTTGGGCAATTGCAGGCCCCGCAAGACCGCGATGCGCTGTTCCATGAAGCGGCCCAGGTCAACCAGGCCACCGGTGGCCAGCGCGTCCCCCAGGAGGCGTTGCCGGCGCGCCCCTGAGCCGTGGCTTCAGGCCGGGGCGATCCGGCCCTTGGGCACCATCAACGGCGTGCCGCTGACCGGGTCGCGGATGATCACCGAGGCCAGGCCGAACACCTGCTCCACCAGGGCCTCGGTGAAGATCGCCGCCGGCGCGCCCTGGGCGACGATGGCGCCGTCGCGCAGGGCGATCAGGTGGCTGGCATAGCGGCAGGCCTGGTTCAAGTCATGCAGCACCGCGACGATGGTCCGGCCCTGGCGGTTGAGCTCGGCCAAAAGCTCCAGCAGCTCGATCTGATGGACGATATCCAGGTAGGTGGTGGGCTCGTCCAGCAGCAGGATCGGCGTTTCCTGGGCCAGCACCATGGCGATCCACACCCGCTGGCGCTGGCCGCCGGACAACTCGTCCAGCAAGCGTTCGGCCAGCGCCTCGACCCGGGTCGCGGCCATCGCCCCGCGCACCGCCTGCTCATCCTCCTTCGACCACTGGCGCAGCAACGACTGGTGCGGGTAGCGCCCGCGCGCCACCAGTTCGGCGACGCTGATGCCATCCGGCGCAACGGCGCTCTGCGGCAGCAGGCCCAGGCGCCGGGCCACTTCCCGGGCCGGCAGTTGGCGGATGTCCTTGCCATCGAGCACCACCCGCCCTTCAGCCGGTGCCAGTAGCCGGGACAACGCCGCCAGCAAGGTGGATTTGCCACAGGCGTTGGGCCCGACAATGACCGTGAACGAGCCGTCGGGAATGCTCAGGGACAGGCCCTGGGAAATGATTCGCGCGTCGTGGCGCAAGGTCACGGCATCGGCGTGCAAACGGTGAGTCATGGCGGGGTTTTCCTTGGGAGACAAGCGCTTGCAGTATTGCAATTGCGGAATGGATTCTACAATATGGAATACATTGCATGAGAAGCATTATCATATGATTCTGCTGCTCAGGCCCCTGCACCCCACCTTTACCGTCCGATGGATCGATGATGAACCCACGCCTTTGCGCCCGGCTGCTCAGTGCAGCGGTCCTGGCCCTGAGCTGCCAGCTGGCCCTCGGGGCAAGCACCACCCCCACCCGCATCGTTTCCACCAGCCCCAGCGTCACCGGGATCCTGCTGGCCATGGATGCACCGCTGGTGGCCAGCGCCGCCACCACCCCCAGCCGCCTCACCGATGAGCGCGGGTTCTTTTCCCAGTGGGCAGAAGTGGCCAGGCAGCGCGGCGTAGCAGTGCTGTACCGCAACCTGCAATTCGATATCGAAGCGGTGATCGCCGCTGACCCGGACCTGCTGGTGGTGTCCGCCACCGGCGCCGACAGCGTGGTCGCCCACCGCAGCGAGCTGCAGGCCCAGGGCCTGGAGACCCTGGTGGTGGACTACTCGAACCAGAGCTGGCAAGACATCGCCACCGCCCTGGGCCAGCGCACCGGCCTGGAGCAACAGGCCCGGGCGGCCATCCAGCGCTTCGACCAGTACACCGCGCAAACCGCCGCCCGCATCACCCCGCCCCCGGGGCCGGTGAGCGTGGTGGGCTACAACATTGCCGGCAGCTATTCCATCGGCCGCCTGAACAGCCCCCAGGCCCGGCTGCTCGGCGCTCTTGGCTTCAAGGTCGCAGAGCTGCCCGAGGCGCTGGCGGGCAAGGTCACCCGGGCGTCGGACTTCCAGTTCATCTCCCGGGAAAACCTGCCGGCGGCGATCACCGGTGACAGCGTGTTCCTGCTCAGCGCCACCGACGGCGACGTGCAGGCGTTCCTCGCCGACCCGGTGCTGGCCAACCTGCCAGCGGTGATCAACCGGCGGGTGTATGCCCTGGGCCCGAGTTCGTTTCGCATCGACTATTACTCGGGACGGCAGATGATCGATGCCGTCGCCGCGCACTTTCGCTAAGCCATGAACCTCGTTGCCCAGCCCCTGGCCCGACCGCTGTCGCGCCCCCACCACCGCACCTGGGGCCTGCTGGCCGGGCTGCTGCTGTTGCTGGTGCTGGCCCTGCTGAGCCTGGCCATCGGCTCCCGAGCGATCCCCCTGAGCGTGACCTGGCAGGCGTTGCAGGCACCCGACCTGCACAACGACCAGCACCTGATCCTGCGTGAACTGCGCCTGCCCCGGACCCTGATCGCCCTGCTGGCCGGCCTCGCCCTGGGGGTGGCCGGCGCGGTGATGCAGGCGGTGACTCGCAACCCGCTGGCCGAACCGGGCCTGTTGGGCATCAATGCCGGCGCCGCCGTGGCGGTGATCGGCGGCGTGGCGCTGCTGCACTTGACCAGCCTGGCCGAGTACCTGTGGCTGGCGTTCGGCGGCGCCGGGCTGGCGGGAGTGGTGGTGTTCCTGCTGGGGCAGGCCCATGAGACCGGGACCAACCCGGTACGCCTGGTACTGGCCGGCGCCGGACTGTCGGTGATGCTGACTTCACTGACCGGGATCATCGTGCTCAACAGCCCGCCCGAGGTCTTCGATCACTTTCGCCACTGGGCCGCGGGCTCGCTGTCCGGCAGCGGCTTCGCCCTGCTGCAGGTGCCGGCCCTGGCCATCGCGCTGGGCCTGGCCCTGGCCCTGGGAATCGCCGCCCAGCTCAACGCCCTGGCCCTGGGCCAGGACCTGGGGCGCGCCCTGGGAGTGAACCTGCGCCTGACCTGGCTGCTGGCCTGCCTGGCGGTGATGCTGCTGGCCGGTGCCGCCACCGCCGTGGCCGGGCCTATCGGTTTTGTCGGGCTGGTGGCGCCCCATCTGGCGCGGATGCTGGTGGGCACCGACTACCGCTGGATCCTGCCCTACTCGGCGCTGCTAGCCGCCGGCCTGCTACTGGGGGCCGACGTGCTCGGCCGGGTCGTGGTAGCACCGGAAGAAATCGCCGCCGGCATCATCACCCTGCTGCTGGGTGGGCCGTGCTTCATCGTACTGGTCAGGCGCTTTCGCCTGAGCCGCCTGTGAAGGGGTTCAAGGCCCTGCGCCTGGGCTCGCTCTCGCTGCGCTGGCAACCGCGCGCGGCCCTGGTCTGCGCCGTGCTGCTGGTGGCGATGCTGCTGCTCTGGGCACTGCTGCTGGGCACCGGAAGCCTGTCCCTCGGCCCGCAACAGGTGCTGGCCAACCTGCTGGGCCAGGGCCAGGACCTCACCGCCCAGCGGGTGCTGCAGCGCGTGCGCCTGCCCCGGGCCCTGACCGCGACCCTGGTGGGCGCGGCACTGGGCATGGCCGGGGCGATCTTCCAGTCGATCTCGCGCAATGCCCTGGGCTCGCCGGACGTGATCGGCTTCACCACCGGCGCCGCCAGCGGCGCCATCGTGCAGATCATGCTGTTCGATGCCGGCCCCCTGGCCACGTCCCTGGCGGCAGTGGCGGCCGGCCTGGGCACCGCCCTGCTGGTGTTGCTGCTGGCGCGAAAAGGCCACAGCAGCGGGGGTTATCGCCTGGTGCTGGTGGGCATCGGCGTGGGCGCCAGCCTGTCCGGCCTGAACAGCATCCTGCTGGTCAGCGGCAACCTCGACCAGGCGATGTTCGCCCAACTGTGGCTGGCCGGCTCGCTGAACACCCGCACCTGGTCCCATGTACTGCCGGCGGCCCTGGGCCTGCTGCTGATCGCCCCGATCGCCCTGTACCACGCCCGGCGCATCAACCTGCTGGAAATGGGCGACGCCACTGCCAGCCAACTGGGGGTCGCGGTGGAGCGCACCCGATTGATCATGGTGCTGGCCGCCGTCGGCCTCACTGCCATCGCCACCGCCGCTGCCGGGCCCATCGCCTTTATCGCCCTGGCCGGCCCGCAACTGGCCCGGCGCCTGACCCGCAGCGCCGAAGTGCCGCTGGGGTCGGGCGCGCTGATGGGCGCGGTATTGCTCCTGGCCGCAGACCTGCTGAGCCAGCGCCTGGCGTTCCGCGCCAACCTGCCCATCGGCCTGATGACCGGCCTGCTGGGAGGCCTCTACCTGTTGTGGTTGCTGGGTCGCAGCCGGCGGGTGTGAAGCGCGCCACAGCTCGGGACCGGAACACTCCCTGGGCACCGACGCCAGGTTGAACAGGGTATCGGCCTGGAGCGCCGCACCGGTGGCCAGGTCGGCAGCGCCATAGCCTGCGCGCCAGATCAGGTTGCCGCCGTGCATCACTCCGGCGGCGCAGGCGCCAGTCTGCCCGGCAGTGGTGTTGGAGTCTGTCGTGGCTCGGTGATTTTCTGTGAACCAAGGTGCAGGGATGTAATGAACGCCCGGGCCGGGAGGATTGCCCGGGAAAATCCCGCTATCATCGCCCGCCATCTCACTTCACCGGCGCCCATGGGCCCGGGCAAACCCTCCCTGGCAGGATTCGCCATGCACCTTCTCTACCCCAGCGACCCCTTCGATCCGAAGCGCCCGGACGAGCAGTACCTCGACGAATACCAGGCGATTCTGGCCGCCGGCCTGAGCGCTTCGCTATTTTCCTTCGAGGATTTCGAGAACGGCAGTTTCCGGGCGCGGCCAGCCCTCGTAGGAGGCAACCCGGTGCTGTACCGCGGCTGGATGCTGACGCCCGAAAGCTACCGCGAGCTGGTGGAGCATCTGCAACGCCTGGGCGCGGTCGCCTTCACCAGCGTCACCAACTACCGGGACTGCCATCACTTGCCCCAGTGGTATCCGCGGCTGGCCCGTTTCACTTGCGAAACCCGGGTGCTGGCGGCCGACGCCGACTTCACCCAGGCCCTGGCGGACCTCCACTGGCCGGGGTATTTCATCAAGGACTACGTCAAATCGCTGAACACCGGCAGCGGTAGCCTGGTGCACACCCCCGCGGATATCGCGCCACTGATCGAACGCATGCGCCAGTATCGCGGCCAGATCGAGGGGGGTGTCTGCGTCAGGCGTCGCGAAGACTACCTGGATGACACCGAGCGCCGTTACTTCGTCCTCAACGGCCAGGCTTACGGTGCTAGCGGTGAAGTACCGGCGCTGGTGCACAAATGCGCGGCACTGATCGACAGTGGGTTCTTCTCGGTGGATGTGGTGTTGCGGGCCGATGGCGTGCTGCGCCTGGTGGAAGTGGGCGACGGCCAGGTGTCGGACCGCAAGGAATGGCCAGCCCAGCGCTTTGCCGCGATGCTCGCCGACGCCCGGTAGAAAGCCGCTTAGCGCAGCAAACGACGCAGCCCCGCTTCGAAAGCGCCCTCCAGCGCCTGCGCGCCCTCCCCGGCCAGGGCCAGCGCCAGGGCGTGGCCGTGGCTGTAGTCCACCAGCAGGTCGAACAGCGCCGGGTCTGCATCGAAGGCCCGTACTTCCTCGCGCAAGCGCTGGCTGAAGGCCGCCAGGGAGCCGCCGAACAACTGCGGGTCACCGAGGATGCACAGGGTCAGCGCCGGATGGCGGCGGACCCGGTCCATGTACTCCCCCAGCAACGCCTGGATCCTTGCCTCGGGTGGCCACTGCGCTGGCGGCTCTGCCAGCGGCTCGGCGTGCACCCGCTCCACCAGCAGGCGCATCAGGTTGCGCTGGTCGCCCACGTGATAGGCCACCGACATCGGGGTAATCCCCAACTGCCGCGCCAGGGCCCGGCCACCGAACCCTTGGGGCCCCAGTTCCTCCAGCAGCTCCAGGCCCACGTCGAGGACCTGGTCCAGGCTCAGTTCACGCCCTGCGGCAGGGCGACCGCTGCGCTTGGGCCGGTCACTCATGGACGGCGCCTCGCTGCACCCGGTAACGGGTGCTCACCAGCCCGTCCGGATACTGCCGGGAATCGACGCAGCCTAGGTGCAGGTCCCGGGGCAGCGCGCCGAACAGGGGGCGGCCCGTGCCCAGCAACACCGGCACCCGGGTCAGGGTCATTTCATCGATCAGCCCGGCCTGGAGAAAGGCTTGAATCAGGGTGCCGCCATCGATGTAGGCGGTTCTCCAGCCCTCGGCCCGCAACTGCGCCACCAGTTCCACCGGTTGCAGCGCGCTGATGCGCACTTTGCCCGCCAGGCGCTGCGGCACGTCCTGCGTACTGAGGGTGCGGCTGAGCACCACCACCGGCTTGTCGAAGGGCCAGGGGGTGAAACCCAGCACGCTGTCGTAGGTAGCACGGCCCATGACAATCCCGTCCACCGACGCCATGAAGGCGCCGTAGCCGTAGTCCTCGCCGGACTCGCCACTGGGCAGCCAGTCGATAGCACCGTCGTTGCGGGCGATGAAACCATCGACCGAAGTGGCAATGAATACCTTGCCGAATGCCATGGGCGTTGCCTCCTGAGGGGATAAACATACAGCGTATGATAAACCACTGCCGAGGCCCTCTGGCAACCCTGCTGGCACCCTGGTGGTCAATCGCCTGCGGCATAGGCTGCCAGCCCCTGCACCAGCGCGGCAAAGGTCACCGCGCAGCGCGGGCTGTTGCGCAGGTCTTCATGCATCGCCACCCAGGCTTCCAGGCTGGGCGCGAACTGCTCCGCCAGGACCCGCACCAGGCGTGGATCAGCTTCGGCCAGGCGTACCTGGCAGGCACCAATGCCAAACCCCGCGCGCAATGCCGCCAACTGCGCCAGGTCACTGTCACTGCGCCAGGCGAAGGCGCCCCGGGCCAGCATCGGGTACTGCTGTTGCAGGCGGCGGATAAACGCGGTTTCACGGTCGAAGCCGATCAGCGCGTGCCCGGCCAACTGCTCCAGCGAGAGCGGCGTGCCCTGCTGCTGCAGATAATCCCGGTGGGCATGCAGGCCCAGTTCGATGTCGGCGACCCGGCGCACCAGCAGCGCTTCCTGGGTCGGGCGGAACATCCGCACGGCAATATCGGCCTGGCGCTGCAGCAGGTCGTCGGCACGGTTGGACAGCACCAGCTCCACCACCAGCTGCGGATGCTGCTGGCGCAAGGTGGCGAGAATCGGCGGCAACACCTCCACCCCGATGATTTCGCTGGCCGAGATCCGCACACTGCCCTGCACCCCGGCGCCATGGCTGCTGGCCACCCGGCGCAAGGCCGCCTCCCCCGCCGCCACCTGCAGCAGGTAGGGCTTGAGCTCCAGCGCCGCTTCGGTGGCGGCGAATCCGTCGAAGGAACGGGTGAACAGCTTCAGGCCCAGGGCCGCTTCCAACTGGTCGATATGCCGGCCCACCGTGGGCTGGGTCAAACCCATGGCGCGGCCAGCGGCAGACAGGGAACCACTGTCCAGCACTGCGAGAAAGGTGCGGTACCAGTCCCAATTAGGGGGAGTCTCCGTGGGGCTATGCATTTTTTTATAGAAACCATCAAAGCCTGGGCAATTTCCATTTAGCCGAGGAACTCGCACTCTGCAAGCTCTGTTCATCCACGAGGAACCCGTCATGCCCCAAGTAGCCCTGTTCGGCGCCGTCGGCGCCATTGGCCAGAGCATCGCCCGGACCCTGCGCAGCCAGGGCCAGCCCTACCGCGTGGTGGGCCGCAGCCAGAGCAGCCTGCTAAAGGCCTATGGCGCCGACCCGTTGGCCGAGCCGGTCACCTGGGACCCCGACCAGCCCGCCTCGGTCGAAGCTGCCGCAGCCGGGGTCGACACCTTGATCTATCTGGTGGGGGTGGACTATTGGCGCTTCGAACTGCACCCGCAACTGATGCGCCAGACCCTGGACGGCGCCATCGCCGCCGGGGTGCGCCGGATCCTGCTGATCGGCACCGTCTATCCCTACGGCATGGCTCGCAGCAACCCGGTGGCGGAGCAGCATCCGCGCCAGCCCAACAGCTTCAAGGGCCGCATGCGCAAGGCCCAGGAAGACCTGCTGTGGAAGGCCCATGCCGACGGCAAGATCCAGGCCACGGTGCTGCGCCTGCCGGACTTCTACGGGCCCGGGGTCGATAAAAGCCTGCTGCACGGAGCGTTCCAGGCCGCGGTCCAGGGCGGCACGGCAAACCTGGTAGGCCCCCTGGACCGGCCCCATGAGTTTGTCTTCGTTCCCGACGTGGGGCCGGTGGTCTGCCGCTTGATCCAGCAGCCCGAAGCCTTCGGCAAGACCTGGCACCTGGGCGGCGCCGGGGTTACCAGCCAGCGCGAGCTGCTGGAGCTGATCCGGCAGCACGGCGGTGCCCGCTTCAAGCAACGGGTGATCGGCAAGCCCCTGCTGCGCCTGCTGGGGCTGTTCGACCCGTTGCTGCGCGAGATGGTGGAGATGCATTACCTGATCAGCTCGCCGCTGATCCTCGACGACTCGGCCCTGCAAGGCCTGATCGGGCCGATCGCCAAGACGCCCTATACCGAAGGGGTGCGCCAGACGCTCGCGGCGAGCGCCAGTGCCCCTCAGAACGTGAAGCGGTAACCGAGGTTGGCGGCCCAGGTCGGTGTTCATGATGTAGTGGCCATCGCCCTCCAGGTCGCCACTGACCTGCAACTGCTTGAAAGCCCCCGCCAGGCCGGGATCGGCGAACGCCACCACGCCGTTGTTGGCCAGGCGGGTGCGCTGGGAGTCGCCGCGCAGGGTCCAGAGGCTGCTATCGGCCAGGGACAGTTGCAGGCTGCCGCCGTCCACCAGCACATCACCGAACAGGTTCGAACGCACAGCCTCCAGTTGCACCGCCTCGGCCAGCCCCCCGTCGGCCCGATCGGTGATCCACAGCGCGGTGCCCTGCTCGCCGTCGCCGCGGCCCAGCAGGCTACTGTCGATACAGCGCGTGGTCAGGCCACCGCCGTTGACCAGGATGCCGGCACCGTCTTCAGTCTGGATATGGCTGGACCTGACCTCCACATCGTTCACTTCCCGGCGCCGGTGGCGAAACTGACGATGCCATGTGCGACGAAGAGGCCCGCTGCCAGGCCTGCGGGATGGACGCCTGGTTGGTCAAGCCCGTGCCGTTGCAGCCCCGGCGGGAACTGTTTGCCCGCACCATGGGCCAGGACGTGGAACACCTGCGCCAGGCCCTGGACGGGGAGGATTACGAGCGCATCTTCCAGTTGCTGCACCGGGTACGCGGGTCGCTGGCGGTGGCTGGCCAGCAAGCGCTGATCCTGCAGGTCCACGACTTGGGGCAAAGCCTGCGCCAGAGCGGTTTGACGGCTACCACCCGCGCGCATAGCCTGATGCTGCTGCACGCCTTGCAGGACATCAGCCAGCTCGAATGAACGCTCCTAGTACCCGCATTTCTGCGCATTCCCTTTTGACAATGGATCGTGTCCACCATGAAAAAAATACGCGTTGCCCTGGCCGACGATCATCCCCTGGTGCTCGCTGCCGTCAGCGACCTGTTGAAAAAGACCCGCCAGTACGAGGTGGTGGCGGCTGTGACCACTCCCAGTGCCCTGGTCCAGCAACTTTCGGATGACCCGCGGATCGACGTGGTCATCACCGACTACTTCATGGAGGGCGACCCGACCTTCGGCGATGGCATACGCCTGGTGACCTACCTGATCCGACACTTCCCCAGGGTGCAGGTACTGGTGCTGACCATGATGTCCAACCCGATGATCGTGGCCGCGCTGTATGACATCGGCGTGCGCTCGGTACTGCCCAAGCGCCATGACATGAGCGAGTTGCTCAGCGCTCTGGAGAACGTGCGCCTGGGGCGCATCCACCATCCGCCGAGCCTGGTGCAGAACGAGCTCAATAGCAGCCCGCTGCGCTCCATGGCCGACGGCCTGAGCAGCCTCACCCCCAAGGAATACGAAGTGCTGCGGCATTTCGTGCGCGGCGAATCAATGATGCAGATCGCCGCCAACCTCAAGCGCAGCGTGAAGACCGTCAGCGCACAGAAGATCTCGGCGATCCGCAAGCTCAACCTGGACAGCGACCAGGCCCTGGTCGCCTTCTGCCTGGAGTCCGGCGAATTTCAGTAGGCCCTAGGGCCGCGGCTGGGCCAGCGCCGCGGCCAGGCGCTGCAACTTCTGCGCCTGGCTCAAGCGCAGCCACTGGCTGTGCTGCACCGGGGCGAAGTCGCACTCGACATACTGCGCCGGGTCGGTGGCCTGCCACTGGTCCATCTTGACGCTGGCGCACTGCCCGCACCGTGGTTTGGTCAACAGGCCGAAGGGCTGGCCCTGGGAGTCGGGGTCACAGGCCACACCGAACACCCGCCGCAGCAGATCGGCGCGGCGTACCGCGCTGACGTTCTGACCCTGCAGCAGTTGCTCCAGCAACTGGTCGACCTCGCTGTAGACCTCATCGTTGAGGCCATCGAGAAACACTGTCTCGCCCGATGGGCTGCGCATCAGGAATTGGCCATAACTGCCGGGCAACACCTCGGGGGCGTTGAAACGGTTGCCGCACTCGGCACAAACATAGGTGTACAGATAAAACTTCATGGCTCTACCGGGGTAATCATCTGGGGAGTGAGGATTTCATTGAAATTGTCCAGGACCGCATGGTTGACGCCACCCGGGTCCCGCTCGGAGCTGAAGCGGATCACATTGTAGCCCTGGTCCCGGGCGTCCACGCCGATCTGTTGGGTCTTGGAAGTGATGGGCCCGCCGTTGTAGCCCCACTCCTTGGCCACCGCCGGGTCGGTGAGGTCCAGAACCTTGGCCTTGCTGGCATTGACATTGAAGCGAATGCCATGGGTCGGCGTGGCGCCATGGTGGGCCAGTTCGGCCAGGGGCGTGGTAGGGCTTTCACCGACATAGAAGGCCGCGCCAAAGCGGCTGTTGGGGTTGAGGAACTTGGGGTCGATGCCACGGAGCACGCCCTGGGCCGCGCCAGGGTTGGTGGTGACGTGGTAGACCGTGGCCTCCGGCGGCGGCGGTGGCTTGCCGCCCCTGGCCAGCTTCGGCCCCAGCCCCAGGAGCACCATGCCCGCCGCGCCTTGCAACAGGTCGCGATAACCCGGCCCCAGGCGATCACCCAGATCACCCAGCAGGCCCATGCCGACGAAGGCGGCGCCGGTGATCGCGGCGAAACCGGCAAAGGCCGCCAGCCCGGCGAACGCCGCCAGCACCCCGGCGCCGATCAAGGCCCCCAGGCCGAGCACTTCAAGCCCCGTGTGCATCCAGCTTTCCAGGTCGAAGACAAACGCTACCCGCACGCTGGGCCCACCGATCAGGGTGTTCTCGCTGCCGTTCTTGATATGGGCGCCACAGACCATCTTGCTCTGCAGCCGCGCCGCCGGCTTGCCATTGATGGTGACCTTGACGCTGCCTTCGGCGATCAGTACCGGCAGGGGCATGTAGGGGTGATTGAGCGGCAGGCCACTGCAGGAAGAGGACGAGTCCACGCCGGCGCGCATGGCGTTGCGCCGGTTGATAAAGACATTGAGGCTGCCCTCCACCAGCACGCCGGTGCTGGGTTCGGGCAGGCTGAAGATGCTGCTCAGGCCCTTGACGATCTGGAACATCGACAAGCCCCCGGCCGCCACCGAGCCCACCAGGATCACCGCCGCCAGGCCACCGGTGGCAGCCGTGGCACCAATGATCGCCGCACCGATCAAGGCGCCAGCCACCGCGCCGGCCACCATCGCCGCCACGCCAAAGCCGTGGGCTATTTCGTCGCCCAGACGGGCTGCTGCCAATGCATCCATTGCCTACTCAACACTCCTGTTGCCTGCCTCGCTGGAACGCGGGCACAAGACCGCGCAAAGATTACCTGCATAGCGGTCATTGAATAACCCGGCACGAAAAAAAACTTCGAAAATGTGATGCAGGCGCCCCACAGGCCGCCAGCCTACCTGGGCAGTGGCTGGGGAATCGCCAGGCGGCTGGTGGCCTTGACCTCGCGCAGCGCCAGGCTGGACTGGATCGAGGCAATGCCCGGCTGGCGCCTGAGCACGTGCTCGACAAAGTCGCTGTAGCTGTCCAGGTCGCGGGCCAGCACCTGCAGCAGGTAGTCGGCATCGCCGGTGATCTTGTGGCAGGACTGGACCTCGGGCAGACGCATGATCACCGTCTCGAAATCGTCGGGGGTCTGGTCGGAGTGGGTAGCGAACCGCACATGGACGAAGGCCAGGATGTCCAGCCCCAGCAGGCGCCGGTCGAGGTTGGCCTGGTAATCCCTGATCACCCCCTCCTCCTCCAGGCGCTTGCGCCGCCGCCAGCAGGGAGTAAGGCTAAGGGACAGGCGCTCGCTGAGCTCTGCATTGGAAATGCTCGCGTCCTGCTGCAACAGTGCAAGAATCGCCAGGTCGGTGTCGTCGAGATTAACGTTGCGAGCCATTTTTTTCAAAATCAGCCACCACCTGGGAAAATATTACCCAAAACTCTAATTTCATCCGAACAAAAAGCAAAGAATTAGCAGCCATGCCGGAACAAACTATTTGCACCGGACAATAACAATGGATGCGTTCAGCATGCTTACCGTCTTCAGCGAATCCCATCGCCTGCACCATGGCACCGAATTGAAGGATGGCGTGCTCAAGCCCTCCTTCGAGCAACCCAGCCGCGCCGACACGGTGCGAGACCGGGTGCGCCACGTGGGGCTTGGCGAGATCATCGGCCCGCGGCGCTTCGACCGCGCCTGCTATGTGGCCGCCCACAGCGAACGTTACGTCAGCTTCCTGGAAAACGCCTGGAGTGAATGGACCGCCACCGGCCGCAGCCACGACGCTTTGCCCCTGGTGTGGCCGGTGCGCGACCTGGCCAACCAGCGGGTGCCCGAATTCATCGACGGCAAGCTGGGTTTCTTCGCCATGGACGCCGGCTCGCCGATCACCGCCACCACCTGGGATGCGGTGCGCACCAGCGCCGATATCGCGCTCACCGCCCTGGCCCTGATCGATGAAGGCCAGGACAGCGCCTTCGCCCTGTGCCGCCCGCCGGGGCATCACGCCGCACGGGAATACATGGGCGGCTACTGCTACCTGAACAACGCCGCCATCGCCGCGCAGCACGCCATCACCCGGGGCGCCAGGCGGGTGGCGGTGCTGGACGTGGACTTCCACCACGGCAACGGCACCCAGAACATTTTCTATGACCGTGGCGACGTGCTCTTCGTCTCGCTGCACGGTGACCCGGCCGTGTCCTACCCCTACTTCTCGGGCCATGCCAGCGAGCGCGGCAGCGGGGCCGGCGAAGGCTACAACCTGAACCTCCCGCTGCCCCGGGGCACCACCTGGGAGCGCTACCGCGAGGCCCTGGTGCACGCCTGCCAGCAACTGCGGGCGTTCGCGCCGGAGCTGCTGGTGGTGTCCCTCGGGGTGGACACCTTCAAGGACGATCCCATCAGCCACTTCCTCCTGGAAAGCGAAGACTTTCTCGGCATGGGCCAGATCATCGCCACGGTGGGCGTGCCGACGCTGTTCGTGATGGAAGGCGGCTACATGGTGGATGAGATCGGCATCAATGCGGTCAATGTGCTGCACGGCCATGCCAACCGCTAGCGCGCGCCAGGCGCGCTCCCCCGCAGTGTTCAACGTTCCGACCGAGAGGGAAATCACCATGACCTTGTTTATCGATGTGGATCAGGCAGCAGCGCTGTACAAGCGCCTGGGTGTCGCCAGGGCGATCCGTGAAATGGCCGGTTATATCCAGGCCGACTACCTGCGCTGGCAAGCCTTCGAAAAGTCCCCGCGCACCGCCAACCACTCGCCCACCGGAGTCATCGAACTGATGCCCGCCGACGATGGCCAGCAGTACGCCTTCAAGTACGTCAACGGCCACCCTGGCAATCCGGCCCGGCAGTTACTGACGGTCATGGCCTTCGGCGTGCTGGCCGAGGTGGACAGCGGCTACCCGGTGCTGCTCAGCGAACTGACCCTGACCACCGCGGTGCGCACCGCCGCCACCTCGGCCCTGGTGGCCCGTGCCCTGGCGCGCCCCGACAGCCGAACCATGGCGCTGATCGGCAATGGCGCCCAGAGCGAGTTCCAGGCCATCGCCTTCCACGACATGCTCGGCATCGACGAGCTGCGGATCTTCGACATCGACCCGGCCGCCTCCCGCAAGCTCAAGCACAACCTGCAAGCCTGGCCGGGCCTGAAGGTGCGCATCGCCGAGTCGGTGGCCGATGCGGTCAAGGGCGCCGACATCGTCACCACGGTGACCGCGGACAAGGCCTACGCCACCATCCTCACCCCGGAGCTGATCGAGCCCGGCATGCACCTCAATGCGGTGGGCGGCGACTGCCCGGGCAAGACCGAACTGCACGCAGAGATCCTGCGCAATGCCCGGGTGATCGTCGAGTTCGAGCCGCAAACGCGCATCGAGGGTGATATCCAGCAGTTGCCGGCGGACTTTGCGGTGACCGAATACTTCCGCATCGCCCAGGGCCTGGAACCGGGCCGCGAGCATGCCCGGCAGGTCACGGTGTTCGACTCGGTGGGCTTTGCCCTGGAGGACTTCTCGTCCCTGCGCTACCTGCACGACCAGGCGCGCGAACACGGCATTGGCGAGCAGATCCACCTGGTGCCGACCCCGGCCGACATCAAGGACCTGTACCAATTGATCGACCAGGGCACCGACGCCGCCACAGGCGCCCCGCGCCGCCTGGCCAGCGGCTGAGGCAATACTCCAGGCCGATGCACGGGAAAACGCCCCGTGCCCCTGTGCAGCGGCCCCACCCGAACCGGTTGCGCCACCCCGACCTACAACCACAGCGCGCAGCCCCAGCCACCCTGCACTGCCAAAACTCGACAACTATAAAATCAAGAGGTTTTGTGATGACTCCAGATACCCTCGGGGCCCCTGCGCACCCCGTGCTGCAACGCACCCTGCATAACCGTCATATCCAGCTCATGGCCATGGGCGGCGCCATCGGCACCGGGCTGTTCATGGGCTCGGGCAAGATCATCGCCATGTCCGGCACCTCGATCATCCTGATCTACATGATCATCGGCCTGTTCGTGTACCTGGTGATGCGCGCCATGGGCGAGCTGCTGCTGTCGAACCTGCAATTCAAGAGCTTCGCCGACTTTGCCGGCGCCTACCTGGGGCCACGCGCGGCGTTTTTTCTCGGCTGGTCCTACTGGCTGAGCTGGAGCGTGGCGGTGGTGGGCGACGCCGTGGTGGTGGGCGGTTTCTTCCAGTACTGGTTCCCCGGGGTGCCGGCCTGGATGCCCGCGGTCAGCATGATGCTGACGCTGTTCGCCCTCAACGTACTCACGGTCCGGCTGTTCGGTGAAGTGGAGTTCTGGTTCGCCATCATCAAGATCATCGCGGTGCTCACCCTGATCGGCGTCAGCCTGGTGCTGATCGCCAGTTCGTTCGTCTCGCCCTCGGGCGTGACCGCCTCGCTGGGCCACCTGCTGGACCGGCAAGCGGCCTTTCCCCACGGCCTGCTGGGCTTCTTCGCCGGGTTCCAGATGGCGATCTTCTCCTTCGCCGGCACCGAGCTGATCGGCACCGCCGCCGCGGAAACCCGCGACCCTCACAGCACCCTGCCCAAGGCCATCAACGCCATACCGCTGCGGATCATCCTGTTCTATGTGCTGGCCCTGGCCTGCATCATCGCCGTGACCTCCTGGCAGCAGGTGTCGCCGAACAAGAGCCCGTTCGTCGAGCTGTTCCTGATTGCCGGCTTCCCGGCGGCGGCGGGCATCGTCAACTTCGTGGTGCTGACCTCCGCCGCTTCCTCGGCCAACAGCGGCGTGTTCTCGGCCAGCCGCATGCTCTTCGGCCTCGCCGACCAGGGCAATGCGCCGCGCCTGTTCAAGCGCCTGTCGGGCCAGAGCGTGCCGGTCATCAGCCTGAGCTTCACCACCCTGCTGATGCTGCTGGGGGTGTTGCTGCTGTACGTGGTTCCCGAGGTGATGACCGCCTTCACCCTGGTGTCCACGGTGTCGGCGATCCTGGTGATCTTCACCTGGTCGACCATCCTCGCGTCCTACATCGCCTACTGCAAAAAGCACCCGCAACTGCACGCCCGCTCGCGCTACAAGATGCCCGGCGGCGTGCCCATGGCCTGGTTTGCCCTGGCCTTCCTGCTGTTTGTCCTGTGCCTGCTGGCCCTGCGCCCGGACACCCGCCTGGCGCTGTGCGTGATGCCGGCGTGGTTTATCTGGCTGGGCATCGCCTATCGCCTGACGGCCGGGCGCAAGGGGCGGGTTCATGGCCAGGCGGCCGCGTACCCGCGATGAAGCGCAACAGTGCCAGGGATGGCACTCCCGGCTGCGGCTCAAAACGTAAAAACATCGACACCCCCCCTGCGGTCTTGGTCTACTCGCGCGCCATCAACGTAGCCAGGGAGTGCTCACATGCAAGTCGCAGGCCCCACCTTTGAAGAGGTGTTAAGGAAGAATTTCAAGCGCGTGCTGACCTATTGGAGCCAGATCGGCACGGTCATGGGCTTGAGCGCCGTCGGGTTGGGGTTGATCAGCCTGTACATGTACACCCGGGCGATTGGCCGCACCGACCTGTTCATGGCTTCGATCGATGCAAAGTCGGCGCTGATGATCTGGCTGGTCATAGTGCTGGTGCTCATGAGCGCGTTTCTGTTTCTGCTGACCGTCACCTCCCTGCTGTTCGGGATATCCACCAGCCTGTTTCACAGAACCCCGGGGCGCCTGAAGGATGTAGTGGTGTGGCTGACCCCTCCGTTCCTGGTGGGATTCTCGGGATATGTCTTTATCATTTACTACGATCCTGGCTGGCTGCCGGAGTGGCAATCCCTGCTTGTGCTGTTGGCGCTGTTTCTGCTCAGTTGCGGAGGCCTGCTATCACGCCCTGGATTCAAACAGCTGATCGAAGAAAACCTGACGCCCACCAGAGACAAAACTGACTTTCTAGTGGTGTTGATGATCTGTCTGCTGGGCACGTTCTGCGTGGCTATTATCCCCATCCTGGTGATACTCAATGCCTACGTGAACGAAGTGAGCAGTAACTCTCCACACTACGTCGCAGTGTTGACGCTGCTGATACTGGTCCTGACGTTGCTGCCAGTGGTGATTTTCTACCGCAAGATCGGAAGCCTCTACAAACGGCTCCTGTATTCAGTCCTGTCGGTGGTAATGATTGCCCTGGCGTTTCTGTTTGTACTGCCCGGGACCATGAGCCAGATCACCTACAAGGCGGCCGGGGGGCTGGATGTGCGCCAGGATGGAATCGAACGCTTCGTCCTGCTGGACGATCTCGAACTGAATGACCTGGACCCGCTGATGTGGAATACCCGCCTGACCTCGCAGCGCCACGTGGAGGTCCAGGGTTTTCAGCTGTTCTCTTTCGGTGAAACGCTGTTGATCTGTCCCAGGGGGCTACGCAACTTGCGGCTCAACCAGATGCATACCTATACCCGCCACTGCATCAAGACCCGCAACAGCGCAGTGAGCCGCAAACCACCAGGCCCGCTGTACATCTCTCAACCGGCCTGTGCCAGCCTGGCGCCCCCTGCGACATGCTGGAAGCCGCAGGGTTCCTGACGCTTACACCCTGACGGCCTGCAACACCGAGGCGTAGTTGGCCACCGCCATGCCGCCCATGTTGAACAACAGGCCGAACTCCGGCGAGCGCGCGGCAAGGCCAATGGGCTCGCCGGTCAACTGGCGAAAGCCCAGGGCATGCATCGACACACCGGTGGCGCCCACCGGATGCCCCTTGGCCTTGAGGCCGCCGGAGAGGTTCACCGGCAGGCGTCCGTCGGCATTCACCCAGCCTTCGTCCAGGGCTCGATGGCCTTCACCCTTGGGCGCCAGGCCCATGGCTTCGTAGATCAGCAGTTCGGCGATGGTGAAGCAGTCGTGGACTTCGGCGAACGCCAGGTCGTCCAGGCCCAGGCCGGCCTCGTGCAAGGCGCCCTGGATCGCCAGTTGCGGGCCTTCGAAGGCCAGCACGTCGCGGCGCGCCATGGGCAGGAAGTCGTTCACCTGGCTCAGGGCGCGGATCGCCACTTCACGGCGGAACTCCCGAGCCCGGCGCGGCGACGCGAGGAGGATCGCCGCCGCGCCGTCGCTGATCAGCGAACAGTCGGTCAGGCGCAGGGGCTCGGCGATCAGCGGGTTGCCGGGCGAGACGCTGTTGCAGTGGGCAAAATCCATGGCCCGATGCATCTGCGCCAGGGGGTTGGCCATGGCGTTGGCGTGGTTCTTCACGGCAATCGCCGCCATGGCAGCCAGGGGGCTCTGGTAGCGCTCGGTGTAGCGCTGGGCCACTTTGCCGAACAGTTGGGCAAAGCTCAGGCCGGCCTCTTGCGGGTCGTTCTGGTAGCCGGCCCCGGCCAGGGCCCGGGTGACCTCGGCGGTGCTGTTGGCGGTCATCTTTTCCGCGCCCACCACCAGCACCAGTTCGGCGGCGCCGCTGCGGATCGCGTTGATCCCGGCCTGGATCGCCGCCGAGCCGGAAGCACAGGCGTTTTCGCAGCGGGTGGCCGGCTTGAAGCGCAACTGCGGGTCGGCCTGGAGCATCAGGGACGCGGGAAAACCATCAGGTACCAGCCCGGAGTTGAACTGGCCGAGAAACAGCGCATCGATCGCCCCGGCGTCAATGGCGGCGTCCACCAGCACGTCGCGGGTGACCTGGACAACCAGGTCTTCCAGGCTGCCATCGAGACGGCCAAAGCGGGTGTGGGCCGCCGCGACGATGCAAACGGATTCATGGTCCATGGGGGTTCTCCTGTACTGAAGGCGGGTGGTCCCGGCCAGCGGCCTGCGTGCGCAAGGGCCCTCGGCCGGGGTGACTGCCCATCAGTGTAGGTAGTGTTGCGCCAGGTGCTCAGGTCAGCGCGGCCTGGGCATCCAGGCGCAGCAGTTGCAAGGGTTCCAGCGTGGAGCCCTGCAAAGATTCCCCGGCATACAGCGCCTCGTTGGCCATGGCCATTTCAGCGCTGCGGCCAGCAACCATTTCGTAGGTCTTGCGCGGCAGCACCTCGCTCCAGCCGTTTTCAAAGGTGTTGTAGGCCAGGGTCAGCGCGGCGGTGAAATAGTGCTGGCCGGCCACTGGAATCCGGACCTCCTGGCCCGCCTCATCCAGGGCGATGAAGTGATTGGGCAAGTGCTCCACCCCCAGGCGCTTGAGCACTATCCAGGAGAAGGCCGACGGCACGAAGACGTTGAGTTTTTCTGCGGCGATGGCCGAGTAGCCACGCTCCTGCAGCAGTTGGACGATGTCGTCTTCACTGGCCTCGGGGTGGCCGGCCATCAATTCCAGGGTATCGAGCACACCCTGATGGGCACTGGCATGATCCAGGCAGCAGCTGCAGTCCGGCGAGTGCGAATCGTCATGCATGATCGGTCGATGATCCCTATCGGTCTTGGTGAGGGGGCGCAGGATAAACCCTGCGCCCGCCTCTCCACCAGCAAGCGCCGGTTACTTGATGACGATGGGGTTCACCGGTGCCCCGCTGCCGCCGACGATCTTCAGCGGCGCGGCGGTGTAGAGGAAGGTCCACTGGCCATCGGCGGCGCAATCCTCGGCCAGTTCTTCAAGCAGCACGATCTCGGTGAAGGCGATCCCCAGGTTGCGCATCAGCGCGCAATGCAGGGGAATCTGCACCCCGGACACCGGGTCGGTGATCACCTCGTTGGCGATGGTGTCGGTGACCAGATTGGGGATCTCCATCTGGTTGAACCAGTCCACCAGTTCCCGGCTGTAGGTCAACCCGGGTTCCACCAGGTCCTTGAAGAACTCGGTCTTGCCGTACTCGTAGAAGGCGCCCATGGAACCGGTGCGGATGATGAGGATGTCGCGCTTCTCGATGGCCACGCCCTGGGCCTTGGCGGCGGCCAGCAGGTCCAGGTGATTGAAGGTCTCGCCGCGCCCCAGGTACTTCTTGCCGCGGTGCCGGGCCATGTCGATCAGCACCGCACGGCCCACCACGCCGCGCTCGGCAATCGGCAGCACGCTGGCCTTGGCCATGCCGCCGACGGTGCTGCTGGCGTCGTAACCGTTCCACAGCTGGTTGTCGTACCAGGCATGGCCCAAGGCGTCGTACTGGGTCGAGCCCTGCAGCTGCATGAAGATCACGTCGTCGCAGTACTCGGCGCCACCGGTCATGGAGGGCTGCTTGCCGGCCTGATAGTGGCTGCGGTCCAGGGTATTGAAACGCATCGACGGGTTGCGCGCCGGCCACATCGGGTCGCCGCCGGGGTGGCCGATCTGCACCTGCAGGGTGAAGGTCTTGCCCTGGCGCACCGCGGCGACACCGCGCAGCACCTCGGCCTGCTGCAGGTAGTTGAGGGCACCGACTTCGTCGTCCGGGCCCCACTTGCCCCAGTTCTTGGGCAGGCCTTCAAGCAGTTGCCGGGTATTGGGCTGGTTCTTGTCGTTATCGATCCCACACATGTCGAATGCACTCCATTGATTGGGTTGAAACGGGCGAATGCCCGCGTGGCCTTGCCTGGGCGATCAACCATCAGGCCCCGGCGCCCCCTGGGGCCTTGCGGCCCTGCGGGCCGTTCGCAGCCTGCGACAGCGGCTAAACGAAGCGCGGATTACGCGCACCGGGGGCTCTGGCCTGGAGGGTTTTACAGATCATCAGACGCAACGTCCACCATCCACTTCCAGACAGGTGCCGGTGATGAAGGCCGCCTCGTCAGAGGCCAGGTACAGGCAGGCGTTGGCCACATCCTGGGGGGTGGAGAAGCGCCCCAGGGGAATGGTGGCCATGAATTTCTGGCGGTTTTCCGGGGTGTCCGGCACCCCCATGAACTCGCTGAGCAGGGCCGTGGCGCCCACCACCGGGTTGACGCAGTTGACGCGGATGTTGTCCGGCCCCAGCTCGGCGGCCATGGTCTTGCTCATCACCACCACCGCGCCCTTGCTGCCGTTGTACCAGACCAGCCCCGGACGCGGCCGGATCGCCGCCGTGGAGGCGATGTTGATGAACACCCCGCCACCCTGGCCACGGAAATGCGGCACGAAGTGCTTGGCGCTGAGGTAGATGCTTTTGACGTTGACCGCGAACACCCGGTCGAACTCGGCCTCGTCCACTTCCAGCATCGGCCGGTTGCGGTGGGTGGTGCCGGCGTTGTTGACCACGATGTCCAGGCCGCCGTATTGCTCCAGGGTGTTGCGCAGCAGCGCGGCAACGCTGGCGTCCTGGGCCACGTTGACCTCGATGAAGTGGGCCTGGCCGCCGGCATCGCGGATTTCCTGCGCCACCCGCTGGCCGCCCGTGGCGTTCATGTCGGCGATTACAACCCGGGCGCCCTGCTGGGCGAAGGTCTTGGCGATGCCTTCACCAAAGCCGGAACCGGCGCCGGTGACGATGGCAGTTTTATGGGCTAGACGCATACTAGTGACTCCTGTTTTTGTTGTTATTGGCCGCCGTAGTGGCGGCCTTCAGTCGTGACGAATGGCGATGGTCTTCAAGGCGGTAAAACCCAGCAGGGCCTCGAAGCCCTTCTCGCGGCCATAACCACTGGCCTTGACCCCGCCGAAGGGCAGTTCGACGCCGCCACCGGCGCCGTAGTTGTTGATGAACACCTGGCCGCAGCGCAGCTTGTGGGCCATGCGCAGCTGGCGCGCACCGTCCCGGGTCCAGACCCCGGCCACCAGGCCGAAGGCGCTGTCGTTGGCCAGGCGGATGGCCTCGGCCTCGTCCTCGAAGGGCATCACCGCCAGCACCGGGCCGAACACTTCCTCCCGGGCCAGGCGACTGTCTGGCGGCACATCGCGAAACAGCACCGCTTCGTGGAAGTAGCCGCCGCTGCCGGCCTCGGCCACCACCTGCCCACGGGCCGCCACCGGGATGCCGGCAGCCTCGGCCTCGCGGACGAACTCGCGAACCTGGCGCAGCTGTTTCTGCTTGATCAGCGGGCCCATGTCCAGGTCCAGCTCCGAGGGCCCGGCGCGCAGTTGGCCAAAGCACTGGGCCAGGCGTTCCAGCAGCGGTTCATAGAGGCTGCGCTGCACCAGCAGGCGGCTGCCGGCGGAACAGGTCTGGCCGCAGTTCTGCACGATGGCGTTGATCAGCACAGGTAGTGCCCGCTCCACATCGGCATCGGCGAAGACGATCTGCGGCGACTTGCCGCCCAGCTCCAGGGTTACCGGGCAATGCCGTTCGGCGGCGGCCTTGGCCACCAGGGCGCCGGTGCCGGTTGAACCGGTGAACGAGATATGCGCGACGCCAGGATGGGCGCACAACGCAGCACCGGCTTCGTGGCCATAGCCGCTGACCACATTCAGGCTGCCCGCCGGGAAGCCGACCTGGGCCGCCAGCTCCGCCAGCCGCAGCAGCGACAGGCTGGCGTCCTCGGCAGGCTTGACCACGCAGGCATTGCCCGCCGCCAAAGCGGCGCCGACGCTGCGGCCGAAGATCTGCATCGGGTAGTTCCAGGGAATGATGTGCCCGGTAACGCCATGGGGCTCGCGCACCGTGAGCACGGTGTAGCCGACCTGATAGGGCAAGGTCTCGCCGTGGAGCTTGTCGGCGGCCCCGGCGTAGTACTCGAAATAGCGCGCCAGGGCGGTGGCATCGGCACGGGCCACCTTCAGCGCCTTGCCGGTGTCCCGGGCTTCGATCTGCGCCAGCTCTTCGTGGTGCTCCAGCACTGCATGACTCAGGCGCGCCAGCAGGCGCCCGCGCTCCAGGGCCGAGAGGCTGCCCCAGGGGCCGTCGAAAATGTCCCCCAGGGCCCGTTGCGCGGCCTGCACCGCCAGGTCGATGTCCTCGGCGGTGCCACGGGCGATTCGCGCGTAACTGATGCCGGTGCTGGGGTCCTGCACCGGAATGTTCTCGGCCCAGGACGAGGCTTGCCATTGGTTGTCGATGTAGTGTTCGAGGGTCATTTTCATCAGCTCCTGTTGCCTGCCAGACACTCGGCAATCGCCCGCCCGACGTCCACGGTGCTGGCAATGCCGCCCATTTCCCGGGTGCGCGGGCCTTCGGCGAGCACCGTCTCGATGCTTTCGACAATCGCCGCCGCGGCCCGCTGGTAAAGCTCATCGCCCTGCCCCAGGTGTTCGATCATCAGCGCCGCCGACCAGATCTGGCCGATGGGATTGGCCACGCCGAGACCGGCGATATCCGGCGCCGAACCATGCACCGGCTCGAACAGCGAGGGGTACAGGCGCTCCGGGTTGAGGTTGGCCGAGGGCGCAATGCCGATGGTGCCGGTGCAGGCCGGGCCCAGGTCGGAAAGGATGTCGCCGAACAGATTGGAGGCCACCACCACATCGAACCAGTCCGGGTGCTGGACGAAGTGCGCGCAGAGAATGTCGATGTGGAACTTGCGCGTGTCGACCTGGGGATAGGCCTTGGCGATCTGCTCCACCCGCTCGTCCCAGAACGGCATGGTGATGGCGATGCCGTTGGACTTGGTGGCCGCCACCAGGTTGCGCCGGGGCCGGCGGCTGGCGAGTTCGAAGGCGTAGTTCACCACCCGGTCCACACCATGGCGGGAGAACACCGACTCCTGAAGGGCGATCTCCCGCGGGGTGCCCTCCCACATGCGCCCGCCGACGCTGGAATACTCGCCCTCGGTATTTTCCCGCACCACGATGAAATCGATGTCCCCGGGCGCCCGCCCGGCCAGCGGGCACGGCACCCCGGGCATCAGCCGCACTGGGCGGATGTTCACGTACTGGTCGAACTGGCGGCGGATCTTCAGCAGCGAATCCCACACCGCAATATGGTCGGGCACGATGTCCGGCGCGCCCACGGCGCCGAAGAAGATCGCCTCGTGGCCACCGATCTGCTGCGCCCAGTCGGCGGGCATCATGCTGCCGTGGGCCTGGTAGTGCTCGCTGCACCAGTTGAAGTGGTCGAACTGCAAGGCGATGCCGAAGCGCCGGCTGACGGCTTCCAGTACGCGCAAGCCTTCGGGGACCACTTCGCGGCCGATGCCGTCACCGGCGATCACCGCGATGCGATGGGGAGGTTTTACAGCGGGATTGATCCTGGACAAGCCGTCTCTCCTGGTCTGACGTGTTGTTGTTATGGAGGCAGGTCAAGCGCACGGGCGAGCCCATTCTGGGCACGGGGAAGCGCCCAGGGGAATTGCTCATTATGGAAACCGCCTTCGCAAAATTCGAAGGCAGGAAGGAAGAGTCCTGCTATGACCGGCGGTTAGCCCGCAGCTGCCGCGGCCTGCTCGCAACCGGCCAGGTAGTCGAACAGCTCGCGGCTGGCCAGGGACGGCTGTTCCTGGCGCCGGCAGAGGTACATCTGGCGGTCGGCCCAGGAGTCGTCGATTTCGATAAAACGCAAGGCCATCTCCTTGCGAAAGATCTGCACCGCGCCCTGGGGCAGCACCCCGACGCCCTGCCCGGCGGCGATCAGCCGGCATACGGCCTCGAAGCTGCGCACCTGCACCCGCAGGCGCAGGGGCATGCTCACCGCCGCAGCCGCCTCGCTGATCAGAGGAGTGATCGCGGCGTTGTCCTCCAGGCCGACGAAGTCATAGCCCAGCAAGTCCTGAAAGCGTGCGTGGCTCATCTTGAACGGGTGGTCCTGGGGCACGATCAGGCACAGGCGGTCGCGGCAATAAGGGATGAAATGCAGGTCCTGGCCCCGTGGCCGGGTGGTGACGATGCCCACATCGGCCACGCCGTCACGCACCGCGAGGAGGATCTCGCGGCTGCGCTCTTCGCGGATGTCCACGCGGATGCCCGGGTGCAGGTCGCTCCACTGGGTCAATTGCCGGGGCAGTTCCTGGCTCATGGCCGAGCTGTTGGCATACAGGCTGACCCGGCCGGTGGCGCCCTTGGCGAAGTCGGCCAGGTCGGCGTGCATCACATCCACCGCCCGCAGCAGGCTTCGCGCGTGCTCGGCCAGAGCCAACCCCGCCGCCGTGGGCTGCACCCCGGTGGAAGTACGGATCAGCAGCGTCACCTTGAAGTGCTGCTCCAGGAGCGACAGGCGCCGGCTGGCGGCGGACAGCGACAGGTGCGACTGCTCCGCCGCGCGGGACAGGTTGCCCAGGGTCAGGGCCTTGAGAAACAGCTCGATGGAAGTCAGGTCCGGGGCCATGGCAGGGTCCTTGTGCGCGGTCGGTGAAAACTACCCAGTCGGGCGCCCCCTGTCCAACCTTGTGGCGGCTGCTCGCAGCCCCGGTCAACGCCCGGAAAAACGCAGCCGCGACAGCTGGCGCAGATCCCCTTCCAGGTAGTAGGCGTTGCTCCAGCTGTCGTCCACCGCCAGGGGCTGGACCTGCTTGAGGGCCAATTGCCTGGCGAAGTAGCGGAACCGGTAGTGCTCGTAGAAGCGCAGCAGCTCCAGGCCGTAGCGGTCCGCCAGGTCGATATCGCCGCGGATGATCAGGAAGTTCTCGTCATTGCTCTGGCTCGCGCCGACGCTGAGGTTGTGACTGCCGCTGATGATCACCGGCGCCTCGCTGGTGAAGTCGGTGACGATGGCCTTGGTGTGCACCAGCAGGTTGCCCTTCTGGCCTTTGAGCCCCTCCTTGAGCCAGCCCTCCAGGCCATTGTTGAGCAAGGCGGTGGCGGCGAACTCGGCCGTGCGGTCGGCGTGAAAACCGGTGATGCGGCTGGCGGTGTTCTGCAGGCCGTAGCGCAGCACGTCGTCGTGGGGCTGGCCGAGCAAGGCATCGAGAATGCTGTCGGGCAAGGCGAAGGCGGTGACGAACAGCAGGTCGCGGCGGGCGCTGTTGATGATATCGACGAACTCCGCGAGGTCGCCCTGGCCGCTGCGCGGGGAAAACCCGGCGAACAGCGACGCCTGCGGCTGCATGGGGTTGTTCCGGGTCAGCCAGGTGCGCGTGGCGCCGACATCCGCCGGCGTCGCCCAGACCTGCTCGAATACTTCCAGGTAGCGCGTGGCGATGTCCACGTGGTCGAGGCTGTGCAGCACGTTGGCCTGGCGGTAGACGCCGTTGGCGGTGAAGTTGGTGCTGCCGCACAGAACCGATTGCGGCTGGCGCTGGCCGTTGGCGTCGAGACGACCGAGAACGATGAACTTGTCGTGGAAGATCGCGTGGGTCACCCGCCCGCGTTTACAGTCCTGCGGCAGGTGTTGCAGGCTGGCCTGGTTCATCGTGGTGTCGGCATCACCGGGGGCGGCGTGGTACAGCACCCGCACCTGTACGCCGCGGTCGAAGGCCGCGTTGACGGCATCGATGATCGCTTGCAACTGGTACTCGTAGATGGCGATGTCCAGGCTCCAGCTGGCGTCCGTGGCGCGCTGAATGAACCCCAGCAGTTCCTCCAGCAGGCCGTTTTCCAGCCACTGGCGGGGCGCATCCGGCCAGTCTTCGATGGGCAGGTTCTTGTTGGCGCTGAGCAGCGCGTCCAGCTCGGGAAACTTGCGTGAGAACGCCTGGCTGGCAGCCACTGCACGGTTGAAGATCACCCGCTGGCCGGGAGGCTGGCCGTTGTCGGCGGTGATGCTCAACTGCAGGGACTCGCCCAACTGCGGCGCATCGCTGCTGCCGTACACCAGATGGACCCGATAGTTGAGAGTGGCCCCGGGGTTGACCGCGTAGTCGGCCCAGCGGAATTTCTGCAGGGGCGCCTGATCGCTGGGGGTGGCGTTGTATTGGGGGAAGGTATGGGCCTTGCCGGGGAAGGTCAGGCTGTTGAACAGAAACAGCCAGGGCTTGCTGCCAGTCTGCTTCTCGATGGCGAACCCCAGCAGGCCCTGGCGCCGCGAAGCGTCCAGGTCCATGGCCAGCAGCACCCCGTTGGTTCCGGCGTAGGCCTTGACCCGGAAATCGTCCTTGTCGTTACGCACCAGTACCCGCATGAAGTCACTCCTGTGAAAGACAGCGCAAAGCGTAGCCGCTTCCCGCTCCGGCATGCCAAGGCAAATCCCTGTAGGAGCCGGCTTGCCGGCGAAGAGGCCCTTGTGACTTGCACCGCCAGGCCGGACGCTTTCGCTGGCAAGCCAGCTCCTACGGGGGATGTGCGGTGTGTCGGGGAGGTAGTCAGTCGATAGGCTGGTAGGCAGCGTTGAGCCGAGTCGCCAGTTCGCGGGCGCGGCCCAGGCGGATCGGGCCGCGTTCGATGTCGAGCAGCAAGGTCGGACAGTTCAGGGGCCTGGGCGGTGGCAGGTTCTTCAGCCGGCCATCGGTGATCAGCAGCACGCGCTGCTGCTCCGCCGGCAGGCGCCGTTGGCGTTGTTCCAGCCACTGGGCCGCTTCGTTCAGGGCTTGGGGCAAGGGCGTGCCGCCGCCGGCACCCAGGCTGTCGAGCCAGTGCCGCAAATCCCTGGAGGCCTTCAGGCCCTGGACCTGCCAGCTCGGCGCACGGCCGCTGGCGGTGAGCAGGGCCAGGCGTGCGCGCTGGCGGTAGGCGTCGTCGAACAGTTGCGCCAGCAGGCCCTTGGCATCACTCAGGGCGCTGTGCCGGCGGGTCGAGGCCGAAGCGTCGACTATCACCAGCCACAGCTCATGGGGCGAGCGGCCGCGCAAGCGAAACAGCAGGTCTTCGCGCTGCCGAGGACGGCCTTTGAGCAAGGTGCCGGGCCAGTTGACCGAACCGGTGCTGGCCTCGCGGCTTTTGCCTTGCCGGCCGTGATCCAGGTGCCCCGCCCGGGGCTTGGCATCCGCCCCCCGGTCAGTGCGGGGGCGGATGCCTAGGGCTTTTTTGGCCAGCTGGGCACTTCACGACGGGCGCCGGTGGGCAGGGCCTGGGCCGGCATTTCGCCCCATTGGCCCTGGCCTTCGCTGGGGTTGGCGTTGGCTGGCGCCGGTGTCTGGGGGCTTTGCCCGGACTGTGGCGCGCTGGGCGGTGTCTCCCGCCGCCGGTGGCGCAAGGCGAACTCGGCCACGGCGTCGATATCCTCCTCGGCAATCGCCGGGGCGCCGCGCCAGGCGGCATGGGCGCGGGCCGCGCGCAGCCAGACCAGGTCGGCGCGCAGGCCGTCCACGGCGGCGGCAAAGCAGCGCTCGGTAATCAGCCCCAGGGCCTGGTCGTCCAGCGGGATGTCGGCCAGGGCCGCCCGCGCCCGCTGGCAGCGCTCGCGCAATGCCGCCTGGGGTTCGGCCCACTGGGCGCAGAAGCCCTGGGGATCGCTGTCGAAATCCAGCCGCCGGCGAATGATCTGCCCGCGTTCTTCAGGCGCGGGCTGGCCGCTGAGGGCGACGTTGAGGCCAAAGCGGTCCAGCAGTTGCGGACGCAGTTCGCCCTCTTCCGGGTTCATGGTGCCAATCAGCACGAACTTCGCCGAATGGCGATGGGAAATGCCGTCGCGCTCGATCAGGTTGGTGCCGCTGGCGGCCACGTCCAGCAGCAGGTCCACCAGGTGATCGGGCAGCAGGTTGACTTCATCGACATAGAGCACGCCGCCGTCGGCCTTGGCCAGCACCCCCGGAGAAAACTGCGCCCGGCCCTGGCCCAGGGCGGCGTCCAGGTCCAGGGTGCCCACCAGGCGTTCTTCAGTGGCACCCAGGGGCAAGGTGACGAACTGCCCGCTGGCCAAGAGGTCCGCCAGGCCCCGGGCCAGGGTCGACTTGGCCATGCCCCGCGGGCCTTCGATCAGCACGCCGCCGATCTTCGGGTCGATGGCGGTCAGGCACAGGGCCAGTTTCAGTGCTTCGGCGCCGACCACGGCGGACAGCGGGAAATGTGGGGTGTCGCTCATGTCTGGGTCTCGCTTGGGTCGGGGGTGTCCCGCAGGACGCTTTGGCGAGCAAGCTCGCTCCTACAACGGCAATGCCAGCCCTGTAGGAGCGAGCTTGCTGGCGATCGAGTGCGCAGCACTCGCCGCATCAGGAATCTTCTTCTATATCCAGCAGCAGGTGTTCCAGGGCTTCACGATAATCGCCAGGCTCTTGCCACAGGCCACGCTGCTGAGCTTCCAGCAGGCGCTCGGTCATGTCGCGCAGGGCGTGGGGATTATGCTGGCGGACGAACTCGCGGGTCGAGCCATCCAGCAGATAGGCATCGGCCAGCAAGGCGTACTGGTGATCGTCGATCAGCTCGGTGGTGGCGTCGAAGGCGAACAGGTTGTCCAGGGTCGCGGCCATTTCGAAGGCGCCCTTGTAGCCGTGGCGCTTGACCCCTTCGACCCACTTCGGATTGGCCGCCCGGGAGCGGATCACCCGGTTCAGTTCTTCCTTGAGGGTGCGGATCTTCGGCAGGTCCGGCTGGCTGTGGTCGCCGTGATAGCTGGCGGCCTTGGCCCCGCTGAGGCTTTCCACCGCCGCCAGCATGCCGCCCTGGAACTGGTAGTAGTCGTTGGAGTCCAGCAGATCGTGCTCGCGGTTGTCCTGATTCTGCAGCACCGCCTGCACCTGCCCCAGGCGGGTGGCGAACTGCTCGCGGGCGGCGGTGCCTTCGTCGCTGCCCCCATAGGCGTAGCCACCCCAGTTCAGGTAGACCTCGGCCAGGTCCTCGCGGCTCTGCCACAAGCGGCCGTCGATGGCGCCCTGGACCCCGGCGCCATAGGCCCCCGGCTTGGCACCGAAAATCCGCCAGCCGGCCTGGCGCGCGGCCGCATCCTGCTCCAGGCCCGAGGCGATCAGCGCCTCGCGCTCGGCGCGGACCCTGGCCGCCAGCGGGTTCATGTCCTCGGGCTCATCGAGGGCCGCCACCGCTTGCACCGCTGCGTCGAACAGGCGGATCAGGTTGGCGAAGGCGTCGCGGAAGAACCCGGACACCCGCAGGGTCACGTCGACCCGCGGCCGGTCCAGCAGGCTCAGGGGCAGGATCTCGAAATCGTCGACCCGCTGGCTGCCGGTGGCCCACACCGGGCGCACACCCATCAGGGCCATGGCCTGGGCGATGTCGTCGCCACCGGTGCGCATGGTGGCGGTGCCCCAGACCGACAGGCCCAGTTGCAGCAGGTGGTCGCCGTGATCCTGCAGGTGGCGTTCGAGGATCAGGTTGGCCGACTGGAAACCGATGCGCCAGGCGGTGGTGGTGGGCAGGTTGCGCACGTCCACCGAGTAGAAGTTGCGTCCGGTGGGCAGCACATCGAGGCGGCCACGGCTGGGGGCGCCGCTGGGTCCGGCAGGGACGAAACGCCCGTTCAGGGCGTCCAGCAGGCCGCGCATTTCCGCCGGGCCGCAAGCGTCCAGACGCGGCGCGATCACCTCGCGCAAGCCGTCGATAATGCTCTGCACCGGCTCCCAGCCGGGCTCGTCCAACTGCGGGACGGGCCCTTGCAGCGCCGCTTCGATCAACCCGGTGGCGTAGAGCTCCAGGCGCTCGCGCGCATCGCCAGCGGTGCGCCACAGCGCCTCGCTGAGCTGCCGCAACGGCTGCGGCCGGCGCCCGGTCCAGGGTTCGGCCAGGGCGCAATCCAGCGGATCGAAGCCCAGCTCGAAGGCCTTGGCCAAGGCCCGCAGCAGGCTGGCATGGGCGCCCTTGCCATCGCCCCGGGGAATGCGCAGCAGGGCCAGCAGGGTGTCGATGCGCAAGCGCCCCTCGGGGGACTCGCCGAACAGGTGCAGGCCATCGCGGATCTGCGATTCCTTGAGGTCGCACAGGTAGGTGTCCAGGCGCGGCAGCCAGAGCGCGGCGTCGGCATCGCTGTCGAGCTGTTCGCCCAGCTGCAGCTCGCGGTCGATATGGGTCTCGCGCACCAGCTTGAGGATGTCGCGCTGCAGCTCCCGGGCCCGGCGCGGGTCCAGCAATTGGGCTTCGTAGTATTCGTCCGCCAGCAGCTCCAGGTTGCGCAGCGGGCCGTAGGTTTCGGCGCGGGTCAGGGGCGGCATCAGGTGGTCGATGATCACCGCCTGGGTACGGCGCTTGGCCTGGGCGCCCTCCCCCGGGTCGTTGACGATGAACGGGTAGATGTTCGGCAACGGCCCCAGCAGCGCATCCGGCCAGCATTGCTCGGAAAGGCCCACGCCCTTGCCCGGCAGCCATTCCAGGTTGCCGTGCTTGCCGACATGGATCAGCGCGTGGGCGCCGTAGGCCTGGCGCAGCCAGAAGTAGAACGCCAGGTAGCCATGGGGCGGCACCAGGTCCGGGTCGTGGTAGACCGCGCTGGGGTCCACCTGGTAACCCCGGGCCGGCTGGATGCCGACGAAGGTCAGGCCAAAGCGCAGGCCGGCGATCATCATCCGCCCGTTGCGGCACATCGGATCCTGCTGCGGCATGCCCCAGCGCGCCAGCACCGCTTGGCGGTTGACTTCGGGCAGGGCCTGGAACATCCGCTCATAGTCGTCCAGCGCCAGGCTTTGCTGGCACGGACGCAGGTCAATGCTGTCCAGGTCGTTGCTGACCCCGCCCAGCAACTCCCGGATCAACTCGGTGCCACTGGCGGGCAGTTCGGCCGGCAGCGGATAGCCTTCGGCCTGCAGCGCCTTGAGGATGTTCAGCGCCGCCGCCGGGGTGTCCAGGCCCACACCGTTGCCGATGCGCCCGTCCCGGGTCGGGTAGTTGGCCAGCACCAGGGCGATACGCTTTTGGCCGTTGTCCAGGCGCCCCAGTTCGACCCAGCGCCGGGCCAGTTCGGCGACGAAATCCATGCGTTCGGGCTGGCCGCGGTAGCACACCACGTCCGACTGGCTGCGCTCGCTGCGCCAGGCCAGGTCCTTGAAGCTGATGGGCCGGCTGATGATGCGTCCGTCCAGTTCCGGCAAGGCGATGTGCATGGCCAGGTCCCGCGGCCCCAGGCCCTGCTCGCTGTCGCGCCAGCCCGGTTCGTTGTCCTGGGCGCAGATCGCCTGGATCACCGGGATATTGCGGCGGAACGGCCGCAGGTGCGGGGCTTCGGGGCTGGACTGGGCAAAGCCTGTGGTATTGAGGATCACCCCGGTTGCAGTTTCATCCAGCCAGTCTTCCACCTGGCTCAGGCAGCCGGGCTCCTTGAGGCTGGCCACCGCTATCGGCAAGGGGTTGAGGCCCGCCGCCAGCAAGCGCTGGCAGAACAGGTCGATAAAGCCGGTGTTGGCCGCCTGTAAATGGGAGCGGTAGAACAGCAGCGCCGCCACGGCTTGCCCTTGCTGCCAGTCGCCCTGCCAGTCGCTGAGGGCGGCCTGGCTTTTGTGCGGGTGGTAGATCGCCGTGCGTGGCAGGGCCTGCGGTTCGCTCCAGGGGTAGTCGCGCCCCAACAGGCCGGCCAGGCAGCGGTAGAAATTCAGGGCGTTGTCGCGCCCGCCCTGGCGCAAAAACTGCCACAGGCGGTCGCGTTCGCCGGCAGCCACCGTGCTCAAGTCGCTGAGTTCCGGGTCCGGGCGGTCGTCCCCCGGCACCAGGATCAACTGCACCCCGCGCCGGGACAGCTCCACCAACTGCTCGACGCCGTAGCGCCAGTAGGCGATGCCACCGTGCAGGGAAATCAGGATGACCTTGGCGTGGCGCAGCACCTGGTCCACATACAAGTCCACCGAGGCGTGGTTCTGCACCTGCATCGGGTTGGCCAGGCGAAAGCTCGGGTAGTCCTCGGGCAATTGCTCGGCGGCATCGGCCAGCAGCGCCAGGCTGGAATCGCCGCTGCACAGGATCACCAGCTCGGCGGGGGTTTGTCCCAGGTCGGCAATGTTGTCATCCGACACGAAACCGCCGGGCTGGGTCCTGAGCAGGTGCATGGCTTAGACGCTGAGGGCGGCGCGCAGTTGCGCTTCGAGCTGGGCGGCGTCCAGTTCCTGGCCGATCAACACCAGGCGCGTGGTACGGGCCTCGTCAGCGCCCCACTTGCGGTCGAAGTGTTTGTCGAAACGGGTGCCCACGCCCTGGATCAGCAGGCGCATCGGCTTGTTGGGAATGGCGGCGAAACCCTTGACCCGCAGGATGCCGTGCTTGACCACCAGTTGGGTCAGGGCGTCCAGCAGCAGGCTTTCGTCGGCCTGGGGCAGCTCGATGGAGATGGAATCGAAGGCGTCGTGATCGTGGTCGTCGTGATCGTCATCGCCGTCATGGTGATGGTCGTGGTGGCTGTGGCGGCCGTCGATGTGTTCCTCGGAACCGGCGCCCAGGCCCAGCAGCACATCCAGGGGCAGGCGACCGCTGCTGGCCTCGATGACCTTGACCGCAGGCGGCAGCTCCTCGGCCACTTCCAGGCGCACCTTGGCCAGGTCTTCGGGGCTGATCAGGTCGGTCTTGTTGAGGATCACCAGGTCGGCGCTGGACAGTTGGTCGGCGAACAACTCGTGCAGGGGCGATTCGTGGTCCAGGTTGGGGTCGAGCTTGCGCTGGGCGTCCACTTGATCGGGGAAGGCGGCGAAGGTGCCGGCGGCCACGGCCGGGCTGTCGACCACGGTGATCACCGCATCGACGGTGCAGGCACTGCGGATTTCCGGCCACTGGAAGGCCTGGACCAGAGGCTTGGGCAGCGCCAGGCCGGAGGTCTCGATGAGGATGTGGTCAAGGTCGCCACGGCGTGCCACCAGTTCGCGCATCACCGGGAAGAACTCCTCCTGCACGGTGCAGCACAGGCAACCGTTGGCCAGCTCGTAGACCCGGCCGCTGGCCTCTTCCTCGGTGCAACCGATGGCGCATTGCTTGAGAATTTCGCCGTCGATGCCCAGCTCGCCGAACTCGTTGACGATCACCGCGATGCGCCGGCCCTGGGCATTGTCCAGCATGTGCCGCAACAGGGTGGTTTTGCCCGAGCCGAGGAAGCCGGTGACGATGGTGACGGGAAGTTTGGCCAGTGTTTTCATCGGATGCCCTTTGGCAAAAGGAGGCGGGCAAACGGGACGAGAACCGCAACGCCGGGCGCGCGGAGATTTCGCCACCGGATCACCCCGCCCGGTTGTAGTGAGAATCTCGGATCGAGGCAGGTCTCCTGGCTGAGGGCTTGCCAGTCGTCGGACCGGCGATTGCTGCGCCTTCCCACCGGCGTCGTCGACGCCCATGCAGTGGCCTTGCAGCATTCGAACCCTTCACAGTTGCGGGGGCAGCCGCGGCATCGACCGCGTTCCCTTCTTAGCTTCGACCCGTGGCCGAAGAACCTCGAAAGCGCAAGGCTACGCAGAGCCAGGGGGACGGTCAATCGACAATGCGCCCGTAGCAGCCGGCTTGCCGGCGAAAGGGCCATTGAACCTTGCACGAGCGCGGCGCACACCTGCGCAGCGGTCACGGCAATTGACGCCCCTGCCCGGCTCATGATCTCCTACACACCTTGTTACGGGTGCCCTTCACAGGGTGAAACGGGAAACCGGTGAATCACGTGCTTAACTAAAAAGCCGTGGCCAGTCCGGTGCTGCCCCCGCAACGGTAAGCGAGCGAAGTGTCAGATCCACTGTGCCAAGGCATGGGAAGGCGACACTTGCCGGCACGGCATGACACAGCCCTGCCCCTCGCAAGCCCGGAGACCGGCCCGCAACACTTACATAACAACCCGCGGTGGGCGGGCGCTGTTGCAAACCCTGCGTGGCCATCACGCGGGGTTTTCCTGCGCCGCTACCCCGCTGACACTCCAAAAGGGAAGCGCCATGTCGATCATCAGCAGCACCAGCCACTCCGCCAGCACGACCTCCACCCTGAGCCAACGCCTGGTGGCCGCCATCGGCGCTTCGATCCTCGGCGCCTGCCTGGTGTACTTCGCCGGCTTCTCCCATATCGAAGCTGTGCACAACGCGGCCCACGACACCCGTCACAGCGCAGCCTTCCCTTGCCATTGAGACCTGCCGACATGATCAAGCGTATCGCGCAAACCGCAGGTTTCACCGGCCTCTTGGCCGCCCTGCTGCTGACCCTGCTGCAAAGTTTCTGGGTCGCCCCGTTGATCCTGCAGGCGGAAACCTATGAAAAGGCCCCCGCGGCCGAAGTCCACGAACACGCCGAAGGCGCCATGGCCGGTCATAGCCACGATGCCGAGGCCTGGGAGCCGGAAGACGGCTGGCAGCGCACCCTGTCCACCACCGGCGGCAATCTGGTGGTGGCGGTCGGCTTCGCCCTGATGCTGGCCGGGCTCTACACCCTGCGCGCGCCCAACCGCACGTCCCAGGGCCTGCTCTGGGGCCTGGCCGGCTATGCCACCTTCTGCCTGGCGCCGACCCTGGGGTTGCCGCCGGAGTTGCCGGGCACCGCCGCAGCCGATTTGGCACAACGGCAGATCTGGTGGGTCGGCACCGCCGCCTCCACCGCTGTGGGTATTGCCCTGATCGTGTTCGCCCGCAACTGGCTGCTGAAGGTCCTGGGCGCGGCCATCATCGCCGTACCCCACGTGATCGGCGCGCCGCAGCCGGAAGTGCATTCGATGCTGGCCCCGGAAGAACTGGAAGCGCAGTTCAAGATCGCCTCGCAGCTGACCAATGCGGCCTTCTGGCTGGCCCTCGGGCTGATCAGCGCCTGGCTGTTCCGACGCAAGGGCGCGGGCCAGTACTCGGCATGATCGAAGTGAGCGCAGCGCCGACCCTGGTGGTCGGCCTGGGCTGCCAGAAAGGCTGCCCGGTGACCACGCTGCGCGCCTTGCTCGACCAGGTCCTGGCGGCGCACCAGTGGCAGGCCCGGCAGGTCCTGGCCCTGGCCAGCATCGACCTCAAGCGCAACGAACCCGGCCTGCTGCAACTGGCGGAGCAACTGGAACTGCCGCTGACCTGTTTCAGCAGCGGCCAGCTCGCCCCCTTTGCCCTGCGCCTGAGCCATCGCTCGCACATCGCCTTCGAACGCACCGGCTGCTACGGCGTGGCCGAAAGTGCCGCCCTGGCCCTGGCCGAACAGCTGTCACCCGGCCCGGCCACACTGCTGGTCCCCCGGCAAAAATACGCCCAGGCCACCCTGGCATTGGTCGCCACCCGGTAGAATCCCCGATAATTCCCGCCTTCGATCATGAGCAATCTTCATCTGAAGCACGGCTCCCGACCTTTTTTCACAGGACACAGCCATGACTGTCTATTTCATCGGCGCCGGCCCCGGCGACCCGGAACTGATCACCGTCAAGGGCCAGCGCCTGATCCATCGTTGCCCGGTGATCATCTACGCCGGCTCCCTGGTGCCCGAGGCCGTCCTTGAAGGTCACAGCGCGGAGCGGGTGATCAACAGCGCCGAGCTGCACCTGGAACAGATCATCGAGGCCATCAAACAAGCGCATGACCAGGGCCAGGATGTAGCCCGGGTGCATTCCGGCGACCCGAGCCTCTATGGGGCCATCGGCGAACAGATTCGCTGCCTGCGGGAGCTGGGCATCCCCTTCGAGATCATCCCCGGGGTCACCGCCACCGCCGCCTGCGCTGCCCTGCTGGGGGCCGAACTGACCCTGCCGGACGTGTCCCAGAGCGTGATCCTGACCCGCTACGCGGACAAGACCGCGATGCCTGCCGGCGAGGATTTTGCCAGCCTGGCGGCCCACGGCGCCACCATGGCCATTCACCTGGGGGTCAATCACCTGCCGAAGATCGTTGCCGAGTTGCTGCCCCACTACGGCGCAGACTGCCCGATTGCCGTGGTGCACCGCGCCACCTGGCCGGATCAGGACTGGGCCCAGGGCACCCTGGCGGACATCGTCGAGCAGGTGGCGGCCAAGGGCTTTCGGCGCACGGCCCTGATTCTGGTGGGCCGGGTGCTGGCCACGGATGCATTCAGCGAATCGTCGCTGTACCGCGCCGGGCACGCACACCTCTACCGCCCTTGACCCCCTTTGCGGGAACTGGCTGGCCAGCGAAGGCGATCTGGGCATTGGTGCAAGGCTTGAGGGCCCTTTCGCCGGCAAGCCGGCTCCTACGAGGTTGGAGTTCCTATGTTGCCGCGCTGGAGGCTTTTGGGGGGCGCTGGCTTGGGGGTATAAAAAACGGCGCTCACGGGGCGCCGTTTTTTTGTTTGCAGCGAACGCCTTAGTAGTAGGCGTTTTCTTTCTGCGTGTGGTCGGTGACGTCACGCACGCCCTTGAGCTCGGGGATGCGCTCGAGCAGGGTGCGCTCGATGCCTTCCTTCAAGGTCACGTCGGCCTGGCCGCAGCCCTGACAACCGCCGCCGAACTGCAACACGGCAATGCCGTCCTCGACCACGTCGATCAGGCTGACCTGGCCGCCGTGGCTGGCCAGCCCCGGGTTGATCTCGGTTTGCAGGTAGTAGTTGATGCGCTCGTTGACCGGGCTGTCGGCATTGACCATCGGCACCTTGGCGTTGGGCGCCTTGATGGTCAGCTGGCCGCCCATGCGGTCAGTGGCGTAGTCGACCACCGCATCATCGAGAAAGCCTTCGCTGAAGGCGTCGATGTAGGCGGTGAAGCTTTTCAGGCCCAGGGCCTTGTCTTCGGGTTTCTCTTCGCCCGGCTTGCAATAGGCGATGCAGGTCTCGGCGTACTGAGTCCCTGGCTGGGTGATGAAGATGCGGATGCCAATCCCCGGGGTGTTCTGCTTGGACAGCAGATCAGCCAGATAATCGTGGGCGGCGTCGGTAATGGTTATGGCGCTCATGGTGGTTCCTCGCAGACGTGGGCGCAGTTTACGCCAATCCAAGCCGCTGACAAAGTCCTAGTATTTTTGTCGGGATAGACTTTGGTATAGCGCGCCCCCCGGCCGCGCCAAGGCGCAGTCCGGGGGCGATGACAGCTCTATGTCAGAGGTTTTCGTAACGGTTCATGTCCAGGACCCCGGCTTCCACCGGGTCGGTTTCCTGCAGGTAGCGGGTCTGGTCATGGAAGTACTGCCAGAACTGCGGATGGCTGCGGCGGATGCCCCAGCGCTCGACGATCTTCTCGAAGCTGGCGGCGTCCCGGGCCGCCTGCATGGCGTCGACGAACTCCGGCACTTGCCCGGCCGGTACGTTGAACATGAAGTTCGGGTAGCTGCTGAGAATCCCCGGGAAGATGGTCAGGGTGTCCAGCCCCGGCTGATAGCGCAGCGACTCGCCGAGCATAAAGGCCACGTTACTGTGGGCGCGGTTGCGCAGCATGCTGTAGAACTCGCGCTTGCCGCTCGGGGCCTGGACCCGCAGCAGGGTCGCTTCCGGCAACTGTTCGATGACCTTGAGGCCCGCCGCCGGGCGCGACGCCAGGCGGCTCAGGGCCTGCTCGGCATCCTGCAGCGCCGGCTCGATGTTCGGGCGTGAACAGTAGGCACTGTCACAGCGGTTGATCGGATCCGGCTTGGCGTTGAGGTCGCCATAGCGGGCCAGCAACTGGTTGGCGAAATCCTTTTTCGGGTCCTTGAGGTCGAGCTTCAGCGCGCTGCGCTTGTCGTCGTCGATGGACTCGTAGTCCAGCCACATCTTGAACTTGCCGCTGTTCTGGTACCAATCGTCGAGGAAATCCTCACGGGTGCCGGCGGGCATCAGGCGCAGGAAGTTCTGCTCGGCGCCGTTGCGGATCAGGTCGAAGTACAACCGGGTCTGGGCCTGGTGGGAGACGTTGCCGAACACGTCGAAGTTCACCGCCAATTGATAGTAGGTGCGCTCCAGCAGCGGGTAGTCGAACAGCCACATCGTCTGTGGCACTTCGCCGATCAGGCCCTTGGTCACCGAGGCACTGTCGAAGTGGCGGAAGATGCTCAGCAGCGCGTTGTCGTTGCCGGCCCACAGGGTCGACCAGCTCGGGGCCGGGGCATGGGCATAAAAATCGCGGCGCAGGGCTTCATATTCGTTGCGCTTGTCGCGATAGGCCAGCCACAGGCTGAGCACGCTGCCCACGTCATCGTTCTGCCCGGGCATGGCCAACAGCGGCGTGGCCTGGCCGCGATAGGCCGGGTCGGTGATGTACAGGTCATGTTCGGGGGCCTGGAACAGCGCCCAGAAGTTATCGCGAATCACATCGGTGGCGATCTGCCCGCGGCACACCGGGCCACGGATAAAGGTGCGCACGAAGTACTCGGCGTTATCCAGCATGAACTGGTAGCGTGCCTTGGCCGGAATCGCTTCGAAGGTTTCGAACGGGTTGGCCCGGCGCGCCGGTCCGTAGCCCGGCAAGGCCGTGACCTGCCAGTCGCCGCTGTAGAACAGGGTCTTGACCCGGGCCATCTTCGCCGCGCTCAGCGGGTAGGTGATATGGGTCTTGTGTACGATCACCCCTTGCACCGGCCACAGGCGGTAATACACCTGGGTGCCCGGGTCGTCGTTGGGGCGACGGGTGTTGATCAGGTCGATGGGCTGGCCACTGGGGGTACGGGAACGCACCCACTGGAAGAAGTGCCCCGGCTCGCCGCCTTCAAAATAGAGATGGGCGAGGAACCAGTGCTCGTAGAGCCAGCGCGCCACTAGGCTCTCCCGGGCGCCAGGGGCGTTGAGCAGGTTTTCCCACTGCGCCACTTGCAGGCTTTCCCGGGCACTGGGGGCCAGGCCTTGCTCGTCGATGGGCGCGCCTGAGGCCAGCCAGCGTTGCAGGGTCAGGTATTGCTGATCGGTCAGGCCGGTGACCGCCAGGGGCATGCCTTCCTTGGGGTGAGCCCCGGCATAGGCGTCGAACTCCGCTGGCTGCGGGCACATGTTCTCGCGGCTCAGGCCCAGGGCAATCTCGCTGGGCAGCTTGGCGTTGGGTTGCAGCGGGGTGCGATGGCCCAATTCCAGCATGCGCGCCATCAGCGCCGCCTGGCTGCCCTGGGCGTCAAGCACCGAATAGAAACCCTTCTGCTGCCAGGCACGCTGGCCAGTGGCGTCATAGAACAGCCGCGTAGGCGCTTGGGCCTTGCTACGCTCGCCGTCGTACACGGGAATCTTCGAAGCACCGCGGCTGGCCCCTTCACCACTGCCCAGGTTGAGCTGACAAGCGGAGTCGTAGCAGGCATGACAGGCCACGCACTTCTCGGTAAAGATCGGCTGGATGTCGCGGGTATAGGAAATCGCCGGCGCCGGACCTTGTGCCATGCACACTGAACTCAGAAGCAGCAGCGCGCTGCTGACGATAAAACGAAACGGCATGTCCCTGGTCCCGAAAGAAAAAAAACGCCGCGATTCTACCGGTCTCACCCACCGACCAACATGAGCGATATTCATGCAAAAGCCACGCATGCCGCAAAACCATGCAGGTTTGTTATGATCGCCGCCCTTCGTAATGGCCTTACCAGGTAGTTCTCATGTCTGATCGCAGTGCTCGCCTCCACGCCCTCCAGCAAGCCCTCAAAGAGCGCATTCTGATTCTCGATGGCGGCATGGGCACCATGATCCAGAGCTACAAGCTCGAAGAGCATGACTACCGTGGCAAGCGTTTTGCCGATTGGCCCAGCGACGTCAAGGGCAACAACGACCTGTTGGTGCTGACCCGCCCGGACGTGATCGGCGCCATTGAAAAAGCCTACCTGGATGCCGGTGCCGACATCCTCGAGACCAACACCTTCAACGCCACCCAAGTGTCCCAGGCCGACTACGGCATGGAAGAACTGGTCTACGAATTGAACGTAGAAGGCGCCCGCCTGGCGCGCAAGGTGGCGGACGCAAAAACCCTCGAGACCCCGGACAAGCCCCGTTTCGTCGCCGGAGTCCTGGGCCCGACCAGCCGCACCTGTTCGCTGTCGCCGGACGTCAACAACCCCGGCTACCGCAACGTCACCTTCGATGAACTGGTGGAAAACTACACCGAGGCCACCAAAGGCCTGATCGAAGGCGGTGCCGACCTGATCCTGATCGAGACCATCTTCGACACCTTGAACGCCAAGGCCGCGATCTTCGCCGTGCAGGGCGTGTTCGAGGAATTGGGCTTCGAACTGCCGATCATGATTTCCGGAACCATCACCGATGCTTCCGGGCGCACCCTCTCCGGCCAGACCACCGAAGCCTTCTGGAACTCCGTGGCCCACGCCAAGCCGATCTCGGTGGGCCTGAACTGCGCCCTGGGCGCCCGCGAGCTGCGCCCCTATCTGGAAGAGCTGTCGAACAAGGCCAGCACCCACGTCTCGGCGCACCCCAACGCCGGCCTGCCCAACGAATTCGGCGAGTACGACGAACTGCCGGAACAAACCGCCAAGGTCATCGAAGAGTTCGCCCAGAGCGGCTTCCTCAACATCGTCGGCGGCTGCTGCGGCACCACCCCAGGGCACATCGGCGCCATCGCCAAGGCCGTGGCCGGTTATGCCCCGCGACAGATCCCGGACATCCCCAAGGCCTGCCGCCTGTCGGGCCTGGAACCCTTCACCATCGATCGCAACTCGCTGTTCGTGAACGTCGGCGAGCGCACCAACATCACCGGTTCGGCCAAGTTCGCCCGGCTGATCCGCGAAGACAACTACACCGAGGCCCTGGAAGTCGCCCTGCAGCAGGTGGAAGCCGGCGCCCAGGTGATCGACATCAACATGGACGAGGGGATGCTGGATTCGAAGAAGGCCATGGTGACCTTCCTCAATCTGATCGCCGGCGAGCCGGACATTTCCCGCGTGCCGATCATGATCGACTCCTCCAAGTGGGAAGTGATCGAGGCCGGCCTCAAGTGCATCCAGGGCAAGGGCATCGTCAACTCCATCAGCATGAAGGAAGGCGTCGAGCAGTTCATTCACCACGCCAGGCTGTGCAAGCGCTACGGCGCCGCCGTGGTGGTGATGGCCTTCGACGAGATCGGCCAGGCCGACACCGAGGCGCGCAAGAAGGAAATCTGCAAGCGCTCCTACGACATCCTGGTCAATGAAGTGGGCTTCCCGCCGGAAGACATCATCTTCGACCCGAACATCTTCGCCGTGGCCACCGGTATCGAGGAACACAACAACTACGCCGTTGATTTCATCAACGCCTGCGCCTACATCCGCGACGAGCTGCCCTATGCCCTGAGCTCCGGCGGTGTGTCCAACGTGTCGTTCTCGTTCCGCGGCAACAACCCGGTGCGCGAGGCGATCCACTCGGTGTTCCTGCTGTATGCGATCCGCAATGGCCTGACCATGGGCATCGTCAACGCCGGCCAGCTGGAGATCTACGACCAGATCCCGCAACAGCTGCGCGACGCCGTGGAAGACGTGGTACTCAACCGCACGCCCAACGGCACCGACGCGCTGCTGGCCATCGCCGACCAGTTCAAGGGCGACGGTAGCGTCAAGGAAGCGGAAACCGAGGAATGGCGCGGCTGGGACGTCAACAAGCGCCTGGAACACGCGCTGGTAAAAGGCATCACCACCCATATCGTCGAAGACACCGAAGAGTCGCGCCAAAGCTTCAGCCGCCCGATCGAGGTGATCGAAGGCCCGCTGATGTCCGGCATGAACGTGGTCGGCGACCTGTTCGGCGCCGGCAAGATGTTCCTGCCCCAGGTGGTTAAATCCGCCCGGGTCATGAAACAGGCGGTGGCCCACTTGATTCCCTTCATCGAGCTGGAAAAAGGCGACAAGCCGGAAGCCAAGGGCAAGATTCTCATGGCCACGGTCAAGGGCGACGTGCACGACATCGGCAAGAACATCGTCGGCGTGGTCCTGGGCTGCAACGGCTACGACATCGTCGACCTCGGGGTGATGGTGCCGGCGGAGAAGATCCTCCAGGTGGCCAAGGAACAGCAGTGCGACATCATCGGCCTGTCCGGGCTGATCACCCCGTCCCTGGACGAGATGGTCCACGTCGCCCGCGAGATGCAGCGCCAGGATTTCCACCTGCCGCTGATGATCGGTGGCGCCACCACCTCCAAGGCCCACACCGCGGTGAAGATCGAGCCCAAGTACAGCAATGACGCAGTGGTCTACGTCACCGACGCCTCCCGCGCCGTGGGCGTGGCCACCCAGTTGCTGTCCAAGGAACTCAAGGCCGGCTTCGTGCAGAAGACCCGCGAGGAATACGTCGAGGTGCGCGAGCGCACCGCCAACCGCAGCGCCCGCACCGAGCGCCTGAGCTACGCCGCGGCCATCGCCAAGAAGCCGCAGTTCGACTGGAGCAGCTACCAGCCGGTCAAGCCGACCTTCACCGGGGCCCGGGTGCTGGACAACATCGACCTCAAGGTGCTGGCCGAATACATCGACTGGACGCCGTTCTTCATCTCCTGGGACCTGGCCGGCAAGTTCCCGCGCATCCTCGAAGACGAAGTGGTGGGTGAAGCCGCTACCGCGCTGTACAAGGACGCCCGGGAAATGCTCGACAAGCTGATCAACGAAAAGCTGATCAGCGCCCGCGCCGTGTTCGGCTTCTGGCCGGCCAACCAGGTGCAGGACGACGACCTGGAAGTCTACGGCGACGACGGCCAGCCCCTGGCGCGCCTGCACCACCTGCGCCAGCAGATCATCAAGACCGATGGCAAACCGAACTTTTCCCTGGCCGACTTCGTTGCGCCCAAGGACAGCGGCGTCACCGACTACGTGGGCGGTTTCATCACCACCGCCGGAATCGGCGCCGAAGAAGTGGCCAAGGCCTACCAGGACGCCGGCGACGACTACAACTCGATCATGGTCAAGGCCCTGGCCGACCGCCTGGCCGAAGCCTGCGCCGAATGGCTGCACCAGCAGGTGCGCAAGGAGTACTGGGGTTATGCCAAGGACGAGCAACTGGACAACGAGGCGCTGATCAAGGAGCAGTACAGCGGCATCCGCCCTGCCCCGGGTTATCCGGCCTGCCCGGATCACACCGAGAAGAGCACCCTGTTCGCCCTGCTCGACCCCGAGGCCAGCGAAGGCCATGCCGGCCGCAGCGGCGTGTTCCTTACCGAGCACTTCGCCATGTTCCCGGCGGCGGCGGTCAGCGGCTGGTACTTCGCCCACCCCCAGGCGCAGTACTTCGCCGTGGGCAAGGTCGACAAGGACCAGGTGCAGAGCTACACCGAACGCAAGGGCCAGGACCTGGCCGTGAGCGAACGCTGGCTGGCACCCAACCTGGGCTACGACAACTGACCCAGGTTGTGCAGGAGCCGGCTTGCCGGCGAAGGCGGCCCCCGGGGCGTTTTCGCTGGCAAGCTCGCTCCAACGGCCGCCCGCCACCCCGGGCAGCATTGTCTATGCTCTGTTGACACCCAACCGTGTCGAGGGATTTATGGACGATCCAAGCAAGGACAATCAGCCTCCGACCTTCCTGCAGATGCTGCAAAGCGTGCTGGCCGCCGCCTTCGGCGTACAGAGCGGGAAGAACCGCGCCCGCGACTTCAGCCACGGCAAGCCCAGCCACTTCATCGTGCTGGGCATTCTGTTCACCACCCTGTTTGTTCTGGTGCTGCTGGGCATCGCCAACCTGGCGATGCACCTGGCGGGGGTCTGAAGCGGCGTCAGCGCAGCAACAGCTGCAACCCGAAGGGATAGCGGTAGCTGTCCGGTTTGCCTTGGGCGGACAGCCCGCGAAAATCGACCCGGGCCCCCACCTGATCCCCCAGGCGCAGTAACTGCCGGGCCTGGACCGGGGTCAATGCCTGGAACAGCGACAGTTGCCAATCCGGCCCGCCCAGGCGCCGGGCGTCCAGCCCCAGGGCATCATCGTGCAACACCACCAGGGCCCAGCCCCCCAGGGTGAAGTGCCCTGCCTCCAGCACCGACAACTTGCCGTCGATCAGGGCCTGCAAGGCCTCGGGCGAACTGTTGACTCCACTGAACAGCAGATCCGCTCCTGGCTTGCGGCCCAGTTCCCGGGCCGCTTGCATGGCCCCCAGGGCCATTTCGTCATTGGCCGACCAGATCAGTTGGGTTTTCGGGTAGCGCTTGAGCAACTGTTGCGCCTGGCGATAGGCGCGCTCCCGACTCCATTCGCCATAGACCAGCTGACGCAAATGCACCTGCGGATGTTCGGCCAGGGCCCGGCGCAAGCCGCGCTCGCGCAACTGCGCCGCAGGTGTGACCTTGAGCCCGGAAAATGCCAGGAGATCGATGCTGTGCCCTGCCGGGACGGGCCCAAGCTTGTGCAGCAGCTCCTTGAGCATGCGATAGCCGGCTGCCTCATCGTCGCCCACCATGCTGCCGATCCAGTCCGCATAGTTCTGCCGGCTCTGCCCGATCAGTTCCCGCTGGTCCAGGGTCAAAGGGCTGTTGACGATAAACAGCTTGGTCCCGGAGCCCTGGGACAGACGCAGGATCTGCGGCGCCACGTACTGTTCGTTCACCAGCATCAGGTAATCGGGTTTGTCGCGGCCCTGGAACAGCTCCCGGGCCTGCTGCAGCGTGTTCTGCGGATTGCGCTCGGCATAGAGGATGCGCAGGTCGAGCCCCAGATCCCGGGCGGCGGCCTGCATGAACTGCGAATAACTGACCCAGAAGGTCTCCGTGGATTTGCCGGGATTGAGAAACACCACCGATGTGGCGTGAGCGACCGCCCAGAAAGGCAGACTCAGGCACAACAGCCACTTGCACAGACGCTTGAACATTACGAGAAGAGCCCCAGAATTTCGCCCAGGCAGTATAACTGGCAAAGTGCTGGCCAACGGCGGCAAATTGTCTTGATTGTCCGACAATTCAGGCTCTTTTTTATCGTTCGACTACTGGTGACTGACCCAGAACACGGCCGTACCCACGACCAGTATGATCAGGAAGAGAATGGCCCAAGCATCAACACTACTGTCACTTTTCCTTACTTTGGTTGGATGGCTCATAGCATCGCCTCTAGTAGATTTTGTCGGTGACTGCTCAAAGACACGTCCACAGTTAAGACCAGGATTGCCCCTACCACAAATGAGGTTACTCTCACGCCCCTACCGTTAGTCGTTTTGGTTCTGTGCATATACTCAAACATCACTTTTGCGCATAACCGCAAACTGGTATCGTTCGGCGGCTCCGTTGGGAGTGCGCGGCCGTGCGCGCAGATTTGCTTACATGGGTGGCGTGAAGCGTGAACGAAGGCAAGACGAGGTGAGGCCGGCGAAAACCGCGCTGGACGCCAGTCCGAGCAGCGTACCGAAGCCGTTCACCGCAGTATTTGCCAAGTGCGCTTGAGCGCCGCCTGTAGCCTGAGAACTGGACCTATATGTACGTATACGACGAGTACGATCAGCGGATCATCGAGGACCGCGTCAAGCAGTTCCGTGATCAGACCCGACGCTATCTGGCAGGCGAGCTGAGCGAAGAAGAATTCCGCCCCCTGCGCCTGCAGAATGGCCTTTATATCCAACGTTTTGCCCCGATGCTGCGGGTCGCCGTGCCCTACGGCCAACTGACCTCGCGCCAAGCGCGGATGATGGCCAAGATCGCCCGCGACTACGACAAGGGCTACGCGCACATCAGTACCCGGCAGAACGTGCAGTTCAACTGGCCGGCCCTGGAAGACATCCCTGACATCCTCGCCGAGCTGGCCACCGTGCAGATGCACGCGATCCAGACCAGCGGCAACTGCCTGCGCAACGTCACCACCGACCAGTTCGCCGGTGTCGCCGCCGACGAGCTGATCGACCCGCGCCCCTGGTGCGAGATCGTCCGCCAGTGGACCACTTTCCACCCGGAATTTGCCTACCTGCCGCGCAAGTTCAAGATCGCCATCAACGGCTCGACCTCTGACCGCGCGGCCATCGAAGTCCATGACATCGGCCTGGAGCCGGTGTACAACGCCGCCGGCGAGCTGGGTTTCCGCGTGCTGGTGGGTGGCGGCCTGGGCCGCACTCCGGTGGTCGGTGCCTTCATCAACGAGTTCCTGCCCTGGCAGGACCTGTTGAGCTACCTCGACGCCATCCTGCGGGTCTACAACCGCTATGGCCGGCGCGACAACAAGTACAAGGCGCGGATCAAGATCCTGGTCAAGGCCCTGACCCCTGAAGTGTTCGCCGAGAAAGTCGAAGCCGAGATGGCCCACCTGCGCGGCGGCCAGACCACCCTGACCGATGCCGAAGTGCATCGCGTGGCCAAGCACTTCGTCGACCCGGACTACAAGACCCTGAGCAACCAGGACGCCGAACTGGCCGCCCTGGACCAGCAGCACCCGGGCTTTGCCCGCTGGCGCGCGCGCAACACCCTGGCCCACAAGAAGCCGGGCTACGTGGCCGTGACCCTGTCGCTCAAGCCCACCGGCGTAGCGCCGGGGGATGTCACCGACAAGCAGTTCGACGCCATCGCCGACCTGGCCGACCGTTACAGTTTCGGCCAGCTGCGCACCTCCCACGAGCAGAACATCATCCTCGCCGACGTCGAGCAGAGCCAACTGTTCACGCTGTGGGGCGAGTTGCGGGAGAACGGCTTCGCCACACCGAACATCGGCCTTTTGACCGACATCATCTGCTGCCCGGGCGGCGACTTCTGCTCCCTGGCCAACGCCAAGTCGATCCCGATCGCCGAATCCATCCAGCGCCGTTTCGACGACCTGGACTACCTGTTCGACATCGGCGAACTGGACCTGAACATCTCCGGCTGCATGAACGCCTGCGGTCACCACCACGTGGGCCACATCGGCATCCTCGGGGTGGACAAGAAAGGCGAGGAGTTCTACCAGGTGTCCCTGGGAGGCAGCGCCAGCCGCGACGCCAGCCTGGGCAAGATCCTCGGCCCGTCCTTCGCCCAGGACGACATGCCCGACGTGATCTCGAAGCTGATCGACGTGTACGTGGAACAACGTACCGAAGACGAACGCTTCATCGACACCTATCAACGTATTGGCATCGACCTCTTCAAGGAGCGCGTCTATGCAGCGAATCATTAAGAACAACGAGGTCATCGACGAAACCTGGCACCTGCTGCCCAAGGACGCGACCCTCGACGGCATTTCCAACTGCGACGACCTGATCGTGCCACTGGCCCTGTGGCGCGAGCATGCTCACGCCCTCAAGGCCCGCGATGGCGGCCTGGGCGTATGGCTGGATGCGGACGAAGAAGCCGAGGAAATCGGTGACGACGTCGAGCAGTTCCAGGTCATTGCCCTGAACTTCCCGGCCTTCACCGATGGCCGCAACTACTCCAACGCCCGCCTGCTGCGTGACCGCTACGGCTACAAGGGCGAGTTGCGAGCTATTGGCGACGTGTTGCGCGACCAACTGTTCTACCTGCACCGCTGCGGCTTCGATGCCTATGCATTGCGGGCCGACAAGGACCCCTACGAAGCCCTGGAAAGCCTCAAGGACTTCTCGGTGACCTACCAGGCCGCCACAGACGAACCGCTGCCGCTGTTCCGTCGCCGCTAAGCCCTGGCGCCAACAAAAAGCCCTGAAGCGGTTTCCCGCTTCAGGGCTTTTTTGTTGAAGAGGCCCTCAGGCCTTGTGCAAAACTTATGATCGCCTTCGCTGGCAAGCCAGCTCCTACAACAGATGCCCGCAAACGACACACGCCCTGTAGGAGCCGGCTTGCCGGCGAAGAGGCCCTCAGGCCTTGTGCAAAACTTGCGACCGCCTTCGCTGGCAAGCCAGCGCCTACAAAGCCAGCTTCAACAAGGCCCGCTTCAACAAGGCCGGTGGGGTTACCAGAAGCGCTGTTGGGTCAGGCGGCTCCACCAGGTCAGCAGCACGCGGTCGATGGAACCGCTGGCGGCCAGGCCTACGCGCTCCTGCAGGCTCTTGCGCTCGGCATAGTGCAGGTGGAACACCTCGGCATTCTTGGCCTTGTCCGCCAGGTATTCGTCACTGGTCTGCAACTCGTCCACCAGCAGCTTTTCCTGCGCCGCCACGCCCAGCCAGACTTCACCGGTGGCCACTTCATCAATGGCCAGTTGCGGGCGATAACGGGAGACGAAGTTCTTGAACAGTTGATGGGTCACGTCCAGGTCTTCCTGGAACTTCTCCCGGCCCTTCTCGGTGTTCTCGCCGAACACCGTCAGGGTGCGCTTGTACTCGCCGGCGGTGAGCACTTCAAAATCGATGTCGTGCTTTTTCAGCAGGCGGTTGACGTTGGGCAACTGGGCCACCACGCCAATGGAACCGAGGATGGCAAACGGCGCGCTGATAATCTTCTCGCCGATGCAGGCCATCATGTAGCCGCCACTGGCCGCCACCTTGTCGATGCACACCGTCAGCGGCACGCCAGCCTGGCGGATACGCGCCAGCTGCGACGAAGCCAGGCCATAGCTGTGCACCATGCCGCCACCGCTCTCCAGGCGCAGCACCACTTCATCCTTGGGCGTGGCCAGGCTCAGCAAGGCGGTGATCTCGTGGCGCAGGCCTTCAGTGGCAGAGGCCTTGATATCGCCATTGAAGTCCAGCACGAACACCCGGGGCTTGGCCTCGGCCGGCTGTTTCTTGTGCTTCTTCTGGCTCTTTTCGGCCTTGCTCTTGGCCTTGCGCAGGGCCTTGAGCTGATCCTTGTCCAGCAGGCTCTGCTCCAGGCGCTCGCGCAGCTCCTTGTAGAAATCATTGAGCTTGCTGACCTGCAACTGCCCCACACCCTTGCGCCGCCCCTTGCTGCGCAGCGCAGCGGCGGTGATCAGCACCACCAGGATGGCAACCACCAAGGTCACGGTCTTGGCCAGGAAACTGGCGTATTCGGCGAAAAACTCCACAGGGACTCCTCAAACATGAACCGCTGCCAACCGGCAGCGCAATGGGCTAAAGCATACCGGCGCGACCGGTCGGCCACCAGTCGGGAAACCTCGTGTTACGAGGCTCCAACAATCATTTCAAACAAGCGTATGTTTTTTCATTGACAGCTCATCGGCATCCTCATAACCTCGCAAAACTTTCAACGTACCGGGATGACGCGGACGTGGGCAGCATCTACTTGATTCGACATGGCCAGGCCTCTTTCGGTGCAGACGACTACGACGTGTTGTCCGCCACCGGCGTGCGCCAGGCTGCAGTGCTCGGCGAGCATCTGGCAGCGCTGGGCATCAGCTTCGATCGCTGCCTGTCCGGCGACCTGCAGCGCCAGCAGCACACCGCCCAGGCCGCTCTGGAACAGATGAGCGCCGCAGGCTTTGACAGCCCGGCCCTGGAAATTGACTCCGCCTTCAACGAATTCGATGCCGACGCCATCATTCGAGCCCTGCTGCCCGACCTGCTGCCCCAGGAACCTGAAGCCCTGAACATCCTGCGTAACGCCGCGCAAAACCGCGGTGAGTTCCAGCGCATCTTCGCCCTGATCATCCAGCGCTGGCTGGCCGGCACCTACGACCCGCCGGGCCTGGAAAGCTGGCTGGGTTTCGTCGAGCGGGTCCAGGGCGGCCTGCAACGGATTCTCGAAGCAGCCAACAACCAGCAGAAGATCGCCGTGTTCACCTCCGGCGGCACCATCACCGCCCTGCTCCACCTGATTACCCGGATGCCCGCCCAGCAGGCTTTCGAACTGAATTGGCAAATCGTCAACACCTCGCTCAACCAGCTGAAGTTCCGCGGTCGCGAGGTGTCCCTGGCTTCCTTCAACGGTCATGCCCATCTGCAACTGTTGAAGGCCCCGGAGCTCATCACCTTCCGTTGAGCCCGGCTTACTGTGACCCTTGCTGTAACCACCCCATAAAAGGATCGAACCATGACCACCGTAGCTGACGCCGTACAAGCCATGAAAGCCAAGTTCAACCCAGCTGCCGCTGCCGGCCTGGACCTGGTTTTCGGTTTCCGCATCGATGACTCCAAGCACTTCTCGCTGGTGGTCAAGGACAGCACCTGCGAACTCAAGGAAGGCGAGAACCCGGACGCCCAGGTCACCCTGGTCATGGACGGTGAAACCCTGAACGGCATCGTCACCGGCGAAACCGACGGCATGCAAGCCTTCATGGGCGGCAAGCTGCGCGCCGAAGGCGACATGATGCTGGCCATGAAACTGAGCGAGCTGTTCCCAGCCTAAGACCGCGCAAGGTCCGGCTGTACCCGAATCCCGCCCCTGTGGCGGGATTCGTCGTTTCTGGCCGCCGCAACCGCTCTGGCCCACGCCTTTGCCCTGAATCAATACCGCTGGGCGGCTGGCATTTCAGGCGAGACGCTTGATTGATCTCGGTCAGTCCCCACCCCGCAACGCCCCTCTACTCTTGCGCCTTCCATCGCGGCCAGGGACGGCTCAGCCGGAGCCACCTGCCATACCGCCATCACTCACGGAAGAGTCTGCATTATGCGATCACTGAAGATCATCCTGCTGTCCACCGCCTTCAACGGCCTGACCCAACGTGCCTGGCTCGACCTGCGCCAGGCCGGCCACCGCCCCAGCGTGGTGCTGTTCACCCGCGAAGAAGAAGTCTGCCGGCAGATCGAAGAGGCCAAGGCCGACCTGGTGATCTGCCCGTTCCTCAAGGACCGGGTGCCGCAACAGCTGTGGAGCAACACCAAGCGGCCGGTGGTGATCATCCACCCAGGCATCGTCGGCGACCGTGGCGCCAGCGCCCTGGACTGGGCCATCAGCAAGGAACTCAAGCGCTGGGGCGTCACCGCATTGCAGGCGGTGGAAGAAATGGACGCCGGGCCAATCTGGTCGACCCATGAATTCAACCTGCCCGCCGGGCTGCGCAAGTCCGAGCTGTACAACGGCCTGGTGAGCGACGCGGCGATTCACTGCATCCGCGACGTGGTGGAAAAATTCCGCAACGGCTTCCGCCCCGTGCCCCTGGACTACGACAACCCCGCGGTGCTTGGCCGCCTGCAGCCGAACATGAAGCAATGCGACCGCACTTTCAGCTGGCATGACAGCGCCCAGTTCATCAAGCGCAGCATCGACGCCGCCGACGGCCAGCCCGGTGTCCTGGCCAGCCTCGCCGGCGGTCAGTACTACGTGTACGACGCCCACCTGGACTCACGCACCGGCATGCCCGGGCAACTGCTGGCGGTGCACGACGATGCCGTGCTGGTGGCCTGCGGCGATCACAGCCTGTGGATCGGCTCCCTGCGCCTCAAGCCCCAACCCGGCGAGGAAACCTTCAAGCGCCCGGCCCGCCACGTGCTCGGCGAGCGCCTGGCCGATGTCCCGGTGCTGGACTGGTCGGTATCCAGCAGCCCATTCAGCACCGAAGCCTACCAGCCGATCCGCTACCGCGAGTCCGGCCGAGTCGGTGAGCTGACCTTCGAGTTCTACAACGGCGCCATGAGCACCGAACAGTGCCAGCGCCTGGTCAGCGCCCTGCGCTGGGCCAAGGCCCGGGACACCCAGGTGCTGCTGGTACGCGGCGGCCGCGGCGCCTTCAGCAACGGCGTGCACTTGAACGTGATCCAGGCCGCCGAAGTGCCGGGCCTGGAAGCCTGGGCCAATATCCAGGCCATCGACGACGTCTGCCTGGAACTGCTCAGCGCTCGCCAACTGGTGGTCAGTGGCCTGACCGGCAATGCCGGCGCTGGCGGCCTGATGCTGGCCCTGGCCGCGGACGTGGTCCTGGCCCGCGCCGACACCGTGTACAACCCGCACTACAAGAGCATGGGCCTGTACGGCTCCGAATACTGGACCTACAGCCTGCCCCGCGCCGTCGGCCAGGCCATGGCCAAGCAACTGACCGAAGCCTGCCTGCCCATCAGCGCCCTCCAGGCCCTGCAGATGGGCATGGTCCAGGAGATCGGCCCACGCTGCCCGGACGAATTCGGCCTGTGGCTGCTGCAACGGGCCAACGGCGTCCTCACCGACCCGCGCTACCAGCACCTGCGCCAGCGCAAGCTGGACGCCGACCCGCAACTGATGCAGCACTGCCGCAACGCCGAGCTGGAAGAGATGCACATGGACATGGTGCAAAACCGCAAGGGCTTCGCCGAGAAGTGCAGCAACTTCGTCTACAAGCGCAAGACCTGCTGCACCCCGGAGCGACTGATCGAAGCCTGGGCCAAGCCCCAGGACATCGCCTTGGTGGGTTGATCCACGATCGATGCACGCCCCGTCACCGCCCGGCTAAGCACCGGGCGGTTTCATTTTCCCGACTGCAACAGCAAGGCCACCAACGCCGTCCAGCCGGTCTGGTGGCTAGCCCCCAGGCCGCGCCCGGTTTCGCCATGGAAGTATTCATGGAACAGCACCAGCTCGCGGTCCTCGGCCGCCACCTGCAACTGCGGGTAGCCGCTCATGGACGGCCTGCGCCCTTCTTCGTCCAGCAAGAACAGTCGGCTCAGCCGCTGGCTCAAGCCGTCAGCCACCTCCTCCAGGGACGCCAGATACCCGGAGCCCCGCGGGTACTCCACCGAGAAGTTGACGTCGTAGTAGCGGTGAAACTCGCGCAGCGATTCGATCAGCATGTAGTTGATCGGCATCCACAGCGGCCCGCGCCAGTTGGAGTTGCCGCCATACAGCCGTGAATCGGACTCCGCCGGCACATAGCGGGCGCACAACTGCTTGCCGTCCACCTGCATGGCGAACGGCTGCTCGAAGGCCTTGGACAGGGAGCGGATACCGAAGTCCGAGAGGAACTCGCTGTCATCGAGCATGCGCTTGAGCAGGTCCTTGGTACGCTCGCCGCGCAACAGCGCCAGGAGCATGCGGTTGCCCTTACCCGGCTCGTACCAGCGCGACACCAGGCTCGCCAGGTCCGGCCGGTGATGCAAGAAGCCCAGCAGGCGCTGGGCCAGCCCCGGCAGGTTTTCGTGCTCGTGCTGCTCCAGCACCTGCACCGCGAACAGCGGCATCAGCCCGACGATGGAGCGCAGGCGCAGCGGCTCGTTCTGCCCGTCGGGGCGGTGCAGCACATCGTAGAAAAACTGGTCCTGTTCGTCCCACAGCCCCTCGGCGCTTTCATCCACGCGGTTGATGGCCCCGGCGATATACAGGAAGTGCTCGAAGAACTTCACCGCAATGTCCACGTACACCCCATTGCGCTTGGCCAGCTCCAGGGCGATGCGCATCAGGTCCAGGGCATAGGCCGCGACCCAGGCGGTGCCATCGGCCTGATCCAGGGCGAAACCATCAGGCAACGGCGCGGAACGATCGAACAGGGCGATATTGTCCAGGCCGAGAAAACCGCCCTGGAACAGGTTGCGGCCCTCGGCATCCTTGCGGTTGACCCACCAGGAAAAATTCAGCAGCAGCTTGTGGAAGATGCGTTCGAGAAAGTCCAGGTCGCCCACGCCGGTCAGGGACTTTTCCTGCTGGTAGACCCGCCAGCAGGCCCAGGCGTGCACCGGCGGGTTGGCATCATCGAAGCGCCACTCGTAGGCCGGCAGCTGGCCGTTGGGGTGCATGAACCTATCCTTGACCAGCAGCAACAGTTGCTGCTTGGCAAAGCCAGGGTCGATCAAGGCGAAGGCCACCGCCTGGAAGCCCAGGTCCCAGGAGGCGTACCAGGGGTATTCCCAGGTATCGGGCATGGAAACGATGTCGCAGTTGGACAGGTGCCGCCAATGGGTGTTGCGCAGGTGCTCGCGCGCGCTCGGCGGCGCCGGCTGCCCGGGATCACCATCAAGCCACTGGTTGACATCGAAGTAGTACAGCTGCTTGGACCACAGCAGCCCCGCCAGGGCCTGGCGCTGGACATTGCGCGCGTCGTCGCTGGCGATGTTCTGCTGCAACGCCCCGTAGAACTCATCGGCCTCGCGCCGGCGCTGCTCGAACAGGCTGCGGGCGCTGACCGGCTCGCTACCGGCCGGGGCAAAGCGCAGGAACAGGCGCTTGCTCTCGCCGCCCGCCAGCTCAAGGACGAAGTGCGCCGCCACCCGGGTGCCGCCATCGAAGCTCACCGCACTGGCCTGGCCATCCACCAGGTAGTCGTTGAAACCATCCTTGAACGGCCCGGGTGACGCCAGCCCGTCCAGCTTGGGGAAATTGCTGTCGTTGTTGCAGAACAGCCACTGGCAGGGCTCGGCCCCCCAGGCGGTGATCTGCCGGTCGGGCAGTTGCCCATGCCGCGCCAGCACCTTGTCGCCCTCCAGACGCAGGCTCGGCCGCGGCGCGTCGCCGCCCCAACTCCAGGTGTTGCGCGCCCAGACCTGGGGCAGCACCCGCAAGCGGGCCGGCTGGTGAAAACGGTTGTGCACGGTGATGTGCATGAAAATGTCATCGGCCGTGTGCTTGGCATATTCCACCGTCACGTCGAAGTAGCGGTTGTCCTCGAAGACCCCGGTATCGAGGATCTCGTACTCGGTGTCGTTCAGGCCGCGACGGGCGTTTTCCGCCACCAGGTCGGCATAGGGGAAAGCCGCCTGGGGGTACTTGTAGAGCATGCGCATGTAGGCATGGCTGGGCACGCCGTCGAGGTAGAAGTACAGCTCCTTGACGTCCTCACCGTGGTTGCCCTCGGCGTTGTTCAGGCCGAACAGACGCTCCTTGAGAATGCTGTCGTGTTCATTCCACAGCGCCAGCCCCAGGCACCAGTGCTGGGCCTTGTCGGAAAACCCCGCCAGCCCGTCCTCGCCCCAGCGGTAGGCACGGCTGCGGGCATGTTCGTGGGGGAAGTAGCTCCAGGCGTCGCCATCGGCGCTGTAGTCCTCGCGCACTGTGCCCCACTGCCGCTCGCTGAGGTACGGGCCCCACTGGCGCCAGTGCTCAGCGTCGCTGCCTTGCAGGCGCCGGCCTTCAACCGTATCGAGGATGCTGCTGGTGGATTTTGCCGGCATGGGGGAGTGTCCTTGGCCATGGAGGTGACTTGCAGTGTAGGAGCGACCTGCCACGCCGCCCCATGACAAATGTTTCACGGTGCGAAGGCCTGAGGCCGCGAAAAAACCACGAGACACCCGGGCCAGAGCCCTTACGGCTAAATTTTCCGCCACTGGCTCGTTATAATCGGCAACCCTTTTATGGCAATGCGAATTCGATGATGTTCAGTTGCAAAGCGTTTTTCCCGGCCCTGTTCCTGATGGCCACCTGTTCGGCCCAGGCCGCCGGCCTTGACCTGAGCTACCCGCAACCGCCGTTGCCGGCCACCGCCCAGGCCCCGGCGCCAGAGAGCGACACGCCAAAGCTCAAGTTACAGTTCAAGCCGGCCATCAGCTACGAGCACCGTTGCAGCGGCCAGTGCACCTATGAAACCAATATCGACCAGTTGCACGACCGCGAAACCCGCCAAAGCGCAAGCGTCGGCTTCGACTGAGCCCCGCCATTGAACCTGCGGCACGCTTGATCCACACTCGCGCTCCTGAGTCCTACAGCAAACTCAGAAAGTCCTGTCCTGCCAGTGCCTTGTTCCGTTTTGGGGTACATGCCTATAGTCCCGGGTCGTCCTGATGACGAACGGGTTTGGCGACCCGATGACCGTGTGCGAGAGCCCTGTGCTTATTTGCAGGGCTTTTCGCATCCGTAACGCTGCCTATATGGCGGCTGTACGCGGGAGACCTTTGGGTCTGCCGGCTCCTCGGTCCCGGTTCGCCAACCTGCGTACAGCTGCCACCTTTCGTTTGGCGACGATCCAGTGGCGCTCTCAACCGACCGAGGCGTTACTTATGAACAGATACATGCCGATCACCGGCCACGACTGCACCATTCCCTCCCTGCTGATCGATACCCAGGCCCCTTCCGATGTGCTGTACGAAGCAGCCGCCTATCGCATCCGCGCCGTCACCCAACTGCTGGAAAACTTCGCCGCCCGCCCCGACATCCCCGGCGATGCCGTGGTGCTGCAAGAGCTGGCGCTGATCTGCGCCATTCCGCTGCGCGATGGCTGTGACGTGCTGGATGTACTGGGCCGCCAGCTGCACGCGCAGCACCCTTAAGCCTGTAGGAGCCGGCTTGCCGGCGAAGAGGCCCACAGCCTTGTGCAAACCCTGAGGCCGCCTTCGCGGGCAAGCCCGCTCCTACAGCAGATCCCGACATCGCGCGAAATCCCGTAGGAGCCGGCTTGCCGGCGAAGAGGCCACGAGCCTTGGGCAAACCTTGAGGCCGCTTTCGCGGGCAAGCTCGCTCCTACAGCAGATCCCGGCATCGCGCGAAATCCCGTAGGAGCCGGCTTGCCGGCGAAGAGGCCCGCGAGCCTTGGGTAAACCTTGAGGCCGCCTTCGCGGGCAAGCCCGCTCCTACAGCAGATCCCGGCATCGCGCGAAATCCCGTAGGAGCCGGCTTGCCGGCGAAGAGGCCCGCGAGCCTTGGGCAAACCCTGAGGCCGCTTTCGCGGGCAAGCCCGCTCCTACAGAACGTCTCGATTGGGTGGTGGCGCATTCAAACAGGCCGAGGGACACGCCGCCCCAGTGCTCACAAAAACGCAACACCAGGCTGCGTGCTTTGTGATGGTTGGGCTAGGGTGGAAGCGATACAGTCGGGCCATCAGCAACCCGACTGACGCCCGACACAAGGATGCGTTCGATGACTGATCTGCACGATCTATTCACCTCGCAACTGCTGGCGCAATTCGCCAGCCGCCAGCTCTCACCCCTGGACTATTACGAACACCTGCTGGCCCATATCGGGCGCTGGGAGCCGCATATCCGTGCGCTCTACGCCTTCGATCCGGAGCAGGTGCGCCAGCAGGCCCGGGCCGCCACCGAGCGCTGGAACAAGGGCACCCCCAACGGCCCGCTGGACGGGGTGCCGGTGACGATCAAGGAGCTGATCGCCACCCAGGGCACGCCGATTCCGCTGGGCAGTGCGGCCACCACCTTGAAGCCGGCGTTGCAGGATGCACCGCCCGCCGCGCGGATGCGTGAGGCTGGGGCGATCCTCCTGGCCAAGACCACGGTGCCGGATTTCGGCATGTTGTCCTCGGGACTGTCGAGCTTCCACGGCATTACCCGCAATCCCTGGAACACTGCCTGCAATACCGGCGGCTCCAGTTCCGGCGCCGCTGCGGCCGCCGCGGCCGGTTACGGGCCGCTGCACATCGGCACCGACATCGGCGGCTCGGTGCGCCTGCCGGCCGCCTGGTGCGGGCTGGTGGGGTTCAAGCCGACCCTGGGGCGGATTCCCATCGACCCCTATTACACCGGGCGCTGCGCCGGGCCCATGACCCGCAGCGTCGAGGACACGGTGCTGATGATGCGCTACCTGGCCAAGCCCGATGCCCGGGATGCCACCAGCCTGCCGCCCTTGACCGGCGACTGGAGCGATGCGCCGGTGTCGGTCAACGGCTTGAAGATCGGCCTGATGCTGGAGCCTGGCGCCGGGCTGCAGCCGGAAGGCTTTGTCTGTGAGGCGGTGGAGCGCGCCGCGAAATGGTTCGAAAGCCACGGCGCCCAGGTGCGCCCCCTGGCCCCGATCATGGACCGCGCGCAACTGGACGGCCTGGACCGCTTCTGGCGCGCCCGGCAATGGGCGGAACTCTCGGCCCTGGGCGCCGAGCAGTTTGCCAAGGTGCTGCCGTACATCCGCGACTGGGCGGCGCCGGGCGCCGAGCTGTCCGGGGTCGAGGCGGTGCAGGGCTTCAACCAGACCTTCGAGATGCGCCGCCGCGCCGCCCAGGTGTTCAGCGAGTTCGACCTGGTGCTGTCGCCCACCAACCAGGTCAACCGTTTTCCCGCGCAGTGGCCGTCGCCCAGCAACGACCCGCAACAGCCGTTCGAGCACATCGTCTTCACCCTGCCCTGGAACATGGGCGAACAACCAGCGCTGTCGATCAACTGCGGTTTCGCCGCCGATGGCCAGCCCATCGGCCTGCAGATGATCGCCCCGCGCTTTGCCGATCAATGGCTGCTGCAAGTGGCCAAGACCTATGAGAGCTGGCGCGGAGCGATCCACAGCTGGCCGAATCCGCCGTCTCACTGACACACCGAAACTGCCACCTTCACCCCAGTTCCGGGCCTCGCCGCCCGGGGCCTGGGCAACCTATGAATAAAAATTCGAGGGGCCAGTATGCACAGCCAAGCGTCCAATCCATGCGCCACACCCGAGCCCGAAACGCCCAATGCGGCGGCAGGCAAGCGTAGCGTGTTCGCGGTGATCCTCGGCAATGCCGTGGAGTTCTTCGATTTCGGGGTCTACGCCACCTTCGCGGTGATGATCGGCCACACCTTCTTTCCCTCCGACAGCGCCTTTGTCAGCCTGATGCTGTCGGTCACCGCCTTCGGCGTCGGCTTTATCGTGCGGCCCCTGGGGGCGGTGCTGATCGGCGCCTACGCCGACCGCGTCGGGCGCAAGCCGGCGATGCTGTTGACCCTGGTAATGATGGCCGTGGGCACCGGCAGCATCGCCATCCTGCCCAGCTATGAAAGCATTGGCATCGCCGCACCGATCCTGCTGGTGCTCACCCGGCTGATCCAAGGGCTGGCCTGGGGCGGTGAAGCCGGCCCCGCTACCACCTACATCCTCGAAGCCGCACCAGCCCACAAGCGCGGCACCTACGCCTGCTGGCAGGTGGTAGCCCAGGGCGTGGCCGCCATGGCCGCCGGCACCGTGGGCTACACCCTGACCCAGGTGCTGTCCCCCGAGGACCTCAACAGCTGGGGCTGGCGCGTGCCCTTCGTGTTCGGCCTCCTGGTGCTGCCAATCGGCATCTACATCCGCCGCAACCTGGCGGAGACCTTCCACGGCCAGGGCGAAGCAGCCAGCACCGGCAGCCTGGTGCGCCAGGTGTTCGGCGAGCATCGCCGGGCGCTGGTGCTGGGGCTGCTGATTCTGTCGGGCAGCACCATCACCCAGTACTTCATCAACTACATGACCACCTTCGCCCTCACCGAACTGAAACTGCCCACCAGCATCTCCATGCTCTCGACCCTGGTGGCCGGCGCGGCCATGGCGGTGTGCGCGATTGCCGGCGGCATGCTCTGCGACCGTTTCGGCCGCCGCACCATCCTCATGGCGCCGCGGGTGGTGCTGTTGCTGGTGCTGTTCCCAGCCTTGCAACTGATGACCGAACACCCCAGCCCGACGACCTTCCTGCTGACCCTGGCGGTGCTCTCCGGGCTACACGGCATGAGCGGCGCGGCGCTGATCGTGCTGCTGGTGGAGAGTTTTCCCAAGGCCGTACGCTCCACCGGTTTCTCCATCGTCTACGCCTTTGGCGTGGCGGCTTTCGGCGGCACCGCGCAGATCATCATCACCTGGCTGATCGGCACCACCGGCAACCCGATGTCGCCGGTGGGCTACCTGCTGGTGGCCAACCTGGTGTGCCTGACCGCCGCCTGGTTCGCCAAGGAAACCCGCCCGCAAACACCCGGGCGCAGCACCCCCGGCCAACGGCTCGCAGAAGCCCGCGCCCGCTGAGCATTCGCTTCACTGCCCAAAACCCTTTTCCGGCACCGCGTCTTCCTCTACCCTGCCGGCCGCGCATGACCGCGGTCGGGCGGTGGTTCGACGCCTTTGATTTGTGGGGAAGCGACATGAAACAGCTCGTACTTTGCCTCCTGGCCATGAGCGCCAGCAGCCCCCTGCTGGCCCAGGACAACCCGCGCCCAAGCCAGCAGGCCCAGGCCCCGGGCTTTATCGAAGGCAGCAGCCTGGACCTCAACCTGCGCCACTACTACTCCAACCAGCACACCCAACGCGACACCTACCTGACGATCAAGAAACCCGACGGCAACCAGCGCACCCGGGTGCGGGAAACCTGGGTACAGACCGGCATGCTCAAGTACAGCTCCGGCTATACCCAGGGGCTGATCGGCATTGGGGTGGACGCCGGCCTGTTCAGCGCAGTGAACCTGGAGCGCGGCCACGGCCGGGTGGCCAATGGCGGCGACCGAGTGCTGGTGGACAGTGACGGCGATGCCCTGCCCACCTGGAGCCGCCTGGGCATCGGCGATGTGCGCCTGCGCTTGTCCAACACCGAGCTCAAGGCCGGGCGCCTGATGACCGACAACCCGGTGCTGCGCTACAAGGACAACCGCGCCCTACCCTCCAGCTTCCAGGGCGTGGGCCTGTACAGCAACGAGAGCGACTGGCTGTCGCTACAAGCTGGCAGCTTCGACCGGGCCATCCCGCGCACCGGCACCGGCAGCGAACGCCTGACCACCACCTTCGGCAACCGCGCCTACAGCGGCGAGCGCATCAGCTACCTGGGGGCGACGGTCAAACCCGGCCTGGGCCTGGAGGGCAGCCTCTACGCTTCGCGCTTCGAGAACATGTGGGACCAGTACTACCTGGGCCTGACCCACCGCGCCGGGGACAAAAGCCAGCTGGCGCTGAAGACCGCGTTCAACTACTACCACACCCGAGACCAGGGCCAGCAGCGCCTGGGCTACATCGATAACGACGCCTTCAGTCTGGCGCTGACCGGCAGCCATCAGGCCCACAGCCTGACCCTGGCCTGGCAGCAAGTGTTCGGCAACGAGTACTTCGACTATGTGTGGGAGTCCACAGGCAACTACATGGCCAACTCCCTGTACTCGGACTACAACGGCCCCAATGAAAAGTCCTGGCAGCTGCGCTACGACCTGGACGTTGCCGCCTACGGCGTGCCGGGGTTGAGCGCCAGCCTGTGGCACGCCAAGGGCTGGGGCATCGACGGCACGCACTACGATGGCGATCGCAACGGCCGCAACCGCGGCTACAACGTGCGCGGCCTGGACGGCGCCCAGCACGACGAGAACGGCCTGATGCTGGCCTATGTGGTGCAGTCCGGGCGACTCAAGGATGCCGTGCTGCGCACCATCGTCTACAACCACCGCGCCAGCGGCGGGCAGATCGACGGCAGCTATGACGAGTTCCGCCTGGTGGGGAATTTCCCGTTCAACCTGTTCTGACCACCGCCCCTGCTCCGTAGGAGCCGACTTGCCGGCGAAGAGGTCCGTAAGCCGTGCAGCGCTCTTGGAAAGGCTTTCGCGGGCAAGCCCGCTCCTACGCCAGGCTATGGCGTTGCATGGCGCGGACAAGCATTTCCTGGCACCTGAGGGTCGCCACCGACAAAGGCCGGTTACGCACCACGCACAAGTCCACCCGGATCCGCTCCAGGTATTGGTCGTCGATCGGCACGGCCACCAGCCCATCCCCCAGGTCCCGGGCCTCGGCATCCACCTGGGGCAGGATCAGCACTGCCGCACGTTGGCGGGCCAGGCTTTTCTGCACCTCCAGGGAGCTGGTGGTGAATAGCGGAAGAATGTTCACTCCGCGCTTTTTCGCCGCGCCCTCCAGGGCCTGGCGCACGCCGTAGGCCGAGTCGGGAATCGCCAGGGGCTGCCCCTCCAGATCCTGCAGGCGAATGCTCGGGCACTGGGCAAACGGGTGCTCGGCGCTGACCAGCACCCGGTGCCACAGTTGGCAGTGGGCGGTCACCTCCACTTCGGCCCGTTCCGGCAGGTAGAACGCCAGACCCAGGTCGGCCTCGCCGCTGCACAGGGCATCCAGGGTGGCACCCGCACTGGCGATGACGATATTGAAGGTGACTTTCGGGTGGGCCCGGTTGAACGCCGCCAGCACCGGCGCCAGCACGCTGGAAACGATACTTTCCGACACATGGATGCTGACGTTACCCGCTACCTGGCTCTGCCGGCTGGCGATCACATCGCGCACCTGGTCGAAGCCGCGCAAGGTGGAGGTGACCTGCTCGGCCAGGCATTCACCCTCCACGGTCAGGCGAATGCCCCGGGGCCCGCGCTCGATCAGCGCGGTGCCGAAGAAGTGCTCCAGTTGCTCGATCTGCCGGCTGACTGCGGTGGGGGTCACGTACAGGCGCTCCGCCGCCTGACGCAGGGAGGCGCACCGGGCCACCTCGTGGAAGTAACGCAACGCTCGTAATTGCATGGCCGCGGGCCCCCTCGTTGAACTGAGCCATGAGGCAGGCAATTACTGCGCCAGCCGCAGCGCCCCGGAGCCGTTCAACACGCGGTTTTCACACAAAAGATTGATCTGAACGATGCCCCTGCCTACCCTGCCAGGGCGCCGATGCCTCATTCGGCAAGAACCCTCCCCGCCCCCCTTGCCGTCTGCTTCCAAGGATTTCCATGAGCACTCTGCCCCGCACCGCACCACTTGCCGCAACCCTCACCGCCCTGGCGCTGCTTGGCGCCTGCTCCAGCGTGACCCGGGAGATCAACCCGGAGCCCACCATCACTTCCGCCGGCATCCTGGCCTTTCGCGATATCTGCCTGAAGTCCGCGCCGTCCTTCGCCGGCGCCGAGACCGCCGCGCGCAACCATGGCATCAGTGACCTGACCGATGCCGGCTTCGCCAAGATGGGCATGAACGAGGACCAAAGCCTGGGCGTGCAGATACAGGCCAACAAGGAATGCGCGATCACCACCCCGACCCAGAACGACAGCTCGCTGACCCAGCAATTTCTCAGCGTGGCCGGCAAGTTCTCCAGCACCCCGGTGGCCCAGAGCGTACCGAGCAAGATCACCCTCAACGGGCAGACCTTCATCCTCATGCACGACCGTCGTGGCGGTGAAGCCTATGTGATGCTCAAGACGCAGTGACCGCGCTGCGTCCTAGCTCTGGCTGGTCTGTCGCTGCGGCGGCCGGCTCAACGTCAGGACCCGGACCAGGGCGGCCGCATTCATCGGTTTGTGAAACAGAAAGCCCTGGGCCGCCTCGACACCCAGGCGCTGCAGGTGCGCACGTTGCTTTTCGGTCTCGATGCCTTCGGCCACCAGCTCCAGGTTCAGCGCACCGGCCATCCCCACGATGGCCTCGATGATCCGGGTTTCCTTGGGCCCCGTAGCGTTGGCGACAAATCCTGAGTCCAGCTTGAGCTGGCCAAAGGGAAGGTCCGCCAGGCGCATGATCGAGGAATGCCCGGTGCCAAAATCATCCAGGGACAGACGCACGCCACCGTGCACCAGCACACTGATGTTCTCGATGCTCTGCATGCTCAGGACCAGAGCCTGGCGCTCGGTGATCTCCAGGGTCACCTGGCGCGTGGGCACCTGCGCCTCGTCGATCTGCTGCAACACCTGCTGGGCGAATTGCGGATCGCTCAATTGGCTGGCCTCAATGTTGTAGGAGAACATCAGGGCATCGCCGCTGGCGTGGCCCTGCAACTGCCGCTGCAGCGCCAGGCCTTGCTGCAACAGGCAATCGAACAACTGGCGATGGCCCTGCGGGCTGTCGAACAGGTCGAGAAAGAACTGCGGCCCCAGCACCCCCTTGTGAGGATGCTGCCAACGGGCCAGGACTTCGGCGCCGGTAATGCGCCGGGTCTTCATGCAGACCTGGGGCTGGAAAAAAGCCACAATCTGCCGCTGTTCCAGGGCCTGGGAAACATCCAGTTCGGCCACCCAGTCGTTGTTGGCGCAACCAGCTCCCGCCGCCCCTGGAGCATCGTCACGTGCATGGCCTTTCACCGTACGCTTGATGGCCAGCGCCTTGAGCAGCAAGCCACCGATCTGCAGCGTATCCAGTTCGTCGTAGCTGCCCAGCCGGTATTTGCCGGAGCGCACACGAAAATTCGCCAGCCCCCAACGGATCGGCGCTTGCAGCGCCTCGCATTCCATCATCGAGAAGAAGCCGTAGTGCTCGCAGAGCCTGCGCAGGTAGGGGATGGCGTTCAGGGAGTGCAGCGAGTCGCAGATCACCAGGTCCAGTTCATCCAGCTCGGGCGGGAACCAAGCCCCGTCGCAGTCATCGCTGATCACTTGTACCCGAGCAAAACCGCAAGACGCGAGGATTCTTGAAAAATGTCGAACCCGATAAGCGTTCGAACATAACAACAGTACGCTCAGCGTCGACATCACCGCGGCTCCGGATAAAAAACCATGCTAGCCAAATTGAACTCAACTGAGTTCAAGACACTTCGCCAATGGAAGTAGGAAATTTCTGAGACTTGGCATTTTCTCAAGAATTTCCAGGGCCAGAACTGGTCGGCCGAGGCCCCGGCGCCTCCTGGGCAGCGCACCGTTTACCAGGAGTGCGTGGCGACTATGGAGCACTGGCAATGGCCGCAATCTCCCTGCGCAACCATTGCAGGCCTGGCGCCTGTTGCTGCTGGCGATGCCAGATCAGGCTGACCTGCACCGGCGCCGCCAGCAGCGGCAGGCTGGCGATGCGGATCGGCAGCAAAGCGCAGAAATGCTCCGCCAGGTAGCGTGGCACGGTGCCCAGCAGGTCGGACTGGGCAACAATCAGCGGAATGCTCAGGTAGTTGGGCACGAACACCTGCACCTGGCGCTGGACCTTGGCCGAGCCGAGAACGATTTCCAGGGGCGAGCCGCGCCCACCCCGGTCGGGAATCGCCACGTGCTGGCAAGCCTGGTAGGCCTCCAGGCTCAGTTCCGGGGCAAAGGCCGGATGGTCGCGACGGCCGATCACCACCAGTTGTTCCTCAAGCAGCGGCTGGTAGCACAGGTCCGGGTTGTCGAAATACAGGTAGTCCACCGCCAGGTCGAGCATCCCGGCACCAAGCCAGGCGGCGATGGCGTCGGCACTGTCGCTGCGCACCGCCAGCCGGACCCCGGGCGCTACCTGCTGCAGGCGCCGGGACAGGGCCGGCAGCAGGCGCGCCTGGGCGTAATCGTTCATCGACAAGGTGAACAGCTGATCGGCCGCCGCCGGCTCGAACGCCGCGCCAGGATCGAGGCCCTGCTGCAACAGGTGCAGGGCCTGGCGCACGGTCACATGCAGGCTCAGGGCCCGGGAGGTGGGCTGCATGCCGCGGGCGGTGCGAATGAACAGCGGCTCGTCCAGGTGCCGGCGCAGGCGCGCCAGGGCGTTGCTCACCGCCGGTTGGCTGAGGTTCAGGCGTACCGCGGCCCGGGACAGGTTCTGCTCCTGCATCAAGGCGTCGAACACCCGTAACAGGTTGAGGTCCAGGCGCTGCACATTGAGCTTCATGAATAATGCCCATCGAAATTATCCAGGGGCTGGATAATTCGCGGCGCCAGCCCCGGCTGTCAATAACGGCCCGGGGGAACAACTGGGCAGAAGCTCACCGCCACGCACCTGTTGTCCAGGGGCAACGTAAAAAGCGGCAGGCCTCAGCGCGAGCGCCCTGCTGGCTCAATCACCAACAGGCACCTGCGGCCAAGTGCTGGTGCTGAGCCGGAGCTATCAGGCAAAGGCATTTTCAGCCTGATGAATAATCCTCATTCCCACTATCCATTGGCTGGATAATTACCCGCCGGCTACGCTGCAGCCCATAAAAACAACAACGGGAATCGGGCCGTGCGAGAAACCACCCAGCACTTTCGTCAGCAATACCGAGCGGCGGTCAGTCCGCGCTACAACCCCTGGCTGCATGGCGGCTTTGTCCTGGTCTATGGCCTGCTGTGCATCGGCCTGCTATGCAGCACCCTGAGCCAGGTGCAGCCTCTGGAATGGCTGGCGGTGCCGGTGGCGCTGCTGTTCTTCAACCTGTGCATCTACGTGGTGCACCGCTGGCTGGGGCATCACAAGCAGCGCTTGGCGCGGATGTTCTATGCCCGCCATACCGGCGACCACCACAGCTTCTTCGCCCCCGGGCTGATGGCCTACGAAGGCTACCGGGACTGGCGGGTGATTCTGTTTCCGGCCTGGCTGATCGTGGTGCACAGCCTGCTCTTCGCCCTGCCCCTGTGGGCGCTGCTGCGCCTGTGGAATGGCAACGTGGCGGCGCTGTTCGCCAGTTGCACCCTGCTCGGCTACCTGGCCTACGAGGTGTTCCATGCCTGCGAGCACCTGCCCGCCAACCACCCCCTGGCGCGCCTGCCCTGGGTGCGGCAGATGCGCCGCCTGCACGAACTGCATCACCGCCGCGAGCTGATGCAGGAGCGCAACTTCAATATTGTCCTGCCGCTGATGGACTGGCTGTTCGGTACCCTGTACTGGCAACCGCAAGAGCCGCCAGCCGTCACTTCCGCCCCTGACGAGGCCTCGCCCATGACCCGCATGCAGCACCAGGTCGACATCCCCCGCAGCGCCGCCAGCACCCTGGCCTATGCCGCCAGCTCGCGGCTCTGGCCACAGTGGCACCCCTCCTCGCTCAAGGTCGAGGGCGACGAAGGCCCGCTGTTCGCCGGGCAAGGCTTCGAGGAAGACATCCATGCCGGCGGGCGCAGCGGCCACCTGAGCTGGAAGGTCGAGGAGTACTTGCCGGGGCACCGCTGGCGCGCCAGTGCCCGGGGCGATCACGGCCTGCACCTGCAGGTGACCTACGAATGCCAGCCCCTGGGGGCGCAGCGCACGCGCTTCGTGCGGACCCTGGAGTACGGCTTTGACAACCTGCTGATGCGCCTGGGCAATCAGCTGTTATTCAAGCGACGGATAGAACGGGAATCCGCCGCCTCATTGCTGGCATTGTGCAAGATGGCCCAGCAAGCTATCCCGCTGCCCGCCACCGAGGCCCCCGGTCGCCCGTCCTGAGGCCGCCCCCGACAGGAGTCATTGCATGAATCAGATTGCCCCCCGCCGCTTCAGCGGCCTGCGGATTGTCCTGCTGGTGCTGCTGGCCGTCCTGGCCTTCCTGCTGTTGATGCCGACCAGGGTCCAGCCGGTGGCCTGGAACCCGGCGCCGGCGCCGTCCCTGAGCCAGGGGCCGTTTGCCGAGAACCACAAGCTTAAGGCCGTGCAGCCGGTGGGCGCCCGGGACATCGACGGCCCCGAAGCCCTGCTGCTGGAACACGAACAACTGCTCAGCGGCCTGCATGACGGCCGGGTGATCCAGAGCAGCCTCGACGGTAGTGCGCTCAAGGTGCTGGTCAATACCGGCGGCCGGCCCCTGGGCCTGGCCCGGCACCCGGACGGGCGCCTGATCATCGCCGATGCCATCAAGGGCCTGCTGGCCCTGGACAGCCAGGGCCAGTTGCAGACCCTGAGTACCGAGGCCAAGGGCCTGAAGTTCGGCTTTACCGACGATGTGGCGGTCGATGCCGCAGGGCGCTACGCCTACTTCAGCGACGCCACCAGCCGCTGGGGCTATGGCCATGACGGCGAAGCGGTGATCGAGCACGGCGCCGATGGCCGCCTGCTGCGCTACGACTTCCAGAGCGGCACCACCGAGGTGCTGCTGGACCGCCTGGAGTTCGCCAACGGCATTGCCCTGGGGCCGGACGAGGCCTATGTGCTGGTCAATGAAACCGGCGCCTACCGCATCAGCCGCTACTGGCTCAAGGGTGACAAGGCCGGCAGCCACGACCTGTTCATCGACAACCTGCCGGGGCTGCCGGACAACCTGAGCTTCAATGGCACCGAGCGTTTCTGGGTGGCCCTGTACGCACCGCGCAACCCGTTGCTCGACGCCACCGCGCCCTACCCCTTCGTGCGCAAGATGCTGGTGCGGGCGATGACGGTATTGCCCAAGCCGGTGGAGAAGCGCGGCTTCGTGCTGGGCCTGGATACCCAGGGCCGGGTGATCGCCAACCTGCAGGATGGCAGCAGCGGCAACTACTCGCCGATCACCACGGTGCGCGAATATGGCGATGCCTTGTACCTGGGGTCGCTGACGGCCAGGCACATGGCCCGGTTGTCGTTGAAGGAGGCGCTGGCGCCTTGAGGGTAGGTGCGTTGCAACTTGGGATGGGGACAGCCCGGCGGGCGTCTGGGCGGCTATGCCGCCCAGCGGGAGCAAGCTCCCTCGCCACAACAAGCTCCTTGCTACTGCGAGCGTCTGTGTTACAGGGGGGTCAGGAACCGGCGGTGAGTTTCCCGGCGATCTCATCCTTGATCAGCAGGCGTTTTTCCTTGAGTTTCTTCAGTTCGTCGTCTGCGGCAGCGGCAGCTTCGGCCTTGAGCACCTGATCGTCGATGCTGGTGTATTTGTCGAACAGCGCATTCAGGTGGGGGTCACTGGCCCGACGCTGCTGAATGTCTTCTTTACTGCAGCTCAGGTCCTGGTAAAGGTCGTGGGTCACCGGCATGGAACACCTCCGTGGTTGATCGGCAGCAAGGGCGTCATCACGCCCCCGCCGGTTATCAGAATGGCCTCGCCGGACCGGGTCTGTCGACCGCCAATCAGACCAGCGGTAACCGTTCGTCGCCACTTTTGCCCTGGATCAACGTCCGCCCAGGGCTTGGGCAAGAAAGGGCGCGGTGCTGCTAGTGCGCTGCTTTGCCACCTGGTGCGGGGTGCCGCAGGCCACCAGGGTGCCGCCCTGGTCACCGGCACCTGGACCGATGTCGATCACCCAGTCGGCCTGGGCCACCACGCGCATTTCGTGCTCCACCACCACCAGGCTGTGCCCGGCCGCCACCAGTTTGTCCAGTTGCTCCAGCAGACGGTCCACATCCCGTGGGTGCAGGCCGGTGGTGGGCTCGTCCAGCACGTACAGGGTGGCGCCCCGGGCAGTGCGCTGCAGCTCGGTGGCCAGTTTGATGCGCTGCGCCTCACCGCCGGACAGCTCGGTGGCCGGCTGGCCCAGGCGCAGGTAGTCCAGGCCGATGTCGCGCAGCACTTCCAGAGCGCGGCGGATGCCCGGTTGTTCGGCAAACACCGGCAAGGCCTGCTCGACACTCAATTGCAGCACCTGGGCGATGTTCAGGCCCTGCCAGGTCACGGCCAGGGTCTGGGGGTTGTAGCGCGCGCCATGGCAGGTCGGGCACGGGGCGAACACACTGGGCATGAACAGCAGCTCGACGCTGACAAAGCCCTCGCCCTCGCAGGCCGGGCAACGGCCCTTGGCCACGTTGAAGGAAAACTGCCCGGCGTCGAAGCCCCGCTCCCGGGCCTCGTCGGTGGCGGCGAACAGCTTGCGCACCTGATCGAACAGCCCGGTGTAGGTCGCGAGATTGGAACGCGGGGTGCGGCCGATGGGTTTCTGGTCCACCTGCACCAGGCGCTTGATCTGCTCCATGCCGGCCACCACCCGCCCGCCGCTGCTGACCGGTGCGTCGTCCGCCAGGTCCAGCTCCGGCGCCTCATCGCTGGCCGAAGCCTTGCCCAGGTGAGCGCCCACCAGCTCCAGCAGGGCCTGGCTCACCAGGCTCGACTTGCCGGAGCCGGAAACCCCGGTCACCGCGGTAAAGCAGCCCAGGGGAAACTCGGCGTCCAGCGCTTTGAGGTTGTTGCGGCTGATACCTTCCAGCCGCAGCCAGCCCCGGGGCGGGCGCGGGGTACGCCGGGCCGGGGCCTGCTCGGGAAACAGGTAGGCCCGGGTCTGGGACTGCGCCACCTCGGCCAAGCCGGCCGGCGGGCCGCTGTACAGCACCTGGCCGCCACGCTCTCCCGCCGCCGGGCCCACGTCCACCAGCCAGTCGGCACGGCGCATGGTCTGCACATCGTGCTCCACCACGAACAGTGAATTGCCGGCAGCCTTGAGCCGCTGCAAGGCCTCGAACAGCGCCTCGGCATCTGCCGGGTGCAGGCCCGCCGAGGGCTCGTCCAGCACATAGATCACCCCGAACAGCTGCGAACCCAGCTGGGTCGCCAGGCGCAGGCGCTGCAATTCACCGGAAGACAGGCTCGGCGTGCTGCGCTCCAGGGCCAGGTAGCCCAGCCCGAGGTCGGTCAGGGTGCTGACCCGCTCCAGCAGGTCCTGGGCGATGCGCTGGGCGGCCAGACGCTTTTCCAGGGACAGGTTCGGCGTATGCCGCACATCCGGCGCGCCGCGATGCTCCGGGGCGCCCTGGGCATGGCGCTGCCGACGCGCGGCACGGGTCTGGGCGTGGCTCAGCACCTGATCATCGGCGGGCGCCTGCTCCGGGTAATCCGCCGCCGCCACCGGCCGCAGCACCTCGGCCAGTTGCAGCAGCGGCAGGCGCGCCAGCTCGCCGATATCCAGCCCGGCAAAGGTCACCGCCAGGGCCTCGCGCTTGAGCCGCTTGCCCTCGCACAGCGGGCATGGGCTGCCGCGCATGAACTGCGACACACGCTTTTTCATCAGCGCGCTCTGGGTGTGGGTGAAGGTGTGCAGCACATAGCGCCGGGCGCCGCTGAAGGTGCCCATGTAGCTGGGTTCCTGCTTGCGCTTGAGGGCTTGGCGGGTCTGTTCCGGGGTCAGCCCGGCGTACACCGGCACTGTGGGGGTTTCTTCGGTGAAGAGGATCCAGTCACGCTGTTGTTTCGGCAGTTGCTGCCAGGGGATGTCGACGTCGTAGCCCAGGGTCACCAGGATGTCCCGCAGGTTCTGTCCCTGCCAGGCCAGGGGCCAGGAGGCCACGGCGCGCTGGCGGATGGTCAGCGAAGGGTCGGGAACCATGCTCGCTTCGTCGACCTCATAGACCCGCCCCAAGCCATGGCATTCCGGGCAGGCGCCCTGGGGCGTGTTGGGCGAAAAGTCCTCGGCATACAGCATCGGCTGCCCCGGCGGGTAGCTGCCGGCGCGGGAATAGAGCATGCGCACCAGGCTCGACAAGGTGGTCACGCTGCCCACCGAAGAGCGTGTGCTGGGAGTGCCGCGCTGCTGTTGCAGGGCCACCGCCGGTGGCAGGCCGTCGATGCGGTCGACATCCGGCACCCCCACCTGGTCGATCAGGCGCCGGGCATAGGGCGCCACCGATTCGAAGTAGCGACGCTGGGCCTCGGCATACAGGGTGGAAAACGCCAGGGACGACTTGCCCGAGCCCGACACCCCACTGAACACCACCAGCGCATCCCGGGGAATGTCCACGTCGACATTCTTCAGGTTGTGCTCGCGGGCGCCGCGCACCCGGACAAAACCGCTGGCTGGAAAGGACGAAGGGCTCGCCTGGGAAGTATCGGAGGGGCTACGGGAAGCAGTCATGAACCAGCCTTATGTCGAGAACCGCGAACAGTCGAAGCGCGATCATCACACAAGGTCCGAGGCCCGGGGCAAGCCCCGTGGAAGATCGACGCGCGTACCCGGGGTTCGAGCCTCGCCCCCGGCGCAATGTTCCCTGGCGCTTCAGCGACCGTGCTGGCGGCGGGCTTGCTGCTCGGTGCTCAGGCGGGTGTGCTGGAGGTCGTAGCGCAACTCGGCAATCAGCTCCGACAACGCCCGGGAGCTGGTCAGGCCGCGGGTGGCGATGCCGGTGACCAACAGGTCGACGCGCCCGCTGGCGGGGTCGCAGATGCGCACAGTCATGGCCCCGTCGTGGCCGACGGTGCACTGGCAATGCAGGGGCAGGAAGCTGGTTTCAACGATTCTGCGCAGTTCAAGGGTGGAGATCACGGCGGAGCGTCCAAAAAAGGGTTGAGAAGAAAAACCGCGCAAGACGACGTTTGTTGTTATGGGATCAGGCGGTCGATGCCCCTGTCCTTGGTCAGCAGAAAAATCGTACAAGTTCATTCAATTTCATACAGCGTAGAAGTTTGACGCCAGTTTGTCGTCGGCCCCTGGGGATTTTTATGCGCTGCTTCACACTTGGCGCCAGGCGCCGCTCAGGCCTCCAGCACCGAACGCACCATGGCACTCAGGTCTGCAGGCCCGTAGGGCTTGCTCAGCAGGTGGGTGTCGGGGCTGAGCTGGTGGTTGCGCGAAATCATGTCGCGGGTGTGTCCCGAGGTGAACAGCACCGCGATCGGCGGTGCCTGGGTCTTGGCCCAGGTGGCCAGGTCCGTGCTCTTGATCAGCCCGGGCATTACCACGTCGGTGAAGATCAGATCGACCTTGAGCCCGTCCAGCAGCAGTTGCATGGCAGCATCACCATTGCTCGCGGTGCACACCCGGTAGCCCTCGTGTTCGAGCATCTCCACCGCGGCGCTGCGCACCTCGGCGTTGTCCTCCACCACCAGGATGCTTTCCTCGCCACCGGCCGCCCGCTCACCCGTGCGCGGCGCCTGCTGCTGCGAAGGCTCGGGACTGCGGGCAAAGTACATCTGCACCCGGGTGCCCTGCCCCGGGCTGCTGAAGATCTCGATATGGCCGCCGCTCTGCTTGACGAAACCGAACACCATGCTCAAGCCCAGGCCCGTGCCATGGCCGTCGGCCTTGGTGGTAAAGAAGGGTTCGAAGGCCTGCTTGAGCACCTCGGCGGGCATGCCTGGACCATCGTCGGCCACACTCAGGCACAGGTACTCGCCGGCAGCGATGCCCTTGCCGGCGCAGAAGCGCGAGTCCAGCACCTGGTTCTCGGCGCTGATGAGGATCCGCCCCTCGCCCCTCAGGGCATCCCGGGCATTGATCGCCAGGTTGAGCACGGCGTTTTCCAGCTGGTTGCGATCCACATGAATGCACCAGGGCTCGTCGGGCAATTGCACGTCGAGGCAAATGGTTTCGCCCAGGGCCCGCTGCAGCAACTCCCCCAGGCCCTCGTACAGGTGCCGCGGGTTATAGCTGGCCGGTGACAGCGGCTGGCGCCGGGCAAAGGCCAGCAGCTGGTTCGACAACTTGGCGCCGCGCTCCACCGCCGTCAGCGCGGCGGCCGTACGCCGCTGCACATTGGCATTGCCCGCTTCGTGGCGGGCCAGCAGGTGCAAGTTGCCGGCGATCACCTGCAGCAGGTTGTTGAAATCATGGGCCACGCCGCCGGTCAGGCCGCCAATGGCTTCGAGTTTCTGAACCTGGCGCAGTTGCTCCTCGGCGCTGAGCCGCGCGTTGACCTCCTCCAGCACCCGCTGCTCCAGGTTGCGGGTCAGTTGGCGCAGGGCTTCCTCGGCGATCTTGCGCTCCTGGATATCGATCAGCACCCCGGGGAAGCGCAAGGCCTGGCCCGACTCGTCGAACTCGCAACGGCCGCAGGCCAGCACCCAGGTGTAGCTGCCGTCCTCGCGGCGCACCCGGTATTCGGCGTTGTAGGGCCCGCCCTGGGTGACGCTGTACTGGGTCAGCTCCTTGATGCGCGGCAGATCGTCGGGGTGGATGCGGCTTTCGGTGATATCGATCGGCAGGTTGTCCAGGGGCTGGTCGGCCGGGTAGGAAAAGGTCCGGGCAAAACGCTCGTCGCAAGACAGCACGTCGGCCTGGACGTCCCAGACGAAGGAGCCCAGCAGCGCCCCGGCATTCAGTGCCAGCTGAACCCGCTCGTTCTCTGCCCGGTAGGCGGCCTCGGCGGCCTGGCGGCGGCGCTCGGAAATCACATGGGCGGTGGTTTCCACGACGATAGCGATGACCCCGGCCGGAGCCTGGTCGTCCCCGGCCACCGGGCTGTAGTAGAGGTCCATCCAGACGTCTTCCGGCACCCCGTTGCGCAGCAGCACCAGTTCCTTGTTGTGATAGGACAGGGTGCCGCCGCTGAGGCAGGTGTTCATCACACCACGGTTGAACTCGGCGACCTCCGGCCAGCCCATCTCCACGGCGCAGCCCAGCAGGTAGGGATGGCGGCCGCCGGCGAATTCGGCATAGGCATCGTTGTAGATCATGTAGCCCAGGGGCCCCCAGAGCATCACCATCGGCAGCGGCGAACCGAGCATCAGTTGCACCGTGCTGCACAGGCTGTGGCTCCAGTGTTGCAACGCCCCGAGGCTGGTGGCGGACCAGTCGAACGCGCGGATGCGCTCGGCCATCTCGCCCTTCCACCCCTGGCACCCGTGATGATCAGATAAGAACGGCATGAACGGACTCTACGAAAAACGTGGCACAGCGTGGGTTTTCAAGAAGCCGCGACGCAGCCTCCAGAGCCTTTGAGCACGACGCACGCGGATGGTTTCACCAGGGGGCCGGCATCGGCTTCGCCACTGGTCGGCCATGCCGCCGTGCAGCGCCCTTTGCGCGACTGAAAAGACAGAATAGGCGATGGCCCGGGTTCCAGGCGGACGCCGACCGGCGCCGCCTGAAAAAGAGCGGATTGCCCGCTCCCTGCCCCTCAGTCGGTGCCGTATTTCGGTGAACGCGGACCGTACAGCAAGCCGGTGCGTTGCCCGGCCGACAGCAGGCGCTGGCTGGTGATGCCGGCAATCGGATGGCCAGCGTCTGTGCTGGTGTTGATGATCTGTTTCACCGCAGCGGTGATCAGCATGCCCACCAGGCCACCGTTGTTGCCGTTGTTGCCTTCCTCACTGGAGGCTCGAGCGCTGCCGGTCCACAACGTGGTGCCGGTCTTCAGGTCCACCAGGGTGGCGCTGGCGGTGACCACGGTGGCACTGCTGATCAGCATATAGCTGGTGCCGTATTCCTTGACCGTGATGTACAGGCCGGCATCGGCGCCGAAGATCTCGTTGAGCTTGGCCGGCGCCAGGCCATGGATGTCCGCCGGGTTGGTCAGGCCGTTGTGGCGGAAGGTTTCATCCACCACGGCAATCGGCATCACGTAGTAACCGGCTTCGGCCAGGGGAAAGGTCACCTGGGACAGCATGCTGTAGGTGGCCTTGACGTCCGGCGACTCATTGAGCGGCGGCAGCACCAGGATCGACTTTGGCCGGGCCTGCTTGTAGGCCGAATAGTCCACGGTCTTGGGCGCGGCGCAGCCCACCAGCAGGCTGATGCTCAACAGGCCCAGGAGGTTGCGCAAGGGGGTGAAGTTCATTGGGCGGCTCCCTGCTTGGCGTTCTTCAACAGAAAGTCCATGTACGAGGCGGACTCGGGGAACAGCGCCTTCTCGGTATTGAACTGCTGCACCATCTGGTCATCCTTGCCCAGGCCCGCATAGAGCATGCCCAGGTGTGCGTGGTAACCCGGCGGCACGGCCTTGCCAGTGGACTTGATCTTCTGCAGGTCGCGCTCCAGCGCCTCGACCTGGGCCTCGCGGGCTTCCTCGCCCTTGAAGTATTCGTAGGTCTGGGCCTGGTAGGTTTCCCACTGGTACAGCGTCTTCGGCCCGCTGCAACCGGCCAGCAACACGCAACCCAGCAAAGCGCCGGCCAGCAGTGGCCGCGCGGTGATTGTCTTGAACATGCTTACTTCTCCCTGTCAGCAGTGTTGATCAGCGGCCGGGTTTCCAGGCCCCGGTATCGATGGCTTCGACCATGCGGTTGACCGCCTCGCGCATGGCCAGGTCCAACACCTTGCCGTTGAGGGTCGAATCGTAGGAAGCGGTGCCGCCGAAGCCGATCACTTCACGGTTGGACAGCGCGTACTCGCCGGCGCCCTGGGTCGAATAGACCACTTCGGAGGTGCTGATATTGACGATGTTCAGCGCCACCTTGGCGTAGGCCACCTGGGTCTTGCCGCGACCGAGAATGCCGAACAGCTGATGGTCGCCGGTTTCCTTGCGACCGAACTCGGTGACGTCGCCGGTGACCACGAAATCCGCGCCCTTGAGCTTCTGCGCCTGGCCCTTGATCGCCGCTTCCTGCTGGATCTCGCCCATATTGTCGCGGTCCAGCACGTTGAAACGGTTGGTCTGCTGCAAGTGGGTGATGAGGATGGTCTTGGCCTGGCCGCCGAGGCGGTCGACGCCGTCGGAGAAGATTCCGCGCATGTAGCTGGAGCGGTTGTCGAACTTGCCCACCGCCATCGGCACTCGGGCCCCGGTCCACACCTGACTGGCGCTCTGGACCTTTTCCACCGGCAAGGCCCGGGAGCTTTCGGTGGCACAACCGCTTATGCCCGCCAGCACCGCCAGTGCTGCAGCGGACAACATCAATGTCGAGATCACTCTCACTCTATATTCCTTTTTGAGTATCCATTTGGGTGCACTGTCTAGATGCACTTGCGCCCTGCCGCACGTCTGCGGCCCCAGTCTGTGCGGGCTCGAAAGTCGTTGGCTGAGCGTTCTGAAACTTGATGCAGGGGGCATCATCGGCGGCGATTATGCCAAAGCGCCATCATTGCGAAAAGGAATAAAAAACCTTGGCGCCAGCGCATTGACTGCTTGATTCCCCGGCCCGCCCGAGCACGTCGGGCAAGTGCCTGATCCCTCAGCGAAAATCCCGACTGCGCACGCTGATGCCATCCAGCAGCGGGCTCAGGTCACTCAGGCGCCCGGCAATCAGGTGGCGCACCTCGCCCTCGGTTTCCAGGGTGCCGTCGACCTTGAGCAACTGCGCGCCCACCAGCACCCGGCGCTGGCGCTCGGCCAGGTCGCGCCAGACCACCACATTGACGTTGCCGAACTCGTCTTCCAGGGTCACGAAGGTCACCCCGCTGGCGGTGCCCGGCCGCTGGCGCCCGGTGACCAGCCCGGCCACGCTCACCGAACGCCCGTGCTCCACCGCCAGCAAGTCGCGCGAGCTGCGGCAGCGCCGGGCCGCAAGCTGCGGGCGCAGCAGTGCCAGGGGGTGCGGCCCGAGGGTGGTGCCCAGGCTGTGGTAATCCGCCTGCAGGTCTTCGCCCACACTGGGCCGGGGCAATGCTACCGGCGCTTCCTCCTGGCTCGGCAGGCCGGCGAACAGCCCCAGTTGTCTTTCCACCCCGGCCACTTCCCAGCGGGCCCGGTAGCGATCCCCGGCCAGCGCCTGCAAGGCGCCGGCATCGGCCAGCAATTCCTGGGCGCGGACATCCAGGCGGGCCCGCTCGCCCAGGTCGGCGATATCGACAAAGGCCCGTTGCCGGCGGGCACGTTCGATGCGCCGGGCATCGTCCTCGCGAAAGCCCTTGATCATCCGCAGCCCCAGGCGCAGGGCCGGCTGCCCGGGCGGGCCATTTCCAGGGCGTGCAGGCTGGGCAGGAATCGGCTCCAGGCTGCAGTCCCAGTCACTGGCGCCCACATCCACCGCAAGAATCTGCAAACCATGGCGCCGGGCGTCCTGGAGGATCTGGTCGGGGCTGTAGAAGCCCATGGGCCAGCTGTTGATCAGGGCACAGGCGAAGGCCGCCGGTTCGTGGCACTTGAGCCAGCAACTGGCGTAGGTCAGCAAGGCAAAGCTGGCGGCATGGGATTCGGGAAAGCCGTAGCTGCCAAAGCCCTTGATCTGCTCGAAGATCTGCGCCGCGAATTCATCGCTGTAGCCATTGCGGTTCATCCCCCGGCGCAGCCGTTCGCGGTGCGGCTCCAGGCCGCCGTGGCGCTTCCAGGCGGCCATGGAGCGGCGCAACTGGTCGGCCTCGCCCGGGGTGTAGTCGGCGGCGACAATGGCGATCTGCATCACCTGCTCCTGAAACAGCGGCACCCCCAGGGTGCGCTTGAGCACCGCTTCCAGCTTCGGCGATGGATACGTCTCCGGTTCTTCACGGTTACGCCGGCGCAGGTAGGGATGGACCATGCCGCCCTGGATCGGCCCCGGGCGAACGATGGCCACCTCGATCACCAGGTCGTAGAAGTTCTGCGGCTTGAGCCGGGGCAGCATCGACATCTGCGCCCGGGACTCGATCTGGAACACGCCGATGGTGTCGGCGCGGCCGATCATTTCGTAGGTGGCGGGATCTTCAGGCGGAATGCTGGTGAGGCTGTAGCGCTGGCCGCGGTAGCCATGGATCAGGTCGAAACAGCGGCGGATGGCGCTGAGCATGCCCAGGGCGAGGATGTCCACCTTGAGCAGGCCGACCATGTCCAGGTCGTCCTTGTCCCACTGAATCACCGTGCGCTCGGCCATGGTCGCGTTCTCCACCGGCACCAGGTGGTCCAGGGGCTGCTCGGAAATCACGAAACCGCCGGGGTGCTGGGACAGGTGCCGGGGAAAGCCGATCAACTGCCCGGTCAGGCTCAGCACCCGGCGCAGCACCGGGCTCTGGGGGTCGAACCCGGCCTCCTGCAGGCGCTCGACGCTGGGCGGCGTATCACTCCAATGGCCGCAACAGTCGGCCAGGGCATTGACCTGATCCGGCGGCAAGCCCAGGGCCTTGGCCACATCCCGCACCGCCCCGGCGCCGTGGTAGGTGCTGACCACCGCGGTCAGCGCCGCGCGGTGCCGGCCATAGCGCTGGAACACATACTGCAGCACCTCTTCGCGGCGCTCGTGCTCGAAGTCGACGTCGATGTCCGGCGGCTCGTTGCGTTCGCGCGACAAAAAGCGCTCGAACAGCAGGGTCGAGCGGTCCGGGTCGATCTCGGTGATGCCGAGGACGAAACACACCACCGAGTTGGCCGCCGAACCCCGGCCCTGGCAGAGGATGTGCTGGCGCCGGGCGAAGTCGACGATGTCGTGCACGGTGAGGAAATAACTCTCGTAGCCCAGGTCACAGATCAGCGTGAGCTCCTTGTCGATCTGCTTCAGCACCTCGGCCCGGGCCCCGTTCGGCCAGCGCCGCAGAATGCCGCGCTGGGTCAGCACCCGCAGCCAGGACCCGGCATCATGCCCCTCGGGCACCAGCTCCCGGGGGTATTGGTAGCGCAGCTGGCCGAGGTCGAAAGCGCAGCGCCCGGCGATGGTCAGCGACTCGTCGAGCAGGGTTTGGGGGTACAGGCCTTGCAGCACGTCGATGGGCCGCAGGTGGCGCTCGCCATTGGCGAACAGGCGCTGCCCAGCCTCGGCCACCGGCAGGTGATGGCGGATCGCGGTCATGGTGTCCTGCAGCGCCCGGCGCCCGCGCACATGCATGTGCACATCGCCACAGGCCACGGCTGGCAGCCCCAATTGCCGGGCCTGGGCCAGTTGCTGTTGCAGGTGCCGGGCATCGTCCTGGCCGCAATGCAGTTCCAGCGCCAGCCACAGGCGCTCGGGGAATATCTGGCGCAGCCAGTGGCCGTGCTCTGCCGCCGGGCCATCGTCCGCCAGCCACAGGGCCAGCAGCCCCGGCAGCGGTGCGGCAAAGTCTTCGCGCAGCAGGCGATAGCTGCCCTTCTCGGCCCGGCGCCGGGCCTGGGTGATCAACCGGCACAGGCCCTGGTAACCCGCCAGGTCTTCCACCAGCAGCACCAGGCGCGGGCCGTCCTCGACCTGCATTTCACTGCCGACGATCAGCTTCAGGCCGCTGTCGCGAGAGGCCTGCCAGGCGCGGACAATCCCCGCCAGGGTGCACTCGTCGGTGATCGCCAGGGCCTGGTAACCCAGCGCCGCAGCGCGCTGGAACAATTCGGCGGCACTGGAGGCGCCGCGCTGGAAGCTGAAGTTGGACAGGCAGTGCAGCTCGGCGTAGGCGCTCATGCGAACCAGCCCTGCAACAGCAGCGGACCGGGCTCGCCCACCTGACGATAGGCCCAGCCCTGCTGGCCGGCGGCGGTTTCGATCAGGTAGTAGTCGCGGCGCACATCGGCGCCGTCCCACCAGCCGGACTCGATGCGCTCCGGGCCCATGAGGATGCGCACCGAGCCCTCGCCCAGCACCCGGGGCTCGGTGAACAGCCAGCCGGGGCGGCGCAGCCCGGGGGTGGCCGGGCACGGGCGCGAATCGGTCTGCGCCTGCCAACTGCGCTCCGGGCGGTGATCGGCGCGATGCCCCAGGCCCTGCACCGCATCATCCCCCAGGCGCGCCCGCAGGCGTTCGCGCAACTGCTCCCAAGGCAGGTTCTGCTGCGGGCGCTCGTCGAACAGTTCCGTGTGCCGGGGCACGAACAGCGGCAGGTCCTCGGCCACCAGCCGCAGGTTGCGCACCGGCGCCGGTACCTGGATCTGTTCCAGGCGCCCGCGGGCCAGCTCGAACAGCATCGCCGGGTCGCGCTCGGCGCTGAGCAGCCCCACCGGAATCAGGGTGTCGGCGCCCTCGGCGTGCTCCAGGTGCAGGGCAAAGCGCTGCACGCCACTGTCGCGGCCACAGAGAAAGGCCGCCAGGTCGGCGGTGAGCCGGCGCAGGGGAAACAGCAGCGCCTGATGGGACTGCACATCGAAATTCAGCTCGATGCGCAGGTCGAAGCGGTCCGGCGGCTGATAGAAGGCCAGCCCCAGCGGGCGCTCGCCAAGCAGGGTATCCAGGTGCTTGAGCAAGCGGCCGTCAAAACGCCGGGCCAGGCTGGGCCGGGGCAGCTCCCGCAGTTGCTGGAAGCTGCGCACCCCCATGCGCGACAGGGCCGTGGCCTGCTCCGGGGCCAGCCCCAGGCGCTCGATGGGCATGGCCCCCAGGGCCTGGGCCAGGGCCGCGCCGTCGGCCACCGCCAAGCCGTCATAGGCATTGGCCAGGACCCGGGCCGCCGCTGGATTGGGGGCGGCGACGATCCGGTGGCGAAAGCCCAGGGCCTGCAATTCACGGCGCAGGCGCGCTTCCAACTGCGGCCAGGGGCCGAACAGGCCCAGGCTGGATTCGATCTCCAGCACCAGGGTGCGCGGGTAGGCGACGCTGACCTGGGAGCTGAAGCCATAGGCCCAGGCCGCAAGAAACTGCTGCCAGTGCTCGATCTTCCGGGGGTCGTATTCGGCGCTGGCAAAGGCCTTGGTCAGGGCCTGGGCGGCGGTCAGCGATTGCCCGGGGCGCAGGCCCAGCTCGCGGGCGGCGCCGTTCACCGCCTGGATCACCCGGCGCTGCGGGGTGCCGCTGAGCAGCGCCAGGGGCGCTTCGGGCTCGGCGCACTGACGCAAGGCTGCGTCCAGCGCCAATTGCGGGAACAGGATGCACACCCAACGCATGCCAACCTCAGTGCCCGGCGGGCCAGGCGATAGGCGCCGGATGGGCCAGCCCGCCCCGGCACTTGAGCACCCGCAACTGCCCGGGGCGGCCTTGCACGGCAATTCGCAGGGCCGCCGGCGAGGGGTTGTGCGCAGCGTCCAGGGGCCGGTAGGCAAAGGCCAGGGTCTGGCCGCTTTCCGCCGCTACCTGCAGGCGCCGCAGGGCGCGATCGTCGGCTTGCTGCGGCCAGCACAGCACCGCGCCGCAACTGCCGGAACGCAGGCACTGCTCGGCGGCCCACAGGGCATCACGCTCCCCGGCCTGGATGATCGACAACTGGCGCACATCCACCCCGGCGTTCTGCCAGGCCTGGGGATAGGGCACGAACGGCGGCGCCACCAGCACGATGCGCTCCCCCGCCGCGCTCAGCCGCGCCAGGCTCGGCCACAGCAGTTGCAGCTCGCCCAGCCCCTGGGCGGCAATGAGGATTTCGGTCAGCGCCGCCTCCGGCCAGCCGCCCGTGGGCAGCACCGCATCCAGGGCGGCATGGCCGGTGGGCTGCGGGCTGGCAGGCGCGGCGGCCGGGCGGCCTTTCCACACCCGCCCGGCATTGAACAGCGAATCCAGTGCGACCACGGCGCCCATCAGCCTTGCCTCACCAGACCGCAGAACACGCCTTCGATAAACAGTTCGTGGTCGGCCGTGACCTCGATCGGCTGGTAGGCCGGGTTGCGCGGCAACAGGCGAATGCCCTGCCCCTTGCGCTCGAAACGCTTGATGGTGACCTCACCGTCGAGGCGGGCGATCACGGTCTGGCCGTTGCGCGCCTCACTGCTGCGGCGCACTGCCACCAGATCACCGTCGAAGATGCCGTCGTCGATCATCGAATCGCCCTGGACCCGCAGCAGGTAATCCGGAGTGCGGGAAAACATCCCCGGGTCCAGCAGCAACTGGCCGTGTATGTCGGCATCGACGCCAATCGGCGCTCCGGCGGCCACCCGCCCCAGCACCGGGATCTCCAGCAGCTCGGGGCGCCGCGGCTGGTTGAGCAGGCGAATGCCCCGGGCCTGATGCGGGTTGACCTCGATGAACCCGGCCTCGGTCAGCGCCAGCACATGCTTGCGCGCCACGCTGCGCGAGGCGAAACCGAACGCCTGGCTGATTTCAGCAAGGCTCGGGGGCTGGCCGTGATCGGCGATGCGTTCGCGGATAAAGGTCAGGATGGCACTGCGGCGGGGAGATAAAGTCGTCATGGAGTACATTTGTACTCCTCTCGGATTTATCTGACAAGAACCGCCAATCAGTCCAGGCCACGGCTGGCCAGGAAGCCGCTGACATAGTCGATGAATGCCTGCACCTTGGCGGTCGCCCGCCGGTGACTGGGGTAGACCGCGAGGATGTGCGGCCCGAAGCTGTCCGGGTCGATCGCGTAGTCGGCCATCACCCGCACCAGGCGCCCGTCGGCCAGGTACGGCGCGGCGCTCCACAGCGGCGTGTGCAGCAGGCCGCGCCCGGCCAGGGCATTGGCCAGCAGCAGGTCGTAATTGTCACTGCGCAGGCGTGGCGCCTGGGGCTGGGGCAGGCTCAGGCGCTGGCCGTCGCGCTCGGCCCACCAGAACTCCCGGCTGAGCAAGGGGTGGCGATACAACAGCCATTCATGCTCTTCCAGGGTCTGCGGGGTCACCGGCCGGCCCTTGCGCGCCAGGTAGGCCGGGCTGGCGCACAGGGCCAGGCGGTTGCTCCCGACCACCCGGGCAATCAGCCCCGGCAGGTCGTCATGGCCTTCGCGCAGGGCCAGGTCGTAGCCGCTTTCCAGCAGGTTGACGAACTCATCGCACAGGTCCACTTGCAGGTCGATCTGCGGGTACTGCTCAAGAAAACCGCCACATACCTGATCCAGAAACGCCTGGCCGTAGGCCAGCGGCGCGGTGATCTTGAGGTTGCCGCGCAGGCCATGCTGCAACTGCTCCACCTCCTCGCCCACCTCTTCCAGGCGCTGCAGCACCTGGCGCGCGGTTTCCAGGTAGAGCCGGCCGATTTCGGTGAGCACGATGCGCCGGGTACTGCGCTCGAACAAGCGCGAACCCAGCTCGGCCTCCAAGTGGTTGACCGCCTTGGTCAGGGCCGAAGGGGTCTTGCCCAACTGCTCCGCCGCCCGGCTGAAACTGCCCAGCTGGGCAGTCGCCACGAACATCTTCAAGGCATTCAACTTGTCCATGGTTTTTCCACCCAGGCAAAAATGTTTTTCGTGAAGCAGCCATTCTGCCCGCTGCGGGCAGTCCCTAAGCTGGCGATCAGACGCAATAACAAGGAAATGTTCAATGAAAAGATTGACCCCGACGCTGTTGCTGGCTGCCATGAGTTTTGCCTCGTTGGAAGCCATGGCCGCCGCCGACCTGGTGCTGCTCAACGGCCAGGTGTTCACCGCCGACCGCGCCCAGCCCAAGGTCCAGGCCCTGGCGGTGGAAAACGGCAAGGTCCTGCAAGCCGGCAGCGATGCGCAGATCAAGGCGCTGATCGACAGCCACACCCGGGTCGTCGACCTGGGCGGCAAGACCCTGATGCCGGGCCTGATCGACACCCACTCCCACGCCATCTTCGGTGGCCTGGAAATGACCGGCGCCAACCTGCAGGACGAGGTGGTCAGCCTCGACGAACTGGAAAAACGCCTGCGCGCCTGGCGTGACGACGGCAGCGCCCGGCATGCCGACGTGCTCAGCATCGCCGGCATGAGCTCGGCCTACTGGGCCCAGGCCCAAGCCCTGGGCCAGCGCTTCAACCAGGGTGAATGGGCCAGCGTGCCGGTGGTGTTCACCGGCAGCGATCACCATACCGCCTGGGCCAATGACCGCATGCTCCAGCGCGCCGGCATCGACGACGCCCTGCTCAAGAGCCTGCCCGAAGCCGAGCGCGGCACCATCGGCCAACTGCCCGACGGCCGCCCCAACGGCTTCCTGGTGGACGCCGGCTGGGACCGGGTGGCCGCGAAAATGCCGGTGCCGGGGCCCGAGCAGATGCTGCGCGCCGCGCAGTCGGCCCTGCACTACAACAACAGCCTGGGAATTACCGCCTGGATGGACCCGGCCGCCAACGCCGCCCCCGGCGAAGCGCTGTTCGCCCTCAAGCCCACCGAGCACACCGTCGGCGTGCTGCCGGCCTACAAGGCCCTGGCCGAGAGCGGCGCTATGACCGCCCACGTCGCCGCCCTGCTGGTGGCCAACCCCCGCAGCCGGCCGGCCGACCTCGACACCCTGGACAAAGTGCGCCAACAGTTCCAGGGCATTCCCAACCTGACCCTGCCGGGCATCAAGATCTTCGCCGACGGGGTGATCGAATACCCGGCGCAGAGCGCGGCGATGCTCGAGCCTTACAGCAACTCGCACAAACCCGGCGAACTGCTGATCGACCCGGCGCATTTTGGCGAACTGGTCAGTGCCATCGACCAGCGCGGCTGGCTGGTGCACATCCACGCCATCGGCGACCGTGCGGTGCGTGAGTCGCTGAACGGCATCGAGCAGGCGCGCAAGGATCGCCAGAGCGGCATCAGCCACTCCATCACCCACTTGCAGATGGTCAACCCCAAGGAGTTCGCCCGCTTCAAGCCGCTCAACGTGATTGCCTCGATGCAACTGCTCTGGGCCTCGGCCGACGACTACACCCTGGACATGATCAAGCCCTACGTCAGTGCCCTGGCGTTCCGCTACCAGTACCCGGCGCACTCGCTGCTCAAGCAGAGCGCGACCCTCGCCGGCGCCAGCGACTGGCCGGTGTCGTCGCCCAACCCGTGGAACGCCATGGCCCAGGCCATCACCCGCCAGGGGCCACTGGGGGTGCTCAACGCCGACGAACGCCTGGACCGCGAAACCCTGTTCTATGCCTACACCCAGAATGCCGCGCGCACCCTGGGCCTGGAACAGCAGATCGGCTCGCTGACGGCCGGCAAGCAGGCCGACTTCATCATCCTCGACCGCGACGTGTTTGCCGTGGATGAAAAGGCCCTGCATGAAACCCAGGTGCTGCAGACCTGGTTCGCCGGCCGCGAGGTCTACAGCCGCCCACTCTGACCCCGCCCCATCGTTGCACCGCCTGCCCCGCGCCCTGGTGACGCCGGGGCTCGGCGCCGCCTTGCCCGCTCCCCCCATAACAATCACAACAACGGGAACCCCATGAAGACCCTCACCCTGCTCACCCTGGGCGCCGTGTGCCTGCTGCCGCAGGCCGGCCACGCCCTGCCCCTGACCGACGACCTGGCCGTGGAACTGGAGCTGACCCTGGCCAGCGACTACCGCACCCGCGGCATCTCCCAGACCCAGAACGACCCCGCGGCCCAGGCGGCCGTGACCCTGCTGCACAGCAGTGGCCTGTACCTGGGCACCTGGAGCTCCAACGTCGATTTCGGCGGCGGCCTCAAGACCCGCCAGGAAGTCGACTACTACGGCGGCTGGCTGTGGCAGGCCAGCGCAGACATCAGCCTGGACCTGGGCTACCTGAAGTACAGCTACCCCCGGGAAGCCCAGTTCAACCAGAGCGAGGTGTACGGCATCCTCAGCGTCTACGGGGTCAAGCTGGGGGCCTATTATTCCGACGATGCCCCCGGCATCGACAGCCAGCAGAGCACCCTGTACCGCTACCTTGGCTACGAGACCCGACTGCCCCTGGAACTGGGGCTGCAACTGCGCTACGGCCAGATGGACTTCAAGGACCCGCGGCTGATCCGCGCCTCGGGCCAGGGCGAGGACAGCTACCACGAATGGGAAGCCAAACTGACCCGGGAAATGGCCGGGCTGGAACTGGGCCTGAGCTACATCGACACCGACCTGTCCCGCAGCCAGTGCACCAGCAACTACGGCTTCAGCGACCTGTGCGGAGCGACCTGGGTGGCCAGCGTCAAGAAGACCTTCTGAACGACAAACCACCCGCCCACGCAAGAGCCGGCTTGCCGGCGAAGAGGCCCGACAGGCATGCGCACAGGGATCAGCCGCGCTGCAGGATGCGGTCCATCACCCGGTCGGTCTTCAGGGCTTCGCTGGCCAGGGCCGGGTGCCGGATCTGGCCGCGGATATGGGCGTTCATGCCCTGCACGTGGTGCCACTGGATGTGCGCGGGGTTGTCGATGAACAGGTTCAGGGTCTCTTCGGCTTCAAGTTGCAGCGGATGCTCGTCGAACACGGAAAAAGTGATGCGCCCCTGGCTGCCGATGATTTCCACCCGGTCCACCCGGCGGTCGGCGACGAAGTTCCAGGCGCCGCTGCCCAGGGCCCCACAGGCGAAGCGCCAGCTGGCGCTGACCGCATCCTCGGCGGCATACAGCCCGGCCTGGCGGGTGCTGAAGCCGGCCACCTCGACGATATCGCCCAGCAGGTACTGGAACAGGTCCAGGCCATGGCTGGCCAAATCGGCGAAATAGCCGCCGCCGGCCACTTGCGGGTCGGTCCGCCAGTTGGCCGCGCCGCTGCGGTCGGCCTCGGAGGCCGCCTTGCTCAGGCTCCAGTGCAGGTGCCGGACCTCCCCGATGCGCCCATCCGCCAGCCATTGCCGCACCTGCGCAAAGCGCGGCAAGGAACGCCGGTAATAGGCCACGAACAGATGCAGCCCGGCCTGCTCGAAGGCCTGCTGCATGGCCAGGCTTTGCCCGGCATGCAGGGCCATGGGTTTTTCCACACAGCAATGCTTGCCGGCGGCGGCCACTTGCAGGCTATAGGCGTAATGGCTGTCGGGGGGCGTGGCGATGTACACCGCGTCCACCTCGGGGTCGTCGATCAGGGCCTGGGCATCGGTGTACCAGCGGGCAATGCCGTGGCGCTGCGCATAGTCGCGCACCACCTCGGCACGGCGCCCCATCACCGCCACCAGCGCCGACCCCGGAACCTTGTAGAAGGCCGGGCCACTCTTGCGCTCGGTGACACTGCCGCAACCGATCATGCCCCAGCGCACGGTCCGCAGCGGCTCGGCCCCGGTGTTCATTTCGGCGCTTGCAGCGCGCGCAGGTCGAGCTGGCCGTTGTGCAGCGGCGGGCACCAGTAGTAGCCGCCAGTGATCGGCCGGCTCATGCGGTACAGGCCGTCGGTGATGCCGTCTTCCAGGCCGCTCATGCGCCGCAGCTGGGCTTCGAAGGCGTTCAGGGTGTGGCCGAAGGCAAGGAACATCAGGCCACCCTTGTCACCTTCGATCCACGGCATCGAGCGGCGCACGAGAAAGGCTTCCGGGGCGAAGCTTTCCTGGGCGGTGCGCTTGACGTGGGCCGAGACCGGCGCGTCGTCCAGTTCTTCGTTGTCGCTCAGACGCCGGCCCATGATGTGGTCGCGCTCTTGCTGGTGCATCGCGGCAAACCCCTGGAAGTCGTGCTGCCACTGCTGGATCGCGGCAAAGCTGCCACCGCGCAGGCCGTCTTCGCCCTCGGCCAGTGCGGCGGCCACGGCGGCTTCGTCCTGAGGGTTTTCGGTGCCGTCTTCATAACCGGTGAGGTCGTGGCCGGTCTTGTGGCGGAAGGTCTCGTTCATGCCGACCAGGCGCAAGGCCGGGGCCAGGGCGGCCGCCAGCTCGTTGCTGCGGTGCAGCAGCTCGCCGCGATCATCACCGTGCAGCCAGACCCACAGCGCATGCTGGGTCGAAGGGTTGTCCACGCCCACGCCGGTCAGCGCCGGGAACGCCTTGAGCCCCTGCACTCGCGCGCCCAGGGCCTTGACCAGTGACGCGCCAAAACCTGCCACCGCCGTTGCGCCATCCACCCGTGCCAGCAACTGGTCGAGGGCCTGGGGCAACGCCTCGATGGACTCAAGGGCAAAGAACAGGTGGCGGGCCTGGGACGGAACGGGTGCAGCGAGGATGCCGGGCTGGTAGTAACTCATGGGAACTCCTGAATAAAGGCGCAGGAGTTTACCGCCATGGGCTGCCGGCGTCAGCGTCGAAACGGGCAAGGCTTGTCGCCGCTTGCGCGGCGACGTTGCAAGGCCGTGGTGAAAAGGCCGGGCCGGGGTTGTGCAGCCGCTGCCGCAGGCTGAGAACGGCATGGGCGGCATTGCAACGCAGCAGATGCGGGGAGCTTGAGGCCGCTCAAGGTTCGACGGGAGGTCGCCAAGCAAGGCCCTGCGGGCCTTTGCGCAGCCTCGCAGGCTCGGCAGCGGCTACAGGGGCGGTCAATGCAGCGCCGCCTCTTCGCGAAAGGCGCTGGGGCTCAGGCCGGTCCAGCGCTTGAAAGCCCGGCGGAAGCTGCGCACGTCGCTGTAGCCGACCTCTTCGGTGATGCGTTCGATGGACAGCTCCGGGTTGCCCAAGAGGTTCAGGGTTCGCGCCTGGCGCACCCGCTCCAGCAGCGCCTCGAAGGTCAGGCCGTGCTCGGTCAGGCGCCGGCGCAGGGTGCGCCCGCTCATGTTCAAATCCCCCGCCACCTGCTCGATATGGCTGCCGGCCCGCAGGTCCCGGCTCAGGGCGCGTTCCACCGCCTGGATCAGGTCCATCTTCTGGTGCACCTGGGCGCTTTCCAGTTCCAGCAGCTTGAGTGCCTGGCGCAGCGCTACCGGATGATGGTTGGGCAGCGGCGCCTGCAACCAGCGGGCCTCGATCACCATGCGCGCCTGCAGGCAGCCGAACTGCACGTGGGGGCCCAGCAACCGGGTATAGAGCTCGGCATAGGCCGGCGCGGCGTGCATGAACTCCACCCGCAGGGCCTGGAAATCCGCGCTGACCAGGGCCCGGCCATAGATCAGCAGGCTGGCGAAGAACTCTTCCGCGGCAAAGATCTGCACCTCGCCGTAGGGCAGGCGGCATTGCAGCTCGACAAAGAACTCGTCGCCCTGGCGCCCGACATCGGCGCTGACGATGGTGCCGGAGGTGTGCTGATGGCGGATGCCCAGCTCGAAGGCGTCGCCCAGGGTCCGGCACAACGACAACGCATGCCCCAGCAGGCCCAGGGTGCCCAGCACATTGCGGCTGCCGACCCAGAGTCCCAGGCCCTGCTGCGGCAATGCCGCCAGGGCACGTTCGATCATCGCCACCGCCTGGCGATAGGAGATGCGCAGGGTCGGGTCCTGCAGGTCGTCCAGGGTAAAGCCCAGGCCGCGACACAGGCGCTCGGCGCTGACGCCCTTGGCTTCGGCGACATCCGCCAGGGTCTGCAGCAGGAAGGGTGAAACCAGGGCCAGCTGGTCGTGGGCATCGGCGGCTTTGATCTGCATGGGAGTGGGCTTCCGGGCCGCTTGAGCGGCTGTTTTTATTGTCGGTCAGGCACCGGTGCCAAGGCTTCACCGGCGGTTCAAGCATATCCCGTTGCCTGGGGTTTTACGGGGGAATGTAACAAAGCATTGCAAAGTGTCCGACAAAGTCCCCCTCCCTGTCCGCCAATACCCTGCCCCGCGCCCGGCCCAGGGCTTATTTCTATGGGGCGGGCGGCGTGCCTGCCGCCGCGCCCCCACTAACAATAAGAATGAGTCCAACCATGCACCCGACCCGCCTCACTCGCTCCCTGCACCTGGGCGTGGCCCTGGCCGCCTGCGCCAGCCTCAATGTCCAGGCCACCGAATCCGGGGTCGACAATATCGGCCCCGGCACCGACGGCTTCTACGTGCTGCCCCTGAGCCCCGACCAGCTCCCGGAGCACATGTTCGCCTTCAACCTCTACTACAACCATTACCAGGCCAGGAAGCTCGACATCAGCTCCTTTGGCGGCAAGGTCCAGGAGGTCAGGATCACCTCCGACGCGATCATCCCGCGCCTGGACTACCTGAGCCCGCTGCGGGTCCTGGGCGGGCGCCTGGGGGGCTACGTGGCCCAGCCCTACCTGCGCCAGCAGGTGTCGCTGTACGGCCAGAGCGACCGCCGCGAAAGCATGGGCGATACCACCTTCGCGCCGATCATCCTGTGGGACATGGGCCCCGACCTGACCCTGGGCGCGGCCGTGGAAGTGACCCTGCCCACCGGGCAGTACGATGCCGACCGGCTGGCCAACACCAGCAACAACTTCACCACCTACAAGCCGCTGTTCTCCATGACCTGGCTGCCCAGCGAACGCACCGAGCTGTCGTTCAAGAGCACCTACAGCTTCAACCAGGAGAACCACGCCACCCACTACCGTTCCGGGCAGATCGTGCACTTGGACTATTCGGCCAGCTACCGCCTGACCGACGACCTGAGCCTGGGGCTCAACGGCTACTACCTGAAGCAGACCACCGACGACAAACAGAACGGCAAGACCGTGACCTTCATGGGCGAGGACGTGAGTGACGGGGTACGCGGGCAAGTGTTCGCCATCGGTCCGGCGCTGCACCTGCGCTTTCTCAAGTACGCCAGCGCCGAGATCCGCTGGGCCAAGGAGTTCGACGTGGAAAACCGCCCCGAGGGCGACATGCTCTGGGCCAAGCTGACCATTCCCTTTGCCCTGTGAAACCCGCGGCAGCCTTGAAGCCGCTGCGGGCCTTTGCGCAGCCTCGCCAAGGCTCGGCAGCGGCTACAGACGGTTGCCCCGGGCCGCGTTTCCTGTAGCCGCTGCCGCAGGCTGCGAACGGCCCGTAGGGACGCGGCGTTCTTAAGGCCGACAGCGCTGCGACGGAGGATCGCCAGGCAAGGGCTATACGTGGGATCAGTACACCGGCCAGCGTTCGACAATGCGCCCGCCGCGCAGGGCCAGCAGGTCGCCAAACTGCAGCAGCACCGCTTCGCTCTGCTGCGGGCGCAGGAAGACCTGGTCGTCCACTTGCAAACCCACGGCGCGGGAGCCGTTGACCATCTCCTGGTTGGAGCTGCGACCGAACAGCTCGTTGCTCTGCAGACCCGCCGGCGATTCGAAATCCGCCAGCCAGTGGCCGCCATAGATGAAGAAGGTCTGGCGCTGGTTGCGGTCCCACCAGGAGAACAGCCGCGACCTGTCGTCCAGGGCCGGGATCCGCACCGGCCCGGTACTCTTGAGCACCGGGGTGGCGATAAAGGCGGCCGGCACGTGCTGCTCCAGGGACGCCAGGTCGTAGTGGCTGGGCTTGAGCAGTGCGGTGCCCACTGACACTTCGCTGCTCAGGGACTCCTGCTCGTGCCGGCGGTAGCTGGGGCTGCCGGCGGTATTGAGGGTCAGGCCGGCGTGCCACAGCGCCGGGTACTGCTGGCGGGTGAAGTCGACAAAGCCGTTGTAGAGCGCCATGACCTGGTCAAACAGGCTTTGCGGCGAGCCCAGAATCCCCGGCACGCCCATGTCGACAAAGGGGTCGTAGCCCATGAACCCGGCAAACTCCAGGTGCTGCGGGTGGGCGCTGATCAGCGCCAGCATCTGCCCGAGCACGGCATGGTCCGCCACGCCGCCACGGTGCAGCCCCACATCCAGTTCGATGTTGATGCGCATCCGCGTGCCCAGGCCCTGGGCCAGCGCCAGGTACTGCTGCAGGCGCTCAGGGGTATCGAGCAGCCATTGCAGTTGCCGGCGCGGGTCGAACGGCCCCTTGAGTTGCTGGTAGAACAGCTCGACGGCGCGGATCGGCAGGGGCTTGCCCAAGAGGATATCGGCGTCGGCAAATACCTCGGCGTCGTGGTTGAGAAACGGCTGGTGGAAGGACATCAGGCGCCGGGTACCGGCGCGCTGGGCGATATAGGCCAGAAGCCCGGGCGATGGCAGGGATTTTTCCACCAGGCGCAGGTGCTTGCCGCCGCGCTGCACCGACTGCATGACCACATCGATGTTGTGGTCCAGGCGATCGAGGTCGATCAGCATCACCGGTTGCATCGGCCCGTGGGCCTTGAGCTCGCGATTGAGCTCGGCGAAGTACGGGCTGTAGGGCTGGCCCCGGTCGCCGGGCCGCAGCCAGGCGCCGACACCGGCCAGCAAGACGCCGGCCCCCAGGGTGCCGGCCATGAAATGACGACGGTTCATTGTGCGCCTCTCCTGTTCAAGCCACACCCAGCACCGAGGCCAGGTGGGCGTTGATGAATTTGCCTTGCGGGTCCAGCGCCTGGCGCACCCTGGCGAAGGCCGACCATTGCGGGTACAGCCCCTGCAGGGTGCGGGCGTTGAGGCTGTGGTGCTTGCCCCAGTGCGGGCGCCCCTGGTACTTCCAGAAGATCGGCTCCACGGCGGCGAAGAAGTTGTGGTGGTCCATGCTGTAGTGCTGGTGCACCGAGATCGAACAGCTGTCGCGACCTTCGAACATGCTCAGGGGAATGTCGTCGGCCTTGACGTAGCGGTACTCGATGGGAAACCAGGTGCGCAGGTCCTTGTCGCGGATCAGCGCGAGGATTTCCCGCAGGCACGCCGGCCCCAGGTGCGCCGGCACCGAGTACTCCATTTCGTTGAAGCGCACGCTGCGCACGTTGGCGTAGATCTGGTAGGAATCCCCCACCCGCTCATCGAAGCGCGCCAGCCAGCGCAGGCTGTTGAGCAGGTGGCGACGGGTCTCGGGGAAGTCGCTGACGTACTTGTCGAGGTTTTCGATCAGGTTGACGAACTCGTTGCCGCCCTCCTCGGCCGGATCGGTGGGCGGGGTCGGCGGCTCCGTGGTTTCGTTCAGGGCCACCGCCAGGGCGTAGTCGGAGTGGGTGACCACGAGCATTTCCCAGTGCTGGTTGTCGCGGGTCAGGTTGTCCATGTCCTCCAGCAGTTCCTCGGTCTTGCCGATCCACTGTTTTTCCCGCAGGCGATAAGCCTCGCGGTTCTGCAGGCGCACCCGGGTCGCCACCCCCAGCGCGCCGAGGGACACCCGGGCGGCGTGGAACACCTCGGCGTTGCGCCGGGGGTCGCAGTCCAGCACTTCGCCGCTGGCGGTCACCAGTTGCAGCCCGCAGACCCGGGACGAATAGGAGCCGAAGCCGACCCCGGTGCCGTGGGTGGAAGTGGCAATCGCCCCGGCCAGGGTCTGGTAGTCGATATCCGCCATGTTCCACAGCGCCTGCCCCACCTCCTTGAGCGCCGGGCCCATCAGCGACATGGGCGTGCCGGCGGCGAATTCGGCTTGCAGGGTCTTGGGGTCGTGGTCCAGCAGGCCGTTGAAATAGGCCAGGGACACCAAGGTGCCGTCGGTGGGCACCAGGGCGCTGAAGGAGTGCCCGGCACCCACCGGGCGGATCTTGCCCGGGGCCTGGCGGATCACCTGGCGCAGCTCATCCAGGTCCTTGGGCGCCAGCCGCGCCTGGGGCAGGCAGCTTTGCGCGCCGGACCAGTTGCGCCAGGGAATCAGCCGCGGGGCGCGGGCCAGTTCGGCCAGCAGCGGATTGCTGCACAGCGCGCTGAACGCGCCGAGGGCGCCGGCCCCTTGCAGCAGCCGGCGTCGGGAAAGGTGCATGACCATGAAGGGGGAACCTGTGCTTTTTATTGGAATGAATGGCCGGACATGAAGCTGATCAAGGCCAGGAACTGCTCTTCGCTGCACTGCATGCACTGGCCCATGGGCGGCATGCCCTGGTAGCCGTTGATGCTGTGGTCCAGCAGGGTGTCGGCGCCCTGGGCCAGGCGCGGCGCCCAGGCCTTGGCATCGCCGGCCAGGGGTGCGCCGGAGGCCGGGTTGGCATGGCACAGCTGGCAGCTGCTGGCGTAGACCTGGGCCAGGGCCGGGTCGGCCGGGCGCTGGCGGGCGGCGTCGAGGCGCACGGCAGCAGGCGGTTCAGCCTCGCCGCAGGCGCTCAGCAGCAGCCCCAGGGCCAGGCCCAGGGCGCTACGAATCGGTAGCCAAGAGTGGCGCCGCAACGGGCGCGAACAGGCGGGGGTGACAGTGGGCATCGGCGGTCCTCAGTGCGGCCAGGGCAAGGGGCCCGCCCCGGCGACAGCGGCGGACCACACCCGGCCACACTAAGACACCCGCGCCCCGGGGTTGAGGGCATTGGCGGCCAGCCAAGGGGACAGGCTCGGCCAGCCAGGGCGCGCACGGTCAGCCCGAAGCTGCCTGCATGGCAACGGGCCCATGCCTGCCCCGCGCCTTACTTGATCCGGTAGTGGAAGGTGTTGCGCACCGCCGGCACCGTTACCGCCTGGCCGTCGATCAACCGTGGCTGGTAACGGAAGGTCGCCACCGCCGCCAGGGACGGGCGCATGAACAGGGGGTGGCAACCGTCGATGACCTTGGGGTTCTCCACCCGCCCCTGGGGGTTGACGCTGTATTCCACGGTGCAGTCGCCTTCCAGGTTCTTGTCCAGGGCCCGTTGCGGGTAATCCGGGGCCTCCTTGCTCAAGGGCTGGTACTGGCGGCTGTCGGCTGCCGCCTGGGCCGCCTGCTGGCGCGCGCGCTCGGCGGCCAGCCGCGACTGTTCGGCGCGCTGGGCCTGCGCATGTTCCTGGGCCACACGTTGCTCGGTATCGCGCTGGCGCTGCTCGGCCTCCAGGCGCTCGCGCTGCTGGCGCTGCTGCTCCTGCACCTGCTCACGTTTCTTGTCTTCCACACGCTTGCGCGCCAGGGCCGCCTGCTCCAGCTTCTGCGCCTGGACCTGGGGGTCAACCCGGGGCTTGGCCGGTTCCGGCGCAGCCGCAGGCGGTGGCGGTGGCGCCACCTCGGCCACCGCCGGCAGCGGTTGCGCAGGGGCGGCAGGCGGCGCCAGCATCACCAGTTGGGTGGCCAGTACCGGGGGCGTCTCGACCTGCGGCTTGTCCACCGACCAGCCCAGCACCAGCGCCACCAGCACTCCGGCGTGCAGGGCCAGGGCCAGGCTGGCCGCCAGGCTGTTGCGCCAGAAGCCGGACGCCTGGGGCCGCAGGGGCATCGCGGTGGGGTTGTGCATGATCATCGCCGTCATTGCGGGGCCTCGGTCACCAGCCCCAGGTTGTGCACCCCGCCCTGCTGCAACGCGGCCATGGCCGCCACCACGCTGGAATAGGCGGCGTCCTGGTCGGCGCGGATGTACACCTGGGTGTCGCCGCGCTGGGCAATTACCTGGGCCACCTTGGCGCGCATCTGCTCAAGGTCCACGGCGCTGTCGGTGTGGTTCCGGGTGTCCAGTTCGCTGCCCAGGTTCCAGTAGTAGCCGCCACCGGCCTGCACCGACAGGGTGAGGATCTGCTGGCGGCTGTCGGTGGCCAGGGCTTCGCTGGCGACCTTGGGCAATTCGATCTTCACCCCCTGGGTGAGCATCGGCGCGGTGACCATGAAGATCACCAGCAGCACCAGCATCACGTCGATGTAGGGCACCACGTTCATTTCCGCCTTGGGTCCGTGCTTGCGTTGCGGCCGGGTCAACATCGGCTTGCTCCTTCTCTCAGGCGGCCACGGCCAGGTGGCTCGGGGTGCCCTGCAAGGTGCGATGCAGGCGTACTTGCAGTTCATTGCCAAAGGCGTAGTAGCGGGTCAGCAGGGTCTGGCTGCGGGCCGAAAAGCGGTTGTAGGCAATCACCGCAGGGATGGCCGCGAACAGGCCGATGGCGGTGGCGATCAGCGCCTCGGCAATGCCCGGGGCCACGGTGGACAGGGTCGCCTGCTGCACCTGGGACAGGCCGAGGAAGGAGTTCATGATCCCCCACACGGTGCCGAACAGGCCGATATAGGGGCTTACCGAACCCACCGTAGCGAGAAACTGCAGGCCTTTTTCCAAGCGGGTTTCCTGCTCGCTGATGGCCACGTACAAGGCCCGTTCCACGCCTTCCAGCACGCCTTCGCCGGCACTGCCGGGCTGGCCGCGCAGGTGGCTGAACTCCTGGTAGCCGGCGGCAAAGATCGGCTCCACGCCGCCTTCGGCGTCGCTGTCCTTGGCCACTTCGCGGTACAGCGGCAGCAGCTCGGGGGCGGCGCGAAAACGCTGGATGAAAGCCTGGAAGCGCTGCTCACGACCGCGCAGCACGGCGCCACGCTGGATGATCAGGTACCAGCTGAGCAAGGACGCCAGAAGCAAGGTCAGCATCACCGCCTTGACCAACAGGCTGGCATCGCTGATCAGCCCCCAGATGCTCATGTGTTCGAGTGTGGCCTGCATGGTGAAACTCCTTCTCGGGTGCCCGCCTGGGCTGGCGGGGCTATTCGATGACATTCAAATGACAAGGTGATGACCGCCGGCTCAGGGCAGCTTCAGGGCCTGGGTGACCTCGGCCCAGGGCACGAACTTGAAGTTCTGGGTCTGCTCGGGCATGCGCTTGCGTCCGTCCTGGACCACCAACAGCCCCTGGCTCCAGGGCCCGCCGAGGTTGGCCGAGGTGACTTCCAGGCCGTCGGTTTCCGAGGCGCCGTCGATCCCCGCGCGGGCATTGAGGCTGACCCGGAAAGCGCCGTGGGAAGCGAACGGCGGTTCGGCATCCAGCACCAGGTAGCTGTCGTTGCCCTGGCTGGAAATCACCAGGTAGTCGCGGGCGTTGCTCTGGTACAGGGCCAAGCCCTCGACATCGGCCTGCAACAGGCCGCCGACCTTAATCACACTGTGCAGGGTCGCCGGCTGCTCGGGCCGGGCATCCACTGCCCACACGCCGACGTCCTCTTCACCGAGGAACAGGCGCTGGCGCTGGTCGTCGGCGACGCAGCCCTCGGGCTGGCTGGCCACCTTGAACTGGCGCACCAGCTCACCCTGGGCGTTGCCACCGGGGGCGCTCAGGCGGTACTGGACGAAGGTGCCGTCCTTGTCGTTGGCAATGGCGTAGATCTCGCCGCTGGCTGGCTGGAACAGGCAAATACCGTAGATTTCCTTGAGCGGCGTGGGCACCTCCCCGGCCTCGCTCAGCTCGCCGCTGGCGCGGTCGATGGCGAACAGGCTGAGGCTGTTGCGGTCGCGGTTACTGGCCACGGCCAGGTCCACACGGCGCTCGCCGAGCTGGAAATTGGGCCGCACATCGACGTTGTTCAGGCGCCCCACTGCCAGCTCCTGCAACAGCTTGCCCTGCAGGTCGTAGGCCAGCAGGCCCTGTTTCTTGTTGGTGCCCAGCACCCGGCTCAGGGAGGGCTGCTGCGGGTGGACCCAGATCGCCGGGTCATCGGCGGCATCGCCCTGGCGCCCCACCGGCTCGCTCTGCGCCGCCGCCTGTACGGTGGGCAATACCGGCGGCAGGGCCACCGGGGTGGCCTGCCAGTTCAACTGGCCCTGGTACAGGCGCCCGTCCTCGTCATCGCGCAGCAAGACCTGCAAGCCTTTGTCGCTGGCGCGCAGGGCAATGTTTTCCGGTTCCTTGAGGCCGGCCAGGGGCAACGTGGCCTGGGCCCGCCAGCCTTTTTCCTGCTGCTGATAGAGGTGCAGTTGTGCGGCCTTCGGGTCCAGGCCCAACACCCCGCCCGGCACCAGGGCCATGGCTCCGGCGCTCTTCTTGATATCGCCGAAGGGCGCGCGCAGGGCCACCGGCTGGCGCGCGGTGTCGGCTTCGGCATGGGCCGGGTAGGCCCACCAGCCGACATTCTGTTCATTGACCAGCAGTTGCTGGGCGGCGTCGTCCACCTGGCAGAACTTGGCCTCCGGCGGCAGCGGCAGGCCACGTACCCGCTGCGGCTCGGCGCTCAACTGCGCGCCGTGGCCCACCAGCCACTGCTCGCCCTTGCCCTCCTCGCCCACCAGGAACAGGAACAGGTTGCTGGCCTCGTCGCGGTACAGGCACAGGCCGTTGACCGGGTAGTCCCGAGTGGGCAGGTACAGCGGCTGGCCCCAGGTGCGGCTGGCCGGGTCGAGACTCAGCAGCAGCGCCTGCTGGCGCTGGTTGTCGAGGCTGGCCACCAGCAGTTGCCCACCAGCGGCGCGGCTGTCCAGGCCGTTGAACGAGCCCTTGAAGCGGGCCAGCTGGCGGCCCTGTTCATCCAGCAGCAACAGGCCTTCGCGTTCGCTGGCCAGCAGCCGGTCGGCGCCTGTGCCGGCGGGCACAAAACCCAGGCCGGTAACGCCCGGGGTCTGCTCGGCCCAGGGCTTGAGGTTCAGGCCGGGCACGCTGGGGGCCGCCAGGGCGGCGCCACAGGTCAAGCCAATGCACAGGGCCAGCAGGCGGTTTCTTGCGGTCGATACAGTGCTCATCACAATCCTTGGGTGTGCGGTCGGGCAAGGGCCCGCTACTTAGAAATGGGTGAAGGTCAGGCCGAGCTTGTAGGTCGGGCCGTATTCCTCGTACTGGGCGTTGTAGGAGCGGTTGCCGGTGTAGACGAAGTACGGCTGGTCGGTGAGGTTCTGCGCCTCGAAGCTCAGTTGCAGGTTCTTGGTCAGGGAATACTTGGCGCTGAAATCGACGAAGGTCTGGGCATCCACATGCAGGTCGTGGGCCTTGTCGCTGATGGACGCCAGCTCATAGAGGTAGGCCGACTTGTAGTTGGCCGACAGGCGCAGGCTGAGTTTGTCGTCTTCCCAGCCGAGCATCAGGTTGCCCACGGTGTCCGACTGGTTGGGCAGGTCGATGTCGCGCTTGCGGTTGACCCCGGCCTTCTGGTCGAAGCCCTCGATGCTCGCACTGGAGCGGCTGAAGGTGCTGTTGGCGCCCAGCAGCAGGCCGTTCCAGGGTGCCGGCAGCCAGTCGAATTTCTGCGAATAGGCCAGCTCCAGGCCGTACAACTTGGCGCTGTCGCCGTTGGCGAAGGTGTGCGCCTCGGAGAACCCGCTCCAGGCGCCGGTGCCGGCCAGGTCGGTGTTGTAGACGAAGTTCTGGATGTCTTTGTAGAACACGAAGGCCGAGACGGTGCCGGCATGGCCCATGTAGTGCTCGATGCCCAGGTCCAGGTTGCTCGACTCCAGGGGCTTGAGGTCGGGGTTGCCGAAGGTCGCCTCGTCGCCGTCGATGACAAAGCCCGGGGCCAGTTGGCCGAAGGTTGGGCGCACCACGCTCTTGGTCCAGGCCGCGCGGACCTGGGTGTTCTTGTCCAGCTGGTAGCGCGCGTGCAGCCCCGGCAGCCAGTGCTGGTAGCGGCGTTGGGTGTCGGTGGCGGTGAAGGCGCCGTCGGTGACCCCGGTGCCCTTGGCCTCGAACTCGGTGCCCTCGTAGCGCAGGCCGGCGATGAAGCGCCAGTCGTCGATGTCCAGGGTGTTCATGAAGTAGCCGGCGTTGATGTCTTCGCGGATCTTGAAGTCGTTGACCCGGGATTCTTCCTCGTCATAGAAGGCCGCCGGATTCAGGCCGCCGATCAGTTGCTTGATGGCGCCGCCACTGATGCCCGGGCCGAAGCGGCCGAGGGAATAGTCCACGTTGCCCTTCTGGAACTGCCCGAGGTTGAGCTGCTGGTCGGTAAAGCCCAGGGTATCGAAGTCCTTGTAGGCCCAGGCTTCCAGGTCGTTGTCCTTGTTGCGTCGGCTGACTTTGCCGCCGAACTTGAACTGCGCGGCGTAGCCACTCAGGTCATAGTCCCGGGCCAGGTCCAGGCGCAGGTTCTTCTCGGTGTCGGTGGTGTTCTGCTTTTCCCAGTCGACCTTGTCCAGGGTGAAGTTGGCCGGGTCATAGAAACCGGCGCCGATCACCGGGCGCGGCTTGCCGTTGTCGTAAAAGCCGCTGTCGGAAAAATCGCTGTTGGCCTTGAAGGTGGCCCCGGCGATATGCGCCGGGCTGTCTTCGCTGGAGCGGCTGTAGCCGGTCTGGCCGCTGAGGGTCCACAGGCCGATCTGGCGCTCGCCGCCGAACACGTAGGACTGGATCTCCTGGGTTTCCTCGCGCTGCTTGAGCTTGCGCTTGGCCTCGGCGTCGCCGCGCTCGCCGGCGGCCAGGGGATCGGCGAACTCGATGCTGGTGGAGTTGCGGGTCTCGCTGTCCTTGTAGCGGCTGTACAGGGTGCGCAGGTAGTAGCTGCTGCTGTCGTCGGGCTTGTAGTCGAAGTTCAGGCCGCCACCGGCGCGCTCGCGGCTGATGGCGTAGTCGCGCTGCTCGAATTCCTGCAGCTTGGCGCCTTGTTCGAAGTCCCAGGCGCCACCGGTCTCGACGTTGTCGGAACCGAAATCGCGCTTCTGCCAGCTCAGGGCGGCGGCCACGCCGAAGTTGTCGATGCCGTCGCCGAGGCTGAAGCGGTTGCTCGCCGCGCCGGAGAATTTCGGGCTGGTCTGGCGCGTGTTCTGGTCGTAGCTGGCCTCGCTGCTGCCGGTGTAGAACAGGCCCTTGTGGTCGAAGGCCGAGAGGCTTTTCACATCCACGGTGCCGCCCAGGGAGTTGGCGTCCATGTCCGGGGTCAGGGTCTTGATCACCGACAGCGACTGCACCAGCTCCGAGGGCAGCACATCCAGGGCCACGGCCCGGCGCGCGCTTTCCGGCGAGGGCACCAGGGTGCCGTTGATGGTCACGCTGTTGAGATCCGGGCCCAGGCCGCGGACGCTGACAAAGCGCCCTTCGCCCTGGTCGCGCTCGATGCTGATGCCCGGCAGGCGCTGCGCCGCCTCGGCGACGTTCTGGTCCGGCAATTGGGCCACGCCGTCGGCGTGCACCACGCTTTCGATACTGTCCGAGCGCCGCTGCTCCTTGAGCGCCTGGTCGATGCTGGCGGCCTGGCCCACCACTTCCACATGCTCGGTGGCCGCAGGTTCCGCAGCGCTCAAGCGTTCACTGGCGATGGCCATGGCCAGCGCGGTCAAGGTAAAGCTGACAAGCCCGGGACTGCTGCGCTTGTACATGATGGTCCTCCCCCAAGAGTCCGCTAACGCCGGGCAAGAGGCCCGGCAACTGGGAGGGCACGCTAGGGTCGGGGAATGACGGTTCTGTGACAGGCCTGGACGGCAACGGGCCAAAACGCCCCATTGCCCGGCTTTTGCCCCGACAAATGAGCTGAATTGACCCCTATCCCCCGCCTGGCGCAGGTCTTGCCGGCCTCTTCGCCGGCAAGCCGGCTCCTACATATTCGCGGTGCACCCGCTGCCTCGTAGGAGCGGGCTTGCCCGCGAAAGCCATCCCCCGTCGGGCGCAGGTCTTGCGGGCCCCTTCGCCGGCAAGCCGGCTCCTACAGATCCGTGGTGCACCCGCCCCGTAGGAGCGGGCTTGCCCGCGAAAGCCATCCCCCGTCGAGCGCAGGTCTTGCGGGCCTCTTCGCCGGCAAGCCGGCTCCTACAGATCCGTGGTGCACCCGCCGCCCCGTAGGAGCGGGCTTGCCCGCGAAAGCCATCCCCCGCCAGGCGCAGGTCTTGCGGGCCTCTTCGCCGGCAAGCCGGCTCCTGCGGGCTAAAAAAAACGTGTTCGCCGTGAGCTGATTCGACCTCACGCCGGGTTTCCCCGGCGTCACCCCACTGTCACAAACATCTGCTGTGCTGGCGCCCTCTCACTCCTGGCAAAAAGGATCGCGGCCATGTTCTCCGTGCTAAAACCCCACCGCTGGAAACTCGCCGCACTGTTGCTGGCGGCCAATGCCGGGCTGCTGCTGCATCTGGCCTGCGGCAGCCTGAAATCGGTCAGCGAGTGGCAGTGGCTGGACATCATCGGCGAAGGCGGCTCGGCGCTCCTGGCCCTGGTCTGGCTCGGGCTGGTGCTCAAGAGCCGCCCCGCCGGGCGGGTCACCAACTACCTGGCCCTGGGCCTGAGCTGCATTTTCTTTTCCTGGTGGATCGACAGCCTCGACGAGTTCATCCGCCTGCCCGACAGCATCACCTGGGACCACTGGCTGGAGTCCGGGCCGATGCCCATCGGCATGATCCTGCTGACCATCGGCATCTACCACTGGCACCGCGAACAACTGGCCATCAGCGCGCAGATGGAAAAGAAGGAACGGCTGTTTCGCGAACATCGCCAGTTCGACAAGCTCACGCCCCTGGCCGGCGCCGACTACCTCAAGCGCGAGCTGGCCAGCAGCCTGCAAGACAGCCGCCGCCAGCAGCAGCCGCTGTCGCTGCTGGCCCTGGACCTGGACCACTTCGCCGCGATCAACCAGGACTATGGCCACGCCGAAGGCGATGCGGTGCTGCAGGCCCTGAGCCATGTACTGCTGCTCAACCTGCGGCGCCAGGACCTGCTGTGCCGGCTGGCCGGCGACCGCTTCGTGGTGCTGCTGCCCAACACCGGGGAAAGCCAGGCACGGCTGCTGGCCCTGGAGCTGCAACAGGCGGTGCAGGGCCTGGCGCACAAGACCCGGCAGCACGGCGAGCGCCTGCACCTGGCGGCCAGCACCGCGGTGGTGATGGCCCTGGAAGAAACCCCGGAGGGGCTGCTCAAGCGCCTCAACCTGGCCCTGGCCCGGGCCAAGCAGCCCCTGGCGAAAACCGCCTGAGGCGCCGTCATGACCGTGAAGACCCACTGGTACGAAGCCGATACGCGGTTTATCCCCGGGCACTATCAACCGGCGGCGCTGATCGACCTGGTGCTGTCCCGGGACATCGACAGCCACCGCCTGCTGCGCGGCACCGGGCTGTTCCACGAGGACATCCTGGCCGGCCAGACCCGCCTCAGCCCACAGCAGTTCCTGGCGCTGATCGGCAACGGCCGGCGCCTGCTGGATGCCGACGACAGCAGTTTCCTGTTTGGCCAGCGCCTGCTGCCCGGGCATTACGGCGCCGCCAGCCATGCCCTGCGCCATGCGCAGAACCTGCACCAGGCCCTGGACGCCCTGGTGCAGCAGCAGGCGCTGCTCAGCCCCCTGGCCAGCCCGCGCCTGGTGCTGGATGAGCATCACGCCTACTGCTACTGGCTGGACAGCTGCGGCGCCGGCGAGCACTGGCGGTTCCTCCTGGAAGCCAGCATGACCTCGCTGGTGGCCATGAGTCAGTGGCTGGCCGGCCAGCGCCTGCCCTGGGAATGCAGCTTCAGCCACAGCGAGCCGCGCTACGTCGAGCAGTACTGGGTGCACCTGGGGGAACAGACCCAGTTCCAGCGGCCCCTGGACCTGATGCGCATCCCCCGGCAATACCTGACCCGGCCCTGGCCCGGGGCCTCGGCTACCGCCGGCCAGGTAGCGCGCCTGGAGGCCGGCGAGCACCTGCGCCAGTTGGGGTTTGCCAGCAGTTTCCTCGACACCCTGTACCGCTACCTGAAAACCCGGGTACGCCACACCCCGAGCCTGGAGCAAGCGGCCCAGGATTTCGCCATGAGCCCGGCCACCCTCAAGCGCAAGCTGAGCAAGCACCACAGCGGCTACCAGCAACAGGTGGACCAGGTGCACAAGCACGTGGCCCTGTACCTGTACCAGATCAAGGGCTGGAGCAACGAGGCGGTGGCCGAGTACCTGAACTTCAATGACCCGGCCAACTTCCGCCGCTCATTCAAGCGCTGGACCGGCAGCACCCCGAGCTTGATCCGGCAGTTGCTGGGCAGCAGCTGAAACGTTTAATCTCGAACCACGACCGCTGACGCGCCGCGGGCCCGCACAGGGGCGCCGCGGGCCGTCGCGCTCGGGCGCCCGGTGGAAAAAGCGCTAAAGCGCCGGGCCATTAAGGCGTATAAACCATGGAGCGATGCCGTCGCTGTCACCGCGCCGGAGCCATTTCCAACACGGGGTAGAGTCATGACCACAGCCAATCTCTTGAGCCACCTGTTTCCTGCCGCCGCCGACATCCCCGAAGCCTTTCGCCTGCCCGACCCGGTGGAGCAGCGCGACTACCTGGTGGACGGTGAACTGCGCACCTGGGACGGCCCCCTGGCCCAGGTCCGCAGCCCGATCTACCTGAGCGGCGCCGACGGCGATACCCAGGTGATTCTCGGCAGCACCCCGCTGCTGGACGCCGACACCGCCCTCACCGCCCTGGACGCCGCGGTGCGCGCCTACGATCGCGGCCAGGGCGCCTGGCCAACGATGCGCGTGGCCGAACGCATCCAGCACGTGGAAGCCTTCCTGGCGCGCATGCGCGAGCAGCGCACGGCGGTGGTCAAGCTGCTGATGTGGGAAATCGGCAAGAACCTCAAGGACTCGGAGAAAGAGTTCGATCGCACCTGCGACTACATCGTCGACACCATCGGCGCGCTGAAGGAACTGGACCGGCGCTCCAGCCGCTTCGAACTGGAACAGGACACCCTCGGCCAGATCCGCCGCGTGCCCCTGGGCGTGGCCCTGTGCATGGGCCCCTACAACTACCCGCTGAACGAAACCTTCACCACCCTGATCCCGGCGCTGATCATGGGCAACACCGTGGTGTTCAAGCCGGCCAAGCTCGGCGTGCTGCTGATCCGCCCGCTGCTCGAAGCCTTTCGCGACAGCTTCCCGGCCGGGGTGATCAACGTCATCTACGGCAGCGGCCGCGAGACCGTCAGCGCGCTGATGGCCAGCGGCAAGATCGACATCTTTGCCTTCATCGGCACCAACAAGGCCGCCAGCGACCTGAAGAAACTCCACCCCAAGCCCCACCGCCTGCGCGCGGCCCTGGGCCTGGACGCGAAGAACCCGGGGATCGTGCTGCCCGATGCCGACCTGGACAACGCGGTCAGCGAAGCCCTCACCGGTTCGCTGTCGTTCAACGGCCAGCGCTGCACGGCGCTGAAGATCCTGTTCGTCCACGAAGCCGTGGTGGAACGCTTCATCGAGCAGTTCAATGCCAAGCTGCAGGCCCTCAAGCCGGGCATGCCCTGGGAACCGGGGGTGGCCCTGACGCCGCTGCCGGAGAACACCAAGGTCGACTACCTGCACGCCCTGGTGGCCGACGCCCAGGCCCACGGCGCCCAGGTGGTGAACGCCCACGGCGGCGAGGCCCGGGCTTCGTTCTTCTATCCGGCGGTGCTGTACCCGGTGACCCCGCAGATGCGCGTCTACCACGAGGAGCAGTTCGGCCCGGTGGTGCCCATCGTGCCCTACCGCGACCTGGACACCGTGATCGACTATGTCCTGGAATCGGACTTCGGCCAGCAACTGAGCCTGTTCGGCAGCGACCCGGCCGAGATCGGCCGGCTGGTGGACGCCTTCGCCAACCAGGTCGGGCGGATCAATATCAACGCCCAGTGCCAGCGCGGCCCGGACACCTTCCCCTTCAACGGCCGCAAGAACTCCGCCGAGGGCACGTTGTCGGTACATGACGCGCTGCGCACCTTCTCGATCCGCACCCTGGTGGCGACCAAGTTCCAGGAGCGCAACAAGCAGCTGATCAGCGACATCATCCGTAATCGCGAGTCGAGTTTCCTGACCACCGACTACATTTTCTGAGGGAGCCCCCGAGCGTTCGCCCTGGCGCGAACACCCGGCCCCAGCCACCAACCGGAGGAACCGATCTGGGCCCGTTCAAACACCTGCGGGGCATCACCCTGCCCCCCTTGCTGCGCCGCCTGCTGCGTCCCGTGCTCGACCCGTACCGGCGCTACCGTCACGCCCGGCTGATCCACGCGGTGCGGGTCGCCCTCGGCCTGATCGCCACCATCCTCCTGACCACCGGCCTCAACCTGCCCCACGGCGAGTGGGCCTCGGTGACCATGCTGGTGGTGATCGGCGGCCTGCAGCACCACGGCAACATCGGCAAGAAAGCCGCGGAACGGGCCATCGGCACCCTGGTGGGCGCCGGGGTCGGGCTGGTGCTGGTGGTGCAGCAGGCCTACTTGGGCCAGCCCTGGCTGACCTACCTGGGCATGTCGGTGGTGTGCGGCTACTTTTCCTATCACGCCATCGGCAAGGGCGGCTACACCGCGCTGCTGGCGGCGATCACCGTGTTCATCGTCGCCGGCCACGGCGACAACCAGGTCAGCGACGGCCTGTGGCGCGCGGTGGACATCCTCATCGGCATTGCCCTGGCCCTGGCGTTTTCCTTCGCCATTCCGCTGTATGCGGTGTACTCCTGGCGCTACAACCTGGCCAGCGCCCTGCGCGACTGCGCGCAGTTGTACGGGCGGATCATCCAGGGCCAGTCGGTGACCGACGACGAGCACCTCAAGCTCCTGGGCCGGGTCAACAGCGCCATGCTGCAACTGCGTTCGCTGATGCCTTCGGTGTCCAAGGAAGTACGGATTTCCATGACCGAGCTGGACGCCATCCAGCGCAACCTGCGCATGTGCATCAGCACCCTGGAGATCCTCGGCAACACCCGCCCCGATGCCAGCGACCCGCAGGCCATGGCGCAGATGCAACTGGCGCTCAAGGCCGAGCACCGGCAGATCCGCGTGCAACTGATCGGCATGGCCCGGGCGCTGCAATCGGGGGTCACCCAGCGCCTGGAGAAATCCGTGGAAAGCCACCCTGAAAACGCTCTGGAGGCCCCGGTGTATTCGGCCCTGGATGGTTACCGGCTGCTGACCCGGCAACTGGCCGCGACCCTCGGCGAGATGCACCAGCGCCTGGCCAAGAGCGCCCGGCACTGGAAGATCTAGAACAGCTCGCTGAAAGCAATGAAGGGCGCCCGATCCCCTGCCTGCAAGGTCCGGCCCTCGACGATTTCCACCAGGCCATCGGCCCAGGAAGCCCCCAGCAACACCCCGGAACTCTGGTTCGGATAGAGCACGGCGCGGCCGTTCTCCAGGCGCGCCCGCAGGTACTCGCGGCGCTTGCCGGCCTTGGGCCAAGCGAAGGCCACAGGCACTTCGACGCTCAGCGGCGCCACCTCCTGTACCCCCTGCAGCCGCAGCAGGTAGGCCCGGGCCAACAGGCCGAAGGTCACCAGCGCCGAGGCCGGGTTGCCCGGCAGGCCGATCACCGGCACCTGGCCGAAGTAACCCACGGTCAGGGGCTTGCCGGGCTTGATGGCGAGTTTCCAGAACAGCGGCCGGCCACTGTCCCTGAGCACCTGCCCGAGGCAGTCGGCATCCCCGGCGGAAACGCCGCCGGTGGTCAGGATCAGGTCCGCGCCATGCTGCAGCTGCTCCAGCCTGAGCCGGGTGTGCTGCGGCTGGTCGGGCAGGATCCCGGCGTCGATCACCTCGCAGCCCAGGGCGTCCAGCCAGTGCCTGAGCAGGGTCCGGTTGCTGTTGTAGATGCAGCCGGGGCGCATGGGGGTGCCCGGCTCCAGCAATTCATCGCCGGTGGACAGCAGCGCCACGCGCGGGCGGCGCACCACCTGCAACTCGGTGCAGCCCTGGGCGGCGGCCACCGCCAGTTCGAAGGGGCCGAGGCGCTTGCCGGCCTGCAGCAACACCTCGCCGGCGCGGTTCTCCTGGCCCTGGGGGCGAATGTTCTGCCCCGTTTTCAGGGCCTGGGTAAAACGCACCCGGCCGTCTTCCAGCAGCTCGACGTTCTCTTGCATCTCGACGCAGTCGGCGCCTTCGGGCACCGGGGCGCCGGTGAAGATACGCGCACAGCTGCCGGGTTGCAGGGGCGCACCGGGCTGCCCGGCGAACACGGTCTGCGATACCGGCAACGGTGCACCGTCCCAGTGCTGCAGGTTCAGGGCGTAGCCGTCCATGGCGCTGTTGGGCCAGGGCGGCAGGTCCAGGGTCGCCACCAGGTCGGTGGCCAGCACCCGTTGCCGGGCCTGATCCACGGCCAGGGTTTCGCTCTGTACCAGGCGCTGGGCGTCGGCCATGGCCAGCAGGCTGGCCAGTGCCTCTTCCACCGGCATCAGTGGGCTCTGGCTCATCCCCGGCTCTCGCAGGCCTGCACCGGCTTGAGGTGCGGCACGAAATTGCATGGCCGGTGGCGGGCATCCAGCTGCTCGGCGAGGATGCCTTCCCAGGCGGTGCGGCAGGCCCCGGTGGAACCCGGCAGGCAGCACACCAGGGTGCCGTTGGCCAGCCCGGCCAGGGCCCGGCTCTGTACCGTGGAGGTGCCGATATCGAGAATCGAGATGGCGCGAAACAGCTCGCCGAAACCGTCGATGTGCTTGTCCAGCAGGCAGCCCACGGCTTCCGGGGTGCTGTCGCGGCCGGTAAAGCCGGTACCACCGGTGATCAGCACCACCTGAATGCGCTCGTCGGCGATCCAGGCCGCCACCTGGGCGCGGATCTTGTACAGGTCATCCTTGAGCAGGTTGCGCTCGGCCAGGCTGTGGCCGGCCTCCAGCAGGCGGCTGACCAGCAGTTGCCCGGAGGTGTCAGTGGCATACTCCCGGGTATCGCTGACCGTCAGCACGGCAATGTTCAAGGGTACAAACAACGCATCCGACTTCACGCTCATGTCATTCTCCAACCGGCAGGCTAAAAATCATGAACCCAGGCTAAAGGCCCGCCAACGCGGCTGTCTAATCGTTCTGACTGACCGGATTATCGATGCGCTCTATCATCCTGCGGGGCCCTGCCAGGGGGCCGATAAAGCCCGTCAATCGGCCATTCAACACTTCCGATTGGACGTACCCGAAGGACAATGCCATCGTTTGCGCCACCAACTTGATATGCATCCCGCCATGACCCCGACCCAGCCCGCCCCCACCTGTTCCCTGCCCTGCTCGATCCTGCTGCTGGCCGGTGGCCGCGGCTCGCGCATGGGCGGCCAGGACAAGGGCCTGGTGGCCTGGCGCGGCCAGCCGCTGATTGCCCATGTGCAGGCGGTGGTGCGGCCCTTGAGCGATGACCTGATCATTTCCTGCAACCGCAACGCCGAGCGCTACCGGGCCTATGCCGACCGCTTGGTGGAGGATGGGCAGAAGGATTTCCCCGGGCCCCTGGCTGGAGTCCTGGCCGGCCTCGCGACAGCCCGCCACCCCTGGCTGCTGGTGCTGGCCTGCGATGCGCCGCAGATCGACGCGGCGCTGATCCAGGCCCTGCTGGATGCTCGCGGCAACGACGCCAGGCCGGTGATGGTGCAGCAGGCCGGGCAATGGCAACCCATGTTCAGCCTGATCCCCACGGCGCTGCTGGGCGACCTGCGCCAGGCCTGGGACAACGGCGAGCGCAGCCTGCTGCGGGCCCTGGCCGCCCATGGGCTGAGGCCCGTGCCCTGCGCTGCGGACGATCCGCGGCTGAGCAACTTCAATACCCCTGAACTACTGTCTGAAGCAGGCCCCAAGCCCCTGGCCTGAACACCGCCGGAGGTGCCCAAGGGCGCCACCGGACAAGGCCCCCAGGCCTTTTCATGGGCGCAACACCTGCGTTATTACTGAACTCGATTTTTCCCACAACAGGTGCCACCGTGGACATCAAGCAACTCAAGTTTCTGATCGCCCTGGAGCAGACCCGGCACTTTGGCCAGGCCGCCGCGCGCTGCCATATCACCCAGCCGACCCTGTCCATGCGCCTGCGCAATCTTGAGGATGAACTGGACCTGATCCTGGTCACCCGTGGCCAGCGCTTCGAAGGCTTCACCGAAGCCGGCGAGCGGGTGCTGGCCTGGGCCAAAACCCTGCTGGCAGCCCATGACGGGCTGTTCGCCGAAGCGGCCGCCTGCCGCGGGCAACTGGTGGGCAAGCTGCGCCTGGGGTTGGTACCGCTGAGCGGCTTCAACCCCATCAGCTACGTGCAACAGCTATCGTCGAGTTTCCCGGAACTGCAGTTCAGCCTGTCGTCCATGAGCTCCGACCGGATCATCGAGGACATCGGCAACAACCAGTTGGACCTGGGGGTCTGCTACCTGGACCACGTCAACCCCAACTACCTGGACTTCTTCGAGATCGGCGAGACCCGGGTCGGCCTGCTCTACGACACCCGGCACTTTCATTTCCAAGGCACTGAGATGAGCTGGGAGGACGCCGCCGAACTGCCGCTGGGCATGCTCAGCACCGGCATGCACTATCGCAAGTCCATCGACCTGAGCTTTCGCAGCCGCGGCCTGAACCCGCAACCGATCCTGGAAAGCGACTCCACCTACCAGCTGTTCCAGGCGATCCACGAAGGCTTCTGCTGTTCGATCATGCCCCTGGACAGCGGCCTGGATTCGCCCATCGAGAACCTGGCCTTTATCCAACTGCCGGACGCCAGCGTGCTGGCGCCACTGGGGCTGGTGATGCGCAAGACCGAGCCGCGCTCGGCGATTGCCGAAAAGTGCTTCGCCGAAGCCAAGAAGCTGTTTGCGATCAAAGAGTGAACCAATGCCCCAGGGCCGCCCATGGCCCTGGGCAAATCGAATGCAACGAGGTGTGGTCATGGTGTGCCGGATCGAACAAACGGAGCAACAACCCGAGGCCAATGCGCCGGCGCCGGCGCCGCAGCGGGTGGCCTATCGCGAGTACAGCGCCGACGGCCCGATGGCCGAGGCGCCGCTGGCCGCCGAGATCGCCCTGGCGATCACCTACAACGGCCTGAGCCAGGCGGTGATGATGGTGTCTCCGGGCAACCTGGAAGACTTCATTCGCGGCTTCAGCATCACCAACGACATCGTCAATGACCTCGGCGAAATCTACGACATCCGCCTCAGCCACTTCCCCCAGGCCTGCCAGGCCGACGTGGAAATTTCCAGCCGGGCGTTCTGGGCCCTCAAGGACCATCGCCGGCAAATGGCCGGCACCAGCGGCTGTGGCCTGTGCGGAGTGGAGGCCCTGGAACAGGCGCTGCCGCAACTGCAGATCCTCGAACCCGCGGCCCTGCCACCTGCCGAACACCTACAGGGCCTGCGCGAGCGCATCGAACAGGCCCAGCACATGGCCCGCAGCAGCGGCGCCCTGCATGCGGCGCTGTACTTCGACGAACAGGGCGAGGTGCGCCTGTGCCAGGAAGACATCGGCCGCCACAACGCCCTGGACAAGCTGATTGGCGCGCTGCTGCAGGCCGGGATCGATGGCCGCCAGGGCTTCACCGTGGTCACCAGCCGTTGCAGCCTGGAGCTGATCCACAAGGCCGTGCGCGCCCGCCTCGGCACCCTGGTCAGCCTCTCGGCGCCGACCGCGCTGACCGTGCAATGGGCCAACAAGCATCGCCTGAACCTGATCCACGTCCCCCACCGCAACGCCCCACGGATCTACAGCCCGGTGTAAATGCACCACGCCGGATGACATGCATCCGGCGTGGTTGCCCCCTTCCCTCAAGCCTCTGTCAGCGGCATAAGCTCAACGCTCTGCACCCCAACGTTCGGCCGCCTGCCGGTCGCTCTCGCGACCGTCGATCCAGCGCTCGCCGCTCGGGGTGACTTCGCGCTTCCAGAACGGCGCGCGGGTCTTGAGGTAATCCATGATGAAGGCGCAAGCCTCGAAGGCCGCTTGGCGATGGGCGCTGGCCACCCCGACAAAGACGATGGGCTCACCCACCTGCAGCAACCCCACCCGGTGCACCAGGCTCACCCGGTTCAGCGGCCAGCGCGCCTGGGCCTGCTCCACGATGCGCTGCAGCGAGCGCTCGGTCATGCCCGGGTAGTGTTCAAGAAACAGGCTGTGCACCGCCTCCCCCAGGTTGAGATCGCGCACATAACCGACAAAGGTCACCACGCCGCCGACGCCGCCGACGCTGGCGTCGCCGGCCTGCAAGCCGGCATTCAACTGGTCGAGGCTCAACGCCTGGGTCTGCACCTGGATGCTCATGCTCAGCCCCCGGTCACTTGCGGAAAGAAGGCGATTTCATCGAAGTCCTCGATGGCCGCATCGAGCTTGCACAGTTCCTGGTTCAGCGCGCACATCAAGCTGTTCTCCCCCAGCACCTGGGCCCAGGTTTCACCCCGGGCCATCAGCCGCTGGCGCAGGTCCTCGACGGTGCGCAGGCTGGCATCCAGGGGCAGTTTCTCGCCACCGCAGCCCAGTTGCTCACGGTAGCGGGCAAAGTAGTTGACCAGAATCATCGGGCCTGTCCTGCGATAAAGGTGCCGGACTTGCCGCCCTGCTTCTTCAGCAGGTGCAGCCCTTCAATGACCATGGCGCGGTCCACCGCCTTGCACATGTCATAGATCGTCAGCGCCGCCACGCTGGCGGCGGTCATGGCTTCCAGCTCGACCCCGGTGGCGCCGTTGAGCCGGCAGCAGCTGGTGATCTGCACCCGGTCCGGCGGCAGTGCCTGCAGTTCGATGTGGACCCCGGTGAGCAGCAACGGGTGGCACAGGGGGATCAGTTCGTGGGTCTTCTTTGCCGCCATGATTCCGGCGATGCGCGCCACGGCGAACACATCGCCCTTGGGATGGCCCTGGTCCTGGATCAGTTGCAGGGTGGCCGGGAGCATGCGTACCCAGGCCCGAGCCTGGGCCTCGCGCTCGGTAGCGGCCTTGCAGGTGACATCCACCATGCTGGCCCGGCCCTGGTCGTCCAGGTGAGTGAGTTCATTCATGTGCAACCTCGGATAACAACAGTGGATCAGCTCAGGACATAGTCCACCGGCTCCAGCGCCGGCGGCAGTTCGGTGGCCCCCAGGGCTTCGAGAATCTCGCGCTCGATGTTGCGCACGATGGCGCTCAGCGGCAGGTCGTTCTCATCGTGGCCGAAGGGGTCTTCCAGCTCGTCGCCTATGGCGTCCAGGCCGAAGAAGGTGTAGCTGACGATGGCGGTGAAGATCGGCGTCAGCCAGCCCAGGGGCTCGGCCATGGCAAAGGGCAGGAGGATGCAGAACATGTAGCTGGTGCGGTGCAGCAGCAACGTGTAGGGAAACGGCAGCGGCGTGGCCTTGATCCGCTCGCAGGTGGATTGCGCGCCGGTGATGGCCGCCAGTTGATTGGCCAGCAGCAGGTAGCGCCATTCGCTGAGCCGCCCCGCCTGGGCCTGGTCCGAACACTGGCGCGCGATCTGGCGCAGCAGGCTGTCCGGCAGGTTGCTGGTGCTTGCCGGCGGCAACTGGCTGAGCCAGGTTTCGGCAGCGCTCAGTTCATCTTCGCGGCGCAGCCGGGCCTTGAGGGCATGGGCGAAACCGCACAGGTCACGCAGGATCGCGCTGCGCGCCCGGGCATCTTCAAGCACCTGGGTTTCGCGGATCATCGAGCGCACCTCGGTCACCACCGTGCCCAGGGCCTTGCGCGCTTCATACCAGCGGTCGTAGCAGGCGTTGTTGCGAAAGCTCATGAAGATCGACAGCGACAGGCCGAGCAAGGTGAACGGGGTGGCGTTGACCTTGGAGAAATACGCCGGGTGCAAGGTCTCGATCAGCACGATGGCCGAGGCCAGCAGGGTCACCAGCAGGCTGCGCAGGGCGATGCGCTTGGCAATCGACCCCTTGAGGGAAATCAGCACGCTGATCAGGTTGGGTTTGGATCTGACGATCATCGGGGTAGAACCTTTGCACAATGAAAAGCCGTGATGAGCAGCGGTTCAGCCGCCGGTCATGTTCATGAAGCGCACCACCTGCACCTCGTCGTTGAGTTCGAAGTGATGGCTGTAGGGCTTGAGTTTCATCGCCTCGACTATGGCCCGCTGCAGGCGCCCGGTATCGCCGGGGTGAGCCCGCAGCACGGTCTTGAGGTCCACCGAGTGCTCGTTGCCCAGGCACAGCAGCAAGCGGCCTTCGACGGTCAGGCGCACGCGGTTGCAGGTGCCGCAGAAGTTGTGGCTGTGGGGCGAGATGAACCCCAGGCGGATGTGCGGCGCCTCGGCCAGGCGCCAGTAGCGCGACGGGCCCTGGGTCGACTCGGCGGACTCGATCAGGGTGTAGCGCTCGGCGATCCGCTCGCGAACCCGGGCACTGGAAAAGAACGCATCGCTGCGGCTGTGTTCGCTGATGGTGCCCAGGGGCATTTCCTCGATAAAGGAGATGTCCAGGCCGCGGTCGATGGCAAAGGCCACCAGCTCGTTGATCTGCCGGTCGTTGCGCCCCTTCATCACCACGCAGTTGAGCTTGGTGCGCTCAAAACCGGCGGCAATCGCCGCGTCGATGCCGGCAACCACCTGGCCCAGCTCGCCGGTGCGGGTCAGCTGGCGAAACAGGGTCGGGTCCAGGCTGTCGAGGCTGATGTTCAGGCGCTTGACCCCGGCGTCGAACAGCGGCGCGGCCAGCTTGCCCAGTTGCGAGCCGTTGGTGGTCATGCACAGCTCCCGCAGCCCGGGCAGCCGGGCAATGCCCCGGCACAGCTGGACCACCCCGGGGCGGATCAGCGGCTCGCCGCCAGTGAGGCGGACCTTGCGGGTGCCCAGGGCCACGAAACGTTCGGCCAGCTGGTACAGCTCTTCCAGGGTAAGAATGCGTTGGCGCGGCAGGAACTGCATGTCCTCGGCCATGCAATACACACAGCGGAAATCGCAGCGGTCGGTCACCGACATGCGCAGATAGTCGACCCGCCGAGCGAAGCCATCGAGCAATACCTGATCTGACATCCGAGCCTCTTTCGACGGTGGCAATCCATCGCGATTAGTTGAAGTTCTTCCACGCAAACACATGCAGAAGGCGTTATTGGCGGCAAGATTAAAAGCCATTAAAAGCCCCGTCCAATCGCTATTAACAACTGGCTGATCAATACAATCTATCGTTCCTCAAATCGCTTCCGACAAAGACCGAATCAAGAAAATAACTATTTGATATATATAGATTTTTAACGGTGATAGAGGCTTTCGATCAGCCGGTCATTAATTGCGATTAGACAGCTGTCACGGGTGACGAATAGGCTTTATTCGTGGCCCACATAACGAGCCCTGAAAGTTACTCCACGCCAATAAGCAATACCGAACTCAAACAAGTTCACAACAACCGCATTTAGCCTGTGCAGTCAAACAATCACTGACATCAATTCAATGTCGGCCGGTTGCCTGCGTGCGCTGTATTGGAGAAATATCATGAGCGAAGTTGATCGATACAAACCCTACAAGGGCGCCGCTGCCGGTTGGGGGGCGCTGATCGCAGTGACCAGGAACTGGCTGGGCAGCGAGAACGCCTTCAAGAACATCCGCGCCATGCTCAAGACCAACCAGAACGGCGGCTTCGACTGCCCCGGCTGCGCCTGGGGCGAGTCACCGGAAAACGGCATGGTCAAGTTCTGCGAGAACGGCGCCAAGGCGGTCAACTGGGAAGCCACCGGGCGCCTGGTGAACCCGGCCTTCTTCAACAAATACACGGTCTCGGCCCTGGCCGCGCAGAGCGACTACTGGCTTGAGTACCAGGGCCGCCTGACCCACCCGATGCGCTACGACGCCACCCAGGACCGCTATGTGGAAACCACCTGGGACGAGGCCTTCGAGCTGATTGCCAGCCACCTCAAGGGCCTGGACTCGCCCAACCAGGCGGAGTTCTACACCTCCGGCCGGGCCAGCAACGAGGCGGCCTACCTGTACCAACTGTTCGTGCGCGCCTATGGCACCAACAACTTCCCGGACTGCTCCAACATGTGCCACGAGGCCAGTGCCGTGGGCATGTTCGAAAGCGTTGGCGTGGGCAAGGGCACGGTGGTGTTCCATGACCTGGAACAGGCCGACGCGATCTTCGTCATCGGCCAGAACCCCGGCACCAACCACCCGCGGATGCTCGAGCCACTGCGCGAGGCGGTGAAACGCGGGGCCCAGGTGATCTGCTTCAACCCGCTCAAGGAACGTGGCCTGGAACGCTTCCAGCACCCCCAGCACCCGCTGGAGATGCTCACCAACGGCTCCGAGCCCACCTCCTCGGCCTACTTCCGCCCGGCCCTGGGCGGCGACATGGCGGCCTTTCGCGGCATCGCCAAGTTCCTCCTGCGCTGGGAGCGCGAGGCCCTGGCCAACAATGGCGAAGCGGTGTTCGACCGGGCCTTCATCGCCGAACACACCTCCGGCCTGGACAGCTACCTGGCCGAAGTGGACGCCACCTCCTGGAACCACATCGTCGAGCAGTCCGGCCTGAGCCTGGCCGACATCGAGCTGGCCGCGCGCATGTACCGCAAGGCCAAGCGCACCATCATGTGCTGGGCCATGGGCCTGACCCAGCACACCCACTCGGTGCCAACCATCCAGGAAGTGATCAACGTGCTGTTGCTGCGGGGCAATATCGGCCGTCCCGGCGCAGGCCTGTCGCCGGTGCGCGGCCACAGCAACGTGCAGGGCGATCGCACCATGGGCATCAACGAACTGGCGCCCACCGAGCTGCTGGATGCCCTTGAGGCGCGCTTCGGCTTCAAGCCGCCCCGGGAGCACGGGCACAACACGGTGATGGCGATCTCGGCCATGGAACAGGGCCGGGCCAAAGTGTTTATCGGCCTGGGGGGCAACTTTGCCCAAGCCACCCCGGACACCCCGCGCACCCACGCGGCCCTGCGCAACTGCGAGCTCACCGTGCACATCGCCACCAAGCTCAACCGCAGCCACCTGGTGACCGGGCACGAGGCGCTGATCCTGCCGTGCCTGGGCCGCACCGATATCGACATCCAGGCCAACGGCCCGCAAGGCATCACCGTGGAAGACACCTTCAGCATGGTGCATATCTCCCACGGCCAGCTCAAACCCAAGTCGCCGCACCTGCGTTCGGAACCGGCGATCATCGCTGGCATCGCCAACGCCACCCTGGGCCAGCACCCCATCGACTGGCTGTGGGCGATCGAAGACTACGGGCGCATCCGCGACCTGATCGCCGACACCATCCCCGGTTTTGCCGACTTCAACCTCAAGCTGCTCAACCCCGGCGGCTTCCACCTGGGCAACGACGCCAGCCAGCGGCGCTGGAACACCGCCACCGGCAAGGCGCGGTTCATCCCCAGCGAGCTGCCGGAACACCTGGTCAGCGCCGGGGTGCGCAAGCTCAAGGTCAAGCCCGACCTGATCCTGCAGACCATGCGCTCCCACGACCAGTACAACACCACCCTGTATGGCCTGGACGACCGCTATCGCGGGGTCTACGGCATGCGCGAGGTGCTGTTCGCCAACGAGGACGACATCCGCCGGCTGGGCTACGAGCCGGGGCAGAAGGTCGACATCGTGTCGCTGTGGGATGACGGCCGGGAACGCCGGGTCAGCGGTTTCACCCTGATCGCCTACGACATTCCCGCCGGCCAGTCGGCCGCCTACTACCCGGAGACCAACCCCCTGGTGCCCCTGGAAAGCTACGGCGAGCGCACCTACACGCCGACCTCCAAGTTCATCGCCATCCGCCTGGAGCCGGCGGCGGCCAGCAACCTGATCCAGTCCGTCGGCGTTTGACCCGGCCGGAGCGGCCAAGGCGCCGCTCCAGCCTGCCCCGCGCAGCCTTTTGCCGTACGCCGCGAACCCGGGTTCACGGCGGTGGCCGGCGCCTGCGCGGGCCCCCAGCCATTACGAGGGTTTCGTCATGTTTCATCTACAGGCACTCGACCTGGCGCGCATCCAGTTCGCGTTCACGGTCTCGTTCCACATCATCTTTCCCGCCATCACCATCGGCCTGGCCAGTTTCCTGGCGGTGCTCGAAGGGCTGTGGCTCAAGACCCACAACAGCACCTACAAGGACCTGTACCACTTCTGGTCGAAGATCTTCGCCGTCAACTTCGGCATGGGTGTGGTTTCCGGGCTGGTCATGGCCTACGAGTTCGGCACCAACTGGAGCCGCTTCTCGGACTTCGCCGGGAGTATCACCGGCCCTCTGCTGACCTATGAAGTGCTGACCGCGTTCTTCCTCGAAGCGGGCTTTCTCGGGGTCATGCTGTTCGGCTGGAACCGGGTCGGCCGCGGGCTGCACTTTTTCGCCACGGTGATGGTGGCCATCGGCACCCTGATCTCGACCTTCTGGATCCTCGCCTCCAACAGCTGGATGCAGACGCCCCAGGGCTTCTCCATCGTCGATGGGCGGATCATGCCCATGGACTGGCTGGCGATCGTCTTCAACCCGTCCTTCCCCTTGCGCCTGATGCACATGGCGATTGCCGCATTCGTCGCCACGGCGTTCTTCGTCGGATCGAGCGCCGCCTGGCACCTGCTGCGGGGCAACGACACGCCGCCGGTGCGCAAGATGCTGTCGATGGCGCTGTGGATGGCGCTGATCGTGGCACCAATCCAGGCGGTGGTCGGTGACGCCCATGGCCTGAACACCCTGGAGCACCAGTCGGCGAAGATCGCTGCCATCGAAGGCCACTGGGAAAACCACGGCAGCGAACCCTCGCCCCTGGTGCTGTTCGGCATTCCCAACATGGACGGCGAGAAAACCGACTACGCCGTGGAAGTGCCCTACCTGGGCAGCCTGATCCTGACCCACAGCCTGGATAAGCAGATCCCGGCGCTCAAGAGCTTCCCCAAGGAAGACCGGCCCAACTCGGCCATCGTGTTCTTCAGCTTCCGCATCATGGCCGGCCTGGGCATGTTGATGATCCTCACCGGGGTGCTGGGCCTGCTGTTGCGGCGTAACGGCGGGCTGTACCGCAACCACCTGTTCCTGCGCCTGGTGCTGTGGATGGGCCCCAGCGGCCTGATCGCCCTGCTGGCGGGCTGGATCACCACCGAAGTCGGGCGCCAGCCCTGGGTGGTGTACGGCCTGCTGCGCACCAGCGACGCCGCCTCCAACCACAGCGTGGCGCAACTGAGCATCTCCCTGGCGCTGTTCGTGGTGATCTACTTCTCGGTGTTCGCCGTGGGCATCGGCTACATGATGAAGCTGGTACGCAAGGGCCCGCAGCCCCACCACGAGCATCCGCCCAGCACTGCGCCCGGCCAGGAGCCGACTCCGCGCCGGCCGCTGTCGGCCATCCCCGAGACCTTCGCCACCGGCGACCACCACCTCTGAAACAAGGGCAACCAACATGACGATTCAAGGCATAGACCTGTCATTGATCTGGGGCGTGATCATCGCCTTCGGGGTGATGATGTACGTGATCATGGACGGCTTCGACCTGGGGCTGGGGATCCTCTTTCCGCTGATCCCCGATGCCCGGGAGCGGGACGTGATGATGAACACCGTGGCCCCGGTGTGGGACGGTAACGAGACCTGGCTGATCCTCGGTGGCGCGGCGCTGTACGGCGCCTTTCCCCTGGCCTATTCGGTGATCCTGGAGGCCCTGTACCTGCCGCTGATCTTCATGCTTGCAGGGCTGATCTTCCGCGGCGTGGCCTTCGAGTTCCGCTTCAAGGCCAGCCCCGAGAAACGGCACATCTGGGATTGGGCGTTCATCGGCGGCTCGCTGCTGGCGACCCTGTGCCAGGGCATCGTGATCGGCACCTATATCAGCGGCATCCCGGTGGTCGATCGGCAGTTCGCCGGCGGTACCCTGGACTGGCTGGCGCCCTTCCCGCTGTTCTGCGGCCTGGGGCTGATCGTGGCCTATGCGCTGCTGGGCAGCACCTGGCTGCTGGTCAAGACCGAAGGCATGCTGGAAGCGCGCATGCGCCACTACACCCGGCCCCTGGCGTTCGCGCTGACCGCGGTGGTGGCGGTGCTCTGCGTGTGGACCGCGCTGCTGCACCCGGAGATCGCCAACCGCTGGTTCAGCCATGCCCACCTGGTGATCTTCGGCGCCCTGCTGGTGCTGGGGCTGGCGGCACTGTGCGGGCTCCTGGGCACTTTGCGCCAGCACCATTCCCACTGGCCGTTCGTGTTCACCCTGGTGCTGGTGTTCCTCGGCTACATCGGCCTGGCGTTCAGCATCTGGCCGAACATCGTGCCGCCGTCCATCAGCCTGTGGGAGGCGGCTTCACCGCTGTCCAGCCAGCTGTTCATCCTGATCGGCACCCTGTTCATCCTGCCGGTCATCCTGATGTACACCTGCTGGAGCTACTACGTGTTCCGCGGCAAAGTGAGGATTGGCGATGGCTACCATTGATCGAGCAACACCCCTGCCCTGGCACAAGGCTGTGGCGCAACTGAGCCTGCTGGTCATCGGCGCACTGCTGATGCTCGCCTGCAGCGGCGCACTGATGCTGGAGCTGGCGCATGGATAGGCTAACGACGCGGCCGCCACGGCCGGCATCCACCTGGCAGCGGTTGCTGTGGATGGCGGGTATCTGGCTGGCCAGTGTGGTGGGCCTGGGGCTGGTGGCCGGCGTGTTGCGGCTGCTGATGCAGGCCGCCGGCATGCACAGCCACTGAGCAGGGGCCATAACGCCTGCAACCCCGGCCCGCCATAGCGGGCCGGTTTTTTTGCGCCTACAGGCCGGTGGGCGCGCGCTCGGCCAGGTCTTCCAGCAGGTCGGCGGAGGGCACGAAGAACAGCCCGCCAGTGACCGCGGTGCTGAAGTCCAGCAGGCGATCGTAGTTGCCTGCAGGGCGGCCGACGAACATGTTCTCCAGCATCTGCTCCACCGGCCGTGGCGAGCGGGCGTAGCCGATGAAGTAGGTGCCGAATTCCCCGGCGCCCGGGCGGCCGAACGGCATGTTGTCGCGCAGGATCTTCACCTCCTCGCCGTTCTCTTCCAGGGTGGTCAGGGAGCTGTGGGAGCAGCTGGGTTTCACTGCATCGTCGAGTTCGATATCCGATACTTTGGTGCGGCCGATGATGCGCTCCTGGGCCTCCACCGTCAGTTCGTTCCAGGCGGTCATGTTGTGCAGGTACTTCTGCACCAGCACGTAGCTGCCATTGCAGAACTGCGGATCCTCGTCCCCCACCAGGGTGAAATCCACCGCCTCGCGGCCTTCCGGGTTCTCGGTGCCGTCGACGAAACCGACCATGCTGCGCATGTCGAAATAGCGGAAGCCCTGGACCTCGTCCACCACCTTGATCGAATCCCCCAGGGGCTTGAGTAACTGCGTGGCCAACTCGAAGCACAGGTCCATCTGTTCGGCACGGATGTGCAGCAGCAGGTCGCCGGGAGTCGATGGTGCGCGGCGCCCCTCCACGCCCACCTCGATGAACGGGTGCAGCGACGCCGGGCGCGGGCCGCCGAACAGGCGGTCCCAGGCGCTGGAACCAAAACCGCAGACACAGGACAGATTGCCCCCCGGGACGCGCTTGCCCACCGAGCGGGTCAAGGCGGCGATATCGGCGCACCAGTCGCGCACGGTTTGCGCGGCAGCGGCGCCGGGCGCCAGGGTGGCGACGATGAAGATCGCGCTACGGGTGATGGGATTGCAGATGGCTTGGGGCTCGGGCTTGCGCTCGGCCAGGGAGGACGGCTGGGTCATTATGGGTTCCACAGGCTGCGGTCGGAAAACACCGACAGGAAAATAGCAGATTGTGACCGTGGCCAGGGAGATTGCTCCCCCTGGAAGACGCCGCCCTCCCATTCACCGAATCCCCGGGCCATCAAGCACCTCTAGCCTTGCACAGCGCACGACCCTGTAGCCGCTGCCGAGCCGGCGAGGCTACGCAAAGGACCGCCGGGCCTTGCTTGGCGATCTCCCGCCGGGCATCAGCGTTTTCCGGATCGCTGCGGCCGCTACGCGACCGTGCGCAGCCTGCGGCAGCGGCTGCACGAGTCGCGAGGCGCTGTGGCTCCGTTCAAGCGGGGCTTGAGCGCAACACCCGCACCGGCACCGATTTGTAGGACGGTGTGCCGCTGTCCACGTCCAGGTAGTCCAGGGGCACCAGGCGGTTGGCTTCGGGGTAGTAGGCGCCCACCGTGCCATTGGCGATCTTGTATTCGATGGCGGTGATCTTCTCGTAGCGCAGCCGGCGCCCGCCGATCACCGTTTCGATGTCCACCAGGTCGCCATGGGCCAGGCCTCGGGCGGCCAGGTCCGCCGGGCTGATGAACAGTACGTCGCGGCGGCCGAACACCCCGCGATAGCGGTCGTCCAGGGCGTAGATGGTGGTGTTGTACTGGTCGTGGCTGCGCAGGGTGATCAGCCGCAGCACATCGGCGCCGTCCACTTCCTTGTCCTCATGCAGCCCGGGAAAGACGAAGAATTCGGCCTTGCCCGAGGGCGTCAGCCACTGCCGCTCGGCTGCCGCCAGGGGCATGCGGAAACCACCCGGCACGCGAATGCGGGCGTTGTAGTCGTCAAAGCCGGGCACGGTCTGTTCGATCAGGTCGCGGATCTTGTCGTAGTCGGCCACCAGCTCCAGCCAGGGCACGCGGCTGCCCGGCAAGGTGGCCCGGGCCATGCCGGCGACTATCGCCGGTTCCGACAGCAAAAACTCGGAGGCCGGTGCCAGCTTGCCGGCCGAGGCGTGCACCATGGACATCGAGTCTTCGACGGTGATCGCCTGACGCAGGCCGTCCTGCATATCCAGCTCGGTACGGCCCAGGCAGGGAAAGAGGAAGGTTTCCCGGGCAACCAGCAGGTGGCTGCGGTTGAGCTTGGTGGCGATGTGCACGCTCAGGTCCAGCTTGCCCATGGCCGGGAAGCACTGGCCCGGGTCCGGCAGGGCCACGGCAAAGTTGCCCCCCAGGCACAGCAGGGCCTTGGCGCTGCCGGCGATCATCGCCTGCATGGCTTGCACCGCATCGTGGCCGTGTTGCGCCGGCGGGGTGAAGCCGAAGGTCTGCTGCAGCTTGTCGAGAAAGGCCGGGGAAGGCTTTTCGGTAATGCCCACGGTGCGGTTGCCCTGCACGTTGGAGTGGCCGCGCAACGGGCAGATCCCCGCCCCCGGCTTGCCCAGGTTGCCCCGCAGCATCAGCAGGTCGCAGATCAGCCGGACATTGGCCGTGCCTTCGTTGTGCTGGGTGACACCCATGCCGTAGGTGACGATGGTGGCGTTGGACTTGGCATAGGCCGCCGCGACCATTTCCAGGTCCGCCTGGTGCAGGCCGCTGGCCTGTTCGATGTCTGCCCAGGCAGTGGCATGCAGGTCCGCCGCCAGGGCCTCGAAGCCCTGGGTGTGCTCGGCGATGAATGCCTGGTCCAGGACCTGCCCCAGGCTGTCCTCCAGGGCCAGCAGCGCCTTCATGATGCCCTTGATCGCCGCCGCGTCGCCGCCGGCCTTGACCTGGAAGTACGACGAGGCGATGCGGGTGGAGCCGTAGGTGGCCATCTCCACCATGTTCTGCGGATCGGCGAAACGCTCCAGGGCGCGCTCGCGCAACGGGTTGAAGACCATGATCGGCACCTTGCGCCGCGAAGCTTCATGCAGGGTGCCCATCATCCGCGGGTGGTTGGTGCCGGGGTTGTGGCCAATGGAGATGATCAGCTCGCAGAGGTCGAAGTCCTCCAGCGACACCGTGCCCTTGCCGATGCCAATGGACCGCGGCAGGCCGACGCTGGTGGGCTCGTGGCACATGTTCGAGCAGTCGGGAAAGTTGTTGCAGCCGTATTCCCGGGCGAACAGCTGGTACAGGTAGGCCGCTTCGTTGGACGCGCGGCCGGAGGTGTAGAACTCCACCTGCTCGGGTTGCAGGCTGCGTAGGATCTCGCCAATGCGGGCAAAGGCGTCCTGCCAGGCCACAGGCTTGAAGGTGTCGCTGGCGCGGTCGTAGACCAGGGGCTCGGTGAGGCGCCCGAGGTCTTCGAGCTCGTAGTCCGAACGCTGCAGCAATGAGGTCACCGGATGCTGGGCGAAGAACGCCGGGGTTACCCGCTTGTTGGTGGCCTCCCAGGTCACCGCCTTGGCGCCGTTTTCACAGAACTGGAAGGTCGACTTGTGCTCCTTGTCCGGCCAGGCGCAGCCCGGGCAGTCGAAGCCGTCGGGCTGGTTGGTGCGCATCAGGGTCAGCGGCGCCTTGAGGGTGTCCATCTGCTCGCGCACCGCGGTGGCAGTGGCCTTGAGCGCGCCCCAGCCACCGGCGGGAGCGTCGTAGTTGCGGATTCCGGGAACCTTGCGTCGAGTACTCATGGGCGCTCCAGGGCCGGCCCGGCGCTGCACGACGCGAACCGGTGGTTGCGGGTGACCGAGGCGCGCCAGGGCAGGATGCCCGAGGGCCTGGATCAGGGGGCAAGTGCGCTGGAAAAGCTTCAGCGCAGGCTAAAATCTAGCCCTGCGGGTTGGCCTGTCAAGGCCAGGCGCTGACCGGTACAGGGCCCATGCCAGGGCCCCGGTCAGGCCCGTGGGAGCCTATTGCAGGCCCCCGCCAGAACCCGCAGCGCCTACTGCAAAACGCTGCGCCGGCGCTTGAGGGTCCAGCCCTGCTGCATGCCGGCCGCGGCCAGCAGGATCGCCCCCACGCCCACCCATTGCAGCAGCCCCAGGCGGTGCCCGAAAGCCACCCAGTCGACCAGGATCGCCGCAATCGGGTAGATGAACGACAAGGCGCCGGTCAGGGCCGTCGGCAGTTTCTGGATCGCCCCGTACAGCAGCACGTACATCACCCCGGTATGGAGAATGCCCAGGGTCAGCAGGCTGGCCCAGGCGCTGGCCTGCTGGGGTGGCGCGCCGAGGTTGGCCCAGGGCGCCAGCAACAGCACCCCGGTGCAGACCTGGATCAGGGCGATCAGGTGCGGCGGCGTGCCGCTCAGGCGCTTGATCAGCAGCGCGGCAAAGGCGTACAGCGCCGCCGCGCCCAGGGCCAGGGCAATGCCCAACAGGTAGTCGCCACCCTCCTCGCCCTGGCTGCCATGGGCACTGACGATGGCCAGCATTCCGGCGAACGACAGGCCCAGCCAGAACAGCTTCTGCGGGGTGATCTTCTCTCCCAGGAACAAGGCCCCAAGGGCCACCAGGATGAACGGCTGAACGTTGTACACCGCGGTGCCGATGGCGATCGAAGCCCGGGAGTAGGAACCGAACAGCAGCACCCAGTTGCCGACAATGGCCACGCCACTGAGCACCGCGAGGATCAAGGCGCGCTTGCTCAGAATGTTCTTACGCAAAAAGCCGAAAGCTCCACAAATCAGCAGCAAGGTCCCGGCGCCGAACAGGCACCGCCAGAACACCACATCCAGCACCGGTTGCCCGGACACCAGGACGAACCAGCCAATGGTTCCGGAAATCAGCATGGCAGCGGTCATTTCCAATGATCCGCGTCGGGTTAGTGCATCCATCATCAGGCTCCTTTGCAAGTGGGCAAATTATGCCTAGCCAGCAGAGCCCATCGCCAGATCAAAACCTGGGCTAGAATCGATTCAGACCTTTTTTATCAAGGCCAAAGAGCCCATTCACCTAACGAGATCGCCATGCTGGATGCCATCGACCAAACCCTGATCAGCGCCCTGATGCAGGACTCGCGACGCTCCCTCAAAGCCCTGGCGCAGATCAGCGGGCTGTCCGCCCCCAGCGTCTCGGAGCGCTTGCGCCGGCTGGAAGAACGCGGCGTGATCAGCGCCTACACCCTGGAGATCGACCCCAGGTTTCTCGGTTACCAATTGCAGGCCATCGTCCGCATCCGCCCCTTGCCGGGCAAGTTGCAGGAGGTCGAACGGCAGATCCTGGCGATTGCCGAGTTCACCGAATGCGACAAGGTCACCGGCGACGACTGCTTCATTGCCCGTCTCCAGGTGCGCTCCATGGAACAACTGGACAGCCTGCTGGACCACCTCAATCACTACGCCGAGACCAACACCGCGATTGTCAAGAAATCGCCGATCAAACGGCGCCTGCCGCCCCTGGAATAGGCAGCTTCCAGGTCCGAAAAAACGCCTTGCAGGCACTCCAAAGGCACGAAATGAAGAAGCTCTGACAGGGCAAAAAACCAGAGTTCTGGCTATAGGCTCATGCCTGGTCAAACCCAGAACCCCTGGAATCGATGCCGCCCCGCATTCAAATAACCCATGACCCTCTCCGGGCCTTGATTGGAATACACATCCCTCTGCGCCCCGGCGCCTTGGCTGCGCCGGACGGAACACGAACAGCGAGCCCTGCGGCCTGCACTGTTCAGCGCACTGGCCATCTCCCATCTACTGACCACCCCACAGCTACAGGTATGGGCGCGTCGAAAAGCTGAACAGCCAAAGAAAACCTGGGCAACAAAAAGCCCGCCGAAGCGGGCTTTTTTCAATGGCTCAGCACCTGTGATCAGTCATCGCGACCCATGATGCCGAACAGTTGCAGCAGGCTGACGAACAGGTTGTAGATCGATACATACAGGCTGATGGTGGCCATGATGTAGTTACGCTCGCCGCCGTGGATGATGGCGCTGGTCTGGAACAGGATGCACACCGAGGAGAACAGCACGAAGCCGGCGCTGATCGCCAGTTGCAGGCCGCTGATCTGGAAGAACAGGCTGGCCAGCACGGCGCCCATCAGGACGAAGAAACCAGCGGTGATGAAGCCGCCGAGGAAGCTCATGTCCTTGCGGGTGATCAGCACATAGGCCGACAGACCGCCGAATACCAGTGCCGTCATGGCAAAGGCCGAACTGACCACTTCGGCGCCGCCCTGCATGCCCAGGTAACGGTTGAGAATCGGGCCGAGCAGAAAGCCCATGAAACCGGTCAAGGCGAAAGCCGACACCAGGCCCCAGGCCGAGTCACGGAGTTTGTTGGTGAGGAAGAACAGACCGTAGAAGCCGATCAGCACCACGAAGATGTTCGGATAACCGACACGCATCTGCTGTGCCACATAGGCCATCACCCCACTGAACGCGAGGGTCAGGGCCAGCAGGCCGTAAGTGTTGCGCAGGACGCGGCTAACCTCTAGCTGCTCGGCCTGCACGCCGTTGTTAACTGCGTAATCCTGTTCGCGCATGGCGACACTCCTGTTGGGGGAAACATTTAGTGGCATGGATGATAACAGAGGCTCTGTAACTCGCGACGCAGAGAGTTTGACAGTGTGTTTCATTCGGGTATTATGGCGCCCGCAATGCGATCTGGAGGTGTGGCCGAGTGGTTTAAGGCAGCGGTCTTGAAAACCGCCGACTGTAACAGGTCCTAGAGTTCGAATCTCTACGCCTCCGCCAAATCTCAACGAGAAAGCCCTGATTTTTCAGGGCTTTTTTGTGTCTGCTGCTCACGGTCGCTTACCGTCACCATCTGACCGTTTCCGCATCATTTCTTAACTTTCCGCAACTCCCCCCTACGGCACCTTGCCGACAGAGCCCCAGAACCTATGGTCCGACCGGGGTGCTGGCTTGGATTTTGCTAGCCTAAGGATGGCCGATTCTTGCTACGCACCACACATTGCAGTTACTGGACGGAAGTAGTTGCTGCATCGCTTCGATGATGGATTGGGCGCACTAAGTAAAAAACCTCTTATATTTCAGCGCATTAATTAAATTAAATTCTTTGCTGTAGCATAGAACAAGCAAAATGAAAGGAAGGAGCAGCGATCCAGTCATACTTCGATCAAAGTTCGTGCTATCAAAGAAACACCAGACCAAAACCAAGGACTCATCACATCCGGCATCCCATCTTCCTACCTGCCATAAGGAGTCCTGGTGCCTACAACCTGGATTGAGATAGTCGATACAGGGTTAAAAATTGGGTTGAGTGCTGCGGTTAGCCAAATCTGCCACATAGGAGCTGTGATGCTTATTTACAAATACATGACCCTACAAGGGCTGGACGCATGCCTAAACCTACGAACAATCAGGTTCACGAAGCCGATCAACTTTAACGATCCCTTCGACTGTGCAGCTGCCGCAGAGCTGACGCAAGAAGGGTTGAACATTCACGCAGTTGGCTCGACCAATGCCGACAAACTTTTCATGATCAGAAATGGGATAGGCATCCTTTCCCTAACTCGAAACCCGCTCAACCCTCTGATGTGGGCTCACTACGGCGAGAACCACAAGGGAGGAGTGATAGCTATAGACACCGAAGAGGCGGGCCTTGAATGCAAAGAGGCCAACATTATCTCTGCCAACTCCGGCAACGTGATCTACACGACCGTCAGGCCTAACGTGGATGGTGAACACCTCCCTTACCACGACGAAATTACGGCTCAGCATGACAGACTGATACTTGAAAAACTGTTCCTCTATAAATCCTTGCATTGGTCATACGAAGAGGAAATCAGGGTGGCACGCCGCGTTGACTACACGCCACAAGTACGACACCAAGACTTCAAGATACCTAGCTCCGCCATTAAAGCTGTCTACCTAGGAGCCAGATATTTCCCCGCCCTAGTAGATGATCATGACAACCAGTTACCACGGGTTCACTTAAAGCACCCAAAATGCGAATTTTACCTTTGCTACCAAGATCGCCGAACCTGGGATCTACATGCAGAGCGATTTGATACCACTGGTTTCGAATTACCTAGCGCTTAATGCAGCCTAAATACAGGTCTACATCTGGCTGCCGTGGGTTGAAATGAGACAATCACACGCCGATTGTGCTCGGGTAGTAACGCAAAAAAACTACAGCCCAGAATAACAAGGGCTGTAGGGCTTTTTTACAGAGCAAGAGATCGCACCGTTTGGCATTAAATGGCTTTGATTGGCATACGGATTACCTCATTTTTGCCCCACGACCTAACTTCCCTAGCCAGCAACCAGTTCGGCAACTGCAAACCAGGCTAACCCCTTCCTGATGATCAACAGGCCGGTACAGGGTGGCCTTTACCGGCAGAAATCAGCCCATAGCTGCCCTCGACGAAGGGCAGTTTGCATCGAAATTGATAAACAGGTGTCGTCGTTCTTACCCGTAGCGCGCAGCATTGCTGCCTGTCGCCCTAGGCTGCAAGAGCCAACAGGGACGACATTAGATTTCTTTCTTTAGAATCAATACGCAATAAAAAAGTGCTGCCTTCATGATGTGATTAACACCATGCACCTCCCTAAACAATAGGAGCGATTTTCTGATAAAATCCATGAAGGAGATTTCGTAATACTTAACCCGACTCATACCTTCTTTGCCAGGATAATAAGTTATTGTTTGCGCAGATTCTTTGTACTCATATTTATAATGAGCAATACCATTCCTTAGTTTGTTATCAATGGCATCCATATCAATCCGATAGAAGCAGTCGTCTATAAACGCTAATTTACTTCCCAGATCTACATTCGAAAATGAATTCAGATTCTCAAGCTCAGGCCTGATCTTCTGAGCTCTCGTCAGCTTCAGAGACGACTCAAAAAGATCACTATCCCCTCGCTTTATGAGGTTGTTCAACCCTGCCAAGAAAGTAAGTTGGCGCGAGAAAACTTCTGCCAAATCCTTATAATAGTTACTGCAAACATCGAAGTCTGCTGTAGATATTCGAGCGGGAATTTTGCCAAGGTTTTCAACGTTCGCATAATCGTAGAAAAATGCTGAGCGGAACGGTAAATCCATTGCAATCAATTTTGGATACAACGATAAGCAATCATTGTGCAGATTCTTGAGGAATCCATTGCCTAATATTTCGTCAATAAATGCAACTGTCTTTTCATTTTGGTATTGGTGCAACCACATGAATAGCTCAGATGCCTTTGTGCTTATTTCAGAGTTATGCTCGTGGATTGTAAACGGCGAAGACATCACGGATGTAGCGGTATATAGCGCGGTTAGCACATCCTCTTTTTTACGCGACTTTAGATTGGCTTCGGGTATTTTTGCACAAGTTTTTTCAAAATTATCTATATCCCCACGCTTGTACTGGGTAATAACACTTCTCAAGTCATTTTGCATCGGGTAGAGCGTATTTAGCATGTTCAAGCGTAGATTTAAATGCTGGTAAGATTGATGGCCGATTTCTTGCGTAACTCTGAGAAAGGTCGTCCTGCCCTTTACGTAAACGCCGAAGTAAGCTGGAAAATCCAAGTGCAGATCAACAAACGGGTTAGTCCCATTAAAAGGGCCCTTAAAACCTTCCAGTTCTGTGGCCCCCAGCAATTCACCATCTAGCTGACCAAAAACAAATGAAATTCGCTCTTCGCATTTTGGACAAGCGAATTGGAATGGTTGAATGTCTCTGTTTGACATGCCAATTCTGCAATCGATTTTTATGCCGCATGTATTGCATTGAAAACATTTGCAGATATTCATGATTATCCTTTTTCACTGGGTTATCAGCATTGAGGTTCAAAACGCGAGAAATCAACGAGCGACTTGATGCCAATGGCGACGTTGGCTATGCGTCAGATTACTTCATTGATTGCATGAACCTCTACTTGGCCGACTTCTGCCTATCACCACCGTCAGCTATGGGTCGAAAGGAGACAATCACACGCCGATTGTGCTCGGGTATTAACGCAAAAAAGCCCTACAGCCCCGGGCAACAAGGGCTGTAGGGCTTTTTTGACAAAGCAAGAGACAGTGCCATTTGGCATTAAATGGCATTGATTGGCGTACAGATTGCCCCATTTTTGCCCCACGAATTCCTCAGTTGCAGGACACCTTCCAAAGCTGATCAAGCTTCGTCGTGTAACTCTGGCTCATCATCTCCCGGCGCATACCCCAATCGGGGTTGGTAGGGACGCTGGCAGCACGGAGTGTGCCCCTCCCCCAGCGACTGTTGATCTGGTCCAGAACCTTCATCACCTTATCGGTTCCCGACGGTTGCGCCACTGCGAAGAGATCGCCGGTGTACTCGCCTGGCTGGCACAGATTCAACAACATGACCTCAGCCTTACTGTATTTGAAACCCGGCCTGAAAACGCGGTCCAGCGCTTCCACAGCCATTTTCGTCATGAGTCTGACGTCATTGGTTGGATACGGCAGTTCCACCAGGACACCGTTTGCATACTTGGCTTCCTCGGGGTTAAACATGCCCGTGCGAATGCTGACGCGGATTTTCTTACACAATGAGTTCTGAGCCCGTAGCTTTTCCGAGGCTCTCATCATGTAAGTAGCAACCGCCTCCTTGATAGGGGCCAACTCGGTTAGCCGCTTCCCAAACATCCGGCTGCAGCAGATTTCTTGCTTCGGCGGGTCTGGTTCGTCCAGCTCCAGGCACGGTGTGCCCGCCAGCTCCCGCGCCGTCTTCTCGATCACGACACTGAAATTTTTGCGCAACGTCCACGGATCGGCTCTGGCCAGGTCCATAGCAGACTTGATTCCCATCCCATCCAGATGGACCTTCATCCGTCGGCCGCCCCCCCACACCTCGGCGACATCAGTGTTTCGCAACACCCAATCCCGCTTAGCTGGGTCGGTGATATCTACAACCCCACCCGTCTGCGCCTGTAGACGCTTGGCAGTATGGTTTGCCAACTTGGCGAGTGTCTTTGTAGATGCGATTCCTACACCGACCGGAATGCCTGAACAGCGCAGCACCTGGGCCCGGATCTGGCGGCCGAACTGCTCAAGGCTATTGATTCCCGTGAGATCTGCGAAGGCTTCATCGATGCTATACACCTCGACTGCCGGCACCATCGACTCGATTAACGACATCACCCGCTCGCTCATGTCGCCGTAGAGGGCATAGTTCGAAGAGAACGCCACAATGCCGTGCTGCCTCAGCTTGTGCTTGATTTGAAAATACGGCTCTCCCATTTTGATGAGGGGCTTTGCGTCGTAGCTGCGCGCAATGACACAACCGTCGTTATTGCTCAGCACAACAATCGGCACCTTTGCCAGATCAGGGCGAAACACTCGCTCGCAACTGGCATAGAAGCTATTGCAGTCGATCAGGGCAAACACCGGCTCATTGCGCTTAGACATGACTGCGTACAGTGCTAGTGATCACGCCCCAGATCGACAGTTCATCACCCTCAAGGATGTAGCGGGCCGGGTACTTGGGGTTTTCCGACAGCAGGACCACTTCCGACCCACGCTTGCACAGTCGCTTGCATACCGGGTCGTTGTTCAGTAACGCCACCACGATGTGACCATGGGCAGGTTCAATCGAGCGGTCAACGACCGCCAAATCGCCTTCGAAAATACCTGCTCCCTGCATGCTCTCCCCGGTGATTGAGATCAGGTATCCCCCCCTTGGAAACCTGCAAACAACATATCACCTGCAGCTGTGCGCGCCCGGGAAAGCATCTACAAGCGGGCCAACTTGCAGGCGCAGACCGAGAAGAGCCGCGACGTGGCCCGGGCCAGGCTGCGTGTAAAGGCCGGAGAAGCTGCGGGGCTGAGGCAGAAAGTCAGCAACCTTGAGTTAGGTGTCCGGTGCAAGGACCGGGCGAATGAGGATCTGCGTCATCAGATCCCTGTCGGCGTCCGCCCCCGGCAATTACTGGCAAGCCTCTACCGCGGTAACCAGCACTCGCTCGTATCGGATCCACCAAGGCGCCCTGTGCGCCGCACATAACTCATCATGAGATCTATACATAGCCGGCCCTCGAACAGCCCCCCCCACAGATCATTGGCGACGCTCCATAGCTGTAGCCGCAAGAAAATTCAGAAACGCCTTACACTCAATAGCCAACGCAATTAATAAACTAGGCTACTTCAAACTCAAAAACTGACCAAAGAAAAATGCTACTTATCTACGGCCCCCCTACCAGCAGCCAACAACTCCTACGTTTGAACTCAATGAAAGGAAAACTTATCGCCACGATATTATTTTTCTACTCGGCTCTTGGCTTCGCGGGGGAATGCACTACAAACAATGAGACCACTTTCTTAAATATTCCTGATTTAACAATACGACGAGACACCCCCATAGGAACAGAGATCGGAGCTCTTTCTACAACTATCGATGCATTTTCCTGCACAAAAGGATTCAGCTATCAAGAATTTGGCATCAAGGGATATGGCATTGCGGCACCCAAAATAAATGGGCTGAATATTTATAAATTAGGTTCAAATTCAGCCGGAATAGGATATGCCATATACGCCAACAGCCCCAACACTTGCAACAACTATCTCTTTCCCTTGAAGGATGGTGACTACAATCTTTTTTGCTTTATAAATGGAACATTTTCAAAGAAACCAATACAAGGTTATATAAAATTAGTATTTTACAAAATTGGGAACATCACTCCCGGCAGAAAAAACGGATATAAAGTAGCCTCCCTAATATTGCGCAACAACAAAAATGATTGGCACAATCCAGAATCATACTTACACACCACACCATTCACGGTGATCACGCATGGTTGCACAATTAAAACCGCAAACATCAAAGTCCCACTTGACAACGTCGAAACCCACGAACTAAGTAACATAGGCATGACTGCTGCGGAGAAACCCTTTTCGATCCCCCTTAACTGCGACACCGGGACCAAAGTCAAACTCACCCTCGACGCAGGCCCCACCGGTGTTTATGACAATACCAAAGGATTACTCAATCTGAGCAACCCTGCTTCAGTAAATACCGCCCAAGGTGTGAAGATTCAGATACTATCCAATAATGAGCCTGTGACATTTGGGAAGTCTTTAGATGTAGGCGTTCAAACCATCGAAGGAGCCTTCGACATTCCCCTTCAGGCTCGTTATTACAGAAGTGTGGAGAAGCTCAAGGCGGGTGAGGCTAACGCCACTACCACTTACACCATTACTTATGAATAGTCTTCGGGGGTCTAAAAAATATAAGCTTCTTCACTCCATGGAGAAACAACGGCCCCCATCCCTTCTCTGCTTTCAAAGCTCTACGAACATCCACCGGCCCTCGAAGCCCCCATCATCGAGTTATCAAACTGAGTGGCGCTACGAAGCAGTTGCTGATGCGGCTGAGAACATACGCAGTACACTGGGTAGTGGTCCACATTCACGACCGCCGGCCGGTAGTCATGGCCCCGGACCTGGTTCGGAAATGGCTCGACCCTGCAACGCCCAACGAGCGCGCCGAGCAGATGGCTTTGCACCAGCACGAGCCCGCCGAGGCCTTCGAGTGTTTCAAGGTCGGCACTGCCGTCGGTAACCTCAACAATCACGGCCCTGAACTGAGCGAGCCCTTGGCGATGCCATCGTAGGCCCGCTCACACATCACTCCCCCTGTTCCGGCTTTGATCTACATCTGCCACCAGGCTTGATGGATCACTCACTATGTTCTTTGGATATAAGAAGAGACGTGAGCCTCCCTTGCAAGCCGTAAAAAATTGGCTGCTTTCAACAATGCAGCTACGCTTGCGAGTGGTTGCCTATTCCGATTAAAAGCCCTAAAGGCGGTGCATACGGCCATACTGCCCTCAATTGCCTAGGGAGAGAGCCGGGCAACTAAAACCTACAACCATCAGTCTAAAAGGAATATAGACATGAGCATTAACGTCAAAAACAATTCATCAAATAAAATTGAAGTTGCCATTAACCAGTGGGGCGATAACGGCAAAACTGGTTACTTTGCTCTCAGCGTAGACGGATCAGATACCTGGGATAGAAGCGATAGCCGGGGTTTTGTACTCTCATTGAGAAAAGGAGGCACTGAAAAGCCATATTATGTACAGTCTGATAGTTCAATTGTGGTTGGAAATACAGACGTGAAAGACAACGGTCGCGTTCTTACCCCACTAAGTAATTAATTGAAAAATATCATTCAAGGTGCCTGCCAGGCACCTTGTTTTTTAAAGCTAAAGCAGATCAATAGGTAACAAACGACGCTAACGTTGATGATTCTCAGACGTACACCTGACACGCCCGCAAAGCGATCAATCCTTGGTCACCCTCTCCGGCAATGGCGACAATTCGTTGAGCAGCCGCTGGGGCAAGTTCGGCTCTCGCTGCTCCATGAACCAGGCCGCCGGCGCCGGTGGCAGCTGGCAACCCGCGCCACCACCCGTGGCGGTGCTGGCGAGTAGGACTGACAACCGCAGCTCAGTAGTCGCAAGCTTGTCACCCAGGCGAACCTGATTCGATTGAGCGTCGCGCAATTCCTTGTAGTGGGTTTCGTCATTCGCTTGCAGCCGATCCTCCAGAGCACAGCGAGCACCACCAGGCCGCAGACTGAGCAGCCTGCTCTGGTTGCTTGAGCAATTCGGGCGGGGCTTCAAGCGGCAGGCCCAGCCTTTCGCCGACGGCGCGGTAGTTCGATCTGCCGGTGAGCTGGATCAGGCCGCGGCCACGGAAGCGATAGCCGTCGCCCGTGGCCTCCAGGCCATTGCCCATACGCCCGCCGTAAACAGCATTACCGAAGCGCTGTTGCGCAGTTGACCGGGCTCATGGCCCACCTGGGCCAGGAACACCGCCTGACGCACCAGCCTTTCGATCTTCCAGCGGGCCATGGCGCGGTTGAAAAACGCCCGCAACAGGCGGGCGCTGGGGAGGTTCTGCAGCGATTGCGGCTCTGTGAGTGGCATTGTGTTTTCTCCAGGCAATAAAAAACCCGCTCAGGGCGGGCGCATTCGGACGCTTCAGTTACAGCTGTGGATTGAACGGGTACTGTTGTAGCCCGCCTCCGGCATTCTGCCGACCCAGCACCACCCCCTCCCCCCTACAGTTCGTCGGCGCAAGTCGCGCCGTACTCAAGCTTCGATTGCTGTATATATATACAGCAACCAACTCTAGTCAGCACCGCACACACTGGAGGCAGCGCAACAGCCGATTGTCTGCTTCCCCTCACGCCCCTGGAGCGCGGCAGGAACTCCATACGTATCAATCGAGACACCACGGTTTTTCAGGAAAAGTGGCGATATGGCGGCGGTTATATGCCCCGGGCCATTTCGGCCCGCACTCAAACACACACTTCACTTAAGGATGAGCAGCATGAACGATGATTTGAAGCAGTCAGGCTCTACTACGACCTCGCAGACCACCACATCGCTGGAGCAGGTGAAAACCGGAAGGGTCTTGGATTTCACCTGGGCACCTAACGCCAACACCACGACCACCACCGTATCAGCGGACTTTGTCGACTACCGAGTCGATACAGCCCAAGGCAGCCCTACCGGGGACAGCCACTCCATAGCACGCTTTACCTATGCCCAGGGCAAAGGCGGCGGCCAGATCAGCCAACTGTTTCTCGAGGAGATGCGTGCCGGTGTACGAGCCAACACCCAGATCGGGCTGATGGTGGGACGCAAATGGGTCATGGACCCCAACGGCGAAGTCTCGGGCAGCATCGGCACCTATGTGGTCGAACAATTCGATGACATGCGCGCCAGTGTCAATTATGTCGGCTCCTTCGCCCGCGTCTTCGCCGACCCCAGGATGGTCAGCTACCACGCCGGGGGCCATGTGCACCCCAATGTCTCGATCACCGGCAGCAGGCCCCTGACCATGGCGGATTCAGGTAAGTCGATCCTGGTCATTAGCGACACCGACGTCACGCTCACGATAGGTGACGATGTGACTGAAGGGTTCAAGGCCACTCTGATCCAGGCTGCAGCAGGCAAGATCAACATCGCGGTATCGAGCAGCCACATGATCTACAGCAACGCAGGGGGCCGCACGCGCACGCTCAATCCCCTGGATGAGCTGGAAGTCAGCACCTTCCCCTTCGGCCCGGTGTTCCTGGCCTTGCGCGTCAGGCCTACGGCCTGACGATTAATCGGGAGCTCCGATCTCCTCCATGAATCCGTCCAGGAAATCCTTCAGACGCGCATGCCTGACTGCCGCCAACCGCGCCCCTTCGACCGTCTGAAATCCGGAGGCAAGGGAGAGTAGCTTGGTGTGGAAGTGCTCAATGGTAAAACGCTTGTCTTGATAAGGCCTGCCAATGGCGGTGGGGTTTGTGATGTCGTACAGCGCAGAGCCCATTCGCCCAGCGATGTAGAAACAACGGGCGACTCCGATCATGCCGATGGCGTCCAGGCGGTCGCTGTCCTGAAGGATCCTGGCTTCCAGGGTGAGGGGTTCGACGCCCGCGGAGAAGCTATGAGCCTGGACCGCGTGGGCAACAAGCTCAACACGCGGGGCAGGCCAGCCCATGCGCTGCAGAATAGACGCTGCTTTATTGGCCGAAAGAGTGGATGCCTGCGACCGCAATGGCGAGTTTTTCTCGACGGCCACGCAATCGTGCAAGAGGGTTGCGGCAAGCAACGCCTCCAGGTCCCCACCTTCCTTGTCCTGCAGGCGCCGAACATTCATCCAGACCCGATGAATATGAGATAGATCGTGAGAGCCGTCCGTGCTGTCCTCAGGCAGGAAAGCGAGCAAGTCGGACGCCAGGCTCTGGTAAGGAAAAAACGGCTCTTCAAGCATTTCGTGGCTCCATGGAAGTACTGATCCTGCAGCGTCGGCGAAAGGACTCGAGCAGATATCTCGACGCTATAGAGAGTCGGCGGCTAAGCAGAGAGGTACTTGAGCCAATAAGCATCCCGGCATTCATTGGTGAAGCTGATGTGAGCAGGGCGGATGATTTTGTCGAGAGGTTGGCGCCCCCCTCATCGCAGATCCAGCCTTCGACGCAGGCTGCATCGCTGGGAAACCGCCCTGCTCTGCTAGCCGCTTGATGAGTGCCCTGTCATCGTCGGCGGTGACGGTGTCGCCCTGATCGAGCCGGCTTTCCTGACTCGCGTTGTCAAATAGCGCGGTGCGAGGCGATGCAACTCCCAGGCTCGCACTGACGTAGCTGGCAAGGTGGTCCGAATGAACCATGGACTGTGTCCGCAGGTGGATTAGGACGACTGACAAGCACGCTGACGACGCGCTGGGACTTTACCGATAAGGCAAGCCAATCGACAACCCTGGCCAATGCCACACGCTGTATCCGTTACTCACCTGTAGCAGGAACCTTTTTCCGGAATGGCAATCAGTGCTGCACGCTTTCCGATCAATCATTCAGTGGGCACCGGCATGATCTTGAGAAAAACGGCTCTATACATGGCCTTGGTAATGGCAGGCGTTCTTATCGGCTACAGCATCAAGCCCAGCAATGGGCTCCAGGTAACCGCAGGGCAACTTATAAGCTGCGGCAAGACCACCATTCCAACGATCGAGATGTGAGGGCAGCGCAACAGCGCTCCCTCCCTGATTACACCCAGCCCTCATACAAACCGGCACTGGCCGCCCAGGCCGATCCCACCTCGCTTGAAGCGAACCTCCAGCATCTCCCGACACCTGCAGCAAGCTTGCTGGCCGAATAATCTCTAGTCTGAAAGAATCTTCGCGCCTGAAGATCGCACCTCAGGCTCGTCTCCAATCCAGGACCCTCCCATGCAGCTCATTCCTTTGCTTGCTAGCAGCCCCACCGTTCAAGCCCAAGTGCGCGCGCTGCGCAACCAGCAGGAGGTGCGCAAATACATGTACACCTCCCATGAAATCAGCGAACAGGAGCATGCAAACTGGCTGAGCAGCCTTCAAGGCAACCCGCGTCAGGAGGTGTTTGTCGCGGTCGATGCCGGGCAAGCCTTGGGGGTCGTGTCCCTGAACGCCATCAATGCCCTGCAGAAAACTGCCGACTGGGCGTTCTACCTGGACGCCGAGCTTCAAGGCAAAGGCCTGGGCAGTCTCATGGAGTTCTGGTTGCTCGACTATGCCTTCAATCAAGCCGCCCTGGACAAACTCAACTGCGAGGTGCTCGCAAGCAACACAGCGGTGATCAGGCTGCACCTGAAATTTGGATTCGTACAGGAAGGCCTGCGGCGCCAGAACATTCTGAAAGACGGCGAGCGAATCGACGTAGTGCTGCTGGGCATTACTCGCCAGGAGTGGCAGGACAAGCGTCCGGCCCTTGAAGGTTTGATCGCGCGGCTCGGTCAGCGAGAGTCCTAGGCATAGGCAGCAACCGTGCCCCTCAGACAAAAGAAAACCGGCGAATGATCGCCGGTTCCTGTCACTCGCCGTTCAGCAGTGCGGAGGCCAGAACGGCCCCTGTACTGCCGTCGGATCAATGCGCTGCGTTGAGGGTCAGGCGCATCTGGCGGTTCACATCCTTGTACAGCAGGTAGCGGAAACGGCCCGGGCCGCCGGAGTAGCAGGCCTGTGGGCAGAAGGCGCGCAGCCACATGAAGTCACCGGCCTCGACCTCGACCCAATCCTGGTTCAGGCGATATACCGCCTTGCCTTCCAGGACGTACAGGCCGTGCTCCATGACATGGGTCTCGGCGAACGGAATCACGCCGCCCGGCTCGAAGTTGACGATGTTGACGTGCATGTCATGGCGCATGTCGCTCATGTCGACAAAACGGGTGGTGCTCCAACGGCCTTCGGTATCGGGCATGACCCGCGGTTCGATGTCCTGCTCGTTGGTGACGAAAGCGTCCGGGTATGGCACGCCATCGACTTTCTGGTAGTGCTTGCGGATCCAGTGGAAACGCGCCTCGGTGCCGCTGGTGTTGCGCAGCTTCCAGTCGGCAGCCGGTGGGATAAAGGCATAGCCGCCGGGCTTGAGGACATGCACCTGGCCTTGCAGGGTCAGGTTGACCTCGCCTTCGACCACGAACAGTACCGCTTCGGCGTTGGGGTCCTGCTCGGGCTTGTCGCTACCGCCATTGGCGCCGACTTCAACGATGTACTGGGAAAAGGTTTCGGCGAAACCCGACAGCGGACGAGCGATGACCCACATGCGCATGTTGTCCCAGTGCGGCAGGTGGCTGGTGACGATGTCGCGCATCACGCCCTTGGGGATCACGGCGTAGGCTTCGGTGAACATTGCGCGGTCGGTGAGCAGTTCGGTCTGTGCCGGGTGCCCGCCGTGAGGCGCGTAATAGGTGGTTTTGGACATGGAGACTCTCCTCGTTGTTGTTTTGCTGCCCCGCGCGGCAACGCCGCCAGGGTGAACAAACCTGCGGGTCGACGCGCCAGGGAAGCGGCGCGGACCGCTGCTGGCCACCACGATATCCAGCGTTACGCGCATGCACAAATTAAATACTGGAATCCGCTATATTCATTTATCGAATGCCTAACGACTTCAGCCCTGAGTGTCCTGGGCCAGCACCCGCGACAAGACTCGCGCCAGCTCCTTGACCATGGGGTCCGCCGCCGGGCGGTGCAGCAACGCCACCTCGAACACGTCCACCGACGGCAGCCCGGTGCTTTTGGACAGGACCTGGTGGCCCGCCGTGACCGCACGCAATGGCAGCAGGCCTATGCCCATGCCATCGGCAATGGCCGACTGCAGGCCGCTGAGGCTGGAGCTGGTGAAGCTGATATGCCAGCGCCGGCCCACCGCCTCCAGGGCATTGATCATGGCATCGCGGTACACCCCGCGCGGCGGGAAGGTAACGATAGGCAGCGGGTCGAGATCGATGCAGGGGTTTTTCGCGCTATCCACCCAGCGGGTCTTTTCCGGCCAGCAGGCCAGTGCCTCGCGGCTGTTGCGCAGTTGCTTGAGCACCACCAGGTCCAGTTCGCCACGGTCATAACTGGCGTTGAGGTCGCGACTCATGCCGCTGGTGACCTCCAGCTTGACCTGGGGATAGCGCCGGTTGAACGCAGCCAGTTGCTCGGTGGTGCGCCCGGCAGCGAAGTCGTCCGGCACGCCGATACGCACCGTCAGCACCACCGTGGCCCCGGACAGCGCCTCGAACATTTCATCGTTCAGTGCCAGCAGGCGCCGGGCATACCCCAGCAGGGTCTCGCCGGCATCGGTGGGCAACACATCGCGATTGCCGCGCTCAAGCAGGCGCTGCCCGACCATCTCCTCCAGGCGGCGGATCTTCTGGCTGATGGTGGATTGGGTGGAATGCAGGCGGGCAGCGGCCGTGGTGAAACTGCCGCAGTCGGCCACCGTGACAATGGCCCGCAGCAAGTCGAGGTCGAACAGGCGGCTATTGGGTTTCTCAATGTCGCTCATGCTGGTATCTGTTTTCTGAATGCGTTGCGCCTTTCTACCGGGTCTGGCCCGAGGACACAATTGCCCTCACGGCGCTGAGCAGCCCTGTGCCACGCCGGCATCCTGTAAGTGCGGCAGATATTTTTTCCGGGCACGCCTGATTGGTAATGTGTATCAGGATGTAACGGCGTAGGATGAGGCACCGGTTCGTTCTATCCCTGGCCCTGCTCTGGAGACGCTGAAAATGAAGTTGAACTGCCTCAAGGTGTTGCTGATCGGCGCCACCCTATTACTGGGCGCCTGCTCCAGTGCGACCACCCACCCCTGCTACTCGGACAAATGCCGGCTTGGCGGTGGCGTGAGCAACCTGAATCTCAACGGCAACAGCGCATTGGGCAACAGTTTCAACGAGTACGGCTCGAACCTGCTGCACGACTGAAACACCTGCCCCTCGTGCCTGAGCGCTGTCGGGTGTGGCTCGCTCCAGCAGCGCCCTGCCATTCCCGACCGCCCCGCACTCACCCCTTGTTCCGGTTCTTCGCCCCGCCCTGGCGGGCCTTGAAGCGCGGGCCGCCCTCGACCCGTTGCCCGGCCCCGCAGGCTTGGGAGAGCAGGACGGCTGCGTGATCATTACCGCGCCCAGCCTCACCAACTGCCCGACGCCCCGCCACCGCCACTGGAACCGCCGCCCCCGGAGAAACCGCCACCCGAGCTTGAGTGGCCGCCACTGCTGCTGCCACCGCCGCTGCTCCAGCGAAAGCCACTGCCGCCGGCAAATAGTATGAAACTCAGGAAATAGGCAAACGGCACGACCGTCAGCCAACGCTGGGCCGCCTGCCAGGCATCCACACCCAGGCCCATCAACAGAACCAGCGTCAGCAACACGGCAAAACGCCACAAAAAGCTCCGAGGGCTCTTGCGCCAGCTGTTGCGCATCATCCAATACAGCAGCCAATGGGCGCCCAGCACCAGCAGTACCCCCGCCGGCCAGGCCAGGCCGTAGAGGAAAGTCAAACGGCCCAGATACTGGCTGACCAGGGTCAGCAGACCGATGTACAGCAGCAGCCCCAGCACCCCGTAGAACACCCGCCGCGCCTGCCACAGCCCGGCGAAGGTTGCCCCGCCGATCAACATGCACAGCGGCACCAGGAACAACTGCGCCAGCCACTCCTGGCCGCCCACGGCTCCCACCAGCACCGCCATCAGCACCACTGCGCCCCCCAGCACCCGGCGCCAGTTCCAGCCGGCGGCCAGCATCACCCCCGCCACCGAGCCGAAAACGAACGCCAGCAGCAAGGCATAGGCTTCAAGCGGCACCGCCAGCCCCGCAGGCTCGGGCAACGAGCCTCCGTCCACCAGCAGGATCAAATCGTCCAGGGCACGGTCGATACCGCCGGCAAAGTCGCCCTGACGAAAGGCCGGGGTCAGGTCCTGGGCGATGATCTGCCCGGCCAGCAGGTCGGTGACCACAGGTTCCAGGCCATAGCCGACCTCGATCCGCACCTTGTGGTCGTTCTTCGCCACCAACAGCAGGATGCCGTCGTCTACCCCCTTGCGCCCCAGCTTCCAGGCGCGAAACAGTTGGTTGCTCAGGGCCTCGATGCTCTGCTGGCCCAGGTTGGGCACCAGCATTACCGCGATCTGCGCGCCGCGGCGCTGCTCCAGCGCCTCCAGCTTGTGCGCCATGCGCTCCTGGGTGGCGCTATCCAAGGTCGCAGTCAGGTCGATCACCCGCCGGTCCAGGGGCACCTTCACCAGCCCCGGCGGCGCCTCCTCGGCGTGCACCAGGGCCGGCAACAGCAGCCCGAGAAACAGCGCCAGCCACAGGCCACGCCCTTGTTGCAACCACAGCTTGATCATCGGCCCGCTTCCCGCATCGTTCATCCTGAAGCGGCGAACTTTACCACTGCCCGTACCGCGACCGATTCACCGCACCTCACCGCCAGCAAAAAAACACCGGGCAGGTGACCAAACCTGCCCGGTGCCCGACGACCTGTCGTGTTGCTGCAATCAGCCTCAGCTCAGGCGGTTGAGGCACACCACCTTGGGCTGGGTCATTTCTTCATAAGCAAAACGCACCCCTTCGCGGCCCAGGCTGCCGTACTTGAAGCCGCCAAACGGCATGGCATCGAAACGGTAATCGGAAGAGTCGTTGATCATCACCCCACCCGCCTCGATCCGCCGCGCGGCATCCATGGCGATACGCAGGTCATTGGTGAAGATCCCCGCGTGCAGGCTGTATTCGGGCTGGTTGGCCAGGGCGATGGCCTGATCCAGATCGTCGAACGGCTGCAGGACCACCACGGGCGCAAAGACCTCGTCCTGCCACAGCCGACTGCCATGATCGACATTCTCCAGCACCGTGGCGGCGTAACAGGAACCCCGGCGCTGATGCCCACAGAGCAAACGCGCGCCCTGTTGCAGCGCTTCATCCACGACCTTCTGCGCGTTCTGCGCCGCCTGCAGGCTGATCATCGGCCCGATATCCGTGCTGTCGGCCAATGGGTCGCCACTGACCTGCTCCCGAGCCAGACGCACAAAGGCCTCGCGAAACGCCTCATAGATCGAGGCCTGGACCAGCAGGCGCTGGGTGCCGATGCAATTCTGCCCCGCCGCCCAGAAAGCCCCGGACACGCAGCTTTCCACCGTCGCCGCCAGGTCGCAGTCGGCCATCACGATCACCGGTGCATTGCCTCCCAGGTCCATGGCCAGCTTTTTCAACCCGGCGCTGCGGGCAATCTGCTCGCCGGTGACGAAGCCCCCAGTGAACGACACCATGCGCACCTCACGGGCTTCCACCAGGGCCTTGCCCAGGTCCGCGCCGCCGGTGGCCAGGGTCACCACTGAGGTCGGCAGGCCGGCATCGCGCAAGTAGTCCACCAGCTTGATTGCCGACAGCGGCGCCAGCTCCGAGGGCTTGAGAATCACCCCGTTGCCCCCGGCGATGGCCGGGCCCAGCTTGTGCGCCACCAGGTTCAACGGATCGTTGTAAGGCGTGATCGCCAGGATCAGCCCCAAGGGCTCGCGAGAGAACCAGCCCTGGCGGTTTTCCGAGCCTTCATAGGCATCGAATGGCAGCACCTCGCCGGCATTGCGCTTGGCCTCCTCGGCCGACAGCTTGAGGGTGTTGATGCAGCGCTTGACCTCTTTCTGCGCCTGCTTCAGGGTCTTGCCCGCTTCATCGACGATCAGCCGGGCAAAGTGCTCGGCGTCGCGCTCGATGTTCAGGGCCGCCCGCTCCAGAATCCGTGCCCGCTGATAGCGCGGCAGCGCCGCGCAGTCGCTGACGCCCTGGCGGGCTTGCTGCAACAGGTAGGGCACGGCACAGGCCTCAAGGCGTGGCACGGTCCCGATCAGCCGACCATCGAAGGGGCTGCAGACATCAATCGAATCGGCGACCGGCGCCAGGCGTGACAGGTTCATGGGCTGGCTCCTAGCGGCAGGTGCGCGACTGGTGGATGTGAATGATGTCCGAGAGCAAGGCAAAGGCGGTCTCGATGCGCCCGGCGCCCGGCCCGGACACCGTCACCGCGCCCAGCAGTTCGGTGTTGAACGACACCGCGTTGATCGCCCCGCCAATGCCCGCCAGCGGATGGGCCAGGGGCAACAGGCGCGGCTCGACACTGGCTTGCAGCGAGCCATCGGCCAGGCGTTGGGCCGAACCGATCAGCTTCCAGCGCGCGCCCTCGGCACGGGCCTGCTCCAGGTCCGCCGCCGTCAGGCCGCAGATACCGCGGCAACTGACGTCGCTGACGGTCAACTGTGCACCGAGCAGCTCATTGGCCAGGATCACCACCTTCAAGCGCACGTCAAAACCTTCGACATCCGCCGTTGGGTCGGCTTCGGCATAGCCCAGGGCCTGGGCCTCGGCCACCGCCTCGGCAAAGCCCAGGCCGGCTTCCATGCGGGTCAGCACAAAGTTGGAGGTGCCATTGAGAATGCCCTCGAACCCCAGTAGCCCACTGCCCGCCAGGGACTGTTGAGCCATGCGGATCACCGGGGTGCCACTCATCACCGCGCCTTCGTATTCGAATGCCGCCTGATTGCGCTGGGCCAGGGCCTTGAGCTCGGCGCCGTGCAGGGCAATCGGCCCCTTGTTGGTGGTCACCACATGCTTGCCCTGCTCCAGGGCCCAACGGCAGAAGGTGCTGGCTGGCTCGCCGTCCACCGGGTTGGTGAAAGTGGCCTCGGCAATGATGTCGGCGCCGGAGTCCTTGATCACCTGTTCGTTGAGCGCCTCCACCTGGCCGCCGGGCAGTTGCGCCAAGGCGCCCTTGGTTGCCGGCAGCTTGCTCAGCAGGCCGGCATCCAGCCCCTGGGGAGCGACGATGGAGCCCAGGAACAGATCGCTGATGCCAACGATCTTCAAGCTGAAACCCAGTTGTTTTTTCCACGCCTGATTGCGTTCGGCAATCAGTTGCGCCAGGGCCCGATTGACCCCGCCGAAGCCCACCAGGGCGATGTTGTATTCAGTCATTTTTGTTGTGTTCCATCCGGGTTGAGAAGCTGATGGACACAAGGTTAGGGGTCGAGACCCGGCAGTGAAATATGCCGTTTTGCTGTATTTGCTGAGCAATTTGCCCAGCGCCCGAGACCGCTGCAAAAGGCTGCGCTCACAGGCACTGGCTATGCAAAACCCGCAACCAAGACTCCCCCTGTAGCCGCTGCCAAAGACTGCGCCCGGCTGCGCAGGAGACGCTAGACCTGGCGGTGCGGTCCATCAGGACACTACACAGGGTTCCATTCATCGCAACATGCTGATTGGCCGCGCAGGAAGGTCCTTCGGCCCTTTTCGCAGCCTCGCCAAAGGCTCGGCAGCGGCTACAGCAGGCCAGAAGATCCGCTCTGCGCTCAGGCCACAGAGGACAAGACAAAGGAGGTCACGGTGTTTTCCACCCCGGGCAAGGCGGCGATGTCATTCCACACCCGGTGCACCCGCTCTGCGCTGGCGGCGCTGACCCGCACCAGCACATCGAACTCGCCGCTGAGTACTTCGCACTGGATGATCTCCGGCATCGCCCGCAGCGCCTGCAATACATCGGCGCCACGCATGCGGTCGTAGCGGTAGACGAAGATCAGCGCATTGATCCGGGTATCCGCGCCACGCCCCTCGCCCACGCGGATGGTGTAGCCCTGGATCGCGCCGTCGCGCTCCAGGCGTTCGATGCGTTGGCGCACGGCGTTGCGCGACAGGTTGACCTTGGCCGCCAGCTCGGCATGCGCCGCCCGGGCATTGCGGGTCAGCTCGGCGATGATGCGTTCGTCCAGTGGATCCAGGATCCGCTTCATGAAGCCTCCTCCGCGATGCCCATCACAGTGCCTTCAGGCAGTGCAGTACGGCGGCAAAATCATCCGCCGCCAGTGCCTGCCACTGCGCCGTGGAAGGCGCCGCGAGTGGTTGCGGCGCCAGCCCGGGAATACCCAGCGAACCCAGCAACCGAGCCGACTTGGCCGGCGCGATCTCCCCCAGGGTGACCATGGGCGCCACCAGGCTGCGGCGGTACAGGCGCGCCGCCAGAACACCGATGGCGGCATGGGGATCGATGATGTAGCCGGTGTCCCGATAGAGGCTGGTGATCTCCTTGCCGGTCTCTTCATCGCTCACCGAGTAGGAATCGATGATCATCCGCGCCTGCAACCAGAACTCGTTGTCCAGGGTCATCTCGCCGCTGCCTTCAAAGCGCTGCATCAGGCCCGCCACCGCGTGCGGGTCCTGGCCATAGAGCTCCCAGACAAAGCGCTCCAGGTTGGCGAACAGCGACAGGTCCATGGCCGGCGACAGGCTCTGGCTGGCCTCGGCGCGGCAATAGCGGTTCTTCTGGAACAGCTGGTGCAGGGCGTCGTTGCGGTTGGTGGCGACAATCATCTGGGTGATGGGCAGGCCCATCTTCTGCACGATATAGCCGGCATAGACCTCGGCGAAGCTCGCCGCCGGCACGCTGAAACCGATGGGCCGCTGGCCGCCCCCCAGTTGCAGCACGGCATGGAAATACAGCACCAGCTGGGCCATGACCCCGACCCAATTGCTGGAGTTGAAGCCGATCACCTCGCGCTCGGCCAGGGGCCATTGGCGCAGCAGGCGGCCCACCAGGGTCTGGCAGTCGTCGAAGCTGCCCTGCACGGCAAAGCGCCACAGCCCCGGGTTGTGTGCCGCCTGCAACTGCTGCCCTTGCTGCTCGGGCACGCCGTGCTGCGGATAGAACACCAGCACCTGGGTCTGCGGGCAGTCCTTGAAGGCGTCGATCGCCGCCAGCGCGGTATCGCCGTTGCTGGCTCCCACCACCACCCCGCGGCGCTGCCGACGCTGGAGGAAATAGCCCACCAGTTGCGCCTGCAAGCGCGCGGCAAAATCCTTGGCCGAGCCGGTGGGCCCATGGAACAGTTCCAGCACCCATTCATTGCGGTCGATCTGTCGCAGGGGCGCCACCGCGCGGTGGCCAAAACCGCTGTAGGCCCTGTGCAACAGCGCCTTGAAGTCGGCCTCGGGCAGGCTGTCGCCGACAAAGGGGCTGAGCACGCGAAAGGCCAGTTCGGGGTAATCCAGGGTCGACCAGTTGGCGATTTCCTGGGGGCTGAAACACGGCAGCCGCTGCGGCACATAAAGCCCGCCGTCGGCGGCCACCCCGGACAGGACCACGGTTGCAAAATCCACCTGTTCGGCGGCACTGCGGGTACTCACATAGCGCATGCTTGGCTCCGGCCAGTCATTTGTAGCGATGGGCCTGCTCCACCAGCCAGGTGGAAAACTTCAGCGCATCGGGGTGTTGCTCGGCATCGGCGCCGCGCACCAGGTAAAAGGATTCGCTGGCCTCGATACGCTGCTCGAAGGGCTCCACCAGACGCCCATCGGCCAGCATGTCGGCGACCATCGAGGAACGGGCCAGAGCCACGCCCTGGCCCAGCTCGGCCATGCGCAGGGTCGAAATCAGGGTGTCGAACTGCATGCCCCGGGACGAGTCCACCCGGCTGGCGCCGGCCCGTTCAAGCCAGTAGCCCCAGCCCTCTTCGTAGCCCAGTACGTGCAGCAGTTGATGGCGGGCCAGATCGTCCGGCACCTGCAACGGCAGGCGCGCCAGCAGCGCCGGCGCGCAGACCGGGAACAGGCTGTCCCAGGTCAGGCGCTGGGCCACCAGCCCCGGCCAGTGGCCGCGGCCCCAGCGGATTTCCAGGTCGTCTTCGCCATCCAGTTCCTTGACCCAGATATTGCTGATGTAACGAATGTCCACCTGCGGCTGGGCCTGCTGAAAAGTCGGCAGCTTGGGCGCCAGCCAGTGGACGAAGAACGCCAGGCTGCCGCGCACCTTGATCGGCCGACGCTTGTGCTGGCCGAAGATTTCGTTGGTGCCTACCGCCAACCGGCTGATGGCATCCTGCACCACCGGCAGGTAGGAACGCCCCTCCTCGGTCAGGTCCAGGCCGCGGGGCAGGCGCTTGAACAGCGCCACCCCAAGGTGGCTTTCCAGCTGGCGGATCTGTTGGCTGACCGCGCCCTGGGTGAGGAACAACTCCTCGGCGGCGTGGGTGAAGTTAAGGCAACGGGCGGACACCTCGAAGGCGCGCAGCCAGTTCAGCGGGGGCAAGCTTTTCTGCTTCATGGCCTGGCTCTCATGGACACCCTGGGCGCCGGGCGCCCCCCTCAACCCTGCAGGGCATCGGAGGGCCGTGCCAGGGCTGCCAGGGACAGGCGCCGCTGGCGGCTACTGCGGGTAATGTAATACACCAGGTAGCACCAGGCGATGAAGGGCAGGCCGAAGTACAGGGCCACGCGCTGCTCGGGGTCGAAACCGATGCCGACACAAGCCAGGGCGCAGCACAGCAGCGCCCCCAACGGCACCCAGGGGTAGCCACGGACACGGAATTTCAAGTCGCGCACATCGCCGCCATTGGCCACGAAGTGCCGGCGAAAGGCGATCTGGCTGGCGGCGATGCTCATCCACACCACCACCACCGCCAGCCCGGAAATCGACACCAGGGCCAGGTAGATGGTGTCCGGGGCGAACACGCTGCTGAGCAGCGAGGCGGCGCCACCGGCCATGCTCACGATGATCGCGTTGAGCGGCGTGCCCATGCGGGTCAGGGCCGAGAACTGCTTGGGCAGGTGGCCCTGGTCGCTCAGGGTCCAGAGCATCCGCGAGGCGGCGTACAGCCCGGAGTTGGCGGCCGACAGCAACGCGCTGATGATCACGAAGTTCATGATGTCGGCCGAGTACGGAATGCCGATGTAGGTGAACACCGTGACGAACGGGCTTTCCACCAGGCCGGCCTGCTCCCGGGGCAACAGGGTGGCGAGGACGAAGATGGTGCCGACGAAAAAGATCGCCAGGCGCAGCACCGTGGTGCGGATCGCCCGTGGCACGTTGCGTTGCGGGTCACGGGTTTCTCCGGCGGCGATGCCGATCAGTTCGGTGCCGGAGAAGGCGAAGGCCACCGCCAGCAGGGTCATGGCGATCGGCATGAAGCCGGTGGGGAACAGCCCCTCGCGGGTGAAGTTGCTCAGGCCGATGCTGTGGGCCTGGTCGATGTGCAGAAAGCCGAGGATCGCCCCGCCACCTACTGCCAGGAAGGCCAGCACGGTGACCACCTTGACCAGCGACAGCCAGAACTCGGTCTCGGCGAACAGCCGCACCGACACCACGTTGGACAAGAACACCACCATGGCGAACAGCGCGCTCCAGATCCACACCGGGGTCTCGGGGAACCAGCGGGCCATGAGGATCCCGGCGGCGGTGAATTCCGAGCCGATGGCCACGGTCCAGGTCAGCCAGTACAGCCAGGCCACGGTGTAGCCGGTGCCGGGGCCGAGAAAGCGCGTGGCGTAGGTGCTGAAGGAGCCGGTCTCGGGCATCTGCACCGCCAGCTCGCCGAGGCACATCATCACCAGGTACACCATCAGCGCACCGATGATGTAGGCGATCACCGCCCCCAGCGGGCCGGCCTGGTTCACCGTGTAGCCGGAGGTAAGGAACAGCCCCGTGCCGATCACCCCGCCGAGGGCGAGCATGACAATGTGCCGGGTCTGCATTTCTTGCTTGAAGCCGCCGCGCAAGTCGGTCTGTTGTTCTTGTAGGGACATGATGGTTCTCATGAAAGTTGTCAGGGCAAGTCTCAATTTCTGCGACTGTGGAAATGGGCAGAAAACAAATCGGATGCCACCAGGTTTTTATTGTTATTCCTCTTCATGAAGCCCCCACTGGCTGCCTTGCTGTGGGGGTGTTGCGCGCTCTTTTCAGTGGGCGACCTCGGCCCGCGGGTCCAGGGATGGGAGGGCGCCAGGCGCCGCATTCTGCTTGAGGGATTGGCGCAGCCAGGCGAAGGCCTGCTGCAGGTCGGCCAGCAGGTCATCGGTGTCTTCGATGCCCACCGAGATCCGCACCAGGCCTTCGGAAATGCCCAGGGCCTGGCGCTCTTCCAGGGTGTTCTCCACATGGCTGGTGGTGCGCGCCGGACCGTAGATGGTTTCCACCGCCCCCAGGTTGCCGGCGCAGTGGGCATAGCGCAGGCGCGGCAACAGCTGCGTGACGCTGTCCATGCCACCCACCAGGACAAAACTGACGATGGCGCCGAAACCACGCATCTGCGCACAGGCCACGGCGTGGTTCGGGTGGCTGGGCAGGCCCGGGTAGTTCACGGCTTCCACCAGCGGCTCGTTGAGCAGGAACTGCGCCAGCTGCGCCGCGCTGTGCTGTTGCTGACGCATGCGCAGGGCCAGGGTCTTGATCCCGCGGATGATCAGGTAGGCCGAGAACGGATCGAGGCTGGCGCCGTTGATTTCCCGGTAATGACGCACCTGGCTCATCAGCGCTTCGCTGCCGCAGGCCACGCCACCAAGCACATCGCCATGGCCGCTGAGGAACTTGGTGGCGCTGTGGATCACCACGTCCACGCCCAGGGCCAGGGGGTTCTGGTTCAGCGGCGTGGCGAAGGTGTTGTCCGCCACCACCAGGGCGCCGACCTGTTTTGCCGCGGCGACCAGACGCTGGATATCGACGATCTTCAGGGTCGGGTTGGTCGGGGTCTCCAGGTACAGCAGGTCGCAGCCCTTGGCGATCTCGGCTTCGATCTGCTGCTGGTCGAAGGTTTCGCAGAGGGTCACGGCCACCCCCATGCGCGGCAGGAATTCCTCGAAGATCTTGTTGGTGCCGCCGTAGCTGTCCTTGGTCGACACCACCCGCTGGCCGTGGCGCAGGAAGCTGTAGAGCACGCCGCTGATGGCGGCCATGCCGCTGCTGAAGGCCACCGCCGATTCGGCGTTTTCCAGGTCCTGCAGCTTGGCTTCCAGGGTCTGCACCGTGGGGTTGCTCATGCGGCTGTAGATAAAGCCCGGGGCCTTACCCAGGGCCACGTCGTACCACTGGTCGATGTCGTCGTAGCCATAGGCGGCGCTGGCGACAATCGGGGTTTGCGTGGCGTTGTAGGGATGACGGACTTGCTCTCCGCCCCAGACCACCCGGGTGGCGGTCCCGGGGTTTTCCAGCCCTGTGCGTTCAGGTTTTTTATTCATTGCAACGGCTCACCATAAAGGGTGCGCGGCCTGTTGCCGCGCTGGATCTGGTGGCCAATATAGAGAAAAGCCCAAGCCCCGAGAAACGATGTTATCGGGGCCAAAGGGGCGGTTTTTTTAATGGCTGCACAGCCCTGCAAACGGCCTGCGCACAAGGCTTTTGCGAGGCCTCTTGCATTGCCGCACCGAGGCTTGCGAAGCTGCTGCGCGCCCGCCCGCAACCCCCGAAAGGAATGGCAATGAACCGCACCGAGCACCTGTGCCTGATGGCTCGCTACAACCAATGGATGAACAGCAAGCTGTACGGCGCCGCCATGGGCCTGTCCGATGCGCAACTGGCTCTGGACCGGCAGGCCTTTTTCGGCTCGATCCTCGGCACCCTCAATCATTTGCTGGCCGGCGACACCATCTGGCTCAAGCGCTTTGCCCAGCACCCGGCGCGGTTTGCGGCCCTGGCGCCGCTGCAGCCGGTGGCTACCCCCCAGGACCTCAAGACCTTGCTGTTTGCCGACATCCGCGGGCTCTGGCAGCAACGTCAGTGGCTGGACCAGTTGATCCTGGATTTCAGCCTGTCCCTGAGCGACGCCGACCTGGACAGCAGCCTGCATTACACCAACACCCGGGGCGTGGTCGCCGAGCGCAATGTCTATAGCCTGCTGGTGCATTTCTTCAACCACCAGACCCACCACCGCGGCCAGGCCGGCACCCTGCTGACCCAGGCCGGGGTGGATATCGGCGATACCGACCTGCTTATGCTGATACCCAGCGATATCTGATCAGGCTTGAGCCCAACGGGCGCGCAACAGGGGCAGGCCGCGCTCGTGCCAGAAGCCCATGGAAATCCCGCCGCTGGACATGCCGCCATGGGCAAAGGCCTCGACGAAGAAATGCCCTGCCGAGCTCCAGGCCTTGCCGGTCAGTTGCTCGAAGGCCTGGACGATCAGGGCCTCCAACTGCTGCGCCGTGGCCGGCCAGGGCGTGTGGGCCAGATGCGTGGCCATGGCTCGCCACAGATAGGGGTCCCCCCGTAGCCCCCAAGACAGCGGTTCCTCCGCGAACAGCCGTGCGACGCTGCGCTCCTCCTTCATCGAACCCTCCCGGCACTGCGCCCAGTATTTATTCAGCGCCCAATCTAGCGTCTGCACCGGGCTTCTGCGACCATGCGCGCGGAAAAATCCGCTTGCTAAGGAATGGCGCCATCAAAGCCCTCAATGCCCTGTTCGTTGTGTCCATGCTGTCCCTGACGGGCTGCGGCACCCTGATCGCCCGCACCCCCAACGCCCACAGCGGCTACGACTACTACAAAGGCACCCAGGCCAATATCGAACTGCTGACCATGCGCGGCGCCAGCGGCTACGACGGCTATACCACGGTCTTCTGCTGGATGAGCATCGTCTGCCCGGTGGTGGCCATCGTCAGCCTGCCGGTGGATGCCGTGGCCGACACCGCGCTGCTGCCCTATGACGCGATGAATCACTGATTCGCGCCCGTCCCTGTCTCGACCCTGCGTGGAAGCCCGATCATCCGAATCCTCCATTACCTGTTGCTGCTCAACACCCTGCTGCTGTCCGGCTGCGGCACCTACATGACTCGCGGCAATGCCCTGGACTTTCGCGACGACCGCTACTACCGCAGCGTCAAGACCAACGCCCAAGTGCTCACCGGCTATGACATGGGCTACGCCCGCATGATCACCGGCGGCTGCTGGGTGACGGTGGTGTGCCCGATCCTGATGATCGCCAGCCTGCCCCTGGACGCGGCGCTCGACACCGTGCTGCTGCCCTACGACGCATTCCAGCCGGAGCGGCCCAAACGCAACATGCACGTGGATATGAAGGAGATTCCCGAGCACGACCTGCAGGCATTGCCCATCAGTGCCGAGGTGCAAGACCCGACGGCCCACACCCCGCCCATCACCCCCCAGGCTGATTGACCCCCTTCAGGCGGGTATGCGCCGTGCCTTGGCGCAACCGGCTACACCTGATCCGGCGCGCACAACTGGGGCACCCGCTGCGCCAGGCGGCAACGTCGCCCCAGGCGATCCACCTGGGGGCGGCCGAACAGGTAGCCCTGCCCCCACTCGCCACCACAGGCCGTGGCCAGGCCCTGGTCGGTGGCCGTCTCCACCCCTTCGATGATCACGCAGGGCGCCAGTGTCTTGCACAGTTGCACCAGGTGGCTGAGGGTCTGGGCGCTGTTGAGTTCGCTGCGGGCGCGCTGGATGTAGCCCTTGTCGATCTTGACGATGTCCGGCCGGGTCTGGCGGATGAACTCCAGGGTGCCCAGGCCCGCGCCGAAATCGTCGATGGCCACCCGGCAGCCCAGTTCGCGCAGGCACAGGACAAACTCGCTGGCCGCCTCGATGCTCGGTGGCGTGGCGCTTTCGGTGATCTCGATGACCAACCGCGCGGCCACGCCGGGGAAGTCCCGCAACTGCTGGATAATGGGGTACCAGAATGAATCGATGATCGCGCTCTGGGCCGAGATATTGCACCCCAGGCGCAGGCGTTCGTCCCGTTGCAGGCTGTCGATCACACAGAGCACCACGCTGCGGTCCAGCTCGCGCATCACTTGGTGTTTTTCCAGCAGCGCCAGGGGGTAGACATCCCCGCCCTGGGCATCGACATGGCGCAGCAGCCCTTCGTGGTAGAGCACCCGGCTGCTGTCGGGCAGCCACACCACCGGCTGGAATGCCAGCATCAAATGGCCCTCGGCCAATTCACGATAAAAGTCCTTGATGCTTTGCATGACAGATCCATAGGCAAGCCAACGACGCACCCTCGAACGCGGCACGACGAGCCCGCCGCCGCACTCGTCCAAGGGTCCCTGCCCAACCATGATCGACCCTGCCCGGGCCACCCGGAAGTGTTCCCGGATACCTTTCGCTTGTCCTCGGAAACCTGGGCCGGTGCTTATTCGTCTGCCGCCTTTTGTTTATTGCAATCATGCAAAAGGCCTCATCGATATCATTTAGCCACTAGTCCAGGAAGACCTATGCACAGAATGACCAGCGCCAGCTTTCGGGTGCTTGCCGATGTCATGAGAGAAGGCGGCGCGAATGTCGACGCCCTGCTCAGAACCTTCGGCAGCAGCATCCAGGACGTTGAGGAAAATCCCAAGGGCGTGAGGCTGGAACTGGTCTATCAAGTAATGCGCGAAGCCACCCGTCGCACCGGCAACCCGGACCTCGGGCTGCTGGCCTACAGCAAGGCCCACCCGGCCAACCTGGAAGCCCTGGGCTATGCGGTGATGTCTTGTGCGACCCTGGGGGCGGCGCTGCAGCGCCTAGTGGACTATCAGGCGCTGACCAGCAACGGCTTCTGCATGTGCCTGGAACGCAGGCCCGACGCATTGCAACTGATCGGCTTCGACGTCACCGCCGAGCCTTCGCTGATCCCCCGGGCGGTGATCGACGCCGGCGCCGCCCAGACCCTGGGCCTGCTGCACTGGCTGCTGCCCCAGCACAAGCCACGGCCGCTGGTGGCGGCCTTCACCTACCCCGAGCCTGCGGACACGCGCATGCTGCGCCGGCTGATGGGCGACAACCTGCAGTTCTGCGCGCCCCACAACAGCCTGACTTTCAGCAGCCAGGACTGCGCCATCGCCCTGCCCACCGCCGACCCGGCGCTGGATGTGCTGCACATGGAGTACGCCCGCAACCGCCTCAATGTGCTGCTCAGCGGCTCGATGACTGCGCGGGTGCGCCGCGCCCTGTCCGAATCCCTGGCCCAGGGCGCGCCCAGCGACCTGCCGCACATCGCCCAGGCAGTGGGGGTCAGCACCCGCAGCCTGCAACGCAGCCTGGGCCATGAAAACGTGCACTTCTCGGCGCTGCAGGACGAGGCGCGGCTGATGCTGGCCCACAGCTTTCTGCGCAACTCCATGCGCAGCGTCAAGTACATCGGCGCCCTGTTGGGCTTTCGCGACCAGAGCAGCTTTCACAAGGCCTGCCTGCGCTGGTTCGGCATGACCCCGGGGCGCTACCGCGAGCAGTGACAGCAACGCCGGGCAAAGGCTCGGCGCAAGGCGACAGGAGCCTGGATCAGTGGCTGGCTTGCAACTGCGGCTGCACTTGCGGCATGGCCGAAGAGTGGTGGTTGAGGATTTTCCACTGCCCGCCCAGGCGCTCGTAGAGGAAGGTGTAGCGGGCCTGGACCTGCTGTTTCTTGCCGTCGGCGGCAGTCAGGGTGAAGGTGTAGACGCCGCTGTCCATGGCCGCATCCGGGCCCAGGTGACGAATCTCCCGGTAGTTGACCTGGCCCACCGGCCGCGAGGCCATGAAGTGCTCGAAGTAGTCCTGGATCTGCGCGTGGGTGCTGCGCACCTGGTTGGAGACCGTGGGTTGCAGCACTGCATTGGCCGCATAGAGGCTGACCACGGCTTGCGGGTTGCCGGTCTGCAGGGCGCTGTTCCAGCGGTCGAAGAGGCTGGCGATTTCCCGGTCCTGCAGGTTCTGCGGCTGCTCGGCCACGGTGCGGTACACGTAAGGGGTGGCTTCCAGGGCCTGAGCCAGTGGCGCGCTCAGCACGAAGAACAGGGCCAGGGCGGTGCTTTTCAGTTTCATTCACGGACTCCAGTGGGTTTCAATGAGCCCCACTGTGCCCCGGGCCGTCGCCCCTGCCATCGGCCAACTGGAGCCCGCGGCCTATGCCATTTGGCAGATAGGCGCGATACCGGGCACGGGGGTCTAATACCCTGCCCCGAGCCACTGCACCGCCCCCACCCTGGAGTTTCCCGATGCCCAGCCCGCCCCTCGATCCCGCCAGCGCCCTGGCCCTGCGCAGCCAGTACCGGCAGTCGCAAAGCCGCGCCGCGCGCCTGCGGCTGCTGGTGGACACCGGCCAGGAGCTGCTGCAACTGCCCCCCGGACAAATGCGCCAGCGGGTGGTGCAGCGGGCCTGCGCCTTTGTCGCCATGGACCAGGGGCTGTTGCTGGAATGGAGCCGCGACGGCGTGGCCCACGCCAGCGCCGAACAGGGCCACGGCGAATGCCTGCAAGCCCTGCGCGCCGTGGCCGGGCAGGCCCAGTGGCTGGAGCGCCCGCTTGCGCAAACCGGGGTGCTGCGCGTACTGCTGCACCGCGCCGACGGCCAGCCCTTCGGCGCCCTGCTGCTGGCCAACAGTGTGCCCATCAGCGCGCCGGACAGCGAAGACCTGGAATCCCTGCAACTGCTGGCCACGCTGTTGGCCACGCACCTGGAAAACCAGCGCCTGCTGCAGGACCTGCAAGCCCGGGAGCGCAGCATGTCGGAGCTGGTGCAGCGCCTGTTCAGCGCCCAGGAGGATGAGCGCAAGCGCGTCGCCTACGACCTGCACGACGGCCTGGCGCAAACCCTGGCCGGGCTGCACCAGCGCCTGCAGGGTTTCGCCGGGCGCTGCCCGCCGCTGCCGGAGCCCCTGCACGATGAACTGCAGACCATCCTGCAACTGGCCCAGGGCTGCGTCGGCGAAGGCCGGCAACTGATCGGCGGCCTGCGCCCCCATGTGCTGGACGACTTCGGCCTGTTGCGGGCCATCGACCGCGAGGCCGACCGCCTGCGCGACGCCGGGCTGGCGGTGCACTGGCAGCAGCGCTACCCGGAGCGCCTGCCGGCGGCCCTGGAAATCGCCCTGTTCCGCATCGCCCAGGAAGCCATCAACAACATCCTCAAGCATGCCCGGGCCCACAGCGTCAGCCTGAACCTGGCCCTGGAAGCAGGCCAGGCGGTGCTCGGCATCAGCGACGACGGCGCAGGTTTCCAGCCGGCATCCGGCCAGGGCATCGAACAGTTGGGCCAGGTGGCCATGCAGGAACGCGCCCATTTGCTGGGCGGGCGTTTCACCTGCCACAGCCGGCCCGGCAGCGGCACCCGGATTCTCGCCCGCGTCCCCGTCCCCTCCCTGGAGCACGCGGTATGACAGCGGTGATACGCCTGGTCCTGGCGGACGATCATGAAGTCACCCGCACCGGCTTCATCGCCCTGCTGGCGGGCAACCCGGAGTTCGAGGTGGTGGGGCAAGCCAGGGATGGCGAGCAAGCCCTGGCCCTGTGCGAGCAACTGCGCCCGGACCTGGCCATCCTCGATATCCGCATGCCCCTGCTCAACGGCCTGGGGGCCGCGCGCCTGCTGCAACAGCGCCAGCCCGAGGTCAAGGTGGTGATCTTCACCATGGACGACAGCCCCGATCACCTGGAAGCCGCCATGGCCGCCGGCGCCGTGGGCTACCTGCTCAAGGATGCCAGCCGCGAAGAGGTGCTCGACGCCCTGCAGCGCGTGGCCCGGGGCGAAGAGGCGCTCAACAGTGCGGTCAGCGCCCGCCTGCTGCGGCGCATGAGCGAGCGCGGCAACGGCCAGGCGCCCCAGGCTCAGGCCCTGACTGCCCGCGAGCGCCAGGTGCTGGGGCTGGTGGCCGGCGGCTTCAGCAACCGCGAGATCGGTGAAAAGCTGGGCATCACCACCGGCACAGCCAAGGCCCATGTGGAACGAGTGATCGGCAAGCTCGGCGCCGCCGACCGCACCCAGGCCGCGGTGCGCGGCGTGGCCCTGGGGCTGGTGGCGCAACCTGCCGGGCAGTGGCCGTGAACCTGCTCAGCGCCCGGCGCTGGGCCGACCTGCCGCTGCGGGGCAAGGCGCTGGTGGTGATCTCCCTGCCGCTGGTGATCCTGCTGCTGTCGCTGGTGCTGATCTACAGCACCGAGCGCCAGACCGCCCGCGCCGAGGAGGACGTGCGCCGGGTGCTGCTGGTGCAGGGCGATATCCAGGCGGTGCACACCCTCCTGGCCGAGGCCGCCGCCAGCGTGCGTGGCTACCTGCTGACCCGGCGCGAGGACTTTCTGCCCGCCTACCTCCAGGCCCGGCCGCAGATCGAGGCCGCGTTGCAACGCCTGGACCAGAATGTCCAGGACCTGCGCATGCGCGACTACCTGCAGACCATCACCCCGCTGATCCGCACCAAGCTCGACGGCCTGGTGGCCCTGCGCAACGGCAGCCGCGACGACGCCGCCACGGTGACCGCGATCCTGATCGACAACAAGCAGGTACTGGACGTGCTGCGCGAGCAGATCAGCGCCATGCGCGTGCGCGAGGATGCGCTGCTGGCCGAACGTAGCGCAGCCGCCGCGGCGACCCGCATGCGCCTGCTGTTCGCCACCTTGCTGGCCGCCGGCTGCGGGCTGTTCGGCGCCATCGTCGCGGTGCTGTTGCTGTCCCGGGGCATCGTCACCCGGGTGCAGCAGGTACAGGGCAATGCCCAGCGCCTGGCCCTGGGCCAGCCGCTGCGCCCGCAAGCCCCGGAACAGGATGAAATCGGCCAGCTGGGCACGCGCCTGGTGGAGGCCGGGCAACTGCTGGCCGAGCGCGAACGGGCCCTGCGCGACAACGAGGAACGCCTGCGGCTGATCATCGACGGAGTCAAGGACTACGGGATCTTCGCCCTGGACACCGCAGGCCGGGTTACCACCTGGAACGTCGGCGCGGAACGGATCAAGGGCTACAGCGAGCAGGAAATCATCGGCCGGCATTTTTCCCTGTTCTACCTGCCCGAAGAATGCCCCCAGCACCCGGACATGGCCCTGCGCGAGGCCACCGCCCACGGCCACTACATGGAAGAGGCCTGGCGCTGTCGCAAGGACGGCAGCCGCTTCTGGGCCAGCGTGGTGATCACCGCGCAGTACGACGCCAGCGGCGCCCTGCGCGGTTTTTCCAAGATCACCCGGGACATCACCGATCGCCGTGCCGCGGAAATCGCCCTGGGCACCGCCCGCGAGGAAGCGGAAAGCGCCAGCCGCGCCAAGAGCGAATTCCTCTCGCGCATGAGCCACGAACTGCGCACGCCGCTGAACGCCATCCTCGGCTTCGCCCAACTGCTGGACATGGATTCCAATGCCGGCCAGCGGCCCCAGGTCGGGCATATCCTGCGGGCCGGGCAGCACCTGCTGGGGCTGATCAACGAGGTGCTGGACATTGCCCGTATCGAGGCCGGGCGCCTGCCGCTGAACGTCGAGCCCATGGCCCTGGCGGCGGTGCTGCACGAAGCCCTGACCCTGGTGTCACCCATGGCCGCGGACGCCGGCATCACCCTGGCGCCGCTGCCGGAACTGACGGCGGACAGCGGCGTGATCGCCGACCGCCAGCGCCTGATCCAGGTGCTGCTCAACCTGCTGTCCAACGCCATCAAGTACAACCGCGCGGGTGGCCGGGTCAGCATCGACGTGGCGATCGCGGCATCGCGCCTGCGCCTGAGCGTGCTCGACACCGGCGCCGGCATCACCGCCGAGCGCCTGGAGCGCCTGTTCAAACCCTTCGAACGCCTGGACGCCGACCCCAGGGTCGAAGGCACCGGCCTGGGCCTGGCCCTGAGCAGGAGCCTGCTGGAAATGATGGACGGCAGCCTGGGCGTACAGAGCACCCCGGGCAGCGGCAGTTGCTTCACCCTGGAGCTGCCCTTCGTGCGCCTGGCCGCTGCAGCCGCCGTGGTGCCCTGCAACGCCCCGGCGCTGAACGTGCCGGCGCCACAGCCCGCAAGCCGCTACCAGGGCAAGGTGCTGTGCATCGAAGACAACCTGCAAAGCCTGGCGCTGATCGAAACCCTGCTGCAACGGCGCCCGGGCATCCGGCTGCTGTCGAGCATGCAAGGCCAGATGGGCCTGGACCTGGCCCGCCAGCACGCGCCGCAGATGATCCTGCTGGACGTCAGCCTGCCGGACCTGCCCGGCCTGGAGGTGCTGCAACGCCTGCGGGCCTCCAGCGCCACGGCCGACACCCCGATCCTGATGATCACCGCCGACGCCAGCGAACCGACCCGGCGCGCCCTGCTCGACGCCGGGGCCACGGCGATCCTGACCAAGCCCATCCACATCCCGGTGTTCTTCGCCCACCTCGATGCCTGTCTCCCGGAGCTCCCATGACTGCCGATCTGCGCATCCTCATCATCGATGACCAGCGCCCCAACCTCGACCTGATGGAACAGCTACTGGCCCGCGAAGGGCTGCACAACGTCCTCAGCAGCACCCAGCCGTTGCGCAGCCTGGAGCTGTTCAACAGCTTCGAGCCGGACCTGGTGATCCTCGACCTGCACATGCCCGAGTTCGATGGCTTTGCCGTACTGGAACAGCTCAACCGACGAATCCCGGCCAACGACTACCTGCCGATCCTGGTCCTCACCGCCGACGCCACCCGCGACACCCGCCTGCGGGCGCTGGCCCTGGGCGCCCGGGACTTCATCAGCAAACCCCTGGATGCCCTGGAAACCCTGCTGCGGATCTGGAACCTGCTGGAGACCCGGGCCCTGTACAAGACCCTGCGCACCCTGGTGCCCCCGGAGCGCATCGAACTGCTGCGCCCCCCAAGAACCTGACCTGCCGCACCTGGCCCCACCCCCGAGCTTCCTGTAGCCGCTGCCGCAGGCAGCGGCTACAGAAAGCTCGGGGTGTCAGAGGTCGCGGAAGAACTCCCCCGGGGTGGCGTCGAACTGCTGGCGAAAGGCAGCGATAAATGCCGAGGTCGAGTCATAACCACAGGCCAGTGCCACATCGGTGACCCGCTCGCCCTGCTCCAGGGGAGTCAGGGCGCCCAGCAGGCGCAGGCGCTGGCGCCAGGCACGGAAGGTCAGCCCGGTGTCCTTGAGGAACAAGCGGCTGAGGGTCTTCTCCGTCACCCCGAGCTTCTGGCCCCACTGGCCCAGCGTCGTGGCCTGCTCCGGGTGCGCCTGCAGGCTGCGGTAGATCGACCGCAGGCGCACGTCGTGGGGCAGCGGCAGCATCAGGTCCAGCTGCGGCGCGGCGGCCAACTGGTCCAGCAGCACCTGGGCCAGGCGCCCGTCGGCGCTGTCCTCGACATACTCCACCGGCAATTCACTGAAGGCGCGGATCAACTCCCGCAGCAGGCTGCTGACCGCCAGCACCTGGCAGCTGTCCGGCGCCGCCCAGGTGGTAACGCTGCAATCGAGGTACAGGCTTCGCATCTCGGTGCGCGGCGAGCTGAACACCCGGTGCGGCACCCCGGCGGGAATCCACACCGCCCGTTGCGGCGGGGCGATAAAGCGCCCGCCGCTGGTCTGGATCTCCAGCACCCCGGCAATGGCGTAGGACAATTGCACCCACGGGTGGCTGTGGCGCCGGGTCAAGGCGCGATTGGGCAAGGATTCGGTGCGCCCGTACACCGGCCGCGGCAGGCTGGGCAACCCGGGAATACTGCGCCGGACGATCTTTTCATGTCCTTTAGGCGGCATTAACTGGCTCCTTGGCGTTAGTCGGTAAAACGCAGCCACGTTAGAGTCGCCCCACCGCACTTGGCAACCCCCGGATGATCCCGCTATGACTCGCTCGCGTCTTTTGCCCGACAACTTCACCCTGACCCTGATCGGCGTGGTGCTGCTGGCCAGTTTCCTGCCGGCCAGCGGCCAGGTGGCCATAGGTTTCAGCTGGCTGACCAACATCGCCATCGGCCTGCTGTTCTTCCTCCACGGCGCCAAGCTGTCGCGCGAGGCGATCATTGCCGGGGCCGGCCACTGGCGCCTGCACCTGCTGGTGTTCAGCCTGACCTTCATCCTCTTTCCCGTGTTGGGCCTGGCGCTCAAGCCGCTGCTGTCACCGCTGGTGGGCAACGATCTGTACATGGGCATGCTGTATCTGTGCGCCCTGCCGGCCACGGTGCAATCGGCGATCGCCTTCACCTCCCTGGCCCGGGGCAATATCCCGGCGGCCATCTGCAGCGCCGCGGCGTCGAGCCTGTTCGGGATCTTCCTCACCCCGCTCTTGGTGACCCTGCTGCTGAACGTGCACGGCGAAGGCGGCTCGACCCTGGACGCCATCCTCAAGATCAGCGTGCAGTTGCTGCTGCCCTTTATCGCCGGGCAGATCGCCCGACGCTGGATCGGCGCCTGGGTCGGGCGCAACAAGAACTGGCTGCGCTTCGTCGACCAGGGCTCGATCCTGCTGGTGGTCTACGGCGCCTTCAGCGAAGCGGTAAACGAAGGCATCTGGCACCAGATCCCGCTGTGGGAACTGGCCGGCCTGGTGGTGGCCTGCTGCGTCCTCCTGGCGCTGGTGCTGCTGGCGTCGAGCTTTCTCGGCAAGCTGTTCGGCTTCGACCAGGAAGACCGCATCACCATCCTCTTCTGCGGCTCGAAAAAGAGCCTGGCCACCGGCGTGCCCATGGCCCAGGTGCTGTTTGCCGGCAGCACCATGGGCGTGCTGATTCTGCCCCTGATGCTGTTCCACCAGATCCAGCTGATGGTCTGCGCGGTGCTGGCCCAGCGCTACGCCAAGCGCCCGGAATCGGTGGCCGAGCTGATGGGCCAGGTCGACCCGTAGCCTTTCCTGCAAGGCGGCCCGGTGGCTGGCCGGGCCTGCGCGCAGATGGCGGTGAAGATCGCGCAATGGCATGATGCCGCGGCGAAAATCATCAAGGACCGCTGATGTTTCCCCATCGAATTCAAGCCCCCAGCCAGGCCGACCTGGAACTGCAGGTTAGCGCCCGCCTGAAGGCCGATGACCAGACCCAGGTCATCGTCCAGTTCGCCAAGGCCGAACAGTACGACGGCGAACTGCTGAGTCAGCTCGACACGCTCTGCGCCCGTTTCGGCGAGCGCCTCAATGTGCGTTTCTACAGCCACTATCCGGGCAGCGCGTTTGACGGCCGCACCTTGCTCGCCCTGCCCAATGTCCACTCCCTGAGCCTGGATTGCCTGGACACGCTGGAACACTTCGAAACCATTGGCAGCCTGCACAAGCTCAAGGATTTCGCCCTGCAAGTCATCAGCGCCGACCTGCCGGGCCTCTTGGCCCTGCCCAACTTGAGGGGGCTGCGAACGCTGCGCCTGTCCCTGGACAAAGGCCCGGCCATCGACCTCGCGCCCCTGGCCACCATGGCCGAGCTGCACACCCTGTCCCTCAGCGTGCAAAGCCATCACCTGGACGTACTGAGCCAGTGCCCGGGCATCCGCCACCTGGACCTGCACCGCATGCCGGCCAAGACGCCCCTGGGCATGGTCGCCGGCATGACCGGCCTGCACAGCCTCTCGGTGACCTTCGGCAGCCGTGAGCAGATGCCGGAGCTGCGCAATCCCCAGGTCAAGGAACTGGAGATCATGCGGGTGCGTGGCCTCAACCGCCTGGACCTGGATGGCTTTCCCCTGCTTGAAGTGTTGAAGATCGAGGACCAGGCGCAATTGAGCCAACTGGACCTTGGCGGGGCGCCGCCGTTGCGCAAGATAAGCCTGATCAACCTCAAGACCCTGGGGGAACTCAGCGGCCTGAAAACCTCGAACATCGCTGACCTGCGCATCATCAAGGCCCCACAGTTGGATCTGCTGACACTGATCGACAGCCAGCTACCGCCCAGCGTGCAGCACCTCAAGCTGCTCAGTGGCAAACGCGCCGTGGACAACCAGGTCAGAGCCCGACAACAGCAACTGGGCATCCCTGAACCCCGCGGCCCCTATTGACCCACCCTTGTAGGCGCGAGCTTGCTCGCGAAGGACGTCAACGATAACGCGCACTTGCAGGGAACAGGCGGCGCGTTGGAAATCATCGCGAGCAAGCTCGCTCCTACAGATCGGTGTTATTCCTTGGAGATCCCATGTCCTTTGTCCGTGAATTTGCCCCGTTCCTGCTAAACCACCTAAAAGAAGAGCGCCAGCACATCCTCAAGTCCATCGCAGTCAGCGTCGCTGCCGAGCTATGGCTGAGCCTGGAGTCAGCGGCGCTGCTGGATATCAACCGCGACCAGTTCGGCCTCGGCGGCCAGCTGGATGAACGCCGCAACGTACCTCGCTGGCTGATCGCTGCCGAACGCCGCAAGGTGGATGTCTGGGTTGAAGACAGCTACGGCGAACATCCCTCCACCGCTATCGAATTCAAAGTGATACACAACAACAAGAATGCGTATGACAAGATTCGGCAAATTCGCAAGGACCTGATCAAGCCCACTCCCCACACCGCGCCTGACGAACACATCGAACGCTGGGGCATCGTGCTGCTGACCTACTCGCGCTTCTACAGCGACCAACGAGGCAACTATGTCTACGGCAAGTTCGCCAACCGTGATGCCTTTCTCCAAGCCTTCAGGCATGCACTGAGCGATGACGCTGACCGTTACACGGGTACCCCTGAGCTGGAGCTGGCGATGGAGCCGATTCAGGTCGCCGATCTGGAAGGCGCCCACTACATCGAACCGGAGAAAGAGGCCGGGGTGTATCTGGCGCTGGTCAAGCGCAAAGGCTGAATGCCCTTTGCAAGCGCCACCTGGAAGCGGTTCCCGGCGGTCGACGATAGTGGCACTATGCCGCCCCGTTTATCCCGCATTCATGGAGTGACTGTGACTCATCTGTTTTCCCCGCCTGGGGTCTACGCCCCTGAGCGTTCTACCTACCGGTTCTTTCCCAGGGTCGGCCTGTTTATTCTGGCCACCCTGTTATACATCCTGGCGGGAATACCCGGCATCCTGCTGGTGCCGCCACAGATGCAAACCTATCTGATATTCATCAGCACCCAGGGCCTGGGCATGCTGCTCTTGCTCGGCCTGTTCTGGCTGCAGTACCGCCAGCATTTCAGCGCCGCCTGGCGCGGACGGGTAATACGCCGTCCTCTGGGCATAGGCGCTGCATGCATGGTGGCCGCCTATGTGCTGTGCGGGGTCGCCATCCTCATGCTCGGATCTCCTGAAGAGGCGTTCATGGCCGAATTGCTGGCGGGCCTGAACGGCTGGCAAACCCTGATCAAGATCGCCTCACTGATGGTGCTGCCCCCCATCGTTGAGGAGTTGTTTTTCCGCCATTACCTGCTGCGCCTGTTTCCGTATGAAAACAGCCAAGTCTGGAAATGGATCGCCGTTATCGTCAGTGCGGCCATCTTCGCCGGGCTTCACACCCAGTACGGCAACGGCACGACAATGGCCCTGATCTTTGTCAGTGGCTGCATTTTCGCGGTCGCCAGAATAGTCAGTGGCGGCCTTCTGGTTCCGATCCTCCTGCATTCAATGGCCGAGGTTCTCGGGATGTCCCTGGACACGCTGTTCAGAATGGCAGGGCTGTTCGGCTGAGGAGCCGCAGTGTCAGGACGAATGATCATTCGTCCTGATGGCCCAAGGCCAGAAACTGCCTCAAGCAATTAGCACCGACCTTCCTTTGTCCTACCCGCCCTCAGGCAAACCCAATGACACGCAAAATCGAAGACCTGGCTAGGCACTACCTGCTCAATCAGTTCACCCATGCCGATTATCGCTTTCATCCCAAGGAGCCGGGAGACCGTGGCTTTGATCTGTGGCTGGAACAGAACGGCGAACCCCGGCAAAAGGTCGAACTCAAGGCCACCAAAGCCAGGTACCTCAGACCCAGTAACATCTTCGCGCAGCTGGTGTTCAACGCCAAAATCGAAAGGCAGTTGTTCGAAAGTGGCGAAACAGTGATTGTCAGGGTCTTCATGGGCTCCTCGCCACCGCAGGTTTTCATTGTCACCAACGCTGTTCTCTCCAGCGGAGCACGGTTGAAGGAAGAGGCCAGGTACGTACTGTGTGGCAAGCTCAACTATGAGGACTCGATTACCAGCCTCGGTTGAGTATCCAGTGTACGAGCGCAGCATCAGGCCCTCAGGCCACTTACCGGTCCGTTTTTAACCTGTGCCCCTAACTCCGGAGCCCCCATGTCCATCACTGAGAACCTCCTGGCCTTCACCCTGGCCGCCACGCTGCTGACCCTGACCCCGGGCCTGGACACCGCCCTGGTGCTGCGCACCGCCACGGTGGAAGGCCGGCGGCAGGCGCTGCGCGCGGCGTTGGGCATCAATGCCGGCTGCCTGATCTGGGGCGCGGCTGTGGCCTTCGGCCTGGGGGCCTTGATCGCGGTGTCGGAACTGGCCTTCAACCTCTTGAAGTACTGCGGCGCCGCCTACCTGGCCTGGCTGGGGCTGAACATGCTGTTGCGCCCACGCCGCTCGTTTGCTCCGGCAGACGCAGACGGCAACTCCGGGGCCAACTGGTTTCTCAAGGGCATGCTGGGCAACGTGCTCAACCCCAAGGTGGGGGTTTTCTACGTGTCCTTTCTGCCGCAGTTCATTCCCCAGGGACAGCCGCCGGTGCTCTGGACCTTCGGTCTGGTGAGCATCCACGTGGTGTTGGGGCTGATCTGGTCCCTGCTGCTGATTGGCGCCACCCGCTCCCTGAGCGGGGTGCTGCAGCGGGAAAAGGTGATCCAGTGGATGGACCGCACCACAGGGATGATCTTCGTGCTGTTCGCGGCTCGCCTGGCCTTGAGCAGGCGCTGAGAAGCCGCTCCCAGCCACTGTCAACGCCCCCGACAAGCTCACGAGATCACGCCAAGGCCGCCACTCAGGCTTGCGCCTCGCTCCTAAACTGCTGCCACTGTTCCCAGCAGTTCTCGGCCACCAGATCGCGGTAACCCCGCTGGTTTTCCATGCTCAGCGCCACGGCCACCGGCAACGCGATACAGGCGGCGTTATCACGAATCTCCAGCACTTCGGCCTCGGTCAGGGGCCTGCCCTTGGTGTTTTCGGCATTCAGCAGCAAGGCCACCAACGCAGGTACGAATACCAGGCAAAGCGGATCGGTCATGGCTCAGTGTCCAGGGGTTAGGCAAGGGCCGCAAAGCCTACACACATCCCCCCACGCCGCCAACGAACACGACCGGGATGCCGCCTTCACCCCTCCGCCAACACGAGGCCCCGCTCCTCCAGCAGCTTCACGAAACTGCTCAAGCTCTGCGATACGGTGCCGCGCCGCCAGACCAGCCAGGTGCGCAGGAAGCGAAAACGCGGGGACAACGGCCAGACGCTGACCGTGGCGCAGCCGGGCATGCTTTCCAGCATGCTGCGGGGCATCAGCGCCAGCCCGGCGCCGGCGCTGACGCAGGCCAGCATGCCGTGGTAGGACTCCATTTCATGGATCTTGCCCGGCACCGCGGCGTCCTGGGTGAACCAGCTTTCAAAGTGATGACGGTAGGAGCAGTTGGCGCGAAAGGCGTAGATGCTTTCGCCGTTGACCTCCCGCGCCCGGGTAATCGGCGCATGGCCCAGCGGGGCGATCAGCACCATTTCCTCCTCGAACACCGGCAGCCCTTCCAGGGCCGGGTGGCGCACCGGGCCGTCGACGAAGGCGGCCACCAGGCGGCCGGACAGCACGCCGTCGATCATGGTCCCGGAGGGGCCGGTGGACAGGTCCAGTTCCACCTTGGCGTACTGCTGGTTGTAGGCCGCGAGCAGCGCCGGGATGCGTACCGCCGCCGTGCTTTCCAGCGAGCCCAGGGCGAACGGTCCCTGAGGCTCCTCGCCGGCTACGGTCAGACGCGCCTCGGCCACCAGGTCGAGAATGCGCCGGGCGTAGTCGAGGAAATTCCAGCCGGCGGGGGACAGGCGCATGCGGCTCTTCTCGCGGATAAACAGCTCCACCCCCAGGTCCTGCTCCAGTTGCTTGATCCTGGTGGTCAGGTTCGACGGCACCCTGTGGATCAGTTGCGCGGCGGCGCTGATGCTGCCCTGCTCGGCAACGGCCTTGAAAATTTCCAGCTGGACCAGATCCACGGTATTCTCCAAACGTGAACGACTTGCTCAATATTATTCAGTTTTCAGCAAAGATCCAGCGCCGTAACCTGCTGCCATTCCCACCCGAGCAGGACGGTGCCATGAGCCTTGTTTCCAGCCACACCCACGCCTTGTCGATCAACCCCGCCACTGGCGAGCAGATCGGCGCCTACCCCTACCACTCCGAGGCTGAGCAGGACGCCGCACTGAGCCGTGCCGCCGCCGGCTTCGCCCAGTGGAAGCGCCAGAGCATCGCCGAGCGCGCCAGCCGCCTGAACGCACTGGCCCAGGCCCTGCGGGACAACAGCGAGGCCATGGCGCGCATGATCAGCCTGGAAATGGGCAAGCCCCTGCCCCAGGCCCGGGGCGAAATCGAAAAGTGCGCCCAGCTGTGCCTGTGGTACGCCGAGCACGGCCCGGCCATGCTGGCCCCGGAAGCGACCCTGGTAGAAAACAACAAGGCACGCATCGAGTACCGGCCACTGGGCCCGATCCTCGCGGTGATGCCGTGGAACTTCCCGATCTGGCAGGTGCTGCGCGGCGCGGTGCCGGCGCTGCTGGCGGGCAACACCTACGTGCTCAAGCACGCCCCGAATGTCATGGGCAGCGCCTACCTGCTGCTGGACGCCATGCAGCGCGCCGGTTTCCCTGAAGGGGTGTTCGAGCTGCTCAACGTCACCCCGGACGGCGTATCCAGCGCCATCGCCGACCGCCGCATCGCCGCCGTGACCCTCACCGGCAGCGTGCGCGCCGGCATCGCCATCGGCGCCCAGGCCGGCGCCGCGCTGAAGAAATGCGTGCTGGAACTGGGCGGTTCCGATCCCTTTATCGTGCTCAACGACGCCGACCTCGACGAAGCGGTCAAGGCCGCGGTGATCGGCCGCTACCAGAACACCGGCCAGGTCTGCGCCGCCGCCAAGCGCCTGATCATCGAGCAAGGGGTGGTCGCGGAGTTCACCCGCAAATTCGTCGAAGCCACCCGTGCCCTGGTGATGGGCGACCCGCTGGCCAGCGACACCTACATCGGCCCCATGGCCCGCTTCGACCTGCGTGACGAACTGCACCAGCAGGTCCAGGCGACCCTAGCCGAAGGCGCCACCCTGCTGCTGGGCGGCTACAAGGTCGAAGGCGCCGGCAACTATTACCCACCCACGGTGCTGGCGGGCGTCACCGAGCAGATGACCGCCTTCAAGCAGGAACTGTTCGGCCCGGTGGCCGCCATCATCAGCGCCCGGGATGCGCAACACGCCCTGGAGCTGGCCAACGACAGCGAGTTCGGCCTTACCGCGACTATCTTCACCCAGGACCTGGAACGGGCCCGGCAGATGACCGACGAGCTGGAAACCGGCGGCGTGTTCATCAACGGCTACAGCGCCAGCGACCCCCGGGTGACCTTCGGCGGGGTGAAGAAAAGCGGCTTCGGGCGCGAGCTGTCGCACTTTGGCGTACGCGAATTCTGCAATGCGCAGACGGTGTGGCTGGATCGCCGTTGAGGCGCGGTGGCCACGTCATAGGCTGAAGGCCACGGTGAAAAGCGGACCTGGATCAGGTCCGTTTTTAAATCGGATAGAAGCCGGCTCTGGTGCGAACCAGAATCTTCCTAATGAAAAGCGCCGTTTTTTTCATTCTTTTAAGAATTTTCTTGAAGCAAGCAAGCCTGCCTCATTCTTATGATGCTGCTCTTTGGCATTACTCTGAGGTCCGCTATGTGCTCCTCCCTGCAAAAGTTCATCGTTCGTCTCCCAGGCGACCTGCACAACCAGCTCAAACACATTGCCAAACGAGAAAACCGCAGCATGAACAATGAAATCGTCGACCGCCTGGAAAAGTCCCTGGTCGTCGATGAAACCCGCGAGATGAATGAAAAGCTCATCAGCCTGCTGCTGCGCAAGGTCGATTCCCTGGAGGAGCGGATCAAGTACCTGCAGATGGGCCACCCGGAGCCCGAGCAGGATTGCCCACCGCCGTGTTACGCAAGGACTTGAAGCGGCCCCTCCCACCACGCGATCTTCTGCCTTTCCCGCCTTTACCCCCTCGCTGCAGCTTGTATGATGGCGCCTGCCCGACAGTACCCAGCGGCAACCGCCAGGCCCTGGCCTGATGCTCGCAGGGCTCCCCCGCTGTTCCTCACTACACACGCAGGTCGACGCTCCTAGCCTTCCCAGGAACCTCCCCCGGCTTCTGCCATGGGGCCGCGTCGCCTTCTAGGATTGTTCATGAGCCCGATTCACCCGACTGCCCCCGCGCGCACCTGCAGCTCAGCGTTGCCCCTCAACCGCCTGACCCTGGGCCTGCTGCTGGCCGGTAGCAGCGCCGTGGCCAACGCCACGGGCACCCAGTTGCCGACCCAGACCGTCAGCGGCGAAGAGCCCTACGGCTATCGCGTCGACAGCGCCTCGGTGGGTGGTTTCAGTGAAGCGCCCTTGCTGGATACCCCGGCCTCCATCAGCGTGATCAATGAAGACATGATCCTCGACCAGCAGGCGCGGTTGCTCAGCGATGTACTGAAGAACGACGCCTCGGTGGGCCAGAGCTACGCGCCGGTGGGCTACTACGAAAACTTCGAGGTGCGCGGCTTCTCGCTGAACGCGGCCAGCAGCTACAAGATCAACAACCGCACCGTCACCGGCGAGCAGAACGTGGCCCTGGAAAACAAGCAGCGGGTGGAATTGCTCAAGGGCCTTTCCGGCCTGCAAAGCGGGGTCAGCGAGCCCGGCGGGCTGATCAACTACGTGACCAAGCGGCCCATGGACATTCGTTCGGTGACCATCTCCACCGACGATCGCGGCAGCGGCTACCTGGCCACCGACGTGGGCGGCTGGTTCGGCAGCGAACAGCAGTTCGGCCTGCGCGCCAACCTGGCCCATGAAGACCTGCACTCCTACGTCGAGCACACCAACGGCCAGCGCGACTTCGCCTCCCTGGCCCTGGACTGGAACATCAGCCCCGACGCCCTGCTGCAACTGGACATCGAATACCAGAACAAGCAACAGCGCTCGGCACCGGGCTATCAACTACTGGGCGGTTCCAGCCTGCCCCACCACGCCTCGCCGAAAAGACTCCTGGGGCACCAGAGCGGGTCAAAGCCGGTGACCAATGAATCGCTGAACATCGGCGGCAATTTCGAGTACCGCTTCAACGATGACTGGAAGGGCAACCTCAGTGCGTCGCGCAGCAAGGTGGTGATCGATGACTACAGTTCGTTTGCCTGGGGCGGCTGTACCACCGGCTGCATCAATGCCAACGGCAACTACTTCAGCCCCGAAGGCAACTACGACATCTACGACTTCCGCAGCCCCGACGACACCCGGCGCAACGATGAAGTGCAGGCGGTGCTCAATGGCCGCTTCGACGCCGCTGGCCTGGGCCATGAGTTGAGCGTGGGGACCAGTGCGTTTCGCCGTGTGGTGGACCGGCGCGAGTCCATCAATCAATGGATTGGCACGGGCAATATCCAGAGCGAGCCGGAAAACTTCGACCGCTACAACGGCGCCTTCAACGACTCCCACAAACGCCTCGACAGCCGCCAATACGGCCTGTTCCTCAGCGACCGCATCAGCTTCAACGAACAGTGGCAGACCGTCCTCGGCGGACGCGAAGTACGCCTCGACGAAGAGAGCTTCGACAAGGACGGCGTGCGCGATCGCCACACCCAACGCTATGTATTCCTGCCCCAGGCCGCGCTGATCTACAAACCGATCAGCGACCTTTCGCTGTACACCCAATACAGCAAGGGCCTGAGCCTGGGTGGCCAGGCCCCATGGTTCGCCAGCAACAGTGGCGACACCCTCGCCCCCACCGTCTCCCGGCAGATCGAAGCCGGGGTCAAGTACGACTGGCAGCGCATGAGCTTTACCGCCGCCCTGTTCCAGATGCGCCAGGCCTACCAGTACTCGCGCCCCGATGCCTCCGGCGGTTTCACCTACGTCCAGCAGGGCCAGCAAAAGAACACTGGCCTGGAGCTCTCCGCCAACGGTTGGGCCACCCAACGCCTGCAGATTGCCGCCAGCGTCGCGGCGATCCGCTCCCGGGTCGAGGGCACCGGTACCCCGGCCTACGAGGGGCACCAGACCCTCAACGTCCCGCGCCTGCGGGCCAGCCTGCAGGGCGACTACGCCCTGCCCTGGCTCGACGGCCTGGCCCTGCTGGGCGGCATGCAATACAGCGGCAGCCAATACGCCGACCGCCAGGGCAACGTCGCCACCGGCGCCTACGCCATCTTCAACATCGGCAGCCGCTACAGCACTCGAATTGATGGCTACGACACCGTGTTCCGCCTGACCGTGGACAACCTGTTCGACAAGCGCTACTGGCGCGACACCGGGGAATACATGGGCGACGACTACCTGTTCCAGGGCGCGCCGCTGACGGCTCGGTTGAGTGCTTCAGTGAATTTCTGATGCAGACGGCCCCTACCTGCCTCTCCCGTAGGAGCCGGCTTGCCGGCGAAGGCGATCTCGGGGCCCCTTCGCTGGCAAGCCAGTGACTATGCGAATCTGTCAGGCATGCACAAAAAAGCCGGTCATCAAGACCGGCTTGTCAGCGCCTGGTCTGCTCGCCATCAAACCGGCTGCAAAGCCCGCAAGGCTTCAGGGTACTGGCTGGCCACACGCAGCAGCGTTTGAGCCGCGCCTGTCGGCTGGCGCCGGCCTTGCTCCCAATCCTGCAGTGTACGCAGGCTGACCCCCAACAGCGTGGCGAACGCACTCTGAGAGAGCCCCACCTTAGCCCGGGCCTCTGCCGCCCCGGACAGTTTTACCACCGTTGCACGCGCCGCCTTGCCGGCTTTCATCTGGCCCACCGAAGTCAGCAAATCCTTCTGAAACTGCTGCAGTTCATGGTCCATGACTGATTCCCTCTTTCAATTGATTCAGAAAGCCGATGGGCAGATTGTGTAACTTCGCCTTGGTGTAGACGATCAGCAACCAAATAAGACCTTCCGAAAGCAGGTTGTAGTAGATGACTCGTGTGCCGCCGCGCTTGCCGATGCCACTGCAAGACCAGCGCACCTTGCGCAGCCCTCCGGTACCGGGGATGACGTCTCCAACCCATGGGTCTGCGACCAACCAGGTGATGAATTCCAAGCGCTCGGCGTCATTCCAGATAGGCTCGGCGTAGCGCTTGAAGACCTCGGTTTCGACAACGGTATACATGGCTCCACCATCTACGGCAAGGCCGTACAGACGAACAGACAGGCATTCGTCCGACACAACCTGCTGGCGCTGGAAAGACCAATACCCCTGCCGCAACCAGGCATCGCAAGGGGTGGACGTTTGATCTACTCATCACCGAGGGTGGCCGCAATCATCGAGGGCAGCCACTGCTTACCGAAAATACAGATTTGCCTTACAGGCTCGGAGCCGATTTACCGGCGAAGGTGTCCTCAAGAGAGCCGTGGTAAACCAAGGCGCGTCACTCTGCAATGACTCGAAGCTGCCAACCTGCTTGATCGGTTACTTGGTCGCTCTGGCTCCAGCCCCAAGGAGGATCACACGTCCAACCACCAGTTCAACAGCGTCTCGTCCTCATCGTCGTCGAGGTTTTTATAGACATTGGCGTAGTACCACTCGATCCCGGTTTGCTCGCGGAAGCGATCGAACACCGCATTGATACGCTCCATACCATTCCTCGCAGGCACAGCGAATGACAGCGTCCCCTCGAACAGCCCATCCAGGGTTCCACCCAGCTCACCAGCGACCTCGTTTTCAAGGGCACTGATCACCGCCGGATCAATGTAGTCGGCATAGATCTGAATGCAGAAATTCCCGCCCCGCTTCAGCACTTGCGCCGGCGCATCGGGATTGCGGATGGAAACGATATCGCCCCGCGCCAGGTTCTGCGCCAGGCCCGGTGAGGAGAGCAACTCGTAGGTATCCTCATCGATGCGCCGCGCCAGCAGCTCCTCGCGAACGGCGCCATCGTCATCGGCCATGTACACCTGAATCAGCACAGGGGATTGCTTGTCATCCATACGAGGCTCCACAGTTTCCACGTTCAACACCTGATCCTTGTTCTGCTACCCAAGGCTTCCATCCCCAGCCTCAGGGCAACGGCTCAAAGCGCCCACTGCCCGCATTCCACGCAAACCCCGGCAACTTGCAGTCCTGAAAGCCAATCCGCAGCTGCTCCCCCTCAGCCTGCACCTGCAAGGTATCCACCCCCAGGTTGCGACACCCCGGCGCCGCAACCGCCAGGCTCTGCAACAACTTGCCGGAGGCCTTGTCCATCACCTCCACCGTCGTGATCCGCTGATCATTGCCTGGCATCGGCACCTGGAAATACCAGCGTTTGGTGGAAGCACTCTGCAACAGCGTGGTGACCGGCTGCGGCCACGAGCGATCCGAATCCACCAGGCCCACCAGCTTCAGCGCAATGGGCAAGGTCTTGCCCGTGCGATAACTGATCCAGGTGCCGCGCACCTGCTCCTGCTGGCGGGAGTTCATCAAGTCATTGAACTGCAGACGCGCCACCGGCAAGCCCTGCTCGTCCAGCTCATCCATGGCCAGCGTCTTGTTGCTGTAGCTGAAGGTCGGCTTGAGGCGGATCGGCGTGCGATAGCGCTGATAGGCATAGGTGCCCTGGTAGACCGCATTCTGGCTACCCAGAGTCAAGACAACCGCCTGCTTGCCCAAGGTCCCCTCATACACCCCATAGGACGCCTGCGCCGGCAACAGCCACAGTGCCAACACCAGCACCACCAGCCCCCGAGCAACATCAAACCCACGCATCAGAAACGCTCCTCGCCCGATGAAAGATATTCCAGCCGATCCGGGCTGATCACCCGGTAATAATCCCAACGCCGAGTGCGCTTGTCGTAGTTGATGAAGTCCTGCTTGCTGAACTCCATCTGCCCACTGGGGGAAAAGCGCAGATCACCGTCCACCGCGAACTGCTCCAACTGCGGATGACGCAGGTATTCCCGGCGCTCACGGTTGTACAGGTAGTACTGAGTGGGCGAGCACCACAGCCGGCCATCCGACTCCGCCAGGCGGTAATTCTGAGCCTGAAAATCAATCCGCGCCTCGGCCTGGAAATGCCCGAAAGTCAGCGTCCTGGTACCGACCGACGACATGCACCACTGCCCACTGATCTCCTGCACCCGCCGCCCGGTGGTGCGACTCATCACCCGGATACTATCCACCCGCGCCACCTCCTCCCCGGCCTTGCGCGCGGCATGCACACTGAAATAGAAATCCCGATCGAACACCGGCTGCAACAACTCACCCTCAAAGGCCTCCCGCTGACTACCACCAAAGCGCGTCACCCGCTGCAACTGCAACGGCTGCTGCGTGCCCGTGCGCAAATCCACCAGACTGCCCTGCAGCGCCTCTGCCCCCTCGGCGAACGGCTGCAACGACACCGCCGTCGCCGGCAGGGTCGGGTTGTCCATGATGTTGATCAAGAGCGCGGAGCCAGGGTGGAAAGGGGTGGATTCCAACGCCATGGGCAGGCGCTCGGATTCGGAAAACCAATAGCCGGACATACCGCCGCCGTATTGGGAGTCGTAAGTGAGCGCCAGTTCAACCGGGGTGTCACCGAGGGTGCCGCGGTAGGTGGTGGTGGGGTTGGCTTGGGCGGTTGGGGTGATGAGCCCGAGGCCGAGCAAAAGCGCTGAGGTCAGGCGAAAAAGGAGGTGTGGCAGGTGACGCTGTTGGCCAGCCCTTGTTTGTGAACTGCTGCCAATGGGCTGGGTCATGCCTGCGTTCCTTGCGGTGGGGAAAAGGGGGCGCAGGATAGCAAAGGTTATGACGTCAGCCCCAGAGTGGGTTTGTTCTCATGCTCTTAAAACCTTTACGAGTTAGATAGCGCTCTATTCAAACAGCGCAACCATCTTTTTAGCCAAAACCTTCTGGAAGCACTGTCCCACTTGGTGTTGCTTGCTCTAAAAAACATATGCATTTCGAAGGTAAAAAAGTTGTGTCAGCGGCGCTGACATGTGTTGAGCCTTTACCAAGGCTGTCTCAAGAAGCTCCGAGCTGAAATTCAACGATTACTGGCAAAAAAACTCACTCAAAAATCGAAACCCCCTACAATCGGCCTACCCATTTCTGACACAGCTCTCAGTCGCGCCAGCTGTAGTCAAGCTACGAGGCAGGATTGTGAACACTGTAGTTACCCCCACCGAAGCACTAATCGACACCCATCGCCTTGCATCTGCTCTACAACGCTTCGCAGACGATCGCGACTGGCAGCAGTTCCACTCCCCCAAAAACCTGCTCCTAGCCCTCACCGGTGAAACCGGCGAGCTCTGCGAAATTTTCCAGTGGATGAGCGAAGCCGACGCCAAGGACGCAGCCAAACGTCCAGAAACCGCTCAAGCCGTGAAAGATGAATTAGCCGACGTACTTATGTACCTCGTGCGACTAAGCACAGTACTGGGCGTCGATCTGAACGAAGCAGTGACAAACAAACTCGCGTTGAACGGCCAGAAGTACCCCGTCGACAAAGCCAAAAGCACCAGCAAGAAGTACGACCAACTCTGACCCCTTGGGCTCTAAGGACCATTTGTGATCGTTTACTCGGCGACCAAACAACAATTCCTCGACGTTTGCGACAACAACGATATTGAAGAGGTGATCCTCAAGCACTTCAAAGAGGCCACTGGCAAGAAAGTGGCGGCTTCAGAGATCCGATCTTGGCAGGGATCGCTCACTTACATGGCCAAGGTCCTAAGAGACAAGGACCTGCCGGAGGATGCCGGAGTAGCCATTGAGCTACATATTCCGCAATCCATGAAACGTATCGATTTCTTACTGACAGGCCACGACCAGCACCAGGGTAAAAATGCCGTGTTGGTGGAACTGAAGCAATGGAGCAAAGCCAGTGCCACCAGTAAAGATGCGATCGTAAAAACCGCGCTGGGCGGCAGTCATGTTGAAACCATTCATCCGTCCTATCAGGTGTGGTCGTACGCCACTTTGCTGGAAGGATTCAATGAAGCCGTCTATGACCAAGGCATCAAAGTCCACCCGTGCGCTTACCTGCATAACTATGTCAGCGATGGCGTTATCAACTCGGCTCACTACGATGCCTACACCAGCAAAGCACCTTTGTTCCTAAAAGGTCCTGACGAGTTGACGAAACTGAGAAGTTTCCTCAAACAGCACATCTATTACGGCGACAACCAAGACGTTCTTTACGAGCTTTCTAGCGGTAAGAGCCGCCCCTCCAAAGCTCTGGCGGAAGCACTAACTGGACTAATGGAAGGCAAGCCTGAGTTCGTTCTGATTGATGATCAAAAGACCGTTTTCGAGTCAGTACTTGCGGCGGTCGCAGAAGCCTCTGCCGATGCTCCGAAGGTGCTGATCATTGAGGGTGGCCCAGGTACTGGAAAGACAGTAGTGGCCATCAACCTATTGGTCAGGCTCACGGCCTTACGCCTGATGAGCAGGTATGTCTCAAAAAATGCCGCCCCACGTGCCGTGTACGAAAAGAAACTGGTCGGCACTGTCAAACCCACCAAGTTCTCCAGTCTGTTCTCCGGCTCGGGGGCCTATACCGATATCAAGCCTGACTTTTACGACGCGCTGATCATTGATGAAGCCCACAGGCTGAATGAGAAAAGCGGTTTTTATGGCAACGAGGGTGAAAACCAGATCAAAGAACTAATTGGGTCCGCTAAATGCTCAGTGTTTTTTATCGACGAGGATCAACGCGTAACCCTTAAGGATATTGGCAGCAAACAAGCAATCCGAGAGTTTGCTGAGGCCCGAGGGGCAACGGTGGAAGAATACACCTTGTCTTCCCAGTTCCGTTGCAGTGGCTCCGATGGTTACTTGGCATGGCTGGATGACGTGCTGGGCATTCGCAAAACCGCGAACCCAATACTCGATGCCAGTGAGTACGAGTTCAAAGTGTTCGACTCGCCACAAGCAATGCATGAGGCAATCGAACAAAAGAACCACGGAAACAAGGCGCGTGTCGTCGCAGGTTACTGTTGGCCATGGAGCAGCAAGAAAGACCCTAAAGCCAAAGACATTGAAATCGGTGAAGACTACGCCCGCCAATGGAACCTGGATCAAGACGGCAGTCTATGGATCATCGCGGATAAATCCGTGGATCAGGTCGGCTGTATTCACACCTGCCAAGGGTTAGAGGTGGATTATATCGGTGTGATCATCGGGCCAGATTTGATCGTGCGCGATGGAAAGGTAGTGACATCCCCCAAAGCGCGAGACAAATACGACAAGACAATTCGTGGCTGGAAAAGGCTGATGAAGGAACAACCCGACTTCGCACAGCAAGAGACTGATCTCATCATCAAGAACACCTACCGGACCTTGATGACCCGAGGAATGAAGGGCTGCTACTTGTACTGTACTGACCCAGAAACGGCGCAATATTTTGCCAACCGACTGGCAGAAGGCGAGTCAGCTTTGTAGGTGTCATTAGTCACGTTTCCTCTACCAGTGATGGCGTACTCAATCCTGCCATCACTGGACGGCTAACGAAGACTAACCACCTTCATCTCTACCCTTCAGGTGCCATATTCCCTACTCAGTTCACAACTCCTTGTAAGGCTAGTCCCTTTCTATTGAGCGACTTTTCCTAGAGAATCCAACCCACTTGCGCCTGATACTTCGGCTGGCTAGGCTCGGTTCATCACTGCATATCAGTGATCGGGTTTAGCAGCTCGAAACATCACATTGGGCGCATCGACGTCACCTATTGGCAGAGTTTTTCTTCTGCTTTTTATGGTGGCTGTGCGCAGGGCACCTTCGGGTGCGCCGGTTTCCAATGTGACCGGTCTGCTAACCTGCGTACAGCTGCCACTCCTTCGTTTAGCAGCGATAGCTGGCAGCTCCATTCACATTGGAGATGCACCATGAAAAAGCTCGTTCCCGATCCACCCCTGTCCTTACCTGGACAATTCAGAACCCCCGAACACGATATCGACACCCAGCGCATTCGCTTGGCCTTGGCCGCGCATAGCGCTGAAACATCGATCCTCAATAGCCTGAAAGACACCGTGCCTACATCCGTAGGTCATCAATCCATGTTCAGTGTCCGCCCAGGCATCAATGCCGAAGAAGCCTTGGTGCATGTGTCGTTGCTGCTGGACTGTGCGGTCCAGGTCAGCGATGAAATCACCGAACGCGCCAGCGGTGTGGAACGTGGTTTGATTTGGTCAATGATTCATTCGGTGGAGATGGCTAGAGCAGTGGTGGATTCGTTGCTAGATGCCAATAAACCAGCGCAGCCTCGGTAATCGACTAGATACTCAGAAGTCCGAAAAATATGGAAACGGGGTGAAGGCTGATTTGCCCCGTTTCTGTTAGGCCGCTTTCGCTGGCAAGCCAGCTCCTACAGATGCTGTTGCCCTTCGATATTGCTTAAGCTCTCTCACTGCCCAGCCACGGCCATAGACACGTGGTGAGAGGCAACGCGTCCCTTCCCTGCTCGTCCCGTTTCCTACTCACAAGTGAACTCCCAAACCTGTTGGGAAAAGAATATCCTTACGGCCTTTTACGCTGTTTCGTACGGCGAATCGGGAAACCTACGGATAGCCCCCGCATGAACTCAGCACCTACCAGTAATCAATCCAACCCTGCTTGGAGCCGCGATGAGCTCGTTCTTGCCCTGAATCTGTATCTCCTTCACCGCAACGGTTTACCCGGCGTGAATCATCCGGATGTTTTCGCGTTGTCGCAGGCTCTCAATCTCATCGGCAATGCCACCGGGGTGAGCAAGAATCAGAGCTTTCGCAATGCCAACGGTGTGTGCATGAAGCTCAACAACTTCCGGCGTTGGGACCCGAGCTACACCAACAACGGGCGTACGGGGCTTGCGAAAGGCAATAAGGATGAGCAGTTGGTGTGGCTGGAGTTTGCCAATGACCCGGAGCGTCTTGCTGAGGTTGTGGCGGCGATCAATGCCAACGTTCAGACGATTCCAGCTAGCCCTATCGATTTAAGTGCAGCGGATGACCCTGGCTTCTTCGAAGCAGAGGAAGGCAAAGTGCTCACCCGGGTGCATCGGGTGCGGGAAAGAGACAAGAAAATCGTTAAGCGCAAAAAGGAAGAGGCGCTGAAGCAACATGGGGCGCTGCAGTGTGAGGCGTGTGGTTTTAACTTCAGCCAAACCTATGGTGCAGATGTGGAGGGGGTGATTGACGTCCACCACACTAAACCTCTGCACACGCTCCAGCCGGGTGACAAAACTAAGCTCGCTGATTTGGCGTTGTTGTGTGCCAATTGCCATCGGGTGGTGCATTCGCAACGCAAGTGGCTGAGTGTGGCTGAAGTGAAGGAGCGGTATCAGGCCAATCTAAAGCAGACGTAAATGTGATGTTGTGACTCCCTGGTTTAGGGGGTCAGAGTGGCTGGTTGGACAGTTTGGTGGCGATCTTGCGGCCGCCTTCGCTGGCAAGCCAGCTCCTACACGGGCTGGCGTCAACCGATGGCTATGTGGTGTCACCGAACGTTGCGATACAACATCAACCGCGCCCCCTCATGCATCCCCCGCGTCAACTCCAGCAACCGTTCAAACTCCTGCGGATGTTCCTGCGCCACATCCTCACGCGGTGTGTTTGACGCTAGGTCATGCAAGGTCGCGCCACTGCCGTCGTGCTGCATCTGCAACAAAAAATCCTTGGTCACGCCGCCAATCACCGGAAAGGTCCCTTCCCTCAACACCAGCGGCACCACGCGCTCGCCTTCCGGCGCGGGCTGCTGAATGTCCCGCCCCATGGCGCCATTGGTGAAGGGCATCCCGGCCATGCCGGCCACGGTGGGCAGCAGGTCGGCGAGGCCGACGGCTTCTTCGATCACTCTGGGTTGCAACATCCCCGGCGCATGGATCAGCAGCGGTACGTTGTTGCTTTCCAGCCCTAGCTGTTCAAAGGCGGGGGCCATGTGGGGGATCTGGCTGATGCGGGTGTTGTGGTCGCCGAAGAACACGAAAATCGTGTTGTCGTAGTAGCCACCCGCCTTGGCGATCTCCATTAGGCGGCCGATGTTGAAGTCCAGCAGGCGCACGGCGTTGTATTGCTCCAGGCTGCGGGAACCGGCGGCCTGGACCTGTTCCAGGGGCAGGTCCTGGGCTTGAAAGCCGTCGTTGTCCTTGGGGATGGTGAAGGGGCGGTGGTTGCCGGAGGTTTGCAGGTAGGCGAAGAACGGCTGGTCCTGGGGGATGGCGCGCAGCAGGCGGTCGCTTTCCTTGAACAGGTCAAGGTCGGAGATGCCCCAGACGTCCACCTGGGGCGATTGCCAGTGGCTTTCGTCGTACAGGCGCACGTTGTCGATACTCTGGCGGATCAGGCCGTTGATGTTGGCCCAGCCAGCGTTGCCGCCGATCAGGTAGAGCTTGTGGTAGTCGCTGAAGGCGTTGATCAGGCTGTGTTGGCGGGTGATCAGCGGCTGGCGGGTGGCGGTCTCTTGGCGGGTGACGTCGGGCACGCCGGTGATGCTGGCCCACACGGTTTTGGCGGTGCCGGTGACCGGGACGTAGAAGTGTTTGAAGAACCAGCTCTGGCTGGCCAGGCGGTCGAGGTTGGGGGTGGGGTTGAGCGGGTTGCCGTAGGCGCCCACGGCGCTGGTGCCGAGGGATTCGAGCATGACGAAGATGACGTTGGGCGGCCGGGGGCGGTCGATGCGGTACGGCTGAATGCCTTGTTGGCGGGTGAAGCTCAGGCTCTGCGGGTCCGGCTGGTCGACGCCGAGGTAGCGGGCCAGGGCCGGGTAGTGTTGGCGCACTTGGGCTTCGTCGTACTGAGCCTGGCCGGCCTTGAGGGTGTCGTAGAAGAACAGCACGGGGTTCAGGCCCAGGGCGGCGATCTGGCTGTTGCCGGAGAAGTAGGCATCGCTCCAGCGCAGGGGCACGGGGTTTTCCAGGTTGAGGTTTTCTACCCGGCCCAGCAGGCCGAGGAACACGACGGCAACCCCCAGGGCGCTGGCGCAGGCCAGGGACCAGCGGCCCATAGGTTGCGCCGGGCGGTCGAGGGTCAGGCGTTCCAAGCGCAGCAAGGCGTAGCAGCACAGGGCCAGGGCGCTGCCCCAGGCGAGGACGATCCACAGCACCGGGTAGCTTTCCCAGAGCATTTGCCGGGAGATCTGTGCGTCGTCCAGGTAGCGCAGTACCGTGGCGTTGATGCGTACGCCGAGGTAGGCGTAATGACCGAAGTCGATGATGTACAGCAGCCCTACCCCGCCCAGCACCAGCAGCAGGTAGGCCCGGGCCAGCCAGCGCAGGGCCGGCTGGCGCAGCAGGTTCCAGCGCGGTAGCCAGGCCAGCAATGCCAGGGGCAGCAGGAGCAGCAGGGTCAGGCGCAGGTCGAAGCGCAGGCCGATGCCGAGGGTCTGGAGGATGGCCTCGCGCTGGTCGGCGGCGCTCAGGTCCACCCCGGAAAAACCCACGGCGAACAGCAGCCGCAGCAGTGCCAGCAAGCCGAATACCAGCCCGATTGCGCCCACGCCGTAGCGCAGGCGGCGTGATTGCAACCCGCCCATCATTGACCTCTGTGTGGTGTTGTCGAAGGCCGCGGCGCGGCCGGTTGGTTTACCCGGCAAGGGGCTGCCCGCGGCTGCGCTGGGTGACGCGGCGCCACAGCCACAGCAGCAGCCCGCCGCTGCCGGCGATCAGGCAGTAGCCCGCCAGCAGCGGGTCCAGCAGGTAGTCCCAGTAGTTTTCCGAAGGCTTGAGGCGCAGGGCAAAGGCCAGGGTCCCGGCTGCCAGCATCAGTACCCCCAGCAGGTTGCGCTGCCACAGCAGCACCAGCGCCGCTAGCCCCATCAGCACGATCATCGGCCGTGGGTTGTAGCCCCAGCGGTAGGGGTCGAGGTAGGTCAGGCCCAGGGTCGCGGGGTACAGGCTCAGGGTCAGGCCGATAAACAGCAGCAGGACCTGCACCCGGTGTTTGGCTGGCAAGGGCGTCATCACCCCCAAGTGCCGCAGGCTGACCCAGCCCAGCAGCACCAGGGTGCTGATGGCCAGATCATCGGTGAAGCTGCGCACATAGGCCGCTAGCGGCAGCTGGTTCAGCGGAATAAAGCTGACCAGGGCCAGCACGGGCAGCAGCCAGGGCCGCCAGGGCGCGGTCAGGCGCAGGCTGCCAAGCAGCACAAAGCCCAGGAGGATAAAACTCAGGTGGGCTTGCCACAGGGAAAGCATCACAGGCGCTCCGCCAGCCACGCCGCGTTGAAGCTGACGTGCTTGATAAAGGTGTTGTTCCAGGAATAGACCAGGTGGTACATCCCGTCCGCCCCGCGGCTGAAGTAGGGGTATTCGTACTCGAAGTCGCAGCCTTGGGGCTTGCACACCCGATAGTCGAGGTTGCTCAGGAAGCGCTGTTCCAGGGGCAGGCGCCGGGCGCCGCTGGAGGCGCGGAAGCCTTCGCCGATGATGTCCTTGTAGGCCTCATGGGAAAACGGCTGGCCCAGGGGATCGGGGGACTGGTCCAGTTCCACCAGCGGGCGCCATTGGCTAAGGCCGGCGTCGGTGCCATACAGGCTGAGTTTGAAGCGCCCGTCCTGCAGGTCGTTAAGGGCCACCAGCAGGCCCTGGTCGTCGGTGCCCACCGCCGCCAGGGAGGAGTTGGGGTTGGACGGTTGCAGCGGATAGGGCTCGCTCCAGGTCTGCCCGGCGTCTTCGGTGCGGCTGGCCAGGACCTTGTGGTGGGTGTCGCCGGCGTAGCGCAGCATGGCTATGGCGCGGCGTTCGTCCAGGGGCACGATGGTCGGTTGCAGGGAGTGCTTGCCACGGCTGATGCGGAATTTGTCGATCACCGCGCCGTCGGCGCTCAGGTACAGGTACTCGGCGAACTTGCCCATGAACTCGTGGTACACCGGCAGGCCGATCGAGCCGTCGGCATGGAACACCGGCGCGGCGCGCACCAGGGTGCTGATGTTGAAGAACGGCGAGGTCACCAGCTGTCGCGGCGCCGACCAGCTGCGCCCCAGGTCATCGGAAACCATCAGGTTGATGGCGCTGGTGGCCCAGCCGCCCACCGACACCGAGACGTAGAACAGCCACAGGCGCTGGTCCGGGCCCAGGGCGATCACCGGGTTGCCGAGCTTGCGGATGTAGCGCCCGGTGCCGTCACGGGTCGATTCCCGGGTGGCCAGCACCTGCTCGGCGCCCCACTCGCCAGTCTTGGCGTCAAAGCGTGCGCTGCGCACCTGGACGTCGGCGGCGCCTTCCCGGGAGCCGGCGAACCACACGGCCATCAGGTCGCCGCCGGGCAAGGCGGTCACCGAGGACGAATGCACGAAGTCATCCAGCTCCGAGGAGACGAAGCGGCTGCTGTAGTGCGGTGTGCTGTTGGCTTTAGCCGCATCGCCGCTAACGGCAGCCTGGGCGAACGGCGCCAGTTGGTGAGGCGGATGGCTGCGCCAGGCGGCAATAAAGACGACGGCCAACAGCAGGCTGCCGCAGAGGAAGATCAGGCGAAAGGACAGCGCACGCATACAGGAGCCCGTGGCAAATACAGGGTGGGAACAAGGGAAAAACCATTAGTGCCGATCACTGTCCGGCAAGGGTCGGCGGCGGCCGGTGAGCATCGACAACGGCAGGTTGTCGCGCACCTGCAGGCTTTCAAAAATCGCCGCGCACACATGCAACAGCACCAGCCCCAGCAGCACATCGGCGCTAGTCTCATGCACTTGCAGCGGCCAATCGGCGCCCCACAGGGCATCAATCTCTTCCATCAGGAAACCGCTGATACCGATCAGCAACAGCGCCAGCAGCATCAGCAACATCACTAAAGCCCCGAGGGGTGAATGCCCCAGGCGGTGCTCGGGGCGCCCGGCCAGCAGCGAGCGCAGATGCCCCGCTAGCCGGGCCCGGGTCGGCCAGAAGTCGGACCAGCGCGCACTGCGCGGCCCGACAAATCCCCACAGAGTGCGCAACAGCAGCCAGGCCATGGCGTAGTAGCCGAGCCAGACATGCCAGTCGTCACCGGCTTCATTGAAGAAGTAGTTGCCGATAAAGACCCCGGCGATGGACAGGTGAAACAGTCGCACCAGCGGGTCCCACAGCCGCAGGGAAGCGTGCGGCATCAGCCTTTGATCTCGGTCTTCACCGCTTTGCCGGTGACCGGGTCGTGGTAGATCTCGACCTTGCGCTGGTCCTTGTCGAAGCCGTAGATCTCGTAGCAGTTGCCGTCGGTGACCTTGAACTTGCTGATCTGGTAGCCCTGGGCCTTGAGCTGTTCCTGAAAGGCCTTCTGATCCTGCCATTGCGAGCGTTCGGCGGTGGTGCATTGCGGGCCGGCGACGGCCAGGGGGCTGGCGATGATCAGGGACAGCAGGAGGATCTTGCGCATGGAAAACGCTCCGGTGATGGGGGAGATTCCACTGTGCAAAACCAAGCTTAGTGAAAGCTTAGTTGGCAACGCGCGGTAACATTTTCCCCACCAAAAACCCCTGCCGGCCGAGCTTGGCCGGCGTCATCATGCGCCCCTTCCCTGCCCCCTCGCCCTACCGAGAACCGCCCATGCGCCTGCTGCTTGTCGAAGATGATCGTGCCCTCGGCCAGGGCATCCGCGTGGCCCTGAGCGCCGAAGGCTACACCCTGGACTGGCTGCAGGACGGCGCCAGCGCCCTGCACGCCCTGCGCACCGAAAGCTTCGACCTGTTGCTGTTGGACCTGGGCCTGCCGCGGCTCGACGGCCTGGAACTGCTGCAGCAATTGCGCGCCGCCCAGCAGGACCTGCCGGTGCTGATTCTCACCGCCCGCGACGGCACCGCCGAGCGCATCGCCGGGCTGGATGCCGGGGCCGACGACTACCTGGTCAAGCCCTTCGATGTCGAGGAATTCAAGGCCCGGGTCCGCGCCCTGCTGCGCCGCAGCCAGGGTCGTGCCCAGCCGCTGCTGGAACACGCCGGTATCCGCCTCGACCCGGCCAACCAGCAGGTGCACTACCAAGATAACGAGGTGGTGCTGACGCCCATGGAATACCAGTTGCTGCACCAGCTGATGGTACGCCCGGGCAAAGTGGTGACCCGCGAGCGCCTGTCCCGGGCGCTGTACGGCTGGCAGGACCGGGTCGAGAGCAACACCCTGGAAGTGCTGATCCACAACCTGCGCAAGAAGCTCTGTAGCGAGCTGATCCGTACCGTGCGCGGCGTCGGTTACGTGCTGGCGCTCAAGCCATGAACTCAGTGCGCACGCGGATTCTGCTGCCGGTCCTGTTCCTGGTGTTGCTGGGGGATTTGCTGATCAGCTGGCTGGTGCTGCGCGACAGCCACCACGAAATAGAAGAGGTCTACGACGCCCAGCTGGCCCAGAGCGCGCGCCTGCTGCAAGGGGTGCTGCGCCAGCGCGACCCGGCTCAAAAGCCGGACGCGGCGGACTGGGAGCGCCTGCACCAGGCCTTCGACCAGGCCATGAGCCGGGTCGGCGTGGCAGGCGCGGCCCACCCTTATGAAACCCGCCTGACCTTCCAGGTCTGGCGTGACGACGGCCAGTTGCTGATGCGCTCCGCCGAGGCCCCGCTGCTGGAGGCGCCGCCCACCACCCTGGGGGCCCACGACATCCTGGAAAACGGCAAGGACTGGTGCGCCTTCCTGCTCGCCGACCCACAGCAGGGCTTGCTGATCTGGGTTGGCGAGCGCGATGACATTCGCCAGGACCTGATCCAGCGCATCGTGCGCCATACCCTGTGGCCGACCCTGATCGGCGTGCCGCTGCTGGCGTTGCTGATCTGGCTGACCATCGGCTGGGGCCTGGCGCCGCTGCGGGCCATGGCCCGGGCCATTCGCGGGCGCAGCAGCGACACCCTGCAGCCGCTCGGGCTCAAGCCCCTGCCTCAGGACCTGGAGCCGATGCAGACCGCCCTCAACCAGTTGTTGGCCCAGATCGACAGCCTGCTGGAGCGCGAGCGTCGCTTTATCGCCGACGCCGCCCATGAACTGCGCACGCCCCTGGCGATCCTGCGGATTCATGCGCAGAACGCCCAGAGTGCCGGCAGCCCGGAGCAGCGCCGGGAGGCCCTGGATTTTCTAGTGAGCGGCGTCGACCGGGCCACCCGCATCGGCAGCCAGTTGCTGACCATGGCCCGCATCGAACCGCAGCTGAACAGCCCGCGCCTGAGCCGCATCGACCTCAGCGCCCTGGTGCGCGAAGAGCTGGCGGAACTGACGCCCCTGGCCCTGGAGAAAGACGTCGAACTGGTGCTGGAAGGCGACGAAGGCTGCCTGATCGCTACCGACCCGGTGGCCCTGGCCATCGCCCTGCAGAACCTGGTGACCAACGCCCTGAACTTTGCCCCCGCGGGCAGCGAGGTACGGGTCGGCCTGCGGCCCCAGGCGGACGGCGCGATGCACCTGTGTGTGGAAGATGCGGGGCCGGGTATCGACGAGCAGCAGCGCGAGCGTTTGCTGGAGCGCTTCTACAGCCAGGGCAATGCCAATGGCGCCGGGCTGGGGCTGGCCATCGTGCAGATGATCGTCAGCAAGATCGGCGGTGGCCTGGAGTTGCGCAATCGGCCTGAGGGCGGGTTGTGTGCGTTGTTGTTGCTGGGGCCGGCGCTTTAGTCGGCGGCGCGAAGGGCCTATCCTGTGCGCCGCTCGGGAATGGGGGCGGCCTTGCGGGCGTATTCGCTGGCAAGCCAGCTCCTACACAAGCACGCCCCCGTAGGAGCCGGCTTGCCGGCGAAAGCGTCCGCAAGATCGCCTTCGTCGGCAGCCGACTCCTACAAACGAACTGACAATCAGGGAGACACACATGGCCATGCCGGAACGGCTGAAACCAACACGCGCCACGCCGAAAATACGTGCGTTGATGAAGGGCTTGCTGACGCAGATCCTCGATCGGATCTGGGACAACCAGGAACGGGAAAGCCCCGAGATCAGTGCGCTGATCCAGCAGTGGAACAGCCACGCCGGCCGACCTTTCGAGTTCCATGAGTTTCTCGTGATGCACAGCCATACCAGCGAGGCGAACTTTCTGCGCACCGCCTTTCATCAGGAGCGCTACGTTGACGACCTGAGCTTTGCCGAGGCCTGCGCCCTGGCGGATTTCATCTGCCAGTGCGAAGGCACGGAATCTGACACGGACTACGCCCTGAACCTGCTGGAAACCAACTTCCCCGAGGCCAATGCCTCGGACCTGATCTTCTGGCCCAACGAGTGGTTTGGCGATCAAGATATGTTGCATATCGAGCTGAGCTCGGCGCAGATCATCGGTTATCTGATGGCGCAGTCTTCGCGGCAACTGCAGGATGCACCGCCGATCACCTTGCCCTACCCCATTCCACCGCAGCCATAGAGGCCCTCGGGCTGGCCAGCTGCATAAGCACCGCCGTGGCCAGCTACAGGTAAGGGCGTCCAGTTCGCCCCTCGTTCAGCCCTGATCGCCGCCGCCCACCGGCAGCACCGTGCCGGTGATGTAGGAGGCTTCGTCGGAGGCCAGGAACAGGATCGCCGCCGCCTGCTCGTCAACGCTGCCGTAGCGGTGCATCAGGCTGCTATCCAGGGTCTGGTCGACGATCTGCTGGTACCAGGCCTGCTCTTCGGTACTGGGCTCGGCGCTGTTGCGCGGAATACGCCGTGGCGGCGCCTCGGTGCCGCCGGGAGCGGTGGCGTTGACCCGCACGCCGCGGCCGGCGGTTTCAAAGGCCAGGCACGCAGTCAGCGCGTTGATGCCGCCCTTGGCCGCGCCGTAAGGCACGCGGTTGAGGCTGCGGGTGGCGATGGACGAGACGTTGACGATGGCGCCGCGGCCCTGCTCCAACATCTGCGGCAAGGCGGCGTGGCAGCACCACAGGGTGGGGAACAATGAGCGGCGCACTTCGGCTTCGATCTGCGCCGGCTCGTAGTGCTCGAAAGGCTTGGCCCAGATGGTGCCGCCGACGTTGTTGATGAGGATGTCGAGGCGGCCGAAGTGGGCGATGGCGGCGGCCATGATCCGGCTGCATTCGCTGTACTGCTCCAAGTCGGCGGTCAGGGCCAGCACCGGGTAGCGGGGGCTGAGTTCAGCGGCCAGTTCGAAGACCAGTTCGGAGCGGTCCACCAGCACCACGCGGGCGCCCTCCTCGGCCAGGCGTTCGGCAACGCGACGGCCGATGCCCTGGGCGGCGCCGGTGACCAGGGCGACTTGGTTGTGGAAACGGTTCATGGAAACCTCGTGAATGCAAAAAGATAGGGAGAACACCACCCAACGTAGGAGCCGGCTTGCCGTCGAAGAGGCCCTTGAGCCTTGCAGCGTCCTGATGGACGCCTTCGCTGGCAAGCCAGCGCCTACAGCGGCGAGGCGATCTTCAGGCGGCGCTGGCGGCGAACTTCTCGTAGTAGAAGTTCGCCGGGGCGATGCCCTGTTCGCGGATGAACTGGCTCACCGCCTCCACCATTGGCGGCGGCCCGCACAGGTAGACGTCCACATCCCCCTGGTTGAGGTGCGCCGGTTCGATGTGCTGGGTCACGTAGCCCTTGCGCGGGTACTGGCTCTCGGGGTTGGCCACGCAGGCGCTGAAGCTGAACTGCGGGATGCGCGCGGCAAAGTCTTCCAGGCGCTCCAGTTCCACCAGATCGAAGTCGTTGGTCACGCCGTAGATCAAATGCAACGGGTGCTCGCTGCCCTGCTCGGCAATCTTCTCCAGCATGGCGGTGAACGGCGCCAGCCCGGTGCCACCGGCCAGCAACAGCAAGGGCCGGCGGATGTCCCGCAGGTAGAAGCTGCCCAGGGGCCCGGCCAGGGTCATGCTGTCACCGGCTTTGGCAAGACCGGTGAGGAAGCTGCTCATCAGGCCGCCGGGCACATTGCGGATCAGGAAACTGACCTCGCCATCGCGCTGCAGCGAGCTGAAGGAATAGGCCCGGGTTTGTTCGCTGCCGGGCACCCCAAGGTTGACGTACTGCCCCGGCAGGAACGCCAGCTGGCTCAGGGCCTCGCCCTTGATCGACAGGGCGATGGTGCTGTCGGACAGCTGGCGCACCGCGCTGATGCGAGCCTGGAAAGTCCCCTGCCCGGCCCGGCAGACCTGGGACGAAGCCGGCACCCGCACCACACAGTCGCTCAAGGCGCGCATCTGGCAGGTGAGGACAAAACCCTGCTCGGCCTCGTCGGCGCTCAGGGCGTCTTCGATGTAGTCCTCCCCCAGCTCGTAGCGCCCCGCCTCGGCCAGGCACTTGCAGGTGCCGCAGGCGCCGTCGCGGCAGTCCAGGGGAATATTGATGCCCTGGCGGTAGGCGGCGTCAGCCACGGTTTCGCCCGGGTTGGCGTTGACGAAACGGGTCACGCCGTCTTCGAAGTTGAGTGCGATTTGATGGTTCATGGCAGTCGCCTCAGAGGTGGTAGATATCGACGACCTGGCGAACGTAGTCGTTCTTCAGGATGACTTTCTTGGCCAGGATCAGCGGGTTTTCGCCGCGCAGGTCGAGGGTGTAGAAGCTGCAGCCGAAGTAGCTGTCCACGGTCTTGTAGCGAAAGCTCAGGGTGTGCCAGTTGAAGCGCAGCTTGCACTGGCCGTTGCCCTGCTCCAGCAGCTCGATATTGCTCAGGTTGTGGGAGGTGCGGGTGTCGGGAATGCTGGCGCTGGAGCGCTCGGTCTTGATGCGGAACACCCGGTCTTCCAGGCCGCTGCGGTTGCCGTACCAGATCAGCGAGATTTCCCGCTGCGGGTCTTCGGTCAACTGGTCGCTGTCGTCCCAGGAGGGCATCCAGAAGGTGGCGTCCGGGGCGTAGAGTTCCAGCCAGCTGTCCCAGTCCTTGTCGTCCAGGTAGCGGGCTTCGCGATACAGGAAATCGCGCACGGCGTCGTAGGAAATGGTCATTGCACGGCATCCACGTCGATCTGGCGAGAGGCTTCAAGCTCCAGGGCCGCGAGCATGGTTTGCTGCCAGTACTTGTGCTGCATCACGAACAGGCCCTCGTCCTCGGTGCGCACCCCGCTGAGGATCGGTTGCAGGTCGATTTCTTTCGCTGCGTCGTCCGCGCCCTGGACCCAATGCTCGGCGCCGCGGGACATGTCGTTCCAGGCCGTGGTGCTGCCCTGGTAGCCGAGCTGGCAGGAGCGGAATTCCTCCAGGTCGTCCGGGGTGGCCATGCCGCTGACGTTGAAGAAGTCTTCGTACTGGCGGATGCGCCGGGCCCGGGCTTCGTCGCTCTCGCCCTTGGGGGCGATGCAGTAGATGGTGATTTCGGTGCGGTCCACGGAGATCGGCCGGGCAATGCGGATCTGCGAGCTGAACTGGTCCATCAGGTAGAGGTTCGGATACAGGCACAGGTTGCGCGAGTTCTCGATCATCCAGTCGGCGCGGGCCTGGCCGAAGTCTCGGGCCAACTCGTCACGGCGTTCGTACAGCGGGCGATCCTCGGGGTTGGACCAGCGGGTCCAGAGCAGCATGTGGCCCTTGTCGAACGAGTAGAAACCGCCGCCCTGCTTGGCCCAGGTGCCGGCGCTCATGGTGCGGATGTCTTCCCCGGCCTCGCGCTGCTTGCGCTGGTTCTGGGTGGCGGCATAGTTCCAGTGCACCGAGCTGACGTGGTAGCCGTCGGCGCCGTTCTCGGCGGTGAGTTTCCAGTTGCCTTCGTAGATATAGCTGGAGGAACCGCGCAGCACTTCCAGGCCGTCGGCGGACTGGTCGACGATCATGTCGATGATCTTCGCCGACTCCCCCAGGTGCTCCACCAGGGGCAACACGTCGGGGTTGAGGCTGCCGAACAGAAAGCCACGGTAGGACTCGAAGCGCGCGACGCGGGTCAGGTCGTGGGAGCCTTCGCAGTTGAAGCTGGCCGGGTAGCCGGCGGCGGCCGGGTCCTTGACCTTGAGCAGCTTGCCGGTGTTGTTGAAGGTCCAGCCGTGGAACGGGCAGGTGAAGGAGGCCTTGTTGCCGGTCTTGTGCCGGCAGAGCATGGCGCCGCGATGGCTGCAGGCGTTGATGAAGGCATTGAGCTCGCCGTTCTTGTTGCGCGCGATGAACACCGGCTGCCGGCCCATGGTGGTGCTGTAGTAGTCGTTGGGGTTGGGGATCTGGCTTTCGTGGGCCAGGTACAGCCAGTTGCCTTCGAAGATGTGCTGCATCTCCAGGTCGAACAGCCGGGGGTCGGTGAACATCTCCCGCTTGCAGCGGTAGACGCCCTGGTCGGGGTCTTCTTCAAGCAGGGAATGCAGGTATTCGGGTCGCAGGGACATGGCCGCCGCCTCCATTGTTTTTATTCAGGCAGGGCCATGCTAGGGCGGGTTTGGAACGGGCAATAGCCAATGCCTGCAGACCTGTATCCGTTTTCTGCAAAAGCGCCGACGGTGGGTTGAGTAGGAGCCGGCTTGCCGGCGAACAGGCCCCTGGGTGGGGCGCTGAGCCTGCCGGCCCCTTCGCTGGCAAGCCAGCGCCTACAAGAGGCCGATGCCTGAGGATCAGTGCCGGCGCTTGAGGGTGTCGGAGGGCAGTTCGCCGTATTGCTGGCGGTAGCTTTGGGCAAAACGCCCAAGGTGCAGGAAGCCGAAATCCAGGGCCAGTTCGGTGACGTTGCGCACCGGGCTGTGCGGGTCGCTGAGGCAGGCGTGCACCCGTTGCAGTTTCTGCTGGCGGATGTAGTTCTTCGGCGTGGTGCGGGCGTTGCGTTCGAACAGCGCGTACAGCGAGCGCAGGCTCATGCGCGCCTGTTGCGCCAATTCTTCGCAGCCGATGTCGTGCTTGAGGTTGCGTTCGATGTAGTCGGCAATCCGTTCGAAGGTCGCCGCCGAGGCGCCCAGGGCACCGCGCTGCACGTTGGTCTGCATCAGCCCCAGCAGTTTGCCCACCAGGATGTGGGCGTAGTGCTCCTGGACCTTGGGCATGCTTTCCAGGGCTTCGGCTTCCTGGCACAGCAGGCTCAGCAAGGGCACGAAGCCTTCCAGTTCCTGCAGTTGGTAGCGCTGGCGCAGAAAGCGCACGCCCTGCCCCGGGTACTGCCAGCGCTGTTCCTGGCAGGCGTTTTCCACCAGGTGGGTGGGAATCTTGATGATGAATTTTTCGCAGTCGTCGGAATAGGTCAGGTCCACCGGGTCGTCGGGGTTGATCAGCAGCAGCTCCCCCGGGGCGAAGTAGTGCTCCTGGCCCGGGCCACGCCACCGGCAGTGGCCCCGCAGCAGCACTTGCAGGTGGTAGATGCTTTCCAGGGCCGGCGAGGTAACGCGCACGCTGGCGCCGTAGCTGATGCTGCACAAATCCAGGCTGGCCAGGGCCCGGTGCTGCAGGCTGGCCTGGGGATGGCCGGCCCGGGGCAGGCGGATGCAGTGGCTGCCCACGTGCTGGTTGACGTAACCGGATACGGCATAGGGATCGGCTTGAACAAACACGCTGCTGCGCTCACTCAACAGATGCATCTGCATGATCGGGCCACTCTGATGGTTCTTATTGGGTCTGCGCTTCAGGCACGCAACGCAGTCTCGTCAGGCCTGGCATAACGGCAAAAGCCACGGGCACCTGGGTCGGTGCTCCGTGGCCGGGCCAGGCATGGTCGGCGCTTCAGTCCTCCAGGGCGCGGACCCGCTCGTGGCGCTGCTGTTCTTGCGGCTGGGCCGAAGACTGCAGGTTGAAGTCGAACTCGATCTCGGCAAAGCGCCCGCTGACCCCCAGGGCCTTGGCCCGAGCCTGGTCTTCGCTGAAGGTGATCTGGGCGATCAGCTCATCGCGAGTGGCATAGGCAAAATCGTCGTGCAGGTACTGGTCGCCATCCAGGTTGATCTGGGTGGTCAGGTGGCGATGGTCATCGGCCGAGATGAAGAAGTGGATGTGCGCCGGGCGCTGGCCATGGCGGCCCAGTTGGTCCAGCAGTTGCTGGGTCGGGCCATCCGGCGGGCAACCGTAGCCGGACGGCACGATGCTGCGAAAGCGGTAGCGGCCCTCGGCGTCGGTGACGATGCGCCGGCGCAGGTTGAACTCCGACTGGCTGCCGTCGAAGTAGGAATAGGTGCCGCCGGTGTTGGCGTGCCAGACATCGACGATGGCCCCGGCCAGTGGCTCGCCGGCGGTGTTGCGGACCTGCCCCTGCATGAACAGCACCACCCCCGGGTCGACCCCGTCGTCCAGGCGCGCTTCGCCCTGGCTCAGCGGTGCACCGGCCACGTACAGCGGGCCTTCGATGGTGCGCGGGGTGCCGCCGGTCTTGCCCACCTGTTCGTCGGCGGCGTCCATCAGCAGGTCCAGGTAATGCTCCAGGCCCAGGCCCGCGGCCAGCAGCCCGGCTTCCTGGCGGGCGCCGAGAACGTTGAGGTAGTTGACGGCCTTCCAGAACTCTTCTGGGGTGATCTCCAGGTCTTCGATGATGTTCACCGAATCCCGCAGGATGCGGTAGATGATGGCCTTGGCCCGGGGGTTGCCGCCCTCGGTGAACTGGCCGCTGGCTTCTTCAAGAAAGCGTTGGGCGCTGGCAGTGTGGGAAATTCTGACGTTCATGATTAATCCTCATCTTGTATTTATTAGAGTGGTGAACGGGCTGGCACGGGCTCAGCGGTCATCCTCATGAATGGACGAAGGATGCCTGCACATGGCGTCAACTTCGATGGCCATGTAGGGGTACAGCGGCAATTGCATCAGGGTGTCGTGCAATTCCTGCACGCTGTCAACGTCGAACACGCTGTAGTTGGCGTACAGCCCGGCGATGCGCCACAGGTGGCGCCACTTGCCTTCGGCCTGCAGGCGTTGGGCCAGGGCCTTTTCGTCGGCTTTCAGCTGCGCGGCGCGCTCGGGGTTCATGTCGACCGGCAGGTTCACGGTCATTTTCACGTGGAATAGCATGCAGCCCTCCTCAGGTGTGATGCAGCACGGGGGTGGTTTTGTCGCGACGGAAGAACGCCAGGCGCTCTTCGTCCAGGCTCAGGCCAAGGCCCGGTGCCTTTGAGACATGCAGGTGGAAATCCCGGTACACCGGCGGCTCGGCGAGGATGTCCTCGGTCAGCAGCAACGGGCCGAACAGTTCGGTGTCCCAGCTCAGTTTGTTCAGGGTCAGGAAGGCGTGGGCCGAGGCCAGGGTGCCGATGCCGCCCTCGAGCATGGTGCCGCCGTACAGGCCGATGCCCGCCGCCTCGGCAATCGCCGCGGTGCGCAGGGTGGCGCGAGGGCCGCCGTTCTTGGCGATCTTCAGGGCGAACACCGAGGCCGCCCCTTCCCGGGCCAGGTTGAAGGCGTCTTCCACACACTCGATGGATTCGTCGGCCATGATCGGCGCCGGGCTGCTGGCATTCAGGCGCACCATGCCGGCGCGGTTGTTGCGCGAAATCGGTTGTTCGATCAGGTCGATGCCATTGCCGCCGAGGATGCGGCAGGCGCGCAGGGCCACGGCTTCGTCCCAGGCCTGGTTGACGTCGACCCGCACGCTGGCGCTGTCGCCCAGGGCCTTCTTGATGGCGATCACGTGGGCCAGGTCGCGGTCCACTTCACCGGCGCCGATCTTCAGCTTGAAGATGCGGTGGCGGCGCAGGTCGAGCATCTTCTGCGCTTCGGCGATGTCCTTGGCGGTGTCGCCACTGGCCAGGGTCCAGGCCACTGGCAGCGCATCGCGCACCCGGCCGCCCAGCAGTTCACTGACCGGCAGCCCGAGGCGCTTGCCCTGGGCGTCGAGCAAGGCGCTTTCGATACCGGATTTGGCGAAGGTGTTGCCGCGGATGCTCTGCTCCAGGCGCAGCATGGCGGCGTTGATGTTGCTGGCGTCCTGGCCGATCAGCAGCGGCGCGACGAAACGGTCGATATTGGTCTTGATGCTGTCCGGGCTTTCATTGCCATAGGCCAGGCCACCGATGGTGGTGGATTCCCCCAGGCCTTCGATGCCGTCGGCGCAGCGCAGGCGGATCAGCACCAGGGTCTGGTTCTGCATGGTGTGCATGGCCAGCTTGTGGGGGCGGATGGTCGGCAGATCGACGATGATCGTCTCGATCGATTCAATGGCAGAAGCGTGCATTTCCATACCCGTGAGGTTCTTGAAGTTCTGCCAGCGATTCTGTCCCGGCTTTTTCCGGGGTTCCAATATAGAATTGGTCTGGCTTGATACCTTTAAGGTATGCACTTAACCACTGGGGAGCTGTCATGGAACTGCGTCATCTGCGCTATTTCCAGGTGCTGGGGGAAACCCTCAATTTCACCCGCGCCGCCGAGCGCCTGCACATCGCCCAGCCGCCGCTGAGCCGGCAGATCCAGCAACTGGAAGACGAGTTGGGGGTGCTGTTGCTGGAGCGTGGCCGACCGCTGCGCCTGACCGCCGCCGGGCGGTTTTTCTTTGAACACTCCAACCGGGTGCTGGAGCAGTTGGGCAAGGTTTGCGACAACACCCGGCGCATCGGCCTGGGGCACAAGACCTGGCTGGGCATCGGCTTTGCCCCCTCGACCCTGTACGGCGTGCTGCCGCAGCTGATCCGCCGCCTGCGCAGCAACGAAACCCTGGAACTGGAGCTGGGCCTGTCGGAGATGACTACCCTGCAGCAGGTGGAAGCCTTGAAGGCCGGGCGCATCGATATCGGCTTCGGGCGTATCCACATCGACGACCCGGCCATCGTGCAGAAGGTGCTGACCGAAGACCGCCTGGTGGTCGCCCTGCCCGCCGGCCACCCGCTGCTGGGGCAACCGGTGAGCCTGGCGCAACTGGCGGACGAGCCTTTCGTGCTGTACCCAGCCAACCCGCGCCCGAGCTACGCCGACCATGTGATCGCGCTGTTCAGTGCCCGCGGCCTGAACCTGAAGATCGCCCAGTGGACCAACGAATTGCAGACCGCCATCGGCCTGGTAGGCGCCGGCATCGGCATCACCCTGGTACCGGCCTCGGTGCAGGTGCTGCACCGCGACGACATCGGCTTCTGCCCGCTACTGGAGGCCGAGGCCACCTCGCCGATCATCCTCAGCCGCCGCATCGGCGAGCCCTCGCCGGGCCTCACCCATTGCCTGCACCTGATCGCCCAATTGCGCAGCGAGATCGGCCGCGAACACCCTATCGTCTGCTGAAAGCACAACCGCCGGCCCCATCGAACGACGGGCACCGGCGGCTCTCTTGCAGCTTGGAACGGGCGGCTGCCCTTAGAAGGTCAGGCCAACCTTGAAGCCATACTCGTCACGCTTGAGCTTGGTGTTGTCAGCCACCGGCGTATCTTCGTCCAGCTTGTACTCGGTGCGGGTGTAATAGACCCCGGCCATGACCGGCAGCGAGCCGTTCTGGTTCATCAAGAAATTCACCTCGGCGTAGGGGTTGGTGCGGTCCTTGAGGTCCACGGTGTCGCTGCCCACGTCATCCACCTTGAGCCGCGCCTTGCCGTTGATGGTGTGGCGCGCACCCAGCTCGACGCGCATGGTCAGGTCGTCGAACTGGTGGTTGTAGCCCAGGGCAGCCTTGGCGAAGGGCGACTTGTTGGTGAGCTTCATGTCGTAGTCGCCGGTGTCCGGCTCGTAGCGGGTCCAGGTGTAGCCCCCCCCCACCAGCACATCGACAAAGTTGCGTGCGTCCAGGGCGGCGCGCCAGCCCAGGTCGAGGTCGGCCTGGCCTTCCTTGAGCTTGTTGTCGTGCTTCTTGCCGAACTTGGCCTCAACCCCGGCCTGGTAGATCAGGCCCGATTCGGCGGTCATCTTGTTGCCGAAGTTGTAGAACCCCCCCCCTTCACCCAGGTGCTCCTTGTCGCTTTCACTACCGCCTTCGAGCTTGAAGTCGTTGTAGCTACCGAGAATACCCAGGGTGGAAATCGGCCCGGTGGCCGGGGCGGCCATGGCGCTGCTGGAAAGGGCCAGCAAGGTGGCAGCAGAAGTGCTGGCCAGGAGGGTTGCGAATACCTTTGACATCGTGTGTAGATCTCCCTGTTTGAATAAGGCAAATGCTGCAGGAGCCTTTTCGAGGGAAGTCGCGAGCAAAAGGTTCTAATTATTTTTCACGTTTTTTTCACATCCCTGTGAAGCCTCGCCCCCGCAGGGGCTTTAGGCCTTACAATAGGGCGCTCAATACAGGGCGTAGTCTTCGGGGCAGTGCATGGAAGTATCGAGAGTCGGCCTGATCATCCGGCGCATTCTGGCTTATCTGGTCGACGGCCTGCTGGTCCTGCTGCTGTGGTTTGTCCTATGCCGGCTGGCCGAACGCCTCCGATACCCGGATATGGAGCAATTCTCCACCTGGTGCCTGCTGGCCACCTGGTGCCTGTATTTTCCCCTCAACGAATACCTGTGGCGTGGCTACACCGCCGGCAAGGCCCTTTGCGGCCTGCAAGTGATCAATGGCATCGGCCAGCCCCCCTCGCTGCTGCAGGTACTGATCCGCTCGGCGACCCGCCCCTTCGAAGCCGCCCTCAGCCCGGTGTCCCTGCTGATCTGCTGCGAATCAAGCCGCGGCCAGCGCATCGGCGACCGGCTAGCGCGCACCTATGTCATCCCGTGCAAGGATCTGGCGCGGCTGCGTGGCTTGATGGCCGCTCAGCCGAACCTGCCTTGAGCATCCGGCCGTAACCCATTCAGTCTTGCGCCCTGGCGTGGCGCTTTTTCCGGGAGTCTTCATGGCAATCGATCAACACCCGCATGAACAGGCCTTGGTCACGTTCCTCGAACAGCGCCCCGAGCTGCGCGAACAGCTGGACAACCTCAACCCCCTGGAAGCCCGGGCCCGGGGCGAAACCCCGGCGCAGTACCGCGCCGAACGCCTGCATGAAGCCTTCGAGGCCGAAGCCGAACGCCTGGGGTTGTTCGCCTGGGAATTGAGCCTGCAACTGACCGCTGCCAGCCCCGAGGAATTCCACGCCCAGCGCCTTGAAGTGCACCGGGAAGTGGCGGAGATGGCCGGCATGCCGTGGGACGAGTACTGCACCCTGCACCACCTTTGACCCCCGGCCTTGGCCCGCACGTGCCCCTCGCAGTCCCTGTTCAGGAGAACCGACGATGTTGCCTTCGACTTCCACGCAATCGGCCAGCGCAGCCCTGCAGCACACGCAGAAATGGCGCGGACGGGTCGGCCTCGGGCTGGTGGCCTGCCTGTCGGTCCTGGCGGGGATGACCGACGCCATCGGCTTCATGGCCACTGGCGATTTCGTGTCCTTCATGAGCGGCAACACCACCCGCATGGCCGTGGCCATCAGCGATGGGGAACCGGGCCTGGTGCTGCGCCTGCTGCTTCTGGTGGCGACCTTTATCGTCGGTAACGCCCTGGGCGTGGTGGTCAGCCGCCTGGCCGGGCACCGTGCCCTGCCCTTGCTGCTGAGCATCGGCGCGCTGCTCTGCGCCTCTGCTGCCTGGCCTTTTGAGCAGCAACTGCCGGCCCTGCTGGCGGCCATCACTGCCATGGGCATGCTCAACGCCGCGGTGGAGGAAGTGAACGGCCTGCCCATCGGCCTGACCTACGTCACCGGCGCCCTGTCACGCTTTGGCCGCGGCCTGGGGCGCTGGGTGCTCGGCGACCGACGCAACGGCTGGCGGGTGCAACTGGTGCCCTGGAGCGGCATGTTCGCCGGGGCGGTGCTGGGGGCCTTGCTGGAACAGCACCTGGGGCTCAAGGCGCTGTATGTCAGCGGGTTGTTTGCCGCGCTGCTGGGCGTGGCGTCGTTGAGGATCCCCCGCCGCTGGCAACTGGGCTACAAGAACCGCTGACATTGAGCACGGTTATCAGCTGAACAGGCCGCCGCTGTCGGTATCGATCACGATCGACGACAGGCTGATATGCCGCGGCCGGGTCAGGGCGAAGATCACGGCCTCCACCACATCACGGTTGGTGCCCTGCTCGCCCTTGTGCCGCGTCGGAATCTGCTGCCAGGCCTCATCCAGCGGCGAGATATCTTCCAGGTACGGCGGGTGCACGCACAGCGAACGCACCGGCGTGCCCCGAAGCATTTGCCGCAGGCCATCGGCCAGGGCCAGTTGCCCGTGCTTGGCCGCATAGAACGGCAGCGACACGCTGTGCAGCGGTGCATTGGGCAAGCCGCTGATGGAACCGATGGTGACGATGTCCGGGCGCTTGGAAGCCTTGAGCACCGGCAACAGGCCCTGGGTCAGGAGGAAGGTGCCGCTCAGTGCGGCGTCGATCACCCCGGTGACTTCAGCGGCGCTGTGGGGCTGCTCGCTGGCCTCCAGCCACATGGCGCCGTTGTTGATCAGGATGTCCACTTGCGGGTGGCGGACGTGGATCTCAGCCAGGGCGGCCTTGACGCTGTCGCTGCTGGCCAGGTCCACCACCACCTGATCGGCGGGGCTGCCGGTACGTGCCTCGATGGCCGCGCTGACCTGCGCCAGGGCCTCGGGGTTGCGCCCACAGAGAATCAGCTTGCAGCCCTGGTCCGCCAGGCTGATGGCCAGCGCGGCCCCCAAGCCTCTTCCGGCCCCCGTGACCACGACCACCGCCGAATTCAAATCCATCATCCCTTGCTCCTTGTCCCCGGTTGCATGAAGGCGCGAGTCTATCCCTCGCTTCGCAGTTTGGGGCCGGGCAATGCTTTACCCGATATGTCCTGCATGCCTGGAACCAGAGCCCCAGGGGCGAAACGGGTTTAGCCGATGTTCAAAGAAAGCTTTATCATGGCCGCAGTTTTATCCATCGAGTCCGTCATGAAGTTCGCCATCGCCCTGTTCTCTGCCGCCCACGCGCCTTCCTCGCGCCGCGCCCTGCTGTTCGCCCAGGCGGCGCTGGCGGGCGGGCATGAAATTGTCCGGCTGTTTTTCTACCAGGACGGCGTGTACAACGCCGCCAACAGCATCGTCACGCCCCAGGACGAACAGGACCTGCCCAAAGAATGGCGCGAGTTTGTCGGCCAGCATCAACTGGACGGCGTGGTGTGCATCGCCGCGGCCCTGCGCCGGGGCGTGTTGAATGCTGACGAAGCCCAGCGCTACCAGCGCACGTCGGTGAGCGTCGAAGCCCCCTGGGAGCTGTCGGGGCTCGGGCAATTGCATGACGCGGTACAGGCCGCCGACCGCCTGATCTGTTTTGGAGGGGCGTGACATGGCCAAATCCCTGTTGTTGATCAGCCGCCAGGCGCCGTGGTCCGGCCCCGGCGCCCGGGAAGCCCTGGATATCGTCCTGGCCGGCGGCGCCTTCGACCTGCCCATCGGCCTGCTGTTTCTTGATGATGGCGTGCTGCAACTGGCGCCCGGACAACAGGCCTCGCTGCTGCGCCAGAAAGACCTGAGCGCCAACCTGCAGGCGCTGGCGCTGTTCGGCGTCGACGAGCTGTTTGCCTGCAGCGCCAGCCTCGCAGCCCGCGGCCTCGACCCGGCGAGCTTGAGTCTTGACGATGTACAGCTGCTCAACGCCCCGGAACTGGCCGGGATCATCGACCGTTTTGACCAGGTGATTACCCTCTGATGTCGACCTTGCATGTGTTGTCCCACTCGCCCTTCACCGACACCCGCCTGAGCAGCTGCCTGCGCCTGCTGGGCAGCGCCGACGGCCTGCTGCTGTGCGGCGACGCCGCCTATGCCCTGCAACCGGGCAGCGCCATTTGCAGCGAACTGAGCACCCGTAGCGGCTTGAATCTGTACGTGCTGGAAGAAGACCTGAGCGCCCGCGGCCTGGCCCTGCCGACCTGGGCCCGTGCGGTGGACTATCCGGGCTTCGTCGAGCTGTCGATTGAGCATGACAAGGTCAATGCCTGGCTATGAGTACCCTGACCGTGGGCGCTCGCGCCATCGAACTGGACAAGGACGGCTACCTGGTCAACCTCGACGACTGGTCCGCCGACGTGGCGCAAGCCCTGGCCGCCAACGAAGAGCTGGAGCTGAGTGCAGAGCACTGGGAAATCCTCGAACTGCTGCAGGGCTTCTATAAAGAGTTCCAGCTGTCCCCGGCCACCCGCCCGCTGATCAAGTACACCGCCCTCAAGCTGGGCCCGGACAAGGGCAACAGCCTGCACCTGAACCGACTGTTCAAAGGCACTCCCGCCAAACTTGCCGCCAAGCTGGCGGGCCTGCCCAAGCCAACCAATTGCCTATGAACGAATTCGCCCCCCTGCTCACCCAAACCCCGGAAGAACACCCCTTTGCCCAGTTCGTGCGCATCCTCGGCAAGGGTAAGCGCGGCGCGCGCAACCTGACGCGCGAGGAAGCCCGGGACGCCATGGGCATGCTGCTGGACGGCAAGGTCGAGGACACCCAATTGGGCGCCTTCCTCATGCTGCTGCGGCACAAGGAAGAAAGCCCGGAAGAGCTGGCGGGCTTCACCGAAGCCTTGCGTGAACGCCTGAACGCCCCGGCGATTGCGCTGGACCTCGACTGGCCGACCTACGCCGGCAAGAAGCGCCACCTGCCCTGGTACCTGCTGGCGGCCAAGTGCCTGGCACAGAACGGCGTGCGCATCCTGCTCCACGGTGGCGGCGCCCACACCGCCGGGCGCCTGTACACCGAACAATTGCTGGAACCCCTGGGAATTCCCCTATGCCGTAACTGGCAGGCGGTCGGCCAGGCACTGGACCAGGGCAACCTGGCCTTCATGCCCCTGGGGGACTGGGCGCCGCAACTGCAGCGCATGATCGACTTGCGCAACATCCTCGGCCTGCGCTCACCGATCCACTCCCTGGCGCGAATCCTCAACCCCCTGGGCGCCCGTTGCGGCCTGCAGAGCATCTTCCACCCCGGCTACCAGGCAGTGCACCGCGATGCCAGCGGCCTGCTGGGGGACAACGTCATCGTGATCAAGGGCGATGGCGGCGAGATCGAGATCAACCCGGACACCACCAGCCATCTGTACGGCAGCACCGGCGGCGTCAGTTGGGATGAAGAGTGGCCGGCACTGTCGGCCCAGCGCCATGTGAAACCGGCCAGCCTGGAACCCGAGCACCTCAAGGCACTGTGGCGCGGTGATGTTGAGGACAGTTATCCGCAGCTGGCCCTGCTGGCCACCATGGCCCTGGCCTTGCGCGGCCTGGGCACGCCCCGGGAGCAGGCCTTCGCCCTGGCCCAGCAGTACTGGGATGCCCGGGACAGATCGATTTAATCGATCAAAACCGCCCATGCTTTGCGCTTTTTGTTCGAACCCAGCGGCATAGACTGCACTCCAACGCAAAATAGCTGAGGAGCATTCCATGGGACTGCTGATCGAAGGGCGCTGGCATGACCAGTGGTACGAAAGCGGCAAGGATGGCGCCTTCCAACGGGAACAGGCGCAACGTCGCAACTGGGTCACCGCCGATGGCCGCCCCGGCCCCAGCGGTGAAGGCGGCTTTGCCGCCGAGGCCGGGCGCTACCACCTTTATGTGTCCCTGGCCTGCCCCTGGGCCCACCGCACCCTGATCCTGCGCAAGCTCAAGGGTCTGGAACAGCTGATCGACGTCTCGGTGGTCAGCTGGCTGATGCGCGAGAACGGCTGGACCTTCGACAGCGCCCATGGCTCCAGCGGCGATGCGCTGGATCACTTTGATTTCATGCACCAGCGCTACACCGCCGACACCGCCGACTACACCGGCCGCGTCACCGTGCCAGTGCTGTGGGACAAGCAGCAACAGCGCATCGTCAGCAACGAATCGGCGGAGATCATCCGCATGTTCAACAGCGCCTTCGACGGCCTGACCGGCAATGGCCTGGATTTTTATCCGCAGCCATTGCGCGCACGCATCGATGAACTCAACGCACGCATCTACCCCGCGCTGAACAATGGCGTGTACCGTGCCGGGTTTGCCACTTCACAACAGGCCTATGAGACGGCGTTCGATGATGTCTTCGCCGAGCTGGACGCCCTGGAGGCGTTACTGGACAAGCAGCGCTACCTGGCCGGCGAGTACCTGACCGAAGCCGATGTGCGGCTGTTCACCACCCTGATCCGCTTCGATGCGGTGTACCACGGCCACTTCAAGTGCAACCTGCGGCGGATTGCCGATTATCCCAACCTGTCGAACTGGCTGAGGGAGTTGTACCAATGGCCGGGGATTGCCGAGACGGTGGATTTTGCCCATATCAAGGGGCACTACTACGCCAGCCACACCACCATCAATCCGACCGGGATTGTGCCGAAGGGGCCGTTACAGGACTTCAGCCGCGCACATGATCGGCAACGGTTGAGCGGACAAGGGGTTTGGTGCAGGGGTTAAGGACGCTTTCGCCGGCAAGCCGGCTCCTACAACAGTGGAATCTGTAGGAGCCGGCTTGCCGGCGAAGCTTTTCAGACCTCGGACTGAGCGCCTTCGAACCAGGCCAGCTTCTCGCGTAGCTGGACCACTTCGCCGACGATCACCAGGGTCGGCGCGTGCACTTCGTGCTCGGCCACCAGCGCAGGCAGGTTGCCCAGGGTGCCGGTGAAGACACGCTGGTTGCTGGTGGTGCCCTGCTGAACCAGCGCCGCCGGGGTGTCGGCGCCGCGACCGTGCTTGATCAGTTGCTCGCAGATGGTCGGCAAGCCCACCAGGCCCATGTAGAACACCAGGGTCTGCGCTGGCGCCACCAGGTCGCTCCAGGGCAGGTTGCTGGTGCCGTCCTTGAGGTGGCCGGTGACGAAGCGTACCGACTGGGCATAGTCACGGTGAGTCAGGGGAATCCCGGCATAGGCCGAGCAACCACTGGCCGCGGTAATTCCCGGCACCACCTGGAACGCAATGCCGTGGGCCGCCAGCTCTTCGATCTCTTCGCCGCCCCGGCCAAAGATGAAGGGATCACCGCCCTTCAGGCGCACCACCCGCTTGCCTTGCCGGGCCAGGTTCACCAGTTGCTGGTTGATCTGCTCCTGAGGCACGGCGTGATCGGCGCGACGCTTGCCGACATAGATGCGTTCGGCGTCGCGGCGGCACAGCTCGAGAATCGCCGGCGCCACCAGACGGTCGTAGAGCACCACATCGGCCTGCTGCATCAGGCGCAGGGCACGGAAGGTCAGCAGGTCCGGATCACCCGGGCCTGCGCCCACCAGATACACCTCGCCCGGCGCATGAGGCGCCTTGCCGGCAATCTTGGCCTGCAACAGACGTTCGGCCTCAGCCCCCTGCCCCGCCAGTTGGCGATCGGCGATGGGGCCCTGGAACACGTCTTCCCAGAACGCCCGGCGCTGCTGCACATCCGGAAACAGGCCTTTGACCTGGGCGCGGAAACGCGCCGCCAACCCGGCCAGTTGGCCGTAGGTGGAAGGAATCCAGGTTTCCAGCTTGGCCCGGATCAGCCGCGCCAGCACCGGCGCATCGCCGCCACTGGAGACTGCGATGACCAGCGGCGAACGGTCGACGATGGCCGGGAAGATCACGCTGCACAGGGCCGGCGCGTCCACCACATTGACCGGAACGCAACGCCGATGGGCATCGGCGGAGACCTGGGCATTGAGGGATTCGTCGTCGGTGGCGGCGATGATCAGGGTGCAGCCGTCGAGGTCCGCCTCGACATACCCGCGCAGCAGGGACTCACCGCCGCTGGCGACGATCAGTTCCTGCAATTGCGCTTCTATTTCAGGTGCGACCACTCGCAGCTGCGCACCGGCATCGGCCAGCAGACGGGATTTGCGCAAGGCAATCTCCCCTCCGCCGACCACCAACACACGACTGCCGCGAAGGTTGTGAAACAGCGGCAGATATTCCATTTAGCCGATGACCTCAAGGCCACCCATGTACGGCTTCAGCACATCCGGCACACGGATCGAACCGTCGGCCTGCTGGTAGTTCTCCAGCACCGCCACCAGGGTACGGCCCACGGCCAGGCCGGAACCGTTGAGGGTGTGCACCAGCTCAGGCTTGCCGGTTTCCGGGTTGCGGAAGCGCGCCTGCATGCGGCGGGCCTGGAAGTCGCCACAGTTGGAGCACGAGGAGATCTCGCGGTACTTGTCCTGGCTCGGCACCCAGACTTCCAGATCGTAGGTCTTGACCGCGCTGAAACCCATGTCGCCGGTGCACAGCGCCAGAACGCGATACGGCAGTTGCAGCAGTTGCAGGACTTTCTCGGCGTTGGCGGTCAGGCCTTCCAGGGCTTCCATGGAGGTCGACGGCTCGACCACCTGGACCATCTCGACCTTGTCGAACTGGTGCTGGCGGATCATGCCGCGGGTATCGCGACCCGAAGCACCGGCTTCACTGCGAAAGCACGGGGTGTGAGCGACGAACTTCAGCGGCAGCTGCTTGGCGTCGAGGATCTCGCCAGCCACGATGTTGGTCAGCGACACTTCAGCGGTCGGGATCAGGTACAGATCGGCCTCGCCTTCGCGAGTGATCTTGAACAGGTCTTCCTCGAACTTCGGCAACTGGCCGGTGCCCATCAGCGCCGGAGCCTGCACCAGGTACGGGGTGTAGGCCTCTTCGTAGCCGTGCTCGCCGGTGTGCAGGTTGATCATGAACTGCGCCAGGGCGCGGTGCAGACGGGCGATCGGGCCGCGCAACAGGGCAAAACGCGCGCCGGACAGCTTGGCGGCGGTTTCAAAGTCCAGCCAGCCGTGGGTTTCACCCAGGGCCACGTGGTCCTTGATCGGGAAATCGAAGGCGGTCGGGGTGCCCCAGCGGCGCACTTCGACGTTGCCGTCTTCATCTTCGCCCACCGGCACCGACTCGTGGGGCAGGTTGGGAATGCCGAACAGGATCGAATCCAGTTCGCTCTGGATGTTTTCCAGCTCCGCCTTGCCGGAGCTCAGCTCGTTCCCCATGCGCTCAACGTCGGCCATAAGCGGGGCGATGTCTTCGCCGCGTTGCTTGGCCTGGCCGATGGACTTGGAGCGCGCGTTACGTTCAGCCTGCAGTTGCTCGGTGCGGGTCTGCACGGTCTTGCGCTGTTCTTCCAGCGCTTCGATGCGTGCCACATCCAGGGCAAAGCCGCGGGATGCCAGACGATCCGCTACGTCCTGGAGGTTGCTACGTAACAGTTTGGAATCGAGCATGTCGTTCTCTCGTTTATCAAAGTTTGGTCAAGGACAGGCCGGCCCAGGTAGCAAGCAGCCCGCCGAATACACTCAGTGCCGCGTAGCCCAGGGCCAGCGCCACTTGTCCGCTTTCCAGCAGACGCACGGTATCCAGTGAAAAGGATGAAAAAGTCGTCAGGCCACCGAGGAAGCCCACTATCAATCCGGCACGCACTTCGATCGGCACTTCCGGACGGACCAGGAACAGCCCGTATAACACGCCGATCAGCAGGCAGCCCACGATATTAACGGCCAGCGTCGCGGTATAGAAGTGCCGCGGCCAATTGGCATTGATCCAGTTGCCGCTGGCAAAGCGCAACAGGGTGCCAGCAACACCGCCGGCGGAGACTGCGAGGATCAGGGGGATCAAGGTTTTCTCCGCTGCAAGGGGCTGGCCCGGTCCAGGGCCGCCAGGTGCTTGAGCTTCTCGCCGATCTTCAGTTCCAGGCCACGGGGCACCGGTTGATAGAGCGGCAAGGGTTCGAGTTCTTCGGGGAAATAGTCTTCCCCGGCGGCGTAGGCATCCGGCTCGTCATGGGCGTAGCGATATTCGTCGCCGTAGCCCAGTTGCTTCATCAGCTTGGTCGGGGCATTGCGCAGGTGGATCGGCACTTCCAGCGAGCCATGCTCGGCAGCGGCGCGCATGGCGGCCTTGAAGCCCATGTACACGGCGTTGCTCTTCGGCGCACAGGCCAGGTAGGTGATGGCCTGGGCCACTGCCAGCTCGCCTTCGGGGCTGCCAAGGCGCTCCTGCACATCCCAGGCCGCCAGGCACAGGCTCAGGGCCCGCGGGTCGGCGTTGCCGATGTCTTCGCTGGCCATGCGCACCACGCGCCGGGCCAGGTACAGCGGGTCGCAGCCGCCGTCGAGCATGCGCGCGAACCAGTACAGGGCGCCGTCGGGATTGGAGCCGCGCACCGACTTGTGCAACGCGGAAATCTGGTCGTAGAAGGCTTCGCCGCCCTTGTCGAAACGCCGGCGGGTGTCACCCAGCAGGCTTTGCAACAGATCGACACTGATCTCGCCACCGTCTTCGGCCAGGTCCGAGGCGTTTTCCAGCAGGTTGAGCATGCGCCGGCCATCGCCATCGGCGGCCGACAGCAGCATCTGGAAGCCTTCATCGCTGAGGCTCAGCTGGCGCTTGCCCAGCCCGCGCTCTTCCGTCAGGGCTCGCTGTACCAGGGTGCCCAGGGCCGTTTCATCCAGGCTCTTGAGCACATAGACCCGGGCCCGGGAGAGCAAGGCGTTGTTGAGTTCGAAGGACGGGTTTTCCGTGGTGGCGCCGATAAAGATCAGCGTGCCGTCTTCCACGTAGGGCAGGAAGGCATCCTGCTGGGACTTGTTGAAACGGTGCACTTCATCGACAAACAGAATGGTCCGCCGCCCGTATTGCCCAGCCTGCTGCTTGGCGATCTCCACCGCCTGGCGGATCTCCTTGACCCCGGCCAGCACCGCCGAGACGGTTTCGAAGTGGGCATCCGAGACTTCCGCCAGCAGCCGCGCCAGGGTGGTCTTGCCGACCCCGGGCGGGCCCCAGAAGATCATCGAATGCAGCGCGCCCTGCTCCAGGGCCTCGCGCAGCGGCTTGCCCCGGGCCAACAGGTGCTGCTGGCCAACGTACTCGTCCAGGTTGGTCGCACGCAGGCGTGCGGCCAGTGGCTGGGCAATCGGGGCACTACGAAACAGGTCCATGGACTACCTTCGAAACCTTGCGGTTGCGGCTGCTTACTCTTGGATCACATCGGCACCCTTGGGGATGTCGAACTTGAACTTGGACGCCGGGATGGCTTCGTTGGCCTTGACCCCGGTGAACAGGATATTGGTGCGCTGGCCAACGCTGTCGATCAACTGCATGTCGTTGATCATGCCGTTGCGGAACGACAGGCGCAGGCTGTCGAACAGGGTGTCGCGGGTTTTCGGCTTGAGGGTGAAGTCCATCACACCACCGGCCTCCTTGGAGGTGATGTCGAAGCTTTCGCTGATCTTCGACACGTCACCGGAGAGCAACAGGGCCGGGGTCTGGGTCAGGCGCTGGTCGAGCTTCTTGATGGTCACCTGCTCCAGGTCCGGGTCCCACAGGGAGACTTTCTGGCCGTCGGAAACCATCAGCTGTTCTTGTGGCGCATCGGTGTGCCAGTAGAACAGGCCTGGGCGCTGCAGGGACATTTCGCCGGCGGTTTCCTGCAACTGGGTACCGCTGCCGTCCAGGGTCAGCTGGGAGAACCGCGCGGTCAGGGTCTGGGACTTTTCCAGCAACTGGGTCAGGCGCGCCACGTCTTTGGGGTCGGCGTGGGCCGACAAGGTGGTCACAGCCAATACCGGCAGCAGCAACATGCGAATCAGGCGCATGGAATTCCTCATTAATTGGATGGGTATACGAGCGGCGTGATTTCACGCCGCTGCAAGCGAAACAAGGATCAGTCGCGCGTCGGGCCCGGCGCCAGCACTTCGCGGGAGCCGTTGGTGTTCATCGCCGTCACCACCCCGGCCATTTCCATGGCTTCGATCATCCGGGCGGCGCGGTTGTAGCCAATCTTCAGCTTGCGCTGTACCGCAGAGATCGAGGCCCGGCGGCTTTCCAGGACGAACTGCACGGCTTCGTCGTAGAGCGCGTCGGCTTCCGGATCATCGCCGTCACCGCCGCCGCTGCTGCCTTCGAAACCACTGCCCGCCTCTTCGACACCGTTGAGGATATCGTCGTTGTATTCCGGCGCACCGCGCAGCTTCCAGGCCTCCACCACGCGGTGCACTTCATCATCGGAAACGAAGGCGCCGTGGACGCGGATCGGCAGGCTGGTGCCCGGCGGCATGTAGAGCATGTCACCGTGGCCCAGCAATTGTTCGGCACCACCCTGGTCGATGATGGTCCGCGAGTCGATCTTGCTCGACACCTGGAACGCCATGCGGGTCGGGATGTTGGCCTTGATCAGGCCGGTAATCACGTCCACCGATGGGCGCTGGGTGGCGAGGATCAGGTGGATACCGGCGGCACGGGCCTTCTGGGCGATACGGGCGATCAGTTCCTCGACCTTCTTGCCGACGATCATCATCATGTCGGCGAATTCGTCCACCACCACCACGATGGTCGGCAGCTTGGTCAGCAATGGCGCTTCGTCGTGGATGCTTTCGCGGTTGTACAGCGGGTCGGCCAGCGGGGTACCGGCGTCGATGGCTTCCTTGACCTTGGCGTTGAAGCCCGAGAGGTTGCGCACGCCCATCTTGGCCATGAGCTTGTAGCGCCGCTCCATCTCCGCCACGCTCCAGCGCAGGGCGTTGGCCGCATCCTTCATGTCGGTCACCACCGGGCACAGCAGATGCGGAATACCCTCGTAGATCGACAGTTCGAGCATCTTCGGGTCGATCATGATCAGCTTGGCGTCTTCCGGGCCGGACTTGAACAGGATCGACAGGATCATCGCGTTGACCCCCACCGACTTACCGGAACCGGTGGTACCGGCCACCAGCAGGTGAGGCATTTTCGCCAGGTCGGTGATGATCGGCTTGCCGCCGATATCGTGGCCCAGGGCCAGGGTGACCGGGGATTTGAAGTTGTCGTACTCCGGGGTCGAGAGCACTTCGGAGAAGCGCACGATCTGCCGGTCTTCGTTGGGAATCTCGATGCCCACGGTGGTCTTGCCGGGAATCACTTCCACTACGCGAACGCTGGTCACGGCCAGGGAACGCGCCAGGTCCTTGGCCAGGTTGGCGATACGACTGACCTTCACCCCGGCCGCCGGCTGGATTTCGTAACGGGTAATCACCGGCCCCGGGTGGATCGAATCCACCGAGACTTCGACGCCGAACTCCTTGAGCTTGATCTCCAGCAGGTGGCCGACTGCCGCCAGGGATTCGGGGGAATAGTTCAGCTGTTTCTTTTCTGCCGGGTCGAGGATCGAGATCGGTGGCAAGGTGCCTTCCACCGCGCTGTCGACGAACAACGGCACCTGTTTCTCTTTCTGCACACGCTTGCTGGGCTCCGGCGCCTTGGTGGCGATCGGCGTGATCACTGGCGGCACCTGCTTTTCGCGCTCGGACATGTGCTTGCTCAGGGCCTGCTCGCGCTCGATCAGGCGCTCCTTGACCTTGGCCTGCTCGCGCTTGTCGGCCACATTCGGGGTCACGACTTCATCGACCCGGGCATCCACTTCGCGCAATTGCGCCACCAGTTGCTTGCGCTCCACGCGCGCATCCCACCAGCGGTTGGCGGCGCCCTGGAACAGTTCGAACAGGTCGAGGGTGATCTTGCCGGTCACGTCCATCACCTTGAACCACGACAGGTCGGTGAACACCGTCAGGCCGAACAGGAACAGGGCAATGAACATCAGGGTGCTGCCCTGCACATTCAGGGCGTTCTTGGCCAAGTCGCCCAGGCTTTCGCCCAGGGCGCCACCAGCACCGGCCGGCAGGCCCGTGGCGGCATGGAAATGGATATGGGCCAGCGCGGCGCCCGACAGCACCAGGAACACCAGGCCGATCAGCCGCCAGGAAAACAGCCAGCCGCTCCACTGCCAGGGCTCATGGCGCTGGCGAAAGATCTGGTAGGTCTTGATCGCCAACAGCAGCGGGAAGATATAGGCGAAGTAACCCAACACCATAAACAGGATATCGGCGCTGTAGGAACCGGCCGGGCCACCGAAGTTCTGCACGTCTTCAATCTTGCTGTTATGACTCCAGCCCGGATCATCTTTCCCATAGGTCAGAAGTGCCATCATCAAGAACAGGCACAGGGCGCCAATGGCGATCAACGCACCTTCCTTGAGCCGGTAGTGCAATTGTTGACGCCAGAGCGGAACAACAGGTTTAGGTGCTGCGGTGGATTTCTTCAAAACGCGTCTTTTCCTGCGCCAAGGGCGCGTCCAACGGATGATTGACTACAAGATACTGCTCAATCCGAGCAGGTAAATAAAGTTGACCGGCGTAACTGGGGCTACTTTTAACACTCTGCCCCTTGCTTCTGAAACAGTGCAATTCTGAATAAACCCGGTACAGCGTCGTATTGTACGGGTTTGTTCACGCCATGCCACGTCGGAACCCTCCGACCAGCATAGTCAACGGCCTGTTACGCACTGTTCAATTGGAGCATGCATTCTCTTTTGTGACAAAGGCTTATGAGGTGTTTTTATGAACGATGCGAAGCATTCACGCCTGATCATTCTGGGCTCCGGCCCTGCCGGTTACAGCGCTGCCGTCTATGCCGCTCGAGCCAACCTCAAACCAACGGTGATCACCGGTTTGCAAGCCGGCGGCCAACTGACCACCACCACCGAAGTCGACAACTGGCCCGGCGATGTCGAAGGCCTGACCGGCCCGGTGCTGATGGAGCGCATGCAGAAACATGCCGAACGCTTCGACACCGAGATCGTCTATGACCACATCCACACCGCACAGTTGCAGCAGCGGCCGTTTATCCTCATCGGCGACAGCGGCACCTACAGTTGCGACGCACTGATCATCGCCACCGGCGCCTCGGCGCAATACCTGGGCCTGCCCTCCGAAGAGGCCTTTGCCGGCAAGGGGGTTTCCGCCTGTGCCACCTGCGACGGCTTCTTCTACCGCAATCAGGTGGTGGCCGTGGTGGGCGGCGGCAACACCGCCGTGGAGGAAGCCCTGTACCTGTCGAACATCGCCAAAGAAGTGCACCTGGTGCATCGCCGCGACAAGCTGCGAGCCGAGAAAATCCTCCAGGACAAGCTGTTCGACAAGGCCGCCAATGGCAATATCCGCCTGCACTGGAACCAGCACCTGGAGGAAGTGCTGGGCGATGCCAGCGGCGTGACCGGCGCCCGCCTCAAGGACAGCCACAGCGGAGAAACCAAGGATCTGGCACTGGCCGGGGTGTTCATCGCCATCGGCCACAAGCCCAATACCGATCTGTTCCAGGGCCAGCTGGAGATGCGCGACGGCTACCTGCTGGTGCGTGGCGGCAGCGAAGGCAATGCCACGGCCACCGGCATCCCGGGCGTATTTGCCGCCGGCGACGTGGCCGACCACGTCTATCGCCAGGCCATCACTTCGGCCGGCGCCGGCTGCATGGCAGCGCTGGATGCGGAAAAATTCCTCGACGACAACTAAGCCCTCGCCCTACGCTTGTGGCGAGCCCGCACTGGCTCGCCACCGCCCTCCCCTGCCGCAAGTCTGGATACCATGCTGACCTGGTTACAACGCAACACACTTGACTTCCCGCCGCTGGAAAAGGCCATGCGCGAGCCCAATGGTTTGCTGGCCGCAGGCGGAGACCTGTCTGCCGACCGCCTGATCCAGGCCTATCGTCACGGCTGCTTTCCCTGGTTTTCCGAAGGCCAGCCGATTCTCTGGTGGTCCCCTGACCCGCGCACAGTGTTATTCCCAGACGAACTGCATGTCTCCCGCAGCCTGGGCAAATTGCTGCGCAAACAACGCTATCAGGTGACCTTCGACCAGGACTTTGCCGCAGTCATCAGCGCCTGTGCAGCGCCTCGCGCTTATGCCGAGGGCACCTGGATCAGCGAAGCGATGCAACGCGCCTACCTGCAACTGCATCAACGCGGTTACGCCCATTCGGTGGAGGTCTGGGACCAGGGAGTGCTGGTGGGCGGCTTGTATGGACTGGCCATGGGGCAGCTGTTTTTCGGCGAGTCGATGTTCAGCCGCGCCGACAACGCCTCGAAATTCGGCTTTGCCACTCTGGTGGAACGCTTGAAGGCGTGGGGATTTGTACTGATCGACTGCCAGATGCCCACCGAGCACCTGCACAGCCTCGGCGCCCGATCCATTTCCCGTCCAGAGTTCGCGAATTACCTGAAACACCACCTGGACCTGCCGAGCCGCGCCATATGGGTTTCCTAGGCGGGTTTGCCGGTGGTGGCTTACACTTAATTGCAAAGCTTATCCCGAGGGTTGACTCATGACCGAGTTGGCGCGCCTGAAGTTCTATGCCACTCAACCCCACTCTTGCAGCTACCTGCCCGACGAACAGGCGACCACTCTGTTCCTCGATCCCAGCCAGCCCATGGACGTGCATGTCTACGCGGATCTGTCGGAAATGGGCTTTCGGCGCAGCGGCGATCATCTGTATCGCCCCCACTGCCAGAACTGCAACGCCTGCGTCCCGGCGCGCATTCCAGTGGCGCAGTTCCTGCCCAATCGCCAGCAAAAACGCATTCTCAAACGCAACAGCGACCTGACCGTACACGCAGCCAAACCAGGCTTCAGCGAAGAGTACTTTGAGCTTTACCAACGCTACATCGAGCAACGCCACGCCGATGGCGACATGTTCCCCCCCAGCCGCGACCAATTCTCGACCTTCCTGGTTCGAGACCTGCCCTTCTCGCGCTTCTACGAGTTCCGCCTGGACGGTCGCCTGCTGGCCGTGGCGGTCACCGACCTGCTGCCCAACGGCCTGTCGGCGGTCTACACCTTCTATGAACCCGACGAAGAGCGCCGCAGCCTCGGGCGCTTTGCGATCCTTTGGCAAATCGGCGAAACCCTGCGCCTGGGGCTGGATGCGGTGTACCTCGGCTATTGGATCAAGAACTGCAAAAAGATGAACTACAAGACCCAATATCGCCCCATAGAGCTGCTGGTTAACCAGAGATGGGTGATCCTCAACTAGAAGGTCTTGGCTTAAACCCCACTTTTCGGGCACAATGCACGCCGCTTTTGCCTGGCGCAGTTGCACCGGGCCATTCATTGGACACCGAGGGCTTTACTGCATGTCGAAAGAAGACAGCTTCGAAATGGAAGGCACTGTCGTCGACACCCTGCCCAACACCATGTTTCGTGTGGAGTTGGAAAATGGGCACGTCGTAACCGCGCATATTTCCGGCAAGATGCGCAAGAACTACATTCGTATTCTTACCGGTGACAAAGTGCGCGTCGAGCTGACGCCCTATGACTTGAGCAAAGGGCGCATCACTTACCGCGCTCGCTAAGCAAGTCAATACAAGACGCCCGGTTATGCCGGGCGTTTTTGTTCGTCTGCAAAAAACGTTTCAAAGGCCAGATAGCACAAAGGCACCTCCCGGTGCCTTTGGCTGTACTGCTGCGTTATGCGGCGATCAAGCCATTTCCGCCGTGGTTTCGAAATCGAAGGTCAGCTCGCCATCCTTGATGTCGATGTGGACCACACCGCCATGGTCGGACAACTCGCCAAACAGGATCTCCTCGGCCAGGGGACGCTTGATCTTGTCTTGGATCAAGCGCGCCATCGGACGGGCGCCCATGGCCACGTCATAACCACCGGCGGCCAGCCAGCTGCGAGCGGCATCGGTCACTTCCAACTGCACACGCTTGTCTTCCAGCTGCGCCTGAAGTTCGGTAAGGAACTTGTCCACCACGCTCTTGATCACTTCGTGGCTCAGGCGACCGAACTGGATAATGGTGTCCAGACGGTTGCGAAACTCCGGCGTGAAGCTCTTCTTGATCACTTCCATGGCATCGGAAGAGTGATCCTGATGAGTGAAACCGATGGAGGCTCGCGCCGCGGTTTCAGCACCGGCATTGGTGGTCATGATGAGGATCACATTACGGAAATCCGCCTTGCGCCCGTTGTTGTCGGTCAAGGTCCCGTGGTCCATCACCTGCAGCAGCAGGTTGAAGACTTCAGGGTGGGCCTTCTCGATTTCATCGAGCAGCAATACACAATGCGGCTGCTTGGTGATGGCCTCGGTCAGCAAGCCACCCTGGTCGAAACCGACATAGCCGGGAGGCGCACCAATCAAGCGCGAGACGGTGTGCCGTTCCATGTACTCGGACATGTCGAAACGTACCAGCTCGATCCCCATGGCCTTGGCCAACTGCCGCGCCGCTTCGGTCTTGCCCACGCCGGTAGGACCAGCGAACAGGAAGGAACCGACCGGTTTGTCCGGCGACTTCAGGCCTGCACGGGACAGCTTGATCGCGGTGGACAGCGAATCGATCGCCGCATCCTGGCCAAACACCGTCAGCTTGAGATCGCGCTCAAGATTGCGCAGCAGCTCTTTATCGGAACTGGTGACGTGCTTTGGTGGAATCCGCGCGATTTTCGCCACGATGTCTTCGACCTGGGCCACTTCGATGCGCTTCACGCGCTTCTCCGCTGGCTGCAGGCGCTGATAGGCACCCGCCTCGTCGATGACGTCGATGGCCTTGTCCGGCATATGCCGGTCATTGATATAGCGCGAGGCCAATTCCGCTGCGGCACGCAGGGCTTCATCACTGTATTCGATACTGTGATGCTGCTCGAAACGCCCCTTGAGGCCGCGCAGGATGCCAATGGTGTCTTCAACCGAGGGCTCGGACACATCGACTTTCTGGAAGCGCCGCGCCAAGGCCCGGTCCTTCTCGAAAATGCCACGGAACTCCTGAAAGGTAGTCGAGCCGATGCAACGGATATCACCCGAGGACAGCAGCGGCTTGAGCAGGTTCGAGGCATCCATCACCCCACCGGAGGCCGCACCGGCACCGATGATGGTATGGATTTCGTCGATGAACAGGATCGCCTGAGGGCGTTTTTTCAATTCGCCCAGCAGCGCCTTGAAGCGTTTCTCGAAATCGCCGCGGTATTTGGTACCGGCCAGCAACGCCCCGAGATCCAGCGAGTAGACGACGCTGTTGATCAGCAGGTCCGGCACTTGATTGTCGACGATGCGCTTGGCCAGGCCCTCGGCAATCGCGGTCTTGCCCACGCCTGCCTCACCCACCAGCAGCGGGTTGTTCTTGCGCCGGCGCGCCAGGATCTGCGCTACGCGCTCGACTTCCTGCTCGCGCCCCACCAACGGATCAATGCGCCCCTGACGGGCCAGTTCATTGAGGTTGCTGGCATAGGCATCCAGAGGATTGCCCGAAGAAGACGACTCACCACCCTCTTCGTCCTGCATATCCTGTTCACCTTCAGAATGATCGCCATGCCCGGGCACCTTGGAGATGCCATGGGCGATGTAGTTGACCACGTCGATACGGGCAACGCTCTGCTGTTTCAGCAGGAACACCGCCTGGCTCTCTTGCTCACTGAAGATTGCCACCAGCACATTGGCACCGGTGACTTCACGCTTGCCCGAGCTCTGTACGTGAAAGACAGCACGTTGCAATACACGCTGGAAACCCAGGGTTGGCTGAGTTTCGCGATCCTCGTCGTGCACGGGAATCAGCGGCGTGGTGGAGTCGATGAACTCCTGCAGGTCGTGCTTGAGTTTGTCGAGGTTTGCTCCGCAGGCACGTAAAACGGTGGCGGCGGCCTCATTATCCAAAAGAGCCAACAGGAGATGCTCGACGGTCATGAATTCATGACGCTTCGAACGGGCCTCCTTGAAGGCGAGATTGAGGGTGACTTCGAGCTCGCGGTTTAACATAGCTTCACCTCATACCCAAGTGGTCGGCGTTAACCGTCCTTCTCGATTTCACAGAGTAGCGGATGCTGGCTTTCCCGGGCGTACTGGTTGACCTGCATGGCCTTGGTCTCGGCGATGTCGCGGGTAAACAATCCACACACTGCCCGCCCTTCGGTATGGACGGCCAGCATGACCTTGGTCGCCAGCTCGCGATTCAGGTTAAAAAACATCTCGAGCACTTCGACGACGAAATCCATCGGCGTGTAGTCATCGTTGAACAAAACCACCTTGTACATCGGCGGCGCCTGGAGAGCAGGCTTAGCCTCCTGTACTGCCAAGCCAGCGGAATCGTCGTCGTGCAAGTCCGGGCGATCCTGATTGAATGTTAGTCGAATCTGGCTGATTGCATGCATGGAAAGAAAGGTTCGTCAGTTGTGCAAATACAGTGGTGGGGGCGCTCTGGAAGGATTTCAACTCCGACCGCCGGGTCAACTTGACTATCGGCAAAACGGTGTTACAACCAATAGGGCCCACATTGGGTAATAAACGTCCGCGGCGTCAACCTTTTTACCAAGATTGGCGGCGGATGAACTGGATGATACTCCAGTGATGGAGTCTGTTGCAGAGGGATATGAGTATGGCTAGCGGTAAGGTCAAGTGGTTCAACAACGCCAAGGGTTATGGCTTTATTAATGAGGAGGGCAAGACTGACGATCTGTTTGCCCATTACTCGGCCATCGATATGGATGGCTACAAGACCTTGAAAGCCGGACAGGCTGTGAGCTTCGAGATCATCCAAGGGCCCAAGGGCCTGCATGCGATCAAAATCAGCGCTTTGAAGGTGCCCGGCGAAATCGTCACCGCCGAGGCCCAGCCCGAAAGCGCCCTGAGCTGAACCAACCAACATCCAGTCATAAAAAAACCGGCCGACTCAAGGGATTGAGTCGGCCGGTTTGCTTTGGGCGCCGTACAGCTTACATGTGCGAGATCAGCGCATCGCCGAAGGCCGAGGAAGACAGCAGGGTTGCACCGTCCATCAGGCGTTCGAAGTCATAGGTCACGGTCTTGGCCGAGATTGCGCCATTGGTGCCCTTGATGATCAGGTCGGCCGCTTCGGTCCAGCCCATGTGGCGAAGCATCATCTCTGCCGAGAGGATCAGCGAACCCGGGTTGACCTGGTCCTTGCCGGCATACTTGGGCGCGGTACCGTGGGTGGCTTCGAACATGGCCACGGTATCGGACAGGTTGGCGCCTGGTGCAATGCCGATGCCGCCCACTTCCGCCGCCAGGGCGTCGGACAGGTAGTCACCGTTGAGGTTGAGGGTCGCGATCACATCGTATTCGGCCGGGCGCAGCAGGATCTGCTGGAGCATGGCGTCGGCGATGGCATCCTTGACGATGACGTTCTTGCCGGTTTTCGGGTTCTTGAACTGCATCCAAGGGCCGCCGTCCAGCAGGGTCGCGCCGAACTCTTCGGCCGCCACTTCGTAGGCCCACTCCTTGAAGGCACCTTCGGTGAACTTCATGATGTTGCCTTTGTGCACGATGGTCAGCGAGTCGCGGTCGTTATCCACGACATATTGCAGCGCCTTGCGCGCCAGACGCTTGGTGCCCTGCAGGGAAACCGGCTTGACGCCGATGCCGCAGTTTTCGTCGAAACGGATCTTGGTGACACCCATTTCCTCCTTGAGGAACTTGATGACCTTGGTGGCTTCTGCCGAACCGGCTTTCCACTCGATGCCGGCGTAAATGTCTTCGGAGTTTTCACGGAAGATGGTCATGTCCACGTCACCCGGCTTTTTCACCGGGCTGGGCACGCCTTCGAACCAGCGCACAGGGCGCAGGCATACATAAAGATCGAGTTGCTGACGCAGGGCCACGTTCAGGGAACGGATGCCACCACCGACCGGAGTGGTCAGCGGGCCCTTGATGGAAACCACGTAATCCTTCACTGCGTCCAGGGTTTCCTGAGGAAGCCAGGTGTCCTGGTCGTACACTTGAGTCGCTTTTTCCCCGGCATACACTTCCATCCAGGAAATCTTGCGTTCGCCGCCGTAAGCCTTCTTAACCGCAGCATCGACAACCTTGATCATGACCGGGCTGATATCAACACCAATACCGTCGCCTTCGATGAAAGGAATAATCGGGTTGTTAGGAACATTGAGAGAATGGTCTGCGTTGACGGTGATTTTGTCGCCGACTGCTGGAACCTGAATCTTCTTGTATCCCATGCTGAACTCCGTTGTGTGGATTGAACATCTGCCTGCGTTCGAGCGTACCCCAGTTGAATCTGGACGGGAACCTCATGTTCCACCCATATGCCGTGAAAGCTGCACAGTTCGCGGCCTACAAGCCTGAAAGCAAAGGGAAAAGTGCCAAAGTAAAGCACCCCGAGCGACTCTACGCCTGCACCCTGCCTGCGACCTTTAGACCAATGGACGAGCACCGGCGCCTATGAAGCATCGGCGTTTTGCTAGCTACCTATGTATAATGCCGCCGCTGACCACAGAGTCACGACGGCCGAACGCTCTGCTACCGATAAAACAAGCCGAGAATGGCCGCCCAAAGCCGGGTTGTTACCGCAGCCCACCCGCTTGACGCTCGACTGATGCACCCAACATCACCGCGAAGAAACCTCGACATTCGGCTCATGGATGACCTTTGAACGAAAGCGCTTACCCGGCGCACCTCGAGTTTCTGCGCACGCTTTAGCAAAGAAGAGAGTTAATCCGAATATGCCCACCCGCTCGAAGATCATCTACACCTTCACCGACGAAGCCCCGGCCCTCGCCACCTATTCCCTGCTGCCTATCGTAGAAGCCTTCACCGCTTCGGCTGATATCGCCGTGGAAACCCGCGACATCTCCCTGGCCGGCCGCATCCTCGCCAGCTTCCCTGAGCAGTTGGGTACCAAAGCGGTGCCGGACCACCTTGCCGAGCTGGGCGAGCTGGCGGTCACCCCAGAAGCCAACATCATCAAGCTGCCGAACATCAGCGCCTCGGTCCCGCAACTGCAAGCCGCGATCAAAGAGCTGCAGGCCCAGGGCTACGCGCTGCCGGACTACCCGGAAACCGTGACCTGCGACGCCGACAAAGACGCCAAGGCGCGTTACGACAAGGTCAAGGGCAGCGCCGTGAACCCGGTCCTGCGTGAAGGCAACTCCGACCGCCGCGCTCCGCTGTCGGTGAAAAACTATGCGCGCAAGCACCCGCACAAGATGGGCGCCTGGGCCAAGGACTCCAAGTCCCACGTTGCCCACATGAGCAACGGCGACTTCTACGGCAGCGAAAAAGCGGCCCTGATCGAAGCAGCCGACAGCGTCAAGATCGAACTGATCGCCCAGGACGGCACTGCCACCGTCCTGAAGGAAAAGACCGCCGTGCAAGCCGGCGAGATCCTCGACTGCGCCGTAATGAGCAAAAAGGCCCTGCGCGCCTTCATCGCCGCTGAAATCGAAGACGCCAAGAAGCAAGGCGTACTGCTCTCGGTACACCTCAAGGCCACCATGATGAAGGTCTCCGACCCGATCATGTTCGGCCAGATCGTTGCCGAGTTCTATCAGGATGCCCTGAGCAAGCACGCCACCGTGCTGCAGGAAATCGGCTTCAACCTGAACAACGGCATCGGCGACCTGTACGCCCGTATCAAGGCGCTGCCTGCCGATCAGCAAGCCGCCATCGAAGCCGACATCCAGGCCGTCTACGCTGCCCGCCCTGCCCTGGCCATGGTCAACTCCGACAAAGGCATCACCAACCTGCACGTGCCGAGCGACGTGATCGTCGACGCCTCGATGCCTGCCATGATCCGTGACTCCGGCAAGATGTGGGGCACCGACGGCCAGTTGCACGACACCAAGGCCGTGATCCCGGACCGTTGCTACGCCACCATCTACCAGGCCGTGATCGAAGACTGCAAAGCCAATGGCGCGTTCGATCCGACCACCATGGGCAGCGTGCCGAACGTTGGCCTGATGGCGAAAAAAGCCGAAGAATACGGCTCCCACGACAAAACCTTCGAAATCAAGGCTGACGGCGTGGTTCGCGTCACCGACAGCAAAGGCAGCCTGCTGCTGGAGCAGAAAGTCGAAGCCGGCGACATCTTCCGCATGTGCCAGACCAAAGACGCGCCGATCCAGGACTGGGTAAAGCTGGCCGTCAACCGTGCTCGCGCCAGCAGCACCCCAGCGATCTTCTGGCTGGACCCAATGCGCGCCCACGACGGCGTGATGATCGAGAAAGTTCAGGCCTACCTGAAGGATCACGACACCAGCGACCTGGACATCCGCATCATGTCCCCGGTCGAAGCCATGAAGTTCACCCTGGCCCGCACCCGCGACGGCAAGGACACCATCTCGGTGACCGGCAACGTACTGCGCGACTACCTGACCGACCTGTTCCCGATCATGGAACTGGGCACCAGCGCCAAGATGCTGTCGATCGTGCCGCTGATGAACGGTGGCGGCCTGTTCGAAACCGGCGCCGGTGGTTCGGCTCCCAAGCACGTACAACAGCTGCTGGAAGAGAACTTCCTGCGCTGGGATTCCCTGGGTGAGTTCCTGGCCCTGGCCGCTTCCCTGGAGCACCTGGGCAACACCTACAACAACCCTAAAGCCCTGGTACTGGCCAAGACCCTGGACCAGGCCACCGGTCAGTTCCTCGACAACAACAAGTCGCCATCGCGCAAAGTCGGCAACATCGACAACCGCGGCAGCCACTTCTACCTGGCGCTGTACTGGGCTCAAGCCCTGGCCGCCCAGACCGAGGACGCTGCCCTGCAAGCGCAGTTCAGCACCCTGGCCAAGACCCTGACCGAGAACGAAGCGACCATCGTCGCCGAGCTCAACGCCGTACAGGGCAAGCCCGTAGACATCGGTGGCTACTACAGCGCCAACCCCGAGCTGGTGAGCCAGGCCATGCGCCCGAGCGCCACCCTCAACGCAGCCATCGCTGCGCTGGTGTAAGCACGAGCGAACACACAAACCCCGGCCCCGCGCCGGGGTTTGTGCTTCTGGCGTCCGCAGCAACCGGCCCGCCGGCCAAACAGACAGCGCTCGCTTCGCCGGCAAGCCGGCTCCTACAATGCTCACCCTTTATAAAGGAGTGCCTTTATGGAATGGCAACCGCATATTACCGTCGCCACCATCGTCGAGGACCAGGGCCGCTTCCTGTTCGTCGAGGAATACCAGGGCGAACAAGCCGTGCTCAACCAGCCCGCCGGGCACCTGGATGCCAATGAAAGCCTGCTCCAGGCGGCCATCCGCGAAACCCTGGAGGAAACCGGCTGGGATGTGGAGTTGACCGGCGTGGTCGGCATCTACCTCTACACCGCCCCCAGCAACGGCGTGACCTACCAGCGCGTGTGCTTTGCCGCCAAGCCACTGCGCCATCACCCGGACTATCAGCTGGATGAAGGCATCATCGGCCCGCGCTGGCTGAGCCGCGAGCAACTGCTGGAGCAACGGGCCCACTGGCGCAGCGAGCTGATCCTGCAGTGCCTGGACGATTACCTGGGTGGCCCGTTGCACAGCCTGGCACTGATCCGACCTATGCTTTAACCGCAGTTTTAGCCTTGCAGGCCTCAGCCTGTTAGAATCGCGTCCTTTTTCAAGACACCCGTTGAATTCCTATGCGTGATCCAGCCCCTTCTGATAACCAAAAGAAGCGCGTCATTGTCGGCATGTCCGGCGGCGTGGATTCTTCCGTTTCCGCCCTCCTGCTGATGGAGCAGGGTTACCAGGTGGAAGGCCTGTTCATGAAGAACTGGGAGGAAGACGACGGAACCGAATACTGCACCGCCATGGACGACCTGGCCGACGCCCAGGCCGTGTGCGACAAGATTGGCATCAAGCTGCACACCGCCAACTTCGCCGCCGAATACTGGGACAACGTGTTCGAGCACTTCCTGGCCGAATACAAGGCCGGCCGCACGCCGAACCCGGATATCCTCTGCAACCGCGAAATCAAGTTCAAGGCCTTCCTCGACTACGCCATGATGCTCGGCGCCGACCTGATCGCCACCGGCCACTATGTGCGCCGCCGCGACATCGACGGCCGCACCGAACTGCTCAAGGGCCTGGACCCGAACAAGGACCAAAGCTACTTCCTCCACGCCGTTGGCGGCGAGCAGATCGCCAAGACCCTGTTCCCGGTAGGCGAGCTGGAAAAGCCCGAAGTGCGCGCCATTGCCGAAAAACACGACCTGGCCACGGCGAAGAAGAAAGACTCCACCGGCATCTGCTTTATCGGTGAGCGGCGCTTCAGCGACTTCCTCAAGCAATACCTGCCGGCCCAGCCCGGCGAGATCAAGACCACCGAAGGTGAAGTCATCGGCCGCCACCACGGCTTGATGTACCACACCATTGGCCAGCGTCAGGGCCTGGGCATCGGCGGCCTGAAAGACGCCGGCGAAGAGCCGTGGTACGTGCTGATCAAGGACCTGGAGCACAACGAGCTGATCGTGGGCCAGGGCAATGATCACCCCTGGCTGTTCTCCCGCGCCCTGCTGGCCTCCGACATCTATTGGGTCAACCCCGTCGACCTGAGCCAGCCGCGACGCCTGACCGCCAAGGTGCGCTACCGCCAGAGCGACCAGCCCTGTACCCTGGAAAAGACCGCCAACGGCTACCGCGCCACCTTCGACGACCCACAGCGCGCCGTCACTCCCGGCCAGTCCGTGGTGTTCTACGACGGCGAGATCTGCCTAGGTGGCGGCGTGATCGAAGTGGCCGAACCCTGGAGCAGCAAGGACGCCCGTCCATGAGCCCGATTCAGGAACAACTGACGGCGCTGGGCGGTGTATTCCTGGCTGCCGTGCTGGTGGACCGGATCGCCAAGACCGGCCAGGTCAGCGAAGCGGCCCTGAGCTGCATGCTCGGCAGCCTGCTGATCCGCGACCCGAAAGACACCCTGGAAGTCTACGGCGGCGACGACATCAACCTGCGCGAGGGTTACCGGGCCCTGATCGGCGCTCTGGAGCGCGACCCCAGCACCCTGCAGCGCGAACCGCTGCGCTACGCTTTGTCGATGCTCGGCCTGGAGCGCCAGCTGGCCAAGCGCGACGACCTGCTGGAGACCATCGGCAAACGCCTGCCGCAGATCCAGTCCCAGGTCGAACATTTCGGTCCAGCCCACGAAAACGTCATCGCCGCGTGCGGCGGGCTGTACCAGGACACCCTGAGCACCCTGCGCCAGCGCATTCAGGTGCACGGCGACATGCGCAACCTGCAGCAGCCCAGCAATGCCTCGAAGATCCGCGCCCTGCTGCTGGCCGGCATCCGCTCGGCACGCCTGTGGCGACAGCTGGGCGGCCATCGCTGGCAACTGGTGATCAGCCGACGCAAATTGCTCAAAGAGCTTTATCCGTTGATGCGCAGCAGCTGAGCTGCGCCTGATTTTTCAAGAGCTGCGCGTAAGACGCTGGTCAGTTGGCAACGGACCGGCGGATATTTTCATGTATGATACGCGCCCCATTTCGTTGCCCGACTGTCCGAGAACACCCCATGCAGCTCTCTTCGCTCACTGCGGTTTCCCCTGTTGACGGCCGCTACGCCGGCAAAACCCAGGCCCTGCGCCCCATTTTCAGCGAATACGGCCTGATCCGTGCTCGCGTCCTCGTTGAAGTGCGCTGGCTCCAGCGCCTGGCCGCCCACAGCGCCATCAGCGAAGTGCCGGCGTTCTCCGCCGAAGCCAACGCCGTCCTCAATGCCCTGGCAGAGAACTTCTCCCTGGAGCACGCCGAGCGCGTCAAAGAGATCGAGCGCACCACCAACCACGACGTCAAGGCCATCGAGTACCTGCTCAAGGAGCAAGCTGCCAAGTTGCCTGAACTGGCCAACGTCAGTGAGTTCATCCACTTCGCCTGCACCAGCGAGGACATCAACAACCTGTCCCACGCCCTGATGCTGCGCGAAGGCCGTGATGAAGTGATGCTGCCGCTGATGCGCCAGACCGCCAACGCCATCCGTGAGCTGGCGATCCGTTTCGCCGACGTGCCGATGCTCTCGCGCACCCACGGCCAGCCGGCCTCGCCGACCACCCTGGGCAAGGAACTGGCCAACGTCGTTTACCGCCTGGAGCGCCAGATCGCCCAGGTCGCCGCCGTGCCCCTGCTGGGCAAGATCAACGGCGCCGTGGGCAACTACAACGCCCACCTCTCGGCCTACCCGGACATCGACTGGGAAGCCAACGCCCGCGCCTTCATCGAAGACGAGCTGGGCCTGGCCTTCAACCCCTACACCACGCAGATCGAGCCGCACGACTACATCGCCGAGCTGTTCGATGCCATTGCACGCTTCAACACCATCCTGATCGACTTCGATCGCGATATCTGGGGCTACATCTCCCTGGGCTACTTCAAGCAGCGCACCATTGCCGGCGAAATCGGCTCCTCGACCATGCCGCACAAGGTCAACCCGATCGACTTCGAAAACTCCGAAGGCAACCTGGGCATCGCCAACGCACTGTTCCAGCACCTGGCAAGCAAACTGCCGATCTCCCGCTGGCAGCGCGACCTGACTGACTCCACCGTGCTGCGCAACCTGGGCGTGGGCTTTGCTCACAGCGTGATTGCCTATGAGGCCAGCCTCAAGGGCATCAGCAAACTGGAGCTCAACGCCCAGAAAATCGCCGAAGACCTGGACGCCTGCTGGGAAGTCCTGGCCGAGCCAATCCAGACCGTGATGCGCCGCTACAACATCGAAAACCCCTACGAAAAGCTCAAGGAACTGACGCGCGGCAAGGGCATCAGCCCAGAAGCGCTGCAGACTTTCATCGACGGGCTGGACATGCCCGCCGCGGCCAAGGCCGAGCTGAAGCAGCTCACCCCGGCCAGCTACATCGGTAATGCCGCAGCCCAGGCCAAGCGCATCTGACCGATTGCTCGACCTTTTGACGCCCGGCCGCGCCGGGCGTTTTTATTCCTGCTAGAAAAGTACACTTTTTCAATAGGTTACACATGAATCCTGATATTCCTCTTCAACTTCTGGGCGGCATCACTGCACGGGAATTTCTGCGTGACTACTGGCAGAAGAAACCCCTGCTGATCCGTCAGGCCCTGCCTGACTTCGAAAGCCCGATCGAACCTGACGAACTGGCCGGCCTGGCCCTGGAAGAAGAAGTCGAATCGCGTCTGGTGATCGAGAACGGCGAGCGCCCATGGGAACTGCGCCGCGGCCCCTTCGCCGAAGACGAGTTCAGCAAGCTGCCGGAACGCGACTGGACCCTGCTGGTCCAGGCCGTGGACCAGTTCGTCCCGGAAGTCGCCGAGCTGCTGGAGCACTTCCGCTTCCTGCCGAGCTGGCGCATCGATGACGTGATGATCAGCTTCGCCGCACCTGGCGGTAACGTCGGCCCGCACTTCGACAACTACGACGTGTTCCTGCTGCAAGGCTTTGGCAAGCGCAACTGGAAGATCGGCCAGATGTGCGACTCCGAAAGCCCGCTGCTGCAGCACGCGGATCTGCGCATCCTCGCCGAATTCGAAGAAACCGAAAGCTGGGTCCTGGAGCCCGGCGACATGCTCTATCTGCCACCGCGCCTGGCCCACTATGGCGTTGCGGTGAACGATTGCATGACCTATTCGGTCGGCTTCCGCGCCCCGAGCGCCGCCGAAGTCCTGACCCACTTCACCGATTTCCTCGGCCAGTTCCTGCCGGACGAAGACCGCTACACCGACGCCGACGTGCAGCCGGCCAGCGACCCGCACCAGATCCAGCAGGACGCCCTCGACCGGCTCAAGGGCCTGCTGGCCGAGCACATGAGCGATGAACGCCTGCTGCTGACCTGGTTCGGCCAGTTCATGACCGAACCACGCTACCCGGAACTGGTGGTCGGCCCCGAACTGGAAGAAGAAGACCTGCTGGGCAGCCTGGAACAGGGCGCGATCCTGATCCGCAACCCGAGCGCGCGCCTGGCCTGGTCGGAAGTGGATGAAGACCTGCTACTGTTCGCCAGCGGCCAAAGCCGCCTGCTTCCCGGTAAGCTGCGCGAACTGCTGAAAATGATTTGCGCCGCCGATGCCCTGCATATCGACAACCTCGGCCAGTGGCTGGCGGATGACGATGGGCGCGGCCTGTTGTGTGAACTGGTCAAGCAAGGGAGCCTGGGGTTTGCCGATGAATAAGATTCACGTACGTGTCGCAGACTGGCAAAAGGACAACGCCGAGATCCGGCGCATCCGTGAAGCCGTATTCATTGCCGAGCAATCGGTGCCGCCCGAGCTGGAGTGGGATGCCGACGACGACAGCGCCGTGCACTTCCTGGCCTTCGAGGGCGACTTCCCCATCGGTACTGCGCGCCTGTTGCCCGACGGCCATGTGGGCCGGGTTTCGGTGCTCAAGGACTGGCGCGGCCTGAAGGTTGGCGACGCGCTGATGCGCGCGGTGATCGATGAAGCCGAAAAGCGCGGCCTGAAGCAGCAGATGCTCAGCGCCCAGGTCCAGGCCACGGCGTTCTATGAGCGCCTGGGCTTCTCCATCGTCAGTGAGGAATTCCTCGAAGCGGGCATTCCCCACGTCGACATGGTTCGCGGCGCCTGACCGACACGCCGCTCGCGGCAACGGCCAGCCAAAACGCCCCGTCATCCCTCCTCCGGCAACTAAGCTGGAGACCAGGATGCCGGGGCGTTTTGCCGTGCGCGATTCAACTTGCCCCACCCAAAGCCGACAAAGTGTCAAACTCAAGGCTTTACGCCAGCTAATCGCGGAGATAACGGATATGTCCCTACGCACCCTGCTCACGACGCTGCTGCTGACCTTCAGCTGTTCGGTCATGGCCGCCACCGAGATCGTGCCCCTCAACAACCGCACCAGTGCCGACCTGCTGCCGGTGGCGCAGAATTTCCTCGGCAAGGACGGTAAGGTCAGCGCCTATGGCAACCAGCTGATCGTCAACGCCGAGCCGGGCAAGATCGCCGAACTGCGAGCCTTTATCGCCCAGCTGGACACCGCCGCCAAACGCCTGCTGATCACCGTCGACACCAACGAAAACAACCTTCAGGACAACCAGGGCTATTCGGTCAACGGCGCACCGCAGACGCGGATCATCAACCGCAGCACCGAGAGCCGCGACGGCGGCATCCAGCAGATCCAGGCCAGCGAAGGCGTGCCAGCGCTGATCCAGGTCGGCCAGAGCGTGCCGTTGACCACCACCCAGACCGACCCCTACGGGCGCCTGCAGAACCAGACCCAGTACCGCAACGTCACCCAGGGCTTCTATGTCACTGCCAGCGTTACCGGTGAAACCGTACACCTGAGCATCAGCACCAACCGTGACCGCATGAGCCAGGAACGTCCCGATGTAGTGAACGTGCAAAGCACCGACACAACTGTCAGCGGGCGCCTGGGCGAATGGATCACCCTGGCCGGAGTCAATCGCCAGACCCAGGCCGATAAACAGGGCCCGGGCCGCAGCTACTCGACTCAAGGCCGGGACGACATGACCTTGCGGGTCAAGGTCGATGCCTTGGACTAAAGCACCAAAAACTGACTGATTAGTCGTATTAGACCAAAGATGTAGTGCCGCAAAAAAAGCACTACAAAACATTTGACGAGCCAAAAAACCGCGGGCATGATGGCCTCGCTCCCGCTAATCAGGGGCCCTGGCAAGGGCCTTCGGATCGCCGCTCTAACCTACCCACCTGAGCCGATTCGTGTCTGTACCGCCCACAAGGTGTGTTTGACGAGATTGCGACTGGAACGAAGTTGTCCCGAGGGACGGAAGCGTAATTAGGTAGATCGGCAACACACTGATGGAACGCACCAAGGCCCACGACGCCCGCATGCGCCCCGCAGCTCGCCTTCACCTGCTCACTTTCCCCTCGAGCCCATCGTTCACCCGTCGCCATCCCGCCAGACCCGACTTGACCGCCATAAGCTTCCTGGTCAGCGAGCAACCTTTTACGCAGCGTTATGACGCGTGATCGGCGGAGCCGGAATTCTCCAACCAAGAACGACTTTTTACACAAGACGCGACGAGGTTTATCTCCATGGCACTGACACGCGAACAGCAAATTGCAGCCCTTGAAAAAGACTGGGCTGAAAACCCGCGCTGGAAAGGCGTGACTCGCACCTACTCCGCTGCCGACGTGGTTCGTCTGCGTGGCTCGGTTCAACCCGAGCACACCCTGGCACGCATGGGCGCCGAGAAGCTCTGGAACCTGGTCACCCAAGGTGCCAAGCCGTCCTTCCGTCCTGATAAAGATTTCGTCAACTGCATGGGCGCCCTGACCGGCGGCCAGGCTGTACAACAGGTTAAAGCCGGTATCCAGGCGATCTACCTGTCGGGCTGGCAGGTGGCTGCGGACAACAACTCCGCCGAATCCATGTACCCCGACCAGTCGCTGTACCCGGTGGACTCGGTGCCAACCGTGGTCAAGCGCATCAACAACTCGTTCCGCCGCGCCGACCAGATCCAGTGGAAAGCCGGCAAGAACCCGGGCGACGAAGGCTACATCGACTACTTCGCCCCTATCGTGGCCGATGCTGAAGCCGGTTTCGGCGGCGTACTGAACGCCTACGAGCTGATGAAGAGCATGATCGAAGCAGGCGCCGCCGGCGTTCACTTCGAAGACCAGCTGGCTTCCGTGAAGAAGTGCGGCCACATGGGCGGCAAGGTACTGGTTCCAACCCAGGAAGCCGTACAGAAGCTGACCGCTGCCCGCCTGGCGGCCGACGTTGCCGGCGTACCGACCATCATCCTGGCCCGTACCGACGCCAACGCTGCCGACCTGCTGACTTCCGACTGCGACCCGTACGACCAGCCATTCGTGACTGGCACCCGCACCCAGGAAGGCTTCTACAAAGTGAAAGCCGGCCTGGACCAGGCAATCGCCCGCGGCCTGGCTTACGCTCCATACGCCGACCTGATCTGGTGCGAAACCGCCAAGCCGGACCTGGACGAAGCCCGTCGCTTTGCCGAGGCGATCAAGAAGGAATACCCGGACCAGATCCTGTCGTACAACTGCTCGCCTTCCTTCAACTGGAAGAAGAACCTGGACGACGCGACCATCGCCAAGTTCCAGCGCGAGCTGTCCGCCATGGGCTACAAGCACCAGTTCATCACCCTGGCCGGCATCCACAACATGTGGCACAGCATGTTCAACCTGGCGCACGACTACGCCCGCAACGACATGACCGCCTACGTGAAACTGCAAGAGCAAGAGTTCGCTGACGCCGCCAAGGGCTACACCTTCGTGGCCCACCAGCAGGAAGTGGGCACCGGCTACTTCGACGACATGACCACCGTGATCCAGGGTGGCTCGTCCTCGGTAACCGCGCTGACCGGCTCCACCGAAGAAGAACAGTTCCACTGATTTAGGCCTCACGGCTTGATCGAGCGGCCAATGCAGACCCGGTAAAAACAACTGCATTGCTGTACAGCTAACGCCCCGACTGGTTCGGGGCGTTTTTTTGCCCCCCTCCTGTAGGAGCCGGCTTGCCGGCGAACCTCTACCCTGCGTGCGCCCTCCTCAAAAGCCTCGCCATGCCCGCCCCCTGCAAAAAAGCTGGCCAAACATTGATCCAGGGCGGTGTTAGCAAGGGCGAAAGAGGTTAAAAGGTGCGCCCCTGCTACTTGCAGTAACAGGGATATAACAAGCAACTTTCCCACTCCCCGAAGGAAAGCAGATTAAAACAGCCTCTAAACAATATTGATTATCATTTAGCGGCTGTAACTTTCGTTACAGCCGCTACAAAACATAATTAACAAAACCTCCCCTAATGCCCGCAGGCCGCGGCTTACGGGGCTACCGGGGTGAGCTATGTCCTTATTACGATAAACAATTTCGCTTTAGAAATTTTACTTGCCCGGTGTTTAGCCATAAAATCAGCGCGATTGATTGCGCTGCGACATATCGTCACTGCTTTATTTCTTTATCAAGCTCAGAGACTCTTGCTCTCTGTTAAGGATTACCAGCATGCCCGAAGCGACAGGACTCATGGCCCACAACTGGGGCTTTGCCATTTTCCTTCTGGGCGTTGTCGGCCTTTGCGCCTTCATGCTCGGCCTCTCCAGCCTCCTCGGGTCAAAAGCCTGGGGCCGCAGCAAAAACGAACCGTTCGAGTCCGGCATGCTACCTACCGGTGGCGCCCGCTTGCGGCTCTCAGCCAAATTCTATCTGGTCGCGATGCTCTTCGTGATCTTCGATATCGAAGCCCTCTTTCTCTTTGCCTGGTCTGTGTCCGTCCGCGAAAGCGGCTGGACCGGATTCGTCGAAGCTCTCGTTTTCATAGCAATTCTGTTGGCAGGTCTTGTCTACCTTTGGCGGGTGGGGGCTCTTGACTGGGCTCCGGAAGGTCGTCGTAAGCGGCAGGCGAAGCTAAAACAATGAGGCTTTGGCGATGCAATACAATCTCACCCGGATCGACCCCGATGCTCCTAACGATCAGTACCCGATCGGCGAACGGGAAACCGTTTCCGATCCGTTAGAGGATCAGGTCCACAAAAACATCTTCATGGGCAAGCTCGAAGACGTGCTGAGCGGCGCGGTCAACTGGGGGCGTAAGAACTCCCTGTGGCCGTACAACTTCGGCCTGTCCTGCTGCTACGTGGAAATGACCACCGCCTTCACGGCGCCCCACGACATCGCGCGCTTTGGCGCCGAGGTGATCCGGGCATCGCCGCGTCAGGCGGACTTCATGGTTATCGCCGGGACCTGCTTCATCAAGATGGCGCCGATCATCCAGCGTCTCTATGAGCAGATGCTCGAGCCTAAATGGGTTATATCCATGGGTTCGTGCGCCAACTCCGGCGGCATGTACGACATCTACTCGGTAGTCCAGGGGGTGGACAAGTTCCTGCCCGTGGACGTCTACGTACCTGGCTGCCCGCCCCGCCCCGAAGCGTTCCTGCAAGGCCTGATGCTCTTGCAGGAATCCATTGGCCAGGAGCGTCGCCCACTTTCCTGGGTCGTCGGCGACCAAGGCGTGTATCGCGCCGAGATGCCGTCGCAAAAGGAACAGCGCCGCGAACAGCGTATACAGGTCACCAACCTGCGCAGCCCTGACGAAGTCTGATCCAGTTCTGTTCTGACAAAGAAACGAACCTGGCTTCACTCTTTACGTTGACCGAAAGCGATAAAAAACCATGACTACAGGCAGTGCTCTGTACATCCCGCCTTATAAGGCTGACGACCAGGATGTGGTCGTCGAACTCAATAACCGTTTCGGCCCTGAGGCGTTCACTGCCCAGGCCACCCGCACCGGCATGCCGGTGCTGTGGGTTACCCGCTCCAAGCTCGTTGAAGTCCTGACCTTCCTGCGCAACCTGCCCAAGCCGTACGTCATGCTCTATGACCTGCACGGTGTGGACGAGCGCCTGCGCACCAAGCGCCAGGGCCTGCCAGGCGCCGACTTCAGCGTGTTCTACCACTTGCTGTCGATCGAACGTAACAGCGACGTGATGATCAAGGTGGCCCTCTCTGAAGGCGACCTCAGCCTGCCCACCGTGACCGGTATCTGGCCTAACGCCAACTGGTACGAGCGTGAAGTCTGGGACATGTTCGGCATCGACTTTGCCGGCCACCCTCACCTCTCGCGGATCATGATGCCGCCGACCTGGGAAGGTCACCCGCTGCGCAAGGACTTTCCGGCCCGCGCCACCGAGTTCGATCCGTTCAGCCTGAACCTGGCCAAGCAGCAGCTGGAAGAAGAAGCCGCGCGCTTCCGTCCGGAAGACTGGGGCATGAAGCGTTCCGGTGCCAACGAGGACTACATGTTCCTCAACCTGGGCCCGAACCACCCTTCGGCCCACGGTGCCTTCCGCATCATCCTGCAGCTGGACGGTGAAGAGATCGTCGACTGCGTACCGGACATCGGCTACCACCACCGTGGTGCCGAGAAGATGGCCGAGCGTCAGTCCTGGCACAGCTTCATCCCTTACACCGACCGTATCGACTACCTCGGCGGGGTGATGAACAACCTGCCGTACGTGCTGTCGGTCGAGAAGCTGGCCGGCATCAAGGTGCCGGAGAAGGTCGACGTCATCCGCATCATGATGGCCGAGTTCTTCCGCATCACCAGCCACCTGCTGTTCCTGGGCACCTACATCCAGGACGTCGGCGCCATGACCCCGGTGTTCTTCACCTTCACCGACCGCCAGCGCGCCTACACCGTGATCGAAGCCATCACCGGCTTCCGCCTGCATCCGGCCTGGTACCGCATCGGTGGCGTCGCCCACGACCTGCCGCGTGGCTGGGAAAAGCTGGTCAAGGACTTCGTCGAATGGCTGCCCAAGCGCCTCGACGAATACACCAAGGCCGCCCTGCAGAACAGTATCCTCAAGGGCCGGACCATCGGCGTTGCCGCCTACAACACCAAGGAAGCCCTGGAGTGGGGCGTCACCGGTGCCGGCTTGCGCTCCACCGGTTGCGATTTCGACCTGCGCAAGGCCCGTCCGTACTCCGGCTACGAGAACTTCGAGTTCGAAGTCCCGCTGGCCGCCAACGGTGACGCCTATGACCGCTGCATGGTTCGCGTCGAGGAAATGCGCCAGAGCATCAAGATCATCGACCAGTGCCTGCGCAACATGCCGGAAGGCCCGTACAAGGCGGATCACCCGCTGACCACGCCGCCGCCCAAAGAGCGCACCCTGCAGCACATCGAAACCTTGATCACGCACTTCCTGCAAGTTTCGTGGGGCCCGGTGATGCCGGCCAACGAATCCTTCCAGATGATCGAAGCGACCAAGGGCATCAACAGTTATTACCTGACGAGCGATGGCGGCACCATGAGCTACCGCACCCGGATCCGTACCCCAAGCTTCGCCCACCTGCAGCAGATCCCTTCGGTGATCCGCGGCAGCATGGTCGCGGACTTGATCGCGTACCTGGGTAGTATCGACTTCGTTATGGCCGACGTGGACCGCTAAGCATGAACAGCACGCTTATCCAGACAGACCGTTTCGCCCTGAGCGAAACCGAGCGCTCGGCCATCGAGCACGAGATGCATCACTACGAGGACCCGCGCGCGGCGTCCATCGAAGCCCTGAAGATCGTCCAGAAGGAACGTGGCTGGGTGCCTGACGGCGCGGTCTACGCCATCGGCGAGATCCTCGGCATCCCCGCCAGCGACGTTGAAGGCGTGGCGACGTTCTACAGCCAGATCTTCCGCCAGCCAGTGGGCCGCCACATCATTCGCGTCTGCGACAGCATGGTCTGCTACATCGGCGGCCACGAGTCCGTGGTCAGCCAGATCCAGAGCGAGCTGGGCATCGGCCTCGGCCAGACCACCGCTGACGGCCGCTTCACCCTGCTGCCGGTGTGCTGCCTGGGCAACTGCGACAAGGCCCCGGCGCTGATGATCGACGACGACACTTTCGGCGACGTGCAGCCTGCTGGCGTGGCCAAACTGTTGGAGGGCTACGTATGACCCTGACCTCTTTCGGTCCTGCGAACCGCATTGCGCGCACCGCAGAAACCCATCCCCTGACCTGGCGCCTGCGCGACGACGGCGAGCCGGTCTGGTTCGACGAGTACCAGGCCAAGAACGGTTACGCGGCGGCCCGCAAGGCCTTCGCCGACCTGTCCCAGGACGACATCGTGCAGACCGTCAAGGATGCCGGCCTCAAGGGTCGCGGCGGTGCGGGCTTCCCCACCGGCGTGAAGTGGGGCCTGATGCCCAAAGACGAATCCATGAACATCCGCTACCTGCTGTGCAACGCGGACGAAATGGAACCCAACACCTGGAAAGACCGCATGCTGATGGAGCAACTGCCCCATCTGCTGATCGAAGGCATGCTGATCAGTGCCCGCGCACTGAAAACCTACCGCGGCTACATCTTCCTGCGGGGCGAGTACACCACCGCCGCCAAGCACCTGCGTCGCGCCGTGGAAGAAGCCAAGGCCGCAGGCCTTCTGGGCAAGAACATCCTGGGCAGCGGTTTCGATTTCGAACTGTTCGTCCACACCGGCGCCGGGCGCTACATCTGCGGTGAAGAAACCGCACTGATCAACTCCCTGGAAGGCCGTCGCGCCAACCCACGTTCCAAGCCGCCCTTCCCTGCCGCCGTGGGCGTGTGGGGCAAGCCGACCTGCGTGAACAACGTCGAGACCCTGTGCAACGTGCCGGCGATCATCGGCGACGGCGTGGAATGGTACAAATCCCTGGCCCGCGAAGGCAGCGAAGACCACGGCACCAAGCTGATGGGCTTCTCCGGCAAGGTGAAGAACCCTGGCCTCTGGGAGCTGCCCTTCGGCGTGACCGCCCGCGAGCTGTTCGAGGACTATGCCGGCGGCATGCGCGACGGCTTCAAGCTCAAGTGCTGGCAGCCAGGCGGCGCCGGTACCGGCTTCCTGTTGCCCGAGCACCTGGATGCCCAGATGTACGCCGGCGGCATCGCCAAAGTGGGCACCCGCATGGGTACCGGCCTGGCCATGGCGGTGGACGACAGCATCAACATGGTGTCCCTGCTGCGCAACATGGAGCAGTTCTTCGCCCGCGAATCCTGCGGCTTCTGCACCCCGTGCCGCGACGGCCTGCCCTGGAGCGTCAAGCTGCTGATGGCCCTGGAAAAAGGCCAGGGCCAGCAAGGGGACATCGAGACCCTGCTGGGCCTGGTGGGCTTCCTCGGCCCAGGCAAGACCTTCTGTGCTCACGCACCGGGTGCCGTGGAGCCTTTGGGCAGCGCCATCAAGTATTTCCGTCCAGAGTTCGAAGCCGGCATCGCGCCCACCAGCGCCGCCGTCCCGCCTCTGGCCCGACCGATCGTAGTCGGCGCGTAACGCTTAAATGAGAGCGCCGGGTCCGTGCCCTGCGCTCGAGGTGCGATGACGCCGTGAACGGCTGTGTTGATTCGCACGCATAACAAGATTCCATTAGCCACGCCCGCTGACACCGGGCCAACGAAGAACTTTGAACCATGGCCACTATCCACGTAGACGGCAAAGCGCTCGAAGTCGATGGGGCGGACAACCTGTTACAGGCTTGTCTGTCACTAGGCCTCGACATCCCTTATTTCTGCTGGCACCCCGCTCTCGGTAGCGTCGGTGCCTGTCGCCAGTGCGCGGTCAAGCAGTACACCGACGAGAACGACACCCGTGGTCGTATCGTCATGTCCTGCATGACCCCGGCCACCGACAACACCTGGATCTCCATCGACGATGAAGAATCCAAGGCGTTCCGCGCCAGTGTCGTCGAATGGCTGATGACCAACCACCCCCACGACTGCCCGGTCTGTGAGGAAGGCGGTCACTGCCACCTGCAAGACATGACGGTGATGACCGGCCACAACGAGCGCCGTTATCGCTTCACCAAGCGTACCCACCAGAACCAGGACCTCGGCCCGTTCATCGCTCACGAGATGAACCGCTGCATCGCCTGCTATCGCTGCGTGCGCTTCTACAAGGACTACGCCGGCGGTACCGACCTGGGCGTCTACGGCGCCCACGACAACGTGTACTTCGGCCGCGTTGAAGACGGCACCCTGGAAAGCGAGTTCTCCGGCAACCTCACCGAGGTCTGTCCGACCGGTGTGTTCACCGACAAGACTCACTCCGAGCGCTACAACCGCAAGTGGGACATGCAGTTCTCGCCAAGCATCTGCCATGGCTGCTCCAGCGGTTGCAACATCTCCCCGGGTGAGCGCTACGGCGAGCTGCGCCGCATCGAGAACCGCTACAACGGTTCGGTGAACCAGTACTTCCTCTGCGACCGTGGCCGCTTCGGCTATGGCTACGTCAACCGCAAGGACCGTCCACGCCAGCCACGCCTGGCCGATGGCACCAAGCTGACCCTGGACCAGGCACTGGATCAGGCCGCAGACCTGCTGCGTGGCCGTAACATCGTCGGTATCGGTTCGCCCCGCGCCAGCCTGGAAAGCAACTATGCGTTGCAGGAACTGGTCGGTGCCGAGCACTTCTACTCCGGCATCGAAGCCTCCGAGCTGGAGCGCATCCGCCTGGTTCTGCAGGTTCTGAACGACAGCCCGCTGCCGGTTCCGAACATGCGCGACATCGAAGACCACGACGCCGTCTTCGTCCTTGGCGAAGACCTGACCCAGACCGCCGCACGCATGGCCCTGGCCCTGCGCCAGTCGGTCAAGGGCAAGGCCGAGGAAATGGCCGACGCCATGCGCGTCCAGCCTTGGCTCGACGCTGCGGTGAAGAACATCGGCCAGCACGCGCTGAACCCGCTGTTCATCGCCAGCCTGGCTGAAACCAAGCTCGACGACGTGGCCGAGGAGTGTGTACACGCCGCTCCAGACGACCTGGCGCGCATCGGTTTTGCCGTGGCCCATGCCATCGACGCCAGCGCCCCTGCCGTGGAAGGCCTGGACAGCGAAGCCCTGGAACTGGCCAAGCGCATCGCCGATGCCCTGCTGGCAGCCAAGCGCCCGCTGATCATTTCCGGTACTTCCCTGGGCTCCAAGGCGCTGATCGAAGCTGCGGCCAACATTGCCAAGGCCCTGAAGCAACGCGAGAAAGCCGGCTCCATCAGCCTGGTGGTGCCAGAGGCCAACAGCCTCGGCCTGGCCATGCTCGGTGGTGAATCCGTGGACGCCGCCCTGCAGGCGGTGATCGACGGTCGTGCCGACGCCATCGTGGTACTGGAAAACGACCTGTACACCCGCACCGACGCGGCCAAGGTGGATGCAGCGCTGAACGCGGCGAAGGTGGTGATCGTTGCCGATCATCAACAAACCGCTACCGTCGAGCGCGCGCACCTGGTGCTGTCGGCGGCCAGCTTTGCCGAAGGCGACGGTACCCTGGTCAGCCAGGAAGGTCGCGCCCAGCGTTTCTTCCAGGTCTTCGACCCGACCTACCTGGACGCCAGCATCATGGTCCACGAAGGCTGGCGCTGGCTGCACGCCCTGCGCAGCACGCTGCTGAACAAGCCGGTGGACTGGACCCAACTGGACCACGTGACCGCAGCCTGCGCCGCGAGCACGGCGCAACTGGCCAGCATCGTCGATGCCGCCCCTTCCGCGGCGTTCCGCATCAAGGGCCTGAAACTGGCGCGCGAACCGCTGCGCTACAGTGGCCGTACCGCCATGCGCGCCAACCAGAGCGTGCACGAGCCACGTACCCCGCAAGATCCGGATACCGCCTTCGCCTACTCCATGGAAGGTTACTCGGGCTCCGTTGAACCACGCTCGCAAGTGCCGTTCGCCTGGTCGCCGGGCTGGAACTCGCCACAGGCCTGGAACAAGTTCCAGGACGAAGTCGGTGGCCACCTGCGCGCCGGTGACCCGGGCACTCGCCTGATCGAAACCCAGGGCGACCGCCTGAGCTGGTTCACCAGCGTGCCGCGGGCCTTTTCCCCGGCCCCGGGCACCTGGCAGGCCGTGCCGTTCTATCACCTGTTCGGCAGCGAGGAAAACTCTTCGAAAGCCGCTCCGGTGCAGGAGCGCATCCCGGCTCCGTACGTTGCTCTGGCCAAATCCGAAGCGGATCGCCTGGGTGTCAACGACGGTGCCCTGCTCGCGGTGAACGTGGCTGGCCAGACCCTGCGTCTGCCGCTGCGCATCAACGAAGAGCTGGGGGCTGGCCTGGTGGGCCTGCCTGCCGGCCTGGCGGGTATTCCTCCGGCGATCGCAGGCACTTCCGTTGATGGTCTGCAGGAGGCAGCACAATGAGTTGGTTTACCCCTGAAGTGATCGACGTGATCCTGACGGTCGTCAAGGCCATCGTCATCCTGCTGGCGGTGGTGATCGCCGGTGCGCTGCTGAGCTTCGTCGAACGTCGCCTGCTGGGCTGGTGGCAGGACCGTTACGGTCCGAACCGTGTGGGCCCGTTCGGCATGTTCCAGATCGCAGCCGACATGCTGAAGATGTTCTTCAAGGAAGACTGGACTCCGCCGTTTGCCGACAAGGTGATCTTCACCCTGGCACCGGTGGTGGCGATGTCCGCCCTGCTGATCGCCTTCGCGATCATCCCGATCACCCCGACCTGGGGCGTGGCGGATCTGAACATCGGCCTGCTGTTCTTCTTCGCCATGGCCGGCTTGTCGGTCTACGCGGTACTGTTCGCCGGCTGGTCGAGCAACAACAAGTTCGCCCTGCTCGGTAGCTTGCGTGCCTCGGCGCAGACCGTGTCCTACGAAGTGTTCATGGGCCTGGCCCTGATGGGCATCGTGGTACAGGTCGGCTCGTTCAACATGCGCGACATCGTCGAGTACCAGGCGCAGAACCTGTGGTTCATCATTCCGCAGTTCTTCGGCTTCTGTACCTTCTTCATCGCTGGCGTGGCCGTGACTCACCGTCACCCCTTCGACCAGCCGGAAGCGGAGCAGGAACTGGCCGACGGCTACCACATTGAATACGCCGGTATGAAATGGGGCATGTTCTTCGTCGGTGAATACATCGGCATCATCCTGATCTCGGCGCTGCTGGTCACCCTGTTCTTCGGTGGCTGGCACGGTCCGTTCGGCATCCTGCCGCAACTGTCCTTCGTCTGGTTCGCATTGAAGACCGCGTTCTTCATCATGCTGTTCATCCTGCTGCGCGCTTCCATCCCGCGTCCGCGTTATGACCAGGTGATGGACTTCAGCTGGAAATTCTGCCTGCCACTGACCCTGATCAATTTGCTGATAACCGCTGCGGTTGTGTTGTGGAACACACCTGCGGTTGCGGTTCAGTGAGGATTTGACCCATGTTCAAATATATTGGCGACATCGTTAAGGGTACTGGTACCCAGTTGCGCAGCCTGGTCATGGTCTTCGGCCATGGCTTTCGCAAGCGCGACACCCTGCAATACCCGGAAGAGCCGGTCTACCTGCCACCACGCTACCGTGGTCGCATCGTCCTGACCCGCGACCCCGATGGCGAAGAGCGTTGCGTAGCCTGCAACCTGTGCGCCGTGGCCTGCCCCGTGGGTTGCATCTCGCTGCAGAAAGCTGAAACCGAAGACGGTCGCTGGTACCCGGACTTCTTCCGCATCAACTTCTCGCGCTGCATTTTCTGTGGCCTCTGCGAGGAAGCCTGCCCGACCACCGCGATCCAACTGACACCGGATTTCGAGATGGCCGAGTTCAAACGTCAGGACCTGGTTTACGAGAAAGAAGATCTCTTGATCTCCGGCCCCGGAAAGAACCCTGATTACAACTTCTATCGTGTTGCAGGTATGGCCATTGCCGGTAAGCCAAAAGGCTCCGCGCAAAACGAAGCCGAGCCGATCAACGTGAAGAGCTTGCTGCCTTAAGGAAGAAAGATGGAATTCGCTTTCTATTTCGCGTCAGGTGTTGCGGTTGTCTCCACACTCCGTGTGGTCACCAACACCAACCCTGTGCACGCCCTGCTCTACCTGATCATTTCGCTGATCGCCGTGGCCATGACCTTCTTCAGCCTTGGCGCGCCGTTCGCCGGAGCCCTGGAAGTGATCGCCTATGCCGGCGCCATCATGGTGCTGTTCGTGTTCGTGGTCATGATGCTGAACCTCGGCCCGGCCGCGGCTCAGCAAGAGCGCATCTGGCTCACGCCCGGCATCTGGATCGGCCCGGTCATCCTGGCCGCGCTGCTGCTGGCTGAACTGCTGTACGTACTGTTCAGCCATCAGAGCGGTGCCGGTATCGGTCAAACCACCGTCAGCGCCAAGGCCGTGGGCATCAGCCTGTTCGGCCCTTACCTGCTGGTGGTCGAACTCGCCTCGATGCTGCTGCTTGCTGCAGCCGTCACGGCGTTCCACTTGGGCCGCAACGAGGCGAAGGAGTAATACGATGCCTACTATCCCTCTCGGTACTATCCCGATGGAACATGGCCTGGCGGTTGCCGGCATCCTGTTCTGCCTCGGTCTGGTCGGCCTGATGGTCCGCCGTAACATCCTCTTCGTGTTGATGAGCCTGGAAGTGATGATGAACGCCTCTGCACTGGCCTTCATCGTTGCAGGCGCCCGCTGGGCGCAGCCGGATGGACAAGTGATGTTCATCCTGGTGATCAGCCTGGCAGCCGCCGAGGCCAGTATCGGCCTGGCGATCCTGCTGCAGCTGTACCGCCGCTTCCACACTCTCGATATCGATGCAGCCAGCGAGATGCGCGGATGAACCTTCTCTTTCTGACTTTCGTATTCCCCCTGATCGGTTTCCTGCTGCTGTCGTTCTCCCGTGGACGCCTCTCGGAAAACCTCTCGGCCCTGATCGGTGTCGGCTCCATTGGCCTGTCGGCCATCGTTGCGGCCTACGTGATCTGGCAATTCAACGTCGCGCCGCCCGAGGGTGGCCACTACACCCAGGTGCTGTGGCAGTGGATGTCGGTGGACGGTTTCGCGCCGAACTTCGCCCTGTACCTGGATGGTCTGTCCGTGACCATGCTGGGTGTGGTGGTGGGCGTGGGCTTTTTGATCCACTTGTTCGCGTCCTGGTATATGCGTGGTGAAGCCGGCTACTCGCGCTTCTTCGCCTACACCAACCTGTTTATCGCCAGCATGCTGTTCCTGGTGCTGGGCGATAACCTGCTGTTCCTGTACTTCGGCTGGGAAGGCGTGGGCCTGTGCTCCTACCTGTTGATCGGTTTCTACTACAGCAACCGCAACAACGGTAACGCCGCACTCAAGGCCTTCATCGTTACCCGCATCGGCGACGTGTTCATGGCCATCGGCCTGTTCATCCTGTTCCAACAGGTGGGCACGCTGAACGTCCAGGAGCTGCTGGTTCTGGCCCCGCAGAAATTCCAGGCCGGCGACTTCTGGATCACCCTGGCAACCCTGATGCTGCTGGGTGGCGCCGTGGGTAAATCTGCCCAGTTGCCACTGCAGACCTGGCTGGCGGACGCGATGGCCGGCCCGACCCCGGTTTCGGCCTTGATCCACGCCGCAACCATGGTCACCGCCGGCGTCTACCTGATCGCCCGTACCCACGGCCTGTTCACCCTGGCGCCGGAAATCCTGCACCTGGTGGGCCTGGTCGGCGGCGTGACCCTGGTACTGGCCGGTTTCGCTGCACTGGTACAGACCGACATCAAGCGGATCCTCGCCTACTCCACCATGAGCCAGATCGGCTACATGTTCCTGGCCCTGGGCGTTGGCGCCTGGGACGGCGCGATCTTCCACCTGATGACCCACGCCTTCTTCAAGGCCCTGCTGTTCCTGGCTTCCGGTGCGGTGATCGTTGCCTGCCACCACGAGCAGAACATCTTCAAGATGGGCGGCCTGTGGAAGAAACTGCCTCTGGCCTACGCCAGCTTCATCGTCGGCGGCGCGGCCCTGGCGGCCCTGCCTCTGGTGACCGCAGGCTTCTACTCCAAGGACGAGATCCTCTGGGAAGCCTTCGCCAGCGGCAACCATGGCCTGCTGTACGCCGGCCTAGTGGGTGCGTTCATGACCTCGCTGTACACCTTCCGCCTGATCTTCATCACCTTCCACGGTGAAGCCAAGACCGAAGCCCACGCCGGCCACGGGATCTCCCACTGGCTGCCGCTGGTGGTACTGATCGTGCTGTCCACTGCGATCGGCGCGATGATCACCCCGCCCCTGCATGGCGTGCTGCCGCAAAGCGTCGGCCATGCCGGTGGCGAAGCCAAGCACAGCCTGGAAATCGCCTCGGGTGCCATCGCCCTGGCCGGTATCCTGCTGGCCGCCCTGTTGTTCCTTGGCAAGCGTCGCGTTGTGACCGCCATCGCCAACAGCGGCATCGGGCGTCTGCTCTCGGCCTGGTGGTTCGCCGCCTGGGGCTTCGACTGGATCTACGACAAACTGTTCGTCAAGCCATACCTGGCCATCAGCCATGTACTGCGCAAGGACCCGCTCGATCAGACCATCGGTTTGATCCCGCGTATGGCCAAAGGAGGTCACACCTCCCTGAGCCGTACCGAGACCGGTCAACTGCGTTGGTACGCCGCCTCGATGGCAGCCGGTGCCGTGCTGGTCATCGGCGCCATTGTGCTGGTAGCGGTCTGATATGAACCTTGCGAACTTGCGAAAGGAATTGAGCCCGTCATGATTCTGCCTTGGCTAATCCTGATCCCCTTCATCGGCGGCCTGCTGTGCTGGCTGGGTGAGCGCTTCGGCGCCACCCTCCCCCGCTGGATTGCGCTGTTGACCATGACCCTGGAACTCGCCCTCGGCCTCTGGCTGTGGGCCCACGGTAACTATTCATATGCTCCGGCGCCTGGCGTCGATCCGACTTGGGCCATCGAGTTCAAGCACCAGTGGATCGAGCGCTTCGGCATCAACGTGCACCTGGCCCTCGACGGCCTGTCGCTGTTGATGGTGCTGCTGACCGGCCTGCTGGGTATCCTCTCGGTACTCTGCTCCTGGAAAGAGATCCAGCGCCACGTGGGCTTCTTCCACCTGAACCTGATGTGGATCCTGGGCGGTGTGGTCGGCGTGTTCCTGGCGCTGGACCTGTTCATGTTCTTCTTCTTCTGGGAAATGATGCTGGTGCCGATGTACTTCCTCATCGCGCTCTGGGGTCACAGCTCGGCAGACGGCAAGAAAACCCGGATCTACGCAGCGACCAAGTTCTTCATCTTCACTCAGGCTTCCGGCCTGATCATGCTGGTGGCGATCCTGGGCCTGGTGCTGGTCAACTTCAACAACACCGGGGTCATCACCTTCGATTACGCCCAGTTGCTGAAGACCAAGATGTCCACCGCCACCGAGTACATCCTGATGCTCGGCTTCTTCATCGCCTTCGCGGTGAAGCTGCCCGTGGTGCCGTTCCACTCCTGGCTGCCTGACGCTCACGCCCAGGCACCGACCGCCGGTTCCGTGGACCTGGCCGGTATCCTGCTGAAGACTGCGGCCTACGGCCTGCTGCGTTTCGCCCTGCCACTGTTCCCCAATGCCTCGGTAGAGTTCGCCCCGATCGCCATGACCCTGGGTCTGATCGGGATCTTCTACGGTGCCTTCCTGGCCTTCGCCCAGACCGACATCAAGCGTCTGATCGCCTTCTCCAGCGTTTCCCACATGGGCTTCGTGCTGATCGGTATCTACTCCGGCAGCCAGCAGGCTCTGCAGGGCGCGGTGATCCAGATGCTGGCCCACGGTGTTTCGGCAGCCGCGCTGTTTATCCTCAGCGGCCAGCTGTACGAGCGCACCCATACCCGCGACATGCGTGAAATGGGCGGCCTGTGGTCGCGTATCGCCTACCTGCCGGCCATCAGCCTGTTCTTCGCAGCCGCTTCCCTGGGCCTGCCGGGCACCGGCAACTTCGTCGGCGAGTTCCTGATCCTGATCGGTACCTTCGTCAGCGCTCCATGGATCACCGCGATCGCGACTTCGGGCCTGGTGTTCGGTTCGGTCTACTCGCTGATCATGATCCACCGTGCCTACTTCGGCCCGTCCAAGTCGGACGCGGTGCTGCACGGCATGGATGCTCGCGAACTGATCATGGTGCTGGGGCTGGCGGTCCTGCTGATCTACATCGGCGTGTACCCGCAACCGTTCCTCGATACCTCTGCCGCCACCATGCATGGCGTGCAGCAATGGCTCAGCACCGCCTTCACTCAACTCGCTTCGGCCCGGTAAGAGCGCTATGGACTTTACGATTCAACACTTTATAGCCCTGGCGCCGCTGCTGATCACCAGCGCCACCCTTGTGGTGGTGATGCTGGCGATCGCCTGGCGGCGCAACCACGCCCAGACCTTCCTGCTATCGGTGGCCGGTCTGAACCTGGCATTGCTGTCGATCTTCCCGGTGCTGAAAGTGGCACCGCTGGCGGTCACCCCGCTGTTGCAGATCGACCAGTTCGCCTGCCTGTACATGGCCCTGATCCTGGTGGCCACCCTGGCCTGCGTCACCCTGGCCCACGCCTACCTGGGCGATGGCAGCAGCGGTTACCCGGGCAACCGTGAAGAGCTGTACCTGCTGATCCTGCTGGCCGCCGCTGGTGGCCTGGTACTGGTCAGCGCGCAGAACCTGGCCGGCCTGTTCATCGGCCTGGAACTGCTCTCGGTACCGGTCTACGGCCTGGTGGCCTATGCCTTCTTCAACAAGCGCTCCCTGGAAGCCGGCATCAAGTACATGGTGCTGTCGGCAGCCGGTTCGGGCTTCCTGTTGTTCGGCATGGCCCTGCTCTACGCAGAAGCCGGCAGCCTGAGCTTCAGCGGTATCGGTCATGCCCTGGCCGCCACCGGCCTGCCAAGCCCGCTGGCCCAACTGGGCCTGGGCCTGATGCTGATCGGCCTGGCCTTCAAGCTGTCGCTGGTGCCGTTCCACCTGTGGACCCCGGACGTCTACGAAGGCGCCCCGGCCCCGGTGGCCGCCTTCCTGGCCACCGCCAGCAAGGTGGCGGTATTCGCGGTGCTGGTGCGTCTGTTCCAGCTGTCGCCAGTGGCCAGCAGCGGCGTCCTGAGCAACGTGCTGACCGTGATCGCCATTGCCTCGATCCTCGTGGGCAACCTGTTGGCGCTGACCCAGAGCAACCTCAAGCGTCTGCTGGGTTACTCCTCCATCGCCCACTTTGGCTACCTGCTGATCGCCCTGGTGGCGAGCAAGGGCCTGGCCATGGAAGCCATCGGCGTGTACCTGGTCACCTACGTGATCACCAGCCTCGGCGCCTTCGGCGTGATCACCCTGATGTCCTCGCCGTACAAGGGCCGTGACGCTGACGCTCTGTACGAGTACCGCGGCCTGTTCTGGCGCCGTCCGTACCTGACCGCCGTGCTCACCGTGATGATGCTGTCCCTGGCCGGTATCCCGCTGACCGCCGGCTTCATCGGCAAGTTCTACATCATCGCTACCGGTGTCGAAGCGCACCAATGGTGGCTGGTCGGTTCCCTGGTCATGGGTAGCGCCATCGGCGTCTTCTACTACCTGCGGGTGATGGTCACCCTGTACCTGATCGAACCTAACCTGCGTCGCGTCGATGCCCAACTGCACTGGGAACAGAAAGCCGGTGGCGTCATGCTGCTGGCCATCGCGGTCCTGGCGTTCTTCCTCGGCGTATACCCACAGCCGCTGCTGACCCTGGTCCAGCACTCGGGCCTGGCCGGTTGATCGCTTAAGCTTCAGCGCAATACACAGGACGGCACCTTCGGGTGCCGTTTTGCATTTCAGGGCCCTGCCCTCCCCTCTTCCCGGCGAAACTCGGAATCGCCCTTCCTGTCACGTCGACCCGCTCCGACATTCAGCCCGACGCCACGGGCATAAACTGTTGCCAGACCAAACGCGGCGCTCAGCGGACCTTGACCAAAGCTGTAGCGTCACCCAGTCTATACGCAGGAAGCGTATGGAATGAATGCTCTGTTTATTGAACTGCCGGCATTTGCACGATACCGAAGGGACTTCCTTGACGACGAATTGTTCTGCGAACTGCAGATCGAGTTGCTGCGCCACCCGCACGCGGGTGTTCTGATTCAGGGCACTGGCGGCTTGCGCAAGATGCGTTTCGTCGATGAGCGACGCCACAAGGGCACGCGTGGCGGGTTGAGGGTGATTTATTACTGGTGGTCCGGAGGGGCGCAGTTCTGGCTCTTCACCCTGTTCGACAAGGAGCAGATGGACGACCTGCTACCGCAGCAGCGACAACAGCTCAAACAACTGCTGGAACGTGAAATCGAGGCCAGAAGACATGACCAAACGTGACATCTTTTCCGAACTGATAGAAGGCATCGACGCCCTCACCCAGGAACGCCAGGGCAAGATCACCCTGCGCAGCCATAAAGTGAAACTCGACAAGCTGCCCCCCATCACCGCCGCCGAGGTGATGAACATCCGCCAGCAACTCAACCTCTCGCGCTCGGTGTTCGCCATGTACCTGCGCACCAACACCCGCACCCTGGAGAACTGGGAACAGGGCCGCGCCACACCCAACGCCCAGGCCACGACCTTGATACGCCTGGTGGAGCGCTACCCCGATACAGTGGAGCGCCTCGCCTCGCTGGCCTGATCCGGCACTGTTCGAAGGGCAACAAAAAACCCGCGCCAGGCGGGTTTCTTGTTGCAGCGAACGCAGGCTCAGTCAGCCAGGCGCCAGGTCGTACCGCCCTTGCCGTCTTCCAGGATCACGCCCATGGCGGTGATCTGGTCGCGGATCCGATCGGACTCGGCCCAATCCTTGTTGGCACGGGCCGCCAGGCGGGCCTGGATCAGCGCCTCGACCTCTGCCGCATCAACCCGACCTTCGGCACCGGCCTGCAGGAAGTCGTCGGCCTCCAGTTGCAGCACGCCCAGCACGCTGGCCAGCTCTTTCAGACGAGCTGCCAGGCCCGCCGCCGCATCGATATCGCTCTCACGCAGGCGGTTGATCTCGCGCACCATCTCGAACAGCACGGCGCAGGCTTCCGGAGTACCGAAGTCGTCGTTCATCACCTGGGTGAAACGCTCGACAAAGGCTTCGCCACCGGCCGGCGCCACTTTCGGCAGGCCCTTGAGCGCATGGTAGAAACGCTCCAGGGCGCCCTTGGCGTCCTTGAGGTTGTCTTCCGAGTAGTTGATGGCGCTGCGGTAGTGGCTGGCCACCAGCAGGTAACGCACCACTTCCGGATGGTACTTGTCGAGCACGTCGCGAATGGTGAAGAAGTTGTTCAAGGACTTGGACATCTTCTCGCCATTGATGCGGATCATGCCGCAGTGCATCCAGGCGTTGGCGTAGGTCTTGCCGGTAGCCGCCTCGCTCTGGGCGATCTCGTTCTCGTGGTGCGGGAACTCCAGGTCGCTGCCGCCGCCATGAATGTCGAAGGTCTCGCCCAGGCAGCAGGTGGACATCACCGAGCACTCGATGTGCCAGCCCGGACGACCGTCACCCCAAGGCGATGGCCAGCTCGGCTCGCCCGGCTTGGCGGCTTTCCACAGGACGAAGTCCAGCGGGTCCTGTTTCGACTCGTCGACTTCGATCCGTGCGCCGATGCGCAGGTCTTCGATCTTCTTGCGCGACAGCTTGCCGTAGCCCATGAACTTGCCGACGCGGTAGTACACGTCGCCATTGCCCGGGGCGTAGGCGTAGCCCTTGTCGATCAGGGTCTGGATCATCGCGTGCATGCCGGGGATATGGTCGGTGGCGCGCGGTTCCATGTCCGGCTTGCGGATATTCAGCCGCGCCTCGTCCTCGTGCATCGCCGCGATCATGCGCTCGGTCAGGGCCTCGAAAGACTCACCGTTCTCATTGGCGCGATTGATGATCTTGTCGTCGATATCGGTGATGTTGCGCACATAGGTCAAGTCATAGCCGCTGAAACGCAGCCAGCGGGTAATCAGGTCGAAGGCCACCATGCTGCGGCCGTGCCCCAAGTGGCAGTAGTCGTACACGGTCATGCCGCACACGTACATGCGCACCTTGTTGCCATCCAGCGGCTTGAAGACTTCTTTGCTCTTGGTGAGCGTGTTGTAGATCGTTAGCACGTTAGTTCCTTGACTGAATCACTGACCCCAGGAGTCGCGCAGGGTCACAGTACGGTTGAATACCGGAGCGCCTGGTTTCGAGTCCTTGATATCCGCGCAGAAGTAGCCTTCGCGCTCGAACTGGAAACGGTCTTCCGGCTGTGCGTTGCCCAGCGAGGGTTCGGCACGACAACCAGTGAGCACTTGCAGGGAGTCAGGGTTGATGTTGTCCAGGAAACTCGCGCTGTCCTCGGCCTTCTCCGGGTTCGGAGAACGGAACAGACGATCGTACAGGCGCACTTCGCACTCGACGCTGGCGGCAGCCGGCACCCAGTGGATCACGCCCTTGACCTTGCGGCCTTCAGGGTTCTTGCCCAGGGTGTCCGGATCGTAGGAGCAGCGCAGCTCGACGATATTGCCCTCCGCGTCCTTGATCGCTTCATCGGCACGGATCACGTAGCTGCCACGCAGGCGCACTTCGCCGTTGGGCTCCAGGCGCTTGTAGCCTTTGGGCGGCTCTTCCATGAAGTCGTCACGGTCGATGTAGATTTCACGGGCGAACGGCAGCTGGCGCACGCCCAGCTCTTCTTTCTGAGGGTGGCGCGGCAGTTCGAGGTTCTCGACCTGGCCTTGCGGGTAGTTGGTGATCACGACTTTCAACGGACGCAGCACGCACATGGCACGCGGGGCATTCGCGTCGAGGTCCTGGCGGATGCTGAATTCCAGCATGCCGTAGTCGACCACGCCGTCGGAGCGGTTGGTGCCGACCATCTCGCAGAAGTTGCGGATCGACGCCGGCGTGTAGCCACGACGACGGAAGCCCGACAGGGTCGACATGCGCGGGTCGTCCCAGCCATTGACGTGCTGCTCGTCCACCAGTTGCTTGAGCTTGCGCTTGCTGGTGATGGTGTAGTTCAGGTTCAGGCGGCTGAACTCGTACTGACGCGGGTGCGCCGGCACCGGCAGGTGCTCGAGGAACCACTCGTACAGCGGACGATGACTTTCGAACTCCAGGGTGCAGATCGAGTGGGTGATGCCTTCGATGGCATCCGACTGGCCGTGGGTGAAGTCGTAGTTGGGATAGATGCACCACTTGTCACCGGTCTGGTGGTGATGAGCGTGGCGAATGCGATACATGATCGGGTCGCGCAGGTTCATGTTCGGCGAGGCCATGTCGATCTTGGCCCGCAGCACGCGGGCGCCGTCCGGGAACTCACCGGCGCGCATGCGGGCGAACCAGTCCAGGTTCTCTTCCACCGAACGCTCGCGGAACGGGCTGTTCTTGCCAGGCTCGGTCAGGCTGCCGCGGTATTCCTTGGCCTGTTCAGGGGTCAGGTCGCAGACATAGGCCTTGCCCGCCTTGATCAGCTCCACCGCCCAGTCATGCAACTGGTCGAAATACTGCGAGGCGTAACGCACTTCGCCGGACCACTGAAAACCCAGCCACTTGACGTCGCTCTCGATGGCGTCGATGTATTCCTGGTCTTCCTTGGCCGGGTTGGTGTCGTCGAAACGCAGGTGCGTGACGCCGCCAAACTCCTGGGCCAGACCGAAGTTCACACAGATCGACTTGGCGTGACCGATATGCAGGTATCCGTTGGGCTCCGGAGGGAAGCGGGTCACGATCTGTGTGTGCTTACCCGAGTCCAGGTCCGCCTGGATGATCGGGCGCAGGAAGTTGACCGGCACGGCCGGTCCAGTCTTGGAATTCGAGGTAGGGTCGACAGTGGGCTTGCTCATAGGATCCTTGAACGTACAAGTGCGCGGCCGGACGCGGCCTGATAAATCAAAACGGGTATCATAGCCGATGCTGTCAAGTGCCTGACAGAGCGCAGCTTTAAAACTGCGGCGATTAATGGCCCGGCAGTGAAAAAACAGCCTCGAATTTCGCGGTTGTCACGCTAAACTGCGCTCCTTGGCCGCAGGATGGCCAAATCGGTGCGGACCGCATGCGTGCACCGCCACCCAGGATTTTCTTGAAAACGCTTTTCCTTATAAAGAGTACCGACCATGACCCAAGTCAAACTGACCACCAACCACGGCGAGATCGTGCTGGAACTGAACGCCGAGAAAGCCCCGTTGACCGTGGCCAACTTCGTCGAATACGTGAAAGCCGGTCACTATGAAAACACCGTTTTTCACCGCGTCATCGGTAACTTCATGATCCAGGGCGGCGGCTTCGAACCTGGCATGAAAGAAAAGAAAGACAAGCGCCCAAGCATCCAGAACGAAGCTGACAACGGCCTTTCCAACGACAAGTACACCGTCGCCATGGCCCGCACCATGGAGCCGCATTCGGCGTCCGCGCAGTTCTTCATCAACGTTGCCGACAACAGCTTCCTCAACCACAGTGGCAAGACCGTTCAAGGCTGGGGCTACGCCGTATTCGGCAAAGTGATCGCCGGCACCGAGGTGGTCGACAAGATCAAGGGCGTGGCCACCACCATGAAATCCGGCCACCAGGACGTACCCGCAGACGACGTGATCATCGAGAAAGCCGAGATCATTGAGTGATACTGCTGATTTCAGATCTGCATCTGGAAGAGGAGCGCCCGGACATCACCCGGGCGTTTCTGGAATTACTCGGTGGGCGCGCCCGCGCCGCCGAGGCGCTGTACATCCTCGGGGACTTTTTCGAGGTATGGATCGGCGACGATGCCATGACCCCCTACCAACTTTCCATTTGCCAGGCATTACGCGAGCTCAGCGACAGCGGCACGCAGATTTTCCTGATGCATGGCAATCGCGACTTCATGCTCGGCAAGGCCTTCTGCAAGGCGGCGGGCGCCACCCTGCTCAAGGATCCCAGCGTCGTCGACTTCTACGGCGAGCCGGTATTGCTGATGCACGGTGACAGCCTGTGCACCCGTGACGAAGCCTACATGCGTATGCGCCGCTACCTGCGCAACCCGCTGAGCCTGTGGATTCTGCGCCATCTGCCCCTGGGCACCCGGCGCAAGCTGGCACGCAAGCTGCGCAACGAAAGCCGGGCCCAGACCCGCATGAAGGCCAACGACATTGTCGACGTGACCCCGGACCAGGTACCGCAGGTCATGCAGGAACACGGGGTGCGCACCCTGGTTCACGGCCACACCCATCGCCCGGCGATCCACAAGCTGCAGATCGGCGAGCAAGCCGCCAAGCGCATTGTGCTGGGGGATTGGGACCGTCAGGGCTGGGCGCTGCAGGTGGATGAACAGGGTTTCCAACTGGCGGCGTTCGATTTCGTACCGACGCAACTGGCGCTGCCCGGTTCCCCCTGAACCGACGCCCTCGCTACCGTAGAACCGGCTTGCCGGCGAAGAGGCCAGCAAGCCTTGCATGGCGCTGTTGAACGCCTTCCCTGGCAAGCCCGTTCCTACAACAGATGCCCTACCGTAGGAGCCGGCTTGCCGGCGAAGGGGGCAGCAAGCCTTGCATGGCCCTTTCGGACGCCAGCGCCTGCGACGAAGGGCATCAATGCCCCGCCGCGGCCGGGCCGGCCTTGGCAGCAAATGGCGGCTTGGCCAGCCAGACCAGCAGAATCAGGCCCATGAAGCCCCAGCCCAGCAAGGTGAAGTAGTCCACGGTCGAGAGCATGTATGCCTGGCTGGTCAGGACTTGATCCAGCTGCGCGTAAGCCTTGGTGCTCGCGCCTCCAAGATTGTTCAGTGCATCCCGAGTGACCGAATCGAAGATGCTCATGCTTTCGCTCATGTAAGCGTGATGCTGGTCTGCCCGGCGAATCCAGATCCAGGTGGTCAGCGACGCCGCAAAACTCCCCCCCAGAGTCCGCAGGAAGGTCGCCAGGCCAGCGCCGTCAGCGATCTGGTGCGGTGGCAGGTCCGACATCAGGATGCTCAGGGTCGGCATGAAGAACAGTGCCACGCCGATGCCCATGAACAGTTGCACCAGAGCGATGTGCTGGAAGTCCACTTCATTGGTGAAACCGGCACGCATGAAGCAGCTCAGGCCAATGGCCAGGAACGCCAGCCCGGCCAGCAGGCGCAGGTCGAACTTGTTCGCGTACTTGCCGACAAAGGGTGACAACAGCACTGGAAGGATACCGATAGGTGCCACCGCCAGCCCCGCCCATGTCGCGGTGTAACCCATCTGGGTCTGCAACCATTGCGGCAGGATCAGGTTAATACCGAAGAACCCGGCGTAGCCCAGCACCAGCACTATCGTGCCAATGCGGAAGTTGCGGTGCGCGAACAGGCGCAGGTTGACCACCGGATGCTGATCGGTCATTTCCCAGATGATGAACACCGCCAGCGCGATCACCGAAATCGCCGCACCGATGATGATGAAGTTCGACTCGAACCAGTCCAGGTCATTGCCCTTGTCGAGGATCACCTGCAACGCGCCGACGCCAATGACCAGCGAAATCAGCCCGACGTAGTCCATCGGCTGGCGGCTGGTGACCACCGGGCGCTTGGCCAGCTGCGAACGCACCACCATCACCGCAAAAATGCCGATCGGAACGTTGATGAAGAAAATCCACGGCCAGCTGTAACTGTCGGTGATCCAGCCACCGAGAATGGGGCCAGCAATCGGCGCCACCACCGTGACCATTGCCAGCAACGCCAGGGCCATGCCGCGCCTGGCGGGTGGATAAACGGCGATCAACAGGGTTTGCGTCATCGGGTACAACGGCCCGGCCACCAGGCCTTGCAGCACACGAAAGGCGATCAACTCAGGCATCGAAGTCGAGATGCCGCAGAGAAACGAGGCCAGCACAAACAGCATCGTCGCCCAGAGAAACAGTTTCACCTCGCCAAAGCGCCGGCTGAGCCAGCCGGTCAGCGGCAACGCAATCGCATTGCTCACGGCGAACGAGGTGATCACCCAGGTGCCCTGCTCCGAACTCACACCAAGGTTGCCGGAAATCGTCGGCAACGCCACGTTGGCGATGGTGGTGTCGAGCACCTGCATGAAGGTCGCCAGCGACAGGCCGATGGTGCTGAGCAACAGGCTGGGCGGCGTGAAAGAAGCGTTATTGCTCATCGCGAATCCTTTGGAACCGGGGTGGCGCTGCGCCCCTGCGGGGCGAGCGTGCTCGCACCCACAGGGTCAGTGGCGAATCAGCGTTGCGCGGTTTTGCTGACCACAGCGCTGTTGTCATGGATCAGCTGAGCGATCATCGCGTCGGCTTCGGCCAGTTGCCGGTCGTAGACGTTGGTGCTGAACGAGGCCTTTTGCTGCGGTTGCTGCGCCAGTACCGGGCCGCTCTGGTCATGCAGGTTCACTTCAACATTGGTCGACAGCCCAACCCGCAATGGGTGCTTGGCCAACTCTTCGGCGTTGATGTGAATCCGCACCGGCACACGCTGCACGATCTTGATCCAGTTGCCGGTGGCGTTCTGCGCGGGCAACAGAGCAAACGCACTGCCGGTGCCGGCGCCTAGGCTGTCGACGGTGCCACTGTATTTCACGCTGCTGCCGTAGATGTCGGCCTCGATGTCCACGGGCTGGCCGATGCGCATGTCACGCAGTTGGGTTTCCTTGAAGTTGGCATCGATCCACAGTTGATCCAGCGGAATCACCGCCATCAACGCCGTACCCGGTTGCACTCGCTGGCCCAGCTGCACGGTGCGTTTGGCAACGTAACCGGTGACCGGCGCGATCAGGGTGCTGCGCGCATTGGTCAGGTAGGCCTGGCGCAGATCCGCAGCCGCCGACATCACGTCCGGGTGCGACGAGACCACGGTGTCATCGACCAGCGCACTGGTGGTTTTCAACTGCTGCTTGGCGTTGGCCAGGGCGTTTTGCGCCGAGGTCAGGTCGTCGCGGGCGTGGGACAGTTCTTCCTGGGAAATCGCGCCGCCAGCGGCGAGGTTTTTCCGACGGTTGAAGTTGTCCTGAGCCTTCTGCACTTCGGCCTGTTGCGCGTTGACCTGGGCTTTCATGCCATCGACGTTGCTGTACAGGCCGCGAACCTGACGCACGGTACGCGCTAGTTTCGCCTGGGCACTTTGCAGGCCGACTTCGGCATCGTTGGGGTCGAAGTTGATCAGCACCTGACCTTCATGGACCAGGTCACCATCGTCGGCGCCGATGCTGACCACGGTACCGGTCACCAGCGGAGTGATTTCAACGACGTTGCCGTTGACGTAGGCGTCATCGGTGCTCTCATTCCAGCGCCCGATGAATTCGTAATAAGCCCAGACGCCGGCTCCGGTGAGGGCCACAACAATGGCCAGCACCAGCAACATCACTTTGCGCTTGCGCGGATTGCCGGTGTCTTGCGAGTTATCTTGAGTTTGGGTGTTTTCGGCAGTGGCCATGACAAATACCTGAATTAGTTGTGCGGCGTGGCTGGGATGGCATTGGCTGCGCTCAGGGTCTCGCCCTGAAAGCCCCCGCCCAGCGCTTGCATCAGTTGAATCGACAGATCGATCTGCTCGGCATTGAGGTTGGCCAACTGACGTTGGGCCTGCAGCAGTTGCTGCTCGATGCTGAGCACGTCCAGGTAGTTACCGATGCCGGAACCGTAACGCTGGACCACGGTGTTATAGGAATCCTGAGCAATGTCGGTGGCGTGCTGTTGCGCGCCGATTTGCCGGCCGATGTCACGCAACTGGTTGATCGTGTCGCTGACATCACTCAGCGCTTTCACCAGGCTTTTGTTGTACTGCGCCACCGCCAGATCGTAATCGGCGTCACGCGAATCGAGGTTGGCGCGCAGGCGCCCGCCATCGAAGATCGGCAGCGAAATGGTCGGAGCGATGCTGAAGAAGCGACTGGCCGAGCCGAACATTGCGTCACCCAGCAAGGATTCGGCACCGGCGGACGCCGTAAGGTTCAGGTTGGGATAGAAGCGGGTTTTCGCCGAATCGATATCTTTGCTCGCCGCCTCTACACGCCAGCGGGCGGCGACCAGGTCCGGGCGACGGCCAAGCAGCTCTGCCGGAAGAACCGAGGGCACTGCCACGGCGCTGGCTTGCAATACTTTGGGCCGGGCGATTTCACTACCGCGATCCGGGCCTTTGCCGAGCAGCACGGCCAGGGCGATTTTCGCACTGCTCAGACGTTTTTCGGCGTCGATCAGGCTGGCCTCGGAACTGGCTTCCAGACTCTGGGTTTGCTGGAACTGGTACTGGCTGTCGATCCCGGCGCTCAAGCGACGCTGGCTCAGATCGAGCATCTGTCTGGTGCGCTTGAGGTCGTCGCTGGCCAGGTCATAGACGATGTGCGCCTGCCCCAGATCGCTGTAGGCCCGGGCCACATCGGCGGCGAGGGTCAATTGCGCGGCCTGACGGTCGACTTCGGCAGCACGGGCCTGACCGAGTGCGGCTTCCCAGGCATCACGCTGGCCGCCCCACAGGTCGAAGTTGTAATTGAAGCCGGCGCTGATGTTACGCACGGTGGCGTAGGCATCGCCCTGCCCCAGCGGATCCTGATCCTTGGCCAGGCGCGAACGGCTGATGCCGGCGCTGGCATCGAGGGTCGGATAGCGTTCGGCATCGGCGGCATATGCGGCGGCGCTGGCCTGATGGGCGCGGGCCGCGGCGATCTGCATGTCCGGGCTGTCGCGCAGCGCTTCGCGGATCAGAGCATCGAGCTGTGGATCGCCGAGGCTGGTCCACCAGTCGCTTTTCGGCCATGCCGCGGGCGACAGGGTCACACCGTTGAGGGATTGGCCGGCCTTCAGGCTTTTCGCGTCGAGATTTTTGCCTTGGGTATCGAGGCCGCTGTAATTGGCGCATCCGGCGAGGATCATCGCCGACAGCACCAGCGTCAGGCTGCTGCGCAGGGTTTTACTGCTCATTGTGTTCACCTAAGCGCTGGATGGTGATCGGGTCACCGGCGGCCAGCAGGATTTTCTTGAGGATGTATTCCAGGGTCTTCAACTCGTCCGGGGAGATCGCGCCAGCCAGTTCATTCATCGCATCGACGCCGATCTGCGGCAGCCGATCGGTCAGTTGCTGGCCCTGTTCGGTCAGGGTCAGTCGCACTTGGCGGCGATCACCCTCGCTGCGTTGGCGAGCCAGGAAACCTTTCTGCTCCAGACGATCGAGCATGCGAGTCATCGAACCGCTGTCCAGCGACAGGTGCCGGCACAGCTCGGCCGGGGTATCGACGCCGAACTGGGCCATGATGATCAACACTTTGAACTGCGCGGCGGTGATGCCATGGGGTTCCATGTGGGTGTCGATGATCCGGTCCTTGAGCAATGCGGCGCGGCCCAGCAACAGGCCGAGGTGGCAGGTTTTGAATTCGTCCGGGGTGAAATGCTTCATGTGCGCACCTAATAACTGCCTAGGCAGTGAATGTATGTCGAGATGTTACTGCCTAGGCAGCGAATGTCAACGCAATAGTTAGGTTGCTTTGTAATTAGTTGACCAACGGACTGGGTTTTTATGTTGAACAGCCGAGCGGCATCGCCAAGCTGCTGGCGATCGGTAGTTTCCATACCTCTGCCTGCTGCCTGTAAATCAACGCAGCTGGCCTATTTCACGATGCCTTGGACCAGGGCTACGGCTCGCACCTGCACCCGGTATGCCACCCGTCAGCGAATTGAAGATGAACCGCATACAGGTGCATGACTGCAGCACAACGAGGAACTGGCGCAGGCGCCGACCTGCATTGCCCGGCTCGGTCACTCGTTGGGTCTGACGGTGGTGCAGGGAAGCTTGGAGACCGGGCAAGAACTTGATCTGTTGAGTAAAATCGACTGCACTCAGATTCAGGGTTTCCTGATCTTCCACGCCCTGTATTCGAATCAATTCCGGCAGTTGCTGTCCCATGGCGGGCCGGCAAACGCTTACGGATTCGCAAGCGGGTGTTGACGCCCGTGACTTGCCATCGAGGTCTGTGTGTCCAACGGCTCTTTCATCACTGCTGCCCAGGTCCTCTAATGCCACCTCCCAATGCCTTTCTGGAGAAACGTGCCAGCAGTTCCTCGCGCCTGAACAAGAGCCTGCTCGTGCTCGGCGCCCTGGTGTTGCTGTTGCTGGGCATCAGCTATGTGGGGGTGACGCGCATGATCGAGGAGCGGCGCGAAACCTTGCAGTTTCACTTCGCGCGGCTGATGGAAAATGTCCACGAACAGGAAGTGTTCCTGCAGGATATCGCCCGAGAAAGCGCCAAGGGCGAACGGCTGCCCAATGCCATGTTGCCACCCTACTCAGAAAAACCCCTGCCCGAGGAAGGGCCGAACATTTACGAGGGCCGTGGCCTGCCGTTTTCGCTGCCCTATGGCTTGAAGATCAATACGGACAGGATTGCCCCCAGCCAATACCCGAAAATCTTCGCGCTGGGCACGCATTTGGCGGCCTATTACAGCGCGTTCTGGTCGGCCTCGCACTATCAGTCGCCCCAAGTCGTCCTGATCAATGGCCCCGACAATTTTGACCTGGCCGTACCCTCCGCCGGGCGATTGCGCGGTACCGGGCAGCTACCGATGCAGATGAGCGACCTGATCGACGCGATGACCCGTTTGAACAAGCGCCTGCGCGGGCAGGACTCGCCATCGCCAGATCTCCAGGTGCGCTGGGAACCCTATGTCTCTTCCAAGGACGACAAGAGCGCACCCACCCTGCTGGCCTACGTGAGTATCAACCTGGCGAAAACCGCATTGAGCGTCGAGGGCGCCGATACCTGGGTGGTGCTGGGCTCGTTGATGAACCTGTCCCAGGTCAACAACATCGAGCGGTTGATGCGGTGGTCGATCTACGATGACTTCACCTTGATCACCCCCCGTGGCGTGGTATTGACCGGTGCTCTGAAACCCGGCCAGGTGCTGGATGAAGGGGTGAATTTCAACCGCGACGGCCTGGTGTTCAAACTGAGCAGCCCCGGGGAGCAACACTGGACAGCGATCTACGTCATCAGCCTGCGCAGCTTCCTCGATTACGCGCTGTGGCCATTGCTGTGCCTGGTCGCCCTGGTGCTGGGGCTGCTTGGTTGCAGTCGGGCGGTCAATCGCTGGTACCAGGCCCGGGTCATCCTGCCCGCGCAAAGCGCCCATGCCAGCATCGCCGAAAGCGAGGCGTTCAGCCGCACGGTGATCGATACGGCGCCGACCGGCCTGAGCGTGATTCGCCGCAGCGATCATCACGTACTGCTGGAAAACCAGCGCGCCCAGCAATGGCACGATAACGGCCAGTTGATACGTTTGCTCACGCCCCTTACGGGCTCCGGTCATGCCGAACTTGAAATCAATGGGCGCCACCTGCACGTCGCCTTTGTGCCCACCCGCTATCAGGGCCAGGACGCCTGGTTATGTGCGTTGCATGACGTGACCCGACATGTGGAAGATGCGGCGACGCTGGAAGAGGCGCGCCAGGCCGCCGACTCGGCAAACCGGGCCAAGAGCCGTTCCCTCGCCACCATGAGCCACGAGATCCGTACGCCCCTTTACGGCGTCCTGGGAACTCTGGAGCTGCTCGGCCTAACCTCGCTCGCCCCGCGCCAGCAGGATTACCTGCACACCATCCAGCGCTCCTGCGCTACGTTGTTCCAACTGATCAGCGATGTGCTGGATGTATCGAAAATCGAAGCCGGGCAGATGACCCTCGAACTTCAGGATTTCTGTCCGCTGGAACTGACCGAAGACACCGTGCGCACCTATAGTGCCTTCGCCCGGTCCAAGGGCCTGCAGCTCTATGCCTGCATCGACACGGCGCTGCCGGACCGGTTGCGCGGTGATCCGATACGGATTCGCCAGATCCTCAACAACCTGCTCAGCAACGCCATCAAGTTCACCGATAACGGTCGCATCGTATTGCGGGCTCAATTACTGGCAAGCGACAACAATCGCGCCCATGTCCAGTGGCAGGTCAGCGATTCGGGAAGGGGGATTGCCCTAGCGCAACAACAGCAACTGTTCGAACCTTTCTATCAGGCCAATGATGCCACCGAGCAAGTCGGTGCCGGATTGGGACTGGCCATTTGCAAATGGCTCTGCGAGTTGATGGCGGGTCAGTTGAACGTGGTCAGCGAGCCCGGACTCGGCAGCAGCTTCATCCTTCAACTCGCACTGGAACACGCCCCCGGCGACCTGGCCGATTGCCCTGTGTTCAGCCCCGGCAGCGCCACTGTCTATGTGCGCGGGCAAATCACTGAGCAAGCACAACACCTGATGGCCTGGCTCAAGCGTTTTGGCCTCGACTGCCGCCCACTGACGGCCAGTACACCGGTGTCATCGGCACTGCTGGTAGAGCTTTGCTCGCCGGCCAATACAGCGGCCTGGCCCGGTCCGAAGGTCGTCGCCAGGGCCGATGGCCCCAACCCTTCGCAGTTACGCGGGAGCGACCTGGAAGTCGACGTCCATGATGTCCGCGCGATCGCCTGGGCGATTTACCAGGCCCAGCACGGCGCCAGCACCGACAGCCTTCCTTCGTCACCGGAAAGGCCCCGGCAGTTGAATCTGCAAGTGCTGGTGGCGGAAGACAACGTGATCAACTCGGCGATCATCAAGGAGCAGTTGGAAGTGCTGGGCTGCTCGGTGGTGGTCGCGGCCAATGGCGAGCGGGCCCTGGAGCAGTGGTCGCCCGGACGTTTCGATCTGCTGCTGACCGACGTCAACATGCCGGTCATGAACGGCTACCAATTGGCCGCTGAACTGCGACAACTGGATCAGACCTTGCCGATCATTGGCGTCACCGCCAACGCCTTGCCCGAAGAAGGCGAGCGCTGCGCTGGCGTCGGCATGAACGCCTGGCTGGTCAAGCCGCTGAACCTTTCCACCTTGCGCGTACACCTGGAAAGACATTGCAAAATCGCCCTACCGGCGACCAGCGCTGCGCCTCTAGAGCTGCCACCGGACATGCGCGAACTGTTTGTCACGACGCTACGCCAGGGCATGCAGACCACGCTCACGGCACTGGACCACGCCGACGCCAATCGCGTGGCGCATCAGCTGCACAGCATGGCCGGTGCGTTGGGGGCCGTACGGCTTGAGGCACTTGCCACAACCTTTGTCGAGCTGGAATGCCGCTTGAACGGTATGAGCGTGACCCGTGCCCTGGACCTGGAGGTCCGCCAGAATCTGGCTCGACTGAAAGACCTGCTCGATACCCTTGAATAATTTCACTGCGAATAATCAATCATGGAAAACCTCAACGTAGTCATTGCCGATGACCATCCCATCGTCCTGGTGGGGGTACGAGAGCTGGTCGAGCGTGACCAGCGCTTTCGCGTGGTGGGCGAAGCCGTTTGCTCCAGCGAACTGATCAACCTGCTCGAGACCCGCCAGGTGAACCTGGTCATCACCGATTTCAACATGCCCGGCGACTCGACCTACGGCGACGGCCTGAAACTGGTGGAATACCTGACGCGGCACTTCCCCGATGTACGAGTGCTGGTACTGACGATGATTTCCAACCCCCTGATCCTGACGCGCCTGCAAGAACTCGGGGTACTGGCCATCATTCAGAAAAACCAGTTGCGCAAGGAAATCGAAACGGCGCTGAAGGCCGTTGCCCGGGGCAATCCAGTACGCCGCAACGGGCCGTCGCGGACCTCGGTGGCCGCCGGCAATGTCGACCTCGACGAGCGCTTTACCCGACTGTCGCCCAAAGAACACGAAATATTGCGTTTATTTGTTTCGGGGATGGGCGTCAGCGAGATTGCCCGGAATCTGAATAGAAGTGCCAAGACAATAAGCACTCAAAAAATATCAGCCATGCGCAAACTTGAAGTCAGCAGCGACCAAGAACTATTGACTTACTGCATAGAGCGCAATTTATTCAACTAACAGACAACTACGCCTGAGCCATAAGCAACTTCTAGGATTCGTCTGATGTACCATCAGAAATGCGCGTTATATCGTGTTGTCGCTTTAAGTCCAACCATTGGAAAACAACATGAAAAAACTGACTCGCGCACTTCTCGCACTTTCAATCATCGCCGCCACTGGCAACGCACTGGCAGATGATCCGGTGAAAGCCGGTAGCGGCACTATCAACTTCACCGGGACCATCAACAACGATGCCTGCTCCGTTGAGGGCGCCGGCAAAAACAAGACCATTGCGGTCAACATGGGCGAAGTGTCGATCAAAGATATGGGTACTGCCAGCGCGCCTAAAGGCAACGGCACACTGAACGTCGAAAACTTCAACATGAACATCAACTGCAACGCCGGCACCAAGGTTGCGATGATCTTCGAGCCGACCAAAGGCGCAGGTTCGGGCCTTGAACCCGGCACCAAAGTGCTGCGCCTGATCGATGGCCTGGGGGCTGCGAAAGGTATCGGCATTGCACTGCTTGATTCCAATGGCGCCGTGATCGACCTCAGCTCGCCGAGCACCGCAAAGATCGAAAACACTCTGCAGGACAGTAACACCACCCTCAAATTCTCGGCAGCCTACGTAACCACCGTAGACCCGAAACTGGCTGTTGCCGGTCGCGGCGACGCCACCCTGCCGTTCACGCTGCAATACGAATAATCCGCGCGAGCACACAAGCCTGGTGCGGGGCCGCTCGGCCCTGCATCCTCATTCACTTGCGCGGTAGCCCTCATGTTTTATCGTCACTCACTGTCCTTTTGTGCAGGCCTGCTTGGCCTGCTCGCGGTCAATCAGGCCGTGGCCGGAATTTCCTTGAGCAGCACCCGTCTGATTTTCGACGGCCAGCACAAGGAGGCCGGAATCACCGTGCGTAACAGCGGTGAAGATGTGTTGATCCAGTCCTGGATCGACGCCGACTCCAGCGAAACCGCAGCAGTCCCCTTTGCCGTGACGCCACCACTGGTGCGCGTCAGCGGTGACGAACAGCAAATACTGCGGGTGATCTACGAAGGCGCAGGCATGCCAAGCGACCGCGAGTCGGTGGTGTGGCTCAATGTGCAAGAGATCCCTAAAGCGGCGAAATCCGCCAACACCTTGCAACTGGCCGTGCGCCAGCGCATCAAGGTGTTCTTTCGCCCGGCAGGCCTGAAAAACAACGCCTATCTGGCACCGAGCGAACTGACCTGGCGCCTGACAGAGCGAGCCGGCAAGAGCTTGTTGGTGGTGAACAACCCAAGCCAGTATCACGTGTCGATTGCCGATATCACCCTGCAATCCGGCGCCGTCAATGAACATCCCTTTGATTCGATGATGATTGCCCCAGGCGAACAAAAAGACTTCAGCCTCAAGCAACTTCACAACGCCAATACAGCCCATCTTTCATTCAGAAGCATTAATGACTATGGCGCACAAGATAGTTATAGCGCGCAACTTTCCAACAGCGCTGACACCCGAGCCAGTTTGAATAAAGAAACCCCCTAATTTACATGCCGCAGTGACGGTTGAACTTCCACTGTATTTCTCTTCGCTCCGTTAGTTCGTATCGGAGGTGATATGGGGTTCCTGCATGTTTTTACTCAAGCGCGACGGATGGGCGCCATTTTCGATTGCCCTGTTGTTCAGCACCACCTGCGCGGCCGAGGGTGATGAACAGTTCAATACCTCTTTTCTGCAAGGCGCACCGTCTGCTGTCGATCTGCAATCATTGCTCGCCAGCAGTCGCGTGCTGCCCGGGGTCTACCGTATGGATCTGTACGGCAACGAAACGCTGGTTGGCCGCCGCGACATCGATTTTCGTCGCCCTTCCGGCACGAGCAAGGTCCAGGCCTGCCTGACTCTGGAGATGGTGCAGCAATTGGGGGTCGACATCGGCAAGCTGCAAGCCAGCGGCAAACTGAGCAGCGATGATCCCGATGCCTGCCTCGACCTGCCCGCCTTGATTGATCATGCCAGCGTGCGCTACGACATGCCCCGTCTGCGCTTGATGGTCAGTGTTCCGCAAAGCGCCATGGCGCGCGGCCGACGTGGTTATGTCGACCCGGCCCTGTGGGACGAAGGCGTTCGCGCCGCATTCATCAACTATCAATTGAGCAGCAACCGTAGCAGCACTCGGGGTGAAAGCACCTTGTCCAACAACGTCGGCTTGCGCAACGGCCTCAACCTCGGTGCCTGGCGCTTGCGTAATGAATCGAACTTCAGCAGCAGCACCGGCCGCCCCAGCATATTCAAAAGCAACCGCAGCTACCTGCAACATGATGTGACTGCCCTGAAAGGCCAGTTCAGCGCCGGGGATATTTTTTCAGATGCCGACCTGTTCGACAGCGTGCGCTATCGCGGCCTGAAACTGGCGTCCGACGACGGCATGCGTGCCGACAGCGAGCGCGGTTATGCGCCAATCATTCGCGGCATCGCGCAGTCCAGCGCCACCGTGGAGATTCGCCAGGACAGCTACCTCCTCTACAGCGCCAATGTGCCGCCGGGGCCATTCGAGATCAGCGATATCTACCCCAGCGGCTCCAACGGCGACCTGGAAGTGACGATTATCGAAGCCGATGGTCGCCGCCGGGTGACGGTGCAGGCATTTTCCAGCCTGCCGATCATGGTCCGTGAGGGCCAGTTGAAGTACAGCGTCTCGGTCGGCCAGTACAACAGCAACAGCGATGATCAGAAGACTCCGCAGTTTGTCAGCAGCAGCGTGGCGTACGGCATCAGCAGTAACCTGTCCGGGATCGTCGGGGTGCAGGCCTCGGAAAACTTCAAGGCGCTGTCCGTGGGAGCTGGCCGCAATACAACTATCGGTGCCATATCCCTGGATTTGACCCACTCCCTGAGCAGCACTTTCGGCGAAACCATCGCCGGTAACAGCCTGCGCGCGCTGTATGCGAAGACGTTCACCGGCACCGACACCAACTTCACCCTCGCCGCCTATCGCTACTCGACCGAGGGCTATCGGACCCTCACCGAGCACGTCGAGGAACTGAGCAACGACGGCCGGAAGCTCACCGGCAACTCGAAAACCCGCACCGACCTGACCGTTAACCAAAGCCTGGGCCGAAACCAGCGATACGGCAGCGTCTACATCAACGCCAGCGACCAGCGTTACTGGGGACGCGGCGGATCGCAAAGCCTGTCGGCGGGTTACAGCAACTATTGGGGCGATGTGAGCTACAACCTCGGCGCCACCTACTCCAGGGATGTCGGCAACTACGGGCCAGCGAACAATGACACGCTGGTGAACCTGTCCGTATCGTTCCCGCTGGGCTCCAAGCCTCGCGCACCCCGCGCCTTCGTCTCGGCCAGCACGCAGAAATCCAGCGATACCACGCAAATGGGCATCAATGGCTATCTGTCGCAAGACAGCGACACCTATTACTCGGTGCAAGCCGGCAACAGCAGCACTGGCGGCCGCTCCGGCTCGGTCAACCTCAGCACCCGCACCTCGGTAATGGATATCAATGCCGGCTACAGCCAGGGGCGCGGCTACAACTCGCAAAACCTTAACCTGTCAGGCTCGATCGTCGGCCATGGTGGCGGGATCAACCTGGGACAAACCCTGGGCGAGACGTTCGCGCTGGCGCAGGTCGAAGGCGTGGAAGGGGTGAAAATCGGCAGCTTCTCCGGAGCCAGGACCGGCAGCAATGGCTTCGCCGTGGTACCCAACGCGCAGCCCTATCGCGTGAACTGGATCAACCTCGACACTCGTGACCTGGGCGCCGATATCGAGATCGACAGTGCGACTCGGCAAGTGGTGCCACGTCGTGGTGCCGTGGTGCTGGCGCGCTACACCGGTAAGACCGGAAGGCGGGTGCAGTTTGCGCTGTTCGACGCCCAACACCAGCCGATTCCGTTTGGCGCGTCCCTGGAGGACAGTACCGGCAAACAGTTGGCGATCTCTGACCCCGGTGGCAACGCTCTGGCACTGGTTGAAGCCGACGCTGGGACCCTGACCATCAATTGGCAGGGCCAGCGCTGTGAAGCGCCTTATGCGTTGCCCGAACGCAACAAGGCGCTGAACTATGAGCGGGCGACACTGGTGTGCCGCCCCTGATTCCTCAGAAATCGCGCTTGTAAAAGATATCCAGGGAGCTGGCGAAACCGCTCGCCGCTTCCAGGTAGACCTTCTTGCTCAGCTTGTAACGCAGAGCGATGGTGCTGGCCGGCTCAAAGACCCCGACGCCATAGCGCAGGCTGAGCCTTTCGGAAATGGCGCCGCTGGCCACCACGCTGGTGTTGTTGCCGCTGCCCTGGGTATCGAGTTGGAAGTCCTGGATGCCCAGGTTCTTGGCAATGCCGCCGGTCAGCTCCGAGCTGCCCATCAGCCCCAGCCCGAGAGCCGCCTGGGCCAGCATGTTGTTGTCTTCACCCGTGGACGTCAGCGGGCGCCCCAAGACCAGATAGGACAGTGCCTGCTCCTGGCTCATGGCCGGCTCCGAGAAGATCTGCGTTGCCGGTTGCTCGGCGCTGCCGCTCAGGCGGATGCCGGCAATCACGTCGTCAGTCTGGCGCACGGCCTCGATGTCCAGGTAAGGCTGGTCGATGGGGCCGGCAAACAGCAGCCGCGCACGACGCACGGTCAGGCGCTGGCCGTAGGCCCGATAGCGACCGTCGTTGAGCCACAGCTCACCGCGGGTATCCATGTTGTCGCCAATGTGCACGTGCCCCTGCAGGTTGGCAGTCAGGCCGAAACCGCTGAAGGCCAGCTTGTCCTGGCCCACTTCCACGTCGATGTTCATGGCCATGGCCATGGGCTTTTTACCCTCGTCGGTCTGCTGGCCGACGATCACCGTGTCGTCGGAGACCTTGACCGTCGAGGGCGGCAATTCGCGCACGGTGATCTGGCCCTTGGGGATCAGCACCTTGCCGGCAATCGCCAGCTTTTCATCCTGCAGCGAGATCTTCAGGTCCGGCGCCACCTCCAGCGCCGCATAGGGCTCCACCGTCACCGGCAGTTGGGTGCCCTTGAGGCTCAGGTCCACCAAGAGCGCCCGGCCCCAAGCGATGTTGCCATTGAGACTGCCCTGCCCGGCCTTGCCGCTTTTCCAGCCGCCGTTGAGCTGTACGCTTTCGCCAGCGATCTGCGCGCTCAGTTGCAGGTCTTCAAGGCTGATGGGCAACTCGGAGCCAGACACCTCGCCCCCGGACAACTGCACGTTGCCGTTGACCTGAGGCGCCAGCAGGCCGCCTGACAAGCGACCGCTGCCATTGAGGCTACCGCTGAGCTTTTGCACCATGGGCACGAACGGCCGAGCCACGGACAGGTCCAGGCCACTGAGGCGGAAATCACCAGACAGCGGTTTGCTTTTCGGCAACGGATTGATTTGCGCCTGAAGCATCAGCTCACCCAGTTTGCCGCCATCGAACTGCAACTGCGTGTCGATGCGCCGCGGGGTGAGGCGGGTATTGAGTTTCAACGCCTGATAGGGGAAATCCAGCCACTGGTCCTTTTCCTTGACCCGCAGGGTGCCACCGCTGGCGTCCAGCATGATCTGGCCCTGCGGCCCGCTGGCCGGCAAGTCCAGTTGCACATCGGCATTGAGCATGCCCTTCCAGGCGAAATCCTTGGGCAGCCATTGCGCCAGGCTGTCGAGGGGGAAACGCTTGAGGTGATAACGCAGTTTCGGGTCCGGCATCAGCCGCTGGTCTTCACCGCACAGGCTGGCATCGCCGCTGGCCCAGCAGTGGGCACCGAAGTTCAGCGTGCCGTTGGCCAGCCGCTCAAGCCGGGCCGGGCTCTGCAGCTTCCAATCCTGGCCGCCGGTCTGTACATCACCGCTGGCCAGGCGCCCGCGCCAGTTGCCCTGGTCCAGGGCGCCATCCAGCCCCAGGGCCAGCTTCAACAGCGGCCCTTGCAGGTCCAGTTGCAGTTTCTGTTTCTTGATGTCGCCCTGGCCGGCCAGGGTCAGGGTCCCCAACTGCGTGTCGCCCAGTTGAATCCCGCTGCCCTTGAGGTCCACCTGGGCCTTTTGCGCACCATCCAGAGTGGCGTCCAACTTGAGGTTCTGCAGGCGGTTTTCGGCAAAGGCCAGTTGCTGCCCGGCCAGGTCCAGCTTGCCCTGTGGCGCCTTGAGGGTGCCGGCCAGGTCCAGCCGACCGTTGAGCTGCCCACGTAACTCGGGCCAGAGCTGACCCAGGCGCGGCATCTTGATCTCCAGCTGGCCGGCGATCTTCTGTTGCAGGCTGCCGGAGCCGTTGATCCGGTTGTCTCCCAGGCGGATGTCCAGCGCGCCCAGGGTCCATTGCTCGCCCGCTCCGTCGGCCTTGGCCTGGAGAACCGCCGGCTGTCCGCGCAAGCGTCCCTTGAGGTCGAGGTTGGCATTGAGCTTGAGTTGCTGGTTCTTCATTTCGCCCTGGCTGCGCAGGGGGCCGGCCAGGGTTCCTGGCAGCTCCGCCACCCAGTACGCGGGGTTGATGGCCGACAGATCCAGGGCGGTATCCCAGGTAATGCCGTCGGCGAACTGCAGGTTCAGGTGGCCCTCGGCCTTGCCCTGGCCCGCCGCCAGCTTGAACTGCGGCAGATAGACTTTCGTCAGGTCGCCGCTGAACGGGCTGCTCAGGCTGAATGCGCCTGCCGGGCCGTCCAGCTCGCCCTTGAAGTTGCCCAGGTAGTTACCGTCACGGTAAGCCACTTCAGCATCAAAACTGCGGACCTGCACCGCCGGCTCGTCAATCAGCGGATACAGACGGTGCCAGGGGAAGTCCAGCCAGGCCAGCTTGGCCTCGGCGGCGAAACCTTCGCTCCAGTCCAGTTGCCCACTGAGCTTGAGCTGCTGCTTGTCGTTGGCGCTCAGGTCCAGGGCGGCAATCTGTGCGCCCTTGGCGTCGACCTTGCCTTGCAGCAACAGGGCCACCGGGCCCTGCTCCGCCGGCAGGCTGGCCTTGCCGACGAGCTGGTAGCCGCTTTTCAGGTCGCCCTTGCCAGTCAGCTCCAGCTGATCCAGTTGCAGGGTGTCCGGCAGATCGGCGCTGGCCTTGAACCCATCGGCGGTGATCCGCACCTGGGCTGGCAGGTTCTCCACCAGGGGCTGTACCTGGCCGCTCAACTGTCCTTGCAAGTAGCCACTGCTGTCGGCATTGAGCCGCAGAGTCTTGAGCAGGTCGCCTTCAACCTTCAGCGCCAGGGACCAGGGGCCACCGCCGGGAGCGGGCAAGCCGAGGTTGCCCTGGGCGGTCAGGGGCCAGTCGCCACTGGGTTGCAGCAGCCCGGAAAGGTCCAGACTCAGGTCATCGCGCTTTAGGTGCAAAGAGTCGATCTGCAGGCCTTGGGCAGTCCAGTGCGCCGCCAGTTGCAGGGTCTTGAGTTCTTCACTGCCATTGAACAGCAGGCTGCCAAGACGCACTTGGCCCAACTCGATGGCCAACGGCAGCTTCAGTTCCGGCAGGCTGAGGGGCTCCGAACTGGTTTCGGGTTCGCCGCTCGGAGGGAACAGGAGGCTGACCTGATCGGCTTCCAACTGCTCGATGCACAGGGTCATGCGCAGCAGGCAGCCGGGCGACCAGGCGAACTGCACGGCATTGAGCTCGACCCGGTTGCCCCCCTGTTGCCAGAGCAGATGATCGGCACTCCAGTGCCCGCCAAGGCGGCCTTCGAAATTGTCCAGGCTCAGCCCCGGCACTCGTGCCAGGGCCCAACGGCTGCCAGCCTGGGTTCCGAGTACGCTGGCCACGGCCAGAATGATCAGGATCACCAGCGCAAGAATCGCCAGCAGCGTTATCTTCAAACCACGCTTCAAAGCTCTGGCCCCATGGAAAAGTGCAAGCGGATGCCGCCGTCGTCATTCATGGCGTGGGCCAGGTCGACCCGGATCGGTCCCACTGGCGAAACCCAGCGTACGCCGACGCCCACACCGGTCTTGAGGTTAGGCAGTTCCAGCTTGTTGAAAGAGTTGCCCTGGTCGACAAAGGTCGCGATCCGCCATTTCTCGGCGATCGAATACTGGTACTCAACACTACCGGCCACCATGTAGCGCCCGCCGATACGATCGCCTTCGGAGTTTTCCGGTGACAGGGTCTGATAGTCGTAGCCCCGGACGCTCTGGTCGCCACCGGCAAAGAAGCGCAAGGACGGCGGAATCGACTTGTAGCCATTGGTGGCACTGCCACCGAACTGCACTCGCCCGAGAAAGCGGTGGTTGTCCCAGACCGTGGTCAGGCCCTTGAGCAGCACTGTGCCATACAGCAGGTTGGTGTCGGAGCCGACCCCTTCCTTGGCCAGCTTGGTGTCGAATTGAATGCGATAGCCGTTATGCGGGTCGATGCGATTGTCGCTGCGCAGGTAGGAATAAGTCAGGCCAGGCATCAGCAGATTACTCAGGCCCGAGTCATCCCCGAGACGATATTCCTCTCGCTGATACTTCAGCGACAGCACCCGCTGCCAGCCGCTGGGCAGCTTGCTGTGCCACTCGGGACCGATGGTGAGCAATTTGCTCAGGGTATCGGTGCCGGCAATCTCTTCATTCTGGTAACCCCCGGCGAACCGCAGCTTGTCGGTCAGAGGCGGGTCCAGGGGAATGTCGTACCACAGGCCGACGTTCTGCCGCGGGGCAGAAACTTCCGCCTCCCAGCCGTAACTGTGGCCCTGGGGGTTGACCCAGTGCCGGGTCCAGTTGGCCTTGACCCGCGGCCCCACGTCGGTGGAATAGCCGAGGCCGAGGCCCATGGTCCGGGGCTTGCGGGTTTCCAGCTGGACCACCACCGGAATCACCTCGTGCTCGGCGGCAGTAGGCGCGGCGTCCACCCGCACGCCCTCGAAGTAGCCGCTCGACTGCAGGGCCTGGTTGAGTTCGGCGATCAGTTCGGAGTCATAGGGCGCGCCGGCCTTGAACGGCACCATGCGCCGTAACAGGTCTTCATCGAACAGGGAGTCGCCGCTAAAGCTGACCTTGCCCAGCGCGTAGCGCGGGCCGCTGTCATAGACCAGGTCGATGTCCGCGACACCGGCCTGGGGGTCCACCGACAGTTTCTGCTGAGTAAAGCGCCCGCTGAAAAAGCCATAGCGCGAAGCCTGGTTCTGGATCAGGCGCTTGGCGTCTTCGTAATGGCCATGATTGAGCACGGCGCCAGGCTTGAGCTGGTCGCTGTCGGGAAGGCGAAATGACTTGAGGGAGGCCGCCGGGCCTTCGACCCGGACTGTCACGTTGCGCAGGTGCACCGGTTCGCCGGGATCGATCCGCAACGTCAGGCGCGGTTTGTCACCGCCACGCACCTCGCTCTGGATATGCGGTTGGTAGTAGCCCAGGGCCTGGGCGGCTTTCTTCGCCTGCTCCTCGGCACCCCGGCTGAACCGCAGCAAGGCTTCTTCATCGCGATCGCCGACACTGCCAATGTAACCCTCCACATTGGCCTTCAGCTCATCATTGGCGGGCTTGACCCTGACATCCAATTCGCTCTGCGCCAGCGCCGCACAGCTTGTGAACAACAGCAAAAAGCCGCTGGTAAATCTTCCTGGAAACTTCATAGGCGCGGATGCTATCACGAGCTTGGGAGGGCGATAGAGCGCTCAGGTACACGGAAAGTTCTATATCAGGCTGTTGCTCTTTGTAAGTGCTGCGGGTTGGGGTGAAAAAATACGTGCTCACGCACCGGCCCCACCGCAATCTCACCGATCTCCTCATAGCCCTGACGCTTGTAGAACTCCAGGTAACGCGGATTGCCGGTGTCCAGCACCACACCCTGGGAATGTTCGTCCACGGCGCACCAGTTGTGCACCGCCGCCAGCAATTGCTCGCCGAAATGCTGGCCCTGAAACTGCGGATGCACCCCCAGCAGCGGCAACACATGCACCGCATCGTTGGGCAGGCAGGCCTGCACCGCCTGGTGATACTCCAGATAGCGCTGGGTGCAGCGAAACCCGGTGCTGAGCACCATGCGCAGGCGCCAGGCCCAACTCTCGGTGATGCCCAGCCGCCGTTGCGGCGGCGCGATCAGGGCGATGCCGATCAGCCGGTCATTGACCAGCAGGCCGATGGCCGGCAGGTCCTGAAGAAAATGCTGCTTCACCAACTCACGCACCGTGGCCCGTACCCGCTGTTCGTAGCCGGGCCGATCGGCTTCGAAAATGAAACCGAAGGTCGGCTCATGGCGGTAAGCCTGGTACAGCAGCGACCGCGCTTCGCGGGAATAGCCGCTGTCGAGCTGGTGAATATCGGCGATGACATTGGAGGAATCAGGCATGACGGTCACTCTCCCCTGGACCCGGCTCAAATGGCCGCGTTCTTGTTAGTACGAGCCCTGCGCGCCGCTGATCGTTCCCGCGCCCCAGGGACATTAGCAGCGCATCCGCCACGCCGCCACGCTGGCCGGCCCGGGCGTTGTCAGCTAGCATCGCTGTTTTGCCAGGACCGCCGACCATGAAAATCGTCTCGTTCAATATCAACGGGCTGCGTGCCCGCCCCCATCAGCTGGCGGCGCTGATCGACAAACACCAGCCGGACGTGATCGGCCTGCAGGAAACCAAGGTCGCCGACGAACAGTTCCCCCTTGCCGACATCCAGGCCCTGGGCTACCACGTGCATTACCACGGCCAGAAAGGCCATTACGGCGTAGCCCTGCTCTCGCGCCAGGCACCGTTGGCCCTGCATAAAGGCTTTGAAGGTGACGACGAGGACGCCCAGCGGCGCTTTATCTGGGGCACCTTCGCCGATGCCAACGGCACCCCGGTAACTATCATGAACGGCTACTTCCCCCAGGGCGAAAGCCGCGACCACCCCACCAAATTCCCGGCCAAAGAGCGCTTCTACCAGGATCTGCAGCACCTGCTGGAAAGCCGTTTCAGCAATGACCAGCCCCTGGTGGTGATGGGCGATGTGAACATTTCCCCGGAAGATTGCGACATTGGCATCGGCGCCGAGAATGCCAAGCGCTGGCTGAAGACCGGTAAGTGCAGCTTCCTGCCGGAAGAGCGCGAGTGGATGGCCCGCCTGAAGAACTGGGGCCTGGTGGACAGCTTCCGTCACCTGAACCCCGAGGTAAACGACCGCTTCAGCTGGTTCGACTACCGCAGCCGCGGCTTCGAGGATGAGCCCAAGCGCGGCCTGCGCATCGACCTGATCATGGCCTCCCAGGGGTTGTTGCCACGGGTCAAGGACGCTGGGGTCGACTATGAACTGCGGGGCATGGAAAAACCTTCGGACCATGCGCCGATCTGGCTCGAACTGGGCTGATCGACAGGCAAAAAAAAGCCCATCTGCCGATGGGCTTTTTTTTGCGGTTACAGCTGTATGTGCTCGACCCGCTCCGTGGTACCGGCACTGGCGATAGCGCTGATGGCGCTCTCGAGGGTGGCTTCCGAATCGTACAAGTGGCTGACCAGAATCACTTCCTTACCGGACTTGAGCTTGAAAAAAGGTTTGCCGCCCGACGAAATTTTCTTGACGTAGCGTTCCGGGGAAGCGCAGTGTGCGCGGAACAGGCCGAGAGCCGCCTCGGCACTGTCCCGGCAAGGGTAGCGGTCGCTTTGAAGCATGGTCTGCGCCTCCTTTGTCTTCAGCAAGAATCTGCATGCACCACTGCCATACTGCTTCAGCTCGAACCAGGCACTCATTTGTAACTCCTTTGCACACTACGAAATAGCAGCTCAACACTGCCGAGGCATCCGCGGGGGATGACGCGTTGGCAGTCGCCCCAATCCCCGCCAGACAAAGTTGCCCACTCTACGCACCGTTCCGGGGTTGGTCTTTAGGACAAATCTCAAAAAATCTAGAGAAAACAGCTATTTATGATGTAGGACTTTCGCCATTTCTCTGCAAATAGCCCCGTCCGTCACATCCCTGTCACCTCCCTGACTTAATGTCCCCAGCACTTACCTCCTCCCTCTATATAGAAGGCCAGTGCCGCCATGCCCCGCGCTTCCACCGTCAGCGAACGAGATATCTGGTGCCGGACCATCAGCCTGTTTCTGATCGGTTTCGTTTGCTACGCCCTGCCCTGGTCGGTATTCGCCGCCCTGCCCCTTGCCCCGGACAATACGCCGGTCCTGCGCATCCAAGGCTCCAATACCATCGGCGCCCGGCTGGGCCCGGCCCTAGTCAAGGGCCTGATGGAAGAACAGGGCCTGCGCGATATCAGGATCACCGCCAGTGGCAAAGACAATGAACAACAGGTGGTGGGGCAAACCGCCCAGGGCCGAACGGTGCGGGTGGAGGTGGCCGCCCACGGTTCGAGTACCGGCTTTGCCGCTCTGAAAACCGCCCAGGCCGACCTGGCTGCCGCTTCACGACCGATCAAGGACAGCGAGCTGGTGGACCTTGAAAGCCTGGGGGACCTGAAAAGCCCCAGCGCCGAACAGGTGATCGCCATCGACGGGCTGGCAATCATCCTGCATCCGCGCAACCCGCTGAACCAACTGGACACCGAGCAACTGGCCCGGCTGTTCAGCGGCGAAGCCAAGACCTGGGAAGAACTGGGTGGCATCGGCGGCGCGGTACATCTCTATGCCCGGGATGATCAGTCCGGCACCTACGACACCTTCAAGGAACTGGTACTCAGCCGTCGCGGCAAGGCCCTGAGCCCCGGCGCGAAACGTTTCGAATCCAGCGAACAGTTATCCGACGCAGTCAGCCAAGACCCCCAGGGCATAGGTTTCATCGGCCTGCCCTATGTGCGCCAGGCCAAGGCGGTGGCCATTGTCGACGGCGACTCACAGCCGATGCTGCCGCTCAACAGCCTGATCGCCACCGAGGATTACCCGCTGTCACGGCGCCTGTATCTGTACCTGCCGCCCAATGGGCAGAACCCTTGGGCCGATGCCCTGGTGAGCTTTGCCCAGGGCAGCAAGGGCCAGGCCATCGTCGCCGCCAACGGCTTTATCGCCCAGACCGTGCAGGCCATGCGTGTCGCTCCCAGCCCGCAGATGCCGGAGGCTTATCAGGCGCTCACCCGCCAGGCGCAGCGTCTGACGGTCAACTTTCGTTTTGAGGAAGGCAGCGCCAGCCTGGACAACAAGGCCCGCCAGGACCTCAATCGGGTACTGGATTACCTGCGCCAGCACGGCAAGATGAACCGCCAGGTAACCCTGGCCGGCTTCGGTGACGCCAAGAACGATCCGGCCCGCGCGGCCCTGCTGTCCAAACTGCGGGCCATGGCGGTACGCCGGGAACTGGTGAAGAGCGGCGTGGTGTTTCGCGAGATTCGCGGCTTTGGCGCCGAGCTGCCGGTAGCAGCCAACAGTGCCGACGAAGGGCGGATCAAGAACCGCCGCGTGGAGGTCTGGGTGTACTGAGCTCACAGCGGCCGGCCTGCCTTTCGACAGGCCGGCCGCATCGCCCTCAATGCCCGCTACGCATCAGTTCCTTGGGCACATATTTGCCGATTTCATACTTGCCGATCGCCGCGCGGTGCACTTCGTCCGGACCGTCGGCCAGGCGCAAGGTGCGCTGCATCGCATACATGTAGGCCAGCGGGAAGTCGTTGGAGACCCCGGCCCCGCCGTGAATCTGGATCGCCCGGTCGATCACCCGCAGGGCCACGTTCGGCGCCACGACCTTGATCTGGGCAATCTCGCTCTTGGCCACCTTGTTGCCCACGGTGTCCATCATGTACGCGGCCTTGAGCGTCAGCAGCCGGGCCATGTCGATCTCCATCCGCGAGTCGGCGATCTTGTCGATGTTGCCCCCCAGGCGCGCCAGCGGCTTGCCAAAGGCAGTGCGGCTCACCGAACGCTTGCACATCAGTTCCAGCGCCCGCTCCGCCATGCCGATGGAGCGCATGCAGTGGTGGATCCGGCCCGGGCCAAGGCGGCCCTGGGCAATCTCGAAACCACGGCCCTCGCCCAGCAGCACGTTCTCGTAGGGCACCCGGACGTTATCGAACAGCACTTCGGCGTGGCCATGGGGGGCGTCGTCGTAGCCGAACACCGGCAACGGGCGAACGATCTTCACCCCGGGGGTATCCACCGGCACCAGGATCATCGAGTGCTGTTGGTGGCGCGGCGCATCCGGGTTGCTCAGGCCCATGAAGATCAGGATCTTGCAGCGTGGGTCGCAGGCGCCCGAGGTCCACCATTTCTTGCCGTTGATCAGCCACTGGTCGCCGTCGCGTACCGCACGGGCCGCCATGTTGGTGGCATCGGACGAGGCCACGTCCGGCTCGGTCATGGCGAACGCGGAGCGGATCTCGCCACGCAGCAATGGCTCCAGCCAGCGCTGTTTCTGCTCTTCGTTGGCGTAGCGCACCAGCACTTCCATGTTGCCGGTATCCGGTGCCGAGCAGTTGAAGGGTTCCGGGCCCAACAACGAACGCCCCATGATTTCCGCCAGCGGCGCGTACTCAAGGTTGGTCAGGCCTGCCCCCAACTCCGACTCAGGCAGAAACAAATTCCATAGCCCGGCCTCCTTGGCCTTGAGTTTCAGCTCTTCCATGATGGCGGTCGGCTGCCAGCGATCGCCTTCGGCAACCTGACGCTCGAAGACCGCTTCGGCCGGATAAACATAGGCATCCATGAACGCGGTGACACGCTCACGCAGTTCCTGAACCTTGGGGGAATAGGCGAATTCCATGGGCAGCTCTACCTTTGTGACGATCGGGTGTTGGAAGACTGAAATCGATGCTAGATCAGCTACGAAAATTTACCTAGCCTATTCTCGGCGTGTATTAACATTCATCACCGATATATGATCGGCTGATCCGACAGGCTTCCGAGCCCTCCCACAGGCCCTAACAATAAGAGTGCAGCGCAATGAATCTGAGCAAGGTCGATCTCAACCTCTTCATCGTTTTCGATGCGATCTACACCGAAGCCAACCTGACCCGCGCCGGGCAGATCGTCGGCATCACCCAACCGGCGGTATCCAACGCCCTGGCACGCCTGCGCGAGACCTTCAATGACCCGCTCTTTGTGCGTACCGCCCAAGGCATGGTGCCCACGCCCATGGCACAGAACATCATCGGGCCGGTGCGCAATGCCCTGTCGCTGCTGCGGGTTTCGGTCCAGGAAAGTCGTATTTTCAACCCCCTGCAAGCGGTCAAGACCTACCGCATCAGCATGACCGACCTCACCGAAGCGGTGATCCTGCCACCGCTGTTCCAGCGCCTGCGGCGCCTGGCGCCGGCGGTGATCATCGAAAGCTTTCTCTCCAAGCGCCGGGAAACCACCAAGGAGCTGGCAGCCGGGCGCCTGGACTTTGCCGTCGACGCACCGCTCAATACCGACCCCCAGGTGCGTCACGTCAAGCTGATGGAAGACCGCTATGTGTGCGCCATGCGCAAGGGCCACCCGCTGGCGGGCAAGGAAAAATTCAGCCTGGACGATTACCTGTCCCTGACCCATATCCATATCTCCAGCCGCCGCAGCGGCCTCGGGCATGTCGACCTGGCCCTGGGCAAGATGGGTATCCAGCGCAAGATCGCCCTGCGCTCCCAGCATTACCTGATGGCTTCCCAGGTGCTGCAACAGACCGACATGGTCATGACCGTGCCGGAGCGCTTTGCCCGTCGCCATGAACTGCACGCGTTCAACCTGCCGGTCAATGATGTCCCGCCGGTGGAAACCCACCTGTACTGGCACGAGAGCACCGACCAGGACCCGGCCAACCGCTGGATGCGCGAGCAGATGATCGAGCTCTGCCAGCAGGTCACGGCCTACGAAAAGAAGCTCGACCAGCAGACCGCCTGAGCCCTTTCGCCGGCAAGCCCTCACTGCAGGAGCCGGCTTGCCGGCGAACGGGATCGGCTCGGACTGCTTGACGTATACGTCAACCTGCCTTTAGCTTAGCGCCAAGCCCCCTCTTGAGCGCCTCCATGAGCAGCCAGACCTACAGCATTTCCGACCTCGCCCGCGAGCTCGACATCACCACCCGGGCCATCCGTTTCTATGAAGAGCAGGGCCTGCTGGCACCCGAACGCCGTGGCCAGGAGCGCATCTATTCGCCCCGGGACAAGGTCAGCCTGAAACTTATCCTGCGGGGCAAGCGCATCGGCTTTTCCCTGGCCGAGTGCCGCGAACTGATCGAGCTCTACGACCCGAGCAGCGGCAACCTGAAGCAGCTGCACAGCATGCTGGCGAAAATCGCCGAGCGTCGCGAACAGCTCGAACAGCAACTGCTCGACATCGAACAGATGAAGCTGGAACTGGACACCGCCGAAGAGCGCTGCACCCAGGCGCTGGAACAGACCATCCTGAACCAGAAAAGCACCGCCCGATAATCATCGGCACACCTGCGCCCCGAGCGCCGGTATCCGCCACTCCTTATAAGAAGGTGAACCTGAATGTCACTCCCCAGCCATGTACGCCTGATCGAAGTCGGCCCCCGCGACGGCCTGCAGAACGAAGCCCAGCCCATCAGCGTCGAAGACAAGGTGCAATTGGTGGATGCCCTCACCGCCGCCGGCCTGGGCTACATAGAAGTCGGCAGTTTCGTGTCTCCCAAATGGGTGCCGCAGATGGCCGGTTCAGCCGAGGTCTTCGCCCGTATCCAGCGCAAGCCCGGGGTTGTCTATGGCGCACTGGCGCCCAACCTGCGGGGGTTCGAAGATGCCCTGGCGGCGGGGGTCAAGGAAGTGGCGGTGTTCGCCGCGGCCTCGCAAGCCTTCTCCCAGCGCAACATCAACTGCTCCATCAGCGAAAGCCTGGAGCGCTTCGTGCCGATCATGGACGCCGCCAAGCAGCACGGCATCAGCGTGCGCGGTTACGTGTCGTGCGTGCTGGGCTGCCCTTACGAAGGTGAAGTGGCCCCGGAACAGGTGGCCATGGTCGCCCGCGAGCTGCATGACATGGGCTGTTACGAGGTCTCTCTGGGCGACACCATCGGTACCGGCACCGCCGGTGCCACCCGGCGCATGTTCGAGGTGGTGGGCGCCCAGGTACCACGGGAAAAACTCGCCGGGCACTTCCACGACACCTACGGCCAGGCCCTGGCCAATGTCTACGCCAGCCTGCTGGAAGGCATCGCGGTGTTCGACAGCTCGATCGCCGGCCTCGGCGGCTGCCCCTATGCCAAGGGCGCCAGCGGAAACGTCGCCACTGAAGACGTGCTCTACCTGCTCAATGGCCTGGGCATCCATACCGGTGTCGACATGGACCGCCTGATCGACGCCGGCCGGCAGATCTGCAACGTGCTGGGACGCCCCACCGGCTCCCGCGTGGCCAAGGCGCGTAACGCCAGTTGAAGCAATGTGCGGCCGGGTGTTACCGGCCACTCCGATCTGGGGCGGGAACGAGTAACACGGAAACAGTTTGTCGAATTTGTTGCGGTACAGATTGTCCTACAAAATTATCAAACCGTTGATTTTAAAGGATTTCAAAAAGTTGGCACGGCTTCTGCTATCTCTATGGCATAACAAGAATAAAAAGCAGCAAACCTAATAAAAATAAGACGTAACGACTCTGAGATAACAAAAACAACACGGCAGAGACGCAGCTAACAGATTTTTTTGGAGAGGATGCACTGTGCAGGAGGGCTTGCAAGAGCCACCCGCAACCGGTCAGAGAACAATAAAACTACCCTGAGGTAGCTCCCGAACTGGTTGGATCGCCCTGGCGACACATTGAATCAGCGCTCAAAAAAATACGTTTGCTCTTGATCCCGGATGGGGATCGCCAAAAACAGCAGTAAAGGGCAACGGTTGCCAAAAACAACAACAGACCGCCCCTCAATAATAAAAAAAGAGCACGCAACGACAAAATTAAAGGGGAGCTTCGGCTCCCCTTTGTGCTTTCTGCAATCCCTCTTTGCTGCCTCTAAAGCGTGCACCGTCGCCGATGCACGCTCCATCCGGGTTCACCCCTTGTTCATACGCTCACGCAGCTCCTCGATGCTGATTTCGCGCATGCGGAACTTCTGGATCTTACCGGTCACGGTCATGGGAAACTCTTCAACGAACTTGAAGTAACGCGGCGTCTTGAAGTGCGCGATACGCTCCTTGCACCAGGTCTGCAGCTCCAGCTCGTTGGCCGAATGGCCGGGGTGGAACTTGATCCAGGCGACGATCTCCTCACCATACCTGTCGCAGGGGATGCCGATCACCTGCACATCGGCCACCGCAGGATGGGTGAAGAAGAATTCTTCCAGCTCTCGCGGGTAAATGTTCTCGCCACCGCGAATGATCATGTCCTTGTTGCGCCCGGCAATGCACACATACCCCTGCTGGTTCATGGTGGCCAGGTCACCGGTGTGCATCCAGCCGGCCTGATCGATGGATTCGCGAGTGCCCTCAGGGTTGTTCCAGTAACCGAGCATGACGCTGTAGCCCCGGGTGCACAGCTCACCGATGGTGCCGCGGGGCACCACATTGCCGGCTTCGTCGATGATCTTGCTCTCCAGATGTGGCTGGGTCCGGCCCACGGTGGTCACCCGCAGTTCCAGGTCGTCGTCCGGCCCGGTCTGCAGCGACACCGGGCTGGTTTCGGTCATGCCGTAGGCGATCTGCACTTCGCTCATGTGCATTTCGCTGATCACCCGGCGCATCACCTCGATCGGGCAGGTGGCCCCGGCCATGATCCCGGTCCGCAGGCTCGACAGGTCGAACTCGCTGCGTCGGGGCTGATCGAGCACAGCGATAAACATCGTGGGTACGCCGTACAGGCCGGTGGCGCGCTCTTCGGCCACCGCGGTCAAGGTCAGCAGCGGGTCAAAGGCGTCATTGGGATAGATCATGGTGGTGCCGTGGGTGATGCATCCCAGGTTGCCCATGACCATGCCGAAGCAGTGGTACAGCGGCACCGGGATCACCAGACGGTCGGCAGCAGTCAGGCCCAGGCTCTCCCCCACCATGTAACCGTTGTTGAGGATGTTGTAGTGGCTCAGGGTCGCGCCCTTGGGGAAACCGGTGGTGCCGGAGGTGTACTGGATATTCACCGGCTGGTCGAAATCCAGGCTGTCCTGGCGCGCCTGCAATTGCTCGGCGGTGGCTCCAGCGGCAAGGGCCGTCAGTTGCGACCAGGGCAGGAAGCCGGAGGGGGGTTGAGCATCCAGGCTGATCACCCCGCGCAGCTCGGGTAACCGCTCGCTGTGCAATTGGCCGATGGACTGTTCCGCCAGCTCGGGCACCAGGCCCTGGAGCATGCCGTGGTAATCGGACGTCTTGAAGGCTCCGGCGCAGATCAGCCACTGGCAGCCGGACTGCCTGAGCACATACTCCAGCTCGGAACTGCGGTAGGCCGGGTTGATGTTCACCAGAATCGCGCCGATCTTGGCGCTGGCGAATTGGGCGATACACCACTGGGCGCAGTTGGGGGCCCAGATCCCCAGGCGATCGCCGGTCTTGAGCCCCAGGGCCAGCAGCGCCCGGGCATGCAGGTCGACCGCCTCGCGCAGTTGCTGCCAGGTGTAGCGCAACTGCTGGTGGCGCACCACCAGAGCCTCGCCCTGGGGATAGGCGGCGACGGTGTTATCGAAAGCCTGGCCGATGGTCAACGCCAGCAGCGGCTGGTCTTGCGTACCACGGGTGTAACTGCGATCCGGCTGGAAACCCGAGTGTTCCATGACGACCCCTATTGTCTTTATTAGTGGGTGTGCAGGAGCCAGGCGAAAGGTGCAAAACAACCTGGCTCCAATCGAAAGCCTCGCTACTCTGGCGCAAGTTGACGTTTACGTAAAGGGCGATTGACAGCCATCGGTCGCAGGTTTACGTTAACGTAAAGGTGAGAGCCAGGCCGCGCCGCTCTCGACATCCTATTCCCTCAATAAAAACAAGTTTGAAGGTGCCCCGCCATGAGTTACCCGACCCTGAACTTCGCCCTCGGTGAAACCATCGACATGCTGCGCCAACAGGTCCAGGCCTTCGTCAAGGCGGAGCTGGCACCCCGGGCAGCCCAGATCGATGTCGACAACCTGTTCCCCGCCGACATGTGGCGCAAATTCGGCGACATGGGCCTCTTGGGCATCACCGTGGCGGAAGAATACGGTGGCGCGGGCCTGGGTTACCTGGCGCATGTGGTGGCTATGGAAGAGATCAGCCGCGGCTCGGCCTCGGTGGCGCTGTCCTACGGCGCGCACTCCAACCTCTGCGTGAACCAGATCAATCGCAATGGCAACCACGAACAGAAGAGCAAATACCTGCCCAAGCTGATCAGCGGCGAACACATCGGCGCCCTGGCCATGAGCGAACCCAATGCCGGCTCCGACGTGGTGTCGATGAAGCTGCGGGCCGACAAACGCGGCGACCATTTCGTCCTCAACGGCAGCAAGACCTGGATCACCAACGGCCCCGATGCCAACACCTACGTGATCTACGCCAAGACCGACCTGGAGAAAGGCCCTCACGGCATCACCGCGTTCATCGTCGAGCGCGACTGGAAAGGCTTCAGCCGCAGCAACAAGTTCGACAAGCTGGGCATGCGCGGATCCAACACTTGCGAGCTGTTCTTCGATGACGTGGAAGTACCGGAGGAAAACATCCTCGGCGCGCTCAACGGTGGCGTCAAAGTGCTGATGAGCGGCCTGGACTACGAGCGCGTGGTGCTCTCCGGCGGCCCCACCGGGATCATGCAGGCCTGCATGGACCTGGTAGTGCCCTACATCCACGATCGCAAGCAGTTCGGCCAGAGCATCGGCGAATTCCAGCTGATCCAGGGCAAGATCGCCGACATGTACACCCAGCTCAACGCCAGCCGCGCCTACCTGTATGCGGTGGCCCAAGCCTGCGAGCGCGGCGAAACCACCCGCAAGGATGCCGCCGGGGTGATTCTCTACAGCGCCGAGCGCGCGACCCAGATGGCCCTCGACGCAATCCAGATCCTGGGCGGCAACGGCTACATCAATGAATTCCCCGCCGGTCGCCTGCTGCGCGACGCCAAGCTCTACGAGATCGGCGCCGGCACCAGCGAGATCCGCCGCATGCTGATCGGTCGCGAACTGTTCAACGAAACCCGCTAACGGAGCTGTCCATGGCTATCTTGCATACCCAGCTCAACCCGCGCTCGGCGGAGTTCGTGGCCAACAGCGAGGCGATGCTGGCCCAGGTCGACGCCTTGCACAGCCTGCTCGCCCAGGTCCAGCAAGGCGGCGGCGCCAAGGCCCAGGAGCGCCACACTTCGCGAGGCAAGCTGCTGCCCCGCGAGCGCATCAACCGCCTGCTCGACCCCGGCTCGCCGTTCCTGGAAATCAGTGCCCTGGCCGCCTATGAGGTCTATGGCGAAGACGTACCCGCCGCTGGCGTGATTGCCGGTATCGGCCGGGTGGAAGGCGTCGAATGCATGATCGTGGCCAACGACGCCACGGTGAAAGGCGGTTCCTATTACCCGCTGACGGTGAAAAAGCACCTGCGGGCGCAGACCATCGCCCAGCAGAACCGCCTGCCGTGCATCTACCTGGTGGACTCCGGCGGCGCCAACCTGCCGCGCCAGGATGAAGTGTTCCCGGACCGCGAGCACTTCGGGCGGATCTTCTTCAACCAGGCCAACATGAGCGCCCAGGGCATCCCGCAGATCGCCGTGGTCATGGGCTCCTGCACCGCTGGGGGTGCCTATGTTCCGGCCATGGCCGACGAAGCCATCATGGTCCGTGAACAAGCCACTATCTTTCTCGCCGGCCCGCCCCTGGTGAAAGCCGCTACCGGCGAAGTGGTAAGTGCCGAAGACCTGGGCGGCGCCGATGTGCATTGCAAGATTTCCGGGGTCGCCGACCACTATGCCGAGAGCGACGAGCACGCCCTGGCCCTGGCCCGGCGCAGCGTGGCCAACCTCAACTGGCACAAACAGGGCCAATTGCAACAACGCACGCCGATCGCTCCGCTGTATGCCCGCGACGAACTCTATGGCGTGGTCCCGGCCGATCCCAAGCAACCGTTCGATGTACGTGAAGTCATCGCCCGGCTGGTGGACGGTTCGGTATTCGATGAGTTCAAGGCCCTGTTCGGCACCACCCTGGTCTGCGGTTTCGCCCACCTGCACGGCTATCCGGTGGCCATCCTCGCCAACAACGGCATCCTGTTCGCCGAAGCCGCGCAAAAAGGCGCGCACTTCATCGAGCTGGCCTGCCAGCGCGGGATTCCGCTGCTGTTCCTGCAGAACATCACCGGTTTCATGGTGGGGCAGAAATATGAGGCCGGCGGCATCGCCAAGCACGGCGCCAAGCTGGTGACCGCAGTGGCCTGCGCCCAGGTACCGAAGTTCACGGTGATCATCGGCGGCAGTTTCGGTGCCGGCAACTACGGCATGTGCGGCCGGGCCTATGACCCGCGCTTCCTGTGGATGTGGCCCAACGCGCGCATCGGCGTGATGGGGGCCGAGCAGGCCGCCGGAGTCCTGGTGCAGGTCAAGCGCGAACAGGCCGAGCGCGGCGGGCAAAGCTTCGACGCCGCACAGGAAGCCCAGATCAAGCAGCCGATCCTCGACCAGTACGAGCATCAGGGGCACCCCTACTACTCCAGCGCGCGGCTCTGGGATGACGGGGTCATCGACCCGGCGCAAACCCGCGACGTACTGGCCCTGGCCCTGTCTGCGGCCCTCAACGCCCCCATCGAACAGAGCCGCTTCGGCGTGTTCCGCATGTAATCCTGCGCGAGAAGAACATGAGCGACTTCAATACCCTGGAACTGCTGCGTGACCCTCGAGGCTTCGCCACCCTGTGGCTCAGCCGCGAAGACAAGAACAACGCCTTCAACGCCGAAATGATCCGTGAACTGATCCTCGCCCTGGATCAGGTGCAGGGCGATCCGAGCCTGCGCTTCCTAGTGCTGCGCGGGCGCGGCCGGCACTTCAGCGCCGGCGCCGACCTGGCCTGGATGCAGCAATCGGCCGAGCTCGACTACCACACCAACCTCGACGACGCCCGGGAACTGGCGGAGCTGATGTACAACCTGGCCAAGCTGAAGATCCCGACCCTGGCGGTGGTGCAAGGCGCGGCCTTTGGCGGGGCCCTGGGCCTGATCAGTTGCTGCGACATGGCCATTGGCAGTGACGAGGCGCAGTTCTGCCTCTCCGAAGTGCGCATCGGCCTGGCACCAGCGGTCATCAGCCCGTTCGTGGTCCAGGCCATCGGCGAACGCGCCGCCCGCCGCTATGCCCTCACCGCCGAACGCTTTGGCGGCCAGCGGGCGCGGGAAATCGGTCTCCTGGCAGAAAGCTATCCGGCCGCCGAGCTGGATCAACAGGTCCAGCAGTGGGTCGACAACCTGCTGCTCAACAGTCCCCAGGCGATGCGCGCCAGCAAGGACCTGCTGCGCGAAGTGGGCAACGGCGCGTTGACCACCGCCCTGCGTCGCTATTGCGAAAACGCCATCGCCCGCATCCGGGTCAGTGCCGAAGGCCAGGAAGGCCTGCGGGCATTCCTGGAAAAACGCCCGCCCAGCTGGCAGGCCGAGACCACGTCCAAGGAGTCCCGTTGATGAGCGCCCCTGTTCTAGACACCCTGCTGGTGGCCAACCGCGGCGAGATCGCCTGCCGAGTGATGCGCACCGCCAAGGCCCTGGGCCTGACCACCGTAGCCGTGCACAGCGCTACCGACCGCGACGCCCGGCACAGCCGTGAAGCGGATATCCGCGTGGACCTGGGCGGCAGCAAGGCTGCCGACAGCTACCTGCAGATCGACAAGCTGATTGCCGCCGCCCGGGCCAGCGGCGCCCAGGCCATCCATCCCGGGTATGGGTTTCTTTCGGAGAACGCCGGTTTTGCCCGAGCCATCGAAGCCGCTGGGCTGATTTTCCTAGGCCCACCCGCCTCGGCCATCGACGCCATGGGCAGCAAGTCGGCAGCCAAGGCGCTGATGGAAACCGCCGGGGTGCCCCTGGTTCCGGGTTACCACGGTGAAGCCCAGGACCTGGAAACCTTCCGCAACGCCGCCGAACGCATCGGCTACCCGGTGCTGCTCAAGGCCACCGCGGGCGGTGGCGGCAAGGGCATGAAAGTCGTCGAAGACGTCAGCCAACTGGCCGAAGCCCTGGCCTCGGCCCAGCGCGAAGCCCAGTCGTCCTTCGGCGATTCGCGGATGCTGGTGGAAAAGTACCTGCTCAAGCCACGGCACGTGGAGATCCAGGTGTTTGCCGATCAGCACGGCAACTGCCTGTACCTCAACGAACGCGACTGTTCGATCCAGCGCCGCCACCAGAAAGTGGTCGAGGAAGCTCCCGCCCCGGGCCTCAGCCCCGAACTGCGCAAGGCCATGGGCGAAGCCGCGGTGCGCGCGGCCCAGGCCATTGGCTACGTGGGCGCCGGCACCGTGGAGTTTCTCCTGGATGCCCGTGGCGAATTCTTCTTCATGGAAATGAATACCCGACTGCAGGTGGAACACCCGGTCACCGAGGCCATCACCGGCCTGGACCTGGTGGCCTGGCAGATCCGCGTGGCCCGGGGCGAAGCCCTGCCCATCAGCCAGGAGCAGGTGCCACTGCGCGGGCATGCGATCGAAGTCCGACTGTATGCCGAAGACCCGGCCAACGACTTTCTTCCGGCCACCGGGCGCCTGGAGCTGTACCGCGAATCGGTTGCAGGCCCCGGTCGGCGGGTGGACAGCGGTGTGGAGGAAGGCGACAGCGTTTCGCCCTTCTACGACCCGATGCTGGGCAAGCTCATTGCCTGGGGCGAAGACCGCGAGCAGGCGCGCCTGCGGCTGCTGAGCATGCTGGACGAGTTCGTCATCGGCGGCCTGAAGACCAACCTGGCGTTTCTGCGGCGCATCATTGCCCACCCGGCCTTTGCCGAAGCGCAGCTGGATACCGGTTTTATCCCTCGCTATCAGGAGCAATTGCTGCCAGCCGCAGGCGAGCTGAGCGCGGACTTCTGGCAAGCGGCCGCCCACGCCTTCAGCCAGAGCCAGCCGCCACGCACACGAAGCGATGATCCCGGCTCGCCATGGTCCGCCATCAACGGCTGGCGCAGCGGCCTGCCAGCGCAAACCAGCCTGCACCTGAGCTGCGCCGGCCAGGATCAGGCCATCAGCCTTGGCGCTCGCACGGCGGCCTTTGAGCTGCAAGGCGAGCGCCTATGGACAGAGCAACAGGGACTGCGCCGCGAGCACCGGGCCATCCGCCGCGGCGACACCCTGTACCTGAACTGGCAGGGCGACACGCATGCCATCAGCGCCTATGACCCGATTGCCGCGGCCGAGGCCAGCCACAGCCAGCAAGGCGGGCTCACTGCGCCGATGAATGGCAGCATCGTTCGGATAGTGGTCAGCCCGGGGCAAAGCGTCGAGGCCGGTGCGCAACTGGTGGTGCTGGAAGCCATGAAGATGGAACACAGCATTCGTGCCCCCCAGGCCGGGGTCATCAAGGCGCTTTATTGCCAGGAAGGCGAAATGGTCAGCGAAGGCAGCGCACTGGTGGAGTTGGAATAACTCCCAAGTAAGAAAGCCCCTTCTTATTTGCAGGAAGGGGCTTTTGGGGATAGTTAAAACTTCGCTGTAGCTTGTACGACTACACCAATAATCCGGCATTTGTCGCTGTAGAGCATCTTCGGATAAGTAGGGTTGAGCGGAACCAGGTAACGCAAACCACCCTCTTGCACCAACTTGCGGAAGATCGCCTCGTCACTACCAGGACACTGTACAACCACCAACTTTCCGGGTTCGGCGCCAAGCGCCGGATCCACCAAAATCAGCATGTCCTGGCTGATGCTCAGGCCGCTGGGAGCGATCATGGCGTCGCCGACTACCACCAGCCAGAATGCCGCGCCCCGGGCCTGATAGTCGGAAAGCTCGTAGCGCTCCGGCACGTAGGCAGGCTGCCCGTCCTCGCGAACCTCGCCGGCCACCCGCCAATCGCTCACCGGGTAACGGAAGTACGGGTTGTATTTGTTGAGCAGCGCAGGCCCGTCTGCCAAGGGCTCGCCATCGTCACCTAGCACGGGTTTCTCGCGGACCACCAGGGCCACTTCGAGAAAGCCCATGCCGATCTCTTCCAGCACCCGGTTCATGTCTTCGATCTTTGGTTGGCGACGCTTGCTCAACCAGTGACCGATACCCCCCTGAGACATGCCCAGACGCTCGGCAAGCTTTTCTTGCGTGACCTTGCGGCCTTTCATGTTGGCTTTGACCAACTCGATCCATTTGTCCATGGGCCGAACAATACGTTGTGTATTTCCAGCCTCAACACACAACTTGTAGTATTTGAAATTCCGTCACAATTACAATATGTATTAACATTGCTCTACCCCTATTTCCTTTCTCAGACAGGGCAGAACACTTCATGAACACAAGCAGCAAGGACGTGCCGGAACTCGATACAGAGGCCACATTAAGCTCACTCAAGGACAGCCAAGCTGCCCGACGCGCAATGGACTATTACCTGAAACCGGCCGTTACCGAATCAGGCAAGGAAGAGAAGTTCTTCGAAATCAGACGCAGCCTCAGCAGCGAGGAAGCCATGATCCACGCTTCCGATCTGCTGCGCTGTGCAGCGGCCACCGCCTACGATGCAGCGGACAATCTGCGGGGAGCCAATCGCGACCTGGCGTTTTCAGTGGTGCACATGATTGATCTGGCCAAGGCGCTGGTGGACAAATCACTGGAAAGCCAGCGCCTCGAACCCAACTGAAGCCTCGCGCCCGGCTGGGGCTGAAGCCAACGGCGGGAATAGCGGAAGTGGAAAAATATTTTCCGGAAGGCGGGGAAAAACATTTGACTTGCAAATGATAATGATTATTATTGCAAGCAACTGGTCGCGAGATCAGTCGATAGCCCAAAGGACCTTAGGTCGGACCTTTGGATTATCTCCTCATCAGGCTAATCACGGTTTTTGACCCGGCTTTTTGCCGGGTCTTTTTTTTGCCAGTTTTTCTGGCTTGGCTTCAGGCTAATGAAGACTGTAGGTGTCGCAAAAAATAATGGCGGCGATGATAGCAAAAGAATGTCTTTTTGCAAGTAAACGCCCGTCGTAAAAGCCCCGCAAATCAAAAAGTAGCGCTTGAGAATCAATCGCATAGCCACTAAGCTTCGTCTGCGTCAAGGACGACGCCCCCCTTCTTTTACCCCCCCTTCTGTGTAGAGTAGCGCTCATAACAATCCTGATAAGGAATCGATTATGACCGTGGGCAATCACACTTCTTTTGATATTTGCGCTGATTTCGACAGTGGCAACATCGACGTGCTGGATATCAGCAACCCGTTGCAGGCACTGCTGGCCATCCGCCCGGATACCCGCAGCCCGCACTTCCAGTGGTTTCATTTCAAGGTCAGCGGCCTGCATGTCGGCCAGGAACACTGGTTTCGCCTGACCAACGCCAGCCAGTCCTCCTACAACAAAGCCTGGACCGGCTACCAGGCAGTGGCCTCCTACGACCATGTGAACTGGTTTCGCGTACCGACGATCTTCGAAGGCGACGCCTTGCGCTTCAACCTGGAAGCCACCCAGACCCACGCCTGGTTCGCCTACTTCGAACCCTACAGCCGTGGCCGCCACGACTGGCTGATCGACCAGGCCCTGACCAAGGCCGGCACCGAGTTGCTGGCGGTGGGTAAAAGCGTCGAAGGCCGGGATATCCAGTTGCTGCGCAAAGGCAGCGGCGCGCCAGGCCACCGCAAGATCTGGATCATCGCCCAGCAGCATCCCGGCGAGCACATGGCCGAATGGTTCATGGAGGGCGTGATCGAGCGCCTGTTCCGTCACGATGATGCGGAGCTCAACGCGCTACTGGCCAAGGCCGACCTATACCTGGTGCCGAACATGAACCCCGACGGCGCATTCCACGGCCACCTGCGCACCAACGCCCAGGGCCAGGACCTGAACCGTGCCTGGCAGACCGCCAGCCAGGAACTCAGCCCGGAAGTGCTGTTCGTCCAGCAGCAGATGGAACAGTACGGCGTCGACCTGTTTCTCGATGTGCACGGCGATGAAGAGATTCCCCACGTGTTCACCGCCGGCTGCGAAGGCAACCCGGGCTACACCCCGCGCCTGGAGAAACTCGAGGAGCATTTCCGCAGCCACCTGAAACGCCAGACCCGGGACTTCCAGACCACCCACGGCTACACCCGGGATAAACCCGGCCAGGCCAACATGGCCCTGGCTTGCAATGCCGTCGGGGAAAAGTACGACTGCCTGGCCCTGACCCTGGAAATGCCCTTCAAGGACCACGATGACAACCCCAACCCGCTCACCGGCTGGTCGGGCAAGCGCTCCATGCAACTGGGCAAGGATGTGCTGAGCACCCTGGCCGACCTGGTGGATCACCTGCGCTGAACCCGACTCAGGGCTGCGCGCCCCCCGTTGCGCAGCCCTCAGTCACCCTCCCCGACCGGCACCCGCCGGCAATCCTCCGGCCCCAGCAAGCGCCCATCCGCCGAGCGCAGTTCCAGCGCCCGCAACGGCTGCCCGGTCTGCCGGTCGACCATCCGCGAATGCGCTTCCCCTTCCTGGTAGAAAAACGCTTCGCCCCATTGGCGCAAGCCGATGATCAGGGGAAACAGCCCCCTGCCCTTTTCCGTCAGCACGTACTCCTGGTAGGCACTGCCATCGGACGCCGGGACAACCTCGAACACCCCATGTTCCACCAGGGTCCGCAGGCGTGTGGCGAGGATGTTCTTGGCCATGCCGAGGTTGCGCTGGAACTCGCCAAAACGGCGGATTCCGTCAAAGGCATCCCGCACGATCAGCAGCGACCACCAGTCGCCAATGGCGTCCAGTGAGCGGGCAACCGGGCACTCGGCATCTTGCAGGCTGGTGCGCTTGACCATGCTGGGCATTCTCCGATCAGGCCAAAGGAAAGTGGTTGCAATATAAAACCACGATCTTTACCGTACAACTGGTTTCATTATGAAACCAAAATACGGAGCCCAACATGTCAGCCAATGCGTCCCCTCATGCCTCGCCCGGTCTTCCCACCAAAGTGGTGCTGCTGTTCGCCATCGCCTGCGGTCTGGCGGTGGGTAACGTCTACTACGCCCAGCCACTGCTGGATGCCATGGCTCATACCTTCGACCTGGCGCCGGCCACCGTGGGCATCGTCATCACCCTGACCCAGGTCGGCTATGGCCTGGGCCTGCTGTTGCTGGTGCCCCTGGGGGACCTGTACAACCGACGACGGCTGATCGTGACCCAGACCCTGCTCTCGGTGCTGGCCCTGCTCACCGTGGCCCTGGCCCCGAGCAGCGCCTGGCTGCTGCTGGGCATGGCCTGCATCGGCCTGCTGGCAGTGGTCACCCAGGTACTGGTGGCCTACGCCGCCAACCTGGCCCCGGCCGAGCAACGCGGCCGCACCGTGGGCATGGTCACCAGCGGCGTGGTGGTAGGCATCCTGCTGGCCCGTACCGTGGCCGGGACCATGGCCGACCTGGCGGGCTGGCGTTCGGTCTATCTGTTGTCCGCCGGGCTGACCCTGCTGGTGGCCCTGGCCCTGTGGAAAACCCTGCCTACCCGCGAGCAACCCAAGGCCACCCAGGGGTACGGGCAATTGCTCGGTTCGCTGCTGCAGCTGTTCAGGGAGGAAAAGGTGCTGCGGGACCGGGCGGTGCTGGCGATGCTGATCTTCGCCGCCGGCACCGTGCTGTGGACGCCATTGGTGTTGCCACTGAGCGCCCCGCCACTGTCCTTGTCCCACACCGAGATCGGCCTGTTCGGCCTCGCCGGCGCGGCAGGTGCCCTGGGCGCGGCACGGGCCGGGCACCTGGCCGACCGCGGCCTGGCGCAGTGGACCAGCGGCCTGGCCCTGGGCCTGATGCTGCTGTCCTGGCTGCCCATTGCCTTCACTCAATCGTCCCTCTGGGCCCTGCTGTTGGGGGTGATCAGCTTCGACCTGGGCCTGCAGGCCGTGCACGTCACCAGCCAGAGCCTGATCTACAGCGTGCGCCCCGAGGCGCAGAGCCGACTGGCCGCCGGCTACATGCTGTTCTATTCCCTGGGCAGCGCCGCAGGCTCCATCGCCGCCACCGCCACCTATGCCTGGGCCGGCTGGGGCGGGGTCTGCCTGCTGGGGGCCGGGATCAACGGCGTGGCGCTGATCTACTGGCTGTGGAGCCTGGCCCCGGGCAAAGCCGCGGCCAGGGTTCGTTGCGCCACTTGAGCCCGGCGCCGCCGGGCTCATTCAACCACGGCCGCGCAACATGCTCTGCAGCACGCCATCGCGACGCACCCAGCCGTGGAACAGCGCCGCGGCCAGGTGCGCCAGCACGGTGAAAAACAGCAGGTACGCCAGATAACCATGGGCCTTGCGCAACACCGCAAACAGCTGGGCATTGGCCGGCAGGATCGCCGGCAGTTGCAGCGAACTGCCGAGCATCACCGGGTCACCGGCCGCCGAGATCATGCCCCAGCCCAGCAGCGGCAGGCTCAGCATCAAAGCGTACAGCAGCACATGGGAGGCCTTGGCCGCCAGCACCTGCCAGCCCGGCAGGTCTGCCGGCAACGGCGGTTGTCGGGTGTAAAACCGCACCCAGAGGCGCACCAGCACCAACAGCAGGATGGCGATCCCCAGGGGCTTGTGCAGGTGGATCAGCCATTCATGACGCGCGGAAACCGACGCCACCATGCCGGCACCGATGAACAGCATGGCGATGATCAGCAACGCCATCAGCCAGTGCAGCAGGCGCGCCAGGGGAGCGAAATGTCGAGGTTGGCTATTCATGGACGTGGCTCCTGGGCGCCGGGCAATTGGCTGACTTCGCTGGTGCGACGCAAATAGGAACTGGCGTAGGCCGCAGAGCGCGCTGCCAGCAGGGGATCGTCGGACGCCTGGATGCCGCTGGGCAGGATCAGCGGGTCGTAATTGATATCCCGACACTCGCCGCTGTTCTGCGCCTGGGTGCTTTGCAGCACCAGGGTCCCGGCGTTGATTACCGGCCGCTGCGCCGGCCAGGCCTTGCTGGCGTCATCCGTGGGGTCGCCGGGCGCCGCCAGGGTGATCTGCAAGCGCCAGCGCAGCGGCCCTTGGGCCAGGCGCCGAGCCAGGTCCTGCTCCAGGTAGTCGGCGCCTTGCGGGGCACTGCCTGCATCAGGCCCATCACGGGTCTCGGGCACTACCCCCCAGCGCACTGCCTGGCGCTTACCGCTGCCATCCACCAGATAGAAGGCATTGATCCCGTTGTAGCTTTCACTGGCATAGCTGGCCGAAGGCTTGGCGCCCTTGACCCATTGCAGGAACGGCGCCGCCTCGGGATGGCTGGCGAAGAATGCCGGCACTTTGCTCGGGTCCGGCTTGCCCGTGGCCGGATCGGGGGAACCGGCCTGTTGCAACTGATAGAAGGCTTCGGGAGTGCCCACCGGGAACACCGGCATGCTGTTCATTCCGGTGCGCCACTGCTGGCCGTTGGCCTGGAGGAAACGCAGCGCCAGGCTGCGGATCGGCACGCTGCTGTCCGGCGCATAGGGGTTGCCACTGGGCAGGGCAAAACGCCCCACCACCGGCGTGCGAGCCTCATTGAACACCTGCGCTGTGGAGTAGGCCCGGGCCTCGCCGCTGCTTTCGAAGTAGCCGATGACGCACACCCCCTTGGCGTGGTTGCGGCGATACCCCGGGTGCACGCCATTGTTGGTTTCCAGCACATCCACCAGGGCCTTGGGGGTCAGGCGACCGGGATCCAGGCGGCCATGCACATAGGCCATAGCCGCCCCAGCAGCAGCCACCACCAGGGCAATGGCGCCCAGGCGCAGGGTCAGGCTGACGGGCCCCAGGGGTGGGCGGTCAGGCTTTGATGAAGGATCAACCATGGGACATCTCCAATACGCATAGCCATGAGGGCAAGGACCTGTCAGACGCAGCTCGCCCAGGGTTATTCCACGACCGGTATTTATTTTCCTGCACCTGGAATAACCTGCTGTGCGGCGCGTCTTCCTAGCCTCAAGCCTAGTGACTGGCCCCGCATCCGCAGGATTTCATGAACGATCTCGACCAACAGCTACGCCCACTGATTCCAAGGCTGCGCCGCTTTGCCCTGTCCCTGACGCGCCAGCCCAGCAGCGCCGACGATCTGGTGCAGGCCTGCCTGGAACGCGCCCTCGCCGGATGGACCGAGAAACGCCCCGAAGGCGACCTGCGGGCCTGGCTGTTCGCCATCCTCTACCGGCAGTTCCTCGATGCCCACCGGCGTTCCCGACGCTACGCGCGGATGCTGGAGTTCTTCACCGGCCATGACGACAGCCAGCCCTCGGTGGAGCGCACGGTGATGGCGCAATCGACCCTGGAAGCCTTCGACCGCCTGAATGCCGAACAACGCGCCCTGCTGCTCTGGGTGTCGGTGGAAGGCTTGAGCTACAAGGAGATCGCCGAGATTCTCCAGGTGCCCACCGGCACCGTGATGTCGCGCCTGTCCCGGGCCCGCCAGGCCCTGCGCCAACTCAGCGACGGCGAAATCAGCAGCCCCTCTCTACGGATACTCAAATGATCAGCCTGCCCCCCAGCGACAGCGACCTGCACGCTTATGTCGATCACCAGCTCAATGAGCAGGACCGCCGGCTGCTGGAGCACTACCTGGCCAGCCACCCACAGGTGGCGGCCCGGGTCCAGGCCTGGCAGCAGGACGCCCAGCACCTGCGGGCGGCCCTGGGTGGCGCCCTGCTGCAACCGGCCAACCCGGCGCTGGACCCGGTGCGGATCCGCGCGCGCCTGAAGCAGCGCAGGCTGCGCCGCCTGGCCAGTGCCGCGGTGCTCTTGGTGGCGGTGGGCGTGGGCGGCCTGAGCGGCTGGCAGGCGCGGGAACTGACCTTGGCCGGCAGCAGCGTGCTGCCCATGACCGACGCCTTGCAGGCCTATCACCTGTTTGCCGAGCAGGGCGTGCTCCCCGCCGACTTCAAGGTACAGGGCAATCAGAGCATGCAGGCCTGGCTGGACCGCTACTTCACCCAGGCCAGCCCATTGCCGGATCTGCAGGGGGCCGGATTCAGGGCCGTCAGCGGGCGCTTGTTGAGTACCGAGCAAGGCCCGGCGGCCATGGTGCTGTACGAGGATCGCCAGGGGCGCAAGGTCAGCTTCTACATCCGCCCGCCAGGGCCGCAGAACAAGCTGCTGCCCCGAGGCAGCCGCCGCGAGGGCCCGTTACAGGCGCAGTACTGGTCCGGCCAGGGCTACAACTACGCCATGGTCGGCCCGGCGGAAATTCCCCTGTAGCTCTCAGAAGCCCACATCCAGCACCACGTTGTCGATATAGGTGCCGGCCGGCGGGGTGCTCTGGTCGGTGTAGATCCGGGCGTTGTAGTTGAAGATCTGGCTGCCGGTGCCCAAGCCGTTGCCGGGGTTCACCTCGGCGTCGGTGCTGGAGCGCCGGGCACTGCCGACACTGCCCCAGCGGGTGCTGCCGGCACTCTTGAAGATGTCGTAGGCCAGGTAGTTGCTGCCGGAAATCATCTGCCGGCGCCCCCCCGCACTCACCGGGTGCTGGCCGTCGCTCAGGCCCACGGTATAGGCACTGCCCTTAGTGCAGGCCAGGTTGATGGTCTGCCCGGTCACCGTCGCGAAGGCGCTGATCACCGGCGCGCTGCCAAAACTGATGTTCGGCGCGGTAATCACGCAGTCGTTGGACACCGTCATGTTCACGGTCAGGCTCTGGGTACCGCTACCGATGTCGCGGCCCAGGCACGCCCCCAGAGCACCGATCCCGGCACAATAGTTCCAGCTCCAGAAGATGCTCAGGCTCTCGGTGTAGATGCCCGCTGCAACGTTACTGCCAGTCAGGGTGCCCAGGTAGATCGGAACCGTCTTGGCTACGGTCGGGCTGCCCAGCAGGCCCAGCAGGTCGATGATCGAGTTGCGGGCGAAGTCGAACTGCACCCCGCGAGTGATCGGGTAGCTGGTGCTGTTGTTGGCGTACAGGGTGTAGCTGATGACATCCCCGGTAGGTCCCACCATGCCGCTGGTGGTGGAAGTGATGGTGGCGTAGAAATGATCGTTGCTGGCCAGAACGCTCAGCAGCGAGCCGGTGCAACTCAGCCCCGCATTGGTGGTGGAAGCCGGCTGCGAGGTGGTGCGCACCAGGATCGAGCTGACGGTGCCGAACCCTGCCGGCGCGGTCGGGACCGTCGTGCACAGTGCCTGGGCCGCGCACGACAGCACGCTCGCCAGCAGCCCCAGTATTGCCTGTCGCCATCCCTTGCCCGCATTCACGCGCCACGCTCCTTGATCCGGTGATACCGCCGTTACTGACAGACCAGCGGGCCGATCAACGGCACCTGCTGCTGTTGCATGTCGATGTCGAACTGCGCCTGGCAGGTCTTGCCGTCGGCCAGTTCCACGTGCAGGGTGTTTTGGGCCGCGAGGTTTTCCAGATAGACCAGCCCATCCCAGCCGACCACCGTCCGCGCCCCGCTCTGCTCATGGGTGACGTTGCTGCCCAGGGGCAGCTCGCGCTGCTGGGCATCCACCAGCACCACGCTGGCGGCAATGATCCGAGTCAGCGGAAACTCCAGCAGGTAGCCGCTGCCACGCCGCACCGCCACCCGCTGCTCGACATTCGGGCTCTGCACGTTGGCCGGCAGGTTCAGCGGATCGATCTCGTACTTGCCGCGGTAATAGGCGCTGCTCCAGGGCACCAGCAGATGGCCATTCTTGTCGGTCTGGCCCACCAACTGGTTTTCATAGCGCACCGGGATGTCCTTGTAGCCGTCGGTACTGACCACCACGAAGGCGTCGTCGATCTGGTTGGCGGCGAACACCTGGCGGTCCATCCACACCAGTGAGCCGCTGGCATCGGCCCAGCGGGTCTCGGCATCGCTGGTGCCATAGACCCCAGCCTGCAGGCGCACCGACTGCAGGCGCCAGGTCACGTCGGCCTGGCGATAGTCGGCGCCACTGCCGGTGGCGTAGCCAAGGTTGTAGCCAACCCCGCCTTCGATCGGCACCGAGCGGCTGAAGTTGACCCGCTGGCGGTTTTCCCCGGTCTTGCTGCGCTCGTTGCTCAGGCTCAGGCTGCCGTGCAGGTCGAAGGGAATCACCAGCTGTGCCTGCATGGCCCAGTGGCTGTCGCCGATCTCGCGGTTGGCCGACAGGTAGAAGCTGCTGTTGTGCCACAGCGGCTTGCTCCAGGTCAGGTTCAACAGCCGGGTACGGGTCGAGTCGGCGGCGCGCACGTCGAAATAGCCGGCGCCCAGGCTGCCGAAGCGCTCCAGATTGAGGCTCAGGGTCAGTTGCTCGCTACGCTGGCTGAGGCTGGTGTAGGGGCTGTCGACCACCGTCAGGTCAGCGTACTGATCACGCCGCTGTACCCGCTGGTAGGCGACGCTGTAGCGCTGGCTGCTGTACTGATAGCCAAGGCTCAACTGCTGGCCGCCGTCGCCGTCGAAACGGCTCTGGCTCAAGGCGGTATTGAGCACCCCGAACTGCCCCAGCCGCAGGTTGCCGCCGACCCCGCCCAGGGTCAGGGAGTCCGAGGCTTCGGCATGGCCTTCCAGGGTCAGGCTGTCGCTCAGGCCGTAGCGCAGGCTGCCGGAAGTGGCCCCCGGGCCATAGCCGAAGTCACGCAGGGTGTAGTCCCGGCGCAAGGTGCCCGCGGCCACCGAGAAGTCCGTCAGGCCCTTTTGCAGCAAGGTGCTGGTGACGTAGAACGGCACCGTGGTGGACACCTGCCGGCCAAGGGCATCGGTGGTGACCACCACCGCTTCGCCAGCGCCATTGATGAAGGGGATGTTGGTCAGGGTGTAGGGGCCTGGCTGCAGGTCGGCGCTACTGGATTTGTAGCCGTTGATGAACAGGTCCACCGAGGACGGTACCGCTGCTTCCCCGGCGAACTGCGGCAAGGGGTAGGTCACCAGGTCCGGACGCACCGAGAAATCCCGGGACAGTTGCACCCCGCCCAGGCGCACCGAGTTGCTCCAGGGCAAGGCGCCACTGATCAGGTCGCCGGCCTCGTAAGTCAGCAGGCGTTCATCGTCGGAAAAACGCCAGGTGGTGTCATAGCGTCGGTAACCGTTGTTCAGGGAGCTGTTCCCACCCCCCGACAGGGTCTGGCGGTACTGCCCGGTGTTGGACAGCGTGCCCCAGGAGTCGAACAGCCGCACCTCGTTCCAGGCCGCCAGGTAGGTGCCGCCGTCATCGGTGTCGTTGAGGTACAGGTCATAGTTGAGCAACCCGCCGAAGCTGCTCAGGGCCGGGGTCCGTGGGTAGGCCTGGCGGCTGCCGATGAATTGCTCCGGCAACCAGTCGGGCGGCACGTCCAGCAGCAGCCGCTGGCCCTGGCTGTCGTAGTCGCTGTGCAGGCCCGGCAGGCTGTCCAGGTCGACCTCGGCGCCCAGCCCCTCGGGCAGCTTGATCCCGGTTTCACGCAGGGTCTGCGCCGGCAGAAACAGCCGGCCGGAGCGCTGCTCCACCGCCACCACCTTCCCTGTGTTCATCTGATTGATCACCAGTTCCAGAAACAGCTGTGCATCGGCCATCGACTCCAGGCTGCTGGGTGGCGGCGGCAGTTCGCCCGCCGGCATCTCTGCGGCCAGCATCAGGCTACACAGGCCGGTCACCAGCCCTTGCCACCTGCGAAAACGCCGAGCCCGGTCCTGGCTCATTGCGGGCTCAAGTCCATCTATGGACATCTCCATCCCGGGGCGGATGCGCCACCGCGTTCACATCCGTGCGTACCTCTCCCCACCGGCCGTCCGACTGGCGGCCGCGTCTCGCCCAAGGCTCAGTGCGTAGGCGCCAGGTCCTGTACCTGCGGAGCTCCGTTGACCCGCAGTTGCAGGGTCGACTCCGCCGTCAGGGTTTCCGGCACCGGCCAGCGCATCACCGCCCCGGGCAACACATAGCCCAACAGCCCAGGTGCCACGGGCCGGGCCTGCCCGCCCTGCTTGAAGGCCACATCGGTCAGGCGGGCGTGCACCGCACCTTGGTTGCGCAGCTCGAAAAACGTCTTGCCGTCCACTGCCACCTTGCGCCAACTCAGGTCCGGCACGCCGGCGCCCTTGGGATCGCGAGGACGGGAGGTGTCCTCCTTGCTCCACAGCCCGGCGCCGTAGGCGAACAAAGGCACCGAGTAGCGCATCTGGAAGCGGATCGCTGCCGCGCTCTTGGCATCCCCTTCCGGGGTGATGGGCTTGGCCGAGGGAATCTCGTCGATGATGATCCGGTACGCCAGCTCCTGTCCCGGTGGCACCTCGCGGGTGCGGGTCAGGCGTACCAGTTGCTTCTGCCCGGGCTCGATCTTCGCCACCGGCGGGCTGCCGATGACATCGCGCTGGTTCTGGTACTGGTCGGCAAAGCCGCTCTGGCTCCAGGCAAACACCCGGATCTGCAGGTTGGCGGTCTCGGTACCGCGGTTCTCCAGCCACAGCGCGCTGGCCTGCTGATCGGCCTCCAGTACCGGGTCGATGGGCCAGATCAGCACCGAACTGGCGGCCTGTACCGTAGACACACCGGACAACAGCCCGGCCAGTATCAAGTAACGGGTGGCCTGCAGGCCCCGCAAAAGTAAATGCATACTGCTACTCCTTGTCCGCCTGATGGTCGATTCGCCCCTTCACCACGACAGCTGCACCTGCAGCACATCGCTGTACGTCCCCCCAGGCTGATTGCCCGGCAACTGCACCTGCCCGTAGATCGGCAGGCTGATGTTATTGGCATCGCTGTAGGCCACGGCCACGCTCTGGCCTATCCCCAGGCTCTGGCTGTAGCCCGCATCGCGAAACAACTGATAGGCCACCCGCGCACTGCCGCTATTGAGCTGCATGTGCCGGCCGCTGCTGTTGTACTGGCCTCCGTCCACCGTCATGTTCAGGGTCACCCCCGGCGTGCACTGCAACTGCACGCCCCCAGTGAGCGCCACGTTGACCGTGCTGGTGGACAGCGCCGACTGGCTGCCGAAGGCCAGGCTGCCGTAGTTGCTGACGCCCCCCACCACCAGGCACCCGGCGGTGATGGTGGCGCTGACCTGGAAGCTCTGGCTGGTGGCCGCAGCGATCCACCCCGGCCAGGCACTCGCGCAGGCCAGGAGCAGCAGCGCACAAGCGTGGCTGGCCATGGCATCAGAAGGTCAGTTGCACGGACACCGTATCGGTGTAGGTACCGGCCGGCAGCCCGGCCTTGCCCACCGCCTGGCCATAGAGGTTCACGGTTTGCGCCACCCCGGTGCTTGGCGCCAGGTTGATCACGCCGTTGATCGCGACGATCTGCGAATGCCCGGAGTCGGTGTACAGGTCATAGGGCACATAGTTGGCCACCCCGTCGTACAGGGCCCGGGTGCCACCGGTGGACTTGCCGTCATTGGCCCCGCCCTGGATGGTCAGGGTCGGCGTGGTGCCGGTGGAGCAGAGGATCGACAGCGCGCCGCCACCGCCGCCCAGCACCTGGCCGGTGGCCGTGGTGAACAGGCTGTTGGTGGTGCCGAAGTTCAGGGCACCGAAGTTCAGCCCGGTGCTGCCGCCGACGCCGTTGACCTGGCAACTGCTGGTGAGGATCAGGGTCGAGCTGATCTGCCCGGTGACCGTGGTGGCGGCATTGGCCGTTGAAGCCATGACCAGCCCCAACAGAGGCCAGCCGATTCTGGATACAAGCGCGTGCATGATGTGTGTCCTCTCATGGTTTACCAATCCAGCGTGATGGTCAGGGTGTCGGTATAGAGCCCTGCCGGAACCGCGCGGGTATTCGCGACCACAGAGCCGAACACCGGAATGGGAATCCGTCCGCCGCTGCTCACTGCGAAATTGCGCTGCTGGCCGATGCTGTAGCTGTCGCTACCGGACGCATCGACGAACAATCGATAGGGGATGGTCTGGCGGCCATTGCTCAAGCGCCGGGTCGTGCCGTCGCCGTTGAGGCCGCCATTGATGGTCACGGTGAAGCCGGTGACCGAGGAGTTGCAGGCCACCTGCAGCGGGCCCTCGGCGCTGTTGGTGAGGCTGGCCTTGATCGGCGCGACCCAGGTCGGGCCCTGCTGGCCGAAGTTGAGCATGCCCGGGTCGCCGATCGGGCTGGCCGACGGATCGCCGCCGCTGCTGACCTGGCAGGCAGCGGTAATCACCAGGCGTGCCTGGATCTGCCCGCTGATTGCCGCCTGGGCGTCGTCCGCCAACAGGCACAACGAACCCAGGGCGACAATCGTCCAGGTCCTGCCTTTCATCGCAGCCATCCCAGTTCCATCAGGACTCCCACATGGGCCGTTCACCATGAACCGCCCTCCCTGCTCTGCCCCGTTACTGGTGGCAGCCTTCATGCCCCGGCCCTACCAGGTCAGGGTCACTTTCAATACATCGGAATAACCGCCGGCCCGGGGGATCTCGGCCAAAGGTTCGATACGCCCGTACAAGGGCAGGTCCACCGTGCCGGAATCCGGCACCCGGCCACTGACCGGTACATTCACCGGCAGCGGAATCCGCCGGGCAGGGTCCTGGTAGAGGCGGTAAGGAATGGGTTTGCCGGCCCGGGTGTCGCTGGCCAGGTAACGCACTTCGCCGACGCCCCCGTGCAGGCCGCCGTCGATGCGCATCTGATAGGGGGTATCGGGGTTGCATTCCAGCCGCGGCTGGCGGCTACCCGGCAGCGCCGCCGACAAGGGCCCGGCCGGATCGTCCAGGCGCGCCGCGCTGCCGAAGTCCAGGGTACCGAGCTGTTCGATCCCCGCTTCGCGCTGCTGGCCGACCAACTGGCAGCCGCGCAGCACATCGACCCGGACCTGCACCTGCAAGTCCGCGGCCCCTGCTGTCGCGCTGAGCAATGCGCTCATCACTGCCACACCCTTATATCCATTCAAGGCCTCAATCCTTATGAGGAGCATTCGCTGAAGTCAGGTTAGCAACCCGCGGGGAAACCGCCAGTTAGCGTATTAATTGCTCACGGCATGAGCACTGCGCAGAAACCGTCTCAGCCATGCCTTTTCGAGATGACTGGCCGGGGCATTTTCTATTGGTTAAATTGGCGCGCCGCTCTTAAGGTGAGCGGCCTGGAACCATCGGGGTAATCAACATTGGCCGCTTTACCGCCAAAATCTGCACAGACTCGATCTCCCTGGCGTCGCCTGTTCGCCAGGCCCGCCCGCCGCCCGAACGCCGCTGGCGCGCTGATCCATGACTACTTTCGCCATAAGGCCCTGGACCTGGGCTACACCCTGAGCCATGGCCAGTTGCAGGTGATCGAGCGCATGGGGCAACTGGCCGACGCCCTGGAGCAGGCCACCCCGCAGGCGCCGAGCCTGTACCTGTATGGCGCCGTGGGGCGGGGCAAGAGCTGGTTGCTGGACGGCTTCTTCCGCGCCCTGCCCATCGCCGAGAAACAACGCCTGCATTTCCATGACTTCTTCGCCCAACTGCACCAGGGCATGTTTCGCCACCAGCAGCAGGCCGATGCCCTGGAAGCCACCCTGGACGAGTTGCTCCACCCGTGCCGGGTACTGTGTTTCGATGAGTTCCATGTCCACGACATCGGCGACGCCATGCTCATCACCCGGCTGTTCAAGGCCCTGTTCAAGCGCGGCATCGTGCTGCTGGTGACCTCAAACTACGCCCCCGAAGGCCTGCTGCCCAACCCGCTGTACCATGCCCGCTTCAAACCGGTGATCGAACTGATCAACGCGCGCATGCAGGTCATGGAAGTCGGTGGCGCCGAGGATTACCGGACCCACGCGCAAACCCACGAACAACAGGCCTTTACCCGGGGGCAGTACCTCTGGCCCGGCACCGCGGCCCAGCGCCAGGCGCTCCAGCTGCCCGAACGCCATGCCCCGGCAACGCTGCTGCAGGTCGGCAACCGCCAGTTGACCACCCGTCAGCGCCAGCAGCGCAGCATCCGCTTCGAATTCAACGACCTGTGCCAGCAGCCCACGGCAGTCATGGACTACCTGGAACTGAGCCGCCAGTTCGACACCTGGATCATCGATGAACTGCCGCCCCTGGCGGAGTGCTCGATCGCCGCCCAGCAGCGCTTCGTCAACCTGATCGACGTGCTCTACGACCAGGACAAGCGCCTGCTGCTGATAGGCCAACGACCGCTGGCCGAAAGCCTGGGCGGCCAAGCCATCGATCTGGCCCGCACCCGCAGCCGCCTCGGGCAATTGCAGGAAATCGGCCCCGAGCACCCGCTTGAGCGAGTAGCTACATGAGCTCGATCAGCTTTTGCGAGCTGGTGTGCCTGCACCTGCAAGATTCAACCCTCCAGCACTCCCGGCTATTTGGCCTGGCGAGTTTCTCGGCAGCCGAACTGGCGGCCAAAGGCTATGAGCGGATCGGCGAGCCCCAGGACTTTCACCAGTATGAAAAAAGCTGTACGACGCGCTACCACCAGCGAACCCTGGAGGTGCTGTTCAAGTGCTACTTCCTTGACCGGCAACTGATCGGCAGTGGCTTCAGCCTGGCCCCCGGGGCCCGCCTGGCGTCCGTGCTCAAGTACAGGAAACGCCTTGCGGCCCAGCAAAACCTGCCCCCTTCGCAGTTGGCGTTCCATTTCTCGGACGACAAGCAGGAAGGCGCGGTGATTCTGGATGACCGCCACGTCATGCGGTTCAACCAATGGCGCCACCAGGGCGCCTACCTGCTTGCAACCCTGGAGAGCGACTTCGACCTGGAAACCCCGCTGGGCAGAGCCGCCACCGGATCGGTAAAAAATACCCTGGAGCACCACAGCCTGGAGTCGATGCTGGCTGAAGCCGGGAACTCCAGGCACCCCGTGGCATTTCGCCGGCTGGCTGGAGCACTGCAAGATGCAAGCATTTGACCACCTAGAGATTTACCGACTGGCAGAGGCACTTTTGCGCGCCATTGAACATGCCCAGCCGAGGGCATTGGCGGCAGTTGGCGTGAGCCCGGCCATTTATGCAGAAATCCTCGAAGAGCTGGACAGCTCGGGAGAACGAGCCGGGGACCTGGCCCTTGCCCCCTTTGATCAGGCATTCCAGCCGGACCGCAGCGGCCGGGCGGCCCTGGACCTTTACCCGCTGGACACCGAGCCATCGGCCATGAGAGTGGCCTGCCAGCTGTGGTCCAAAGGCCGCAAGACCGACCTGACCCTGATTGCCGACTACGTTCAGGGGGCGGGCGCGTTGGCCTTCAGGCTGCTGGAAACCCAATAGCACTCATCCCATGGCCGCGCAGGCAGCAAAAACCGCTGAACTGCTTTATTCTGCCCGCCTTTTTCTTCTTTCGAGTGTTGACGCTGTTCATGGATACCCTTGCCCAACTGCGGGCTGGCCAACTGGCCGGCATCAAGCGCCTGGACCTGTCCTGCGGGCTGACCGAGTTCCCCCGGGAGATCTTCGATCTGGCCGACTCCCTGGAGATCCTCAACCTCAGTGGCAACGCCCTGAGCAGTCTGCCCGAGGACCTGCACCGGCTCACTCGCCTGCGCATCCTGTTCTGCTCGGACAACCGGTTCAGTGAAGTACCGGCCTGCCTCGGCCAATGCCCGCAACTGAGCATGATCGGCTTCAAGGCCAACCGCATCGAGCGGGTGCCGGCCGCCGCCCTGCCACCGCAGCTGCGCTGGCTGATCCTCACCGATAACCGCATCGCTGAGCTGCCGGAAGAACTGGGCCAGCGCCCGCTGCTGCAAAAACTCATGCTCGCCGGCAACCGCCTGACCCGCCTGCCCGAAAGCCTGGGCCAGTGCCACCGCCTGGAACTGCTGCGGATCGCCGCCAACCGCCTGACCGAACTGCCGCCCTTCCTTCTGGCCCTGCCACGCCTGACCTGGCTGGCCTATGCCGGCAACCCGCTGGAATCGGAAGCCGATGCCACAGCCCTGGAGTCCACGCCGACCATCCCCTGGAGCGAACTGACCCTGGCGCAACGCCTGGGGGAAGGCGCCTCGGGGGTGATTCACCAGGCGCAGTGGCAGCCCGCCGGGCACCCGCCGCGGGCAGTGGCGGTCAAGCTGTACAAGGGCGAGATGACCAGCGACGGCTCGCCGCTGCACGAAATGAACGCCTGTATCAGCGCCGGGCTGCACCCGAACCTGATCCGCGTCGAAGGCCGCATCCTCGACCATCCCCAGGGCCAGAACGGCCTGGTGATGCAGTTGATCGACAAAAGTTTTGCCAACCTGGCCGCGCTGCCCAGCCTGGACTCCTGCTCCCGGGACATCTACCCGGACGACGCCCGCTTCAACGCCGACGTAACCCTGGGCATCGCCCGGGGCATTGCCTCGGTGGGCGCGCACCTGCACGCCCAGGGCATCACCCATGGCGACCTCTATGGCCACAACACCTTGTGGAATGCCCAGGGCGACTGCCTGCTGGGGGATTTTGGCGCGGCCTCCTTCCATGCCCAGGACGACACCGTGCAAAGCCGGGCGCTGCAACGCCTGGAAGTGCGGGCCTTCGGTATCTTGCTGGAGGAATTGCTGGAGCGCGGGGATGGTTCGCTGAGCCTGGACCAGCAGCAGAAACTGGCGGCGCTGGTGCAGCGCTGCTGCCAGCCGCAGGTACTGGCGCGACCGGGCTTTACCCAGGTCTGCGAGGAATTGGCGGGGCTTTAAAACAGCTTCGCCGGCCAGCCGGCTCCTGCAGACTGATGCAGGATCCGGCTGGCCTTCGAATCGCCTTAGCCTGCCAGGCCGACGAACATGTCCTGCACGTCGTCATGGTTGTCCAGGCCTTCGAGGAAGGCCTCGACTTCAGCCATCTGCTCATCGCTCAGGCCGCTGACCGGGTTCTTCGGCTGGTAGCCAAGCTTGGCCGACAGCACGGTGAAACCTTGCTCGGGCAGGGCTTTCTGTACCGCATCCAGGTCCGCAGGCTCGGTCAGGAACAGGGTCGCGCCCTCTTCGCCCGGCTCGAAGTCCTGGGCTCCAGCCTCGATGGCGGCCAACTCCGGATCGGCGTCCGGGCTGTCCGGCGAGGCTTCGATCATGCCCACGTGGTTGAAATCCCAGGACACCGAACCCGAAGCGCCCAGTTGGCCCTTACGGAACGCCACGCGGATTTCCGCCACGGTACGGTTGATGTTGTCGGTCACGCATTCAACGATCAGGGGTACCTGGTGCGGGGCAAAACCTTCGTAGGTCACGCGGTGGTACTGCACGGTCTCGCCCAGCTGGCCCGAGCCTTTCTTGATGGCACGCTCCAGGGTCTCGCGGGGCATCGAAGCCTTTTTCGCCTGTTCCACCACCAGCCGCAGGTGGGCGTTGGTGGCGGTGTCAGCGCCGTTACGTGCGGCGATGGTGATCTCTTTGACCAGCTTGCCAAAAATCTTGCCCTTGGCATTGGCTGCCGCTTCTTTGTGTTTAACCTTCCACTGTGCGCCCATTACTCACTCTCTTGATCTATGGCGTCGAGTTGGATTTGGCCGACGCGATGGGCAAGTTTATACGTCCTCAAGGCCCTGATCGACCAAAAAGTCAGTGGCCGGCAGGCTTCAGCCCTTGTCGGCCTTGCCGGCCGCCGCAGCGAAACGCGCCAGGCGTACATCCAGGTGCCGCGGCCGGCGCCCGTGGTCCTCGGCCCGTTCCTTGCGGCGGATGGCGTTGCGCACCACCAGCGAACCCAGGTAGCGGATCGGCTCCGGCGGGAAGTAGCCCAGGGGGCCATTGACCAGTGGCGAGCGAGTCCAGGGGTTGTCCAGCTCCTGCACCAGGGAGGCGAGGATCTGCCCACCCATATGGCAGGGGCCGACGCCGCTGCCGGAATACCCAAAACCGTAGAACACATTGCCCGCGCGGCTCATCTGGCCGAAGAACGGCAAGCCGGTCACCGAGCGATCCGACGGGCCATTCCAGGTGGCCGCCACCGGCACGTCGGCAAAGGCCGGGAAGAACTGCCCCAGGCTGCGCTTGAGCAAGCCGGCGTAGGGCGACGGCTGGTCGAACACTGGCAGCATCCGACCGCCGTAGGCGAAGGTGTTGCCGCCCTTGCCGAGCATGATCCGACCGTCCGGGGTGTTGTGGTAGTAGTGCACGAAGATCCGCGAATCCAGCACCGTCACGCCGCTGGTCAGGCCGATCTGCTGCAGCAGTTGGGGGCGCGGCTCGGTGATCAGCATGTCGCTGGAAACAATCGCCACGCTGCGCTCGAATTGCGGGAAGGCCCGGGCCATCCAGGCATTCATCGCCAGTACCACGCGCTCGGCGCGGATCTGCCCCATGGGTGTGCGCAACAGCGCCGGGCGCCCCTCCTCCAGCCCGGTCATGGCGGTGTTCTCGTGGATCCTCACGCCCAGTTGCAGGGCCACCCGGCGCAGCCCGCGCACCAGCAGGCCCGGCTGTACGCTGGCCGCCGCCGGCGAATACCAGCCCTCCAGATGCTGGCTGGAACCGGCCATGCGCTGCACGTCGGCCAGGGGGCGCTTGTCGAAGGAGTTGATGCCGCGGCGCTCCAGCGCAGCGATCACGCCATCGGTGGAGCCGACCTGGGCCGGGTTGGTGGCCGTGTACAAAGTGCCGTCGAGGCGGTACTGGGCATCCACACCGTAACGCTCGCAGAAGGCGCCGATGGCATAGATGCTCTGCTCGGATTCCTTGACCAGGCGCACGGCCTCCTCGACACCGAACAACCGCTCCAGGGTGAAGTACTTGGCCGACCAGGACAGCGCACAGCCGCCGTTGCGCCCACTGGCACCGGCGCCGCAGATATCCGCCTCGATCAATAGCACATCCAGCCCGGGGTTCTGCTCCTTGAGCATGATGGCGGTCCAGAGCCCGGTGTAGCCGCCGCCGACAATCGCCACCTGGCAGCTGGTATCGCCCGACAGTGGCGGGCACGCCGATGAGGGTTGCTGTTGCAGGGCCTGTTCCAGCCAGAAAGGTCGCATGGTGAGTCTCCAGGTAAAAAACGGCGAGTGGGTTCGCTGGCAAGCCGGCGCCTACAAGCCTTCGTAGGAGCCGGCTTGCCGGCGAAGAAGCCCGAAAGTCAGGTACGCAGCGGTTTGATCAGCAACGGTCCATTGGGAACGAGTGCGCGCACCGGCTCGAGCCCTTGGGGCCGGCTGTTCCAGTACGGCACCAGCACCAGGGCCGAGACCAGGGCGCAGGCGGCAAACACGATGAACACCGTGACCGTGTCGAAATAACCCGGTAGCAGGCCACCCAGCACCGCGCCCACCGAGCCGCAGCCATTGACGAAACCGGCCGCGGTGGCCCCGGCCTTGGCCGAGCCGAAATCAATGGCTGCTGCGCCGCAGATCATCGAGTCAGGCCCGTACAGGGTCAGGCCCATGAAAAACAGCAGGGCCATCACCAGCACGACGCTGCCGGTATGCAGAGCCCCCATGAACAGCGCCAGGGACAGGGTCAGCGCCAGCAGGCTGATGACACAGGCCGGCATGCGCCGGGCGCCGAACAGCTTGTCCGAGGCCAGGCCGATCATCACCGGCCCCAGCAGCCCGGCCAGTTCGAAGCTGGTGGGCACGATCGCCGCCCCCACCTTGCCCACCGACGGCATCTGTTCGTAGACGATCACCGGCCCCCACAGCAGGATCGCGTAGCGCGCCGGCTTGAGCAGGAAGTACGACAGCCCGAGGATCAGCACCGTGCGGTTGCGCAGGATCTCGCGCAGCGGTTCCCAGACGCTCATGCGCCGTTCGGCGGCGTCTTCTTCGGCGCTCTGCGGGGGCAACGGCTCCACGGCCGGCAGGCCCACGTCCTCCGGGGTATTGCGCTGGAAGATGAAGAACAGCACCGCGGTCAGGCCCACCACCACCGCACTGGAAATGAACGCCGCGTGCCAGGTGCCGATCAGCGTATAGGCCCACCAGCCGGCAAAGGGCGAGGCCACCAGGCCGCCGAAGGCGTAGCAGGAACTCCACAGCCCCAGCACCCTGCCGCGCTGCCCGGCGGGAAAGAAACTGCCGATGTTCTTGCACAGCCCCGACCAACCCGTGGACTGCGCCAGCCCCTGGACCAGCATGCAGGTGGCGAACACCGGCAAGGTGGCGAAGCTGCCCATCACCAGCGCTGCGGCGGCCGAAATCAGCAAGCCACCCAGCACCACCACCCGCGGGCCGAAGCGGTCGGCGAAGATGCCCCAGGTGAACTGCCCCACGGCGTAGGCCGCCAGGTAGATGGCGTCGAGGTTGGCCATGGCCATCTTGTCGAGGGTGAAGTCGGGATCGTCGGCGATCCCCAGCTTGGCGACGGAAAAGGCTTTGCGGGTGAAGTAGAACGCCGCGTAGGCGATCCAGGTGATGGCGAAAATCTGCACGCGCCAACGTTTGATGGTGCCGATCTGCTTGTTCATTGTGGTTCTGACCTCAGGGTGAGTGTGCCGGCAGGATGCGAAGCAAGCGCCTGTGTTTTTTTATTCTTGAGCACTGCAGCAGGGCCCTCGCGGCGGGCGCTGCTGGTCAGATGAGTCCTGTTGCCGGCCCCTTTCGGGGACCGGAGCTGCACGCACAGGCATCAGGGCCCGGTGCCGGTCGACCGACCGGTCACTGGGCTTGCAGGGATGGAAGCAATTACTGACTAATAAATGAAATCGATTTATCGTATTTCAAATATAAGCTCAGGTTGTAAGAGGATTGGCCCATGTCGGTTTCCCACGCCCAATTGAAAGCCTTCCACGCCGTGGCGGTGCACGGCAGCTTCACTCGGGCGGCCGAACGCCTGTACCTGACGCAGCCGGCGATTTCCGACCAGGTGCGCAAGCTCGAAGAGCGCTTCGGGGTGCTGCTGTTTCATCGCAACAAGCGCTCGGTGCGCCTGACCGACCTGGGCGAGCGCCTGCTGGCCATCACCCAGCGCCTGTTCGTGGTGGAAGCCGAAGCCAAGGAGCTGCTGCAGGAGTCCCGAGCCTTGCAGACCGGCAGCCTGGTACTGGCGGTGGATGCCCCGGTGCATGTGCTGCCGCAGATCGCCCGGTTCTGCGAGCTGTACCCCGGGATCAATGTGAAGATCGAAACCGGCAACACCGATGAATCGCTGCTGCGCCTGTTCAATTACCAGGCCGACCTGGCCCTGTTGGGGCGGGACGTGGACGACGAGCGCCTGCTGTCTCTGACCCTGCGCAACGACCCGATGGTGGCGTTCGTCTCCCGTCACCACCCCTGGGCCGGCCGCCAGTCCATCTGCCTCGCCGACCTGGACGACACGCCCCTGGTGCTGCGGGAGGTCGGTTCGGTAACCCGCCAGACCCTGGAAGAGGAAATGAACCGCGCCGGCCTGCGCATCCGCCCGACCATCCAGGTGGAAGGTCGCGAAGCCGCGCGCGAAGCGGTGGTGGTGGGCATTGGCGTGGGGGTGGTCTCGGCGGCGGAGTTCGGCGCCGACGCCAGGGTCTGCGCCCTGCCGATCGTCGACTGCCAGCGGCGCCTGACCGAAACCCTGGTGTGCCTGCGCGAACAAAGTTCACGACGGATCGTCGCCACCTTCCTCGACCTGGTACGCGAAAGCCTGGCCTCCCCCACCGCCCTGTAGGAGCCGGCTTGCCGGCGAAGGCGATCTCCAGGCACCACTACCGTAGGAGCCGGCTTGCCGGCGAAAGCGATCTCCCAGGCACCACTACCTAGGAGCCTGGCTTTCCGGCGAAAGCGATCTTTCGGGCCTCTTCGCTGGCAAGCCAGCGCCTACAAGAGTGGAGGTGGGCTCAGGCTGGAGCCAGGGCGAAAAACGCCTGGATCAAGCGCAGGTCACGACGCCGCTCCACGCAGCCGATCATGTGCCGGTTGACCAGCCCCGCACCGCGGATCGGCACCGTGCGCACCCGCGGGTCGTGGCCAACCTCAACCGAACTGACAATGCCCACCCCCAGGTGCGCCGCCACCGCCTCGGTCACCGCTTCGCGGCTGTCCAGCTCCAGCAGCACCCGGGGCTGGACCCGGGCCAGCCCACAGGCCTCATCGAACGTGCGGCGGGTGATCGAACCCGGTTCGCGCAGCACCATGATCACCTGGTCCAGTTGCTCGATGGCGACGCCCTCGGCCAGCGCCAGCCAAGGGTGCCCATCGGGCACCAGCGCACAGATCCGCGACTCGCCCAGGCTTTGCAGGTGCAGGCCCTTGCGCGGCTCGACCTCGGTCAGCACCGCCACGTCGGCATGCTCGGACAACAGCGCCGCCAGGGTTTCCTGGGCATTGCCCAGGCGCAGGTTGACCGTCACCCCCGGGTAGCGCGCCCGCAGGCTGGCCAGCATCGGCATGACCAGATGGGGGCCGTCCGCTGCCACTTCCAGGCGCCCGGTGAGCAATTGCCGGTTGGCCTCGAGCATGGCCTGGGCCTCTTCCGCCAGGCCGAACATGGCTCGGGTGATGGCGGCCAGCTTGGTGCCCTCTTCGGTCAATTCCACCCGGCGCGCAGTGCGCCGCAGCAAGGTGATCTGGTAGTGCTCTTCCAGGGCCTTGATATGCCCGGTGACCGCCGGCTGGCTGATGAACAGCCGCCCGGCGGCCCGGGTAAAGCTGCCTTCCCGGGCCACCGCGTCGAATGCGCGGAGTTGAAACAGGTTCATAGCTATCGGCCTCACTGATGGCTGGCATAACAACAAACAATTTGATTGATGACAAGGCAAACTGCAATTTAGTCCCCGTAGCGTCATCCCCACCTTTTCGAGGACACAGCATGAGCATCGCCGAGCCAATCCTGCTTACCCCCGGCCCCCTGACCACCTCCGCCCGCACCCGCCAGGCAATGCTGGTGGACTGGGGTTCGTGGGATGACCGCTTCAACCAGTTGACCGCCAGCCTGTGCCAACAGCTGCTGGCCATCATCCAGGGCGCCGACAGCCATCACTGCGTGCCCCTGCAAGGCAGCGGCACCTTCGCCGTGGAAGCGGCCATCGGCACCCTGGTGCCCCGCGACGGCAAGGTCCTGGTGCTGATCAACGGTGCCTACGGCAAGCGCCTGGCGAAGATCTGCGAAGTGCTCGGCCGGGATTTCAGCACCTTCGAAACCGCCGAGGACCAGCCCACCACGGCCGCGGATGTCGAGCGCCTGCTGGGGGCCGACAGCAGCATCAGCCACGTGGCGCTGATCCACTGCGAAACCAGCACTGGCATCCTCAATCCGCTGCCGGAAATCGCCCAGGTGGTGGCCAACCATGGCAAGCGCCTGATCATCGACGCCATGAGTTCCTTCGGCGCATTGCCCATCGATGCCCGGGAAATCCCCTTCGACGCGCTGATCGCCGCCTCCGGCAAATGCCTGGAAGGCGTGCCCGGCATGGGCTTTGTCTTCGCTGCCAAGGCGTCCCTGGCCCAGGCCGGCGGCAATGCCCATTCCCTGGCCATGGACCTGCACGATCAGCACAGCTACATGGCCAAGACCGGCCAGTGGCGCTTCACCCCGCCGACCCACGTGGTCGCCGCGCTGCACGAAGCCCTGCTGCAATACACCGAGGAAGGTGGCCTGCCGGCGCGCCAAGCCCGCTACGCCGACAACTGCCAGACCTTGCTCGATGGCATGGGCGAACTGGGCCTGCGCAGTTTTCTGCCGCAAGCGATCCAGGCGCCGATCATCGTCACCTTCCACGCCCCGAAAGACCCTCGCTACCAGTTCAAGGATTTCTACGAGCGGGTCAAGGCCAAGGGTTTCATCCTCTACCCGGGCAAGCTGACCCAGGTCGAAACCTTCCGCGTGGGCTGCATCGGCCATGTCGACCGCCGCGGCATGCAGGCGGCCGTCGCCGCCATCGCCCAGGTGCTGCAAGAGATGGAAGTCCTCGACATCTGACTCCCCACCGAGCCTGTAGGAGCGAGCTTGCTCGCGAATCAGGCGACGCGATACCGAACCTTTTTTCGCGAGCAAGCTCGCTCCTACACAGGCATCGAAACCATGAACTACAGCAACCCTTCTCAGCTGCAAGCGGCGATCCTCGATTGGGCCGGCACCGTGGTCGACTTCGGCTCCTTTGCGCCAACCCAGATCTTTGTCGAAGCCTTCGCCGAGTTCGACGTGCAGGTCTCCATCGAAGAAGCCCGCGGCCCCATGGGCATGGGCAAGTGGGATCACATCCGCACCCTGTGCGACCTGCCGGAGGTGGCCGAGCGCTATCACAAGGTCTTCGGCCGCACCCCGACTGACGCCGATGTGACCGCCATCTACGAACGCTTCATGCCGTTGCAGATCGAGAAGATCGCCGAGCACTCGGCGCTGATCCCCGGCGCCCTGGAGGTGATCGCCAAGCTGCGCGAACAGGGGATCAAGATCGGCTCCTGCTCCGGCTACCCCAAGCAGGTGATGGACAAGGTGGTAGCCCTGGCCGCCACCAATGGCTACACCGCCGACCACGTGGTGGCCACCGACGAAGTGCCCAACGGCCGCCCATGGCCAGCCCAGGCCCTGGCCAACGTGATCGCCCTGGGCATCGACGACGTGGCCGCCTGCGTGAAGATCGACGACACCGTGCCGGGCATTCTTGAAGGCCGCCGCGCCGGCATGTGGACCGTGGCGCTGACCTGCTCGGGCAATGCCCTGGGCCTGACCTACGAAGGCTACCGGGCCCTGGCCAGCGACACCCTGGCCAGCGAGCGCAAGCGCATCCACAAGCTGTTCGAGGCTTCGCGCCCGCACTACCTGATCGACACCATCGCCGACCTGCCCCAAGTGATCGCCGACATCAACCAGCGCCTGGCCCGGGGGGAAATGCCCCAGGGCAACTGATTCAGGCGCAGGGCAACAACAAAAACGGCGGTGCCTTCGGGGCCGCCGTTTTTTTTACCCGCCCACCGCCCAAGCGCTGCACAGGGATGCGATAAAAGCCGCCACAGCTCCAGGCAAACCGGCATAAAGCGGATTACAGTTAAAGCACTCCGTCGCTCAAGAACGGAGGCTTCAGACCTGATGACCGAGGATGTCCCGTATGCCCTGGAAAAACACTGAGTCTCGCTACAGCACCATGACGATCACCCTGCACTGGTTGATGCTGGTGCTACTGGCCGTGGTTTACGCCTGTATCGAATTTCGCGGCATCTTCCCCAAGGGCAGCGGTGGTCGCACGCTGATTGTCGAAGCCCACTTCATGCTCGGCCTGACAGTGTTTGCCCTGGTCTGGCTGCGCCTGTTCGCTCGTGCCCAGGGCGTAGCGCCGAAGATCCTGCCCACCCCGCCCCACTGGCAACGGCTGCTGTCGACCCTGATGCACTGGGCGCTGTACCTGTTCATGATCGCCATGCCGATCCTCGGCTGGCTGACCACCAGCGCCAAGGGCCATCAGGTGATGTTCTACGGCCTCGACCTGCCGCTGCTGCTGGCCGAGAACAAACCACTGGCCAAGCAGCTCCAGGGCTGGCACGAACTGCTGGGCACGGTCGGCTACTGGCTGATCGGGCTGCACGCCCTGGCCGGGCTCTATCACCACTACGTGATGCGCGACAACACTCTGCAACGCATGTGGCGCCAGCGCGGTCAGGCCTGAGCCAGCAGCCCGCGGCGGCCCTGCAGGCCGCCGGTATGCACGAAGATCAACCGGCAACCCGGGGCGAAACGCCCGGCCTGGACCTGTTCCTGCAAAGCCAGCAGGGCCTTGGCGGTGTACAAGGGCTCCAGCGGCAGAGCGCACTGTTGTTCGGTGAGCTGGATAAACCCGCGTAACACTTCATCGACCTTGGCGAAACCGCCCCGGCTGCTGTCCAGCAGTTGATAACCGCCAGGGCCCTGCCCGGCCTCTTGCAAGATCCCCTCGACCTGCTGCGCCACCCCGTGATCCTCGGGGACCGCCAGGGCGCCGTAGACCGGGTGCGCTCCGGCCTCCGCCAGTACCAGCCCGGCCAGGGTAGTGCCCGTGCCGGCGGCCAGCCACCAGCCGTGGTAGTCGCTCCAGCCCAGGCTCGGCAACTGGTGCCGCACCTGATCGCGCAGGGTCATGCAGCCCGCTGCGCCGGCCAGGCCACCGCCGCCCTCGGGCACCGGGTACAACTCCGGATACCGGGCCTGCCAGGGCGTCCAGAAACCCGCCTCGTGGCGCGCGCGATAACCGCCATAGCCCAGCCAGTGCAGGCGCATGCCGAAGGCTTGCAGGTCGAGCACCGTCGGTGTGTCCTGTGGATGGCCACGCAACAGACCCACGGTGGGAAAGGCAAAACGCCGTCCAGCAGCGGCCAGCGCATGCAGATGATTGGAATGGGCGCCCCCCAGGCTGATGATGCCGTGGGCACCAGCGGTACGTGCCGCCGCCAGGTGCTCGGTCAGCTTGAACCACTTGTTGCCGCTGATCAGCGGGTCGATCAGGTCCAGGCGCAGCACCGCCACCTCGACCCCGGCCCGCGACAGCCAGTCCAGCTCCAGCCGTTGCAGCGGGGCGTGGGGTAACCAGTCGAAGGATTCGGGAATGGACATCGGCAGCGGGGGTCAGGAAAGAAGCTGCGCAGTCTATCAGCTCCAGGCCCAGGCTCATCCTTGTAGCCGTTGCCGCAGGCTGCGAACGGGTTCGCAGAACCCGCAAGACAGGCCACCACGCTCGCTCGTTGCAGCGCGAATGCCCGCTGGGCGAGTCCTGCGGCCTCGTGCGCAGCCTACGGCAGCGACTACAGGATGGCAGGCCGTTACAGCTCGGCCGCCAGACGCGAACCCTGGTTGATGGCGCGCTTGGCGTCCAGTTCGGCGGCCACATCGGCACCACCGATCAGGTGCACGTTCTGCCCTGCCGCCACCAGACCGTCCTGCAGCTCGCGCAGCGGATCCTGGCCGGCACAGATGACGATGTTGTCCACCGCCAGCACCTGGGGTTCGCCGGCCTCACCGATACGGATATGCAAGCCGGCATCGTCGATCTTCAGGTACTCGACGCTGTTGAGCATCTGCACCTGCTTGTTCTTCAGACCGGTGCGATGGATCCAGCCGGTGGTCTTGCCCAGGCCGTCGCCGACCTTGGTCTTCTTGCGCTGCAAGAGGAACACCTGCCGCGCGGGTGCATGGGGCTCGGGCTTGATCCCAGCCACGCCGCCACGGGCCTGGAGCTGGGTGTCGATGCCCCACTCCTTCCAGAACGCCTGGCGATCCTGGCTGGTGGCCACACCCTGGTGCACGAGGAATTCGGAAACATCGAAGCCGATGCCGCCAGCACCGATCACTGCCACGCTCTTGCCCACCGGCTTGCGCTCCAGCAGCACGTCCAGGTAGCTGAGGACCTTGGCGTGCTCCACCCCGGGAATCGCCGGCACGCGAGGGGCAATGCCGGTGGCCAGGATGATTTCGTCAAAGCCGCCGGCCACCAGTTGCTGCACATCGACGCGGGTGTTGAGGCACAGCTCGACATGGCTGGTCTGCAACTTGCGCTTGAAGTAGCGCAGGGTCTCGAAGAACTCTTCCTTGCCCGGCACTCGCTTGGCGACGTTGAACTGGCCGCCGATCTCGCTGGCGGAATCGAACAGGGTCACCTGATGCCCACGCTCGGCGGCCACGGTAGCCGCAGCCAGGCCCGCCGGCCCGGCGCCGACCACGGCGATCTTCTTGATCTGCTTGACCGGCAGGTAGTTCAGCTCGGTCTCGTGGCAGGCGCGCGGGTTGACCAGGCAACTGGTGAGCTTGCCGCCGAAGGTGTGGTCCAGGCACGCCTGGTTGCAGCCGATACAGGTATTGATTTCGTCGGCACGGCCTTCGGCGGCCTTGTTGACGAAGTCCGGGTCGGCCAGGAATGGCCGGGCCATGGAGACCATGTCGGCATCGCCCTCGGCGAGGATCTGCTCGGCGACTTCCGGGGTGTTGATGCGGTTGGTGGTGATCAGCGGAATGCTCACCGAACCGCGCAGCTTGGCCGTCACCTTGCTGAATGCGGCACGCGGCACCTTGGTGGCGATGGTGGGGATCCGCGCTTCGTGCCAGCCGATCCCGGTGTTGATAATGGTCGCGCCGGCCCGCTCGATGGCCTGCGCCAACTGCACGATCTCTTCCCAAGTGCTACCGCCTTCCACCAGGTCGAGCATCGACAGGCGGAAAATGATGATGAAGTTCGGGCCTACCGCCTCACGTACCCGACGGACGATTTCCACCGGCAGGCGCATGCGGTTCTCATAACTGCCGCCCCAGCGATCGGTGCGGTGGTTGGTGTGGGCGGCCAGGAACTGGTTAATGAAATACCCTTCCGAGCCCATGATCTCGACACCGTCGTACTCGGCCTTCTGGGCCAGGGTCGAGCAGGTGACGAAATCGCGGATCTGCTTCTGGATGCCTTCCTCGTCCAGCTCCTTGGGCTTGAACGGGTTGATCGGTGCCTGGATGGCGCTGGGCGCCACCTGCTTGGGGCTGTAGGCATAACGCCCGGCGTGGAGGATCTGCATGCAGATCTTGCCGCCGGCCTCGTGCACCGCACGGGTCACGATCTGGTGTTTGAGTGCCTCTTCTTCGGTGGTCAGCTTGGCGGCGCCGGAATACACCCCGCCCTCATCGTTGGGGCCGATGCCACCGGTGACCATCAGGCCCACGCCGCCCCGGGCACGCTCGGCAAAGTACGCCGCCATGCGCTCGAAGCCGCCGGGCTTTTCTTCCAGACCGGTGTGCATCGACCCCATCAGGGTGCGGTTGCGCAGGGTGGTGAAACCCAGGTCGAGGGGGGCCAGCAAATGCGGGTAAGGTGCTCCAGCCATGGTGTCACTCCAGATCGGGCAATCACGGAAAAATGCGGAAGCTCTGCGGCTTCCATCAGTAGTGCTGCACAGACTAAGAGCAGAACATCGGGCACTCAATGACCGTAACTGACAACTTAATGATCAAAACGAACACCCTTCTACCATCCTCCCTTCCTCTTAAAGTGCCGCGTAGGCCAGCGCGGCCAGTTGCTGCGGGCGAGGATCGATCATGGTGTGCCGGCCCGAGGTGGTGGCGACAAAGCCCAAGCTCACCTCGCGTTCGGGGTCGGCAAAACTGATCGGGCCGCCCAGGCCATGGGCGGTGCTGTGGCCGCTGTCCCCCGGCTGCCGATAGGCCCACCAGCGGGGGGCGCGGGTGCGCCGGGGCACCCTGTCCGGGTTGGTAAAGGCCAGGGCCGCGACATGCTCCGGCTCGGCAATGATCACCTTGCGCAGGTCCTCCGAGTAGTAGTCGCCCACCCGCCCCCCGGCGGCATCGAAATGCGCGATACGCTCAAAATCCTGTTCCTCGACCTCCAGGTCATGGGGCCGGGTGACCCGCCCCTTGCCGCCCTGGCGAGAGTCGGCCAGGGTCAGCATGAGTTGAAAACCCAAACCAAGAGACCGGTTGCATTCGTCAACGGCAATGCAAACCTGTAATAACAAGAACAATAGAGGTGCAAAAGACCTTCAGCCTCTGGACTGAAACTGGGCCGTATCCAACTTGAAACGATATGAATGACCCAGGGGTCCCTTTGGGAACCACCAGTTCGCCACTGTTACGCAAAACCGGATGAATCCCGAAGAACTTTCAAAATTGCTTTACTGTCGAACAAACCGTCAACTTGCAAAACCTGGAACTTCAACGAAGCAGGGGCAGTTGCACTGAACCTGACGCACTCGACGCTGGGACGAAGCAACCTGCTAGCCCTCTCCCCCCTGAGGTGACATCGCAGGCGCAGCCCAGGGAAAAGCCCGAGACGCCACGGAAAATGACCCATTTCATGTAAAAAACCGCTCTAACACACTGTTTTCCTGTACCTTTGGCCCAAATATCCGAGAAATGTCACGATCCAGCACACGGCCGCTGACTGTTTTCCCATGCGCAGACTTCTCTACATCACCCTCACCCTGGCCCTGCTTGCCGCCATCACCAGCTACGCCATCTGGACCCGTGATCGTCCAGGGGCGCACTACCTGTCGGACCTGCGTATCCAGCTCGCGGTGGACCAGGGTGTGCCTGCCGACCACGGCAACCTGCTGGCGATCCAGCCCGAGCTGTTCCCCACCGACTACCAGAGCATCGAGCGCCTGCACCGCAAGCTTGCGGCCTACTTGCAGCAAGCCCGTGACAAGGGCCTGGTCAATGACAAGACCATCGTCGTGCTGCCCGAGCATGTCGGCACCTGGCTGATGGTCAGTGGCGAAAAAAATGAGCTGTATCAGGCCACCTCTCTGAAAGAGGCAATGAACTGGCTGGCGGTGAGCAACCCGCTGCCGTTTCTCAAGGCGCTGATCAGCGCCAGGGGTGACAGCCGCCTGGACGATGCGTACCTGCGCATGAAGGCCAAGAGGATGGCTCGGGACTATCAGGTGCTATTCGGCGGTCTGGCCAAGGAGTTTCATGTGACCCTGGTGGCCGGCAGCATCATTCTTCCAGAACCCAGTGTCAGCCAGGGCAACCTGCAGATCGGCAGCGGCGCCCTGTACAACAGCAGCCTGGTGTTTGGCAGCGATGGCCTGCCCATGGGCCAGCCCCAGCGGCAGATCTATCCGACCTATGCCGAAAGCGGCTACGTGAAGGGCGATGCCGGCAAAGCGCTGGAGGTTATCGACACCCCGGCCGGGCGCCTCGGTGTACTGATCGGCAGCGACAGCTGGTACCCCGACAACTACCGCAAGCTCAATGACCAGCACGCCCAACTGGTGGCGGTTCCGGCCTTTGTCATGGGCCGTGATGGCTGGGACAAACCCTGGCGCGGATACAAGAGCATCGCCACCCCCAGCGAAGTCAGCCTCAAGCCCGAGGAAGTCAGCGAGGGTGAGGCCTGGCATCGCCTGACTCTGACTGCCCGTGCACCCAGCAGCCTGGCCAGCGCCGGGGTCAGCGTGTTCCTGCGCGGCCAGTTCTGGGACCAACGCAGCAGTGGCCAGAGTTTCATCAACAGCAACGGCCAGACCTTTGCCGACGACGGCAACCGCGGCGCCCGCCTGCTGAACATCTGGTTGTAGGCCAATGAAAACCCCACCGATGCGCCTGGGCGACTTGTCGGTGGGCTTCGTCCATAGCCTGGTGGACGCGGTCCGCAGCTACGGGCAGGACCCCACCCCCTTGCTGGAACAGTACGCCCTGGACGCCGCGCGCCTGGCCGAAGCCGGAGCCCGGCTGTCAATCCCGCGCTACATGCGCCTGGGCCACGGGGCGATCCAGCTGACCGGTGACCCGGCCCTGGGCTTGCGCATGGGCCGCCTGAGCCGGCTGAGCCAGGCCGGCCTGGCCGGAGTGACCGCAGCCCAGGCCCCCACCGTGCGCGAAGCCGCCCGCTGCCTGACCCGCTTCGAAGCTCTGTATGGCTCCAACTATCGCGGCCAGTCGAGCTTTCACGAGGATGCCAGCGGCGCCTGGCTGTGCTTCTACTCCATCAGCCCGTACAACGCCTACAACCGCTTCGTGGTGGACTCGATCATCTCCGGTTGGCTGCAGCAGTTGTCCAGCATCGCCGACCAGGCGATCCACGCCGAACAGATCGATATCGAATTCCAGCGCCCGGACTACCACGAGGCCTATGCGGTGCTGGGCCCCACGCCTATCCAGTTCGGCGCCGAACAGAACCAGTTGCGCCTCAGCCAGGCCAGCCTGGGCCTGCGCAACCCGGAGCATTGCCCGAGCACCTGGCGGCATCTGGTGCAGTTGTGCGAGAGAGAACTGGAACAACTGACCCGCACCCGTAGCCTGCGCGAACGCATCATTCAGATGCTGGGGCCGTTGCTCAATGGCGGCCGCGAGCCGGACCTGGAAGAAGTGGCGATGCGCCTGAAGCTGCCGACCTGGACCTTGCGGCGCAAGCTGGCGGAAGAAGGGACGCAGTTCCGGGCGATTCTCAATGACACCCGCCGCGACCTGGCCATGACCTACATTCGCGATACTGAACTGGCGTTCGGGGAGATTGCCTATCTGCTGGGCTTTGCCTCAGCCGAGGCGTTTCAACGGGCCTTCAAGCGCTGGAATGGCCAGACCCCCGGGGATTTTCGCCGCAGCCACCGACAGTTCGGCTAGAGAAACGGCAAAAAAAAACGCCACCGGCGTTACAGCTCGGTGGCGTCTTCTGCAGGTTCCAGAGGATCCAGCTCGAAAGCCTGATACTCCAGCAGTTCCTCTTGGTATTCGTCCATGGCGGACTCCTTTTTCCGTTGTTGAAAGACCTTGTTCAATAGCCCTGTGCCTAATGACCATCGGGATCAGCATAAAGTGCCGGGATGACAGAAAAAATACTACCCCCCAGGTCAGGATTTCTATCATTAAAACGTAACAGCCCGTGAGGAATTTAGCCCTCGGATACAGATGCAACCGCAACGATTGCAATTGCAATTATATTTGCCAATCCGTTAGGGTAGCCGCTCTCCCCCCTTGCGGACGGCGCCGAGCATGAACCCACCCTCACTTTTCAACACTCGCCACAAGGCCCTCGCACAAGAGGCGGCCCAGGCCTGCCTGGACCTGCTCAGCAGCGCCCGCCACCCTGGCGGTTCGCCACTCAACACCGTGCTGGAGATGGCCAATATCCTGGAGCTGGACGGGCGCACCGCACGCCAGTCCTTTGTGGTGCGCAGCCACGGCGCTCCACAAAGGAGTACCCGGATCAGCGCCTGGCCGTTGTGGTTCTCCACCGATAGCACGGAAAAACCCCTGCTCTATCTGCACCGCTGCAGTTCTTCGGCGCAGTTGTGCGCGGTCAGCGCCGAGACCGCGGCGCGGGGCATCCTGTGCAACGACAGTGAGACCCAAACCTCCCCATGGCCCAAGGGTGCCGACCCGTCACTGGCGTTATGGCTGGCCCACAACCCGCACTGCCTGCCCTTCGACCCGGCCACTGGCGCGGAGGCCGAGGCGATTGTCCTGGAGGCCCTGCAACGCCTGTATGTCGAGGGCCAGCCAGGCTTCTACTACCTGGCCTTGCATGACCATGAGCTGCAACTGGAACTGACGCCCGAGCAAAGGCAAGCCGCATTGCAGGGCATGTACAAGGTGACGGATACCACTGCCCACCCAGCGGCGGGGCGCGTGCGACTGCTGGGCGCCGGCCGGGCGTTTGCCCAGGTCAGGGCCGCGGCGGATCTGCTGCAGCGTGATTGGAAAGTGGCCAGCCAGCTCTGGAGTTGCCCCAGCTACACCCGCCTGGCGCGGGAGGCGGCTGCGGCGCAGCATTGGAACCGGCTGCATCCTGGGCAGGAGAAGCGCGACTCACACCTGCTGCGCTGCCTGGCGGATGATTCGGCTCCGGTGATTGCAGTGACCGGTTACGGCCAGGCGGTGGCCGAACAGCTACGCCCTCACCTCAAGGCCGAGCTGGTGGCCCTGGGCACCGACTCCTTCGATGCCGCCCGCGATCCGCGACGCGGCCGCTGCCCCGAGGCACGCTGGATCGCCGTGCTGGCGCTCAAGAGCCTGGCAGACGCTGGGCAGTTGCCCATGCGCTGCGTGGAACAGGCCATGGCGACCTATGGCTTGCCCTGACGGTACCGGGCTCAGCTTTTGGAGCCTGTGTCGCCACCGTTGGCCGCCGCCCGGGCCAGGGTCGCGGTGCGTTCCAGGGCATCGGCAAAGGCGTGTTTCTGCTCGCTGTCCAGTTGCGAGAGAAACAGCTCGGCCACTGTCGCCTCGTAGATTTTCCACATCTTCTTGCGCAGCTTTCGGCCTTCGTCGGTGATGCTGACAAAGGCCGCGCGACCATCGCCCTCGCAGCGCGAGCGCTGCACCAGGCCGTCTTTTTCCAGGCGGTCCACCAGGCGCGTGAGGTTGTAGCGCTCGATGGCCAGCACGTCGGCCAATTCGTGCATGCGCCGGGTACCTTCGGCGCCGCTTTCCAGGCCCCAGAGGGCGTCGTACCAGGCATACGCCGGTAAGCCGGCCTGGGCCAGGCGGCGCTCGATTTCGCGAATCACCGTCCGGTGAGCCCTGACAAAACGGAACCAGACATCGGGCTCTTTTGAAGACATGCCACACCATCCGAAGGTTTGAAGAAGGGTTGCAATAGTAGCGCATGCCGGGATAGATTCGGCCACGTAGTTGCAATTGCAATTACTTTTCCCGGCGCCGAATACCCTCCGATTCCACAAGAATCCGTGCGCTGGAACCCCGCCCAACACGGAGCCAGGTATGACCCAGAACCACAGTGCAACCCTCGATAACGATCCCCAGGAAACCCGCGAATGGCTCGACTCTCTGGAGTCGGTGCTGACGGTGGAAGGTCGCCCGCGGGCCCATTACCTGATCGACCAGTTGCTGGATTTCGACGTGGCACGCCACGGCGACTTCCATGGCCGGGTGACCACGCCCTACATCAACACCATTGCCCCCGAGCGGCAGCTGCCCTACCCCGGCGACCTGGAGACCGAGCGCAAGCTCAACGCGATGATCCGCTGGAACGCCATGGCCATGGTGCTGCGCGCCGGCAAGCATTCGGGCGTGGGCGGCCACATCGCCACCTATGCTTCGGCAGCCGTACTCTACGACGTGGGTTTCGATCATTTCTTCCGCGGCCGCAGCGACAGCTTCGACGGTGACATGGTGTACATCCAGGGCCACTCCTCCCCAGGCATCTACGGCCGCGCCTACCTGGAAGGCCGGATCAGCGCCGCCCAGCTCGACAACTTCCGCCGCGAGGCCGACGGCCAGGGCATTTCCTCCTACCCGCACCCCAGGCTGATGCCGGACTTCTGGCAGTTCCCCACTGTGTCCATGGGCCTGGGGCCGATCACCGCGGCCTACCAGGCGCGCTTCATGCGCTACCTGGAACTGCGCGGGCTCAAGCAGCACCAGGGGCGCAAGGTCTGGGCCTTCCTCGGCGACGGTGAAATGGACCAGCCCGAATCCCTGGCGGCGATTTCCCTGGCCGGGCGGGAGAAACTCGACAACCTGATCTTCGTCGTCAACTGCAACCTGCAACGCCTCGATGGCCCGGTACGGGGCAACGCCAAGGTCATCCAGGAGTTCGAAAGCCTGTACCGCGCCGCCGGCTGGAACGTGATCAAGGTGATCTGGGGCAGCGGCTGGGACGCGCTGCTGGAGAAGGACCGCAGCGGCCTGCTGCGCCAGCGCATGATGGAGTGCGTGGATGGCGACTATCAGAACTACAAGTCGCAGAACGGCGCCTATGTGCGCGAGCATTTCTTCGGCAAGTACCCGCAATTGCTGGAGCTGGTGGCCGACCTCTCGGACGAGCAGATCTGGAAGCTCTCCCGGGGCGGCCACGACCCGCTCAAGGTTTACAACGCCTATGCCGCCGCCGTACGCCACAGCGGCCGGCCCACAGTGATCCTGGCAAAAACCGTCAAGGGCTTCGGCATGGGCGAGGCCGGCGAAGGCCAGAACATCAACCACCAGCTGAAGAAGATGGGGGCCGAGGCAGTGAAGGCCTTCCGCGACCGCTTCGAACTGCCGGTCAGCGATGAGCAACTGGCTGAAATGCCCTACCTCAAGCCCGCGGCAGACAGTATTGAAGGCCGTTACTTCGCGGCCTGTCGCAGCCGCCTGGGGGGCTATGTGCCGGCTCGCTACAACGACTGCGCACCGCTGCAGATCCCGCCCCTGGACGCCTTCGCCACCCAGCTCAAGGACACCGGCGACCGGGCGATCTCCACCACCATGGCCTTCGTGCGCATCCTCGGCACCCTGCTCAAGGACCCGCAGATCGGCAAGCGGGTGGTGCCGATCGTGCCTGACGAGTCGCGCACCTTCGGCATGGAAAGCCTGTTCCGCCAGATCGGCATCCACTCGGCGGTGGGCCAGCTCTATACCCCGCAGGATGCCGGGCAACTGAGCTACTACAAGGAGAGCAAGGACGGCCAGATCATGCAGGAGGGCCTGAACGAATCCGGGGCGATTTCCTCATGGATCGCCGCCAGCACCTCCTACAGCAACCACCAGGTCATGACCCTGCCCTTCTACATCTTCTATTCGATGTTCGGCTTCCAAAGGATCGGTGACCTGGCCTGGGCCGCCGGCGATGCGCGGGCCCGGGGCTTCCTGCTGGGCGCCACTTCCGGGCGCACCACGCTGATGGGCGAAGGCCTGCAGCACGACGACGGCCACAGCCATATCCTCGCCTCGGTGATCCCCTGCTGCGTCTCCTACGACCCGACCTTCGCGTATGAACTGGCGGTGATCATCCATGAAGGCATGCAGCGCATGTATGTGCAGCAGGAGGATGTGTATTACTACATCACCCTGCTCAACGAAAACTATCCGCAACCGGCCATGCCCGAAGGCGCTCGCGAAGGTATTCTCAAGGGCTTGTACCGCTTCAGCTCAAGCACCGCCCAGGGCGCCAAAGCCCCGCGGGTGCAACTGATGGGCAGCGGCTCGATCCTGCGCGAGGTGATCGCCGCCGGGCAGCTGCTGGAGAAGGACTTCGGGGTGCAGAGCGACATCTGGAGCGCCACCAGCCTCACCGAACTGCGCCGCCAGGGCCTGGCGGCGGAGCGCTGGAACCTGCTGCATCCGCAGCAGCCTCGGCGAGCGGCCTATATCGAGCAATGCCTGGAAGGCCATCAAGGCCCGCTGGTGGTGGCCACCGACTACATGAAACTGTTCGCCGACCAGATCCGCCCCTTCGTCGAGGGTCGGCGCTTCGTCGCCCTGGGCACCGACGGCTTCGGCCAGTCCGACACCCGGGAAAACCTGCGGCAGTTCTTCGAGGTGGACCGGCATTTCATCGCCCTGGCGGCGTTGAAAGCCCTGGCCGATGACGGGGAGATTCCCTACAGCCAGGTCGGCGAAGCCTTGAGCCGTTATCGGATCGACGCTGAAAAAGTCGACCCTAGCTCGGTCTAGGTGCCTTAGTGCCCGCTGCTCGGCAGGGCCGGAATCGGCTCGCTGGGCGGCGGCAGGTTGCTGGCCGGTGGCGGCGTGACGGTTTGCGTGGCGGGCGCTGGCTCGCTGCTGGCTGCCGGCACTATCGGCGCCGCCTCGGCCGGAGGAGCCAGGGGTTGCGAGACCGCAGGCTCAGGCTCTGTGACGGGTGCCGGCGCGGCCACAGGAGCAGGCTCGACCACGGGCTGCGCCTTGGGCTCGGGCTTGGCTGGCGCCTCGGGCTTGTTCTCGGGAACCCCGAGGTCGGCCTTGGGTTTCTCTTCGATATGCGCCGCCTTCTTCGCTTCCTGGGGCAGGAACAGCTCCACCAGAGCGAAATAGCGGTCATAGAACTTGGCCGAGGACACGGTTTCGCTGGCCACCTTGACCATCGAATCGTCGGTAGAGCCGATCGGCATCGACACCGAGCCCAGCACGCCCACGCCGAGGCTGGCCGAGTTGTTCACCTTCTTCAGCGCATAGCGGTCCTGCAGGGCGTTGGCGAACATCGTCGAACGATGGTCACCGCTGCCGTCCTGGGCGCAAACCACGTTGAAGCTGATTTCCAGGTGGGTCTCACCGGTCTGCTGGAAGCTCTTGTGACCGCTGACCAGCTTCGGATCGTTGCTGGTGATGATGTAGCCCTGGCTCAGCAGGGCACGCCGTGCGGCCTCACAAGAGGCGGCAGCGCTCACCGGATAATTGCGCGAAAACGTGCCGGAATCATCGAAGCTTTCGTGCTCGTAGATGGCGGTCTTGTGCGACGAACAGCCGGCCACCGCAGTCAGCAGCAACGCCCCGGCCGTGGCGCGCAGATGAAATGATTTAAACATCGAGAATCCTGAGGAAAACGCTCCGGCGCGTATTGTGCAACAGATCAGCGTCCCGCAGCGCGGGTAATTGGTGCCTTAAATTTCTCATCAGTTTACTAACCACTGTTTGCCGGAAAAAGTCGCTCGCTCAAGTGCTCGATCAGCACCCGCAGCTTGGCCGCTGCATGCCGGCTGGAGGGCCACAACACCCAGAAGGCGCCGTTGTGTTCCAGGTAGGGGTCGAGCACGGTTTGCAACTCGCCACGGCGCACCGCGGCCTGGACCATGAAGTCCGGCAGGCAGGCAATGCCCAGCCCGCTGCGCGCCGCGTGCTCCACGGCCTCGATGGAGCTGCTGGTCAGGCGAGTGGGCAGCACCGGCTCCGGCGCATCCGCCTGAATCTTGAAGGGCCAGGCCTCAAGCTTGCCGGTGTGATGAAAGGTATGCCGCAGGCAGGAATGACTGCGCAACTCCTGCGGGGTGTGCGGCACGCCGCGCTGCTGAAAATAACCGGGGCTGCCCACCAGCACCATGCGAAAGCGCCCCAGCTGCCGGGCCAGCAACCGAGAGTCCTTGGGGTGGCCGGTGCGCACTACCAGGTCGAACCCCTCTTCCACCACATCCACCATGCGATCGGAGAGGTCGATATCCAGCTCGATCTGCGGATAGCGTTGCATGAACTCGGCCAGTACCGGCATCAACAACCCATGGACCTGCGGTGCGCTGACCCGCAGCTTGCCCACCGGTGCGCTGGAAGAATCACATAGCTGGAACTCCGCCGCCTCGACTTCGGCGGCGATCCTGCGGCAGCGTTCGAGGAATCCGGCGCCTTCGGCGGTGAGGCTGATGCTGCGGGTGGTGCGATGAAACAGACGAGTCTCCAGGCGCTCCTCCAGACGGGCGATACTTTTGCCAACCGCCGAAGAAGAGACCCCCAGAAGGCGCCCCGCTTCGGTAAAGCTGCGGGTTTCCGCCACCTGCATAAACACCGGGATACTGCCGAGCCAGTCCATCGCGCCGCTCCGAAATTAAGGACACCTGTGTCCGATAAGTTCGGAACCTTAGCCTATTTTTCCGCCATGAACAGCGCCCTACCCTAGGCCCCTCACTTCCGCACCCACCCATCGGGGCCTTTCCATGACCAATTGCGCCAATGCCTGCGAACCCTTGCAAGCACCTGCCACCACCCACGAACGCCTGCCTGTCGGCGGCCTGCTGGCCCTGGCCACTGCCGGGTTCATCACCCTGATGACCGAAACCCTGCCCGCCGGCCTACTTCCGCAGATGAGTGCCGACCTGGGCGTGTCTGCAGCGCTGATCGGCCAACTGGTGACCGTCTACGCCCTGGGCTCGCTGCTGGCGGCCATTCCGCTGATCCTTCTCACCCAGGGCTGGCGGCGCCGGCCCCTGCTGCTGATCGCCATTGGCGGTTTCGCCGTGGTCAACAGCATCACGGCCCTCTCCACCGAATATAGCCTGATCCTGGTGGCGCGCTTTTTTGCCGGAGTCTTCGCCGGCTTGCTCTGGGCCCTAGTGGCAGGTTATGCCAGCCGCATGGTGGCGCCACACTTGCAGGGCCGGGCGATTACCCTGGCCATGCTCGGCGCGCCGCTGGCGCTGTCGGTGGGCATGCCTGCCGGGACCTGGCTGGGCGCCCTGCTGGGCTGGCGCATGAGTTTCGCCGTGATGACTCTACTGACCCTGGGCCTGATCGGCTGGGTACTGGTGCAAGTACCGGATTTCCCCGGGCTGCGGGCGCAGAAGCGCCTGTCGCTGAGTCGTGTCCTGACCCTGCCGGGGATCCGGCCGGTGCTGTTCGTGACCTTCGCCTATGTGCTGGGCCACAACATTCTCTACACCTACATCGCGCCTTTTCTTGAGCCGACCGGGCTTGGCGGGGAAATCGAGCGGGTGTTGCTGGTATTCGGCCTGGCCGCCTTGCTGAGCATCTGGCTGGTGGGCCTGCTGATCGACCGCTGGCTGCGCGAACTGGTACTGGCCAGCTGTCTGCTGTTTATCGGCTCGACCCTGCTGCTGGGCCTGCTCGGCGACCGGCCACTGGCAATCTATGGGGCAATCGCTATCTGGGGGCTGTCCTTTGGTGGCATGGCCACCTTGCTGCAGACTGCGCTGGCCAAGGCCGCCGGCGAACACGCCGATACCGCGCAGTCGATGCTGGTAACCCTGTGGAACCTGGCAATCGCCGGTGGCGGCCTGGGCGGCGCGTTGCTGCTGCAGGGGCCGGGCGTGGCCACCTTCCCCTGGGTGATTGCCGCCCTGTTGCTGGTAACCCTGCTAGTGGCGATGAACGCCCGGCGCCAGGGCTTCCCTGCCCGGGCTTAAAATCCGGCTTCCGGCTCGGGTGGCCGGGGCTACAGCATTGGGACACATGAAAGAATGGCTAGCCTTGCGCAGCAGGGTTCGCCACCTTCGCCCCTGCACTGGAGCGGGCTTTACGGCTGCGTACCAGCGGCCAGAACAACTCTTGCGTCCAGCTCACGGGTGCCAAGTGTTCGATGCCATAGGCAACGGGCCGGCGCCGAGTGATCTTCGCCGTACCAAACAGCACATCCCAGAGGAACAGCAAGTTGCCGAAGTTGCCCTTGTAATGGGTCACACCATCCTCGGCGCTCAGGCCGTGGTGCGCCGAATGGGTGGACGGCGTAGAAAAGACCCGCTCCAGCAACCACATCAGCGGCCGCAGAAAACCGATGCGGTACAGCTTGTCATCCCAGGCCACACTGCTGTGAGCAGCGAAGATCACCGTCATCTTGAGGATCAGGTAACCGTAGTAGACCGGCGCCAGCCCCAGATAAATCAGCACTCCCGAGAACCAGATGCCGGGCATCAGCAGGTAATAGAAACTGTTGTTGCGGTAGACGATGCGAATGCTCATGTAGGGCGCGGAATGGTGCGCGCGGTGCAACGCATACAGCGCCGGTACGCGATGGGTCAAGCGGTGCCACCAGTACTGGGTCATGTCATCGAAGATCAGGAACAGCAGCAGGCCGAGTGCCCAGGGGATCTGTGACAGCGCTCCCTTTGCTTCGGGCAGCGATAGCTGCATGAGCGCGCCGCTGGCCCACATCACCAGGGGAAAGGTCACACCGAGCAACAGGCTTGAGCCCACTGCCTCGATCAACACATCACGGCGCTGGCCGCGGGGTTGGCGAAAAGCTGAACAGGCGATTTCCAGGAGGATGAAAAACACAAAGATCGCCGAAACGATCAGCAGCGGGTTGTTGGTCAGCAGGTCGTGGTTCATGGCATTCTCGCTCTTATCCTTATGGGCAACGCCCCACCATTAGAGATCAGCAAGGCAGCCCGCTCTATGCGCGAACTGGACAGAATTCCGCGAGATCCGGCCAAGGGCATGGCCCCGCGCTTTCATCGCGGGCGCCTGGGTGAAGTCCTGCAACGCTTTCTCGATGACCGGAACTCCGGCCCCCAGCAGGACTACAACCTGCTGCAGCTGGAGCAGCTGTGGCGCGCCGCGGCAGCGCTGGAGCCGGCCATCGGCCTCAAGCTGTTCGAACGCTTCACCCCCCAGGACTGGCACGTGATCGCCCACGCCAGCCTGTACTGCCCGGATGTCGCCGCGGCCATGGCATTCTGGGTGCGCTACGCGCCCTTGGGTTCGGATACCGACCGGGTACAGCCGGTGGCGGATGCCCGGGGGGCCGGTGTCGAGGTTGATATCGACACGTCGGCGCCACTCGGCCGCTACCTGATCGAGCACTATGGCGTCATGTCCATCACTCAGTTGCGCCGTGGCACCGGCGTTGCGGTGCAGCCGGTACTGGCCTGCTTCAGCCATCCGCGCCCGGCCTATCACGCGCAGTACCACCACTGGTTCGGCGAGCGGATCGAATTCGATTGCCCGGCCAACCGTTTCTACTTCGACCCGCAAACCCTGCAACTGCCGCTGCAAACCCGCCACGCCGGCATGCTGGAACTGCTGAGCGAGGAGCTGGATCGACGGGTGGCCCTGCACCGACGACAGAGCGGTTGGGCCGCCAAGGTGGCAGCGGCTTGTCGCCAGGCCCTGGCCGCCGGCCACTCACCAACCCTGGAAAGCCTTTGCGCGCAACTGCATCAAACCCCGCGAACGCTGCGGCGACGCCTGGAGGAACAGGGGTTGAGCTTTCGCGAATTGCTCGACCAGACCCGCGCCGAGCTGGAAATGCATCTGCAGCTGCAAGGCGAATCCCGGGCGCAGATTGCCCTGCAGTTGGGCTACAGCGATCAGGCGGCCTACCTGCATGCACGCAAACGCTGGAAGAACGCCCTTGGCTGAGGTTTTTTCCAGCCCAAAAAAAGACCCCGGCATGGCGGCCGGGGTCTTTTCAACACTGTGGGTCAGGCATCAGTAACGCTTGATGTCCGCCTGGTTTTCCAGCTGCTTGCGGTAGGCGGCAAAGTCTTGCTGCCCTACCCGCGAGGCCAGGAAGCGACGGTATTGAGCCTTCTCTTCCTCGGTCGGCGCAGCGGCTTCGTTGACACCATTGAGCTGCAGCACCAACAGGTTGCCATTAGGCAGGGTCACGCTGGTGAAGGTCGGTTTGTCCTTGGACTCAGGCTTGGTCATGCGGAACAGCGCCTGCAGCACGGTCGGATCGATCCCTTCCTGGCTACGGGTCACGGCGTGCGCGACTTTCCAGTCCTGGCCATCCACCGGTTTGTTCAGCGCGGTCTTGCCGTCGCGCAGGCTGGCGATCAGCTCTTCAGCCTTGGTCTTGGCCGCGGCACTGGCGTGCTCTTTGGCCAATTGCGTGCGAATGGCACTGGCAACGCTTTCCAGCGGCAGTTGCTCAGGTTTGCGATGCTCCTTGGCACGCAGCACTACCACGGTTTCCGGGTCCAGTTCGATGGCGGTGCTATTGGCACCCTCATCGAGGACTTCGGTGCTGAACGCCGCTTGTATCACGGCGCGGTTGGCTGCGATGCCATCGCCGCCTTCACGGCCGAATGGCGCGGAAGTATGAACAGTCAGCTTCAGGTCCTGGGCCGGTTGCGCCAGATCGGACGCTTCGAACGACGAGTCTTCCAGTTGCTTGGTGGCCTCGACGAAACGCTGCTCGACCTGCTGGGTCTTCAGATCCCGGGTCAGCTTGTCCTTGAGGCTGGCGAAGCTCGGTACTTCCGGCGCTTCGACGCCCAGCAGCTTGATCAGGTGGAAACCGAAGTCGGTACGTACCGGCGCCGATACCTGGTCCTTGTTCAAGGCATACAGGGCTTTCTCGAAGGCTGGGTCATAGACGCCAGGACCTGCGAAACCCAGGTCGCCGCCGTTGCTGGCCGAACCTGGGTCCTGGGAGAACTCCTTGGCCAGTGCCTCGAAGCTTTCGCCCTTGGCCAGACGTGCCTGGATCTCTTCGATCTTGGCCTTGGCCTGGGCCTCATTCACCTTGTCATTGACTTCGATGAGAATGTGAGCGGCGCGGCGTTGCTCGGACAGGTTGGCAATTTCCTTCTGATACAGCGCTTGCAGGTCCTCGTCCTTGACGCTGACCTGATCGAAGAAGGCGGCCTTCTTCAATTCGATGTAATCAATCACCACCTGGTCCGGCGTCATGAACTCCTTGGCGTGCTGGTCGTAGTACGCCTTGACCTCGTCGTCGGTCAGCTTGACGGCTGCCGGGTCGGCCTTGATGGTCAGGGAAGCAAAGTCACGGGTCTGCTTTTCCAGACGGGCAAATGCCAGCACCTGGGCGTCGGTGACAAAACCGCTGCCCGCCAGACCGGCGCGTACCTGGCCGATCAGCATTTCCTGAGTCAGCATCTGGCGAAATTGCAGGCGGGTGTAACCCAGTTGACGGATCACCTGGTCGAAACGCTCGGGGCTGAACTTGCCATCAACCTGGAACTCCGGCGTTTGCAGAATGACCTGGTCCAGCGCACCTTCGGAAAACGCGAACTTGGAATCCTGCGCACCTTGCAGCAACAGCTTGCGGTCGATCAGCCCTTTGAGGGCAGCTTCGCGCAGCATCTTCTCGTCCAGCAGGGAGGCATCGAAGTCTTTGCCCAACTGCTGCATCAACTGACGACGTTGCATGTCGACGGCCTGGCTCAACTCGTTCTGAGTGATTTCCTCACCGTTGACCTTGGCCGCGTCCTGATTATGGGTAGTGGCCTTGAAAATGGCATCGAATCCCGTCAACGCCAACAGCGCGACGATGACCCCGATGATGGTTTTGGCAATCCAGCCTTGTGAATTGTCCCTGATATTCTGCAGCATGCGTCCCCCAGAAACGGTTGTACTTCAATTTGAGCAACCGTGGAGCGTGGGTAGAGTCCGGATAGAAGAAAGGCGCATCCGAGGATGCGCCTTCTCGTAACTGGCGGAGCGGACGAAGGTTAAACCCGCGACCCTCGGCGTGAACCGGTGTCAGACCGGTTGACTAGCGCCCCGCTGCCAGATCAGGCATGACCCCGACCCGGATGGGCAAAGACCCTGAAGAAACTTAGTTGACGGCTTCTTTCAGTGCTTTACCGGCTTTGAAACCTGGCTTTTTAGCAGCAGCGATTTCCAGAGTCTTACCGGTCTGTGGGTTACGACCGATACGCGCTGGACGATCAGTTACGGAGAAAGTACCGAAACCAACCAGCACCACAGAGTCACCGGCCTTCAGAGCGCCAGTAACGGATTCGATTACTGCGTCCAGCGCACGGCCAGCAGCAGCTTTCGGGAGATCAGCAGATGCAGCGATAGCATCAATCAGTTCCGACTTGTTCACTCTAAGTCCCCTTATATATCTATGAGTATGATTCTAAGTTTTTTGGTGAAAGCAAAAACGAGTGCTGAATGGCCTACAGACACTTAAGAGCCGCTTTATAACAAGGGCTCTAAAAAGCTGTCAAGGAAGCCCCCCAGGCTAATGCGTACTAATGCGTGCTAATTCTTTCCTTAGAGTCAGACTCGCGTTTTTCGTCCTTTGCGACTATCTCGGGAGCCACATCCGGCAAGGGCTCCGGCGCGTATTGCAGCGCAATTTGCAGGACTTCGTCAATCCATTTAACCGGTTTAATCTGCAGATCCTGCTTGATATTGTCAGGAATTTCTTTCAAATCGCGAACATTCTCTTCCGGAATGATCACTGTCTTGATTCCACCCCGATGAGCGGCGAGTAATTTCTCTTTCAACCCGCCGATAGCCAATACCTGACCGCGCAGAGTGATCTCCCCCGTCATTGCCACATCAGCCCGCACCGGAATGCCGGTCAGCGCCGAAACCAGCGCCGTGCACATGCCTACACCCGCGCTGGGGCCGTCTTTCGGGGTCGCCCCTTCTGGCATGTGAATGTGGGTATCGCGCTTCTCGTGGAAGTCCAGGGGAATGCCCAGGCTCTTGGCCCGACTACGCACCACGGTCAGTGCTGCAGTGATCGACTCGACCATCACATCGCCGAGGGAACCGGTCTTGATCAACTGGCCCTTGCCCGGAACCACAGCGGCTTCGATGGTCAGCAGTTCACCGCCCACTTGAGTCCATGCCAACCCGGTCACCTGACCGATCTGGTCTTGCTGCTCGGCCAGGCCGTAGCGGAATTTGCGCACGCCGAGGAAGTGCTCCAGCAGGTCGGAAGTGACCTTCACCGAGAAACGCTTTTCCATCGCATGCTCTTTCACCGCCTTGCGGCAAACCTTGGCGATCTGCCGTTCCAGGCCGCGTACACCGGCCTCGCGGGTGTAGTAGCGAATGATGTCGCGGATCGCATCCGGCTCGAACTCCAGCTCGCCCTTCTTCAGGCCGTTGGCCTGAATCTGCTTGGGCGACAGGTACTTGACCGCGATGTTGATCTTCTCGTCCTCGGTGTAGCCAGGCAGACGAATCACCTCCATCCGGTCCAGCAAGGCTGGCGGAATATTCATCGAGTTGGAGGTGCAGAGGAACATCACATCGGACAAGTCGTAATCGACTTCCAGGTAGTGATCGTTGAAATTGTGGTTCTGCTCGGGGTCCAGCACCTCGAGCAGTGCCGAGGCCGGATCACCGCGCATGTCGCTGCCCATCTTGTCGATTTCGTCGAGCAAGAACAGTGGGTTGCGCACCCCCACTTTTGTCATCTTTTGAATCAATCTTCCTGGCATCGAACCGATGTAAGTCCGACGATGCCCACGAATCTCCGCCTCGTCACGCACGCCACCCAGGGCCATGCGTACGAATTTGCGGTTGGTGGCGTTGGCGATCGACTCAGCCAGGGAGGTTTTACCCACCCCAGGAGGCCCCACCAGGCACAACACCGGACCACGAATCTTTTTCACCCGCTTCTGTACAGCGAGGTATTCGAGAATCCGTTCCTTGACCTCTTCCAGGCCATAGTGGTCGGCATCGAGAATATCTTCGGCACGTGCCAGATCGAGACGAACCTTGCTCTGTGCCTTCCACGGCACCTGAACCAGCCAGTCGATATAGGAGCGAACCACAGTCGCCTCGGCAGACATCGGCGACATCTGCTTGAGCTTGTTCAGTTCGGCCTGAGCCTTGGTCATCGCGTCTTTTGGCAGGCCTGCGGCATCGATACGCTTTTTCAGCTCCTCGATTTCGTTGTGCCCTTCGTCGCCATCACCCAGCTCTTTCTGAATGGCCTTCATCTGCTCGTTCAGGTAGTACTCGCGCTGGCTGCGCTCCATTTGCTTCTTGACGCGACCACGGATGCGCTTTTCCACTTGCAGCAGGTCGATCTCGGCATCCAGCAATGCCAGGACATGCTCGACCCGAGCGGACAGATCGATGATCTCGAGGATTTCCTGCTTCTGCTCGATCTTCAGCGCCATGTGCGCAGCCATGGTATCCACCAGGCGGCTTGGCTCATCGATGCTATTGAGGGACGACAGCACCTCGGCAGGGACTTTCTTGCCCAGTTGCACGTACTGCTCGAACTGGGACAGCAGACTGCGAACAAACACTTCCGACTCACGGTCAGGAGCATCGACTTCGTCAATCAGGGAAACTTCGGCACGGCAATGGCCATCAACTTCGCTGAAGCGTTCAACAGCACCACGCTGTTCGCCTTCAACCAATACCTTGACGGTGCCATCAGGCAATTTGAGCAACTGCAAGACAGTTGCAATGGTACCTACGCGATAGAGTGCATCTTCACCGGGATCGTCATCAGCAGGGTTTCTCTGCGCCAGCAAGAGAATCTGCTTGTCGCCCGTCATCGCTGCCTCGAGGGCTTCGATCGACTTCTCGCGCCCCACGAACAGCGGGATAACCATGTGCGGATAAACCACAACATCACGCAATGGCAGGAGAGGCAATTCGATGGTTGTCTTCATGATTTCGCCTCTACGGCGGCCGTAAGGCCGTAAACAGATGGAAGTAAGCTTGAAACCAAGATGGGGGCTGCCTGGAAAAAAAACAAGCTCAAAGACAGCACTTTAAGGCGCTAAAAACAAAGGGGCCCGAAGGCCCCTTCTTTCATTCCAACAGCGCGACGCTTACGCGTCTGGCGCCGCCTTGGCCGTCGGCTCACTGTTCTCATAGATGTACAGTGGCTGGGACTTGCCTTCAATAACGCTTTCGTCGATCACTACTTTACTCACCTCGGACTGCGAGGGGATTTCATACATAGTGTCGAGCAGAACACCTTCAAGAATGGAGCGCAGGCCACGAGCACCAGTCTTGCGTTCAAGGGCTCGCTTGGCGACGGACTTCAAGGCATCGGTACGGAACTCCAGGTCAACACCTTCCATCTCGAACAACTTGGCGTACTGCTTGGTCAAGGCGTTCTTCGGTTCGGTGAGGATCTGAATCAATGCCGCTTCATCCAGCTCATCCAAGGTCGCCAGGACTGGCAGACGACCGACGAATTCCGGGATCAGACCGAACTTGACCAGATCGTCAGGCTCGACTTCACGCAGGGATTCACCGACTTTCTTGCCTTCTTCCTTGCTGCGCACTTCTGCGTTGAAACCGATGCCGCCCTTGGTGGAACGGTTTTGAATAACCTTTTCCAGACCGGAGAACGCACCACCACAGATGAACAGGATGTTACGGGTATCGACCTGCAGGAATTCCTGCTGCGGATGCTTGCGACCACCTTGTGGCGGAACGGAGGCAACCGTGCCTTCAATCAACTTCAACAGGGCCTGCTGAACGCCTTCGCCGGAAACGTCCCGGGTAATCGAAGGGTTGTCAGACTTGCGGGAAATCTTGTCGATTTCATCGATGTAGACAATGCCCATCTGGGCCTTCTCTACGTCGTAGTCGCACTTCTGCAGCAACTTCTGAATGATATTCTCGACGTCCTCCCCCACATAACCGGCTTCGGTCAGGGTAGTGGCATCGGCGATGGTGAAAGGTACATTCAACAGGCGAGCCAGGGTTTCGGCCAACAGCGTCTTACCCGAACCTGTAGGGCCGATCAGCAAGATGTTGCTCTTGCCAAGTTCGACGTCGTCACTCTTCTTGTCACGCTGGTTCAGACGCTTGTAGTGGTTGTACACCGCTACTGCTAGAACCTTTTTTGCACGTTCCTGGCCAATCACGTATTGGTCAAGGATGCCGCTGATTTCTTTAGGCGAAGGCAATTTATGCGCGCTGCTCTCGGCCTGTGCTTCCTGCACCTCCTCACGGATGATGTCATTGCACAGGTCGACGCACTCGTCGCAGATAAAGACCGAGGGGCCGGCAATCAATTTGCGCACTTCATGCTGGCTTTTGCCACAGAAGGAGCAATAAAGCAGTTTGCCGTTGTCCTCGCCGTTGCGGGTGTCAGTCATTCGTTCGATCCAAATCCGATAGGCTTGCAACACAAGATGAAGGCTATTGCGGGCTTTTTCAAGCCCGCCACTGATCGGAACAACCGACCATGCCTATTTTGAGCTGCTTATTTTAAGCGGGGCGCTGGTTGATGACTTCGTCGATCAACCCGTACTCACGCGCAGCTTCGGCGCTCATGAAGTTATCGCGATTGGTATCGCGCTCGATTTCTTCCAGGGTGCGCCCGCTATGCTTGGCCATCAGCGTGTTGAGACGCTCACGGATGAAGAGGATTTCCTTGGCATGGATTTCAATATCCGATGCCTGGCCCTGGAAACCGCCCAGTGGCTGGTGAATCATCACTCGGGAGTTTGGCAGGCAGAAACGCTTGCCTGGAGCACCGGCTGTCAGCAAGAACGCGCCCATGCTGCATGCCTGGCCAATACAAGTGGTTGAAACGTTAGGCTTGATGAACTGCATGGTGTCGTAGATCGACATGCCAGCTGTCACCGAACCGCCCGGGGAGTTGATATAGAGATGGATGTCCTTGTCCGGGTTTTCCGCTTCAAGGAACAGCAGTTGCGCACAGATCAGGTTGGCCATGTAGTCCTCTACAGGGCCCACCAGAAAGATCACTCGCTCCTTGAGGAGGCGCGAGTAGATGTCGTAGGCGCGCTCGCCACGAGCGGACTGCTCGACAACCATCGGGACCAGGCCGCCTGCGGCCTGGATATCAGAGTTCTGCTGAATATACGAATTACGGAACATGCTCTGCAGTCACTCCCAAATAGTCACGTCTTGAATACGCATAAGCCAGCGCGAAGGCTGGCTTATGGTGTGTGCTTCGAACGAGAAGAAAATCAGTCGGCTTGAGGCGCTTCTACCGGCTTGACCGCTTCTTCGTAGGAGACCGATTTGTCGGTCACGCTAGCTTTCTGCAGAACAGTATCCACAACTTGTTCTTCCAGCACAACCGAACGAACTTCGTTCAATTGCTGCTCGTTCTTGTAGTACCAGGACACGACCTGCTCAGGCTCCTGATAAGCCGAAGCCATTTCCTGGATCAGCTCGCGAACGCGGTCTTCATCAGGCTTCAGATCGAACTGCTTAACAACCTCGGCAACGATCAGACCCAGTACCACGCGACGCTTGGCCTGCTCTTCGAACAGCTCGGCTGGCAGTTGATCCGGCTTGATGTTGCCACCGAATTGCTGGACAGCTTGAACGCGCAGACGGTTAACTTCGTTGTCCAGCAGCGCCTTCGGCACTTCGATCGGGTTGGAGGCCAGCAGACCATCCATGACCTGATTCTTCACTTTGGACTTGATGGCCTGACGCAGTTCGCGCTCCATGTTCTTGCGAACTTCGGCGCGGAAGCCTTCCAGACCTGCTTCCTTGATACCGAACTGAGCGAAGAACTCCTCGGTCAGCTCTGGTAGCTTAGGCTCGGAAACGCTGTTGACAGTCACAGTGAACTCGGCGGCCTTGTTGGCCAGGTCCAGGTTCTGATAGTTCTCAGGGAAGGTCAGATTCAGGACGCGCTCTTCACCCGCCTTGGCGCCTACCAGGCCTTCTTCGAAGCCAGGAATCATGCGACCCGAGCCCAGCACCAGCTGAGTACCCTTGGCCGAACCGCCAGCGAAGACTTCACCGTCGACCTTGCCAACGAAATCGATGTTCAGTTGATCGTCGTTCTGCGCAGCACGATCGGCCACTTCAAAACGCACGTTCTGCTTGCGCAGGATTTCCAGCATGTTGTCCAGGTCGGCATCAGCCACATCAGCGCTCAGGCGCTCAACGGCGATGTTTTCGAAACCGGCAACGGTGAATTCTGGGAACACTTCAAAAGTGGCAACGTACTCCAGGTCCTTGCCCTTCTCCAGCACTTTAGGCTCGACCGAAGGAGCGCCGGCAGGGTTCAGTTTCTGCTCGACAACGGCTTCATAGAAGGAAGCCTGGATCACATCACCTACTGCTTCTTGACGCGCATCAGCCTCATAACGCTGACGGATCACGCTCATTGGAACCTTGCCAGGACGGAAGCCTGGAATCTTGGCCTTTTGGGCAGTCTGCTGCAGACGCTTGTTGACCTGGCTCTCGATGCGCTCAGCCGGCACGGTGATGCTCATGCGGCGCTCAAGAGCAGAAGTATTTTCAACAGAAACTTGCATGGATATTCCTCGTTGCACAGACGTTAGCCGGCCGTTTTCCGACCCCAGAATCAAGGGCATGCATTCTAGAGGGTCAAACTCAAGAAGTCACCCTACTGAAAACGGGTAAAAAACCGCCGGCAATGTGAAGGCGGGGACAAAGGATTGAGCCTCGCCATGAGAGCAAATATTGCGAACCAAACCAGGGCCTCTACTTCAACCCTTCTATATATAGAAGGCGTCGTTCAGCACACCCCTGAAAAACACCAGCCAATAGCTGAAGCCCGGAACCTTCAACGACCAAAGGACAACATCCTGCCACTCAACCAGCTCATCGGATGCAGCCACTTAGAGGTATCGAATCCAGAAACGAAAACGGCGCAGCCCTTTTCAGGTGCTGCGCCGTTATCTGCTATTAACTAGCTACTTTATTGGTGCGGACGAAGAGACTCGAACTCTTACACCTTGCGGCGCTGGAACCTAAATCCAGTGTGTCTACCAATTCCACCACGTCCGCGTAACAAGCTTTTAAAGCAAAGGCGCCAGACTATTAATCTGGCGCCTTCTTCGAATATGGGGTGGACGATGGGGATCGAACCCACGACAACAGGAGTCACAATCCTGTGCTCTACCAACTGAGCTACGCCCACCATATTGCGTTACTTGTGCCAAAGCTGCCTAATGGCGCACCCGGCAGGACTCGAACCTGCGACCATCCGCTTAGAAGGCGGATGCTCTATCCAGCTGAGCTACGGGCGCCTTATTAATCTGTATTCTTTAACGATTACAAACTAATTGCTTTCAGTCGTTACGAGTTAAACATCAACTCTGCCCGACCTTCTTAACCAGTGCTAGGCTGTGCCCGACAAGTGCGACGAATGTTATAGACGGTCCGTTAGGTCGTCAACTCTTTTTTGAAAAAAATTCATTTAATTAAAGGGCTTAGGGGAATTTGCAGACCAAGCGCCTTTGCCCTCACGTTCCGACATGCGAGAATGCGTTCTCTTTTTCTCACCCTCTCGATGGTTAATCACGCGTCATGACTGCACAACTAATCGACGGCAAGGCGATCGCCGCTAGCCTGCGCCAGCAGATCGCCAAACGCGTCGCCGAGCGTCGCCAGCAAGGCCTGCGTACTCCAGGCCTCGCGGTGATTCTGGTCGGCAGCGACCCGGCCTCTCAAGTTTATGTCTCGCACAAGCGTAAAGACTGCGAAGAGGTCGGCTTCCTTTCCCAAGCCTATGACTTGCCCGCCAACACCACTCAAGAGGACCTGGCCGGCTTGATCGACCGCCTCAACGATGACCCGAACATCGATGGCGTCCTGCTGCAGTTGCCGCTTCCCGAGCATCTGGACGCTTCTCTATTGCTGGAGCGTATTCGCCCGGACAAAGACGTGGACGGTTTCCATCCTTATAACGTCGGTCGCCTGGCCCAGCGCATTCCACTGCTGCGCCCTTGCACCCCCAAGGGCATCATGACCCTTCTGGAAAGCACCGGTGCCGATCTGTACGGCATGGATGCAGTGGTTGTCGGCGCTTCCAATATCGTGGGTCGCCCGATGGCCATGGAACTGCTGCTGGCCGGTTGCACCGTGACCGTGACCCACCGCTTCACCAAGGACCTGGCAGGTCATGTCGGCCGTGCCGACCTGGTAGTAGTCGCCGCCGGCAAGCCGGGCCTGGTCAAGGGCGAGTGGATCAAGGAAGGCGCTATCGTCATCGACGTTGGCATCAATCGCCAGGACGACGGCAAGCTGGTCGGTGATGTGGTGTATGAAACCGCCCAGCCCCGCGCCGGCTGGATCACTCCAGTACCTGGCGGCGTCGGCCCCATGACCCGCGCCTGCCTGCTGGAAAACACACTGTATGCAGCCGAATCGCTGCACAGCTGAGTTTGCCGCCCAGCAACAGAAAACCCGCCAATGGCGGGTTTTTTTATTCTGAAATTAAAGGCCGCTCCGGGCTCTTTATCACCCCAGACTCTTAGCCCACGCCCATTGCTGCACAAAGCCCTACCGTTCAGGAAAAAAACGTGTTTTTTCTTTATTTTTAAGGGCTTTCGGCTGACCGTGGAAGAACAATCGACAGTTCTTCAGCCATACTCATAAAATGTAACGTTTTTCCCAGAAAGCCCGTTACCCAACGGCATATCCATTCTCTATCGAGTCCGCCCGCGTGAAAATTCGTCTCTCCATTCTCAGCTTGTTGTTTGCTGTGTCCGGCACACTGATCGTGCACAGCGTCGACGCCAGCGAAACCACCGCGGCGCCAAGAGACACTTCACAATTGCATATCGCGTCCGGCAGCGCCCTGCTGCTGGATCTGCAGACCAACAAAGTCATCTATTCCAGCAACCCGGACGTGATAGTCCCCATCGCCTCGGTGACCAAGCTGATGACCGCCATGGTAGTCCTGGACGCCAAGCTGCCCCTGGACGAGTACATCACCATGAACATCAGCGATACCCCGGAAATGAAAGGGGTGTTCTCCCGGGTCAAGCTCAACAGTGAGCTGAGCCGCCGGGACACACTGCTGATCGCCCTGATGTCTTCGGAAAACCGCGCTGCCGCCAGCCTGGCCCATCACTACCCGGGCGGCTACGCGGCGTTCATCGCCGCAATGAACGCCAAGGCCAAGTCCCTGGGCATGACCCACACCCGCTATGTGGAGCCTACAGGCCTGTCGATCCACAACGTTTCCACTGCCCGAGACCTGAGCAAGTTGCTGGTGGCTTCGCGCAAGTACCCGCTGCTCAGCGAACTGAGCACCACCAAGGAAAAGACCGTAGCCTTTCGCAAGCCCAACTACACCCTGGGCTTCCGTAATACCGACCACCTGGTGAACAAGGAGAAATGGGACATCAAGATCACCAAGACCGGATTTACCAACCAGGCCGGCCACTGCCTGGTGCTGGTCACCAGCATGGGTAATCGCCCGGTAGCGCTGGTGATTCTCGATGCCTTCGGCAAATACACCCACTTCGCCGATGCCAGCCGCATCCGCAACTGGGTCGAAACCGGTAAGAGCGGCTCGGTACCGGACGTCGCCCTGCGCTACAAAGCGGACAAGAATCTGAAGAACCGTCAGGTCGCCGCTCCCCAAGCCTCACACTGATACCCGGTAAAAAACAACGGCGCCCTCAGGCGCCGTTGTTGTCTGTGGCACACTCACTGACCGTCCAGTGCCTTGCTCGCCCGGGTTGCCGCCTGCTCCTGGCCGGCCCGTGCCAGTTCATTGACGGCTTTCAACCAACGCTGGCGATCCACCTTGGCCGGCAATTGGTTGGGGGACTGGATCAATACCGCAAAGCTGCCGGCACTCTTCCAGGATGACTCGAAGTCGCTGAAGCTCATCAGTTGCCGACGGCTTTTCGCCCCCCGCAACAGCACTGTCTGCTTGTCGCGGTTATAGCCGGCCAGCACCGCATAGCGCGGCTCAGCCCAGAATGTCGAACCCTCGGTAAAGCGCACCAGCACCGGGTAACCCGCCGCCACCTGCGTCAGCAACGCCGACAGTTGGTTATCCAGGGGATAGACGACCATGCCGTATTCACGCGCCAGGTTCTGCATGTTCTGCTGCAACTGCGCCTCGGCACCCGGCAGATGCAATGGCTTGTCCAGCAGACCGGGCGTGATCACCACGCCCTGCTGTGACAGCATGCTGGCCAGTGCACCTGGGCCGCTGTGGTACATCTGGCCACGGAAAGACGGCACGCTGTTGAGTTCGACACGTTCCGGCAGGCGCTGGATGTCGGGCTGCACGCTACCGGCACAACCGGCCAGGGCCAAGACACAGGCGCTGGCCAGCAGCGCCACTCGAAACCGAGGAAATACCCGCACCATCTTTGCTCTCTATTCAGACACCGGGCGACCCGCCTCCGGCTGGGGCCCTGATAATAGGGCCCCCGCGGGCAAGGGTATAGCGTTAGGCGCCAGTTAATTGAAAACCATAGAGCGAAGTGTTCGAAGACTCTCGACTATTGGTCAATAGCTTGAAACACACAGGCTACTAGACTGTCGATTGTTAAGAGTGTGTGCCCCGCACGGGGCATAAAGGAGGCACTTATGAGCCTGACAACGACCATCCTGATGCTGATCCTCGGCTGGCTGGCGGTAGCCGCCGCTATGCTCTGGGGCGTGCTGCGCATTACCCGCCGCCACCATCATCAGCCCCAGCAGCCAGCCCCTCTCATCAAGGCCGAAAAGAGCGCCCGGCGCCCTGCCGCTGCCCACTGATCCTGGTTTCCCCTACCCCTGAAACAAAGCGGCCGCCCGACTCCAAGGAGTACAGGCGGCCGCCAGTCATGGCTGCGGATCAAGCGTCGGCATGGGCCGCCTGGCGCTTTTGCCGGGCACGGCGGGCCAGCATATTGAGACTCTCAATGGCCGCCGAGAAGGCCATCGCCGCATACACATAGCCCTTGGGCACATGGGCACCGAAACCTTCGGCGATCAGGGTCATGCCGATCATGATCAGGAAGCCCAGGGCCAGCATCACCACAGTCGGGTTGTCATTGATGAACTTGGCCAGCGGTTCGGCCGCCAGCAGCATCACCAGCACCGACACCACCACGGCAATGATCATGATCGGCAAATGCTCGGTCATGCCGACTGCAGTAATGATGCTGTCGATGGAGAACACCATGTCCAGCAACAGGATCTGACCGATCGCCGCGGCAAAGCCGATCGCCACGCCCGGAGTCTCGTTCTTGGCCTGCTCAGGTTCAGGGTCCATGCTGTGGTGGATTTCCGTGGTGGCTTTCCACACCAGGAACAGGCCACCGGCAATCAGGATCATGTCCTTCCAGGAGAAACTCTGCCCCATCACTTCAATCACCGGCTCAGTGAGCTGGACGATGAACGCAATGGTACTGAGCAGCGCCAGGCGCAGGATCAAGGCCATGCCGATACCGATGCGCCGTGCCTTGGCCCGGTGCTTTTGCGGCAACTTGTTGGTGAGGATGGAGATAAAGATCAGGTTATCGATGCCAAGCACGATCTCCATCACCACCAGGGTGGCCAGGGCGACCCAGGCGGTGGGGCTTGCAGCGAGCTGTAAAAGGTAATCCATGGGTCAATCCTGACTCGGTTGTATGAAAGATCAGATTTCCTGGGACGCAGGCGCTGGTTTCTTCTCGCTGTCGTCCTCTGGCTTTTCCTTGCCGGTCACGCTCTGTGTCGCATCGCTGAGCGCCTGTTCTGCCGCTTTGTGGGTATCGTCGATAGCCTGCTTGGCCGACTCCGCCGCCTTGCCCAGCATCTGCTGCGCGCTTTTTTCCGCCTGGTCACAACCCGCCAGGGTCAGCATAGACAGGGCCAGCAGCGACGCTGCGCCCAAGGTTTTGAATGACATGCCGTATTCCTCGATAGAACGGACGGGACCCAGCAGGGCCCCGGCGATAGCGACGCATTCTAAGGAGAGTGATACTTCAGGAAAATTCGTTTTTTTAGCAGTTATACTTCGTTTTTTACGAACTGAATGCACCCATGCTCAACTACCGCCAACTGCATTACTTCTGGGTTGTGGCCAAGACCGGCAGCATCGTGCGTGCCTGCGACCAGCTGAACCTGACCCCGCAAACCATCAGCGGCCAGATCAGCCTGCTGGAACAGACTTACGGCATCGAATTGTTTCGCCGGGTTGGCCGCCAGTTGGAGCTGACCGAAGCCGGACGCCAGGCCCTGCCCTACGCCGAGCAGATGTTCCAGCTCGGGGGCGAACTGGAAGCCATGCTCCGCGCCCGCCCCGACGAACAGCAGATCCAGTTCCGGGTCGGCGTCGCGGATGTGGTGCCCAAGTCCATCGTCTATCGCCTGATCGCCCCGACCATGGAGCTCAGCGAACCGATCCGCCTGACCTGCCGCGAAGACAAGCTCGAGCGCCTGCTGGCAGACCTGGCCATCCAGCGCCTGGACCTGGTGATTTCCGACAGCCCGATGCCCTCGCACCTGGACATCAAGGGCTACAGCCAGAAGCTCGGGGAATGCGGCATCAGTTTCTTCGCCACCCAAGAGCTGGCGCGGCGGCACGGCGCTGACTTCCCCCGGGGCCTGCACGGCGCGCCACTGCTGATTCCCGGGCAGGAAACCGTGGTCCGCAGCCGCCTGTTGCGCTGGTTCGCCGAGCAACAGTTGCAACCACGGATCATCGGTGAATTCGACGACAGCGCCCTGATACAGGCCTTTGGCCAATCCGGCAGTGGAATCTTCATCGCCCCCAGCGTGATTGCCGACGAGGTCATGCAACAGTACGGGGTGCAACTGATTGGCCAGACCGATGCCGTGGCCGAGTCGTTCTACGCCATTTCCGTGGAGCGCAAGGTCAAGCACCCCGGCATCGTGGCCATTACCGAAGGGGCGCGACGGGAACTGTTCACCCCCCTCAATCCCTGATCAGGAAGTGCAGGCACTCGGCGCTTTGAGCTTCATCAGCAGCAGCGCCAAGGCGATCGACAGCAGAATGAAACCCGAGGCCGCGAACCCCAGGCTGCCCAGGCCCAGGGTATCGATCACCCGGCCGCCGACCATTGCCCCCAGGCCAATGCCCAGGTTGGCCCCGGCGATGTTCAACGAAGCGGCGAAGGCCGGCGCCTGAGGGGCCGCCTTGATCAAGCGCACATGGCTGACCAGGAACATCGCCGCCTGGGTCACGCCCCAGATGGCCATGGCCGCTGCCAGCCCCAGGGTCGAATGAATGCTCGGCACCAGGGCTACCATGCCGCCGATCATCAGTGCGCAGAACACCATGGAGGCGATCAGCGGGTGACGGTCCACCGCCCGGCCGCCCAGGGAATTGCCAATCAGGCCCACGGCGCCAAAGCCCATCAGGCACCAGCCCACCAACGCACCGTCGAACCCGGCCAAGCGCTCGAGTATGTCCGCCAGGTAGGTGTAGGCGGTGAACATGCCGCTAAATACCAGGATCGACAGCAGCACATGCCCTTGCATCAGCGGGCTGCGCAGGATGCGAAACTGCGCCCGCAGGCTCACCTGCTCGTTGTGCTGGCGGGTTTGCGGCAGGTAGATAAACAGCAACAGGGCCTTGGCGAACGCCACCACCGCCAGGATGCCGAAGGCGCTGCGCCAGCCGAACGCATCGGCAATCAGGGTGCCCACGGGAATCCCGAACACCGTGGCGCAAACAATGCCGAAGCCAATCTTGGCAATCGCTCGCCCGGCGTAGTCCGGGCCGACGATGTCCACCGCCGTCTCGCTGGCCAGGGCCCAGAACACCGGCAACCCCAGGGCTGGTACCAGCCGCGCCAGGGACATCACCCAGATGTTCGGTGCCAGCGCCGCCAGGGTATTGGCCAGGCCGAACATTACCAGCACGCTGATAAACAGCTTCTTGCGGGGAAAGCGCGCGAAGTAGGCGGTCAGAAATGGCCCGAAGGCAGCCACGGTAAAGGCGAACAGGGTCACCAGCAGCCCGGCCTGGGACACGCTGACCTGCAGGTCGCGGGCAATCGAGGGCAACAGGCCGACGATGATGAACTCCGTAGTCAGCACGGTAAAACCGGCGGCCGACAACAGCAGGATGGGCAACAGCATGCAGAACTCCAGAAACAGCGACAGCAGCGACAGCCCGAAGGGCCCGCTGACTGGATAGAAAAAGGGGATGGCGAATCTTAACAGAGTGCGCCCGGCTGCGGGCAACCACCGCGTGCACGGCTCTGCAAGGGGCAAGTGGCAGATCGTCACATCGACGCGGTAACCCCGGCCTGCTGTGATAAAGTCCGCCCCCTGCTAAAAACAGGCCCTATCGAGTTCGTCTACCCTTCAAACGTCTCGATCGCCCGTCGCCTTTTCAGACTGTGTCTGTGCCTGGCGGTTCAACCACCAGCACTGGCGGCCGGCAGGCTCCGCACATTAAAAAAAACAGAGATACCGCTATGAGCGCTTCACCCCCTTCCTTCCTGCATTCCCTCAAACGCCTGAGCCTGGTCACGCAGATCGTTATCGGCCTGATCGCCGGTATCGCCCTGGCACTGCTGGCACCGGAGGTGGCGAAATCCACCACCTTTATCGGCAAGGTATTCGTCTCCGCGCTCAAGGCCGTGGCCCCGATCCTGGTGTTCGTGCTGGTCATGGCCTCCATCGCCAACCACAAGCACGGCCAGGAAACCCATATCCGGCCGATCCTGGTGCTCTACCTGCTGGGCACCTTCGCCGCCGCCGCGGTAGCGGTGATCGCCAGCAGCCTGTTCCCTTCCGCCCTGGTGCTGTCGACCCACGACGTGGCCATCAGCGCGCCCGGCGGTATCAGCGAGGTGCTGCAAAGCCTGGTACTGAGCGTGGTGGACAACCCGGTCAGCGCCCTGATGAACGCCAACTTCATCGGCATCCTGGCCTGGGCCATTGGCATGGGCGTGGCCATTCGCCATGCCGGCGAGACCACCCGTACCGTGCTCGACGACCTGTCCAACGGAGTAACGGTCATCGTGCGTGTGGTGATCCGCTTCGCGCCGCTGGGGATCTTCGGCCTGGTGGCCTCGACCCTGGCCAACTCGGGCTTCGACGCCCTGCTCGGCTACCTGCACCTGCTGGCGGTCCTGATCGGCTGCATGCTGTTCGTGGCCCTGGTGATGAACCCGTTGATCGTGTTCTGGAAGATCCGCCGCAACCCCTTCCCGCTGGTGCTGACCTGCCTGCGCGAAAGCGGCATCACCGCCTTCTTCACCCGCAGCTCGGCGGCCAACATTCCGGTCAACCTGGAACTGAGCAAGCGCCTGGGCCTGCATGAAGACACCTACTCGGTGTCGATCCCGCTGGGCGCCACCATCAACATGGCCGGCGCGGCAATCACCATCACCGTGCTGACCCTGGCCGCCGTGCACACCCTCGGTATCGCCGTCGACCTGCCCACCGCGGTGCTGCTCAGCGTGGTCGCCGCCATCTGCGCCTGCGGTGCTTCCGGCGTGGCCGGCGGTTCGCTGCTGCTGATTCCCCTGGCCTGCAGCCTGTTCGGCATTCCCAGCGAAATCGCCATGCAGGTGGTGGCCGTAGGCTTCATCATCGGCGTGCTGCAGGATTCGGCGGAAACCGCGTTGAACTCCTCCACCGACGTACTCTTCACCGCCGCCGCGTGCATGGCCCAGGAAGACAAGGCGCAAGCCGCCTGATCCAACGGCCACAAAAAAGCCCGGCCAGGTTGACCCTGGCCGGGCTTTTTTATCGCCTGGGGTTTAGAACGCGCCCATGTAGTCGCGCTTGCCCACTTCCACACCGTTGTGACGCAGGATCGCGTAGGTGGTGGTGACGTGGAAGAAGAACTGCGGCAGGCCGTAGGTCAACAGGTAGGACTGGCCACTGAAGCGTTTCTCTTTCGGGGTGCCCGGACGGGTCACGATCTCGATGCCTTCCTTGCCATCGATCTGCGCCGGCTGGAGGCCGTCGATAAAGGCCAGGACCTTGGCGATCAGCGCCTGCAGGTCGGCGAAGGTGGTTTCAGTGTCGTCGTACTTGGGCAGCTCGACTTCGGCCAGGCGCGCCGATACGCCCTTGGCGAAGTCCACGGCGATCTGCACCTGGCGCACCAGCGGGAACATGTCCGGGTACAGGCGCGCCTGCAGCAGGGCGTTGGGCTCGATGTTCTTGGCCGTGGCGTGGGCTTCGGCCTTGTGCAGCACGTCGCTCAAGGCATTGAGCATTTGCTTGAAGACAGGAACGGAAGCGGCGTACAGGGAAATAGTCATGACAGTCTCGACAGGGAATGGCGGGAATACAGCAAGCAGCGATTATAGCCACAGCACGCCAGCACGGGGCCTTTATCCGCAGCGCTCCTGGCGATATACGCTGGGGGCCACGCCGAACCAGCGCTTGAAGCTCTGGGAGAAACTCGACAAATCACTGAAGCCAAGCCTTTCGGCAACCTGGGTCAGGCTCAGCCGCGGATTGCCCAGCAACTCCAGGGCCCGGGCGCCTCGATGCCCGGCCAGTACCTGCCGATAGCAGGTGCCCTCCTCCTGCAAGCGTCGCTTCAGGGTCCGCACGCTGATGCACAGCAGCCGGGCCATGGCCGGCAAGTCCGGTACGCTTGCCGCCGGCAGGGCATCCAGGTGCTGGCGGACCAGCGCGGCAACTCCCTGATGGGCCTGTCGCCGCTCCAGCAACTGCGCGCACATCTGCTCGCACATGGCCACCGTCAGCGGGTTGGCCTGGGGCAAGGGCCGGTGCAGGAAACGCCGGTCGAAGGCCAGGGTATTGGCGTCGGCCCGATAGTCGGCGGGCACCCCAAGAATCTGCGCCGGCTCGTCCCCTTCCAGCTCAGGGCTGACACTGCGGCCGAAACGCAGCAGGCGAAAATCCGCACCGACTATTTCCTGCATCAGCGTCGCGGCGGCCGCCATGTCCCGCTGTAACAGGAACTGCGCCAACAAGGGGTCCGCCACCCGAGGCTCGGCAAAGGTCAGCACCCCGAGCCCCGGCTCCACCCGGTAGCCGATCTCGGCAAAGGCATAGGTCAGCGGCAGGAAGCGCAAGGCCAGGGCCAGGGCATCCGCCGGGGTGGCGCTGCTGATCAGGCCGTAGCCGAACAGGCCATAGGTGGAGAAGTGATAACGCGCCCCCACTGCATACCCCAGGCCCCGGGGCTGGCCGAGCAGCGCCAGCAGGTTACTGGCCAGGCGCAACTCCTGGGCCGCCGGCAGCAGGCTGTTGGGGTTTTGCAACTGCTCCCGGGACAGCCCGCAACCGGCCAGCAACCGCGCTGGCGCCAAGCCCTTTTCGCAGCCGAAACCGAGCAGCAGCAAGGCGCTGGACGGTCCCCGGGTGAACGACTGAGTGCTCATGGGCGCGGCTCACGAAGAAAGGTGTTGGCCCAAATACTAAAGCACTTGTCCCGTTGCAGCATGGGGTCCACGGTTTATTCCCCGCATGCTTCACTGGTCGGGGCTGCACCGCAGAAACAAGGAAGTGGCCCCGGGAGCATCAACCCTACGCCGCACAACAATAACAACGAGGTCGTCATGCCCGAATTCGCACCTGCGACACACCCCGCCCCCCACTCGGCCGCACCGCTGGAGGCCATCATCATCGGCAGCGGCTTTGGCGGCCTGGGCATGGCCATTGCCCTGCGCAAGGCGGGCGTGCACCGTTTCGTCATTCTTGAAAAAGGCCAGGACGTGGGCGGCGTCTGGCGCGACAACAGCTATCCCGGCGCTGCCTGCGACGTGCCCTCGCACCTGTATTCGTTTTCCTTCGAACCCAACCCGCACTGGTCCCGGGTCTTCGCGCCCCAGGCAGAAATCCATGGTTACCTGCAACATTGCGCCAGCGTCTATGAGCTCACACCCCATATCCACTTCGGCGCCGAGGTGCGCCATGCCCAATTCGATACCGCCAGTGCCTGCTGGCACGTCACCTGCGCCGATGGCCAGCACCATGCCGCCCGCCTGCTGATCAGCGCCACCGGCCAGTTGAGCCGCCCGGCCCTGCCCGACCTGCCGGGCATGGCCCACTTCCGCGGCCAGGTCTTCCACTCCGCCCACTGGGATCATGACTATCCCCTGGCGGGCAAGCGGGTGGCGGTGATCGGCACCGGCGCCTCGGCCATCCAGTTCGTCCCGGAGGTTGCCAGGCAGGTGGCCGAACTCAAGGTCTTCCAGCGCTCACCGGCCTACATCATGCCCAAGGCCGACCGCCCCTACAGCGCCGAGGAAAAACAGCGCTTCCTGCGCCAGCCCTGGAAGATGAAGCTGGTGCGTGCGGCCCACTACCTGCACTTCGAATCCCGGGCGCTGGGCTTCACGCGCCTGCAGGGCCTGACCAAGTGGGTGGTCGGCGGTCCGTTCAAGAAGCTACTGCACACCTCGGTCGCCAGCCCCGAACTGCGCCGGCAGATGACCCCGGACTATCCCATCGGCTGCAAGCGCATCCTGCTGTCCAACGACTACCTCAAGACCTTCGACCAGCCCCACGTGCACTTGCTGACCCGAGGCATCCGGCAGATCACCGAGCACGGCATCGAAACCCTGGACGGCGAAGAACACGCCGTGGACGCGATCATCTATGGCACCGGTTTTGCCGCCACCGAGTTCCTCTCGCCCATGCGCATCACCGGACGCGACGGGCTCGACCTGAACCAGGCCTGGCAAGGTGGCGCGGCGGCCTACCTGGGCATCAGCGTGCCGGGTTTTCCCAACTTCTTCATGCTCTACGGGCCCAACACCAACCTGGGCCACAACTCCATCATCCATATGCTGGAAAGCCAGATCTCCCACGTCATGCAGGCCCGCCAGGCCCTGCTGGACAGCGGCGCCAGCCACGTGGAAGTGGATGAACACCGCCACCAGCGCTTTCAACTGGGCATCCAGCGCCGCCTGGCCACTTCGGTGTGGAGCGGCTGCAAGAGCTGGTATGTCGACGAACGGGGGCACAACAGCACCAACTGGCCAGGCTTCACCTGGTCCTACCGCTGGCTGGCGCGCTATGCCGGGCTGGCGGCCTATCGCCTGTCCAGCCCGCTGGGCACCCAGTCCCCAGCCAGCGACGGGCAACGCATCGCCGCCCCCCGGGACTGGTTGGAGCGGGCCAACGCAGCCTTCCTGCGGGTTTTCCTGCGGGCCAGTTTCAGGGCCTTGATCGGCCCGCCCCGGGCCCTGGCCAGCCAGCGCAAGATAGTCGACCTGCTGTCATGGCTGATGCCCGGCTGCCTGGGCGTGAACCGCCGGAGCATGCCGCTGGACGGGCTCTCGGTGCAGATTGTCGAACCGGCAAGCACGGCGCCCAGGGGGGTGATTCTCTACCTGCACGGAGGCGCCTTCTGCCTGGGCAGCCCGCGCTCTCACTACAGCGTCACCAGCCGCCTGGCCAGGGACAGCGGCTGTGCGGTGTGGGTGCCGCACTACCGGCTGGCCCCGGAACACCCCTACCCCGCCGCGCTGGAGGATTGCCTGGCCTGCTATGACGCGATCCGCGCCCAGCTGTGCCCGGCGGACAAGCTGCTGATCGCCGGCGACTCCGCCGGCGGCGCCCTGGTGCTGGCCCTGGCCCTGGCCCTGAAGGAGCGTGGTGACGGGATTGCCGCCGGGCTGATGCTGCTGTCGCCGGTCACCGATCCGGACCTGGGCGGCGCCAGCCTGCAATCGCGCCAGCAGGCCGACCCAATGATCCGCCGCGACTGGCTGGAGCAAGCCCTCAAGGCCTACGCAGCGCCCGTTCAAGCACTGAGCCACCGCCCCCTGGAAGCAGACCTGCGCGGCTTGCCACCGATGCTGATCCAGGTGGGCGACCAGGAACTGCTGCTGTCCGACTCCACGCGCCTGGCCGAGCGTGCCCGGCAATCCGGGGTGGCTTGCCAGTTGGAAATCCACCAGGGCCGCTGGCACGTATTCCAGTTGCAGGCGTTCTACCTGCGCTCGGCGAGAAACGCCCTGCTGGGCCTCTCCCGGTTTGCCCGCCAGTGCCTGGAGACCGCGGGCAAAACCTCGCAGGCCGCCGACTCACCCCGTACGTCACAACCTGCAACAGATCCGCAACCCAGCTGAACCGGCCGCCCTCGCCCAAAGCATGGTAGCGGGGGCGCCCCGGTCAACCAGTGCCGGCGCGGGGCGCGCCAAGTTCTGATGGCAAGATCCGGGTTCTGGAGGTAAAACAGAGCCCCTCGAAAGTGGCCGACCCGGCCACGCGGAAAACCCGGACGCTGTTCCAGCGCCCGGTGGCGTTTTTTTCACGATCCATCCATCAGTGACCAAGGGACCAGCACTTATGAGCAGCGAGCACGACACACCCGGTGAAGCACTGCGCTTGAGCAGTACCGATATCCGCATCCTGGGTTCGTTGATCGAAAAGCAGGCCACCAGCCCGGAAACCTACCCCCTGACCCTCAACGCCCTGGTGATTGCCTGCAATCAGAAAACCAGCCGCGAACCGGTGATGAACCTGACCCAGGGCCAGGTCGGGCAAAGCCTGCGTGCCCTCGAAGCCCGGGGCTTCACCCGCCTGGTGATGGGCAGCCGCGCCGACCGCTGGGAACAGCGCCTGGACAAGGCCCTGGAACTGGTGCCGGCGCAACTGATCCTGTGCGGCCTGATGTTTCTGCGCGGCCCGCAGACGGTCAACGAACTGCTGACCCGTAGCGGGCGCATGCATGATTTCGAAGACAGCGAGCAGGTACTGCACCAGCTCGAACGCCTGATTGCCCGGGGCCTGGCCCTGCACATTCCGCGGCAGGCCGGCCAGCGCGAAGACCGTTATACCCACGCCCTGGGTGACCCGGCGGACATCGAGGCAATCCTCGCCGCCCGCAGCAACCCGGTGGAGCGCAGCGCCGGCGGCGCGGTTTCGGTGGAACGCATCGAAGAACTGGAAGCGCGGATCGCTGCCCTGGAAGAGCGCCTGGCCCAACTCGAAGGCTGAACCCTGGAGCCGCTGCGCAGGCGGCGATCGACCTCGAAGGGGGCGCCGCTTTCACTCTGCGGGCCTTGTCGCAGCCCGCGGCAGCGGCGACAGGGTTGCGGGCTCAGGGGCGGGCGAAGGCCACGGCCTTCTGGAACTGCTCTTCGCTCGGGCGCACCCCGGTATAAAGCACGAACTGCTCCAGGGCCTGGATGGCAATCACTTCCAGCCCGGTGATGACCTGCTTGCCCTCGGCCCGGGCCCGCAGGATCAACGGCGTCTCCGGTGGCACCGCCACCACATCGAACACCGTCCGCGCAGCCGTGATCGCCTCGGCGTCGAACGCCAGCTGCTGCGCCTCTGGCCCGCCGCTCATGCCGATCGGGGTGACGTTGATCAGCATCTGCGGCCGCAGGCTGCCCAACTCGGCCTGCCACTCATAACCCAGGGAGCTGGCCAGGGCGCGCCCGGCCACTTCGTTGCGGGCCACGATCACCCCGTTGGCATAACCACCATCACGCAAGGCACTGGCCACGGCCTTGGCCATGCCGCCGCTGCCGCGCAGGGCAAAGCTCGACTCTCGGGGCACCCCGTGGCCCGCGAGCAATTGCGCCACGGCGATGTAGTCGGTGTTGTAGGCCTTGAGATGGCCGTTGGTGTTGACGATGGTATTGATCGAGGCAATGGCCCGGGCCGAGGCGTCCAGCTCATCCACCAGGGCGATGCAGTCTTCCTTGAACGGCATGGACACCCCGCAACCGCGGATGCCCAGCGCCCGGATCCCGGCGACGGCGCCGGGCAGGTCCTGGCTGCTGAAGGCCTTGTAGTAGAAATTGAGCCCCAACTGCTCATACAGGTGGTTGTGAAAACGCAGGCCGAAATTCCCCGGGCGCCCGGACAAGGACATGCACAACTGAGTGTCTTTGTTGGGGTTCATTTGCATATCGGTTTCCTCGCTCAGCACTTTCAGATGGACGGGATTGGTCTGGCGCGCCGCTTGGCCTGATCATATCGGCGCGTGCTCACCGGCCTTCGCCACCGCCCAGGGATGACGGTAAAGAGACCGGTACAGACCTTACACAATATTTACTCAGCGCCTGTGCAGATTTCGCAGGAACCGCTGTCTTAGAAGTATCCCCGCGTCAGTTCTTGAGTCTGGTGCAGACCATAAACGCTGGGGTTGAACCGAGGAATGACCATGATCTCCAAAATCCCCAAGATAGCCTTGCTCATTGGTGCACTCGCTGTCGCAGGCCAGGCTTCAGCCCACGGTGGTGGTGGCTGGGTCGGGCCCGCCGCCTTGGGTGCTGTTGTCGGCGCTGCCGTAGTGGGTTCGGTGATCGCCAACCAGGATCGCCCGGTCTATGTGCAGCAAGCGCCGGTGTATGTCCAACCGCAGCCGGTCTATGCCGCACCGCCGCCACCGGTCTACTACCAGCCGGCACCGGTCTATGTGCAGCAACCGGTCTACTACCGCCCGGCACCGGTGTACTACGGGCCACCTCGCGGCTACTACGGCCATCCGCATTACTACTACGGACCGGGTCCCGGCCGCTGGTAAGCGCAAGCAGAATCAAACAACAGGCCCCGCCCCCAAAGCGGGGCTTGTTGCATTTTGCCACTATCCGAATGTCTGAATAATTCTCGAACATGTCGTGGCTGGAACAGTATTTGCGTTTAAATCCGGCAATAGTGTACTGATCCCACGGCTGCCGTGAGCGACATGCGACTGTCATGTTTGTGTCATTCAAGGACGACAAGATCGACACAGTCCGCTCGCCACAGGCCCATAACAACAAGGACGAATCCATGCCCACGCAAAACCCGCACCGCGTCGCCGGCCTCTGCACCTCCAGCCGGGTGTACGACGCCCTGACCGAACTCAAGCACCTGGAAGGCCACCGCAGCGCCAAGTTCCTCTCGCTGCTGGCCCAGAACCTGGTGCGCAAGGGCCTGCTCAACGAGCAGGAAGTGCTGCACATGCTCGACCAGGTGGTGGACTGAAGTGCCGTCTGCGGTAGCACCGACATCAATGTCCACTATCAGGTTGGGTGATTTTTCGTAGCACTTGGGGCTTTGTAAGGTAACCCCCTCAGATCGAGGAGGTTGTCATGCCCAAGGTTCAGATCATGTCCGTCATTGGCAGTGCGGTCCCCGCATCGCTCAGGGAGCTGAGGTTGCTGGCTTGCTGGTACCTGGTGCGCGACGGCGAGATGGTCAGCGGTCCGCTGACCTCCCTGCCCGCCGCCCAGACCCTGTCCAGGCAACTGGCGCTGCGCGCCGTCCAGCCCTAAGGCAACTGCACCCGGGGCCGGGTCTCGACGAACAGGGCCCAGCTGGACATGAACAGCGCGGCGATCAGGGGCCCGATGACAAAGCCGTTGAGGCCGAAGATCGCCAGCCCTCCCAGGGTCGAGATCAGGATCAGGTAATCCGGCATCTTGGTGTCCTTGCCCACCAGGATCGGCCGCAGCAGGTTGTCCACCAGGCCGATCACGAACACCCCGAACAGCCCCAGCACCACCCCTTGCCAGATCGCTCCGCTGATCAGGAAGTAGGCCGCCACCGGCCCCCAGACAATCCCCGCCCCCACCGCCGGCAAGAGTGACAGGAACGCCATCAGCACCGCCCAGAGCAAGGCGCTGGGAATGTCGAGGAACCAGAAGATCAAGCCCCCCAGGGCGCCCTGGGTCACCGCCACCAGCACATTGCCCTTGACCGTGGCCCGCACCACTCGGTTGAACTTCAATTGCAGGCGGCGCTTCTGGTATTCCGCCAGGGGCACGGCGGTGCGGATCTTGCGCACCAGCTCGGGGCCGTCGCGCAGAAAGAAAAACAGCAGGTAGAGCATGATGAAGAAGCTCACCACGAACTCGAAGGTGCCCTGGCCGAAGCTGAAAGCCTGGGTCGCCAGGTACTGGCTGCCCTGCATCGCGCTCTTGACCACCTTCTCCTGCAGCCCCTTGAGCTCACCCAGGCCGAAGCGGTCCAGCAGGTGCTGGAAGTACGGCGGCAGGCTGTGCTTGAACTGAGCCAGGTAGGCGGCGATATCCAGCTGGCCGCTTTCGATTTTCTTGTACAGCTCGGCCCCCTCCTGCACCAGCAGCACGCTGGTGATGATCACCGGCAGAATCGCGATCACCAGGCAGATCAACAGGGTGCACAGGGACGTCAAGTTGCGCTGCCAGCCGAAGCGGGCCTGCAGCCGGCGTTGCAAGGGGGCGAAGACAATGCCCAGGATCACGGCCCAGAACAGCGCACCGTAGAACGGCAGCAGAATCCAGATAAAGGCCAGGGTCACCAGTGCCAGCAACAGCAGCAGGCTTTTGTTTTGCAGGTTGGTTTGGTTCATCTACAGGTCCAGGTCTGTCACGCGGAAAATCAGCGTCCTGAGGCTTAGTCCCCGGCCGCGGCGCCGAGTGCCGTTTTTTCTGCTGTCGGCATAGATCCAGATCAATGAATACCCTAGCGCACTGGCTTACCCTCGCGACCTTTTGCGACCGACAGCCCCATGACGCTCCTCGCCAAACCCGAACTCCTGGCCCCCGCCGGCACCCTGAAGAACATGCGCTACGCCTTCGCCTACGGCGCCGACGCGGTGTACGCCGGCCAGCCGCGCTACAGCCTGCGGGTACGCAACAACGAATTCGACCATGCCAACCTGGCCCTGGGCATCCGCGAGGCCCAGGGCCAGGGCAAGCGTTTCTACGTGGTGGTCAACATCGCCCCGCACAATGCCAAGCTCAAGACCTTCCTCAAGGACCTGGCGCCGGTGATCGAGATGGCCCCGGATGCGCTGATCATGTCCGACCCAGGGCTGATCATGCTGGTACGCCGGCACTTCCCGCAGATGCCGATCCACCTCTCGGTGCAGGCCAACACCGTGAACTGGGCCAGCGTCGAGTTCTGGCAGCAGCAGGGCCTGACCCGGATCATCCTGTCCCGGGAACTGTCCCTGGAAGAGATCGAGGAAATCCGCCAGCAGGTGCCGGGCATGGAGCTGGAAGTCTTCGTCCACGGCGCGCTGTGCATGGCCTACTCCGGGCGTTGCCTGCTGTCGGGCTACATGAACAAGCGCGACGCCAACCAGGGCACCTGCACCAATGCCTGCCGCTGGAAATACAGCGCCCAGGCGGCCACCGAGAATGCCGTGGGCGACATCGTGCAGAGCTACCAGCCGGAGCCGACCCTGGGCCTGGGCGCCCCCACCGACCAGGTATTCCTGCTGCAGGAAGCCAATCGCCCGGGCGAGCTGATGCCGGCCTTCGAGGACGAGCACGGCACCTACATCATGAATGCCAAGGACCTGCGGGCGGTGCAGCACGTGGAGCGCCTGACCCGCATGGGCGTGCACTCGCTGAAGATCGAGGGGCGCACCAAATCGCACTTCTATTGCGCACGCACCACCCAGGTCTATCGCCGGGCCATCGACGATGCCGCCGCTGGCCGCGAGTTCGACCGTCAGCTGATGAGCGATCTGGAGTCCCTGGCCCAGCGCGGCTACACCGAGGGTTTCCTGCGCCGGCATGTGCATGACGAATATCAGAACTACCAGAACGGCAGCTCGGTGTCGGAGCGCCAGCAGTTCGTCGGTGAACTGACCGGTGAACGCCGCGACCGCCTGGCCGAAGTGAAGGTGAAAAACCGTTTCGCCCTGGGCGATCACATGGAACTGATGACCCCTCGGGGCAACTTCCACTTCGACCTGCACCAGTTGCAGAACGCCAAGGGCGAAGCCATCGAAGTGGCGCCAGGCGACGGCCATACGGTGTACCTGCCGATCCCTGACCAGGTGGACCTGCGCTTTGGCCTGCTGATGCGCGATATCAGCGCCTGAGCCGTGCAGGCGCCCCCCCTGATGTAACTGCTGACGCGGGGGGGGTGGGACATTCTGATGGACCGCTAAAAAGACCATCACACAAGGCCCTTCGGGCCTTTTCGCAGCCTCGCAGGCTCGGCAGCGGCTACACCAGCCCCGGCGCCCCTCAGATACGGAATTGCCCCACCAACCGCCCCAGGCGCTGGCCCAGGTCCGCCAGGCTGCGGGAAGTCTGGGCGCCGCGCTGGGTTTCATCGGCCACACTGTCCACCGCCACGGCGATCTGGTGCACGCTGCGGTTGATCTCTTCGGCCACCGCGGTCTGTTCTTCCGCCGCACTGGCAATCTGCGCGTTCATCGAATTGATGGTACCGATCAGCTGGGCCATGGTGTCCAGCGACGCCCCGGCTTCATTGGCCTTCACCGAGGTGCCATCGCCGGCATCGCTGGAACGGCGCATGGCGTCCACCGCCACCCGAGTGCCCTGCTGCAGGCGGTCGATCATGCCCTGGATTTCCTGAGTGCTCTGCTGGGTGCGGCTGGCCAGGGCCCGTACTTCGTCGGCCACCACCGCAAAACCGCGCCCGGCCTCCCCGGCCCGAGCCGCTTCGATGGCGGCGTTCAGGGCCAGCAGGTTGGTCTGCTCGGCGATCGAGCGGATCACGTCCAGCACGCTGACAATCGACGTCACGTCCTGCTGCAGGCTGTCCAGGGAAGTACCGCTGTTGCGGATATCGCTGACCAGCGCATGGATCTGCTGGATGCTGCCGTCCACCACGCGCTTGGCCGCCTGGCCCTCTTCATCGGTCTGCTGGGCGGCAACGGCTGCGCCCTGGGCACTGCGGGCCACCTCGTGGGCTGCGGAAGACATTTCGTTGATCGCCGTGGCCACCTGATCGGTCTCGTGGCGCTGGCGCTCCATGGCCTGTTCCGAACGCTGGGCCTGATCCGAGACCTGGGTCACCAGCTCGGTGAGCTGGCCGGTCATCTCGGTGATCTGCCGCACCAGGCCGTGGATCTTGTCGACAAAGCGGTTGAACGAGCCGGCCAACTGCCCCAGTTCGTCCTGGCTGGTAATGGCCAGGCGCCGGGTCAGGTCGCCCTCCCCGGCGGCGATATCGTCAAGGTTGGCTTTCATCAGGTTCAGCGGGCGCAGCATGGTGTTGGCCACCAGCATGCCCAGGGCGGCGATCACCACCAGCACCACCGTGGCGATCCCGAGGATGCTCAGGACCATGCCTTCCATGCGCTGGTTGACGCTGCTCTGCACTGCGGCGACCTGGGCGTCGATGCCATCGAGGTTGACCGAGGTGCCCAGCACCATGTCCCACTTGGGCAGGTACTCGGTGTAGCCCAGCTTGGGCACCAGCACGTCGCTGCCCGGCTGGGTCGAGCTGTATTGCACGTAGTGGCTGCCGTCCTTGCCGACCCGCACCAGCTCGCGGTTGACGTACACACCATTGGGATCGCGGTTGTCCTTGAAGCTCTTGCCCACACCGTCCGGGCTGTTGCCCTTGAACAGGCGCACCGTCTCGGAGTCGTAGGCGAAGAAGTAGCCGTCCTTGCCATAACTGATGTTGGACAGCAGCTTGACCACCTCGGCCCGGGCCGCCTGATCCCCCGGTGCGGCGGCGTCATACAACGGCTTGACCGTGTTCAGGGCCACCTCGACATAGCTCTGCAGCGTGGCCTTGGCCTCGTCCAGCAAGCGGTGACGGGTTTCCTCGACTTCCTTCTGTGCCTGCTGGCGCAGCATGAGCACGGTGCTCAGGCTGATCACCAGGGCGAACAGCAATACCGGGAGTACTGCCAGGGACAGGACTTTGGCCTTCAGGCTCAAGCGCATAGGGGGCTCACTCTTGGTTTTTTATTGGCGTGATATGCCGTTAACGGCACGCCAAAAAAAAAGTTGAGCCTGAACCCCTAGGAGCCGGCTTGCCGGCGAAGGGGCTCGCGCCTTGTACCGGCCTTGCCGATGCCTTCGCTGGCAAGCCAGCGCCTACGAGAACCCTCGGCTTCTACGAGAGCAAGATAATCAGAGAACCATGGCCGCCACCCAGCCAAAGGCCAGCAGCGGCAGGTTGTAGTGCAGGAAGGTCGGGACCACGGTGTCCCAGATGTGGTGGTGCTGGCCGTCGATGTTCAGGCCCGAGGTCGGTCCCAGGGTCGAATCCGAGGCCGGTGAGCCGGCATCGCCCAGGGCACCGGCGGTGCCGACGATGCAGACGATGGCCAGCGGGCTAAAGCCCAGTTGCACACACAAAGGCACGAAGATCGCCGCGAGAATCGGCACCGTGGAGAACGACGAACCGATGCCCATGGTCACCAGCAGGCCCACCAGCAGCATCAGCAAGGCGCCCACGCCCTTGCTGTGGCCGATCCAGGCCGCCGAGGCCTGGACCAGGGAATTGACCTCGCCGGTGGCCTTCATCACTTCGGCGAACCCCGAGGCGGCGATCATGATGAAGCCGATCATGGCCATCATCTTCATGCCTTCGGTGAACAGCTCGTCCGTCTCGCGCCAGCGCACGATGCCCGACACCGAGAAAATCAGAAAACCGCACAAGGCGCCGATAATCATCGAGTCCAGCAGCAGCTGGATCACGAACGCCGCGACTATGGCCGCCGCGGCCACCAGCAGGGTCCGCGGGTTGTACTGCACCGCCACCTGCTCGACTTTCTCGATCCGGTCCAGGTCGTACACGCGCTTCTTGCGGTAGCTGAAGAACGCCAGCAGCAAGCCGCAAAGCATGCCCAGGGCGGGAATGCCCATGGCGTGGGTGACGTTGATCTGGCTGACATCGACCCCGCTGCGGGCCACGTTGGCCAGGAGGATCTCGTTGAGGAAGATGTTGCCGAAGCCCACCGGCAGGAACATGTAGGGGGTGACCAGGCCGAAGGTGATGACGCAGGCGATCAGCCGCCGGTCCAGTTGCAACTTGGTCAGCACATACAGCAGCGGCGGCACCAGCAGCGGAATAAAGGCAATGTGGATCGGCAGGATGTTCTGCGAGGCAATCGCCACCACCCACAGCAGGCCGATCAGCAGCCACTTGACCCGGCCGCCGCCGTGGGCGTCCTGGCGATCCACCAGCAGCAGGATCTTGTCCGCCAGGGCGTGGGCCAGCCCGGACTTGGCAATGGCCACGGCGAACGCGCCGAGCAAGGCGTAGGACAAGGCCACGGTGGCGCCACCGCCCAGGCCGCTGTTGAACGCCTTGAGCGTGGCCTCGATCCCCAGGCCGCCGGTCAGGCCGCCCACCAGCGCGCCAACGATCAGGGCGATCACTACATGCACGCGGGACAGGCTGAGCACCAACATCACGCCAACCGCGGCAATTACTGCGTTAATCATCGTTACCTCGTTACTGCGCCGCTGAAAATGGCGCAAAAGCCTGTGACCGACCGGAAGGCAGCGGGCTGCCGACATCGAAATGAAAGAGGTTCTTATTAGGGGGGCGCACTTTGCAGCAGCCGACCCGGCTTGTCAAAACCCCGCACCCTGCCGCCCCCAGGAGCGAGCTGGCTCGCCAAGCCCCCAAGCCCCGCCCGGTACCCGTGGCCAGGGAGCTTGCTCGTGCCGGGCTGCACAGCAGCCCCGGAGCCTCGCGGTTTATTTCGAACAAGCGTTTAAAGAACGCCGCTGGTCGGCCGCTACAGTGCAAAGTCTCAGATATTTATCGAATAAAGGACGTCTCCATGTCGCTCAGACAACTTTCCATCCAATGGAAAATCACCTTGCTGGCCGGACTCTGCCTGTTGGGCATCGTGTCGCTGTTGGTGGGGCTTTCGCTGTATCGCATGGAGCACAGCTCCGAGCTGGTGAAGGCCTCGAGCATGGAGATGCTCAACGAAGCCGCCCAGGCGCGGATCGAAGCCCAGGGTGAGGTGCAGGCACTGGGCATTCGCCAGCAATTCATGGACGCCTATCAATACGGCCACGGCTTCTCCCGCCAGGTGCTGTTCCTGCGGGAGCAGGCCGAGAAACGCTTCCTCGACGCCTTCGACCTGCGCGAGGACCTGACCCGCCAGGTCAAGTCGGCGCTGCAGGCCAACCCCGACCTGCTGGGCCTGTCCCTGGTGTTCGAAGCCAACGCCCTGGACGGCAAGGACGAGTTGTTCGGCGGCCAGAGCGAACTGGGCAGCAACGAAAAGGGCCGCTTCGCCCTGTACTGGTCCCAACCCACCCCGGGCAAGTTGACCTCCATGTCACTGCCCGAAAGCGACATGAGCGACACCCGCACCGGCCCCAGCGGCCAGCCGGCCAACGCCTGGTTCACCTGCCCGCGCAGCACCCTCAAGCCCTGCGTGATCGAACCCTACTTCTATGACATCGACGGCCAGAAGGTGCTGATGACCAGCATCGTCTTCCCGCTGATGGTGGACGGCAAAGTCATCGCTTCGCTGTCGGTGGACATCAACCTCAACAGCCTCCAGGCCATCAGCCAGAACGCCAGCAAGCGCCTCTATGCCGGCCAGACCAACGTCAGCATCCTGAGCCCGGTGGGCCTGCTGGCCGGCTACAGCCCGGACGCCAGCAAACTCAGCCAGCGCCTGGACAGCGTCGACACCACCAACGGCGCCGAGCTGATCCGCCTGCTGGCCAACAGCATCCAGACCCAGAGCCTGCACAGCAACCGTGAACTCAAGGTGCTGGCGCCCTTCACCCCAATCCCCGGTGGCAAGGCCTGGGGCGTACTGCTGGATGTGCCGGAAAAAGTCCTGGTAGGCCCGGCCGAAGCCCTGAAAAGCGAGCTGGACGCACGCAACAACAGCGGCACCCTGATCGAACTCGGCCTGGGCCTGCTGGCCGCGGTGGTGGGCCTGTTGCTGGTGTGGCTGATGGCCCGCAGCGTGACCCGGCCGATCCTCGGCGTGGCCCACATGCTCGAAGACATCGCCAGCGGCGAAGGCGACCTGACCCGGCGCCTGGCCTACGACAAGCAGGACGAGCTGGGCCAGCTGGCCGGCTGGTTCAACCGCTTCCTGGACAAGCTGCAACCGATCATCGCCGAGGTGAAACGCTCGGTGCAGGACGCCCGCGGCACCGCCGACCAGTCTTCGGCCATCGCCACCCAGACCAGCGCCGGCATGGAGCAGCAGTATCGCCAGGTGGACCAGGTGGCCACCGCCTCCCACGAAATGAGCGCCACCGCCCAGGACGTGGCCCGCAGCGCAGCCCAGGCCGCCCAGGCCGCGCGGGACGCCGACCAGGCCACGCAACAGGGCCTGACGGTCATCGACCGCACCACCCGCAGCATCGACCAGCTGGCCGCCGACATGAGCGCCGCCATGACCCAGGTCGAAGGCCTGGCCGCCAACAGCGAGCAGATCGGCACGGTACTGGAAGTGATCCGCTCGATTGCCGAGCAGACCAACCTGCTGGCCTTGAACGCGGCCATCGAAGCCGCTCGCGCCGGGGAAGCCGGCCGCGGCTTCGCGGTGGTGGCCGATGAGGTGCGCAACCTGGCCCAACGCACCCAGGAGTCGGTGGAAGAAACCCGCCAGGTGATCGAGCAACTGCAGAACGGCACGCAGGAGGTGGTGGGTTCGATGAACAACAGCCATCGCCAGGCCCAGGGCAGCGTCGAACAAGTGGGCCAGGCGGTCACCGCCCTGCGCCAGATCGGCGATGCGGTGACCGTGATCAGCGACATGAACCTGCAGATCGCCAGCGCCGCCGAACAGCAGAGCGCGGTGGCCGAAGAGATCAACAGCAACGTGGCGACCATTCGCGATGTCACCGAATCGCTGTCGGAGCAGGCCAATGAATCGGCGCGGGTCAGCCAGTCGCTCAACAGCCTGGCCAACCAGCAACAGAGCCTGATGGACCAGTTCCGCGTCTGACCTGTAGCCGCTGCCGCAGGCTGCGATAGCCCTCACGGGCGCCGAACCTGGCGCCCGGCAAGTTCAGCGCCTGGGCAGCTCGATCTCTACCCGCAAGCCGCCCCACTCGCTGTCCCCCAGGTTCAGGGTGCCACCGCAGGCGTCGACGATGTCGCGCACGATGCCCAGGCCCAGCCCGTGGCCGTGGGTCTGTTCATCCAGGCGCGTGCCCCGGCCGAATACCTCGTCGCGCCGCGCTTGGGGAATGCCCGGGCCGTCGTCGTCCACCGCCAGGCAGAAGCCCTGGGGCCGCTCCTCCACGCTCAGGCGCACCTGGGCATCGGCCCATTTGCAGGCGTTGTCCAGCAGGTTGCCCAAGAGCTCCAGCAGGTCTTCCCGGTCCCAGGGCAGGCGCAGCCCCGGTGGCGCCTGGTAGCTCAGATCCAGGTGCTGGCCATGGATCATGTTCAAGGTCGCCAGGAGCCCCGGCAGTTCGGCATCGCACTCAAACAGCACCCCGGGCAACGCATCCCCCGCCAGCCGCGCGCGGTTGAGTTCGCGATTGAGGCGCTGCTGCACCTGCTCCAACTGTTCCTGGAGCATCCTGCGCACCTCGGGGTGGCCGTCGAGCCTGGGGCTCGACGCCAGGCTCAGGAGCACCGCCAGCGGGGTCTTCAAGGCATGGCCCAGGTTGCCCAGGGCATTGCGGGAACGGTTGAGGCTGTCTTCGGTATGGGCCAGCAGGTGGTTGATCTGCGCCACCAGGGGCTCCAGTTCCACCGGCACCTGGGCATCCAGTTGCGAACGCTGGCCCTGTTGCAACTGGGCGATCTGCTCGCGGGCGGTTTCCAGCGGGCGCAGGGCGCGGCGCACGGTCAGGCGTTGCAGCAGCAGGATCAGCAGCAGCCCGGCCAGCCCCAGCCCGAGGCCGATCTGGCGCATGCGCTGGAAGCTTTCACGCACCGGGGTGTAGTCCTGGGCCACGCTGATGGAGATCAACTGCCCGAGGCGCTTGTAGTCGCTGCGCAGCACCAGCAGTTGCTGGCCCTCTGGCCCCAGTTGCAGGTTGCCCTGCAGGCCGGCGCGCTCCAGTTGCGGCAGTTCCTGGTCCCACAGCGAGCGCGAGCGCCAGTGCACATCGGCAAAATCGATACGGAAGTAGTGCCCGGAAAACGGCCGCTGGTAGGCCGGCGACAGACGTCGCTCATCCAGCTGCAGCCCCTGAGGGCCGCGCACCAGGGCCAGCAGCAGGCTCTCGCTGTCGTTGCGCAGGCCGGCTTCCAGGTAGCGTTGCAGGCCCACCTCGAACAGCCAGAGGCTGGTCTGCGCCAGCACCAGCCCGACCACCACCAGCACCGTGACCAGGCCCAGGCTCAGGCGGCGCTGGATCGATCTCACGAAGTGGTTCCGCCGAACAGATAGCCCTGGCCGCGCCGGGTTTCGATCACACTGCGGCCCAGCTTGCGCCGCAGGTGGTTGACGTGAACTTCGAGGACGTTGGAATCGCGCTCGGTTTCACCGTCGTAGAGGTGTTCGGCCAGGTGGCTTTTGGAAAGGATCTGCTGCGGGTGCAGCATGAAATAGCGCAACAGGCGGAACTCCGCGGCGGTCAGCAAGACATCCTGGCCGTCGCGGACCACACATTGCCGGCCCTCGTCCAGGTGCAGCCCGGCGGCCTGCAGGGTCTGCTGGTTGGCCTGGCCATGGGAGCGGCGCAGCAGGGCCTGGACCCGCAGGTGCAGCTCTTCGGGATGGAACGGTTTGCTCAGGTAATCGTCGGCGCCGGCCTTGAGCCCCTCGATGCGCTCGGCCCAGGAGCCGCGGGCGGTGAGGATCAGCACCGGCGTGGCCAGGCCATCGGCGCGCCACTTTCGCAGCACCTCCAGGCCCGGCACGCCGGGCAGGCCGAGGTCGAGGATGATCAGGTCATAGGGTTCGCTGGCGCCCTGGTACAGCGCGTCGCGGCCGTCGGCCAGCCAGTCCACGGCGTAGCCCTGGCGGTTCAGGCCTTCAAGCAGTTCATCGGCCAGGGATACGTGGTCTTCCACCACAAGCAGGCGCATCAGTCGTCTTCCTCATCTTTCAACAAACGCCCGGTGGCGGCTTCCAGGTCCAGCTCGCGAACCACCCCGTCCACGGTCAACAGCTCCACTTCATAGATGTACACATCGTGCTTTTCTTCCAGCTCGGCCTCCAGCAGCTTGGCCCCGGGGTAACGGTCCATGGCCTGCTTGAGCAGTTGCTCCAGGGGCAGGATCACCCCTTGCTGGCGCAGGCGCAGGGCCTCGTCCTGGTCCAGGTCGCGGGCCATGGCCAGGGAGCAGAACAGCAGCAGCGCCAGGGCTGCACGGCTACCGGCGGTGCGCAGAGTGCGGTTCATTAGGTGTCCTGATGATCCTTGAGTACCTGGCCGCTCACCGCGTCCAGTTCCAGATCCCATTCCAGCCCCTGCGGGTCGCGCAGTTCAACCTGGTAGATGTACTTGCCGTACTCTTCTTCCAGCTCGGTTTCACTGATGCTCGCCCCAGGATGCCGGGACAGGGCCGTGGCATTGAGTTTTTCAAAGGACACAATGGTACCAGCGTCGCGCAGTCTGAGGGCTTCGTCCGGCCCCAGGTCGCGAGCGTGGGCCAGGCTGGCGGTCAGGGCGACAAGGCTGGCGCCGAACAGCGCGGCAAGGGTCTTCATGGCAGTTCTCCAAAGTCGATGGCCAAAGGCCGATGCCGCAGACCATACCCAAGGCAACTTAATTGAAACTGAATCGCCATCATGGCCCCCGACATAAGTTTCACTCGGCCCCCGGCTCCTGGGTTCTCTATACTCGGCGGCTGATTCAAGAGTGAGCCCGGTATGACTGCCATCCATATCAAGTTTCCCGCCCTGACCCTCAAGGCCGGCCCCCGCGCCCTGGCCCGCATCCGCCAGCAAGGCCTGCACCCCCGTGAAGTCGGTACCTTGCCCGGCGCCGCCGGCGGCCCCAAGGCCCTGGGCATCCAGGGCCTGGACCTGGCGCTGTTCGGTGAATGGCTGCCATCGGCGCCCCGGGAACGCTCGCTGATCGGCGCCTCGGTGGGTTCCTGGCGTTTCGCCAGCGCCTGCCTGCCGGACGCCGCCGAAGGCATCCGCCGCCTCGGCCAGTTGTACAACGCCCAGAGCTTTGCCAAGGGCGTGACCATGGCGCAGATCAGCCAGAGCTCCCGGCGCATGCTCGAGGAGCTGCTGGAGGGCCGCGACGCCTCGATCCTCGGCAACCCTCACTACCGGCTGAACATCATGGTGGTCAAAAGCCACGGCCTGCTCGCCGACGACCATCGCGGGCGCCTCGGCCTGGGGCTGTCCTCGGTGATCGCCGACAATCTGCGGGGCCGCGCGCGCCTGGCCCGGCACTTCGAGCGCCTGGTGCTGCACGACCCGCGCCTGGCCCCGCCTTTGCACGCTCTGGAAGACTTCCCCTCGCGCTTCGTACCCCTGGACCGCGGCAACCTGCGCCAGGCGCTGCTGGCCTCGGGCTCGATCCCCATGGTCATGCAGGGCGTGCGCGAACTGCCCGGCGCCGGGGCCGGCACCTTCCGCGACGGCGGCCTGCTGGACTACCACCTGGACCTGCCCTACAGCGGCAGCGACATCGTGCTCTACCCGCACTTCACCGACCGGGTGATTCCCGGCTGGTTCGACAAGACCCTGCCCTGGCGCCGGGCCAGCCCCGAACGCCTGCGCGACGTACTGCTGCTGGCGCCGTCGAAGGAATACCTGGCGCGCCTGCCCTACGGCAAGTTGCCGGACCGCAACGACTTCAAGCGCTTCATGGGCGACGATGCCAGCCGGCAGAAATACTGGCGCAGCGCCATGGACGAAAGCCGGCGCCTGGGGGACGAGTTCCTCGAACTGGCCGCGCAGAACCGCATCGGCGAGCGCCTGCAGAGCCTCTAGAGAAGGCCCGCCGCTGCGCACTGACCCTTTAGTCAGGGTTTTTCCGCAAGCGCCGGGGCAAGCTGATAAACTCGCCGCCTGCCTCAACTCGCCCCCGGGCGATAGCCATCTGACAGAGCTGACCGACACTGTGGAAATCTTCAAAGAATTTACCTTCGAATCCGCCCACCGCCTGCCTTTCGTGCCCGAGGGCCACAAGTGCGGCCGCCTCCATGGCCACTCGTTCAAGGTGGCGATCCACCTCAGTGGCGAGGTCGACGCACACACCGGCTGGATCCGCGACTTCTCGGAAATCAAGGCGATCTTCAAGCCGCTGTACGAGCGCCTGGACCACAACTACCTGAACGACATTCCCGGCCTGGAAAACCCCACCAGCGAAGTCCTGGCCAAATGGATCTGGAATGAGCTCAAGCCCCTGCTGCCGGAACTCTCGGCGATCCGCATCCACGAAACCTGCACCAGCGGCTGCATCTACCGCGGCGAATAAGCCCGCCGAAAAAACCACCCCACGGGGTGGTTTTTTTATGCCTATGATGGCCCCACCCCGCCGTTACCCGAGCACTCGCGCCCATGCCGCCGACCATTCGCCCCGCTGCCCTGCCCGACCTCGCCGCCATCGAAGGCATCGCCAAGCGCGCCTATGCACCTTATATCGCGCGGATCGGCCGGGAACCGGCGCCCATGCTCGAAGACTATTCGTGCCTGGTGCTGGCCCGGCAGGTCTGGGTCCTGGAGGAGCAGCAGGCAATCGCCGGTTTCGTTGTCCTGCTGGACGCCCAGCAAGCCCTGCTGCTGGACAACCTGGCGGTCCACCCCGAGGCCCAGGGCCGGGGCCATGGCCGGCAACTGCTGGCCTTTGCCGAACAACAGGCCGCGGCCGCCGGTCACCGTTGCGTGCGCCTGTACACCAACGCAGCCATGAGCGAGAACATCGCCCTGTACAGCCGCCACGGCTACGTGGAAACCCATCGCGCCGTGGAGCACGGCCTGCACCGGGTGTACATGAGCAAGCCACTGGCCTGAACCCAGGAACCCTCTCCATGCCCCCCCGTATCTACCTCGCCGGCTTCGATGTGTTTCGCGCCGACGCCCCGGCCCATGGCGAATACCTCAAGCAACTGTGCCGCGCTCAGGGCCTGCACGGCCTGTTTCCCCTGGATAACCAGGCGCCACCTCGCCTCACGCCAGAAGCCACCGCACAGTGGATCTACCGGCAGAACCTGCAGATGATCCGCGGCTGCGATGCATTGCTGGCCAACCTGAATGATTTTCGCGGCCTGGAGCCGGATTCCGGCACCGCCTTCGAAGTGGGCGCGGCGGTCGCCCTGGGCAAACCGGTGTGGGCCTACTTCCAAGGCCCCGCCACCCTGCGCCGGCAGGTGCCCCACGACGCCGCCGGACGCGATGCCCAGGGCTTTGCGGTGGAGGACTTCAACCTGCCGCGCAACCTGATGCTGGCCTGCAGCTGGAGCGGCCGCAGCAACAGTGTGGAAGCCGCCATCTTCGACCTCGGGCGCTGGCTGGGCGCTTCCCCTCCATCGGGCAGAGATAGCCAGTAACGTCACTTTCTGCCGAAAACGACCACCCCGGACAAAAGCCTTGTCTTGTCGCGAAAGCCGATGTTATGTTTCTAACACTGAATGCAAAAATGAAACATAACTAACATTTCCAGCATACGCCCGGCGAGATGGTCATGGACAAGAACAGTTTCCAAGTCACCCTGGAACAGCAGTTTGCAAGCCTGACCCCCACCGGCAAGCGTATCGCCACCTACCTGCTGGCCAACCTCCAGCAGTTGCCCTTCGAGACTGCCGACAGCATCGCCCAGCAAGCCGGCACCACGGGGATTTCCGTGGGGCGCTTCCTGCGCTCGCTGGGCTATCGCAACCTGGATGACGTCAAGCAAGGCCTGCGCGGCGATGCCCCGGCCTCCTGGCTGATCACCGACCGGCTCGGCGCCTTTCGCAGCGAGGCCCATCAGGACGATGCCCTGGAGCGCTCGATGCATCGCGAGATCGAGGCCATCCAGCATGTCTATGGCCTGGCCCGCAGCCAGCCCTTCGCCGCCATCGTGCAACAGATCGTCGAGGCCGACGCGGTGTTCATCATCGGCATCCAGTCGACCCGGGGCATCCTCAACGCCTTCCACAGCCACCTGGAATACATCCGGCCCAAGGTCTACTACGTGGACGGGCTTTCAGGCATCTACGCCGAGACCCTGAACTCCGGCTTTGCCAAGCCCTACGCGATCATCTCCGACTTTCGCGCCTACTCCAGCATCACCCAGACCTTCTGCGAAGTGGCCAATGCCAACGCCCTGCCCCTGGCCCTGGTCACCGACCTGCAATGCCCCTGGGCCCGGGACTACCCGCTGGACCTGCTGCAACTGAAAACCGATGTCGGCCAGTTCTGGGATTCCCTCGCGCCCCTGACCTGCCTGTTCAACCTGATGGTGTCCGCCGTGGCCGAGGGCTATGGCGAGCGCCTGGACCAGCGCCTGGCCAAGAACCGACAGTTGCAGGAAGCCTTCGGCCAGTTCGAGTCCTGACCTTCAAGCGTTAACCCAGATGGAGTGAGTGAGTGAACAACAGCCCCCTTGTCGAAATCGACGCCCAGCGCCATCAGCTTCAGATCGACCTGATCTACGCCAGCGCCGACAACCTGGCCGGCCAGGTGATCTATCGCAACGCCCGCTGCCTGCTGCACAAGGACGCCGCAGCCTGCCTGTACAAGGCCAGCCAGCTGGCACGCATGGCCGGCCTGGGCCTGCGCATCTACGACGCCTACCGCCCGGCCTACGCCCAGCACCTGCTGTGGCAGGCCCTGCCCAACCCGGACTACGTGCGCGACCCGCGCCTGGGCTCGCACCACACCCGGGGCGTGGCCGTGGACCTGACCCTGGTGGATGAAACCGGTGAGCCGCTGGACATGGGCACCGCCTTCGACGCCATGGAGCCCAAGTCGCATCAGTTCTACAGCGACCTGCCGCCCCAGGTGCAACGCAACCGCCTGATGCTGCTGGGGATCATGCTCAGCGCCGGCTTCGAGGCGATCCCCACCGAGTGGTGGCACTACGAGCTGCCCAACGCCGAGGACTTCCCCCTGATCCAGGAGCACGACCAGCCCTTCGAACACTGATGTCCCGCTCCCCACCGGCCACAACAACAGGCAGCTAACTGCCCCAAGCCGGTCGTACTGCAACACTGCTTCAGCAACAACTGCCCGGTTATAGCTTTTATAAAAAACCTGACGAACTTCCCAACATCGAATGATCAAGGAAACCGGCATGACCCCTAACCGCAATCACCCTGATGTGCGTCTGTCCACCCGTGTCGCCCTGTCCCTGCTGTGCGCCGCCCTGAGCCTGGGCGCGTGGCAGGCGGCCAGCGCCGCCGCGCCCAAGGACACCCTGATGATCGGCAAGGCCGCCGACCCGCAGACCCTCGACCCGGCCGTGACCATCGACAACAACGACTGGGCCGTGACTTACCCGGCCTACCAGAAGCTGGTGACCTACAAGGTCGAGAACGGCAAGGGCAGCACCGAAGTCCAGGGCGACCTGGCCGAGAGCTGGAGCACCTCCGCCGACAACCTGACCTGGGATTTCAAGCTCAAGCCGGGCAACAAGTTCGACGACGGCAAGCCGGTGGACGCCGCCGCGGTGAAGTTCTCCTTCGACCGCCTGATGCAGCTCAAGCAAGGCCCGTCCGGGGCCTTCCCGGATGACATGAGCGTGGCCGTGGTCGACCCACTGACCGTGCGCTTCACCCTGAAGCAACCCTACGCGCCCTTCCTCTACACCCTGGCCCACAACGGCGGCGGCATCATCAACCCGGACGTGGCCAACAAGGGCGAGGACGTCAACGCCTACCTCTCGACCCACACCGCCGGCTCCGGGGCCTTCCGCCTGAGCAACTGGCAGAAGGGCCAGGCGCTGACGCTGGAACCCAACAGCTATTACGCCGGCCCCAAGCCGAGCCTGAACAAGGTGGTGATCAAGATCATCAGCGAGGCCTCGGTGCGCCGCCTGCAACTGGAACGCGGCGACCTGGACATCATCGAGGACATGCCCGAAGACCAGCTCGGCACCCTGGCCGGCAAGCCAGGCATCGTGATCCAGACCTTCCCCTCGCTGCGGGTCAACTACCTGTACCTGAACAACAAGCGTGCGCCCCTGGACAATGTCGAAGCGCGCCAGGCACTGGTCCAGGCCATCGACTACAAGGGCATCGTCGACGGCATCCTCAAGGGCCAGGCCAAGCTGATGAACGGGCCGATCCCCGACGGCATGTGGGCCCACGACCCGAGCCTGCCGCTGATGCAGCAGAACCTCGACGGCGCCAAGGCCAGCCTGGCCAAGGTCCCGCAGAAGATCAGCAACCTGACCTACCTGTACTCGGACAAGGACGCCAACTGGGAGTCCATCGGCCTGACCCTGCAAGCGGGCCTGGCGCCGCTGGGCATCAACCTGAAGATGGAAAAACTGGCCAACGCCACCATGCGTGAACGGGTCGGCAAGGGCGACTACGACGTGGCCATCGGCTCCTGGAGCCCGGACTTCGCCGACCCCTACATGTTCATGAACTTCTGGTTCGACTCCAGCCTGCAGGGCTTGCCGGGCAACCGCTCGTTCTACAGCAACCCCGAGGTGGACAGCCTGATCCGCGAGGCGGCGGCCACCAACGACACCGCCAAGCGCATCGAGCTGTACCAGAAGGCGCAGAAGATCGTCCTCAAGGACAACGTCTACGCCTACCTGTACCAGAAGAACTACAGCCTGCCGATGCGCGATTCGGTGAAGGGCTACGTGTTCCATCCGATGCTGGAACAGGTGTTCAACATCGCTGAAATCAGCAAGTAGGACCGGCCCTGCATTCCCCGTCGTCGGCCCCTGAAACGGGGCGGCGCCGGGTTGCCGTGTCCCCGGCGAGGGGCCGTCGCGCCCCCTGCCGTTCGTCAAGCGTTAACGAGGTTGCCTCATGGCCTTCCTGAATATGTTGCGCAAACGCCTGCTCGGCCTGTTGCTGGTCGTGGTCGGGGTTTCGCTGATTACCTTCACCATCTCGCACCTGATTCCCGGTGACCCGGCGCGGCTGATCGCCGGCGACCGGGCCAGCGATGCCATCGTGCAGAACATCCGCCACCAGCTGGGCCTGGACCTGCCGCTGTACCAGCAGTACGGGCGCTACATGCTCGACCTGCTGCACGGCGATCTGGGCACCTCGATCCGCACCAGCCGCCCGGTGCTGGAGGACCTGCAGAGCTTCTTCCCGGCGACCCTGGAGCTGGCCCTGGCCGCCCTGCTGCTGTCGGTGCTGGTGGGGGTGCCGCTGGGGGTGCTGTCGGCGGTCTATCACAACCGCTTCATCGACCAGATCGCCCGCACCCTGGCGGTCACCGGCATTTCCACCCCGGCGTTCTGGCTGGGCCTGGGGCTGATCGTGCTGTTCTACGGCCACCTGGGCTGGCTGCCCGGCAGCGGGCGCCTGGACGAAGGCCTGGAGCCGCCGCCCACGGTCAGCGGCTTCTACCTGATCGACTCGCTGCTGGTCGGGGACATCCCGCTGTTTTTCAATGCCCTGCAGCACCTGATCCTGCCGGCAGTGACCCTGGGCTTCGTCAACCTCGGGGTGGTGGCGCGGCAGATCCGTTCGGCCATGCTCGACCAACTGGGCGAAGACTACATCCGCACCGCCCGGGCCTACGGCCTGTCGCGCTGGGCGGTGATCCTGCGCCACGCCCTACCCAACGCCCTGATCCCCTCGGTGACGGTGCTCGGCCTGACCCTGGGCGATTTGCTGTACGGCGCGGTACTGACCGAGACGGTATTCGCCTGGCCGGGCATGGGCGCCTACGTGGTGAAGTCGATCCAGGCCCTGGATTTCCCGGCGGTGATGGGCTTCGCCATCCTGGTGTCGTTCATTTATGTGCTGCTGAACATGGCGATCGACCTGCTGTACCGGGTGATCGATCCGCGCATTGGCGAGGTAAGTTGAGATGTCCGCTCCCTTGAACATTCCCCTGCCACAACCCACCGCCCAGGCCAGCGGCTGGCGCACCCGCCTGGCCTACCTGGGCTACCGCGTGCGGCAAAGCCCGCTGACCATCGCCGGGCTGTGCATGACCCTGCTGGTGCTGCTGTGCATGGCCTTCGCCCCCTGGCTGTCGAGCCATGACCCCAATGCCCTGAACCTGGCCGAGCGCCTGGCCGCCCCCAGCGCCAGCCACTGGTTCGGCACCGACGAAGTGGGCCGCGACCTGTTCAGCCGGGTGCTCCACGGCAGCCGCCAGTCGGTGGGCGTGGGCCTGTTCGTGGCCTTCGCCTCGTGCCTGGCCGGGGGCCTGTTGGGCTGCCTGTCGGGAATCATCGGCGGGCGCTTCGACAGCCTGATCATGCGCCTGATGGACATCATGCTCTCGGTGCCGTCGCTGGTGCTGATCATGGCCCTGGCCGCCGCCCTGGGCCCGAGCCTGTTCAACGCCATGCTGGCGATCACCCTGGTGCGCATTCCGTTCTACGTGCGCCTGGCCCGGGGCCAGGCCCTGAGCATCCGCCAGATGGGCTACGTCAAGGCGGCCCAGACCTACGGCGCCGGGCGCTGGCACATCGTCAGCTGGCATGTGGGGCGCAACGCCATGCCGCCGCTGCTGGTGCAACTGAGCCTGGACATCGGCAGCGCCATCCTCATGGCCTCGGCCCTGGGCTTCATTGGCCTGGGGGCGCAACAGCCCACCGCCGAATGGGGGGCGATGGTGGCCACCGGGCGCAACTTCATCCTCGACAACTGGTGGTACTCGACCTTTCCCGGGCTGGCGATCCTGTTCACCGCCACCGGTTTCAACCTGCTGGGTGACGGCATCCGTGACCTGCTCGACCCACGGCAACAGGGGAAATGACCATGAGCTCATCCGCCGTTCTCAACATCGACAACCTGAGCCTGGAATTCCCCGCCTACCGCAGCAATGTGCAGGCCCTCAACGGCGTCTCGTTGCACGTCAACCCGGGGGAAATCGTCGGCGTGGTTGGCGAATCCGGCTCGGGCAAGTCGGTGACTGCCATGCTCAGCCTGCGGCTGCTGCCCGAGCGCAGCTACCGCATCACCTCCGGCAGCCTGAGCCTACTGGGCCGCGACATGCTCGCCACCCCGGAAAAACAGCTGCTGCAGATCCGCGGCCGCGACGCGGCGATGATCTTCCAGGAGCCGATGACTGCCCTCAACCCGACCCGGCGCATCGGCCGGCAGATGCTCGACGTGATCATCCATCACCAGCGCCTGAGCCAGGACGAGGCCCGGGCCAAGGCCATCGACCTGCTGCGCGACATGCACATCGCCGACCCCGAGCAGGTGCTGCAGGCGTACCCCTTCGAGCTGTCCGGCGGCATGCGCCAGCGGGTGATGATCGCCCTGGCGTTTTCCTGCAACCCGCAGTTGCTGATCGCCGATGAACCCACCACCGCCCTGGACGTGACCGTGCAGCGCCAGGTGCTGCTGTTGCTGCGCGAGAAGGCGCGGCAACGGGGCACCGCGATCCTCCTGATCACCCACGACATGGCGGTGGTCTCGCAGTTCTGCGACCGGGTCTATGTGATGTACACCGGCGCCGTGGTGGAGCAAGGCAGCACCGCCCAGGTCATGCTCGACCCGCAGCATCCCTACACCCGCGGCCTGCTCAGCGGGTTGCCCGAGCAAGTGGCCCCCGGCGCGCCGCTGCTGACCATTCCCGGGCAGGTGCCCAACCTCGCCCACCTGCCCGCTGGCTGCACCTTCCGCGAGCGCTGCCCGCAGGCCATGGCGGTGTGTGCCCAACGGCCACCGCTGCATTCGATCAACGCCGGCGAGCAGCGCAAGAGTGCCTGCTGGCTGGCCGCCCCGGAGTCCGCCCAATGACTACCACCGCTTCGCACACCGGCAACGAGCCGCTGTTGCGGCTCAACGACGTGCAAGTCCGTTTCCCCCTGAGCAACGACTGGCTTGGCCGGCCCCGGGCCTTTGCCCACGCGCTGAACGGCATCGACCTGGAACTGCGCCCCGGGGAAACCCTGGGCATCGTCGGCGAATCCGGCTGCGGCAAGAGCACCCTGGCGCAACTGCTCATGGGCCTGGTCAAGCCCAGCAGCGGCGACCTGCGCTGGGCCTACGCCAGCGACCGCGAGCGCCACAGCCACGTGCAGATCGTGTTCCAGGACCCGCAGTCGTCCCTCGACCCGCGCCTGCCGATCTGGAAGATCATCACCGAGCCGCTGTTCGCCCTGGGCAACACCCCGGTGGCGCAGATGCGCGAGATCGCCGCCAAGGTGGCCCAGCAGGTGGGCATCCGCGGCGAATACCTGGAGCGCTACCCGCACCAGTTCTCCGGCGGCCAGCGCCAGCGCATCGCCATTGCCCGGGCCCTGGCGTCGAACCCGGACATCATCGTCCTCGACGAGCCGACCTCGGCCCTGGACATCTCGGTGCAGGCGCAGATCCTCAACCTGCTGGCGGACCTGCAACGCAGCCGCGGCCTGACCTTCGTGCTGATCTCCCACAACGTTTCGGTGGTGCGGCACATGGCCGACCGGGTAGCGGTAATGTACCTGGGGCAGATCGTCGAACTGGGCAGCGCCGAACAGGTGCTGGAGCGCCCGCGCCACCCCTACACCCAACTGCTGCTGGAGGCGGTGCCACGCCTCGGCGCGCCGCTGGCGGACAGCCAGGTGTCGGCACCCACCGAGCTGCCGGGCAACCGTAAGCTGCCCAGCGGCTGTTTCTTCTTCGACCGCTGCAGCCGCCGCGGCCCGGGCTGCGAGCTGCCGCAACAGCTGCTGGGCGATGCGACGCAGCAAGTGCGTTGCCATCGGCAACCGCTCCCCGGGTGATTGCACCGCACCACGCCGCCGACCACGGCGTGGTGCTTGCTCCCTGCGTGCCAAGGGCTTAAAACAAGCGCCTTCTCTCTGACGTCGCAGGAACCTCTCTCATGGAAAGCCGCTGGCTGACCCACGCCAAACGCCTGCAAGCCATCGCTTCCACCGGCCTGCATTTTTGCCGCGACGTGCATGATCGCGAGCGCTACCAGGAAGTCGCCGACATCGCCCACGACATGCTCGCGCAACTGGGCAACGTGCCCCTGGAGCGCATCAACGAACTGGTCTCGGACTTCGCCCAGCGCTACTCGACACCGATGGTGGAAGTACGCGGCGCGCTGATCGAAAACGGCAAGATCCTGCTGGTGCGCGAGCAGCACGACGGCCTCTGGGCCCTGCCCGGGGGCTACGCCGATGTGGGCCTGTCGGCGGCGCAGAACATCATCAAGGAAATCCACGAAGAAGCCGGGCTGCAGGTTTCGGTGCGCCAGCTGTACGGCCTGCGGCACAAGGCCAAGGGGCCCTACAAGCCCGATCACCGGGACTTCTACAAACTCTACTTCCTCTGCGAACGGCAAGACGCCGAGGCCCCGATGGCCGGCAGCGAAACCAGCGACGCGGCGTTCTTCGCCCCGGACCAGTTGCCGCCGCTGTCCCAGGGACGCACCGTGGAACGGGATATACAGGAAGCCTTCGACTTCCACGAAGGCCGGCGCAGCATGGCCCTCTTCGACTGAGCGTGACGGCGCCGATGTAAAGCACCCTTGACACGAAAAAGCGCCCCGCCTAATGTAAAGGACACTTTACTAAAAGGAGATCGCCCATGGGCACCAAACGCTATTTCAGGGAATTCGGCCTGGCCTTGCTGGCCTACATCGCCTGTGTGATTTTGAGCAGCCACTGGCTGGCGGACCTGAACCCGGGCCCGGGCAAGATCGCCCTGGCCCTGGTGCCGGTGATCCCCATGGTGGCCATGGCCCTGGCGGTGGTGCGCCAGTTGCGGCGCATGGACGAACTGGCCCGGCGCATCCAGCTCGAAGCCCTGGGCCTGTCCTTTGTCTGCACCGCGCTGATCACCTTCAGCTACGGCTTCCTGGAAACCGCCGGCCTGCCCCGGCTCTCGATGTTCTACGTATGGCCCGTGATGGGCCTGGTGTGGGCCCTGGCCACGGTGGCCGGCGTGCGGCGCTACCGGTGAACAACCAACTGCGCGAACTGCGCACCCGGCAAGGCTGGTCCCAGGCCGAACTGGCCACCCGGCTGGAGGTGTCACGGCAGACGGTGAATGCCATCGAGACCGGGCGCTACGACCCCAGCCTGCCCCTGGCGTTCAAGATTGCCCGGGCCTTCGAGATGCCCATCGAAAGCATTTTCAGCCCCGACGAGGACTGAACCGCCGGTGAACCAATCTGGCCCAAGGGTGCACCGCTTTCGCCCCTGGGCCACAGGCACCCGGTGCAGGAGCATGGGCATCGGCTATAACTGCTGGGGCGCCCGGCCCAGCCGTCAAGGATTGGCACGGCGCCTGCAATAGCGTGGCATCACTGCGACCAGGGACAGGCCCATGACCCAGCACGAACCCGGCAACGACTACCCCTTGAGCGAAGTTCCGCAGCACGCCCGCAAGGGCCTGGCCTCCATGGCCATGGTGCTGCTGGGCTTCACCTTCTTCACTGCCACCATGTTCGCCGGCGGCAAGCTGGGGGTGGCCTTCGACTTCACCACCCTGCTGGCGGTGATCCTCGTCGGCAACCTGCTGCTGGGGATCTACGCCGCGAGCCTGGGCTACATCGCCTTCAAGAGCGGGCTGAACACGGTGCTGATGGGGCGCTTCTGCTTCGGCGAACGGGGCAGCAAGCTCAGCGACCTGATCCTGGGTTTCACCCAGATCGGCTGGTACGCCTGGGGCACCGCCACCGCCGCGGTGGTGCTGGGCAAGTATTTCCAGCTGGATCCGGGTGCGGTACTGGGGCTGATGCTGCTGTTCGGCATGGCCTTCTGCGCCACCGCCTACATCGGTTATCGCGGCCTGGAGATCCTGTCCTGGATCGCGGTGCCGGCCATGGGCCTGCTGTTGCTGCTGTCGATGTGGGTGGCCACCCGGCAGATCGGCGGCCTCGACGGTTTGCTGGGGGTGATGCCAAGCGCCAGCCTGGACCTCTCCAGCGCCATCACCCTGGTGTTCGGCACCTTCGTCAGCGGCGCCACCCAGGCCACCAACTGGACCCGTTTTTCCCGCTCGGCACGGGTGGCGGTGAGCGCCAGCCTGATCGGCTTCTTTATCGGCAACGGCCTGATGGTGCTGATCGGTGCCTACGGCGCCATCGTCTACCAGCAGCCGGACGTGGTCGAAGTGCTGCTGCTCCAGGGTTTTGCCATGGCGGCCATGGCCATGCTGCTGTTGAACATCTGGAGCACCCAGGACAACACCATCTACAACTTCGCCGTGGCCGGCTGCAACCTGCTGCGCACCGACCGGCGCAAGACCGTGACCCTGGTGGGCGCGCTGATCGGCACCCTGTTGGCGATGCTCGGCATGTACGACCTGCTGGTGCCCTACCTGATCCTGTTGGGCACGGTGATTCCGCCGATCGGCGGGGTGATCATGGCGGACTTCTTCTACCGCTGGCGCGGCCGCTACCCGCGCCTGGCCGACAGCCAGTTGCCGGCCTGGAACTGGCCGGGCCTGGCCGCCTACGGCCTGGGCACCCTGGCGGCCTTCTGCTCGCTCTGGGTCGCGCCACTGGTGGGCATCGGCGTGGCAAGCCTGAGCTACGTCCTGCTCAGCGCCTGGCTCGGCGCCCGCACCAGCGCCACCCTCGACGCCCGGGCCTGAACCCGGGCCTTGCCCTCCCGCCGCGTTCCGGGTCTATCATGACCCGCCCCCGAACCACCTGCCTGCTTCGACCGGTACCGGTTGAAGCACAGCCCAATGACCGAGGGACAAGGGCCTCCGCCCGGATCCCACGGCTGAAACGCTGATTGCCCGACCCGAGGAACCGCTCCGATGCTGATCACCAACGCCCGCCTGCGCCACCGTGAAGGCCTGCACCAACTGCACCTGGAAAACGGCCGCATCGCCCGCATCATCCAGCAGGGCCCGGACGCCCCCACCGCCGCGCCGGCCTTCGGCCCCGAGCACCTGGATGCCGGCGGCAACCTGGTGGTGCCACCCTTCGTCGAACCGCACATTCACCTGGACGCCACCCTCACCGCGGGCGAGCCGCGCTGGAACATGAGCGGCACCCTGTTCGAAGGCATCGAGTGCTGGGGCGAACGCAAGGCCACCATCACCGCCGAAGACACCCGCGCCCGCGCCCACAAGACCATCCGCGCCCTGGCCGCCCACGGCATCCAGCATGTGCGCACCCATGTCGACGTCACCGACCCGGACCTCACCGCCCTCAAGGCCATGCTCGAAGTACGCGAGCAAAGCGCGCACCTGATCGACCTGCAGATCGTCGCCTTCCCCCAGGAAGGCATCGAATCGTTCCGCAACGGCCGCGAACTGATGGAAGAGGCCATTGGCCTGGGTGCCGACGTGGTGGGCGGCATTCCGCACTTCGAATACACCCGCGACCAGGGCGTAAGCTCGGTGAAGTTCCTCATGGACCTGGCCGAGCGCAGCGGGTGCCTGGTGGACGTGCACTGCGACGAAACCGATGACCCGCATTCGCGCTTTCTCGAAGTGCTGGCCGAAGAAGCGCGCAGCCGGGGCATGGGCTCCCGGGTCACCGCCAGCCACACCACGGCCATGGGCTCCTACGACAACGCCTACTGCGCCAAGCTGTTCCGCCTGCTGGGGCATTCGGGCATCAGCTTCGTCTCCTGCCCCACCGAAAGCATCCACCTGCAGGGGCGCTTCGACAGCTTCCCGAAACGCCGCGGCGTGACCCGGGTCAATGAGCTGCTGGAGGCCGGGATGAACGTGTGCTTTGGCCAGGACTCGATTGTCGACCCCTGGTACCCCCTGGGTAACGGCAACATCCTGCGGGTACTGGAAGCCGGCCTGCACATCTGCCACATGCTCGGCTACCGCAACTTGCAGAATGCCCTGGACCTGGTCACCGACAACAGCGCCAAGGCCCTGGCCCTGGGCGAGCGCTACGGCATTGAAGAAGGTCGCCCGGCGAACCTGCTGATCCTGTCTGCCGACAGCGATTACGAAATGATCCGCAGCCAGGGCCTGGCGCTGTACTCCATCCGCCACGGCAAAGTGCTGATGCAACGGCAGATGGCCCAGGTGCAATGGCAAGACGCATGACCTGCAAAAAACCGTAGGCGCAGGCCAGCCGGCGAAGGCGCCCGTCAGATCGCTTTCGCCGGCAAGCCGGCTCCTGCAAGAAGCTACAAGCGCACGGCCTGACCAAACAGGCAGACCCGGCGCAGCTCGCCATCCTGTTCCTCCAGGCGCAACGGCGCGGTGCCGCCGGGCATCACCACCTGCACCTCGCCAGCCTTGACCCAGCCCACCCGCCACGCCGCGCTGGCCACGGCGCTGGCGCTGGTGCCGGACGACGCGGTCGGCCCTTCGCCCCGTTCGAACACCCGGGCGACGATGCGCTGCGCCGATTCCCGCGCCGCCCATTGCAGGTTGACCCCCGCCGGGCAGGGTTCGCCGCTGCCCAGGGGCAAGGCAAAAGCAGTGGCCGTCAGCCCTTCGGCCAGGGGCGCTTCAAGCATCTGCGGGTTGCTGGGCAAGGCCTCGGCATCTTCCAGCAGGGTCACGCAGTGCGGGTTGCCGATGCGCACGAACTGGCTGTGCTCCCACAGCGGGTCGAGTGCCTGCAACGGTGCCACCCGGCTCAGCTCGCGACCGTTCAGGGTCACCGTCTCGACGCCAATGGCGGCCACCGCCTCGGGCCCGAAGGACGGCTGGCCGAGGTCCAGCCAGAACCCTGGCACCCCCGCCACCCGGGCCGACTCCACCACGGTGGCCACCGGCGAGGTACCGGTGGGCTGGTCATGGTGCACCTGCAACAGGGTTGGCCCCTGCTCGGCCAGCAACCCCTGCTCGGCCAGGGCCTGAGCAAAGATGGTCAGGCCATTGCCACTGCGCTCGGCCAGGGTGCCATCGGTGTTGACGATCAGCAGATCGAAGGGCGCCACATCCTGGAACGGCCCCACCAGCAGACCGTCGCTACGGTGGGCCTTGGCCCCCGGCGGGCGGGTGCCCGGAGCCCAGTCACAGAGGGCGGCGATGGCTTGCTCGCTCCACAAGCGCCGGGCCCGCGCGGCCTGGGCGGCGCTGCCGGGCAAGGCGACCCCCAGGCTGCGCAACCGCGCGGGTGTCACCACCCCATAGATGTTGCCCCGTGCATCGTAGAACGCCGCCATCACACCGCCTCCTGGAAAACCGAGCCGCTGACATTACGGAGAATGCAGCGGCTCCACCAGAGGGCAACGCCGGCACAGGCCGGCAAGACGACCTGTGCGCGGTACCCCAGCCAACGCCACCTGCCGCAGCAGGTCCGGGGCCCGTGGCTTTTCTCGGGCAAACGCCCCGAACGTCAATCGGTCGTGGGCACGTCCAGGCCGACCTTGACCCGGTTCATCGCCACCAGGGTCTTGAAGCGCTTGACGTTGGGGTTGCCGAAGAACAGCTCGCGGGTCAGCTCGGTGTACTGGGCCATGTTGCGCACGCAAAAAATCAGCACGAAGTCGCACTCGCCGGCCACGTAGTAGCACTGCTGGACCTGGGGGCAGGCCTGGAAACAGCGCTTGAGCGCGTCGATCTGGTCGATGCGCTCACTCTCCACTTCCACCTCGACGATGATGCTCAGTTCGTGCCCCAGGGCATCCGGCGCGACGATGGCGCTGTAGCGCTCGATCACCCCCTCGTCGCAGAGGCGCTTGAGCCGCCGGTTGACCGCCGCGGTGGACAGGTTGACCCGCAACCCCAGCTCGCTTTGCGCGGTGCTGGCGTCACGCTGCAGCTCGGCGAGCAGCTTCAGGTCGTAGGCGTCGAGGCTGGCATTCATGGGCAGGAGAACTCCGGGAAGGAATGGCATGCACTGCAATGTTTTTGTGCAAAGCGCTCGATTATGCGAAACAAACCACCGGCTTGCGCAGGATTATTTGCCGCCCTGGCCCGCCGCCACGGCGATTACTGCAACCTTCACCGGCGGGATTTGTCACAATCCCCGACCCGGCCGCCATCACGCCATGGGGGCATCAGGCGGCCGGCAGCGAGTTCGATCGCCAAGGATTTTTATGACTGCCAGCAACACCCACTTCCAGGCCACCCCCGGCCGCCTCGAACAGATGTCCACGCGCATCGCCTTTTTCATCGCCGGCTTCGGCATTGCCGCCTGGGCCCCGCTGGTGCCCTACGCCAAGGCCCGGGCCGGGCTCGACGAAGGCACCCTGGGCCTGTTGCTGCTGTGCCTGGGGGTGGGCTCGATCCTTGCGATGCCGATTGCCGGCGCCCTGGCCGGGCGCTTCGGCTGCCGCAAAGTGATGGCCGGCGGCACCCTGCTGATCTGCCTGGCCCTGCCCTTGCTGGCCACCCTGACCTCGATTCCGCTGCTGATGGCCGCGCTGTTCATGTTCGGCGCCGGGCTGGGCGGCGTGGATTCCACGGTCAACCTGCAGGCGGTGATTGTCGAGCGGGCCAGCGGCAAGACCATGATGTCGGGCTTTCACGGGCTGTTCAGCCTGGGCGGGATCGTCGGCGCCGCGGGGGTCAGTGCCCTGCTCGGCCTGGGCTTGGCGCCCCTGGGTGCGACCCTGGTGGTGATCGCCCTGATGCTGCTGGCGCTGCTCAAGGCCGCGCCGCACATGCTGCCCTATGGCAGCCAGAGCTCGGGCCCGGCCTTTGCCGTACCCCATGGCGTGGTGCTGTTCATCGGCTGCCTGTGTTTCGTGGTGTTTCTCGCCGAAGGCGCGGTGCTGGACTGGAGCGCGGTGTTCCTCACCGCCGAGCGCGACCTGGATGCCGCCTACGCCGGCCTGGGCTACGCCGCCTTCGCCCTGACCATGACCCTGGGCCGCCTGACGGGCGATGCCATCGTCCATCGCCTGGGTGCGCGCCGGGTGATCATCATCGGCGGCACCACGGCCGCCGCTGGTCTGTTGCTGGCGACCCTGGCCCCGGCCTGGGAAGCGGCGCTGGTGGGTTATGCCCTGGTGGGCGCGGGTTGCTCGAACATAGTGCCGGTGCTCTACACCGCCGTGGGCAAGCAGAACGTCATGCCCGAAAGCATCGCCGTGCCGGCCATCACCACCCTGGGTTACGCCGGCATCCTGGCCGGGCCGGCGGTGATCGGCTTCATTGCCCATGGCAGCAGCCTGAGCGCGGCCTTCGGCCTGATCGCCGTCCTGCTGCTGGCGGTGGCCGCCAGCGGCAAGGTGCTCAAGGTCTGAGCCACTCAAGCACAGCATTGCACCAGGGATTCACCCCCTCCCTGCAGGAGCTGGCTTGCCAGCGAAGGGGCCGCCCGCCATGGCCCATCCCCCAGAACCTGCGTCGTCCTGGGAATTCGCCGGCAAGCCGGCTCCTACAGGCGCCATCCTCCCTGCAGGAGCTGGCTTGCCAGCGAAGAGGCCGCCCGCCAAGGCCCATCCCCCATAACCTGCGTCGCCCTGGGAATTCGCCGGCAAGCCGGCTCCTACAGCGCCACCCTCCCTGTAGGAGCTGGCTTGCCAGCGAAGAGGCCGTCAGCCATGGCCCATCCCCCCGAACCTGCGCCGCCCTGGGAATTCGCCGGCAAGCCGGCGCCTGTTGCGGGGGTCAGAAGCCGACGCTGGCCTGGACAAAGAAGGTCCGGGGCGCGCCCACGTAAATTCCCGAATTGTTGTCGCTGGAACGGGTGAAGTACTGACGGTCGAAGACGTTCTTCACGCCGGCCCCCAGCTTCAGGTTCGACAACTGCGGCCCGAAGTCATAGCCACCACGGATGTTCCACAACACATAGCCCGGCATGTCGCCGTACTGGCCGTCGGCGCTGCCTTCGGTGATGTAGTTGCCATTGAAGCTGCCGTTGGCGTTCACCCCGGTGCCCGGCGAGTGCTGCCTGGACTGGGCGAAGGCGTCGATGTTGTAGGTCCAGCGGTCGATGTCGTAGCGCAGGCCGACAGTGGCCACCTGGCGCGAATAGAACGGCAGGTCACGGCCCTTGAAGCCGGGGATGTCCCCTTCATAGCTGGCGCGGGTGTAGGTGAAGCCGGCGTTGGCGGTCAGGCCGTCAAGGCGCGGGTCCAGGGCTGCCAGGTCGTAATGCATCGAAGCTTCCAGGCCCTGGTGCTTGGTGGCGCCCAGGTTGGTCCAGCCCACGTCGTTGCTGATGTATTGCAGCTCGTCGTCGAAGTCGATGTAGAACAGCGTCACTTCACCGCCCCACACGTCATCGTTGTAGCGGGTGCCGATCTCGTAGGTCTTGGCTTTTTCCGGGCTCAGGCCGTTGGCGGTCTGGTCGCCCTTGCCGCCCTGGCCCAGCTGGAAGTACTGCAGGCTGCCAAAGGAGGTCTCGTAGTTGGCGAACAGCTTCCAGGCATCGGACAGGTGATACATCACGCTCAGGGCCGGTAGCGGCTCGTTGCTGTCGATGCTGCGGCGCTTCTCCTGCACCCGCACGCCGTTGGTGCCGAGAACCGGCCGGTCGTGCCAATTGGTGCTGATGTCCTCGAAGCGGATGCCCGGGGTGATGGTCCAGTTGCCGACGTCGATCTTGTCGTCGATGTAGTAGGCATTGGCCTCGGTGCCGCCGGTACGGTCCTGATAGACATGGCCGTCGGAGTCCGCGGTGAGCACCGGCTGGTTGTTCACCAGGGCCACGCGGCTGGCCTGTTCATGCATGCCTTCCTTGAGGTAGCGATAACCCACGCTGACCTCCTGGGTGGTGGGCCCCAGGTCGAACACATGGGACACCCGCGGCTCGATGCCGAAGGTGTAGTAGGTGCGCGGGTAGGAGACCAGGGTCTTCTGGTCGCGGGCGGCAATGTGGCTGCCGCGGAAGCTGTCGGAGTAGTAGGTCAGGACTTCGAACTGGGTGCGGTCGTCGACCTGGCGCTGGTACTTGAAGGACACATCCTTGCGCCGGCCGCTGAAGTTGTCCCAGTCGCGATCGGAGTCGTAGGGCTTGGCGTCGTACTGCTTCTGGGTCAGGCCGCCGGGCATGTCGGCGGTGGCGTCGTAGTAATGCAGGTTGAACCAGAACTCGTCCTGCTCGGTGGGTGCCCAGTGGGTCTTGAGGATCACGTCGTCAATGTCGTTGCCGTTGTTGCCCTCGCGGTAGCCATTGCCGTTGACCCCGGAATACAGCAACGCCACCCCCAGGCCGTTGTCCGCAGTGCCGCCAAGGAAAGCCGTGTCGATGTGCTTCCAGCCGCCCTGCCGGGAGGTTTCCAGGGTGGTGCCGATTTCCCCGGTGGCCTTTTCCGGAATCGCCCGGGTCACGAAGTTGATCACCCCGCCGACGTTCTGCGGCCCGTAGCGTACGGAACCGGCGCCGCGCACCACATCGATGCTGTCCAGGTTGCCGGAGGAAATCGGCGCCATGGACAACTGCGGCTGGCCATAGGGTGCAAAGGCCGCCGGCACGCCGTCGATCAGCACCGTGGAGCGCGGCGACAGGCGCGAGGTCAGACCGCGCACGCCGACGTTCAGGGAAATATCGCTGCCACCGGTGCCGTTGGCATCCTGGACCTGCACCCCGGGCACCCGGCGCAGCACGTCGCCGACGTTCATCGCGCCCTGCTCCACCATGGCCTCGCGGCGGATCACCGTACGTGCACCGGGGTGGTTCTGGACCTTTTGCACATCGGCATCGCCCAGCCAGTCGCCCACCACGCTGATGCTGCTGGTGCCCAGTTCCAGGGCACCGCCCGTGGCTGCCGGAGCCGGGCTCAGGGTCACCGAACCGCCGTCGATCCGGTATTGCAGGCCACTGCCCTGGAGCAACTGGCCCAGGGCCTGTTCCGGGGACAGGTTGCCGTCCACCGCCGGGGCCTGCTTGCCGGCCACCAGCTCGGGGCTGAAGAACACCTGCAACGAGGTCTGCAGGCCCAACTGGCTCAGGGCCTGGCCCAGCGGCTGGGCCTGGATGTGAATGGCGGCGGCTTGCCCGGCCTGGGCCTGGGGCAAGGCCGCACTGACCGCCAGGGCCAGGGCCAGGGCCAGGGGCAGGGGCAGCCAGCGGCGCGCGGGCAACGGGGATACGGCGGGAGAAACGGCTATTTTTTTCACGTCGGCGGCAGTCCTGTCGATCACACTAAGGTGCGTCTGTTAATGCAAACCAGTTGCAGTTGGACAAGAAGACGATGAACTGAAAAAAAACCTGAATCTAACGTGAAAAAATTTCCTGGCTACCGTCGGCAAGGGTCCGCACCTCCACCGGCAGGATGCTCGGCAGGGCCTTGAGCAGGGCCTGGGTGTCGTCGGACTTGAACACGCTGGTCAGGCGCAGCTCACCCACTGCGGCGCTGGCCACCCGCAGGGGCTGTTCGCGATAACGCGAGACTTCGGCCACCACCTCGGCCAGGGAGGCGTTGTTGAATACCAGCTTGCCGCTGCGCCAGGCCGTGAGCGCCTCGGGGTTCACCGCGTAGGCCTGAGCCACCTTGCCGTGCTCATCGACATGGGTGCCCTGGCCCGGGGTCAGGGCAATGAAATCATCCGCCGCGGCGTCGCGCCCCTGCACCTTGACCCGGCCCTGCTCCACCGCCACCCGGGTTTGGCGCTCATCGCGGCGCACATCGAAGCGGGTGCCGGTGACCGTGACCTTGCCCGCTCCCGCCGCCACCACGAAGGGCCGATCCGTGTCGTGCTCGACGTTGAACAGGGCTTCGCCTTCCACCAGCTCGATCAGCCGCTGGTTCCTGGCATAACGCACCTGCAGGTGGCTGCGGCTGTTCAGGTCGATCTGCGAGCCATCGGGCAAGGCCACATGGCGGCGCTCGCCCAGGGCGGTCACGAATTGCGCACTGTAGGAAACCGGCTGGTTGAGGCCACTGAACAGCCCCAGGCTCACGGCCAGCGTCGCCACCCCGGCAGCCAGGGCAAAGCGCAGCAGCGGGCGCCGCCGGGCCTTGGCCGGCGGGGGGGCGCACAGCGCTTGCAGGCGTGCCCTGGGCACCAGGTCGGTGGCCGCCCACAGGGCTTTAAGCACCTGGAACTCGTGCCGGTGCTGCGGATCCTCGGCCAGCCACTGCTGGAACTGCAGTTGCTGCTCCGGGCTCACATCGGGCTCCTGCAACCGCGTGAACCAGGCCGCCGCCTCGTCACGAATCCTGGCCTGCGCGCTGGCGCAATCGCGGCTGTCCATCATGCAAATTCCTGTTTGGCAGAGGGTGAGAAATCGCCACGACTGATCATGGGGCCGACCCGTCCAGACGGTCGCGCAGATGCCGCAGGGTGCGGATCATATACTTTTCCACCATGTTCTTTGACAGCCCCAGGCGCTCGGCAATCTCGGCCTGGGTCAGGCCCTCGATCTTCTGCCAGACAAACACCTTGCGGCAGTTCACCGGTAACTCGCCAAGCGCCCGTTCGATGGAATCGGCCAACTGGATCGCGTGCATGAAATGCTCCGGGTCGCCGCTGGGCGACACGCTGAGGTGGGCCCCCTGTTCTTCCAGGGCACCGCGCCGGTCTTCTCGGCGAAAGGCATCCACGGCGATATTGCGCGCGGTTTGGTGCAGGTAGGCCCGCGGCTGCTGCACCGTGGCGGCGTCGGATTCCAGCACCCGGACAAAGGTGTCGTGGGCCAGGTCCTCGGCCTGCTGGCGATTGCGCAAGCGCCGGGTCCAGGTGCCGATCAACTCTTCGTAGTGCTCGAAAAAGCCTGGTCTGCGGGGCGGCTTGGCTGTCATCGCGGGGCGCTGGGGAAGTGGAGCGTGAATAGTAATGCTTCGCATTAATGCAAGCAATGGATTCACCGCCCACCACCTGCCCGGCGGTCGGCCCTAGCGGCTGTACCAGCGCGGCGACTCGACAAACAGGTGGGTCTGCCCCGCCACCAGCCAGTCCCCCAGGCACTGTTGCAGGTGGGCCAGGCAATGCACGGCCAGGTAGATTTCGTGGTACGGAATAACCATCAGGCGCAGGCTCAGGCCCATGGGTCCGCCTTGTACAATCGGTTCATCTCGGCGCCCTTGTTTTATTTATACCGAACATTTATCCGATATAATGAACAGCAAAATTTATCAGCGTCAAGATAATCAAGGATGATTTAATAGAGATATGAACGATAAAACGAACGATCCAACCGCCCTGTCGCCCATCGGCCTGCTGGCCATGGCCATCAAGCGCGAGCGCCTGAACGCTGGTTTCTCCGTTTCGGAACTGGCCAAGCGGGCTGCGGTGGCCAAGTCCACCCTGTCCCAGCTGGAAGCCGGGCTGGGCAATCCGAGCATCGAGACCCTGTGGGCCCTGGCCCAGGCCATGGGCTTGCAGGTGACGCGGTTTTTCCAGCAACCGGCGCATCAGCTGAAGCTCATCCGTGCCCACGAAGGCACCACCGCCCATGCCGAGGATGCCCACTACGCGGCGACCCTGCTCGATGACTGCCCCCCGGGGGCGCAGCGCGACCTGTATCGCCTGAAGGCGCAACCCGGCCAGGCGCGCCAGTCCAAGGCCCACCTGCCGGGCACCGTGGAACACCTGGTGATCTGCAGCGGGCGGGCCCTGGCCGGGCCTGCGGACAGCCCGGTGAGCCTGGAGGCCGGCGACTACATCCGCTACGGCGCCGACCTGCCCCACGTGTTCGAAGCCCTGGAGGCCGACACCACGGCAATCCTGGTCATCGAACATCGCTAGAGCCCGGGCATTTATCTGCAGGGCCAAGTCTGGAATCATGGCCCCCCCGCCTCAACAGGAGTGAGCATCAATGCCGTATTTCTCCCGCCGCGCGCCCCTCCTCGGCCTGCTGCTGGCCAGCCTTGCCGCCCAGGCCGCGCCCAAGCAGGACCAGGACCTTCACATCTACTACAGCATGGTGCCGGGCCAGTTCATGCTGATCGGCAAGGAGCCCGATGGCGGGCCGACCTACTCGGGCACCGCGGTGATCCGCTACGAGAACCAGGCCCTGACCCTGGTCAAGACCATCGACGGCAAGACCACCACCGCCACCGGCAAAGTGGAGCGGGCCACCATGGCCGAGGCCGATGTGCTGCGTTTCAGCTGGCCAGGGCACGGCGCCACCTGCCTGGTACGCGGCGACCTGGACAACTACGCACGCTTGAGCTGCTACTGGACCCAGAACGGGGTGGACCACAAGGAACCGGGGCTGGAGGCTTATTTCCCCACCGAAACCTGGCCCGGCCATCAAGACTGAAACCCGCCCCTCAGTGCTCCCCCACTTCAGCGAGCCACGCCATGATCCAGATCGTCGAATACAGCAACCCCCACCATCGCCAGCCCGTGATCGACCTGTGGAACCGCAGCTTCGGCTACGACACGGCCCACAACACCCCGAGCCTGGCCATCGACCGCAAGCTCGCGGTGGATGACGCTCTGTTCTTCGTCGCCCTGGACCAAGGACAGGTCATAGGCACCCTGATGGCCGGCTATGACGGCCACCGTGGCTGGCTCTACGCCCTGGCGGTGGACCCGCAACAGCGCCGGCTCGGTACCGGCCGGGCCCTGGTGCGCCATGGCGAACAGGCCCTGCAGGGCCGCGGCTGCCTGAAGATCAACCTGCAGATCCTCAGCAGCAACGCCGCCGTGCAAAGCTTCTACCAGGCTCTGGGCTACCAGGTCGAACCGCGGATCAGCATGGGCAAGGTGATCCGCGCCAACGTCCCCGAACACCTGCGTGGCTAGGGGCCGCCGCACCGCCCTCACCAGTTGTGCCGGTTGCTGCGCGGTGGCGCCAGCAGTTGCTGGGCCAGGCTGGCGGCCGCCAGCGGCGAGGCACTGTGCAACAGCGGATAACCCCAGAACTTTTCATAGGTTTCGGCAAAGGCTTCGACCCCGGCCTGGGCCTCGGGCTCCGGGGCGATGACGATCATGGCCTTGATCCAGCGACGGATCGCCGCCTTGTTGCGTTTCATCCATAACGCCCCCTGCTTGAGCAATGCCTTGCTCTGCTCGGTGTTGCGCTGCGCAGGGTCGGGCATGGCATCGCTCATCAGGACAAAGGCCTGACCGCGCTGCATCAGCGCCTCCAACTGCTGGAACGGCTCGACTCCCGGCTGCCCGGCGCCTTTGGCGGGGCGCATCCAGACCAGGGGAAAATGCTGATGATCGAAGTACATGGGAACACCTCCAGAAAGCCGATAAACAAGAATGGTTATCATCTTCCCGTATAAACCTGTCCGCATCAGCCGAGATTGACAAGTTATTGATCAATCCGGCCAAACGACCGCAGTGATGGAGGTGGCCGTGGTGGCCTTGAAGGCGCTGGTGTTCGTCAAGCAAGGCCCTGCGAGCCTTTGCGCAGCCTCGCGGGCTCGGCGGCTACAGGGGTAGGTCGTGCTCCAGGGCCTGGCGGCGTTCGGCAAAGAAGCGCCCCGGCGGCTGGCCAACGGCTTTCTTGAACATGCGGATAAAGGCGCTGGCGCTGTCATAGCCCAGGGTCAGCGCGACCCGCTCAACCGAGTCGCCCCGGCCCAATTGCTTGAGCCCCAGAAGAATGTGCAACTGGCGCTGCCAGCGACCGAAGCTCAGGCCGGTCTCGGCCACAATCAGACGGCTCAGGCTGCGTTCGCTGAGGCCGATCTGCTCGGCCCATTGCCCAAGGCTCAGGCGGCGTTCCGGCTGTTCAAGGATCTGCCCGGCCAGGCGCCGCAGCTGTTCATGCCGGGGCATGGGCAAGTGGATCTGCTCCCGGGGCGCCGCCGCCAGCTCGTCCAGAGCCACAGCCATCAACCGCCCCTCGGCACCCTGCTGGTCATAGAGATAGGGCAATTGCGCGCAGCGTTGCAGCAGCTCCTGCAATAGGGGCGACACTGCCAGGGTGCAGCAGGCCTGCGGCAGTGAGCGGGCATGCTCGGGTTCGACGAACAGGCAATAGCCCAGGGCGTTCTCCAACCCCTGGACCCGATGGTCGGTGGCGCTGGGGATCCATACCGCGCATTGCGGTGGTGCCAGCCACAGGCCCTCGGCGCTCTCGCAACTGAGCACGCCGGACAATGGGAACAGCAGTTGGGCCTTGCGGTGGCTGTGCCACGGCCGCTCCCAGCGCTGTTCCTGAGTCGAGATGCGCAAGGCGCACACCGGGCGCGCAATCGCATCCGGATCCTGGGGCTGATCCTGTTCGTTCAAGACGGGCATCCACCTTCCTCCACGGCATCGGGCCATGCCCGCCATCAAGCCGACGGCCAGGCATGCCCTGCAAGGTCGAGGATTGTGCCGGGCCCCTGGGGGTTAGCCAAGAACCACGGGGCACGGGGCTCTTCATCCCTGCGCCCTAGCGGTAGTAGCCATAGCGATAGCAGCAGCCGTGGTAGTGCCCGGGGTAAACCACGCAACCGCCCAGGGAGAGCATGGTGGCCATGACAATCAGCAGTGCAATACGACGGGACATGGTGAATTCCTCATGGGTTCAGTGATACGACCGGCAAGCGCCGCTGGCGACCATCGCCAGCCGTGGCTGCACGGTTACTGATTCAACGGCGCAGCGCGCAGAGATCCGTCGCCGCCCCTGCACAAATATTTCCAGCCGCCGCTGCCAGCGCCCTGCCCCCGCCAGCTGAACCCGGGTTGAACCAGGCGCGGATAAAAATTTCATTTGCCCGCGACGGATTCCCCGCCCATCTATCGTTGAACCCATCAGCTGCGTTCATCAGCGAACGCAGGCCTGAAGGAGTCATCATGAAGCTTGTCCGTTCCCTGCTGCGTCTGCGCACGTTGCTGCTGATCCCCCTGGCACTTGGTGCGCTGGCGAGTACGCCCTCCTATGCCGAAACCATCATCATCCAGCAGGCACCACCGCCCATGCGCTATGAGCCGATGCCCGTGGCCCGCCCCGGCTACGCCTGGGACCGCGGCCACTGGCGCTGGCGCGGGCACGGCTACGTCTGGGTACCCGGCCACTGGCAACCGGTCATGCAGCGCGGGCACTGGATGCCCGGCCATTGGCAGGCCCACGGGCCGCACTGGTACTGGGTCGAAGGTCGCTGGGTGCGCTGATGCCGTGATGCCCTGGACTACCCCGTTAGCGCACCGAGACCTGCCCATTTGAACGAAACCGACCCGGATCTGGAGTTGCTTAAACGCATCGGCAACAACGACGCGCAGGCCGTGAAGGAAATGGTCACGCGCAAGCTGCCGCGCCTGCTGGCCCTGGCCAGCAGGCTGCTGGGGGATGCCGACGAAGCCCGGGACATCGCCCAGGAGAGCTTCCTGCGGATCTGGAAACAGGCCGCCAGCTGGCGCAGCGAACAGGCACGGTTCGACACCTGGTTGCACCGGGTAGCGCTGAACCTGTGCTACGACCGCCTGCGCCGGCGCAAGGAGCATGTGCCGGTCGATAGCGAGCACGCCTGCGAGGCCCTGGACACCCGCCCGGCGCCCGATGAACAACTGGAGGCCAGCGCGCAGAGCCGGCGCATGGCCCAGGCCCTGGACCAACTGCCGGATCGCCAGCGCGAAGCGATCGTCCTGCAGTACTACCAGGAACTGTCCAACACCGAGGCCGCGGCGCTGATGCAGATCAGCGTCGAAGCCCTGGAAAGCCTGCTGTCGCGGGCCCGGCGCAACCTGCGCAGCTACCTCGCCGAGGCCCCCGGCACGGACCTCTCAGGAAGGAGAAAACCATGACCCCCGAACGCTTCGTGCACCTGGCCGATGCCTATGGCGCCGACCTGCAACGCTGGCCCAGCGCTGAACGCGCCGCCGCCCAGGCCCTGCTCGGCTCCGGTGATGCCCAGGCCGTGGCAGCCCTGCGCCAGGCGCACTGGCTCGACAGCCAGCTGGACCGCTACCAGGTGCCCGCACCGAGCCCGGCCCTGGCCCAGCGCATCATCGCCGCCGCGCAGCAGCCCGGCGCGCCGTTCTGGAGCCGCTACGCCGGCTGGCTGGCCTCCCTGGGCTGGGTCGGGGTCGGCCTTACCGGGGTCGCCGCCGGCATGCTCGCGGTGGCCCTGAGCCTGCCGCTGTCGACCTCCCCCGAGGCCCTGCCCAGCGTGTTCGACCAGAGCGACGCGGAATTCGTCCTGAGCATCAATGCCGAGGAGGCCGAACAGTGAGCCTGTCCATCCGTACGCTGAAAACCTGCCTGGTGCTGTCGCTGCTGTTCAACGTGTTCCTCATCGGCGGCGTGGCCGGCGGCCTCTATCAGTGGCTTGGCCACCCCAAGCCGGCCCAGGCCCTGGCCGTGCCCCAGCACGGCCTGCGCCAGGCCATGGCGCAGATGCCGGAAGAACGCCGGCGCCAGTTGCGCCAGTTGCTGCGCCAGACCCGCATCGACAGCCAGCCGCTGATCATCGCCGGGCGCGAGGCGCGCCAGGCGGTGGTGCGTGAACTGGGGGCCGAACCACTGGACCGCAATGCCCTGGATGCCCAACTGGGCAAGTCCCGGGATGCCGACATCGCCCTGCGGGCCCGGGTCGACGAAGCCCTGGCCGACTTTGCCGGCAACCTGTCGCTCAAGGAGCGCCAGCAACTGGTGGAGGCCATGTACCTGCGGGGCCCGGGAAAGAACCGCGCAACCAATAGAGATTGAAGGCCCGGCGACGGATTTCGCCCCGGGCCACGTTCAACCCTTGATCGCCCGCGATAGCCGCGGGCCCACTGCCCACCTCAGGAAACCGACCATGCTTCGCACGATCCAAAGCATCCTCATTGCCACCTTGCTTGGCACCACTCTGGCAGGCTGTGTAGTGGCCCCGGCCCATCCTCGCCGGCCGCCACCGCCGCCGCCCATTGTCGAGGTGATTCCGATGGCGCCCGCGCCGAGCTATCACTGGGTCGCCGGGCATTACCGCTGGCACGCCGGCCAATGGGTCTGGACACCGGGGCATTGGCGCTATTGATGCCTAGCCGGCCACCGCCTCCAGCAGCCAGGTCTTGAAGGCGCCCATGGCCGGGGTTTCGGCCCGGGACTGCAGGCGGGTCAACCAGTAGCTGCCGGTGACAATGCCGATGTCGAAGGGCTGCACCACCGCGCCACTGGCCAACTGGCGCTGGAACATCAAGGGCGGCGCCAGGGCCACGCCCAGGCCTTGCAGCGCCGCTTCGAGCATGCCCAGGGACGAGTCGAAGACCACGCTCTGGGGCAACAGGCTGTTGGCCCCCAGCCCCGCCGCCTGGAACCACTGCGGCCATTCGTCGGTGCGGTAGGAGCGCAGCAAGGTCTGCCCCAGCAGGTCCGCCGGGCTGTGCAGCTGGCGGGCAAGTTCCGGCACGCACAAGACCGACAGTGGTGCCTGCAACAACGCCAGCGCCTCGATGCCGTGCCAGGCCCCGGTGCCAAAGCGGATGGCGTAGTCCAGGCCCTCCGCTGCCACATCCACCCGATTGTTGTTGGTGCTCAGGCGCAGATCGACATAGGGATGGCGCGCCTGGAAGTCCCCCAGCCGCGGCAACAGCCAGCCCACGGCGAAGGTGCCCACCGCGCCCACCGTCAGCACTTCGCGATAGTGCCCGCCCTCGAATCGTCCCAGGGTCTGGGCGATGCGGTCGAAGCATTCGCGCAACACCGGCAGCAGGGTCTCGCCTTCGCTGGTGAGCATCAGGCCCCTGGGCAGGCGCTTGAACAGGGTGACGTTGAGCTGGCCCTCCAGGCTCTTGACCTGGTGGCTGACCGCCGCCTGGGTCACGCACAGCTCGATGGCCGCACGGGTAAAACTCAAGTGCCGTGCCGAGGCTTCGAACGCCCGCAGCGCATTCAGGGGCAGATGGGGACGGAGCATGGGTATTCCCTAGTTTTTCTAATGGCTCGTGCGAAATATGGTCGTTTGTCGATGCGCCGTAAACTGCCTACATTGGCCTCGCTCGCGCAGCATCGGCCACGCCCTCCCGTGCCAGGAAGGCTTCGCGGGCAGGCCGCCCGGAGCGTTCCCGCGAAGAACGCCCAGGCCGCAAAGCCGCTGGGACAAACGCGGCGCATATAACCAGAACCCAGGGAAACCAACCAATCATGCGGCACACAACCTTGACCGGACTAGGCGTCATCAGCGCCTGCGCACTGCTACTGGGCGCCTCCAGCGCCTTCGCCGAGACCACTGCGGACAGCGCGCTGAAAACCACCGTGGACGCCACCATCCGCCCTCTGATGCACCAGCAGGGCATTCCCGGCATGGCGGTGGCGATCATCGCCAACGGCAAGCGACATTACTTTAACTACGGGGTTGCCTCCAAGGACAATCAACAGCCGGTGGACAACGACACCCTGTTCGAGGTGGGCTCGGTAAGCAAGACCTACACCGCCACCCTCGCCGGCTACGCCCAGGCCAGCGGCAAGCTGGCCCTTGAGGACCACGCCAGCCAGTACCTGCCGGCACTGCGCGGCAGTGCCTTGGACGGCATCAGCCTGCTGCAGCTGGGCACCTATACCGCTGGCGGCCTGCCCTTGCAGTTCCCCGATGACGTGCAGGGCGAGGACAAGACCCTGGACTACTACAACACCTGGAAACCGACCTTCAGCCCCGGCACCCAGCGCCAGTATTCCAACCCCAGCCTCGGGCTGTTCGGCTACCTGGCGGCCCGCAGCCTGGGCCAGCCGTTCGACCGGTTGATGGAGCAGACGCTGTTCCCCAAATTCGGCCTCAAGCACAGCTACATCCATCTGCCCAAGGACCAGCTGGGGCACTACGCCCAGGGCTACGACAAGCAGAACCGGCCGATCCGCCTCAGCCCCGGGCCGCTGGACGCCGAAGCCTACGGGGTCAAGACCAGCGCCCCGGACCTGCTGCAATTCATTGCCGGCAACCTGCAACCGGGCCAGTTCGAGCGCCCCCTGCAACAAGCCATGGTGGCGACCCAGAGCGGCTACTACCAGGTCGGCGACATGACCCAGGGCCTGGGCTGGGAGCGCTACGCCTACCCGGTGCCCCTGGCGCGCCTGCTGGCGGGCAACTCATCGGCCATGGCCCTTGAGCCGCACCCGGTGCAATGGCTGACCCCGGCCGCCGCCCCCAAGGCCGACGCGCTGTACAACAAGACCGGTTCCACCAGCGGTTTCGGCGCCTATGTAATGTTCATCCCGAGCCAACAGATCGGCATTGTCCTGCTGGCCAATAAGAACTACCCCAACGAGGAACGGATCAAGGCCGCCCACGCCATCCTCACGGCCCTGGAGACCGGGAAGTAATCAACCCAGGTGCCTGCGCCTGCCCGCAACGCCACCTGACCTTCGGTCACGTGGCGTTTTTTCTGTTGCCTCGGCCAAAGTGGCGCCTAGACTCAAACCAGCCCCTCGACCGCGCACTCGGGCCAGGCCAGCCACTGGCCCGGCGCTTGCGGCGCCGGGCCTGATTCAAGGTTCGCGCTGAACCTTCTGCCAGGCTTTCCGGTCGATAACTGCAACCTGGCCAGGCTTGCCGGCGCTGCTGCGCCGGTCATCGCCCGGGCACCACAGCCGCTGGAGAAACGTCCGTGATATCGACCCTGCAGATCGCCAGAATCAAAGCCTGGGGCGCCCATGGCTTCACCGCCACCGGGGTGGTCAGTGCCTTGCTCGCCACCCTGGCACTGTTCGACAACCAGCCCAAGGCCTGCCTGCTATGGCTGGGGGTGGCGCTGCTGGTGGATGGCGTCGACGGCTCCCTGGCGCGCAAGGTCAAGACCAGCTCGGTGCTGCCCAACATCGACGGCTCGGTGCTGGACCTGGTGATCGACTACCTGACTTACGTGTTCATCCCGGCGCTGTTCATCTACCGCTACATTCCCCTGCCGGAATACAGCGCGCTGCTGGCCACTTCGCTGATCCTGCTGTCGTCGCTGCTGTGTTTCTGCAACGTCAACATGAAGAGCCACGACAACTACTTCCAGGGCTTTCCCGCGGCCTGGAACGTGGTTGCCCTGTGTTTCTACCTGATCGAACCCGGCCCCTGGCTGAGCCTGCTGAGCATCTTCGCCCTGGCCCTGCTGACCGCCACCCGGGTGCAGTTCCTGCATCCGTTCCGGGTACGCAAGTGGATGGGGCTGAACATCATCGTGACCTTCGTCTGGCTGCTCAGTGGCGCGCTGCTGATTCTCAGCCACCCGCTGCACAGCCCGTCGATCATGGGCCTGTGGCTGGCGGCCTCGGCCTACTTTCTCGGCGTGTGCCTGTGGCGCTCGGCCCAGGAATGGTTCAGCAAGGCCAGTTGAACCAGTGCCCCGCGAACAAATGCCGGGGCCCGGCGAGCATGCAAGACTGCTGCGCCCAAGCCTCTGCAACAGGGGCTTGATGACTATTTGCCCGCCCGATGAGGGGGAACGGGTGCCTAGGGCACCTCGGGCTGGCTGATCGCCGCGCTCAGGGCCAGGGCCAGTTCCGCCACCGAGTAGGGCTTTTGCAGGAACACGAACTCCCGGGTCTGGCCCTGGGCCAGGGCCGGGCTGTAGCCGCTGGTGAGGATGACCGGCAACCGCGGGTAGTCGCGACGGATCCGGCTGGCCAGTTCGATGCCGCTCATGCCCGGCATCACCACATCGGAAAACACCGCCTGGAATCGGGTCCGCTCCTCGCCCAGGCGGCGCAGGGCTTCGGCCGCGCTGGTGGCCCATTCGGTCTGGTAGCCCAGTTCGTTCAGGGACTGGGCCAGCAGCACGCCGACTTCGGGATTGTCCTCCACCACCAGCAGGGTCATGCCCTGGCCGTCGATCATGGGCACTACCGCCTGGGCTGGCGCCGGCAAGCCGGCCAGGGCTTCCGCGCGCGGCAGGTACAGGGTAAAGCGCGTGCCCTGCCCCGGCTGGCTGTGCACCGCCAGGCCGCCGCCCGACTGCTGGGCGAAACCGAACACCTGGGACAAGCCCAGGCCGGTGCCCTTGCCCACCTCCTTGGTGGTGAAGAAGGGTTCGAAGATCCGTTCGATCTGCTGGGGGTCGATGCCGGCGCCGGTATCAGTCAGGGATACTGCGACAAAGTCCCCGGCCTGGGCCCCCTGGCTGGCACTGGGGGGAATCTGCGCCACCCGCTCCACGGCCACCACCAGCAAGCCTTCGCCCTGCATGGCGTCCCGGGCATTGACCGCCATATTGATCAGCGCCGTGTCGAACTGGCCGGCATCGGCGTGGATGTAGCAAGGCTGCTGCGGCAACTCGATACGCAGTTCGATGCAGGCGCCGATCAGTGGATTGATCATCTGCGCCAGCAACTGCACGCTGGCGCCGACGTCGAAGGTCTCCGGGCGCAGGTTCTGCTGGCGGGCATACGCCAGGAGCTGGCCGGTGAGCTTGCTGGCGCGGTCGACGGTGTCGGAAATCGCCTTGATGTACAGCTGCCGGCGCTCTTCGCTGAGGTTGCGGCGCAACAGGTCGGTGGAAGAGCGGATCACCGTCAGCAGGTTGTTGAAGTCGTGGGCCACGCCACCGGTCAGTTGCCCCACCGCCTCCATCTTCTGCGCCTGGCGCAGGATGTCCTCGGTCTTGCGCAGCGCCTGGGCGGCCTCGCGCTCGGCCTGCATGTCACGGCCCACGGCGTGAATGTGGTGCGGGTCCGGCACGGCGCTCCAGGCCATCCAGCGATAGGAACCGTCGCGGTGGCGAAAGCGGTTCTCGAAGCGCGAAAAGCTCTCGCCCCGAGACAGATCGGCCGCCGCCCCCGCTGCGGCCAGGCTGTCCTGGGGGTGGATGAAATCGTAGAAACTGCTGCCTTCCAGTTCCTCGCGCTGCCAGCCCAGGAGCTGGGTCCAGGCCGGGTTGACGGCGACGATGCGGCCATTGAAGTCCGCCACCAGCATCAGGTCCGTGGACAGCTGCCAGATCCGGTCGCGCTCCTGGGTACGCTCCTGGACCCGCTGCTCCAGAGACTCATTGAGCCGCCGCAACTCCTCCTGCGCCTCGCGGGTGGCGCTGATGTCCCGGGAAATGCAGAGGATCTTCTCCGGCTGGCCGGCCGCGTCGAGCATCGGCGTAACCTGCACATCCCACCACTTGGTGCGCCCCTGGAGGGTATCGGCGGCGCCCTGGAACCGCACCGAACGGCCCTGGCGCGCGGCGGCAATGGCATCCTGGGCCTCCTGGTGGCCCTGGCCCTGCCAGAAGTCCGGCCAGGGGCAGCCCCGCACCGCATTGAAATCACTGACTTCCATGACCCGCAGGCCACCTTCGCTCATGAACGACAGCTGGCCATCGAGGTCCAGCACCTTGATGCAGTCGTTGCTGGCGGCCAGCACCCGGGTATTGAGCTCGCGGGTTTCGCGCAGGTGCGCCTCGGTCTGCCGGGCGTGCCGGGCCAGCAGCACGCGATCGGTGGTTTCCACGGTGTGGCACAGCACTCCCAGCACCTGTTCGTCGTCCTCGTCATACACCGGGCTCATGGAGAACGACCACCAGGTCAGCTCTTCGCCGGGGTAGCGCTGCATGTTCACCGGCAGGTCTTCGTGGCGGCAGGAGTAGCCGAGAAACGCCTGCTCCACCATCGGCTGGACATCTGGCCAGGCATCGGCCCAGAGGGTCTGGATGGTCTGCCCCAGGGCATTGGCCAGGCGCGGGCCGAGGACCGGTCGGTAGGCATCGTTGAAGAAGAACTGCATCTGCGGCCCCCACAGCAGGTACAGGCTCTCCGGGGATTCGAGCATCTGGCTCAAGGTGCTGCGCAGCAGGCCGGGCCAGCCCTCACGAGGGCCCACCGCAGTCTGCGACCAGTCGAAGCGACGGATTGCAGCACCGATCTCGCCGCCGCGGGAGGTCTTGGGCGCTGCACCACGAGGTGGGGAAGTAGTCATGAACACATCACAGAAAAGGAAAAAGACAACACTGCCATCCAATGGCCAGCGCAGGATAACTGACCCCGTGGATCCGCAGAAGTTGGCAAGCGGCAACGCTGATTCGACAACAGCGGCCAAAGTACCCGGCGAATGCCTTTAAACCCGCGCCGGCCTGGGGCATTCTGCATCGGCATTGCCACCTGCCCGCCGAGAACCGCGCGATGAATACCACCACCTTGGTGCTCTACACCTCCAGTTGCTTTATCGGTGCCCTGATTCCCGGGCCGACCTCACTCCTGGCCATGGCCAACGGCACCTCGCGCAATCGCCAGCTGGTGGCGGTGGGCATGGCCGGGGCGGCGCTCTCGGATGTACTGATAATCGCTGCCGTGGGCCTCGGGCTGGGGGCCATGCTGATGGCCTCGCAGCAGTGGTTCATGGCCTTGAAATGGCTCGGGGTGTGCTACCTGGCCTGGCTCGGCATCCAGCTCTGGCGCAGTGCGCCCCAGGGCCTCGGAGCCCAGCAGGTGCAGGCCGGGTCACGGCGCGCAGAGGTGTTCCGGCGCAGCTTCTCGGTGGCCATGACCAACCCCAAGGTGCTGCTGTTCTTCACCGCGTTCCTGCCACAGTTCGTCGACCCCACCCAGCCGGTCTTCATCCAATACGCCACTCTGGCGCTGGTCACTGCGGTGGTGGAGGTGCTGGTGATGGGGCTGTACGCCGCCGGTGGCGTACAGGCGGCGAAGTTCCTGACCGCCAGCGGCATGCGCCGGCTCAATCAATGCTGCGGTGCGGCGATGCTGGCGCTGGCGGGGTTTCTGGCGCTGTACCGGCGCAGCTGAAAGGCTGCGCCAGGTTTCAGAAGGCCAGCTTGTAACCGATGGAAAACAGCATGACCGCCAGGCACGGGCGCAGGATCTCGTCGGAAACGCGCCCGGTCATGTGGCTGCCGATCCAGATCCCGGGCAACGAGCCCATCAGCAGGAAACCCAGCAGGTGCCAGTCCATGTTGCCCATGCTGGCGTGGCCCAGGCCTGCCACCAGGGTCAGGGGGACGGCGTGGGCGATTTCAGTGCCCACCAGGCGCTTGGTGGCCAGGAACGGATAGAGGATGAACAGCGCCACGGTGCCCAGGGCACCGGCGCCGATGGAGGTCAAGGCGACCATGGTGCCCAGGATCACCCCGGTGACCACGGTCAGGCCATTGAGCCCGCCGGGGCTGGGCTGGTAGTCGCTGCCATGGCGCTGGGCGAAGGCCATGAGTTTCTTCTTGAAGACAATGGCCAGGGCCGTGAGCAGCAGGACGAACCCCAGCCCCTGCTTGATCACCGCGTTCAGGGCCTGGGGGTCGGTGTCGAGATTCTTCAGGAACCACAGGGTCACCGCCACCGCCGGCACGCTGCCCAGGGTCAGCCAGCCGGTGATGCGCCAGTCGATGTTGCGGTTCTTCTGGTGCACCAGCACCCCACCGGATTTGGTGATGGCCGCGTACAACAGGTCGGTGCCCACGGCCGTGGCCGGGTTGATGCCGAACCAGAGCAGGATCGGGGTCATCAGCGAACCGCCTCCCACACCCGTCATGCCCACGATGAAACCCACTACCAGGCCCGCGACTACAAAACCGAAGTTACCCACATCCATCAATAAAGCCCTACAAATCACGCGGCCAGGTCAAAAACTGGCGGCAGCATAGCGGCTAAAGCTTATGTCCATTTATATGAATAAAATCTAACGTTATAACCAGCCCCATTTTTTTCATGCACAAGGCGCATGGCAGGCCCTGCGCAGTTGCAGCCGCCACATGCCATGGAGCCCCTGGCACGCGGCTAAAAAAGCACGTGCCGGCAGACGCCGAACGCTCTGTGCTGCACATCAGGGCCACGGCATCCGGTATTCTGCCCGTTGCTTGCCGGGGCCCCCGGCCTGGCACTCCCCCTGGCTCGTGCCCCACACCCGATTCCAAGGAAGGCCCATGACCTCTGCCGACACCTCGTACCAGATCGAGCACCAACGCATCCGCTTCAGACGCCTGAGCCTGCAACAGGAAGCCCCCGAAACCGGCGCACCCGGCCGGGGCAACTGGGGGCTGGCACTGTCCGGTGGCGGCATTCGCAGTGCAACCTTCGGCCTTGGGGTGCTGCAAGCCATGGCCCGGGCCCCGGCCCCCGCCGAGGCGCAACCACAGCCTGCGGGCGCACGCGAACACAGCCTGCTGTCGCGCATCGACTACCTGTCCACGGTCAGCGGCGGTGGCTATATCGGCAGTTTCTTCAGCAGCCTGTTCCTCCCCGGGCGCCTGCAACCCCAGGCTCCCCAGGACCCGGTGGCCCATGCCGCCCACAGCGCCTACCAGGCGCTGCGCTTCGAGCCGCCGGGGCGCATCAGCACCGGCGTCGACTACGCTACCCGGCCACCGGGCCAGGGCCCCGCGGCCTGGCTGCGGGAAAACGGCCGCTACCTGACCCCCACCGGCTCCGGCGACATGCTCTACGCCCTGGCCATGACCTGGCGCAACTGGCTGTCGCTGCAGGCCATGATCGGCCTGCCCATCGTGCTGCTGCTCAGCCTGCTGAGCCTGTTCCAGGTCCTGAGCCAGGCCAGCCTGCTGCTCTGGCCGCTGATGGCCGGCGTGCTGTTCGCCCTGCCCTGCGCCGTGGCGTACTGGCTGGTCATTCCCCAGGGCGACCTGGACCGGCCGCCCAGCATGGGCAACGCGGCGTACCGGATCATGCTCGGCATAGTCATCAGCCTGTGGCTCAGCGGCGCCCTGGCTTACTGGCTGGCACAGTGGCAGGCGGTGGGCGCCCTGACCCTGGGCTGTGCCCTGGTGGGCAGCTGCGCCTTGCTGATCACCCGGCAACTGGTGCGGCGCCTGGCCGACAACCGCGACCCGGCCAAGGACAATGCCTGCGCCAACAGCGTGCGCAACTATCGGGTGCAGATCACCCGCGCCCTGGGCCGGGCGATGGCCGCGGTGGCGGTGCTGGGGTTCCTCGCCCTGCTGGTGACTGCGGCCCAGGCGCTGTACAGCTACCTGCACGACCTGCGAGCCCTGGGCAGCCTGCTGTTGCTGGTGAGCGTGGTGTGGCTGGTGCGGCGCCTGGCCCTGCTCAAGGATGAAAAGCACCTGCCGGGCTGGATGCACAAACTGCCGCTGGACGTGCTCGCGCTGATTGCCGGCGGCCTGCTGCTGAGCCTGCTGTGCCTGTGCTGGGGCTTGCTGGTGCAGTGGATCGCCCACGACGGCGGGGTGGTGTCCGGCGACCACGCGGTGGCCTGGCGGCTGGCGGCGCTGAGCCTGCTGGCGGCCGTGCTGACCCACATCAGCGGGCGCTTCATCGGTTTCCTCAATACCTCATCGCTGCAGGCCTTCTACTCGGCGCGGCTGATCCGCGCCTACCTGGGCGCCTCCAATGGCCGGCGTTTCAACGGCCCGGCCGCACAGCGCCGCACCTACATGAGCGTGGCCGAGCCCATGTCCAGCGACGACCTGTCGCTGCAGCAGTACTACGCCAGCCCCAGCGCCGGCCCGGTGCACCTGATCAACGTCACCATGAACCTGACCGTCGACCCGGCCGAACAACTGGTGCAGCGCGACCGCAAGGGCAAGCCGCTGTGCATTGCGCCGAACTGGGCCCCCGACAGCCCGGCCCCCAGCGCCGAATGCCCGGCAGAACGCTACATTCTCGATGGCACGGCCTATCGTCGCGACCTCGACCACGGCCCGGCCTCGGAGATCATGAGCCCGCTGACCCTGGGCCAGTGGATCGGCGTCTCCGGCGCCGCCTTCAGCACCGGCCTGGGTCGCGCCACCAGCCTCGGCATGTCGCTGGTGCTGGGGCTGGCCAACGTGCGCCTGGGCATCTGGTGGCCCAGCCACTTCCTCGACCCCGGGCAACAGCACTGGGTGCCGCGGGACCTCAAGCCCTGGACCCACTACGGCACCCAGGCCTACCTGTTCTATGAACTGACGGCGCGCTTTCACGGCTACCGCCGCGACTACCAGTACCTGTCAGACGGCGGGCACTTCGAAAACACCGGGACCTACGAACTGCTGCGCAAGGAGCGCAAGGTGGAATTGATCGTCACCTGCGACGCCGGCTGCGACCCCGACTACCAGTTCGACGACCTGGCCAACCTGGTGCGCCTGGCGCGCATCGACCAGGCGCTGGAGATCCGCGAAGACCTGGGGGTTCTGAGCCATCCGCAGCTCAAGACGGTGTTTGCCAGCCTTGAGGAATTCCGCCAGCCACCGAGCACCGAGAACCAGAAATGCGCCCTGCTGCTCAACGTCCATGCTCACTCCCCGGGCAGTGACGATGACCTGTGCCAGACGCCCCACTGCCGGATCCTGGTGCTCAAGCCCCGGCTGATCGCCGGGCTGACGCCGGACGTACTGAACTACGCCCGGGCCAATCCGGGCTTTCCCAACCAGAGCACCGTGGATCAGTTTTTCGACGAGGCGCAGTTCGAAAGTTACCGGCAACTGGGCCTGAGCATTGGCCAGACCGTCTTCGGCACCCAGTGCCAGCCCAGCGAGATTGCCCAGGCGTTGTGGCGGTATCTGCAATAGCCCCGGCAACGCCGGGGCCTGCCGGTCAAGGGGTCTTGTGCCGCTTCACCGCTTCCAGCCATTGCGCTTCAAGGCGTTCCTGGTGCGGGTCGATGCCATGCTCGGCCAGCAGCGCCAGATGCCGCTCCACCTCACCGTGCATCTGCCCGTGGGCGCTGGAGTTGGCGTCCAGCTGGTGCATCTGGATCAGCCCCAGGTGATAGAAGCGCAGTAGCTTGAGGGCCGCAGGATCCCCCGCCGCAACCCCGGCGGTGACCTGGTGCATGACGTTGGTCACCCGCATCAGGCTGCGCTTGAGGCGCCAGCCATAGACCGCCGCCGCCATCCACGGCTTGTTCCAGAACACACTGCGCAACAACGCCGCGCTGATCAGCAGGCCAGTGAACACTCCTGCCGCGTTCCACAGCAGGTTGTCCCCGCCGGGCTGGCCGAACAGCGCCACCGCAGCGCTGGAAAACAGCATGGCCAGGGCAATGAACACCAGCGCGATGATCAAGGTGCTGCGCCGGGTTTGCCGACGGTAAGTCTCAGGGTCCTGCGGGGTGATGACGAACATGGGCGCGACGGGCTCCAATGGCTGAACGTGAGTGGCTGGCGCGCATTATCACCGCTGGACCGGCCGCCGGTGGGTTAAACGGGAAAAATATCCCATTAGGCTGATCCAGGTCGGTGTATTCCCCTGCGCCCGCGTCAACGCCGCGGCAACGACCGCCCCAGGCGCCGCCAGCCCAGCACTACCCCGCTGGCGCTGACCAGCAAACCTCCGGCGCTGAAGGCGATCATCCACAGATCCCACAACGGCCGGTTGGCCAGCAGCGGCAACCAGTCCCAACTGTGCAGCAGGGCGAACAGCCAGCGCGAGGCGCGGCGCGGCTGGTCCAATTGACCGACGATGGCGCCAGTGTGCAGGTCCAGGTGCAGCCAGGTCTGCGCCGGGTCGTCGAAACGCACCCGCAGCATCGGCAGGCGCTGCTGCAGGTGGCCCATCATGCTTTGCGGTTCCCGGGCGTAGTAATAGAAGTCGTAGGCGGCAAGTTGCTCGACGAGCATCGGTTGCCCTGGCCGGATGGCCCAGGCCGCCTGCTGCAAGGTGTCGGGGTGGAACCGGCGCTGGACCCGATCCCCGGCCATGTCGAAGATCCGCGTACGCCCGGCGCCGTCATAGCCAATCACATACCCCTTGCCGGCGATCATCCGCCACTCCAGTTCCCGGGCCTGCAGGCCGTCATCGGCAAAGCGCTGCAGGACCTGCCCGGCATTCAGCGGGAACGCCGAGGCGCCCAGGGGGCCACCCTGGTATGCCGCCACCGACAAGGGCTGGGCGCTGCTGAAGAGCTTCCACGGGTTCATCGACATCAGGCCGCTGAAGATCCAGGTGATCAGCAGCACGCCGAACAGCATGCCCCCCAGGTGATGCCAGCGGGCAAAACCCTGGTACGGCGAGTGCGAGCCGTTGCGGTAGGTGCGCTTGAAGCGCCAGCGCAGCACGCCCACCGCCAGGCCGAGCACCGCCATCAGGGTGGCGGCCAGGGACAGGTAGGTGACGATCGGCCCCCAGGCGCCATCGATGCCGATGCCCCGCAGCGGGTACAGCCAATGCAGCCAGGCGCCGATCCAGTTCCAGGCGCGTTCGCTGGCAGTAGCGTCGCGCACCACCTCGCCGGTGGTGCCGGAGATATACAGCAAGCGCCGGTCGGCATCGGCAATGGCCACCCGGTGCAGCGGCCGGTCGGCATCCAGGGCCCGGGACAGGCTCCACATGTCCTCCTGCACGACGCCACGATCACGCGCCACCGCTTCGGGGGCGAACTGGCGGGCCGCGGCCAGGGCTTCGACCCTATCGGGGGCCGCCGCCGGCAGGCCGCTCTGGTAGTCGACCGCCACCTTGCGCGGCCCGGGGTATTCAAGGATGTAGCGCGGCAGCCCCGCCACCGTGGTCAGGCGGATGCTCGTGGGCGGCTGGTGCGGATCGGCGGCGTGCAGCACCTGCCCCAGGTCGGCTGGGGCAGGCTCCAGTTGCAGCACCGGCAGGTGGGCCAGGTGCTCGGCCGGGGTCAGCTTGGGATAGCCGACATACAGCATCACCACCCCGGAGATAAACCACAGGGCCATGAACAGGCAGGCAACGATGCCCAGCCAACGGTGCCAGAGGTACAGGTAACGCTTCATCACAGGCAACTCGCAGATGCGCGGGGCGCCACCGGGCGCCCCGCTGGCTCAGGTTAAAAGCGCGTTTGCAGCGCCAGTTCGAAGGTCCGCGGCGCCCCCAGGTACAGCTGGCTCGGCGCGGTGGTGCGGGCGTAGACCTGATCGGTGAGGTTGCGCACCCGCCCGGTGATCCGCGTATCGGCGTTCACCTGATAGCCGACAAAGGCCCCGAAGATCGTGTAGGCCGGCGCGTAGCGGCTGTTGGCCGCATTGGCGTACATCGAAGACACGTAGCGGACGTCGCTGCCCACCTGCCAGGACGGCGCCAGGTCATAGGTCAGCCACAGGTTGCCGACCTTGTCCGGGGTGTTGGTGGGCCTGTTGCCCTTGCGCGATACCGGGCGCCCGCCGACGTTTTCATAGAATTCGTCGTATTGGGCATCGACGTAGGCGAAGTTGCCTTCGGCCAGCAACTTAGGGGTCACCCGCAGCGACGCCGCCAGTTCCACGCCCCGGGAAGACTGCTGCCCCACCGGCTGGCTGCTGCCGGGGTTGCTCGGGTCGGCGGTGGACAGGTTCTTGCGCTCGATGCGGTAGGCGGCCAGGGTCGCCGAGCCGCGGCCGTCGAGGAAATCGAACTTGCTGCCGACCTCCCACTGGTTGCCGGTGCTCAGGTCGAAGTCGCGCACCTGGCCATAACTGGCGGTGGTCAGGATGCCCGCCGGCGGGTCGGCGGCGGTGCTGTATTGCACGTACACGTTGGCCGCCGGGGTCAGCTCATAGACCAGCCCCAGGCGCCCGGTGGTCGGGCGGTATTTACGCTGGAAGAACGCCGGGTTGGCCTCGGTGACGGCGCGGTAGTTGGTCACTTGCAGGTCGATCTGGTCGTGGCGCAGGCCGCTGAGCAGGGACAGGCGCTCGCTCAGTTGCAGGCGGTTTTCCAGGAACAGGGCCCAGGTGTCCACCTGGTTGCGGCGGTTCTTGTCGAAGCCGCGCTGCATGCCGGGCAAGTCCCAGAAGCTGCCCGGGTCGAAATCGCCCGGATCAACGCCGGGCAGTGAGCCCGACACCGAGCGCGGGAAGTTGCTCATCACGTTGTGGCTGTAGTCGATGCCCGCCGACCATTGGCTGTCCAGGCCGAACAGCGTGTTGTGATGCAGCAGCTCGAAGCGGTTGCCATTGAGTTCCTGGGCGTGGCGCTGGAGCAGGATGCCGGAACGCACCACCTGGCTGTTGTCGCTCTTGTAGGCGTAGGTCTCCAGGTTGCGGTATTCGCGGTCGGCGTTGTAGTGGTACAGGGTGTTGCGCAGCGAAGTACGGTCATCGACCTGATAGTCGATGATCGAGCGCAACCACTGCACCCGCTGTTCGTAACGCCCATCGCGGACGTTGTAATTCTCGAAGCGCCGGCTCTTGTCCACCTCCATCTTGCCCCCCAACGGGTTCAGCGCCGGGGTGCCCCAGTAGGGGCTGTCGACGCGCTCGTCCTGGTACTCGTAGGCCAGGGTGTGGGACAGCTGGTCGTTGAAGTCCGTCAGCAGGGAGAAGGCCGTGGTCCAGGCGTCGCGCTGTTCACGGTCGACATAACCGTTGCTGGTGGTGTGGCTGAGGTCCAGGCGCGCGTAATGGCGCGGGCCGGCCCCCTCGTTCAGCGCGTGGTTGAAGCCGAAGGAGGTTTCAGTGCTGTCGTAGGAGCCATAGCTGACCCGCCCTTCGTTGAACGACTCGGTGCGCGACGGCAGCTTGGTGATGTAGTTGATCGAACCGCCCACCGCGCCGGCGCCGTAGAGAAAGCTCGACGGCCCGCCGACGGCCTCGACCCGGTCGTAGATCCAGCTATCCACCGGGCGCGCGGCGATGGAGTCGTACTGCACGCTGATGCCATTGAACAACTGGGTGATCTGCGCCCCGGAGAAGCCGCGATAGGACACGAAGCCCGGCACCCCGGGGGACGAGGCCGCGTTCATCCCCGGCACGCTGGCCAGGATGTCCTGGGTATTGGCGGCGCCGCGCTGCTCGATCTGCTGGCGGTTGACCACACTGACCGAAGCCGGGGTTTCCCGGGGCGTCAGGCCCAGGCGCGAGCCGGTGCTGCCCTGGGTATCGAGTTGCAGGCCGACCTTGCGTTCTTCGTCGGTGCTGATGCGCATCTGCGGCAACTCCAGCGGGGAGTCGGCCAGGGCATTGAACGACAGGGCACAGCACAGCGCCGCGCAGTGGGGGGAGCGATTGAGGTGTTTCATGGACTCGGACTCGAAAAAAATCATCGAACAGCGTCCGGCAGCAGTCGCCGGAGCGACCGTGCAGCTAGTGCCGGAGGACGAGAAAGCGCGACCGCCAATGACGGTCGCCGGAGCGAGTCAGCCCAGAGGAGGTGCCCGGGGATTGAGCGCAGGCCAGCAAGAACGCGGCGGCGCCTTGCTGCGCTGCTCGCCCCCCAGCCGTGGCGGGCGTTGGCGGCGCAGCATCCAGCCCAGGCAAAACAGCAGCGCGATGCCCAGGCTCACGGCCGAGCACAATGGGCACATGAACGTGCTCAGCCCACCGGCGGCGGCCTGATCGCTGAAGTCGCCGTCCAGGGCCGGGCCCGGGTTGCCCATGGCGGAACAGAACTGCCCGCCGACGCCATTGAGCTCCAGCCCGGCCATCTGCCCGTGGCCCAGGCCACAGACGAACACGTTGAACAGCACGCAGAAATACAGCGTCCAGGCAATGTGGGGGCGATGGAGGGAGGCATGGGTCATGGCGGCAAGATTAACAGCGAAAAAAGCGGCGGAAAATCACCCATGCAGGGCAAACGACACTCATGGGCCTGCCAGCGGTGAGGTTGTGGCGAGATTTATAGCCGACTTGCGGCGACCTGCATTGCCCCTAATGGCTTTTTGCCTTGATGCGCAAGAAGTTGCGCACTCCAATGTGGATAAACCTGTGGACACATGGCTGTAAGCAGTGCGGACAGGACTGTACAGAGGAGTGCGCAAGAAGTTGCACAGTACTGCGCAACTTCTTGCGCACTTTCAGTGGGAAATCAGGCTGGAAACCGCCTGTTGAACCTTGAATTTCTATCAAGTCATTGATTGGCAAGGAGTATTGGAAAGTTGGCATGACTCTTGAGATAGCCCTGGAGCCCGGCCGGCCATTCAGGCCCCGGTTTTTCCGTATATCCCAGCAAGGAGAGCAACAATGGCAACCCCAGCGTACATGTCCGTCACCGGTACCAAACAAGGTCTGATCACCGCCGGTGCCTTCACCGCTGACTCCGTTGGCAACACCTACCAGGAAGGGCACGAAGATCAGGTCATGGTCCAGGGCTTCAGCCATGAAGTGATCATTCCCCGCGATCCGCAGTCCGGTCAGCCCACCGGCCAGCGGGTACACAAGCCGGTGAAGATCACCAAGGTTTTCGACAAGGCTTCGCCGCTGCTGCTCGCCGCCCTGACCTCCGGTGAGCGCCTGAGCAAGATCGAAATCCAGTGGTTCCGCACCTCCGCCGCCGACACCCAGGAGCATTACTTCACCACCACCCTGGAAGACGCGATCATCGTCGACATCAAGGACTACATGCACAACTGCCAGGATCCGTCGAACGCACATTTCACCCACCTGGAGGACGTCGAGTTCACCTACCGCAAGATCACCTGGACCCACGAAGTGTCCGATACTTCGGGCTCCGATGACTGGCGTACCCCGGTCGCCGGCTAACTCCAGCGAAACGTTGCAACCCATCGGCCAGCCAGGCGGGTCGATGGGGGCGCTCTTGGGCGGTAGAGCGAAGGCGCCCAGGTCCTCAGCCGGATAGGGTGGGGATCAAACAAGAGCGTGCAGTGTGTACTTCACAGGGTGGGGATGTGTGTCATGCGGCAAATGGATTTGAAGTTCACTTTTTCTGTGCTGACCGCGCAGGTGGCGTTCGAGGTCGTAGAGTTCACCCTGGAAGAAGCCTTGTCCGAGCCTTTTCGCTTGACGCTTGAGCTGGCCAGCGACAACGGTGCGATCGACTTCGGCCAGATCCTCGACCAGCCGGCCTTGCTGACGATCTGGCAAGGCGGCCTGCAGGTGCGGCATGTCCATGGATGGGTCAGCAGCTTCACCCAGGGTAAAAGCGGCTTTCGCCGCACCCGTTACCGCCTGCTGGTGGAGCCGCAACTGGCCCGGCTGGCGCTGAGTTCCGACTGGCGCATTTTTCAGCACAAAACGGTGCCCGAGATCCTCAAGTCGGTGCTCGACGAGCACGGCGTTCTTGACTACCAACCCTACATCCACACCGAACATGCGCCTCGTGAATACTGCGTCCAGGCCGCAGACACCGACCTCTATCTGTTTAACCGCCTGTCCACCGAGGAAGGCCTGTTCTATTTCTTCAAACACGATGCCAATGCCCACACCCTGGTCCAGGGTGACAAGCTGTACGTCCAGGAGCGCATCCAGGGCGGGCCGGTGCTGTACAGCACCCAACCGGCCGGGGATGCCACCCAACCTGTGCTGTACGCCTTCAGCTACACGGAAAACGTGCGTACCGCCGAGCAGACGCAACGCGACTACAGCTTCAAGCGCCCGGCCTTCGACCAGCAGCAGCGACGGCTTGGCGATGACCTTGGGCATCAGGCTCAGCGCTATGAGCGCTACGACTACCCAGGCCGCTACAAGCGCAGCGCCGTCGGCAAGAACTTCACCGAAAACCGCCTATTGGGCCATCGTCGCGATGCCCGGGTGGCGACGGTGCAAGGGGATGATCCGCGGCTGATTCCGGGGTTTTCCTTTCAACTGACCGGGCACCCCCGGGGCGACTTCAACCGCTGGTGGCGCTCGGTGCGCATCATTCACAAAGGGATACAGCACGCCAGCCAGCAGGAGGAGGCCGCTGGCGCCGAGATGGGCGTGAGTTACGACTTCAGCGCCCAGATCATTGCCGAGGACTGCGAATGGCGGCCGATGCCGCTGCCCAAGCCGGTCATTGACGGGCCGCAGATAGCCACAGTGGTAGGCCCGGAAGGCGAGGAAATCCACACCGATGAATATGGCCGGGTAAAAATCCAGTTCCCCTGGGACCGCGAGGGCAAGCACAACGGCTTCAGCTCCTGCTGGGTCCGGGTCTCACAGAATTGGGCCGGGGCGGACTGGGGCCATATGGCGATCCCGCGCATTGGCCAGGAAGTCATAGTCGACTACCCAAGGGAGGTGAAACTACCAGCGATCCTAATAGCCTTGTAGCCAACACGTCAGTAACAGATGACGCCCTCTACAGCCCTAGCGATCAGAATCGATGACCGTGAGTAGAAACTTAAACACGCCATTTTCGCTGTGTAAAAAAGTGGATACGAGCATCAAAACTCTTAAGACAGTAAGCGCCTTAAACAATCGACATCTTCGTTTCTGCATAGGGCAACACCCGCCAAGGAGCTAGTTCAATGATTGCTCGGCGCAATCAACTATTTACTATTCTTACTGCATTGACGGCATGGGCCTGCTTTTACACTTTGGAGCAATTGAACCCGGCCCCTCCAGATCAAACTCATACCGTGAGCAAGTTAACCCAGAGCATGCATACTCAATGTGTAGGCCGGCTGCTCATTGATCTGCCTGCGGGTACTACATGGGCCGCACAAGCAAGTGGTGCGCAGCTGGCAAACTTAACACTATCTGTAACAACTGGAGTGAGCGCTCAGCAATACAACGAATTAATAGAGTCGCGTTGGAAGGAGGTTCAAATCCTTAAGTTAGATAATTTTGGAACTCCTTATTTACGGCCTTCCGAGCGCGTTGCGATACCCGGGGGAGGAGTTGTCTTTGCTTATGAATTTGAAAACATAGACGGCTTGGCCGAGGATGACAAAACGGTTGTAAAGAAGCTATTTCATCAGGCAGAAGGGTTTCTTCTACGCAACGAGACCTTATTTAAACTCACACAATCAAACAACAGCAAAGATATTATTCCAGAGTTATTTCCACGCTTGCATGCAAGGGCCGACGACGAATTCCCAACTCGTCCCGGACTGTGCCTAAGCGGTGCTTTTGTCGATGATTACTATGATGTTTCATATAGTGGAAAGGAAGAGGTGAGCTGGCGGTTTTCTCTGCCTCTGAATCTCAACTTAATTGTCCATCACAGCAAAATCTGGCAGCCTACCGAGTCACTATTACAACGTGATAAACGCTCGCTCGGCGAAGCAATTTCTTATATGGCATTCACACCTGAGTCTAAGGATAAGTACAAGCAACACGAATTCCGTCGTGCTGAGCGTCAGGTTGGTGATCTTAAGGGAGAGGAAGGGGTATCAGGAGCAACTGAAGGTGAATCAAAATTCGGATATAAGACGTCTATAAGCGGAGTATGGGAGTTTCCCGGACTAATTATGCCAAGCCCCCAACCTCGAGTAAGTGTTCGACTGACTACACCTGAATACTCCACCACAAGCGCTCCAATTCCTGGCGGTGGCTTTCCCGTTCATGATGATTTGTCCGATGGACCAAATGAAGAGCAGTTCTTTGAAATCTGGAATGCCATCATTGAGAGTGTGCGCTTTCGACCTGAAGCGCTAGCACCACCTCCAAGTGGAGGTAACCCTGTTAATAAACCTTCGAGCCCGATGATCTCTTCTTATGCCCCTACCCCAGTAGTGGATGATTATGCTCTAGAGGAGTTCCTGATTAACTCTCAAATATCGTCGAATTGGATGGATGAATTGTAAGAGACTTAAAAAACCAAAGAGGGGCTTATGAAGCGCGCTCGTTGCCTAATAACCCTCCTGGGCCTCATCGCCCTGGGTAGCGTTATCAGCTGCACATCGATTTTTTCCTCTCGGAGCCCGGCCATGGACAAGAGTGGATGGGTTACTCATTGCTACGGACGTTTTTTGATTGATTTACCGCCCCAGGCAGAGATCAACGCTGGGTACTACCTGTGGGGCGACAACATCGAAGCGCTCGACGATACCCCTGAGGCCCTTGCTAGTCAGATTGATCGACGCGAACAAAAATTAAGAGCTCAGCAACATGATACGAAAGGCAGTATGTTTCTTCGGCGAATAGATTTTGGTGAAGGCTCAGTAGGACTAATGTCTTGGTCTACTGAAGTTGCCTCCAAGGTATATCTGCTTGATACCTATGTTATCTCGAAGCCAACATGGCGTGCTTATCGCTGGACAGGAAAGATATCAGAGGATAGAGAGCGTCGAGCTATGGAGATATCTAACTCTCTGGCCCGTAACTTACGCTCTCGTGCCCCCAACGAAATCCCCACCGAACCAGGATTCTGTATCGACCGGGCTTACATTGCGGGTGACAGCTTTCAAAGTGAAAACTTCGGAATTGGCGTGACCTTCCCGGAACACCCTAGAGCCTTTTTGGCATTCAGATCCAGCACCGGAGCCGAACGAGATCGGTTACTGGATCGAGTAAGTGGCTTTCTGATGGGCGCGGCGAAGATGGTTGCAGGCATCGAGACCCTGCGCAAAAGAGAGCGCGGAGGTGCCATTCCCGCCGATGAGTACCTGCTGGCAGGCAGCGCAAAGGGGCAACGTACCTACACCTTCCTCTGGGAAGCCCAGGGCAAGGACAAGTCGATCAACGAACCCCATCTCAAGGTAGAACTGAGCGTGGAGGAAGCTGACATCGATGACGATGCCGCTCCCCCGGCTCCTGCTTTCAAGTCCGATAAAGCCGCACTGGAACTGTGGGACGCCATCATCGATTCGATTCGCCTGCGTCCGGTAACGGGCGGCGAAAGCACCACCAGCCGGGCAACCAGCTGGTGATGACCCAGGAACTGATCGCCAACATGCTCAGGGGGCATCGCGAAGGCGTGACCGAAGCCGCGGGCAAACTGCAGCGCCAGGGCATCATCGAATACAGCCGCGGCCGGATCAATGGGCTTGACCGGCCGCGGCTGGAACAGCACAGCTGCGAGTGCTATGGGGTGGTGCGCAAGGAAACCGAGCGCTTGCTGCCGTACCTGCCTGGCAGCAAGCGCGCCGATCCGGACTGAAACGGGCGTGGGTGTCAGGCCGCGCCAGACGCCTTCACCGCCAGGATGCTCCCCGGCATCGAGTACAAGGCGCGTTCGGTGGTGCTGCCGATCAAGCGGCCAAAGCCGGTGCGGTGCACCGTGCCCATCACCACCACGTCCACCAGGTATTCGTCGACGAACTGGGCGATGCCCGGCACCGGCGGGCCCATGATGAAGTGGCGGAATTCCTGGGGCACGTTGTGCTCATCCCCCAGGCGTTCGAATTCCTTGTGCAGGGAGTCGCGCAGCTCGTCCAGGCAGTTGACGCTCCAGGCGGTGGACGCCACCGGCGCCACGCCATCGAGCATTGGCATCAGGTCGTAGGCGTACAACAGGTGCAACTGGGCGTCGCATTGCAGGGCCAGGGCGTGGGCGGTCTGGATGATCTGCGTATTGAGCCCGCGGATCTGGGTGTCGGACTGGGCCGGGTCCACCGCGGCGACAATCCGCCGGGGCAGTTTGTGCGGCGCGTCGTTGACCAGGTGCACCGGCACCGGCGCCTCGCGCAGCAGGTGGCAATCCAGCGGGGTGACGAACACGCGCTTGAGGGCCGACTCCAGGGTCACGTCCTTGATCAGCAGGTCGGGCCGGAACTCGTCGATGTAGGCGAGCATGTCCTTGAGCACCTGGGTGCTCCAGATCACCTGGGTGGTGACCTGCACGCCCTCCTCGGCCATCCACTGCGCTTCCACCTGCAACCAGCGCTCGTGGCGCTGCAGGTAGGCTTCGCGCTCGCTGTCTTCCAGGTGTTCTTCCCACAGGTAGGTGCGCGCCGGCGGTTCGACGAACACCAGGGCGTGCAGCGCCGCGCCGCTGGCCCGGGCCAGGGCAACGGCACGGCGCGCCGCGGGAGACTGATGCTGCTGGGGATCGGCGATCAGCAACAGACGCTGGTACTGGCTCATGGTGGACCTCCTTGGACGATGATGGGCCTGAGTGTCGAGGCAGACGCGCGGTGGGGCCTTGATATGCATCAAGGCCCCACCGCGCGCGGGTCATGGCGTCACGGCAATTTTCATCACGCCGTCGCGCTGGCTGGCGAACAGCTCGTAGGCGGCCTCGATATCGTCGAGCTTGAAGCGGTGGGTCACCAGCGGCTTGAGGTCCACCTGGCCACTGGCGACCACCTCCATCAGCCGGCGCATGCGTTCCTTGCCGCCCGGGCACAGGGTGCTGAGGATGCTCAGGTCGCCCAGGCCGGCGGCATAGGCATCCAGGGGAATGCGCAGGTCGCTGGAATAAACCCCCAGGCTCGACAGCTTGCCCCCCGGGCGCAGCACCCGCAGCGCCGACTCGAAGGTGCCCTGGGTGCCCAGGGCCTCGATCGACACATCGACCCCGCGACCGTCGGTGAGGTCCATGATCTGCTTGACCACGTCGCCCTGCTTGAAGTCCACCACATGGGTCGCCCCCAGCCCGCGCGCCACGCTCATGCGCGCAGCCACGGTGTCGACGCCAATGATGGTGGTGGCACCCTTGAGCCTGGCTCCGGCCACCGCGCACAGGCCGATGGGGCCCAGGGCGAACACCGCCACGCTGTCGCCGATGTTCACCTCGGCACGCTCGGCGCCGGAGAAACCGGTGGACATGATGTCCGGGCACATCAGCACTTCTTCATCGCTCAGGCCGTCGGGGATCGGGCACAGGTTGGCCAGGGCGTCCGGCACCCGCACGTATTCGGCCTGGCAGCCATCGATGGTGTTGCCGAACTTCCAGCCGCCCGTGGCGCGGAAGCCGTGGCGGGTGTCCGGGCCGTCCTGGGAGCCGCAACCGCAGAGGCAGGCGTAGCTCTGGCCGCTGGGGGTGATGGCCCCGGCGATCACTCGCTGGCCCTCATGGAAGCCGCGCACCTGGGAACCCAGGCGCTCGATCACCCCCACCGGCTCGTGGCCGATGGTCAGGCCCTTGGCCACCGGGTATTCACCCCGCAGGATGTGCACGTCGGTGCCGCAGATGGTGGTAGTGGTGATCCGCACCAGGGCGTCCAGCGGACCGATTTCGGGGATGTCCTTGTCTTCCAGCACGATGCGGTTCTTCTCCACGAATACCGCTGCTTTCATCTTGGCCATGTTGCCGATCTCCATTGCCGGGAAGGGGTCTGCGCGAATCCGCAGGTCTGCTGACAGACTGCGCGGATACCCCGGGGAAGGGTTTGATCATGGTCAAACAATGGCCCCTTGGCGGCCGCTGGGGCGACCGTGTGTCGCAAACTCGCCCTTCAGCCCTGCTGCCGGCGCCGCACCAGGCACAACAACAGCGCCGCAACCCCGCACAGGCCCAGGGTCGGCCCCAGGGCCTGGCCCCAGCCCACCAGCAGCAACCCGGCGCCAATCAGCAGGTAGTAGAACAGGCCGAACCCGGCCCCGGCGCTGCCCAGCCGGTCGCTGTAGGCCGCCAGCGCCGAGCCGAGAATATTGGGAATGGCCAGGCCGAAGCCCAGCACCACGCCGAGCATGGGCAGCAGCAACCACAGGCTGTGCCCAAGCGCGGTCACCCCGAGGCCACCCAGGGTCACCGCCAGGGCCGCCAGCCGCAGCAGGGTGTCACCGGACCAGCCCCGCCCCAGCAGCCGGCGATTGAGCCAGGCCCCCAGCCCCGAAGCCAGGGCCAGGCCCGCACCGCTGTAACCAAAGCCCTGCTCGCCCCACCCCAGGTCGCGAAACAGGAACGGCCCGAGGCTGTAGTAGCTGAGCAAGGCCACATTGAACAACGCCACCAGCAGCGCCGAGCGCCAGATGCCCGGGTCCCTGAGCATGTGCCACAAGGTCCCGGCCAGGGGCGCCAAGTGCTGCGCCGGCGCACGGGTTTCCGGCAAGGCCCGGGCGCACCAGCCGAGCAAGGCCAGGGCCAGCACCAGCAACCCGGCCAGTGCGCCCTGGTAGCCCCAGGCCCGCACCAGCCCGGCGCCACTGAACAGGCCAATGGCCGGGCTGGCCGCCAGGACCATGCCCACCTGGGAAAACACCCGCACCAGTTCACTGCCGCGAAACAGGTCGCGCAGCAGGGTCTGGGTCACCACCGAGCCCGCCGCCACGCCCAGGGCGGCGAGGGCCTGGTACAGCAACAGCGCGGTAAAACTCTGCACCTGCAATTGCAGCCCGATGGCCAGGACGTACAGCGTCAGGCCCCCCAGCAAGGCCGGGCGCCGGCCCCAAAGATCGCTCAAGCGCCCCCACAGCAGCACCCCCGGGGCGAACCCCAGAACAAACACCGAAAGGCTCTGGGCCGCTTGGGCGGGGGCCACGCCAAAGGCCCGGCCAAGATCGGCCAGGGCCGGGCTGTAGAGGGTCTGGGCGAGCTGCGGGAACATCAGCAGGGCCAGGGCCAGGGGCAACAGGGAATGGGGATTCATCAGGCAGTGCTCGGCAAAAAAAACATGCCGGCGATTCTAGGCAGCGGCGCCTGGCGTATTATCGCAACCTTGCCAACAAACATCGGAAATACGCCAATCATGGCCTGGCTCGAACCTCAGGCACTCTTCGACCCCGACCGCTTCGACGCCCCCCTGCTGGGCATCGCCGCGACCCTCGGCGACCACGACTCCGGCCTGCACCGCCACCGCCGCGGGCAACTGCTGTACACCCGCCAGGGCTGCACGCGGATTACCCTGGACCATCGTCTGTGCCTGCTGCCGCCCTCGCGGGCGGCGTGGATTCCACCGGGGGTCATGCACCGCGCGCAAATGCAGCAGAGCGTGGACTACCGTTCGCTGTACTTCAACGCCGAACTGAGCCGGCGCCTGCCGGCCGAGGTGGCGGTGATCGAGGTCAGCCCGCTGCTCCAGGCCGTGCTGGAACCCATGGCCCAGGCCGCCTTCGACTGCGACTGGAGCCAGGGCCGCTACCCGCACCTGCTGGGGCTGTGCATCGAGGAAATCCGCCAGGCCCTGCACCAGCCCCTGTCGCTGCCCCTGCCGCGGGACAAACGCCTGCAACCGCTGCTGGCGGACCTGGAGCAACTGCCGCCGCAATTGCAGGTACTGGCCACCCGGGTCGGCGCCAGCAGCCGCACCATCGGCCGCATCTTCCAGCGTGAAACCGGCCTGAGCTACCAGCAATGGCGCCAGCAGTGGCGGCTGATGCGCGCCATCGAACTGCTCGCCACAGGCCGCAGCATCGGCTACAGCGCCTGCGCACTGGGCTTTGCCAGCGACAGCATCTTCATCGCCTTCTTCAAGGCCATGACCGGCACCACGCCGCGGGCGTATTTGAAGTAAGGCCGCACGTTTCATTCCTGGGGGACGTGGCGAAAGCCCACCGCTATAGCACCGGTCGAGGTGGGGCGTTACGTGCTGCACCCGCCCAGGCCCATGACCGCTACCGGGGAGCTTGAGGAAACCAATGCCGTCGCGGCCCGGCGCCTTGGCGAGGCAGGGCGGAAAATCGCCAGGCAAGGCCCTGCGGGCCTTTGCGCAGCTTCGCAGGCTCAGCAGCGGCTACAGGGCCCGTGCTGTTCGGAGATGTTTGTAGCCGCTGCCGCAGGCGGCGAACGGCTGCGCGCAGACGCGGCAATATCAGGGATATTGGCTTGGGGTGGCCGGCGCCTCAGGTGCGGCTGCGCAGCCATTGCAGGAAGCCCTTCCTGGGCACTGGCTTGGGCGCAGCCTGGGACAGGGTCTGGGCCATGTGCCGGCGAAAATCCAGGAGGTTCTTCATGGCCTCGTTGATGTCGTGGCGCGCATCCAGGCAGGGCTTGAGGAACTCGTTGTCGATGCGGTAGAGGCTGCAGAAGGTCTTGGCCGCAAACTGCGCCACTGTGGCTTGCTCGGCCACCACGCCGGCTTCGCCGATGACCTCCCCCGGCCCCATGCGCCCGGCCTCGAAGGGCTTGCCGTCGCGTTGCATGGTCACCGAAACCACCCCGGATTCGATGATGAACAGGTGATCGCTGACCTCGCCCTGGGCCAGGATGGTCTCGCCGGCACGGTAGGTCTGCAGGTGCATGTTCTGGCTGAAGGTGTCCTTCTCATCCTGGCGCAGGGTGGAAAAGATGCTCGAGGCGTCCAGCAGCGCCCGGGGCCGCGACAGGGTCGCCGCCTGGACCGGCTCGGCGGCGGACAGCAGGCCGATGCCGCTGGCCTGCAAATGGCGGAAGGCCAGGTCGAACAGCTGGTTGCGCACTTCGCGCTTGTGCCCCATGTCGGCGACAAAACCGCTGATCTCGTATTCCGCGCCACTGCTGCTGGTGCTCTTCATCGCCACGCTGGCCGCCGGGGTGCTCAACAGCAGGCGGCAACCCAGGGTGGCCCGTTCCAGGGCCTCGATGACTTTCTGCGGGCGCGCGTGGGGGCTGACCTGCACGCTCACCGACAGGCCATGAACATCCACCGGCCGGCTGAAGTTGGTGATCTTGGCCTTGGACGCCAGGGAGTTGGGGATCACCACCATGCTGCCCTGGGAGGTCTGCAGCCGGGTGGCGCGCCAGTCGATGTCCAGCACCCGCCCCTCGGTGCCGTCGATGGCGATCCAGTCGTCGATCTGGTAGGGCTTGGTGGTGTTGAGGACGATCCCGGAAAACAGGTCGCTGAGGGTGCTTTGCAGGGCCAGGCCGACGATGATCGCCAAGGCCCCGGAGGTGGCCAGCACCCCCTTGACCGGCAGTTCCAGCACATAGGCCAGGGCGGCGATGATGGCGATGAGGAAGATCACCGCCCCCATCAGGTCCTGCAGCAGGCGCCCGGTATGCCCTACCCGCTGCATCATCAGGGTGCCCAGCAACACCGTCAGGGTCCGCGCGCCAAACAGCCACCAGCCAATTTCCAGGCCGGTGGCGGCCAGGTGCAGGGGCACATCGTCGGGCCAGGGCGCGGCCTGCATCGGGTTCATGCCCTGGTTGAACAGCATCAGGCTGTACAGGGAAAAGATCAGCACCCGTACCGCCAGCTTCCAGTAGTCGCCACGGCTGCCGATCAGGCGCCAGAGCAGCATATCCAGGAACAGCAGGAACAGCGCGGCCAACAACGGATGATCGCTGAACAGGGAAGACATCGAGGCACTCCGGCATGACGAAGACGGCACGATCGCACGAAAGACGCAGGAGCAGGTATAGCTGGAAAAGCCCGGGGCATGCGCCCCGGGCCAGGATCGGGCGACGGGCGCAGGGCCCGCCGCGACTCAGGGGTTACCGGCCCTGGGTCAGGGTGTTGTAGCTGGTCATCAGGTTGCGGTAGTCCGGGATGTGGTTGGAGAACAGGGTCGCCAGGCCTTCGACGTCGTTGCGCCAATCGCGGTGCAGCTCGCAGGCCAGGCCGAACCAGGTCATCAACTGGGCGCCGGCATTGGACATGCGGTTCCAGGCCGAGTCGCGGGTCAAGGCATTGAAGGTGCCGGAAGCGTCGGTAACCACGAACACTTCAAAGCCTTCCTCCAGGGCCGAGAGCGCCGGGAATGCCACGCACACTTCGGTAACCACGCCGGCGATGATCAGTTGCTTCTTGCCGGTGGCCTTGATCGCCTTGACGAAGTCCTCGTTGTCCCAGGCATTGATCTGGCCCGGGCGGGCGATGTACGGCGCATCGGGGAACAGCGCCTTGAGCTCCGGCACCAGCGGGCCGTTGGGGCCGGTTTCGAAACTGGTGGTGAGGATGGTCGGCAACTTGAAGTACTTGGCCAGGTCGGCCAGGGCCAGCACGTTGTTCTTGAAACGATCGGGCTCGATATCGCGGACCAGCGACAGCAGGCCGGCCTGGTGGTCTACCAGCAGAACGGCGGCGTTATCCTTGTCCAGACGCTTGTATGCAGTGGTCATGTGAAGTCCTCGCTAATGATCGATGCCGGAAGACCCGGCTTGGATGAAACCCGTGGCACGCTCCGCCGGGGTAACGGCGGGCGCCGGGGAGTTGCACGCGACTGGCAAAGCCTAGTTGCCGGTGCCAGCCGCGCCAGTGCAAACGGTCAGTGACCGGTTGCGTCCATCTGGCCGAAGCGTCCCGATTGGAAATCGACGAAGGCCTGATGAATCTCTTCTTCGCTGTTCATCACGAACGGGCCGTGGCCGACGATGGGTTCGTCGATGGGCTCGCCGCTGAGCAACAGCACGATCGCGTCGTTGTTGGCCTCCAGGCTGATGTCCTGGCCGTCACGCTCCAGCAGCGCCAGCTGACCTTCGCGCACCAGCTCCTGGCCATTGACCTGCACCGTGCCGCGCAATACCACCAGGGCGCTGTTACGCCCCGAATGCAGAGGCAGGTCCAGGTGCTTGCCGGCTTGCAGGCGGATGTCCCAGACGTCGATCGGGGTGAAGGTCCGTGCAGGGCCCCGGTGGCCATCGAACTCGCCGGCGATCAGGCGCAGGCTGCCGGCATTGCCCGGCAGCGGGACCTGCGGGATGTCCGCCGCAACGATGGTCTGGTAACCGGGCGCCGCGAGCTTGTCCTTCGCCGGCAGGTTGACCCACAACTGGACCATTTCCAGGTTGCCGCCACGCCGGGCGAAGTCCGTGGAATGGAACTCCTCATGGAGAATCCCCGAGGCCGCGGTCATCCACTGCACATCGCCAGGGCCGATCTTGCCGCCGCTGCCGGTGGAATCCCGGTGCTCCACCTCACCGTCATAGACGATGGTCACGGTTTCGAAACCGCGATGGGGGTGCTGGCCGACACCGCGCCGGGCGCTGGTGGGGCTGAACTGCGCGGGGCCGGCGTGATCCAGCAGCAGGAACGGGCTGATGTGCTGGCCCAGGTTGTCGTAGGAAAACAGGGTACGGACCGGGAAGCCGTCACCGACCCAATGGGGCCGTGGGCTGGTGTAGATGCCGATGATGTTTTTCATGTCGTCCTCCAGAACTATCTGATGGACACACCTTAAAACTCAGACCTTTGCCGCGCTAGACTGCAAAAATCACCCTTAGCGTTCTATCTGGAGAACGATCTTGGAAGATCTGAACACCCTCTACTACTTCACCCAGGTGGTGGAGCACCGTGGCTTTGCCGCCGCGGGACGGGCCCTGGACATGCCCAAGTCCAAGCTCAGCCGGCGGATTTCCCAGTTGGAAGAACGCCTTGGAGTACGCCTGATCCATCGCACCAGCCGCCACTGTTCGCTGACCGAGATCGGCCAGGAGTACTACCAGCGTTGCCTGGCCATGCGGGTGGAAGCCGAGGGCGCGGCGGAAGTCATAGAACGCAACCGCTCCGAACCCCAGGGGCTGGTACGTGTGGCTTGCCCCACGGCCCTGCTCAACTCCTGGGTGGGGCCGATGCTTACCCGCTTCATGCTCAAGTACCCCCTGGTGGAACTGTTCATCGAGAGCACCAACCGCCGGGTCGACCTGATCCACGAGGGGTTCGATATCGCCCTGCGGGTGCGCTTCCCGCCCCTGGAAAACACCGACCTGGTGATGAAGGTGCTGGGCAACAGCACCCAGTGCCTGGTGGGCCACCCGGATTTTCTCCAGCGCCTGTCGGGCCCGGCAACACCGGCCGACCTCAGCGGTTTGCCGAGCGTGCACTGGGGTGCGGCGCAACGTGAATATCAATGGCAATTGCTGGGCCCGGACGGCGCCGAGGCGCTGATCCGCCACCGACCGCGGATGGTCACCGACGACCTGCTGGCGCTGCGCTATGCAGTGCTGGCGGGCATCGGCATCGCCCACCTGCCCAAGGTGGTAGTGCGTGAAGACCTGGAGGCCGGGCGACTGCTGGAACTGGTGCCCGACTGGGCGCCAAGGTGCGGCATCGTGCACGCGATCTTCCCCTCGCGCCGGGGGCTGCTGCCTTCGGTACGCAGCCTGATCGACTTTCTCGGGGAGGAATTCAGCCACAGCGACATGGCCTGAGGCTCAGAAGCCAGCGCCTGGAACGGCCAGGCTGTGGCAGCTGTGCAGCTTTCCTGTGGGGTTCGTGCCTGGGTTGCGCGGTTCGTCGGCAAGCCGGCTCCTACGGAGGCAGGTGGATTCGTGAACGCGGGGCACTACTCCTTTGTGCCAGCGGCGGTTTTTCTCGGCGACGCAGGTACGGATACTGCCGGCCAATCCCACTGCAATGCCCGGAGTGACCCCATGTCTGTACCCGCCTTTGGCCTCGGCACCTTCCGCCTTCAGGGCCAGGTGCTCATCGATTCCCTGAGCAGCGCCCTGGAACTGGGCTATCGCGCCATCGATACCGCGCAGATCTACGACAACGAAGCCGATGTCGGCGCCGCGGTGGCCGCCAGCGGCATTGCCCGCGACCAGTTGTTCATCACCAGCAAGATCTGGATCGCCAACCTGTCCCGGGAGCGCCTGATCCCCAGCCTCAAGGAAAGCCTGCACAAGCTGCGCACCGATTACCTGGACCTGACCCTGATCCACTGGCCCTCGCCAGACAACCAGGTGCCGGTGGCGGAGTTCATGCAGGCCCTGCTGGAAGCCAAGACCCAGGGCCTGACCCGGCAGATCGGCGTGTCCAACTTCAGCAACGCCTTGCTGCAGCAAGCCATTGACGCCGTCGGGGCCGAGCAGATCGCCAGCCACCAGGTGGAATTGCACCCCTACCTGCAGAACCGCAAGGTGGTGGAATTCGCCCGCAGCCAGGGCATTCACATCACCTCCTACATGACCCTGGCCTATGGCGAAGTGCTCAAGGACCCACTGATCCTGCAGATCGCCCAGGCACGCCAGGCCACCCCGGCCCAGGTGGTGCTGGCCTGGGCCATGCAATCGGGCTATGCGGTGATCCCCTCCTCCACCCGCCGGGCCAACCTGCAAGGCAACCTCGCCGCCTGCGCCTTGACCCTGAGCAGCGCGGAGCTTGAGAGCATCGCCGGCCTGGAGCGCGGCCAACGCCTGACCAGCCCGGCAGGCATTGCCCCGCAGTGGGACTGAAGCGCGAACGGCGCTGACAAAAACGCCAAACGGCATCCCTGGGGATGCCGTTTGGCGTGGGGTGCGCAGGGCTCGGTCAGTTCGGGCAGCCCCAATGGCCATGCAAATGCGCCAGCCGTTGCCGGGAAGACCCGGCGGCATCGGGCAATGGCGGGTCCACCCACCGCATCAGGCGCTTGATCGCCGCACTGTCCGGCCATTCGGCCGGGCTGACATGCACCTTGTACCGCCGGCTGCCGGAAGTGGCGGCAATCTGCTCGCTGCCGTAGATCAGCGCATGCTCGATGTGCGGGTGGTCCAGGCAGAAAGCCAGCAGGTCGAAATCGCTGCGGACAGCCAGGTTCGCGTTGATGATCAGCAGGTCGAACGACTCGCTGGAATACTCCACCAGCGTCAGCAGCTCCTCCAGCCTGTGCACCGGGGCCACTCGGTAATAGTTCAGTTGATTCAGGGCTCTTTCGATCTGCATGCGACGAAAGTGCTGATCATCGGCAATCAATATGCGCAATGCTCTGTTGGACATTTTTCTGATCCTGCTGACAAGACTTCGGCACTGCGAATACCGGCCCTACTCCCGGGCCGCTGGAAGGCTAAGCCAGTGCGTGGAGGTTGGCTCTAGGAACAACCTGAAAGTCCCTGCCAAGGGCGCCCCGGTGGACGGCGCTCTACCCCGGCCGCCTGGCGCTCGCGGCTCGTCCTCCAGCCCCGCTGTGCAACCGTGCCCTACCATAACCACCGGCCACGACTTTTAGCAGGGGCCAGCCCGCGGAAAAGTCTTGTTGTCCGGTAAGCCCCTTCCGAGAGAAGCCGAGCCGTATCTCATGCCTCCCCTGGCGGAGGCGAAAAATGCTCAGTCGGTGGTGCTCGGGCTCCAGAACGCCTGCTGCACCCAGGGCGATGTGGACAGCCGAGCCACCAGTGCGTCCAGTTCGTCACCGTCCACCGAGGTGGTCGCCAGGGTCGCCTCGATCTCCACATCCTCCGTACCGAAGGCGTGCACATCAACGTCGCTGGCGGGGTAGTTGCAGCGTGCCAGCTCCGCTTCCAGCAGGGCGAACACTGCCTTCTGCTTCGAGCGGTGGGCGATCACGTAGACGATATTGGTGACCTCGGCGGACACCACGTCCAGGGGCTGGCGGTTGATGTTGTTGACGATGGGCCGCAGCAGGGTATTGGCGGCCAGCACGAACAGGGTGCCCAGCAGTGCCTCGAGGACCAGGTCGGCACCGGCGCAGGCCCCCACCGCTGCCGAGGCCCAGAGGGTGGCGGCGGTATTGAGCCCGCGGACGTTACCCTCCTCGCGCATGATCACCCCGGCGCCGAGAAAGCCGATGCCTGAGACCACGTAGGCCACCACCCGCACCGCCCCTTCGGCGCCCCCCAGGCGGTTGGCCATGTCGACGAAGATCGCGGCCCCCACCGCCACCAGCACATTGGTGCGCAAACCCGCGGTGCGCTGACGGTACTGGCGTTCGAAGCCGATCAGGCCCCCAAGGATAAAGGCCGCACTGAGGCTGACCAGAGTGTCGACCAGCGAGTCCAGGTTGATGGTGTGCAGGGCTTGCATGGCAACGGTCCTTGAGCGGGGCGGTTGGAGGGTGCCCAAGGACTTTAGCAACAGTCTGTGAACGTCTCGTGGCCTGCCATGGACGCACGGCTGACCGTAGGAGCTGGCTTGCCGTGGACGCACGGCTGACCGTAGGAGCTGGCTTGCCAGCGAAGAGGCCCGTGAGGACGCCTTCGCCAGCGAGCTGGCTCCTACAGGGCGGCATTACTGCCAGCCAAAGCGCCGCACGTAGAAGCCCTTCACCGCCTGGGTCAGGGCCATGTAGGCCAGCAGGATCAGCGGCAGGAACACGAAGTACAGCGAAGGCAGCGCCTGCAACTTGAAGTAGTGCGCCAGCGGGCCCATCGGCAGGAAGATCCCCACCGCCATGATGACGCCGGTCATCACCATCAACGGCATGGCCGCACGGCTCTGCAGGAACGGAATCTTCGGCGTGCGGATCATGTGCACGATCAAGGTCTGGGTCAGCAGCCCCACCACGAACCAGCCGGACTGGAACAGCGTCTGGTGGTCCGGGGTATTGGCGTCGAACACGTACCACATCAGGGCAAAGGTGGTGATGTCGAAGATCGAGCTGATAGGCCCGAAGAACAGCATGAACCGCCCCACATCCGCCGGCTGCCAGCGCTGGGGCTTTTTCAGCATGTCCTCATCGACGTTATCGAAGGGAATGGCGATCTGGGAGATGTCATACAGCAGGTTCTGCACCAGCAGGTGCATCGGCAGCATCGGCAGGAACGGAATGAAGGCACTGGCCACCAGCACCGAGAACACGTTGCCGAAGTTCGAGCTGGCGGTCATCTTGATGTACTTGAGCATGTTGGCGAAGGTCCGGCGCCCTTCCAGCACGCCCTCCTCCAGCACCATCAGGCTCTTTTCCAGAAGGATGATGTCCGCTGCTTCCTTGGCGATGTCCACCGCGCTGTCCACGGAAATGCCGATGTCGGCGGTGCGCAGCGCCGGGGCGTCGTTGATGCCGTCGCCCATGAAGCCCACCACGTGGCCGTTGGCCTTGAGCAGGCGGACAATGCGCTCCTTGTGGGTCGGGGTCAGCTTGGCGAACACGTTGGTGGTTTCCACCGCCTTGGCCAGTTGCTCGTCGCTCATGCGCTCGATGTCGTTGCCCATCAGCAGGCCTTGCTGCTCCAGGCCCACTTCGCGGCAGATCTTCGCCGTCACCAGTTCGTTGTCACCGGTCAGCACTTTCACCGCCACGCCATGTTCGGCCAGGGCCTTGAGGGCCGGCGCGGTGCTTTCCTTGGGCGGGTCGAGGAACGCCACGTAGCCGATCAGGGTCAGCTCACACTCGTCCGCCAGGCTGTAGGTATCGCGCCCGTCGATCATCGGCCGTGCGGCCACCGCCACCACCCGCAGCCCCTCTTCGTTGAGGTCGGCGGTCACTTGGCGGATCCGCGCCAGCAGGTTCTCGGTCAGGGCCTCCTCGGCCTCGCCGTGGCGTACGTTGCGGCACACCGCCAGCACTTCCTCCACCGCCCCCTTGCAGATCAGCAGGTGCGGCCGGTCCTGTTCCGCCACCACTACCGACATGCGCCGGCGGGTGAAATCGAAGGGGATTTCATCGACTTTCTGGAACGCCGTGCCGACCTTGAGCTCGCGGTGCACCTCGACGTGCTCCAGTACCGCCACGTCCAGCAGGTTCTTCAGCCCGGTCTGGTAGTAGCTGTTGAGGTAGGCCATTTCCAGCACGTCGTCCGAATCCTCGCCCCAGACGTCCACGTGCCGCGCCAGGAAGATCTTGTCCTGGGTCAGGGTGCCGGTCTTGTCGGTGCACAGCACATCCATGGCGCCGAAGTTCTGGATCGCGTCCAGGCGCTTGACGATGACTTTCTTGCGCGACAGGAACACCGCGCCCTTGGCCAGGGTCGAGGTGACGATCATCGGCAGCATTTCGGGGGTCAGGCCGACGGCGATCGACAGCGCGAACAGCAGCGCCTCCATCCAGTCGCCCTTGGTGAAGCCGTTGATGAACAGCACCAGGGGCGCCATGACGAACATGAAGCGGATCAGCAGCCAGCTGACCTTGTTGACCCCGCTCTGGAACGAGGTGGGCGCGCGGTCGGTGGCGCTGACACGCTGGGCCAGGGCGCCGAAATAAGTGCTGTTGCCGGTGGTCAGGATCACCGCCGTGGCGGAACCGGAGACCACGTTAGTGCCCATGAACAGGATGTTGTCCAGGTCCAGAGGGTTGCTGGTGTCGGCGTCCTGCTGGCGAGGAAATTTCTCCACCGGCATGGATTCGCCGGTCATGGCCGCCTGGCTGACGAACAAGTCCTTGGCGCTGAGCACGCGGCAGTCGGCGGGAATCATGTCGCCGGCCGAGAGCACGATCAGGTCGCCGGGCACCAATTGCTTGATCGGCAACTCGATGCGCTGAGCGCCCTTGACCTCGGCGGCGGCCCCCAGCAGGCGACCGAGCATCGGCGCGGCCTGGGGCGCCGACCCTGGGCGCATGACCGTGGCGGTGTTGCTGACCATGGCCTTGAGGGCATCGGCGGCCTTGTTCGACTTGGCCTCCTGCCAGAAGCGCAGCAGGGTCGAGAGCACCACCATGGAGAAGATCACCGTGGCCGCCTTCATGTCTTCGGTCAGCCAGGAAATCACCGCCAGCAGGGTCAGCAGCAGGTTGAAGGGGTTCTTGTAGCAGTGCCACAGGTGGGTCCACCAGGGCAGTGCCTGCTCGTGCTCGACCTCGTTGAGACCGTGACGCTCACGCAGGGCATCGGCCTCCTCGGTGCTCAGGCCGTCGGTGTGGCTGCCAAGCCGGTCGAGCAGTTGCGCGGCGTCGCTGTTGGCCGCCTCCACCAGGGTTTGCGCCAGGGTCGGCGGCACATCGCGGCTGACGCTGGCGTCGCTGAAACTTTCCAGCAGTGCCAGGCGGCGAAAATGCCGGGAGAAATGCCGGGTCCGGAGAAATCCGGCAAAGAACTCTTTCAACAGGGTGAGCTTCATGGTGATGACTCCTGCACAAACGCCCGGCCAAGGGCACGGGAGCGTCAGTGATGCAACGAAACAGTCAGGGTAGTAGGTAAAAGGACGAGACAGGGCTCACGCCCGGGGCAATCGCGCCGTGAGCGAAGGACGATGTTGCTGGCGATGGTGACGCTGGCTGATGTAACCCATGACTGCTCCCCCGCAAGGACGACGTAGGACAACCACAGGCAGGTACGGCCGGACACTGCGCAACGCTTCAAGCGTCCACGCAAAACCGGCCCGCAGGTCGACAGGACCCACGCGTCGATGCCACCACGACGCGGCGCAAGGCCGAACCGGGGGAAACAGAGTCATCAAGAATTGACGTCGGGAGGCGAGCCGCAGAGGGCCGCGATCGGGATGCCGAATCTCGCTGTACGGCGAGACAGCGGCAGGAAAAAGGCTGCGCGCTATCTTGCCGGGACTGCGCCGGTGGTCAAGACCGGCCGACTCCTGTCACTCGAACAAGTACCCACACTGGGTCTCCACTGATTGAAAACGCGCGAAGCTTACGCCGCACTATTTGCAGAGTAAACCGGGGGAAAACCCTGGCAGGGAGAATCGAAAAGTTCTTCAGCCAAGGTTCAGGAACAGGCAAAACATGACGTTTTCGTGGCAGTAGCCACCGCTGCCGCAACACTGCGGCAGCGGCGGTCAATCAACTGGCGGTGGCCAGCAGCATATCGCGTACGGAACGGCTGTGACCGCGGCTCTTGCCGTGTTCATAGAGCGAGTCGGCAATCTCCTGGGCACGGATCGGCAGCACCGACAGCAAGGTGTCGCTCAGGCCATGGCTGGCCTGGCTGAAGCCCTGCATGTAGACGCCGGCCTTGCAGCGTTCGTCGGTAATCACGCGATAGTGCCGATCCACTTCAAAATCACCCAGGTACTCCTGGAGCGGTGCCAGCAATTGACGGTGCATCTGGCGTTCATAGCCGGTGGCGAGCACTACTGCGTCGTAGTGTTCAGTGGCGCAGGCTCCGGTGGCGCTATTGCGCAGTACCAGCTCGATGCCGTGATCGGTAGCGGCGGCTTTTTCCACCAGGGTCAGGGTACGGAATGTGTGGCGGGCGATACCCGAAACCTTCTGGCGATAGAAGATTCCGTAGATGCGCTCGATCAAGTCGATGTCCACCACCGAGTAATTGGTGTTGTGATACTCGTTGACCAGGCGCTCACGCTCGCTGCTCGCTTGCTGGAACACCAGGTCGGTGAACTCCGGAGAGAACACTTCGTTGACGAAGGGACTGTCGTCTGCGGGCTTGAGTGCCGAACCACGGATAATCAAGTCCACCTGTACCGAAGGGAAGCTGTCATTCAGGTCAATGAAGGCTTCTGCCGCACTCTGGCCACCACCAATGATCGCGACCTTCATCTTCTTGCCGGCCACACAAGGTTGTTCAGCCATGCGCTCCAGATACTGGGAATGATGGAAGACCCGACGATCGCCCTTGAGCGCCTTGAAGGTGTCGGGAATCCGCGGGGTACCGCCGGCGCTGACCACCACCGAGCGGGTGCTGCGGGCGAACTCTTCCCCCTGGGAATTACGCGAGATGACCCGCAGCGCCTCGACCTGGTGGTTGTGCAACAGCGGCTCGATAGCCAGGACCTCTTCGTCGTAGCGGCTCTGATCCTTGAATTGCGCGGCTACCCAGCGCAGGTAATCGTTGAACTCCATTCGGCACGGGTAGAAGGTCCCGAGGTTGATGAAGTCGACCAGGCGCCCGTGGTGCTTGAGGTAGTTGACGAAGGAATAGGGGCTGGTGGGGTTGCGCAGGGTGACCAGGTCCTTGAGGAAGGAAATCTGCAACTCGCTCTGGGCCACCAGGGTATTGCCGTGCCAGCGATAATCGGCCTGTTTGTCGAGAAATAGCACGTTCAGAGGACCTTGAACCTGCCCACGCTCCTCCAGTGCAATAGCAAGCGCCAGGTTAGAGGGACCAAAACCGATACCAATCAAATCGTGAACGATGGCCGATGCCATTGCCTGTGTCATTTCCAGTGTCCTCTGGAGAAGCCCCTCAACGTGGGGAGTTACGCCGGTGACCTTGCCGGCCCATGCAGGCCAGTAGGTCGTCTGTTGAGTAGGAACGAGGACGATGAAAAAAAATTTAACCGTCTGGTGGTGCTGGCTTCAGGCAAAAGCAAGCCGCCGGTATGTCAGATTCAGTGCAGGGCTCTGCCCGGTTGGCGAACACCGCTCATCACTGGGCATCCCACTGGCGCAGGCGCGACCGGCAATGCTTCATGGCATTGACGATGTGTTTCTCCACCAGGCTGCGGGAAATCCCCAGTTGCTCGGCGATCTGCGGATGGGACAAGCCTTCGAGCTTGCGCAGCAGGAAGCTCTCGCGACACAGCCGGGGCAGCTCGGCCAGGGCCCGCTGCAGCATTTCCAGACGCTGGCCGTGATCCAGGCTGGTCTGCGGCGAAGGGTTGAAGTAACGCTCTTCGTTGTCCAGCACCTCCAGGGGCTCGGACTGGCGCAAGGCATTGCGCCGATGGCCGTCGATCACCAGGTTCAGGGCCGTGCGATAGAGAAACGCCCGCGGCTGCTCGATGGGGGTATCGCTGGAGCGCTCCAGGACCCGCACATAAGCGTCATGCACCACATCCTCGGCCACCTGGCGATTGCCCAGCTTGGCGTTGAGGAAGCACATCAGCTCGCGATAGTAGTTTTCCAACAGGGCTCCCGACCGCCCGCTGGGGCGATTCTGTCCTTGAACAAGGGCGGCAATGGCCGATTGCACCCGGTCATTCGTGATGGCTGTTTAGTAGCGGCGTAATTTATAGTAATTCTCATATAGATTTAAAGTAGCGCAGCACCGCGGTGGGTTTATTTTCAGCATTCCGACAGCTGTAACGCCATGTGTCGGCAGTTAAATTCTGCCTCCGGCCTCTCGTTTACCTGACAGCTCCCCGTCTCTGCCGTTCCTGCGGCAGCCGCAAGCCTGGCTGCCCCTTGTGCGGCTGGCCATTGTGACGGGCCGATATCCCCTGGCCGGAACCCTGCATGAAACGTCCTCGCCCTACCCGACGCGCCCTGCTTGCCGCACTGTGTGTGATCCCCGTTGTCGCCATCGCTGCCTGGAAGTTCATTCCGGCGGGCCGTGACCAGTTCGCCACCGTGCAAGTGAGCCGCGGCGATATAGAAAGCAGCGTCACTGCCCTGGGCACCCTGCAGCCACGACGCTACGTGGATGTGGGCGCCCAGGCGTCCGGGCAGATCCGCAAGATCCACGTCGAATCCGGCGATCAAGTCAAGGAAGGCCAGTTGCTCGTGGAGATCGACCCCTCCACCCAGCAGGCGAAACTCGACGCCAGCCGTTTCTCCATCGAGAACCTGCAGGCCCAGTTGCAGGAGCAATACGCCCAGAACCAGCTGGCCCGACAGAAATACCAGCGCCAGCAGAACCTCAAGGCCGGCGGCGCCACCCGCGAGGAAGACGTACAGACCGCCCAGGCCGAACTCAAGGCCACCCAGGCGCGGATCGACATGTACAAGGCGCAGATCCGCCAGGCCCAGGCCAGCCTGCGCAGCGACCAGGCCGAACTGGGCTACACGCGCATCTATGCGCCCATGTCCGGCACCGTGGTCGCGGTGGACGCCCGGGAGGGCCAGACCCTCAACGCCCAGCAGCAGACCCCATTGATCCTGCGCATCGCCAAGCTCTCGCCCATGACCGTCTGGGCCGAAGTCTCGGAAGCCGATATCGGCCACGTCAAACCCGGCATGCACGCCTACTTCACCACCCTGAGCGGCGGCAACCGGCGCTGGACCAGCACCGTGCGCCAGATCCTGCCGATCCCGCCCAAGCCCCTCAACGAATCCAGCCAGGGCAGCGGCAGCCCCAACAGCACCAGCAAGAGCGGCAGCGGCCGGGTGGTGCTCTACACCGTGCTGCTGGACGTGGACAACGCCGACAATGCCCTGATGGCGGAAATGACCACCCAGGTGTTCTTCGTCGCCAATCAGGCAAAAAATGTACTCACCGCCCCCATCGCCGCCCTGCACGGCAGTACCGAGCCGGACCTGCAGACGGCTCGGGTAGTGGCCAAGAACGGCTCCATCGACGAACGCAAGGTCCGGGTCGGCATCAGCGACCGCCTGCGCATCCAGATCCTCGACGGCTTGAACGAAGGTGATCATCTGCTGATCGGCCCGGCCAACAGCAGCGGGGGTTGAATGCAGACGCCTCTGATCGACCTCAGGAACATCCGCAAATCCTACGGCGGCGGCGACAGCCCGCAGGTCGATGTCCTGCGGGGCATCGACCTGTCGATCCACGCCGGCGAGTTCGTTGCCATCGTCGGCGCCTCGGGCTCCGGCAAGTCGACGCTGATGAACATCCTCGGCTGCCTGGACCGCCCGAACTCGGGCGAGTACCTGTTCGCCGGGGAGAACGTGGCTCACCTGGACAGCGACGAACTGGCCTGGCTGCGCCGCGAGGCCTTCGGCTTCGTGTTCCAGGGCTACCACCTGATCCCTTCCGGCTCGGCCCAGGAAAACGTCGAGATGCCGGCCATCTACGCCGGCACCCCGGCCGCCGAACGCCACGCCCGCGCCGCCGCCCTGCTGGAGCGCCTGGGCCTGGCCAGCCGCAGCGGCAACCGCCCGCATCAATTGTCCGGTGGCCAGCAGCAGCGGGTGTCCATCGCCCGCGCCCTGATGAACGGCGGCCACATCATCCTCGCCGACGAACCCACCGGCGCCCTGGACAGCCACAGCGGCGCCGAAGTCATGGCCCTGCTGGACGAACTGGCCAGCCAGGGCCACGTGGTGATCCTCATCACCCACGACCGCGAAGTGGCGGCACGGGCCAAGCGCATCATCGAAATCCGCGACGGCGAGATCATCAGCGACACCGCCCACCACGACCCGTCGGTACAGACCAGCGCCAACCCCGGCGCCCTGCAGGCGGTGGACCTGCGCCAGCGCCTGGCAGACGGCAGCGAGCCCACCGGTGCCTGGAAAGGCGAACTGCTGGAAGCCATACAGGCCGCCTGGCGGGTGATGTGGATCAACCGTTTCCGCACCGCCCTGACCCTGCTGGGGATCATCATCGGCGTCGCCTCGGTGGTGGTGATGCTGGCGGTGGGCGAAGGCAGCAAGCGCCAGGTGATGGCGCAGATGGGGGCGTTTGGCTCGAACATCATTTACCTGAGTGGGCACGCGCCCAACCCGCGCGCGCCGCAAGGCATCATCAGCCTCGACGACGTCGCCGCTGTGGCCACCCTGCCCCAGGTCAAGCGCATCATGCCGGTCAATGGATCGGAAGCCGTCGTGCGCTTCGGCAATGCCGATCACATGAGCTATGTCGGCGGCAACGACACCAACTTCCCGCATATCTTCAACTGGCCGGTAGTGGAAGGCAGCTACTTCACCGAGGCCGACGAACAGGCCGGCGCCGCAGTGGCAGTGATCGGCAAGAAGGTCCGGGAGAAACTGCTAAAAGATGTCGCCAACCCCATCGGCCAGTACATCCTGATCGAAAACGCGCCCTTCCAGGTGGTCGGCGTGCTGATGGGCAAAGGTGCAAGCTCCGGCGACCAGGACAGCGACGACCGTATCGCCGTGCCCTATTCCGCCGCCAGCACTCGCCTGTTTGGCAGTCGCAACCCGGAATACGTGGCCATCGCCGCCGCCGATGCCGGCAAGGTCAAGGAAGCCGAACAAGCCATCGACCAACTGATGCTGCGCCTGCACAACGGCCAGCGCGACTATGAATTGACCAACAACGCCGCGATGATCCAGGCCGAGGCCCGGACCCAGAACACCCTATCCTTGATGCTCGGCGCCATCGCCGCGATCTCGCTGCTGGTGGGCGGCATCGGGGTGATGAACATCATGCTCATGACCGTGCGCGAACGCACCCGGGAAATCGGTATCCGCATGGCCACCGGTGCCCGCCAGCGTGACATCCTGCGCCAGTTCCTCACCGAAGCGGTGATGCTCTCGGTGGTCGGCGGCCTGGCCGGCATCGGCGTAGCCCTGATCATCGGCGGCATCCTGATCCTCAGCGAAGTGGCGGTGGCCTTCTCCCTGGCCGCAGTGCTCGGCGCCTTCGCCTGCGCCCTGGCCACCGGTGTCATCTTCGGCTTCATGCCGGCCCGCAAAGCTGCCCGGCTCGACCCGGTCACGGCCCTTACCAGTGAATGATCGATTGATGAAAGCATCCCTGACCCTTATTGCCGCCAGCATCTTGCTGGCGGCTTGCAGCTCCCCCGGATCACGCCCGGACAGCGGCCTGCAAGCCCCCACCACCTGGCATGCAAGTGCCTCCCCCACGGCCCAGGCCGACCACCGGCAATGGTGGAGCCAGTTCGCCAGCCCGGACCTGGACCGCCTGATCGCCCAGGCCCGCGATGGTAGCTTCGACCTCGCCGCAGCCATGACGCGGGTGCGCCAGGCCCAGGCCAGCGCGGTGATCGCCGGCGCGGCACTGCTGCCTGAGCTCAAGGGCGGGCTCAACGCCAACCGGCAGAAACTGCTGCGCGGCAAGGGCTACAGCCAACTGGACGCCACCAGCGACAGCAAGGCCGTGGACTATTTCGACGTCAGCCTCAGCGCCAGCTACGAAATCGACTTCTGGGGCGGCCGCCACGCCGCCCGCGACAGCGCCCTCCTGGGCGTCAAGGCCAGCGAATTCGACCAGGCCACGGTGGAACTGACCCTGCTCAGTGGCGTGGCCAACAGCTACACGCAGGCGCTGGCGCTGAGCGAACAAAGCCGAATCGCCCGGCTGAACCTGGACAACGCCCTGAGCGTGCTCAAACTGGTGCAAACCCGCTACGACTCGGGCTCGGCCACGGCCCTGGAACTGGCCCAGCAACGCAGCCTGGTCGCCGCCCAGCAACGTCAGTTGCCACTGGTGCAGCAACAGGCCGAGGAAGCACGGATCACCCTGGCCGCCCTGCTCGGGCAACCGGTGCAGGACCTGCGCCTGGGCAACCTGGGCTTCGCCGAGCTGCAATGGCCGAACATAAACGCCGGAGTCCCCAGCGACCTGTTGACCCGGCGCCCGGACATTGCCAGCGCCGAAGCCAAACTGGCTGCAGCCCAGGCCGACGTCAAAGTGGCGCGAGCGGCGATGCTGCCCAGCGTGACCCTGACCGCCAGCCTCGGCTCGGGCGCAAGCCACGCCCCGGACATACTGCGCAGCCCCTTCTACAACCTTGGCGCTGGGCTGGTGGCGCCCATCTTCAATGCCGGGCGCCTGGGCGCCGAACGGGACAAGGCCAGAGCCCGGCAGGAAGAACTGCTGGAAAGCTATCGCGGGGCGATCATCAATGGTTTTGCCGATGTGGAGAAAGCCCTCAACAGCATTCGCGGCCTGGACCAGCAACGCCAGTGGCAGAGCGAGGAGTTGAATCAGGCGCAACGGGCCTTCGAGATCGCCCAGAGCCGTTATCAGGCAGGCGCCGAAGACCTGCTGACCGTGCTGGAAACCCAGCGCACCCTGTACGCCGCCCAGGATCAGAACGTGCAACTGCGGCTGTCACGGCTGCAGTCGAGCATTGCCCTGTACAAGGCCCTGGGTGGCGGCTGGAATCAATGAATCACCAAAGGCTCGCAAGGCCAGCGGTATCACCACTGGCCATCGTCACAGCGACGGCCAGGGCGCTGATGACCTAGAATCGTCCGACCACCCACAGACGCGAGCAACGCCCCCACCATGCCCCTCGCAACCGAGCTGGACGCCGCCCTGGCAGACGTGCTGTCGATGCTGAAAAGAGCATTCCCGAACGGAGTCAGCCCAACCGATTACCCTCCTCTTCTGGCAGTGCTGTATGAACATCTGTCAGATCGCAACCTGGCGAATGTCATCTCGCAGCTCACCCACAAGGACCCGGATCTGGTGCTCAACGAGATCTACGAGGCCATGACCTGCAAGAAACCGAAAGCTCAGGACATAGAATCGCTAGCTCGGCTCCTGAACCATCACGGAGCGTCTGAAACACTGGCCGACACCTGATGCCTCGCCCCTCAAGAAGACCAGGACAATGAACTTCAGTTTCAACCTGGCCAGAATCAATCGACAACACCTACTGATTGGCAAGTGTCATCTGTTGTTTTCAGAGAACGGCTGCGGCGACTTCTACGGATTCCGGATTGAAAATAACCAATGCCTGGCAGAGGTGTGCTTTTTTGATCATGAAACCCAAGCATGGCAGCAGACCGGATACCCAGAACTGCTCAGCTTCCTGGCCGAAGTGGCCCTTTCGATCTGAACACCCCTAGCAACGACCTCCAGACTCGAAGTTCACGATCAGTCCGGCGCGGCTACAGCAGCCGCTGCCTGACCTTCAGATGCCGCGCATACCAGGGCCGGCGCGGCACCTTGCGCAGCAGATCGGCCAATTGCTTCTCGTCATCGATAAAGGTGATGCGCAGGGCCAGCTTCATGGTTTCCGGGTCCATCTCCACGGTCTTGCCGGTCTGCAATCCAGGGATAGTGCTGCAACCGTGGGTCACCGGCCCCAGCCAGGGGTCGCCGGCCTCGACCCAGCGCCCCTGGGCGAACCAGGGCACGCCGTTGACTTCCAGGCGCTTGAGCTCGCCCGGGTGAAAACGCTCGTGGGCGCGGAACCAGTCCTCCAGACGGTCATCGATCCAGCCATGGAAACGCCAGAACACCGGGCTGACATGGGACGAAAACGGATCGCCGAGAAAGTCGTTTTCCGGCTGGTACCAGCGCGGGGAAAAGTCCGCCGGATCGCGGGCCATGGGCACTGGAGCGCCGCTGGAAGGGTCGCGGGGCACCGAGGCCCAGCGCATGTGCAGCCAGTCATGCAGGCCCAGTTCGATTTCCGAGCCGAACTGGCCCAGGGTCAGCTTCGCCAGGTAGCGCGGGTCGCGGTACTGCGACTCCCAAACCTGGAAGTTGCTGTGGTAGGTCTCGCCGGCCTTGATGTCGCTGACCCACTGGCTGTAGTCGTCATCGTCATCGGCCAGCCACGCCGGCGGCAGGGAACCGCCGTCATGGTTGTCGAAATAGCGGGCGAACCCCAGGCGATCCCGCAGCAGTTCCGGCTGCGGCAGGGGGAAATGCTGCCAGGACGGCAAATCCTGCATGGAACGCGCCGTGCCCAGCATGTGCCGGTGCATGAAGAAGAAGTCGATGCCCGAGCCGTTGCGGTCCTTCTTCGGCCCGCGCGCATCGCGCTCCTGCCCCCGGGGGCCGGGCTGCCAGCCGATGCCACGCAGGGCGTCGCGCTTGTCCTCGGATAGCCGGTGCCACTTGTCCCGGGTCGCGTGCCACAGCTGGTGGAACAACCGATGCTCGGGCGACACCAGCCAGGCCAGCAGCGTCGGGTTCAAGCCAATACGCTGGCGGGCTTCGGGAAACATCTGCTTGGTGGCGACAAAGCGGTTATCTAGGGCAGGCAACGCCAGAGGCCGGTCCAGGCGCTCGACACGGCCACTGAGGGTGCCGCTGCCGGCATTGGCAAAATCGGCCCAGACCTCATCCAGGGTCATCCTGAATTCATAGGCGGCGGCACCGTCCAGCGCTGATACCGGAACCAGGCGCCAGTACATTTCACCCGGCTGCGGGCTCACCAGATCACCGACAATCCGGTAACGCGGCTCGGCCGCGCCACGCAGACCTTCGGCGGTATCCAGGTAGCCGCGCAGGCCGCGACCGCGCTGGGCGATGTCGAGGAACAGCTCCAGCTCCTGTTGCGGCAAGCCGTCGAGCCCTGCATCGGCGCCCTCGAAACGAATGCTCCAGATGCCCCGCAGGCGGTCCGCCAGGCGTTGTCCGTCGGTATCGGCAAGATCCACCGTGGCCTCGCCCGGGGTGATGGGAAACGCCTCCTCGCGCGTCAACTCGCGATGCACATAAAACGCCGCCGGCACGGCTGCGCCCGTCAGCGCCAAGCCCGCCATGAACCCTCGTCGAGAAATCGTCATTGCCCTACCTGTGTCAGCCCTGATGCAGGCCTTATCCAAGCTAGGACGTTTGTTGCCCAAGGAAATTTACCGCCCTGCAAGGCCGGTTAAATTTCCCCAACCGTCGCTCGTTCCTCCCAGATAGCAAAGGCCCCCGTGCCTGCACCTTGACGGCGAACCCGACTGAGATGGCAATGACAAAACCACGTTCGAAGAAGGCTCTTTACATCGGCCTGCCGCTGGCCCTGGCGATTGGCGCCGGCGTCGGTTTCCTGGCCTGGGACTACTGGTTCAGGGACAACCCCGGCTACCCGATCAAGGTGATGAAGCAGGCTGAAGAACTGCAGGAGCGCATCCTCTCCTTCGACAGCCACATCACCGTGCCTCTGGATTTCGGCAGCGCCGGCAACGAAGCCGACAAGGACGGCAGCGGCCAGTTCGACCTGGCCAAGGCCGGGCGCGGACGCCTGTCCGGCGCGGCCCTGACGATCTTTGGCTGGCCGGAAATCTGGAACGGGCCCAATGCCCCCCATCGCCCCACGGCGGGCTTTGTCGACGCCGCGCGCAACGAGCAGGAAGCACGCTACAAGATCCTCACCGGCATGGTCCGCGACTTCCCCAACCAAGTGGGCATTGCCTATACCCCGGACGACTTCCGCCGCCTCAACGGCGAAGGCAAGTTCGCGGTGTTCCTCAGCATGCTCAACGCCTACCCCCTGGGCACCGATCTCGACCAGCTCGATCACTGGGCTGCCCGTGGCATGCGCATGTTCGGTTTCAGCTACGTGGGCAACAACGCCTGGGCCGACTCCTCGCGTCCGCTGCCGTTCTTCAACGACACGCCGGATGCTCTTGGTGGCCTGTCCGACCTCGGCAAGCAGGCGGTGCACCGGCTCAATGACCTGGGGGTGATCATCGACGTGTCACAGATGTCGACCAAGGCCCTGGAGCAGGTCAGCCAGCTCAGCCGCGCGCCCTTCGTCGCTTCGCACTCAGCCCCCCGGGCCCTGGTGGATATCCCGCGCAACCTCAGCGACAAGGAAATGCAGCTGATCAAAGACAGCGGCGGCGTGGTGCAGATCGTCGGTTTCCCCACTTACCTGCGCCCCCTGAGCCAAGCGACCCGGGACAAGCTCAACGCCCTGCGCGCCCGCTTCGACCTGCAACCCCTGAACGGCCTGGAAATGGCCCTGATGCCCGGCGACGCCATCATCACCGTGTGGCCCGAGCAGCGCTTCGGCGAATACGCCGGCGAGCTGTACAGCATTGTCGAAGCGGAACCCAAGGCCACCCTCAAGGACTTCGGCGACGCCATCGATTATGCGGTGAAGAAGATCGGCATCGACCACGTCGGCATCAGTTCGGACTTCAACGACGGCGGCGGCCTGGACGGCTGGAAGGACGTCAGCGAAGGCCGCAACGTCACCGCCGAACTGCTGCAGCGCGGCTACAGCGAAGCGGACATCGCCAAGCTCTGGGGCGGCAATTTCCTGCGGGTCTGGGCACAGGTGCAGCAGTCCGCCAAGCCTGTGGCCAACCGTTGATGCTTCCCTTTTGCCAACCAGTGAACTGAGCCCATGACCGATCGCCGTACATTTCTCAAACAGGCCGGCATCCTGGCCGCCGGGCTGCCCCTGGGTGCCAGTGCCCTGGCCGCATCCGGCTCCGGCACCAGCACCCCGAGCCCTATGCCCAGCGACAAATGGGCACAACTGCGCCTGCTGTTCGACCAAGATCCGGATTACCTGCACTTCTCCAACTTCCTGGTGACCTCGCACCCAAGGCCCGTGCGTGAAGCCATCGCGCGCCATCGCGCCAATATCGACCGCAACCCGGGGCTGGCCATGGACTGGGACCTGCAGGAACCCTGGAAACGCGAGGCCGAGGTGCGCCGATGGGCGGGCCGCTACCTGTACGCCAAGCCCGGGCAGATCGCCCTCACCGGCAGCACCAGCGAAGGCCTGGCGATGATCTATGGCGGTATTCACGTAAGGCCCGAGCAGGAAATCCTGACCACGGTGCACGAGCACTACGCCACCGAGTACAGCCTGGAATACCGGGTACGCAAACAGGGCACCCAGGTGCGCAAGATCAGCCTGTTCAAGGACCCGCACCGGGTCTCCAGCGATGAAATCCTGGATTCGATCAAGCGCAGCATTCGCCCCAATACCCGGGTCCTGGGCATGACCTGGGTGCAGTCGGGCAGCGGCGTGAAACTGCCAATCGGCGAGATTGGCAAACTGGTGGAGGAACTCAATCGCCAGCGTGATGAACCGCAGCAGATCCTCTACGTGGTCGATGGGGTCCACGGTTTTGGCGTGGAGGACCTGAGCTTTCCCGACATGCACTGCGACTTCTTCATCGCCGGCACCCACAAGTGGATGTTCGGCCCCCGCGGTACCGGGATCATCTGTGCCCGCTCCGAGGAGCTCAAGAACGTCACTCCCAGCGTGCCGACCTTTTCCGAGGACAACAATTTCGGCACCAGCATGACCCCCGGCGGCTACCACGCCTTTGAACATCGCTGGGCCCTGGATGAAGCCTTCAAGCTGCACCTGGAACTGGGCAAGGCCGAGGTCCAGGCGCGCATCCACGCCCTCAACAGCTACCTCAAGCAGCGCCTGCAGGGCTTGCCCCACGTGGAACTGGTCACGCCCCTGAGCCCCGAGCTGTCGGCAGGTTTCACCTTCTTCCGGGTCAAGAATCAGGACTGCGACAAGGTCGCCGCCTACCTGATGGCCAATCGGGTGGTGGTCGATGCCGTGGACCGCGATGTGGGCCCAGTGATCCGTACCGCGCCTGGCCTGCTCAACGACGAACAACAGATCGATCGCCTCATGGACCTGCTGCGCAAAAAGGGTTGAAACCGCCCCCTCTTGCGCCCTGTGTCACTTCTAAAAAGAGAATCATGATGAAACAGCATTCACTGAGCACCGCCCACCGCCCGGCCCTGGCCAGCCTCTCCCTGGCCCTGCTGCTGAGCCTGTTCCTGCCGACCGCCGCCCAGGCCGCCACCTCGCCCCAGCCGGGCAAGGTGTTCAAGGACTGCAAGGACTGCCCGGAAATGGTGGTGCTGCCCGCTGGCACCTTCACCATGGGCACCCCCGCTGACGAGGTCGGCCGCCAGGAGGATGAAGGTCCGATGCATGAAGTGACCTTCGCCAAACCTTTCGCCATCGGGCGTTTCCAGGTCCTGGCCGGCGAATGGGCGACCTACCTGCGGGAAACCGGTTACCGCATGCCCGACGGCGACACTCGCCCCGGTCGTGAATGCAAGGCCGGCAAACCCCGCTACGAAGTCGGCCCACGCCAACCAGCGGTGTGCATGGACTTCAACGAAGCCCAGGCCTACACCGCCTGGCTGTCCAAGCGCACCGGCCAGCATTACTTCATCGTCAGCGAAGCCATGCGCGAATACGCGGCCCGCGCCGGCAGCACTGGCCCCTTCCCCTTCCCTTTCGACGAGGGCAAGGAGTACAGCATCGCCAAGCACGCCAACACCTACGGCCCGGAAGACGGCTTCAGCTTCACTTCGCCCGCCGGCTCCTTCCCCCCCAACGCCTTCGGCGTCTACGACATGCACGGCAATGTCTACGAGTTCACCCCCGACTGCTGGCATGAAAACTATGTCGGCGCCCCCACCGATGGCAGCGCCTGGACCGAGCCCAACTGCAGCGTCCTGCAGATGCGCGGCAACGACTGGACCGAAGCGCCGATTTTTTCCCGCTCAGGCAACCGCAACAACATCTACCCCACCGATCGTGGTGACTGGCTGGGGTTCCGAGTTGCCCGCGACCTTTGAACTTCCCCCTCATCGCCTGACGGAGACACACCATGAAAGCCCCACTGTTCACCCTGACGCTAAGCGACGGTTCCACCGCCAGCGTGCATGAGGCCGAAGAGAACCAGGGCAGCCTGCACACCGAGGGCTGCGCAGCGCTGAACTTTCGCAGCGATGGCGAGCTGATCGAGATCCTCGGCGAAGTGCCGCCCAACTACCCCGCCAGCGCGCTGCTGGCGTTGCTGGGCGGGCACTTCTGCTACCGGAAGAAATCCGCCCAGGTGCGGGTTCGCCTGCGGGCCAGCCGCGACTTTGCAGTCTCGGCCATTCGCCTGGGGATCTTCGACACCCTGCTCGCCGCCGACGCCCACCAGGTGGAACTGCAGTGCCGGCGCAGCACCTTCTGGCAGCACCCGCTGCCCTGGCTCAGCGCTCCGGCCAGCGCCCACACCGCGCCCTTCTACCAGTTCAGCGGCGAGAAACGTCACCCGCAACGCCCGCCGCTGCCCCAGGGCGAGGTCTACCGTCGCCGGCTACCAGGGCTGAACACCGAATTCAGCCTGCGCACCATCGACCCTGACCGTGACCTGCAAGCCTTCAACCGCTGGATGAACCTGGAACAGGTGGCGTTCTTCTGGGAGCAGGCCGGCAGCCTCGACGAGCACGCCGCCTACCTGCAGGACATGCTCGCCGACCCACGGGTGCACCCATTGATCGGCTGCTACGACGACGAGCCTTTCGCCTACTTCGAAGTCTACTGGTGCAAGGAAGACCGCATCGCCCCCTACTACGACGTGCAGGACCATGACCGCGGCTGGCACGTGGTGGTGGGCGAGAGCAAGCACCAGGGCATCGGCAAGCTCAAGGGCTGGTTCAATTCGCTGATGCACTACATGTTTCTGGATGACCCGCGCACCCAACGAATCCTCGGCGAACCGCGCATCGACCATGACCGGCAGATCGACTTCCTCAAGTCCCAGGGCTTCGGTCACTTGAAGGACATCCAGCTGGCTCACAAGAAGGCGGCGCTGCTGCGCCTGGAGCGCGAGTTCTTCTTCGATCGGCCACTTTGACCTGATCGCACGGTCGCTGCAGCCCCCCTGCAGCGACCGGCGCATGGCCCAACGCATGGCCGGCGCTAAATCCCCCCAGCGCCACTTCGTCTTCTCTGCAACGGTCTTGAGTCAAGCCCCGCCCCGAGCGCGACAGCCTCCTCAAGCCTGGCACTGAAGCAATTAGCACTGCACGCCGCACAGCGCTGTGCACCCCGGACCATTGCCCGTATTTCGATCTATTCCAGAGGAAGCGCACCAGATGAACCCGACGGCTGCACCCCGCCCCTCATGCACCAACGCCAACCGCCTCTCACCCGCCCTTATCCGTGCTTGAACCAGGAGTCATCATGAACAGCCCTCCGCGTAGCCGCAGCGCCATCCGTGACCTGCTGGGCCTGCTCAAACCTTTCTGGCCCACAGTGGCCGTCTCGATCGTGCTGGGCATCATCGGTGGCCTGAGCATCACTGTCCTGCTGGCCACCATCAACCAGGCCCTGAACGGCGCCGACGGCCTCAGCCGCGGCGTGGTCCTGACCTTCGCCGGGCTGTGCCTGCTGGCGCTGCTGTGTTCGATTCTGTCGGACATCGGCAGCAACTACGTCGGCCAGCACATCATCAGCAAGCTGCGCAAAGACCTGGGGGAGAAAGTCCTCAGCGCGCCCATCGAGCAGATCGAACGCTATCGCAGCCATCGCCTGATCCCGGTACTGACCCACGACATCGACACCATCAGCGACTTCGCCTTCGCCTTTGCGCCACTGGCCATTTCCCTGACCGTGACCCTGGGCTGCCTGGGTTACCTGGCCTTGCTCTCATGGCCGATGTTCCTCTTGATGCTGGTGGCCATCGTGATTGGCTGCAGCGTGCAGTTTGTCGCCCAGACTAAGGGCATCAAGGGCTTCATGGACGCCCGGGATGAAGAGGACAACCTGCAAAAGCACTACAACGCCATTGCCGACGGCGCCAAGGAACTGCGCATCCACCGGCCACGCCGCAACCGCATGTTCAACCAGCGGATCAGGCACAGCGCCGAGCACATCTGCAACAAACAGATCGAGTCGGTGAACATTTTCATCGTCGCCAAGACCTTCGGCTCCATGCTGTTTTTCGTGGTCATCGGCCTGGCGCTGGCCCTGCAGTCCTTCTGGCCCAACAACGACCGCGCGGTGATGAGCGGTTTCGTCCTGGTGCTGCTGTACATGAAGGGCCCCCTGGAGTTGCTGATCGGCAACCTGCCGATTGTCAGCCGGGCCCAGGTGGCCTTCCGCCGCATCGCCGAGTTGTCCGAGCGCTTCTCCTCGCCCGAACCGCACCTGCTGCTCAGTGAAACCGAGGCCCAGCCCCAGGTGGTGCACAGCCTGGAACTGCACGATGTGCGCTATGCCTTTCCTGCCGTGGAAGGCTGTGCGCCCTTTGCCCTGGGCCCGGTGAACCTGCGGATCAAGCAGGGCGACATCGTCTTCATCGTCGGCGAAAACGGCTGCGGCAAGACCACCCTGATCAAGCTGCTACTGGGCCTGTACCGCCCCCAGGAAGGCGAGATCCGGCTTAACGGCAGCGCGGTCACCGCCCAGACCCGCGACGACTATCGGCAACTGTTCACCACCATCTTTGCCGACTACTACCTGTTCGACGACCTGGTCCAGGGCGGCGAACAACTGCCCGCGGATGCCGAACAGTACCTGCGGCGCCTGGAGATCGGGCACAAGGTGAGCATCCGCGACGGGGCTTTCACCACCACCGACCTGTCCACCGGGCAACGCAAGCGACTGGCACTGGTCAACGCCTGGATCGAGGAGCGCCCGGTGCTGGTGTTCGACGAATGGGCTGCTGACCAGGACCCGACCTTCCGGCGCATTTTCTACACCGAGCTGCTGCCGGATCTCAAGCGCATGGGCAAGACCATCATTGTCATTTCCCACGACGATCGCTATTTCGACATTGCTGACCAGTTGGTCCGAATGGAGGCAGGCAAGGTCAGTTGCGAACTCGAACCCGCCTGATTTTTTACGTATCGGCTTTCCGGTTTTCGGGAAGTCGAACGTCTCATAGTAAGTTTGAGAAACATTCACATTTAAAATCAATTCCCATTGCCGCTTTAATAAGAGCAAATGAACATGCCAGCACCTCTTGGACTCACCCCCCTTAAAAAAGCCCTGCTCATGCGTCATGCGCTGCGGCCGAACTTGCGGTCGTATCTGCTTGGGGCCGTATTGGCGCTGCCTTGTGCCGCCCAGGTACAAGCCCAGCAAGCCAACTTTGATATTCCTGCACAGTCCCTGGGCAACGCCCTGCAGACGTTCGGCCAGCAAGCCGACCTGCAGGTGCTCTACAACCAGGACAGCGTTCAGGGCAAACGCAGCACGGCAATCAAGGGCTCGTTGCAACCCGACCAGGCCCTGACACAGCTGCTACAGGGAACCGGGGTGACCTACCAGCGGCAAGGCAACACCGTGACCCTGGGGCAAAGCGGCGGGTCCGTGCAGTTGGGGACCATGAACATTTCCACTCAGGGGCTGGGGAGCACCACTGAGGGGACCGGTTCCTACACCACAGGGCAAAGCAATTCGGCCACCCGTCTGGACCTTTCGCTGCGCGAAACGCCACAGTCGGTGAGCGTCATCACCCGCCAGCAAATGGATGATCAAGGGCTGACCGAACTGGCGCAAGTCATGCAACAGACCCCCGGTATCACGGTTAACCGCGAGAGTTCCGAAGGCTACGTGTATTACTCGCGCGGCTTTGAAATCCAGAACTTCCAATACGACGGTATTCCCAGCCTGGGCACCGACGGCGGCAACATCCGCGACAACTACAGCATCGGCAATACCCTGATCTACGACCGCATCGAAGTGCTCAAGGGCGCCACCGGCCTGGTCAACGGCATCGGTTATCCGTCCGGGGTGATCAACATGGTGCGCAAGCGCCCAACCCGGGAATTCCAGGGCCACATCGCCGCAGGCGCTGGCTCATGGGACCGCTACACCAGCGAAGTGGACGTCTCCGGCCCGCTGGTGGAAGGCGGTGCGATACGCGGACGGATGGTGGCCGGGACCGGCAAGCGCAACAGCTTCATCGACTACCAGAAAGGTGAACAGAACGTCTTCTACGGCATTCTCGAAGGCGACCTGAGCGATTCCACCACCCTCAGCGTCGGCTACGACTTCCAGAACAACAACAACGACGCCACGACCAACACCAGCTTGCCGGTGTTTTACAAGAACGGGAATCGGATCAAGTTTTCCCGTTCCACCAACCCGGCGGACAAGTTCGCCTACCGCAACCAGGAAACCCAGCACGCCTTTGTCGGCCTCGATCACCAGTTCGACAACGACTGGACCTTCAAGGCGACGGTCAACACGCGCAAGTACACCTCGCGGGAAATCATCGCCGGCATGTCCAGCGAGCACGTCAATCTCGACAACAGCCAGGACTATGGCTACCTGCCGCCGGGTGGCGTGGCCAACTTCGGCTCCAACAGCGACGAGAAGTCCTTCGATGCCTATGCCAAGGGCCCGTTCTCACTGTTTGGGCGTACCCATGAATTGGTGCTGGGCTACAACTATTCCCACGCCACCACCCGCTCCAAGCGTATCGACGGCACCACCACCAAAGTCATCGACGACGTGCTGAACTGGAACAACAGCATGCCCTACCCGACCGACTGGGCCTGGTGGTCGACCTTCGACATCAAGAGCACCCAGAAAGTCTCCTACGCGGCGGTGATCCTCAAGCCAACCGACGCCCTGAACTTCATACTCGGCGCCCGGGTCACCGACTACGACTGGCAGATCGATCGGATCAACGCCCTGCGTCAACTGCCACGCATCTCCACCACCAACTCCGGGGAAGTCATTCCCTATGCCGGCGTCACCTATGACCTGGACGACTACCACACGGTCTATGCCAGCTACACCGACATCTTCAAGCCACAGCCCTACAGCCTGGACGTAAGCGGCAAGTCCCTGGAGCCGCTGACCGGGCAGAGCTACGAAGTGGGGATCAAGGGTGAATACTTCGACCGTCGCCTGAACGCCAGCCTGGCGCTGTTCCAGCTCAAGCAGGACAACCTTGGCGAGAATACTGGTGTGATGGGCGTTGACGGCTTCGAGGCCATGCGCGCGATCAAGGGCGCCACCACCAACGGCATCGAACTGGAAATGGCCGGTGAAGTGCTGCCGGACTGGAACGTCAACGCCGGCTACGTTTATCAGGAGTCCTACGACGCCAAGAACAAGCGTGTGGCGACCACCCAGCCACAGCATCTGTTCAAAATCGCCACCACCTATCGCCTGCCTGCCGAGCTGAACAAGGTCACCGTGGGCGGCAACATGCAATGGCAGAGCGCGACCTCGTTCGTCGACAACAGCTTCGTCGATGCCGACTACAACCCTCTGCCCAGCCACAAATTCACCCGTGCCAGCTACGCGGTGGTGGGCCTGATGAGCAGCTATGACTTCAACCAGAACCTCAAGGCCACGGTCAACCTGAACAACGTCTTCGACCGGACCTACTACAGCGGAATCGGCACCTACAACTCGATCTACTACGGCGACCCGCGCAACGTCATGTTCAACGTCAAATACAGCTTCTGATTCCCCCTGCTTGAACCCCTCCCCGCCCCGGTCACCGCGGCGGGGATTTTTTTGCCCGCAGCGCCAGCATCGACCTGATGTTTCGCCCTCGGTCTTCGGCGTTGGCGTTGGATTTTCGTAGGAGCCGGCTTGCCGGCGAAAAGGCCCGCACGCCATACAGAGCCTGGGCCGACACCTTCGCTGGCAAGCCAGCTCCTACACGGGTGGCGGTACGCACCGCTCCCTCTTCAGGCCGGCCGCAAGGCCGCCGTCTGGCTCTAGATCTTGATCTGAACGCCCCGTTGACCGCGATGGCCGGAGTGAGGGCGGAACCGCCACCCGCCACACCCGCAGCACCGGATATACCCCCACCGCCAAAAAAAACGGGAGAACAGTCACCTGCCCTCCCGCCCTTCACTCCAACTTCCTGTGCCTAAGCCTCCACACGCACCTCCCGCTGAACCCGCGCCCCACCCGGCTGCGCCAGCAACTGCGCCAACGAGCGCCCCGGCGAACCGTCCGCCAACAGCCAGAGCAACTGCACCAACTGCAGGTTCAACGTCTCTACCGCCGCCTCGCTAAAGGCAGAAAGACGATGGTCGTAGTGGAACTGCAACTGCCCCTTGAGCTCGACATACAAGGTCAGCGCCGAACTGGTCTGCTCGAAGCTGTGCATGCTCTCCAGACGTAAATCACCGAGATCACCACCGGCCGACGCCGCACTGACCGGATAGTTCTCGAACACGATCACCGTGTCGCTCAACTCCCCGCCCGGCAAACCGGCCCAGCGCTCGATATCGTTCAAGGCACTGTAGCCATGCTCACGCATCAGCACGTTGCGCCCTTGCAGCGCCTGCAGCCAGTCCCCCACGCTCTGCTCTGGCTCGATACTGGCCACCAGCGGCACGTCATTGATGTACAGGCCCAATTGCTGCTCGATGCCCTTGAGCTGGGGCGGGCGCCCAGCGATGGTCGCGCCGCAGGCCACCGTCGACTGACCGCAATGGAGGTGCAGGAGCAACAGCCAGGCCGCCTGCACCAGGGTGTTGGCGGTGATCTTCTGCTGCCGGGCGAAAGCGGTCAGTTGCTCGGTCTGGGCCTCGTCGAACTCGAAGTAATGCTGACGATGCCCACCCCGCTGCCGATCGCCCTGGGCCATCGTGCAGGCACTGAGCAATGTCGGCACCTTCAGGGGTTGGAGCTGTTCACGCCAGAAGCGCTCGTCCGCCTGCTGGTCACGGGCCTGCAGCCAGGCAATGTAGTCATGGTAGCCACCCGGCCGGTGATTGATGGCGTGCCCGGTGTAGGCCGCCAGCACATCATTGAACAACTGGAAGCCGCTCCAGCCATCCAACAGGATGTGATGGTTGGTACAGATCAGCCGGTAGCGTCCCTCGCCCAGCTTGATCGCTTGCAGACGCAGCATCGGCGCCTGGGCCAGGTCGAACCCCTTGAGTCGTTCGGCCAGGGCCAGACGCTCCAGTTCATCACTGCTCATCGCCATGCCGTCTAGCACCTGGAACGGCACCTCGACCTGCTTGTGAACCACCTGCAGCGGTTGCGCCAGAGACTCGCCCCAGACAAAACGGCTGCGCAGGATTTCATGGGTATCCATGGCCTGCTGCCAAGCCTGACGTAGTCGCTGTGGGTCGACACCTTGCACGTCCATGCACATCTGGTTGACGAAATCGCCCTGCTCATGCGCATGCAGCTCATGCTGCAACAAGGCCTGCTGCATAGGCGCCAATGGGTAGATGTCCTCGATCTGCGCTGGCACCAGCGTCAGGGCGTCGAGCTGTTCCTGGCTCAGTCGTGCCAGCGGGAAGTCCGATGGCGTGACGCCGCCGCGAGCCTGGCAGCAATGCTCCACCAGGGCCTGCAGCGCCTGGACATAGTCCCGGGCCAGCGACTCGATCTGCGCTGTGTCGAACATGCGCTGGCTGAAGCTCCAGTCCAGGCGCAACTGACCGTCGTACACCTTGCCGCTGATGGACAGCCAGTTGCCCAGGGGCGCATCGAGACTGGCATCCGCGCCATGGGCCTCTGGCGCTGGAATGAACAGCGCCTGGGGATCGTCGAAACTGCCATCGAACTGGCCCAGGTAGTTGAAGGTGATCCGAGGTTGGGCGAGCCCCTGCAACGCCTCGCGACTGGCGGTGTCGCCCAGGTAACGCAGGGCACCGTAGCCGATCCCCTTGTTGGGAATCGCCCGCAGCTGTTCCTTGATCCGCTTGATCGAAGACTCGGCGCTGTCCGCGGCGCTCAGGCGCACCGGGAACACCGAGGTGAACCAGCCCACGGTGCGGCTCAGGTCAAGATCCTCGAACAGCTGTTCACGACCGTGCCCTTCCAGCTGGATCAGGGTCGAGGACTGTCCGGTCCACTGCCCCATGACCTGGGCCAGGGCCGCCAGCAACAGGTCGTTGACCTGGGTCCGGTAGGCGGCCGGAGCCCGTTGCAGCAAGCGTTGGGTGGTCGCGGCATCGAGCTGGACCTGCACGCTGCCGGCGTCGCGGCTCAAGGCCTGGGTGCCAGGTTCAACCCCAGGTAACGATGCCTGCGCGCCTTCCAGCTGCGCGCGCCAGTAGGCCAGTTCGGCCCGTGCCTCGGGCCCACGGGCATACGCTTGCAGGCGTCGCCCCCAGGCCTGATAAGAACTGCTCTTGGCGGGCAGCTGCACAGCTTGCCCGGTCAACGCCTGGGTGTAGGCACTTTGCAGGTCTTCGAACAGCAGGCGCCAGGACACGCCATCCACCACCAGGTGGTGAGCTACCAGCAACAAGCGCTGGGTCGAGTCCGCCAGGGTCACCAACAGCCCCCGCAACAAAGGCCCGCGCTGCAGATCAAGACTGCACTGGACCTTCTCGCAGAGCTGCTCCAGCTCATCGGCGTCGGCGGCTTCGGCCTGCCACAGCAGGTCCGGGCCCGGCCCGGCCTGATCCAGCGAACCATGGCTGGCACTCCAGCCTGCGCTCCCCTGCTGGAATTGCAGACGTAACCCGTCGTGATGCTCGAACAAGGCGCGCAAGCCACGCTCCAGCGCGTGGGGGTTCAAGGGCGTAGCCGGAATCAGCAGCACCGACTGGTTGAAATGGTGCCGCTGGGGAATCGGCTCGGCAAAGAACAGGCGCTGGATCGGCAGCAGCGGCATGTCGCCGGTCACCGGTCCCTGGTCGATGTCGTCCTGCGTCCCACACTGCGCGACCGCGGCCAGCCCCTGGATGGTCTGTTGCTCGAACAGGTCCTTGGGGGTGAAGCGGATCGAGGCCTGACGCGCACGACTGACCAGTTGCAGGGAGATGATCGAGTCCCCGCCCAGCTCGAAGAAGTTGTCGCTCACACCAACCTGCGGCACTTTCAGCACGTCTTGCCAAATCTGCACCAGATGCTTCTCCAGATCGCTGCGCGGTGCCACATAGGCGTGGCTGGCCTGGGCCATTTCCGGCATGGGCAGCGCCTTGCGATCCAGCTTGCCATTGGGCAACAGCGGCAAGCGTTCGAGGAACAGCCAATAGGACGGCACCATGTAGTCGGGCAGGCAGGCCTTCAACGTCTGGCGCAGGGTTTCACGCAGCCTTTCCTGGTCTTGCTCGTCCTCACGCGCGGTCGCGGCCGTCACCAGATAAGCCACCAGACGCCGGCCATGGGCGGTGTCCCGGGCCAGGACCACCGCCTCGCTGACCTGCTCATGGGCCATCAGCCGCGCTTCGATTTCACCCAACTCGATGCGGAAGCCGCGAATCTTCACCTGGTTGTCGATACGCCCCAGGTATTCGAACACACCATCACTGCCCTGGCGCACCACATCCCCGGTGCGATACAGACGCCCCCCAAGGGGGCTGTAAGGATCGGGCACAAAGCGTTCGGCAGTCTGCGCAAAACGATTCAGATAGCCTCGCGCCAAGCCATTGCCGCCGATGTACAGCTCCCCGGCAACACCCACCGGCAAGGGATTGAGATCGGCATCCAGGACATAGGCACTGCGCTCGCCGACGCAATGGCCGATGGGCGCATAAGCTGCCGTACAGGGTTCACCGGCAGCGGTTTTCCATACCAGCGGCGTGACCACGGTTTCGGTGGGACCGTAACCGTTGATCATGTACTGAGGGCGCAACACCTGCTGGACCAGCTCGAAGCTGGCCTGAGGCATCGCATCGCCGCCAAAGCTGTAGAGGCGCATAGGTGGTGGATTGCCAACCCGCTGCACATGTTCAGCCAACTGATGCAGGTATGCCGGCGGGAAACCGGCCATGGTCACACCATGGCTGCGAATCGCTTCACAGGTCTGCTCCGGGGTCCACAGGCTGTCATCACGCAGCAGCAGGCTGGCGCCGCAGACAAAGGCGGTCAGCCAGCGTTCATGGGCGCCGTCGAAGGAAAACGAGAGGAAGTGCAGTTCACAGTCCTCGGGGGTCATGCCATAGCGCTCGCCGGTGGTGCGACAGTGCATCGCCAGCGGACCATGGGCCACGGTCACCCCCTTGGGCTGCCCGGTGGAGCCCGAGGTGTAGATCACATACGCCAGGCTCTGGGGGGCCACCGTCACCGCCGGAGCAGTGGGCGCGTGGTGCCGGACATCCAGGCCCGACAGATCGAGGACCGCCAGGCCCGCGGCCGAAGGCAGGCGCTGCAACGACTCGGTGTCGCTGAGCAACAGGGCCATGCCGGAGTCCGCCATGAGGTACGCGAGGCGCTCGGCCGGGTAGCTCAGGTCCAGCGGAACGAAGGCTCCTCCGGCCTTGAGCACCGCCAGCAAGGCCACCAGCAGCCCTTCACCCCGGGGCAATGCGACGCCAACCCGGACCTCCTGCCCGACCCCGCGGGCCACCAGTTCATGGGCCAGGCGGTTGGCCCGCTGGTCCAGTTCTCCGTAAGTGAAGCGCTGCCCGGCAAACAGCACCGCCTGACGCTCCGGCCAACGTTGTGCGAGGGCACCGATGCGCTCGTGTACCGCCGGCTCGATCCCCGGCGCGACGGGCGCTACGCATTGGCTCGCCGTCTCGGCCGGGGTCAGCAGCTCGATGGCGCCCAGTTGCAACTGGGGGTTATCGATCAACTGCGCCAGCAGGTGCAGCAGATGGCCGTTGAGGCGCTCGATCACCGCCGCGCTGAAGGCCTCCCGGGCATAGCCGTAGCTGATGCTCAGGCGCTGCTCCAGCGCTACCGCCACCGACAACGGATAGTTGGTGCGTTCACGACTGTGCACGGCACCGAAACGCACGCTGGAAGCCTCCTCCTGCTCCAGGGCCTGGGCCACCGGGTAGTTGTCGAAGACCAGCAGGGTATCGAACAGCGCGTCACCGCTGCTGCCGGCCCAGCGCTGGATATCGTTGAGCGGCGTATGTTCGTATTCGCGCAGTTGCAGGTTCTGCGCCTGAACCTGTTGCAGCCACTGGGCCACAGTCATCTGCGCATCGGGGGTGGCGATCACCGGCAAGGTATTGATGAACAGACCGATCTGCTGCTCGATCCCCGGCAGCTCCGAAGGACGCCCCGCCACCGTCGCGCCAAAGGCCACGGTGCTCTGTCCGGTGTAGCGCTGCAACAGCAGGAGCCAGGCCGCCTGCAACAGGGTGTTGGCGGTGATTTTCTGCTGCCGGGCGAAGGCCACCAGGCGCTCGGTCCACGGCTGTGTCCAGTCATGGTGGAACTCACCATGGCCGGAATCCGTGCCAGGGTTTTCCCGGGCAATGCTGCCCGCCAGGCGGGTCGGGGTCGCCAAGCGATCCAGTTGCTCGCGCCAGAAACCTTCACAGGCCTCCAGATCCTGGCGTTGCAGCCACTGGATGTAGTCGCGATAACGCCCCGGAGCCTGCTGTGGCACCACCCCGGCGTAGCGTTGCAGGACCTCGCTCATCAACTGCGAACTGCTCCAGCCATCCATCAGGATGTGGTGGTTGGTGTAGAACAGTTGATAGTCCTGGGCCGTGGTCTGCACCAGGCACAGGCGCAACAGCGGTGCACGATCGAAATGCGCACACAGGCTGCGCTCTTCGCCGGCCAGCGCGTCAAGGGCCGGCTCGCTGGCCTGCCCGTCCGACCAGTCGAGCACCCGGAACGGCAGCGCCAGCTGACGCTGGACAATCTGCACCGGTTGCTCCAGCTCCGCTTGCCAGTGAAAAGAGGTGCGCAGAATGTCATGGGCCTGCAGAGCATCCTCCCAGGCCCGACGGAAACGCTGCGGGTCCAAGCCCTGCACCGACACCCGGACCTGATTGACGTAATCGTCGCTGGCCTGCTCGTAGAGGGTGTGGAACAACATGCCCTGCTGCATCGGCGACAAGGGGTACAGGTCGACGATGGTTCGTGCAGCCACCGGCAGCGCATCCAGCTGAGCCTGGTTCAACCCGGCCAGGGGAAAGTCCGATGGCGAGACACCAGCCGAGGTGTCCAGGGTGCAATGCTCGATCAGCGCCTGCAGTTCCAGAAGGTAATCATCAGCCAGGCGCTGAACCGTCTGCGGCTTGAACAACCGATCGCTGAAGGTCCAGCTCAGGGACAGTTCGCCCCCATAGACCTGGCTATTGACCGTCAACCAGTTACTCAGTGGCGCCTCGTTGTGACGTTCGTCACCGGCTGCTTCTGCGGCCGGCGCAAAAAGTGACTGCGAGTCAAAGCTCTGGTCGAACTGCCCCAGGTAGTTGAAGGTGATCCGCGGCTGCGCAAGCCCCTGCAAGCGTTCGCGGGCCGCGTCCTCTCCCAGGTAACGCAACGCGCCATAACCCAGACCATTGGCCGGCACCCGGCGCAAGTCCTCCTTGACCGCCTTGATCGAATCCGCGAGTGGCTGCGCAGGAGTCAGGCACAACGGATAGAGGCTGGTGAACCAACCCACCGAACGCGACAGGTCGACATCGGCAAACAGCTCCTCGCGTCCGTGGCCTTCCAACTGCACCAGCATCTGCGAATGCCCGGTCCAACGGCAGATCACTCGCGCCAGGGCGGCCAGCAACAGGTCATTGATCTGGGTGCGGTAGGCCTTGGGGGCTTCTTGCAACAACTGGGTGGTCAGTTCCCGGGGCAGTCGGGCATTGATCGCCGTGCCATGACACGCCAGGTTCGCCCCGGCGGGATAGTCCAAAGGCAGGCCCTGAGGCGCCTGCTCCAGTTGTCGGCACCAGTAATCCAGTTCGTCGGTGTGCCCAAGGCGCTGCGCCCAGTCTTGCAGGTGCACGGCCCAATCCTGGAAAGCACTGGTCTTGGAAGGCAGGACCGCTGCTGCACCCTCGGCCAACTGCCGATAAAGGCTTTGCAGGTCTTCAAGCAGAATCCGCCAGGACACCCCGTCCACCACCAGGTGATGGATAACCAGCAGCAAGCGTTGGCTGCCATCGGCCAGGTCCATCAGCACCGCGCGCAACAACGGCCCCTGTTCCAGGTCGAGGCTGCTCTGGGCCTCTTGCCCCAAGGCCTGGATCGCTCCGGCATCCGCTACCCGCCGCTGCCAGACGCGCACTGGTTCGGCTTGATCCAGATGTTCGGCCTGCCACAGGCCGGCGTGCTGCCGATACCTCAGGCGCAACGCATCATGCTGCACCTGCAGCTGGTTCAGGGCTAGCTCCAACAGCGGTACCTGCAGCGGCTCGCGCGGAGTCAGCAGCAGCGACTGATTCCAGTGATGGCGCTGGGGAATGTCGCTGGCAAAGAACACCTGCTGGATCGGCGTCAGCGGCATCGTGCCACGCACCGGTCCCTGATCGATGCGCAAGGCCGTGCCCTGCTTGGCCACCGCCGCCAGTTCAAGAATGCTCTGACAACGGAATACGTCCCTGGAGGAAATCTGCAAGCCAGCCTGACGGGCCCGGCTGACCATCTGGATGGCAATGATCGAGTCGCCACCCAGTTCGAAGAAATTATCGTTGATACCGATCCGCGGCTGGTTCAGGACCTCCTGCCAGATATCCACCAGGGTCTGCTGCACGGGGTTGTGTGGCGCACGGTAGAGATCCTGCGCAGGACCCTGCTCAGGGCGCGGCAGGGCCTGGCGATCGAGCTTGCCGTTGGGGCTAAGGGGGAGCGCCGGCAGCAACAGCAGATGGCTGGGAACCTGATGGGCCGACAGGTGGGCCTTCATGTGCTGCTTGAGGACGTCCTTGCAGTGCTCCGGGTCGAGCCCAGGCTGACATACCAGATAGGCCACCAGTTGCTTGCCCTGAGGGCCATCCAGCGCCAGTACCGCACACTCGCGAACCCAGGGATGGCTATGCAGGCAGGCCTGGATTTCTCCCGGCTCGACCCGGAAGCCACGAATCTTGATCTGCTGGTCGATGCGGCCACAGAACTCGATGCTGCCGTCGCGGCGGTAGCGCACCTGATCGCCAGTGCGGTACAGCCGGGCGCCGCCCTGCAGGTCGAAAGGATCGGGGATGAAGCTCGCAGCGGTCAGCTCGGGGCGCCGATGGTAATCACGGGCCAGCCCGGCACCGGCCAGATACAGTTCGCCCAGGCTACCGATGGCCGCCGGCTGGCCTTCGCTGTCCAGCACATAGGCACGGACATTGGTCAGCGGCCGGCCCATGGGAATCGACGCGGCCTGGGACCAGTCACCGTCCACGGCCTGGGTCAGGGCGCCCACGGTGCTTTCAGTCGGCCCGTAGTGGTTGACGATCCGGCACTGCGGCGCCAGGCGCTGGATGCGCTCCACCAGGCTCACCGGGCAGGCTTCGCCACCCAATACCAGGCATTGACGAGGCAGCACCGCAGCGTTGTCCTCGCCCAGCAGGGCCGCCAGGTGCGAAGGGACAATCTTCAACACATCGATCTGCTGCTGTTGCAGGTACTGGCCCAGGCCCGCACCGTCCACCGCCAGATCGGCGCTGATCACATGCAACGCCTGGCCGCCACACAGGGCACCGAACAGCACCGTGTGCCCAAGGTCCGCCGCCGGCGTGGACACCAGCGCCATGCTGCGGGCCGACGCCAGCGGCAGGCGCTGGTGAATGGCCGCCACGTAGTTGGCCAGGGCGCCGTGGCTGATGGTCACCCCCTTGGCCCGGCCCGTAGAGCCGGAGGTGAAGATCACATACGCCAGGTGCCCGGGGGCCGTAAGCGGGTCGAGGTTGTCGGCACTCAGGGCCTGGCGCACCGGCGAATCCTCGAGGGGCTCGACACAGAGCCCGGGAAGATCGGCAAAACGCGCGATCAACTGCTCTTGGGCCAGCAACTGGGTAATGCCGCTGTCCTCGATCATGCCGTTGAGGCGTTCCTGCGGGTATTCGGGGTCCAGAGGCACGTAGGCGCCGCCAGCCTTGAGCACCGCCAGCAGGCCCACGATCATCTCGATCGAACGATGCGCGGCGATACCCACCAGCACATCCGGCCCCACGCCGCGCCCACGCAGCTGACGGGCCAGACGATTGGCCTGCGCGTTGAGCTGTTGATACGTCAGTTGCCGCCCGGCGCAGACCACGGCCAGCGCATCCGGGCTGCGCATTGCATGCGCCTCGACGCAGGCCGGTACCGACAAGGGTGGACGCTCGAAGGCGGTGCCGACATTCCAGTGTTCCAATATCTGTTCGCGCTCCGCCGCATCCAGCATGGGCAGTTCGCCCAGGCGACGCTGCGGCTCGCGAACTACAGCTTGCAACAGGTTGTGCCAATGCCGGGCCATCTGCTCGATGGTCTGCGGATCGAACAGGTCACTGGCGTAGACCAGCGCCCCATGCAGACGCCCGCCTTCTTCATGGGTATTGAAGGTCAGGTCGAACCGCACGGATTCGCTGTCGCTGGCCAGGGCCTCGATTCGCAGCCCTGGAATCTCCACCCGCGCCCCTTCGTTGTCCCCCGCCAGGTGGTTATACAGCACCTGGAACAACGGGCTCTGGTTCAAGCTGCGCTCAGGCTGCAGCGCATCGACCAGTTGCTCGAACGGCAAATCCTGATGAGCCTGGGCCTCCAGCACCCGGGTCTTGACCTGGGCCAGCAAGGCGCTGAATGACTGCTGCGGGTCGATCTCGGCCTGCAACACCTGGGTGTTGACGAAAAAGCCGATCAGCCCCTCGACTTCAGCCCGGGTGCGGTTGGCCACAGGCGTGCCCACGCGAATGCTGCGGGCACCGCTGTAGCGCTGCAGCAGCACCTGCAGGGAGGCCAGCAGCACCATGAACAGCGTGCAGCCGGCACTCGCGGCCAGTTCCCGCAAACCACGGTCCAGATCCTGCTCGAAGACCAGGGTGTGACGTCCGCCCCGGGCACTGCGCACGGGCGGCCGCGGACGGTCCAGGGGCAGTTCCAGGGTCAAGGGTTCACTGCCCAGGCGCTCGCGCCAGTACTGCAACTGCCGCTCGGCTTCACCGGCTTCCAGCCACAGGCGCTGCCAAACGGCGAAATCGGCGTACTGCACCGCCAGCGGCGCCAGCTCCGGCGCACGCTGGTATTGGCGCCAGTGCTCATAGGCGCGGGTCACCTCGCCCACCAGGATCGGCAGCGACCAGGCATCACTGATGATGTGATGGGTGCAGAACAGCAGCACATGCTCCTGGGGCCCGAGCTTGATCAGGGTCGCCCGCAACAGCAGATCGTGCCCCAAATCGAAGGGGTGTTCGCCCTGCTCCGCCACCTGTTCGGACACCTGCGGGCCGGCGTCCTCAAGGTGGCTGTAATCCAGGCGTTGCAGGAGGAATTCACGCTGGGGATGAATCACCTGCATCACTTGCTGGCCGTGCAGGCTGAAGGTGCTGCGCAGCACTTCATGGCGATCGATCAGGTACTGGATACTGCGTTGCAGATCAGCGTCCTGCAGGTCGCCCTGCAAGCGCAGCACCGCCAATTGGTTATAGGCGCTGGAGGTCGGTTCCAGTTGCCAGAGAAACCACAGGCGCTGCTGTGCATAGGAAGCGCACATCAGCGTCTGGGCCTCACTGCGCCCAGGGATCGGCAACAGGTCCAGGGACAGCCCCTGCGCGATCATCTTGCGCTGCAAGGCGCTACGCTCCTGGGGGCTGAACGCGGCGAACCGCTTGGACAGCGCCAGCATGCGCTCGGGTAACGGATTCATCACTCCTGGGCCTCCGCAAACAGGGCTTCCAAGGCATCGACCTTGTCCCCTGTCACCCCGGAATCACGATGCAGCTCGACCTGCCTGGCCAGCAGTTCCACCGTCTCGCCTTCGAAGAACACCCGCAGCGGCAAGGACAGGTTGAGCTCGCTCTGAACCTTGGAGCGAATGCGCGTGGCCAGCAGCGAGTGGCCGCCCAGGGCGAAGAAGTTGTCATGCACACCCACCCGTTCCAGTTGCAGAGCCTCTTGCCAGATGGCGGTCAGGGTGGCCTCCAGCTCGTTGCGCGGCGCCACGTAGGCGCTGCCTTGCAACTCCAAGGCGCTGAGGGCATTGCGATCCAGCTTGCCGTTGGGGGTCAGCGGGAAACGCTCCAGGACACTGAGGAAAGACGGCACCATGTACTCGGGCAATTGTTCGCGCAGTTGGGCCAGCAATGCCTGTTCCTGGGCCTCGCGATCGTCGGCCCGGGCCAGCACCACATACGCCACCAACTGTTTGCCGGCGGCCGTGTCCCGCGCCACTACAGCGGCTTCGCGCACATTGGCGGCTTGTCCCAGCAGGCTCTCGATTTCACCCAGCTCAATGCGGAAGCCGCGGATCTTCAGTTGGAAGTCGATCCGTCCGAGATAATCGAGTTCCCCTTGGGGCAGGCTGCTGACCCGGTCCCCGGTACGATACAGACGAGCGCCCGGCGTAGTGGCGAACGGGTCCGGGAGGAAGCGGCTGGCAGTCAGGGCCGGACGCTTGAGGTAACCACGGGCCAGGCCCGGGCCACCGATGAACAACTCGCCCTCGCGACCGATACCGGCCAGCCCGGCCTCTTCATCCAGCACCCGCAGGCGCGTACCGGCGATGGCGCCACCAATGGCCACACGCTCATCCAAAGGCGCCTGCGCCACGGCGAAGGCCGAACACCAGACAGCACTTTCCGAAGGGCCATATTCATTGACCAGCAAGGTCCCGGGCAGCAACTCTCGGTGCCGCAGAGCCAGCTCCACCGGACAAGCCTCGCCGGCCACGATTACGCAGCGCAGTTGCGGTTGCTGCAGGGCTTCGAGGATCTGCGCGTAGAACGACGGCAGGGCCAGGAAGTGCGAAATCTGTTGCGCACAGATGAGTTCGGCGACCTGCTGCGGGTCCTTGTGCTGCTCTTCGCTAGGCAGGTACAAGGTAGCGCCCTGGCTCAGGGTCCAGAAAATCCCCGCCACGGAACTGTCGAAGGAGAACGAGGACAGCATCAGGAAACGCTTCAGGGGCGCCTGGTAGAACGAGCCCCGGGCCAGGGTCGAGGTGCTGGCATTGGCATGGGACACCATCACGCCCTTGGGCTTGCCGGTGGAACCCGAGGTGTAGATGACATACGCCAGGTTATCGCCAGTGCTGCCGCTCTGCAGCGCTTGGGCGTTGCCGCTCAACAGCTGCGGGTCCAGGCTGATCTGGGGCAGGTCGGCCGCCAGGACGAGGTCCGGGTGCAAGGGCTGCAGGCTGATCAGGCAGCGCACCGCCGCGTCTTCGAGCATGAAGGACAGGCGCTCGCTGGGATAGGCCGGATCCAGCGGCAGGTAGGCGCCACCGGCCTTGAGAATCCCCAGCAGGGCCACCACGATCTCGATGGAACGCGCGCCATACACGCCAACGATGGCGTCGCTGGCGACCCCTTGCTCGCGCAAGGCGTGGGCCAGCTGATTGGCCTGACGGTCGAGTTCGGCGTAAGTGATTTCCCGGCCATCGACATGGATCGCGGCACGCTGGGGATAGGCCCGGGCCGCCTCTTCGAACAGCTGGTGCAGCAGTGGTGCATCGGCGGCGCTCAGGTCCGCGCTGCGATCGAAATCCTGCAACAGGCGCTGCGCCTGATCAGCGCTGACCAACGGCAATTGCTCAAGGCTCAGGCTGCTGTCCGCAGCGGCCGCTTTGAGCCACTGGGCGAATTGTTCAAGCCAGGCTTCAGGCAGGCCGTCAGGCAGCAGATCGGGCTGCCAGCTCAGTTGCAGCGACAGTTGGTCGGCCTCGGCCCGGGCCTGCAGGTGCAGCTTCTCGAAGTACGCTTGATCGAGGAACAACGCCTGCGCCTCGGCGCCTTCGCTGTAGGAGCAACCCAGGTCCAGGGGGCGTGGCTCCTCGGCGCCGAACACCTCCAACTCGTTCAGGCAATCCTGCCAGGAACGGCTCAGGTCCAGCTGATGACGGAACGCCTGCAGGTTGTCCTGCAGTGTGGCTTGAGGCTGCAACGTGACGGCCACCGGCAGTCGCCGGCTGAAATGCCCCAGGGTCTGCTGCAACTGATCGCTGCGAGCGTCGACGGTCAGGGCCACCAGCAGCGAGTCCCGCTGGCTCAACCCGGCGAGAAAACCGGCCCAGAGGAACAGCAGGCTGTCCTCGACACTCAGCTCGGCCGCACTGGCCAGTTGGCGCAATGCCGGCGCCAGATCGGTGTCCAGGCGGCATTCCTGCAACTGCGGGGCGAAATCCAGCCGCCGCTCGAAGGGCAGGCGCACGCCCTTAGGCTGCTCGGCATACAGGGTGCGCCAGAATTGCAGGCCCTCGCGCCCGATTGCCTCCTCTCCCAGCTCGCCCTGCCACGCGGCGTAATCGGCGTACTGCAGGCTGTCGAACGGTGGCAACTGCACCCCCGCACAGAGCTGCTGCAGTTCGGTCACCAGCAATGCCAGAGCCTGCCGGTCACAACTGGCCAAGGCCACGCTGATCAGCAACTGACGATCCAGCAGCGATGCCACCAGGGGCACTTCGGCCAGGGCCAGGCGATCCTCGGCACGGGCTTGTTGCAGGCTACGCCCCGGCTCCATCGACAGGCGCATACGGACCTGCGCGGCGATGTCCTGCACCGGCTGCTTGAACCCGGGCATCTGGCGGTAGCTCGTGCGCAGAATTTCGTGGCGCTGGCACAGTTCGCCTAGCGCGGCTTCCAACACTGCGCGCTCGGGAGGCGTGTCGAAAGACAAGATCGCCTGGGCAGCCAGGGGGTGGCCAAGGTACTGCTGCTGGGAAAGAATCGCGGCCTGCTGGGCCGAAATCTGAAAAGTCTCTACTGGGGAAAAGTCGGTCATGCTGATGTCCTTAACCAATGGCCACGTCGATGCTTTTCAGCGGGACGGCCATGGCTGTGAGTATTTTGCGCGGGCCTGAATATTCGTTGCGGGCATGCAGGGTGAGGATGTTGTCGAGCATCACGACGTCGCCCTTCTCCCAGGGAAACTCCACCATCACCTCGCGATAGAGCTGTTGCAGATGGGTGATGTAGTCATCGGGGATCGGGCTGCCATCGCCAAAGAAGGTGTTTTGCGGCAGGTCCTCGGGCGCGAACTCCGCCAGCAGGCTGTCGCGGATGCTTTCTGGCAGGGTCAGGGCATTGAAGAAAGTCGCGTGGTTGAACCACACGCTCTCCCCCGTACGTGGATGCCGGACCATGGCCGGGCCCTGTTGCCGAGTGCGCAAGCGGTTGCCGGATTTCCACTCCGGGGCCACTCCGATCTTCGCGCAATAGGCCTCGACCTCGGCGCGGTCTTCGGTCTGAAACACGGTCTGCCAGGGCAGCCCCATGCCATCACCGTAGTTGCGCACATAGAGCACGCGCTTGCGCTGGAATTCCTCGCGCACTTGCGGATCGATTCGTGCCAGCAAATGCCGGGTGTCGCCGAATGGCGTCTCGCCGCCGGTGGTCGATGGCACATCGCAGTAGAAATACAGATGCAGTGGAAATACCGGGGAATAGGAGTGCTCGTTATGGGGGAAGATCTTTTCCACGGCCGGGTAGTCGGTGGAGCTGTAGACATTCAGCTTCTTGGTGATCTGGGTCCGCGGCGAAGCCCGGAACAGGTACTCCAGGGCACCACCGGAAATCGAATCGACGCACTGGTTGAATTCGTTGATGTCCTGCACCGCGAAACCGCGGAACAACAACGTCGCGTGCCGATCGAGCTTTTCCTGGAGCAGCTCACGGTTTTCCCCCGCCCACTGCGCCAGGCCCACGCCGGGAACGTTCGGCGTACATAACAGAGGAATCGAACTGTTCTCGAACAGCGGCGTGAACGTCACCAGGCTGGATTGGTCCAGGCTCAAGCTCTTGCGCCGTCCTTTGCCCAATGCCGGTATGGCTTGAGACTCGAATTTCGACATTACCCACCTCCGATTCGCGGTATCAGGCGCGGCGATCGCACGCGCCTGCATGACTCTTCAATAACTGGCTTCACTCGACCGGCACGCGCCCTGGACGGCGGCGCTGGATCGGGTGCTGTTGCTTGAGCAAGGCCTGGCGCTGCTGCAACTGGTCCCGCTCACGCAGGTATTGGATATCCCGTGCCTTGCTCAGCAACGCCGCCAACGGCGCCTGGGTATCGACCACCATCAGCTCGAACACCGCCTGCAACTGCTCGAACAGGCACGCCATGTCTGGCGCGGTATAGAGCCCTGCATCGCATTTCAGGCCGAGGTAGATGCCCTGTGGCGCATTGACGAACTCGGCCACCAGGTCCAGCTCCGCCGCGGCCCTGCCGGCAGCCACCGGCTGCACGTCCAGGCCGTCGATCGACAACGGCTGGTCAAGGCTTTCCTGATAGATGAACTTGATGCTGAACAACGGCGAACGACCGGCGCGCCGGACCACCCGCAGCGCCTCCACCAGGCGCTCGAAAGGCAGGTCCTGGTGATCCGAGGCACCGATCACCGTACTCCGTGTCACCTGCAGCAAATCGCTGACGCACTGCTGTTCCTCGACACTTATCTGCAATACCAGTTGGTTAACGAAGAAGCCCACCAGATCTTCAACGCCAGCGTGATTGCGGTTGGCGATATCGGTCCCCAGACGAACCCGTGAACTGTCACTGCGCTGGCCCACCACCAAGGCAAAACCTGCCAGCAACAGCATGTACAGAGTCACGCCCTGGGCACTGGCAAAGGTGCGCAGCGCCTCACTCTGGGCAGCCGAAAAATGGAACTCATGGAGATCGCACAAGGGTGAAGGCGCCTGCCCGGGCTGCACCGTGGCACTGGCGGGCAAGCGCGTAAGGTGATGGTCATCGCCCAGGACTTCACGCCAGTAATCGAGCTGGCGCTGCAGTTCACCGCCTTCGAGCCATTTGCGCTGCCAAACGGCGAAATCCACGTATTGCAGGGCCGGCTCCGGCAACGGACTGGCAATGGCGGTTCGATGAGCCTGGTACAGGCTCACGAACTCGGCCGGCAGAATGCCGAACGACCAATGGTCGGCGACGATGTGATGCACAGTCATGAGCAGCAGGTAGCGTTGCGGCTCCAGCCGCAGCAGGCGTACACGCATCGGCGGACCGGCGATCAGGTCAAAAGGCTCCCCGGCCTGTTGCTGCAGATGCCGTTGGGCCGTGGCTTCGCGCTCGGCCAATGGCAAGGCGCACAGGTCATCGAACGCGAACGACAGCGGCAGGTAGCGATGGACGTGCTGCCAGCTCTCGCCTTCGACCTCGCTGTAGGTAGTGCGCAATACCGAATGCCGCTGCATCAGCGAATCAAAAGCCTGCCGCACCGCGCCGATATCCAGCTCTCCACGCAGCTCCAGGGCCCGGGCAATGTTGTACATCGAACTCTGCGGCTCCAACTGCCAGAGGAACCACAAGCGCTGCTGGGCAAAAGACAACGGCTGCGGTCGCGAGTCATCCACCCGCAGCAGGGCCGGAGCCGATGCTGGAACATCGCCGGCGCTCAGGGCGGCGACAAAGGCCTGCAGTTCCGGCGCGTCGAACAAGGTCCGCAGCGCGGCCTGCAAGCCCAGTTCATGCCGCACCCGGCTGATGACCTGAGTGGCCAGCAGCGAATGCCCGCCCAAAGCGAAGAAGTTGTCCTGCAAGCCGACTTGCTCAACCTCAAGCACCTTCTGCCAGATCGCCGCCACTTGTTGCTGCAGCTTGCTGCGGGGGGCCACATACGCTTGTTGCAGGGCACTCAAATCAGGCTTGGGCAAGGCCTTGCGGTCCAGTTTGCCGTTCGGATTGAGCGGCAGGCGCGGCAACAGCAGAACGTGGTTCGGCAACATGTAATCCGGCAGCTTTTCCTTGAGCCCGGCCTTGATCAGCGCGCAACGCTCGGCCTGTGCCTGAGCATCGCCCAGGCCGTCGTTGGTATCTCCAGGCAACGCAGAGGGCACCACATAGGCCACCAGTTGCATACCGTTGTTGGCCGGCACGGCCAACACCACCGCCTCACGCACATCCGGCCGAGCCGACAGGCGCGCCTCGATTTCCCCCAGTTCGATGCGGAAGCCGCGGATCTTCACCTGATGATCGATGCGGCCGATGTACTCGATCGCCCCTTGTGGGTTGTAACGCGCCAAGTCGCCACTGCGATACAGCCGGGCGCCGGGCTGACGGGCAAAGGGGTCGGGGATGAAGCGTTCGGCGGTCAGCCCGGGGCGATCGAAATAGCCCTGGGCCAGGCTCGACGCAGAACCAATGCACAGCTCGCCGGTGCCGCCTTCGGGCAGCAGATTGGCATCGCCATCGATGATCCGCAGGGCGCGGCCGATGATCGGCTGGCCGATCGGGATGCCGTAGACCTCGCTGGCATCCTGTTCCCGGCAGTCGTGGACACTGGAGACCACCGTGGCCTCGGTCGGGCCGTAGGTATTGAGTAGGCGCACGGCCCCGAGGCCTGCGGCGTGCCACAGGCGCAAGCCCTCCACCGACATCGCCTCGCCGCCAACATGCACTTGGCGCAGGCGCCCCAGGCTGCGGATACCGTCAGCCATGCATTGCTTGGCCAGCAAGTGCCAGTAAGCCGCCGGCAGGTCGGCCAGGGTCACGCCCTGGCTGACGATCACCGCAGCCAGCTGCTCCACAGCCCAGGGCTCGTCACCGCGCATTACCAGGGCCGCGCCGAGGCACAGGGCCGGGTAACACTGCTCGACGAAACCGTCGAAGCTGAAGGTGGCGAATTGCAGCACCTTGTCGGTGGCGGTGAGCGCCGAGTAATCCGCCACTGCCTCGCAGAACGCCGACAAGGCCCGGTGATCGATGGCCACGCCCTTGGGGACCCCGGTGGAGCCCGAGGTGTAGATCACGTAGGCCAGGTCTTGCGGGCAGGCCCTGTTCTGCGGATCGGCGCTAGAGCACTGGCTCAATCGTTGCGCAAGGCTCGGCAGGTCCCAGTGCAACACGCTGTCGGGCAACAGATTCGCGGCCCAGGAACCGGTATCGCTGAGCAGCAGGCTCAGGCGGCTGTCGGCGATCATGAACGCCAGGCGCTCTTGCGGGTATTGCGGGTCCAGCGGCACATAGGCCGCGCCACTCTTGAGCACTGCCAACAAGCTGACGATCAGTTGCGGCCCGCGCTTGAGCGCCAGGCCGACCCGATCCCCCGGGCCAATCCCCTGGGCCTGCAGGCAATGAGCCAGGCGGTTGGCCTGGGCGTTCAACTGTCCGTAGTCCAGACGTTCGGCATCGACCACCAGTGCCAGCGCCTCGGGCGTGGCCGCAGCCTGCGCCGCGATCCTCTGGTGCACCAGCAAGGCCTGCGAGCCCATCAGCTCGCCCATTTCGCTGCGCTGCAGCAGGTCCTGGCGTACCGGCTCGGTGAGCAATTGCAGCGCCCCCAGCGCCGTGCCGGGATCATCCATGAACTGCTCCAGCAAATGCCGCAACTGGGCACAAAAGCCCTGGACCTGATCGGCACTGAAACGACTGCGCTCATAGCTGAAGTCCAGGCTCAGGTGCTCGCCCAACTCGATGCCCAGGGTCAGCGGGTAGCTGGTCTGTTCGTGGTTGGCCAGGCCGGAAAACTTCAGACCTGCTGGCGCCCCCTCCTTCAGCGCCTGGGCGACCGGAAAGTTCTCGAACACCAACAGACTGTCGAACAACGGCGTGCCTTGCTGCCCGGCCCAGCCCTGGACCTCGTAAAGCGGCACATGCTCGTATTCGCGCAGGCCCAGATTGATTTCCTGCATCTGCTCCAGCCATTGCCCCACGCTGCACTCCGAGCGGGGCTGGCAAATGATCGGCAAGGTGTTGATGAACAGCCCCAACTGCTGTTCGATACCCGGTAGCGGCGCCGAACGCCCCGCCACGGTGGCCCCGAAGATCACGCACCGCTGCGCGCAGTAACGCTGCAGCAACAACGCCCAGGCGGCCTGCAGCAAGGTGTTGAGGGTGACCTTCTGCTGCCGGGCGAAGCTTGCCAGGCGCTGCGTCATGGCTTGATCGAACCCTTCCAGGTGCTGTCCATGGCCACTGCCCGATACCGGCTTGCGTACCGCATCGGCCAGCAAGGTCGGCGAGTCCATCGTTTGCAGCCGCTGGCTCCAGAACTGTTGCGCAGCCTGGGCCGGCTGCTTGTGCAACCAGCCCAGATAGTCACGATAGCGACCCGGGGCAACCGGCAACTGCGCGCCGGCGTACAACTGGATCACTTCGGCCAGCAGGCTGGCGTTGCTCCAGCCATCCAACAGCAGGTGATGGCAGGTGTAGATCAGGTGCCAGCTGTTATCTCCAAGTGGCACCAGCAACAGGCGTAGCAGCGGCGCCCGGTGCAGCTCGAATCCTTGGCGGCGCTGCTGCTCGGCCAACAGGTCGAGATCCACCGGGGCCGCCTGCAGTATCTGCAACGGTACCTTGACCTGGCTTCTGACCAATTGATGAGCCGTGTCCAGCCCTTCCCAGTGCACGCTGCTGCGCAGGATCGGGTGGCGGTCCAGCGCGCCCTGCCAGGCATCGGCAAAGCGCTGCGGATCAAGGCCCTGGATGTCCAGGCGCAACTGGTTGATGTACGCCTGCTCCTGGGGTTCGTAGAGGGTATGAAAGAGCATGCCCTGCTGCATTGGCGTCAGCGGGTAAAGGTCCTCGATCGCGGCCGCGGGCACCGGCAGCTCGTCGAGCTGCTGCTGGGAAATCCGCGCCAGCGGGAAGTCCGAGGGCGTAGCCTGGGCCTGGGCCAGGCCGCAGCAGTGCTCGATCAGCGAATGCAGCTCGGCAAGGTAGTCATCAGCCAGCCGCTGTACACTGGCGTCGCTGAACATCTCCTGGCTGTAGCCCCATTGCAAAGCCAATTCGCCACCAAAGACCTGCCCCTCCAGGGTCAGCCAGTTGGCCAGAGGAGCCTGTGGGTCCTGGGCCTGGCCGCAGCTCTGGCGGGCCGGTGTCCATAGCGCCTGCTCGTCGAACTGGCGATCGAACTGGCCCAGGTAGTTGAAGGTGATCCGCGGCTCCGGCAAAGACGCCAGGGCCTGACGCTGGGCCGGACTGCCCAGGTAGCGCAGCAAGCCGTAGCCCAGCCCTTTGCCGGGAATCGCGCGCAATTGTTCCTTGATGCCCTTGATCGCGGTTCCGACCTGCTCTGCAGGCTGCAAGCGCACCGGGTACAGGCTGGTGAACCAGCCCAGGGTGCGGGTCAGGTCCAGTTCATCAAACAGGTCCTCACGCCCATGCCCCTCCAGCTGGATCAGCGCCGAAGGCTGTCCGGTCCAGCGGCACAATACGCGAGCCAGGGCGGTCAACAGCAGGTCGTTGACCTGGGTGCGATAGGCGCTCGCGGCCTGTTGCAGCAGTTGCTGGGTCAAGCCCGTCGGCAATCGCGACTCGATCTTGCGCCCATGCCGGTTCTGCAAACCGCCCGCGGGGTTGTCGCAGGGCAGATCGACCGCCCCGGTGTGCTGCGCCAGCCAGTAGGGCAGCTCGGCCTCACACTGTGGCGCATGTTCCTGCAGACGGCGAGCCCATGCCTGATAGGCGCTGGTCTTGGGCGGCAGTTGCAGTGGCCGAGCCTCTGCCAACTGCCGGTAGACCTGTTGCAGGTCTTCCAGTAGCACACGCCAGGACACGCCATCCACCACCAAGTGGTGGATCACCAACAGCAGTTGCTGGCGGCCGGACTCGTGCGCAAGCAGAACTGCGCGCATCAGGGGGCCAGCCTGTAGGTCCAGGCTGCGCTGGGCCTCATCGCACAACGCCGCCAGAGCCTGATCATCCGCTACCCGGCGCTGCCACAGGTCGAAATGGCCAGCGGGCTCGGCGTACGCCTGCTGCCAGCCAGGCGGCGAGAAAGCAAAACGCAGGCGCAATGCATCGTGATGATTGACGAGGTGCAGCAGCGCCGCCTGCAGCAGCTGCGGCTGCAGGTGCTGGCGCGGATCGAGCAGCAACGACTGGTTCCAGTGCCCGGGTCGAGGCACCTCCTGGGCCAGGAACCAGTGCTGTACCGGGGTCAACGGGACCTCGCCGGCCACCGGCCCCTGGTCGATCTGCGGCAGATCGTCCAGGACCGCAACCTGAGCCAGACTACGCACGCTCTGGTACTGGAACAGGTCCCGGGGGGCCAGGCGAATCCCGGCCTGACGGGCGCGGCTGACCACCTGAATCGAGATGATCGAATCACCGCCAAGCTCGAAGAAGTTGTCGTCCAGGCCCACCTGGTCCAGCCCCAGGACATCGCGCCAGACCCCAGCCAAGGCCTTCTGCATGGTGTTTTCCGGAGCCACGTAGGTCAGCTGCTGTGCCGCCTCTGGCAGCGGCAAGGCTCTGCGGTCGAGCTTGCCATTGGCGGTCACCGGCAGGCGCTCCAGGGCCAGCAGATGATGGGGCACCATGTACTCTGGCAAGCTGCCGGCCAGCCAAGCCTTGAGCTCATCGCGCCACGCCTCGGCAAGCCCTGCCTCTTGTAGCACCAGATACGCCACCAGGTGCTTGGCGTTCTGCACCAGCACCACAGCCTCGCGTACACCGGGGTGCTGCATCAGCCGGGCCTCGATTTCACCCAGTTCTATACGCAGTCCGCGCAGCTTGACCTGATGGTCCAGACGCCCCAGGTACTCGATCACGCCGTCAGCACGCTGGCGCACTCGGTCACCGGTGCGGTACAGCCGCGCGCCCTGATGAAAAGGGCAAGGCACAAAGCGCTCGGCAGTCAGCGCCGGACGTCGGTGGTAGCAGCGCGCCAGACCAATGCCTCCCAGATACAGCTCGCCAGCGACACCCGCCGGAACCGGCTGTAGCTGCGCATCCAGTACATGGGTGCGCAGGTTGGCGATCGGCCGGCCGATGGGCACGCTGCTGGCGCCCTCATCGACGCAGGTCCAATGGGTGACGTCGATCGCCGCTTCGGTCGGGCCATAGAGGTTGTACAAGCCAGCGTTCGGCAGTCGGGCAAACACCTGCTGCTGGGCATCCAGGGGCAGCGCCTCGCCGCTGCAGACAATGCGCTTGAGGCTGGTGCAGGCGCTCACGCCACTGTCGTGGATAAACGCCTGGAGCATCGACGGCACAAAATGCAGGGTACTGATCTGCTGCTCGGTGATGGTCTGGATCAGCCGCTCCGGCTCACGATGGGCGCCCGGGGCGGCCACCACTAGACGGGCGCCGGTCATCAGCGGCCAGAAGAACTCCCACACCGAGACATCGAAGCTGAACGGGGTTTTCTGCAACACCGCGTCGCTGGCGTCCAGGCCATAGGCCTGTTGCATCCAGCACAGGCGGTTGACCAGCGCCGCATGGCTGTTGCCGGCGCCCTTGGGCTTGCCGGTGGAACCCGAGGTGTAGATCACGTACGCCAGGTTCAGCGGATCGAGCGGCAGTTGCAACGGGCTGTCGCTATAGGCATCCAGCCAGTCCTGCTCCTGGTCCAGGGTGATGACCTTGAGCCCCTGGGCCTGAGTACCAGGAACCGCCAGCAACGGTACCAGCGAACTCTGGGTCAGCAGCAGGCGGATGCCGCTGTCCTCGATCATGTAGGCCAAGCGGTCCTGGGGGTATTCCGGGTCCAGCGGCACATAGGCGCCACCGGCCTTGTGGATCGCCAGCAGGCCCACGACCATCTCGATGGAGCGCTCGATGCAGATCCCCACCAGCCCATCCGCCGTCACGCCCTGTTCACGCAGCAGACGTGCCAACTGGTTGGCCCGGGCATCCAGTTCGCCATAGCTCAGTTGCCGTTCGCCGAACACCAGGGCGCAGGCCTCGGGGGTGCGCCGGGCCTGGGCTTCGATCAGTTGGTGCATGCACTGCCCGGTGGGGTAAGCGACCCGGGTGGCATTCCACTCGTGCACCAGGGTTTGCTGCTCCTCGGCATCGAGCAGCGGCAACTCGCCAATGCGCTGTTCAGCATCGCCCAGCATGCCTTGCAGCAACGCGGTCCAATGGCGCGCCATGCGGGCGATGGTGGCGGCGTCGAACAAGTCGCTGGCATAGGTCAGGGCAGCATGCAGCTTGCCGGACTTTTCGTAGGTGTCCAGGGTCAGGTCGAACTGGGTAGTGCGGCTCTGCCATTCCACTACCCCCAGCTCCAGCCCGGAGGCGGTCTGCACGGTACTGATGTCCGCCACTTGCGGCTGATGGTTGTACATCACCTGGAACAGCGGCGTATGGCTCAGGCTGCGCTCCAGCTTGAAGGCTTCCACCAATTGCTCGAACGGCAGGTCCTGGTGGGCCTGGGCACCCAGGGCGGCTTCCTTGACCGCCTGCAACAACTCGCCGACCCGGGTCTGGCCGCCAAGCTCGGTGCGCAGTATCTGGGTGTTGACGAAGAAGCCGATCAGCCCCTCGACTTCCGCGCGATTGCGGTTGGCAATGGGTACGCCGACACGGATATCACCCTGGCCGGTATAGCGGTGCAGCAGCACGTTGAAGGCGCCGAGCAACAGCATGAACAGGGTCACATTGTGCTGTTTTGCCAGGGCCCGCAGCTGTTCGGCCAACTGCGGCTCTATCGCGAAGTCATAACGGGTGCCGCGATAGCTGGGCATCGCCGGGCGCGGATGATCAATGGGCAGTTCCAGCACCGGATGCTCGTCCCCCAGGCGGGCCTGCCAGTATTCAAGCTGCCGCGCCTGCTCACCGGCCTCCAGCCAGCGACGCTGCCACAGGGCATAGTCGCGGTACTGGATCGGCAGCGGCGGCAGTCGCGGTGTCTCACCTCGTTCGAAGGCGTCGTAGCAGCGGATGAACTCGTCGATCAGCACGTTCATCGACCAGCCATCAGAGACGATGTGGTGCAGGGTCAGCAGCAGTACGTGCTCCTCGGTGCCGAGCTTGAGCAGCTTGACCCGCAGCAGCGGCCCGCTGCCCAGATCGAACGGCAGCAGCGACTGGCGCTGGGCCTCGGCCGCGACGGCCTGCTCGCGCCCAGGTGCATCGATATCACTCAGATCCAGGAACTCCACAGGCAGAGAAATATCCGCAGGCGCCTGCTCCAGGCGGTCGTCGGCATGACGCTTGAACACCGTGCGCAGGGTTTCGTGACGGGCGACAAGGCTGGCAAAGGCCTGCTCCAGCGCCGAGCGATTCAACGCGCCGGTGAGGCGCACCGCCCCGGGCAGGTTGTAGGCGCCGCTCTGCGGATCCAGCTGCCAGAGGAACCACATGCGCCGCTGGGCGTAGGACAGCGCGTGGCGGTCCTCGACCACCACGTCGGCGGGGATCGGAAACAGCGAAAAGTCGATGTATTCAGCTCGCAGTCCGTCGAGGAACAACCGCCGCTTCTCCAGCGGCAGCTCGATAAACCGGCGAGCAAGTTTCAGGGACTTTTCAGCGTTCATCTGGGTTCATCCGTACATGTTGGGTATCGAGCGTTGGCTCGGCTATCCCTACGAAACGGATGGGCCAGGGGAAAAATTAACCGTGGGCGCAGCACTGCGGCGCCGCTGCGATCGGTAAATTCCAGGGCGTGCGGCTCGTCAAATCAGGACCTTCTCTTTAATAAGGTCGCGATCATGTCCTCCGCCACTTCACTGGCCAGCTCACTGGCAAATGGCTTGCGCAAGCTGGTAGGCGCCGGCGCCCAGCAACCCCGGGGCTACCGGGTAATCAACGTCGAGCTCAAGCAGCGCATCCACCTCAGCCCGTCCATGGCCCGCCTGGTGTTCACCGGCGAGGACATCGCCCAGGCGCGCACCCTGGCGCCGGACCAGCGCATCAAGCTGCTGTTTCCCGGGGCCGATGGCACGCCCTCGCAACTGCCGGTGGAAGGCGACTGGCAGGCGGCCCGGCGCAAGCTGCCGGCCGAGCAGCAACCGCCGATGCGTACCTACACCATTCGCGCCCTGCGCCTGCACCCTGCGCAGATGGATGTGGATTTCGTCCTGCACGGGGTCAACGGCCCGGCCTCCGCCTGGGCCACCCATGCCCGGCCCGGCGACCGCCTGCAAATGGTGGTGCCGAACAAGGCCTACAGCGGCGACCCCGGTGGTTATGAATGGCTGCCGCCGGCGGGGATCCGCAAGGTGCTGTTGATGGGCGATGAAACCGCGCTGCCGGCGATTGCCGGCATTCTGGAAGAACTGCAGGGTTATCCGGACCACCCGGATGTGCAGGCGTTTATCGAAGTGCCCTATGAAAGCGATTGCATCGACCTGCGCTGCCACCCGCAGGCGCGGATCAACTGGTTGCCCCGGGACCTGCTGGGCGCACGCCATGGCGAAACCCTGATCCATGCCGCCCGGGAGCTGGCTGAACTGCCGCCGGCCAACAGCCAGCGCCGGCCGATCAAGGTTTCCGAACGCAATGACGAACAGCGCCTCTGGGAAACCGCCCAACCGGCGGACAACGATTTCTACGCCTGGGTGGCCGGCGAGTCGGCCACGGTGATGAACATTCGCCGCCACCTGATCAACGAGCGCGGCCAGGAGCGTCGCAACCTGACGCTGATGGGCTACTGGCGCCTGGGCAGCTCCCTGGGTTGAACCCCACCAACCGCCCCACCCTCTTCCCTGTAGCCGCTGCCGAGCCCGCGAAGCTGCGCCAAGGCCCGCAGGGGCTTGCTTGGCGATTGCCAGCCGAACCTTTGGAGAACTCGGGATTTTTGCGCCCCTGCGGGCCGTGCGCAGCCTGCGCCAGCGGCTACAGCAAGCATGTCTGTAGCCGCTAGGAAAGCGCGGCGACCGGTTGCAGGTGGCGGCGGCGATGCACCTCCAGATGGCCCTTGAGCAGGCTCAGCACCTTGGCCTCGTGCTCGTGGATGAAGAAGTGCCCGCCCGCAAGCATGTCCACCGAAAAACTGCCGTGGGTTTCCTTGCGCCAGCCGATCAGTTGCTCGGTGGTGGCGCGATCCGTCTTGCCGCCCAGCACATGCACCGGGCAATTGAGCAGTGGCCGTTGCACTGGGCGAAAACGCCCGCACAAGAGAAAGTCGGCCCGCAGGATCGGCAAGGTCAGGCTCATCAGTTCCTGGTTGGCCAGCACTTCTTCGCTGGTGCCGTTGAGGGTGCGCAACTGTTCGATCAGTTGCTCATCGGTCTTGGGCTCGGCAAACCCCCGGTCGTACTCGGTGCGCAGGGTCGGCGCGGCAGTACCCGAGGCGAACAGCGCCACCGGCTCCGGGCACCCCAGGGCGCGCAAGGCATGGGCCAGTTCGCAGGCCAGCAAGGCGCCCATGCTGTGGCCGAACAGGGCGTAAGGGGTGCGCAGCGTGCCCCGGATTTCCAGGGCAAGCTGCCGCGCCAGCTCGCGCATGTCGGTGTGCAGCGGCTCGGCATAACGGGTGCCACGCCCGGGCAGCTCCAGCGGTTGCAGGTGCAGCCACTGCGGCAGCTTGCGGCGCCAGCGGCTGTAGACCATGGCGCTGGCGCCGGAATACGGCAGGCACAGCAGGTTCAACTGAGTCACGGTTATTCCCTCGACGGATGGACGCTAAAGAAACGCAGCACGAGGGGAACAAATTAGTCCACCGATCAGCTCAGCGCATGCGCCGATAGCTCTGCAACGCCGCCCCCAGTACCACCGCGCCGCCAGCCAAGGCCAGCCAGAAGCCACTGCGGGCGCCGAACTGGTCCACCAGCGCTCCAGACCCCGCGGCCCCCAGGGCCACGCCGATGCTCAGGCCGGTGACCAGCCAGGTCAGGCCCTCGGTGAGCTTGGCCGGCGGCACGCTGCGTTCCACCAGGGCCATGGCGACGATTAGGGTCGGCGAGAAAAACAGCCCGGCAACGAACACCGCCAGGGACAGGCCGAGAATGTTGCTCGCCAGCAGCAGCGGCAAGGTGGTCAGCGCCGTGGCGATGCCGCCGTACATGAACAGCCGGGGCAAGGGCGTGGCCAGTTTCAGGGCGCCAAAGGCGATGCCCGCCAGGCACGAGCCGATGGCGTACACCGAGAGCACGATGCTCGCCGCCGCCGGCTGCCCCTGGTGCTGGGCGAAGGCCACGCTGACCACGTCCACCACCCCGACGATGGTGCCCATGGCGGTCATCAGCAACAGCAGCAGGCGGATTTCCACCGAGCGGATGATCGAGCCGGAGTGCCCTTCCTCATGGGGATGGACCGGCGGCTCGGTGCTCTTCTGCATGACGAACACACCGCCCCCCAGCACCAGCATCAGCAACGCCGCCAGGGGCCCGGCTTCGGGAAACAGGCCGACGCTGAGGCCCACCGACAAGGGCGGGCCGACGATGAAGCAGACCTCATCGAGCACCGACTCCAGGGCATAGGCGGTCTGCAGTTGCGACTGGCCGCGGTACAGCTCGGTCCAGCGGGCACGGACCATGGCCGACATGCTGGGCATGCAGCCGGCCAGGGCGGCGCAGAGGAACAGGGTCCAGTGCGGGGCCTGCAAGCGGGTGCACAGCAGCAGGGCCAGCAGCGCCCCGCCCCCCAGGCCGGCGGCCAGGGGCAATATCCGGCTCTGGCCGTAACGGTCCACCAGGCGCGATACCTGGGGCGAGCAGAACGCCGTGGCCAGAGCGAACGTCGCCGCCACCGAACCGGCCAGGGCGTACCCGCCGTGCAATTGAGCCAGCATGGTGATCAGGCCGATGCCAGTCATGGAGATCGGCATGCGCGCGATCATCCCGGCCAGCACAAAGGCCCGGCTGCCGGGAGCCTTGAACAGTTCGCGGTAGGGGTTTGCCATTTACAACGACTCCTTGGGGGGCTGCAACTTGCCACAAAGGGCAGGCACGGTAGAAATACATACGCCTCGTATGTTAAAAATCATGTAAACATACGCCTCGTATGTCAACCCGCCATTTGTTGGAGAACTGTATCCATGAGCAACCGCCCACGCGCCGCGATGATCGAGCAAACCCGCGCCAGGCTGATTGCCAGCGCGCGCCAGGCCTTTGCCCGCCTGGGCTACGCCAAGACCTCCATGGACGATTTGACCGCCGAAGCCGGGCTGACCCGGGGCGCGCTGTATCACCACTTCGGTGACAAGCAGGGGTTGCTGGCGGCGGTGGTGGAGCAGATCGACAGTGAAATGGATGAGCGCCTGGATGCCATTTCCGCGGCGGCCAGTGATCCCTGGCAAGGCTTTGCCCAGCGCTGCCGGGCCTACCTGGAAATGGCCCAGGAAGCCGAAATCCGCCGCATCGTCCTGCAGGATGCCCGGGCCGTGCTGGGGCAACGGCAGCCCGCCGAGGAACACTGCATCGACTCCCTCAGCCGCCGCCTGCAAGCGCTGGTCGAAACCGGGCTGATCACGCCCGCGCCGAGCCAGGCCCTGGCGCGCCTGATCAACGGCAGCCTGGTGGACGCGGCGCTGTGGATCGCCGCCGCCGAGCAGCCCGGGCAACGCCTGCAACAAGCCCTGCAGGCGCTTGAGCTGCTGCTGCGCGGGCTGCAACAAGCGCGCTGAACTGAACTCCTGAACCGCGTCCGGGGTCAGCACAACAGGGGCCACTGATGCGGTGCGTGTCGCATGGGCGCACCAGCCCCGGCCTTCGACAGCGGCAACAGGAGTGCAGTGCATGCAGATATCCCTCGACCAGCAGGTAGCCCTGGTCACTGGCGCCAGCTCCGGCATTGGCGCCGCCACCGCAATCGCCCTGGCGGCGGCCGGCGCCAGCGTGGTGCTCAACTACAACTCCCAGGCCGCGCCGGCCGAGCAGTTGGCCGCGCGGATCAATGCCGAAGGCGGCCGGGCCATTGCCATTGGCGCCGATGTGGCCGATGAGGCCCAGGTCGAGGCGCTGTTCGCCCAGGCCATCGAGGCCTTTGGTTTTCTCGACATCCTGGTGGCCAATTCCGGCCTGCAAAAGGATGGGCCGGCCGCCAGCCTGAGCCTGGACGACTGGAACCGGGTGATCGGCGTCAATCTCACCGGGCAGTTCCTCTGCGCTCGCGCGGCGCTGAACATCTTCCAGCGCCAGGGGGTGCGCGCCGGGGTGTCCAAGGCGGCGGGCAAGATCATCCACATGAGTTCGGTGCACCAGTTGATTCCCTGGGCCGGGCACGTGAATTACGCGGCCTCCAAGGGCGGCGTGGACATGCTGATGCGCACCCTGGCCCAGGAGGTCAGCCAGCAGCGGATCCGCATCAATGGCATCGCCCCGGGGGCGATCCGCACCGCCATCAACCGCGCCGCCACCGAGGGCGCGGCAGAGCAAGAACTGCTCAAGCTGATTCCCTACGGCCGGGTCGGCGATCCCGAGGATGTGGCCAATGCCGCGCTATGGCTGGCCTCGGACGCCTCCGACTATGTGGTCGGCAGCACCCTGTTCATCGACGGCGGCATGAGCCTCTATCCGGAGTTTCGCGGCAATGGCTGACCAGCATCCCACGGCACAGCGCCCCATCGACGCCCACGGCATCATCGGCGACATGCGCAGCGCCGCCCTGGTCAACGACCAGGGCAGCATCGATTTCTTCTGCTGGCCGGAGTTCGACAGCCCGAGCATCTTCTGCTCACTGCTGGACTCCGCCGCCGCCGGGATCTTCGAACTGGCACCGGTGCTCGCCGACGCCCGGCGCCAACAGATCTACCTGCCCGACAGCAACGTCCTGCAGACCCGCTGGCTGGGAGCCGAGGCGGTGGTGGAAGTCACCGACCTGCTGACCATCGACGACGACCCCGAGCAGCTGCCGCTGCTGATCCGCCGGGTACGGGTGGTCAGCGGCCAGGCCACCCTGCGCCTGCACTGCGCGCCGCGCCTGGACTATGGGCGGGCCACCACCGGGGCACGACAGGAAGGCGACTCGGTGTGCTTCGAAGCCCCCGGGCAGCCCGGGCTGCGCCTGCTGGGCGACCAGCCGCTGCACCTTGAACGGGACTCGGCCCGGGCCGAGTTCGTGCTGCAACAGGGCCAGGGCGCCGAATTCATCCTCGGTGGCGTCGACGATCTGCGGGTGCAGCACGGCGATAGCGAGCTGCACCTTACGCGCACCCTGAAGTTCTGGCGCGACTGGATCGGCCAGTCCAACTACCGCGGGCGCTGGCGCGAGATGGTCAACCGTTCGGCCCTGGCGCTGAAACTGCTGACCTCCAGGCGCCATGGCGCGATCCTCGCGGCGGCCACCTTCGGCCTGCCGGAAAGCCCCGGCGGCGAACGCAACTGGGACTACCGCTACACCTGGGTACGCGACGCCTCGTTCACCGTCTACGCCTTCATGCGCCTGGGTTTCGTCGAGGAGGCCAACGCCTTCATGCGCTGGCTGCGGGGCCGGGTCAGCGACTGCCATGGGCAACCGATGAAGCTCAATATCCTGTACGGCATCGACGGCCGCCAGCAGTTGCCGGAGACCGAGCTTGGGCACCTCTCCGGGCACGGCGGCGCGCAACCGGTGCGCATCGGCAACCAGGCCTACGACCAGGTGCAGCTGGATATCTTCGGCGAGCTGCTGGATGCGGTGTACCTGGTGAACAAGTACGGCGAGGCCATCTCCCACGAAGGCTGGCAACACACGGTACAGGTGGTGGACCAGGTCTGTGACAGCTGGCAGAGCAAGGATGTGGGCATCTGGGAGATGCGCGGCGAGCAGCACCACTTCCTGCACTCGCGGCTGATGTGCTGGGTGGCGGTGGACCGCGCCATCCGCCTGGCCTCCAAGCGTTCGCTGCCGGCCCCCTTCGCCCGCTGGGACCAGACCCGGCAAGCCATCTACGACGATATCTGGAGCCGGTTCTGGAACCAGGAGCGCGGGCATTTCGTCCAGCACATCGGCAGCACCGCCCTGGACGGTTCGATGCTGCTGATGCCCCTGGTGCGCTTTGTCAGCGCCAAGGACCCGCGCTGGCTGGCGACCCTGGATGCCATCGAAAAGAGCCTGGTGCGTGACGGCATGGTCTACCGCTACCGCAATGACGACAGCCAGATCGACGGCCTGGCCGGCACCGAAGGCGCCTTCGCCGCCTGTTCGTTCTGGTACGTCGAATGCCTGGCCCGGGCCGGGCGCCTGGAGCAGGCGCACCTGGAGTTCGAGCAGTTGCTGCGCTACGCCAACCCCCTGGGCCTGTACGCCGAGGAGTTCGACAGCCACGGCCGTCACCTGGGCAACACGCCCCAGGCCCTGACGCACCTGGCGCTGATTAGCGCGGCAAGTTTTCTCGACCGGCGCTTGAGTGGCGACAAGAGCGTCTGGCAACCTTGAGCCCGGCCCCGGTGCTGAGACCGGGGCGCTCTTCCCTTGGTGCCCGACAGAAATGGAACTCGCCCCATGCCCGACTCGCCGATCATCGCCGTGATGATCCATGCCGCCGACTGGCGTGCCGCCACCCATTGGTACGCCCAGGCCTTTCCCCAGGCCCGCCGGGTGCTGCATGAGCCGGATGATTTCGGCCATTTGCAGCTCGCGGGCCTGTCCCTGGAAATCGTCCCCTGCGACGCCAAGGTCGGCCAGGGGCCGGCGGGCACGGTGGTGTACTGGCAGGTCGCCGATCTGCCCGGCCAGGTGCAGCGCCTGACCGGGCTGGGTGGGCACCTGTATCGCGGCCCCATGGTCATTGAAGGCGGCGACTCGATCTGCCAGGTGCAGGCCCCCTGGGGCAACTGCATCGGCCTGCGCCAGCCGGCCCGTTTGGGGCAAGCGTCATGAACCAGGTGCTGCTGATCATCGACGTGCAACCCTGCTTCAACCCTCCGCAGTGGCTGGTGGACGGCATCAACCGCCTGCTCGGGCTCATGCCCTCGGTGGCCACGGTGGAGCGCCATGATGAAAGCCGCACGCCCTTCGCCCGGCAACTGGGCTGGCAGCCGGCGGTGGATGACCAGAGCCTGGTGGCCGCCGACAAGGTCTTCATCAAGCACGGCTACGGGCCGACGACGGAGATTCTCGAGCACCTCAAAAGCCTCGCCCCCGAGCGCGTGCTGGTGTGCGGTATCCAGACCGACACCTGCGTGCTGGCCGCAGGTTTTGCCCTGTTCGATGCCGGCTTGCAGCCGACCCTGCTCACCGACCTGACCGTGGGTTCGTCCCTGGACCGCAGCGGCGGCCTGGGCATCGACCTGTGGCGGCATCATTTCAAGCACCTGGCCCGCAGCGACGAACTCTAGGGGCCGGCTTGCGGCCCCCTTCGCTGGCAAGCCAGCTCCTACGGCCCTCAGGTGGCAGCGCCGTTGCGTAGGAGCCGGCTTGCCGGCGAAGGCAATCTTGCGGGCCTCTTCGCTGGCAAGCCAGCGCATACAGCCCTCAGGTGGCGGCGCCGCTGCGTAGGAGCCGGCTTGCCGGCGAAGGCGATCTTGCGGGCCACACAGCGCTAGAGTCCGCACTCGCACGCCCTCATAAGGCCCCTGAGCTTCACCGTCGGCCTGCGCTGCTACGTGCACATCAAGGGCCCCGAACCCTAGGGCCACAGTTCCCTGGAAGACATCCGCCGGCTGCTGGCGCGACGCCCACGGGCAGCATGCCGCTGCGGCTTGAGGACAGCGCGCAAGTTTTGCGCTAGCTTTTCCCGGCCCACCGGATCCGGAGTCCTCATGCCCAGCCCAGCCTCCCTGCACCAGGTCAGCACCCCCAGCCTGCATATCGCCTATGAGGAACATGGCCCGCGCAACGGCGAGCCGGTGATCCTGCTCCATGGGTTTCCCTACGACGTGCGGTCCTACGACGAGATCGCCCCGCCCCTGGCCGAGCGCGGCTATCGGGTCATCGTTCCCTACCTGCGGGGCTACGGCCCGACGCGCTTTGCCAGCGAACAGGTGATGCGCTCCGGGCAGCAGGCGGCCCTGGCCCGGGACCTGCTGGAGCTGATGGACGCCCTGCACCTGCCCCAGGCCACCCTCGCCGGCTACGACTGGGGTGGGCGCGCCGCGTGCATCGTCGCGGCGCTGTGGCCGCAGCGGGTCAAGGGCCTGATGAGCGCCGACGGCTACAACATCCAGGACATTCCCCGGGCCATCGAGCCCCGGGCGCCGGAGACCGAACTGCGGCTGTGGTACCAGTACTACTTCAATACCCAACGCGGGGTGGACGGCCTGACGGCCAACCGCCGGGAATTCTGCGAGCTGTTGTGGCGCCTGTGGTCGCCAACCTGGAAACAAGGGCCGGGGCTCTATGGCCTGAGCGCGCCCTCCTTCGACAACCCGGACTTCGTCGCGGTGGTGATCCATTCCTACCGCCATCGCTTCGGCTATGTGCCGGGCGACCCGGGCCTGGAAAGCATCGAACGGGCGCTGGAGGCGCAACCGCCGATCCGGGTGCCGACCATCGCCCTGTGCGGCGCTGACGACGGCGTCGGCCCGGCCACCGAACCGGACCCCGATGTCGGCCTGTTCAGTGGGCCCTATCAACGGCGGATCCTCCCGGGGATCGGCCACAACCTGCCCCAGGAAGCGCCGCAAGCCACCCTCGACGCGCTGCTGGAGTTGCTCGGCAAGCCTTGAGATGGGCACCGGCGCACGCCATGGGCCGGAAAAAATCGGTACACTTCGCGGCCTCGATCCCCCCACAGGACATGGAATGTTATCCGTCGCCGCTTCTCCCCGACCCGGCCTGCGCCGGGCCTTGGTGCTCTGGCTGTATGCCGTCGGCGCCGGCCACCTGCTGGCCGGGCTGCTGCTGGCCTGGGCCGGCCACAGTGGCCTGTTCAACGATTACCTCGCGGGCATCGAACAAGCCTTCTGGGGCGCCGCCGCGCCGGCACCGGCCCGGGCCCAGCAGATCTGGTGGCTGGGGCTGTTCGGCGCCACCCTGCAAAGCTATTCGCTGTTCCTGCTGGGGCTGGTGCACCTGGGCAACCGCCTGCGGGCACCTGCCGCCTGGGCCTGGCTGATGGCCGGGATTGTGCTGTGGGCGCCCCAGGACATGTGGCTGTCCTGGCAGATGAACATGACCGCCCACCTGTGGATCGACAGCTTCGCCCTGCTGGTGCTGCTGCCGCCGTTACTGTGGCTGCAGCGCCACGACCGCCGTACCTCTCGTCTTCCCTCGTAAAAGGACTTCACCATCGTGGCTGATTTGCCAATCCTGCAGTGGGCCATCGCCCTGTTGCTCGCCCAGGGCGTGCTCGGCGCCCTGGATACTCTCTACCATCACGAACTCACCGTGGCCCTGCCGCAGCGTCACAGCGCCCGCAAGGAACTGAGCATCCATGCCCTGCGCTCGTGCTTCTACGGCGTGCTGTTCATGGGCATCGCCCACCTGGCGTTCCAGGGCATCTGGGCCCTGGTGATCGCCGTACTGTTCGCCCTGGAAATCGGCCTGACCCTGTGGGACTTCGTGGTCGAGGATCGCAGCCGCAAGCTGCCGGCCATCGAACGCATCATGCACACCGTGCTGGCGATCAACGCCGGGGCCTTCTTCGCCCTGTACGGCCTGCAACTGCTGGAATGGTCACGCCTGCCCAGTGCCTTGAATCCCATCGACCTGGGCTGGCAGGGCTGGGCCCTGAGCCTGTTCGCCGTGGGCGTCACCGCCTCGGGCATCCGCGACGGCCTGGCGGCGCTGCGCCTGCAACGCCAGGGCCAGGGCGCCAACCCCTTTGCCGGGGGCAGCGGCAAGCGGGTGCTGGTCACCGGAGGCACCGGTTTTATCGGCGAGACCCTGGTCAACCAACTGCTGGATGCCGGGCACACGGTCAGCGTGCTGGCCCGGGACCCGCTGCGCGCCGCCTACCTGTTCGACGGTCGCGCCCGTTGCCTGCGCTCGCTGAGCAAGCTGGGCCACGGCGAAGCCTTCGACGTAATCATCAACCTGGCCGGCGCCCCGGTGGCCGGGCCGCGCTGGTCGGCCAAGCGCCAGGCGCAACTGCTGGCCAGCCGGGTCGGCACCACCGAAGCCCTGCTCAACTGGCTACAACACGCCCAGCACAAGCCGGAGCTGTGGATCCAGGCTTCGGCCATCGGCTTCTATGGCGTGCGCGACGCCAGCCAGAGCCTGGATGAAAACGCCGAGCGCGGCGAAGGCTTCATGGCCGACCTGTGCGCGCGCTGGGAATCCTCCGCCGAACCGGCGACCCGCTTCGGCGTGCGCCAGGTGGTGCTGCGCCTGGGGATCGTCTTCGGTCCCGGGGGCGCCCTGAAGCCATTGCTGATGCCCTTCCATTTCGGCTTTGGCGGACGCATGGGCGATGGCCGGCAGATCATGAGCTGGGTGCACCGCGACGACGTGTTGCAGGTGATGGCCCGGGCCATGAACGACGCGACGCTGTCCGGCACCTACAACATGGTGGCGCCGGAAGCGGTGAGCCAGGGCACCTTCGCCACCACTGTCGGCAAGGTGCTCAAGCGCCCGGTGTGGCTGCATGTGCCGGCTGCGCCGGTACGGGCCCTGGCCGGGGAGATGGCCGAGCTGTTCTTCGATGGCCAGAAGGTAGTGCCGGCGCGCCTGCTGCAGGCCGGCTACCGCTTCCGTTACCCGACCCTGGACGCCGCCCTGCGCGACCTGACCTGAGCTGAGGAATGCCCATGAGCAAGCCCCTGTTGTACCTGCTGGCGGGCAATGGCAGCGCCGCCGACTGGTGGGACGATGCCCTGCCGCACTTCCAGCGCTATCAGGTGCAGCCCCTGGAGCTGCCGGGGTTTGGCGACAACCCGCTGCCGCCCTGCCAGGACCTGGGTGAATACGCCGAGGCCCTGCTGGGCATGACCGCGCCGGGCAACGCGATTGTCGCGGTGGGGGTCAGCGCGCTGATCGTGCTGCACGCCTTGCAGCGCCGTCCGGGGCACTTCTGCCGCAGCGTGCTGTTGTCGCCCGTGGGGGCCTTTCTCTGGCAACGGCGCTTGCCGGCGCTGATGTCGCCGCTGCCCGTGCGCTTGCTGATTCACGGTTTGCTCAGCCATAAACCGACGTGGTTTGCCGGCAAGTTCTCGCGCCAGCCGTGGAGCCAGGAGCAGTACCGGCGCATGGGCGCCGGCTATGGTCGGTGCCGGGCCTTCGTACCGCTGTGGGAGCAACTGCGGGCCGATACCGCGCTGCCGCTGCTGGAGTGGATCAAGGACCCGGTGCAACTGGTCTGGGGCGACCAGGACCGGCTGCTGGGGATTGCCCAGGCCGCAGCCTGGTCGGCCATCCTGGCCCGGGCCGACCTGCGGGTCAGCCTGCGGCCGGGCTGGGGCCATTACCCCTGGATCGACCACCCCGCCGAGTTCGTCGCGTGGCTGGAATCCGCCGACAACGGCTTCGTGGCCCACACCAAGGGCGGCCGCCTGCGCCTGGCGGAGCTGGCCGGCCAACCGGTGCCCAGCGCCCTGTCCCTGGACAGCGCCCGCGACCCGCGCCTGCCGGCCCTGCTCGCCAGCCAGCCCGCGGCGCTGTGGGCGGTGCGCTCCTCCAGCTACGGCGAGGACCAGGCCGACTCGGCCAATGCCGGCTTGAGCACCACTTACCTGCGGGTGCCCAGCGAGCAAGTGCCCGAGCGCATCAGCGAACTGCGCGATGCCGGGGTCGAGGAAGTGGTGGTGCAGCGCTTTATCCAGCCGACCCTGTCGGGGATTGCCTTCGTCCGTCACCTGGCGGTGGAACTGGAGTGGGTCGAGGGCCATCTGGAAAGCCTTGCCGACGGTCAGGTCAGCCCGCAGCGGGCGATCCTTTCACGCCTGGGCGCGGCCTGGGAAAGCGGCCGTTTCGCCACCACCCGGGGCCTGAGCGCCAGCGCCCTGTGGGATTTCCTGCAAGGGGTGCTCAAGACCTTCCACTACGTGCCCGGTGATGTGGAATGGGCCTGGGACGGCCAGCAACTGTGGCTGCTGCAGTACCGCCCCATCAGCGACTACGGCTGGCGCCGGCACCTGACCGCGGCCAATATCGCCGAGATCCTGCCACCGCAACCCAGCCGTTTCGTCGAGTACGGCCAGCGCCGCGCGGCGGCGAGCATTCCGGCGATCATGGCGCGCTGGGACGCCCGTGTACTGCAGGACAACGAACCCTTCACCGCGGTATTCGGCGGTGCTTCCTATATCAACAATGACCTGTTCCTGGCGCGGCTGGCCGACTGGGGCCTGCCCTCCTCCAGCTATGCCGGCGAGGTGGGCGGCGCCACCCCGCAGCTGCCCTTGCGCCCGCTGCGCCTGTTGCGCTCGCTGCCGCGCTTCCTGCGCATGCAGCACATCGCCCGCGGCCACCTGCTGAACCTGGAAGCGGGCCTGCGACGCTTCGACCGGGAGCTGGCGCAGCTGCACGGCGCCGGGGCCGACGGCCAGCAACTGGCAGACTGGTTCAGCCGCTTCTATGTGTTCGTGGTGCAGGGCAACCTGTGCATCGCCACCGCCCTGACCAGTAGTGGCGGCGCGCTGCTGGGGCGTCCGCCCACCGCCTACGACAACCTGGACAACAGCCCCCATCGCCTGCCCTGGGAAACCGACCCCGGCACCCCGCGCCCGCAGTGCGCCGAGTTGCCGTTGCAAGCCTTCCCGCACTGGAGCCCGGCCATCACCCTGGCCCACCGCCTGGGCTTGCCGGGCATGCGCGGCTATTACCTGCAAGTGCGCGAGTGGTACCGGGACAACCTGATGCGGATCTTTTTCCGCCTGCACCATGCCGTGCCCGAGGCTGATCGCAGCTACTGGTTCGCCCCCCATGAGCAGGTGCGCAACCGTGGCGGCAGCTTCTGGCAGGACGGCCGCGAAGGCAGCGAGCAGGCGGCGGGGTTCATGATCTACCCGGGCCAGGTCCAGGGCGTGCTGGGGGTCGACATTCTGCTGGAGGACACCCTCGACCCCGGGCGCCATGCCCACTATCAGCAGGCCCGGGCTGTGATCGCACGCATGGGCGGGCGCCTGTCCCACGGTTCGACCCTGTTGCGCGAACTGCGCAAGCCCTCGGCGGTACTGCCCCAGGTAGACCCGGCCTGGATCGGCCGCGAAGTGCTGTATGCCGACGGCCAACTGAGCCTGGTAGAAGGCTGAAACCCGCGCTCAGGGCTGCGCAATGCTGGCGAAGCGTTCGCGGTAGGCCTGGGGCGTCACGCCCAGGGCCCGCAGCACGCTGCGACGCAGGGTTTCCTCGCTGCCGAAACCGCACTGGGCGGCGATGCGCTTGATCGGCAGGGTGCTGTCGGCCAACAGGCGCCGGGCGCTTTCCACACGGATCAGTTCAATGGCCCGGGCCGGGGTCTGGCCGGTGTCGGCGCGGTAGTGACGGACGAAACTACGCTCGCTCATTCCCGCCTGCTCGGCCAGCACCGGCACCGTCAGTTCGCGGTTCAGGTGCTCGGCGATCCAGGCATGCAGCCGGTCGAAACGCCCGCCCTGGTTCTGCAGCGACAAGGTCACGCTGAACTGCGACTGGCCCCCCGGGCGCTTGAGAAACACCACCAGTTGCCGCGCCACTTCCAGCGCCACTGCACGCCCCAGGTCGGCCTCCACCAGGGCCAGGGCCAGGTCGATGCCGGCGGTGACCCCGGCCGAGGTCCACACCGGGCCATCGTTGATGAAGATCGGATTGGCCTCCACCTCCAGTTGCGGATATTGCTCGGCCAACTGCTCGCAGCGGGTCCAGTGGGTGACCACCCGACGCCCGTCCAGCCAGCCGCTGGCGGCCAGCAGAAAGGCCCCGGTGCAGACCGACGCCACCCGCCGTGACGCCGCAGCCCGGGCCGCCACCCAGGCCACCAGTTCAGGATCACGGGCCGCCTCGTAGACACCCCAGCCACCGGCAACGATCAGGGTGTCGCAGGGCTCTTGCGGCAGCGGCAACGGATCGGCCAGCAGCGCCAGCCCCGAGGAGCTCAGGGTCGCCCCGCCCGGGCTGGCAATCACCCGCGGGTGGTAAGGCAAGGGCAGGCCCAGGCCGCGGGCCCGGTCATTGGCCGAGGCGAACACCTGCAGCGGCCCGCTGATGTCCAGCAACTGGGCATTGGCGAAGGCCAGGACAAACACGTTTTTCGGTGCAGTGGGCATGGTTGGCGTAAATCGAGGGCTGGTTGGCGTATGCGCCAAATCCTAGAGCGCTAGAGTCAAGCCGTCCACTTCATCGACACAAGGAACAGGCAATGGCAGTGCAGATAGGTTTTCTGTTGTTCCCCGAGGTCCAGCAACTGGACCTGACCGGCCCCCACGACGTACTGGCCTCTCTGCCGGATGTGCAGGTGCACCTGATCTGGAAGGAGCCGGGGCCGGTGGTGGCCAGCTCGGGGCTGATGCTGCAGGCCACCACAAGCTTCGCCGACTGCCCGCCGCTGGATGTGATCTGCATCCCCGGCGGTACCGGGGTCGGGGCACTGATGGAAGACCCGCAGGCCCTGGCGTTCATCCGCCAGCAGGCCGCCCGGGCGCGCTACGTGACCTCGGTGTGCACCGGCTCCCTGGTGCTCGGTGCCGCGGGCCTGCTCCAGGGCAAGCGCGCCACCACCCACTGGGCCTACCACGAACTGCTGGCGCCGCTGGGGGCGATCCCGGTGCATGAGCGGGTGGTGCGTGACGGCAACCTGCTGACCGGCGGCGGTATCACCGCCGGCATCGACTTCGCCCTGACCCTGGCCGCCGAACTGTTCGACGCCGCCACCGCGCAGCGGGTACAGCTGCAACTGGAGTACGCCCCGGCGCCACCGTTCAATGCCGGCAGCCCGGATACCGCCCCCGCCAGCGTGGTGCAGCAAGCCCGCCAGCGCGCCGCGGATTCGCTGCACAAGCGCCGGGAAATCACCCTGCGCGCGGCCGCGCGGCTGGCAGCCGGCTGAGCCTTCAGGCACGGCGCACCGGCCCCTGGCGGGCATTGCCCAGCAACTGGGTGATGGCGCCATCGCCATAGGTGCGCTCGACCCTGGAAATCACCACCTGATAACCGGCGTACCAGCGCCGGTACTGGCGCTTGGCTTCGATGTGCCTGGGGTGGCTGGCAAAGGCCTGGATCGAGGCTTCGTCCTCCCAGTAATAGCTGGCGTTGATCAGCCCCTGGTCGGCGCTGGTCCAGGATTGGGCGCCGACGAAGCCCGGCAGGCTGATGGCGATTTCGTCGATCAGCGCACTGAGGCGGTGGAACTCCTCGTCGCGCTGGCCCGGCTGGTAGATAAAGGCGGCGATGTACATGGGCAAACTCCATTGGCTGATGAATCAGAGCGGACGCGCCAGCAGCGCCAGGCGCAGGGCCAGGGCCAGCAGCACCGCCGCCAGCAGCCAGGATTGCCAGCGGGCCAACAGCGAATCGCTGCCGGGCAAGCCACGGCGCAAGGCCGCGCCGAAGATCCCCAGGCTGGTATGGAAGACCCCGCTGACCAGGGTCAGCAGCAAGCCCAGGACCACCAGTTGCACAGCGATGCTGCCGTGCTCGGGGCGCACGAACTGCGGCAGGAACACCATGAAGAACAGCAGCGCCTTGGGGTTCAGCAGGCTGTTGCACAGGGCCCGGACAAACACCGTGGCCAGCGGCACCCGGGGTGAATCGGCAAGGTCCAGGCCCCCACGCAGGCCCAGGGCCTTCCAGGCCAGCCACAGCAGGTAGGCAACCCCGGCATAGCGGATCAGGTCGAACGCCGGCGGCCAGCTGGCCACCACGGAGGTGACGCCCGTGGCCGTGAGCAGGGTCAGGCCGATATCCGCTGCACCGATCCCCAGCCCCGATGCCACCCCACCGCGCCAGCCATAGGCTGCGCCGTGGCTGATGACAAAGGCCATGTTGGGGCCCGGCGACAGCAGCAACAGCAGCACGGCGCCGAGGAAGATCGAGAGGGTTGAAAGGTCCGGCATGTGAGCGTTCCTGCGCAAAAGCCGCTAGATTAGGACGCCTGTCTGATACAAACAAAAAAGTGTTCTAGATACATAAGGTGGCCGAGCATGCGCCGTACCCGCTACAAAACCATCGTCGATCACTTCGCCCAGCGCATCCGCGCCGGCCAGCTGTGCCCAGGCACTCAACTACCTACGGTGCGGGCGCTGATGGCCAGCGAGCAGGTGGCGCTGGCCACGGCGCTGCGGGTGTATCACGAGCTGGAAGCCATCGGCCTGGTGGTGGGCGAGCCCGGGCGCGGTACCTTTGTCCGCGACACCAGCCTGCCCCGGGGCATGGGCCTGGAACAGCACCCGGCCAGCGCCGCCTCGGTGGACCTGGCGTTCAACTACCCGTCCCTGCCCGGCCAGGCGGAAAGCCTGCGCGAGGGGCTGCGGGCGATAGCCGCCTCCGGCGACTTGGATGCCCTGCTGCATTCCGCGCCCCAGGGCGGCCGCCCCCATGAGCGCCAGACCGCGGCGCGGCACCTGCGCAACCGCGAGATCCGCGTCGCCGCCGAGCAGGTGCTGATCGTCAACGGCGCCCAGCAGGGGCTGGCGGTGAGCCTGCTGGCGCTGCTCCAGCCCGGGGACATCCTGGCAGTGGACGCCCTGACCTACCCCGGCCTCAAGACCCTGGCCCAGGTCCATCGCCTGGACCTCGAAGCGCTGCCCCAGCACAACGGCCAGATGGACCTCGACGCCCTGCAGGCCCTGTGCCGCCGGCGCCCGGTGCGGGCGCTGTACTGCATGCCAACCCTGCACAACCCCCTGGGCACGGTGATGCCCCTGGCCGAACGCCGGCGCCTGGCGCAACTGGCCCGCGAGCATGACCTGCTGCTGATCGAGGACGGCGCCTACGCCTTCCTCGCCGAACCGGCCCCGCCGCCGCTGCAGACCCTGGCCCCGGACCGCACGCTGTATATTTCCGGGCTGTCGAAAAGCGTCGCCTCGGGCTTGCGCCTGGGGTTTATCGTCGCCCCCCTGGAGATGATCCCGGCCCTGGAACGAGCGATCCGCGTATCCACCTGGAGCACCCCGTCGCTGACCGTGACCCTGGGCTGTCGCTGGATCGAGTCGGGGCTGGTGGACAGCCTGGAAGAACAGAAGCGCAACGATGCCCGCAGCCGCCAGCAACTGGCCCGGAGGGTGCTCAAGGGCTGCGATTACCAGGCCTATGGCTCATCGTATTTTCTCTGGCTGAAACTGCCGGAAGGACGGCGGGCCGACGCCGTGGTGGCGGCCCTGGAGCATCAGGGGGTAACGGTGACCTCGGCCGAGCCCTTCGCCACCACCGCCCATGTGCCCCAGGCCTTGCGCCTGGCCCTGGGCTCCATCGGCCTGGCGCTGCTGGAGCAGGCTCTGGAAAAGGTCCGCAACGAAATCACCCGCTAAGCACACCTGCAGAACCCCGCCCTTAGCGTCGGGCTGAAAAGAACCTGCCACGTTCATGTTCCGCTGCGTGAAGTATCAAAGCGGCCACCGCACCCAGGCTGCAGGCACGAAATGCCGGACGAAAAAAAACCCGCCGAAGCGGGTTTTTTCCAAGACCATTATGACTTCCTGTCTGCAGCATCCGTGCTAATGGTCGACCTTCCCTGATCCTGAGCGCTTCCTGCGCTGCAGTTGTGGGAAAGAAGATTAAACACAAAGCCCGGTGCGCAGAAGGCGCATTGAATTACAGCGCGTGTAGGAAATTCGCTATACCGCACTTACGCAACCCCCTAGTTCACCCCTCCAGTGCCTGGGCGGCCAAAGCCGCGAGCTTGAGCTGGTGCTGCGCCCCGGGCTGATGATCGTCCTGGAGAAACCAGGCAGCGGACAAACCACTGAAGGCCAGCACCCACTGCACCAGCCGGCGCGGCTCCAGCTGCGCCGCCCGGGCAATCACCTGCACCTGGCGGGCAAAGCGCACAGGGTCGGTGGCGCTGGGCAGGTCCGGGTTGCAGATCAGGTTGGCGAAATCGAAGGTGCGCTCGCCATGGACCCGCTTGGGGTCGATCACCCGCCAGCCGTGCTCGGCGAAGTCCAGCACATTGTCGTGGTGTATATCGCCATGCAGCACCACCGGTTCCCGGGGCGTGGCCAACAGGTGCTCGGCTTCGACCAGGCAGCGCAGGAACAACCCGCCCTGCTGCGGCGCCGCCTCGCGCAGGTCGGCAAACCAGCGATCCAGCGACACCAGCGGCGGCCGCGGTTGTGCCCGTGGCCGGTGCAACTGTTGCAGGGTGGCGCAGACGATATGGCTGACCTCATCGTGCTGGCCCGCCAGGGCCATGCGCATCAGCGACCCCTTGCCCATGGCGCGCTCCATCAGCAGGGCATCGCCTTGCTGGGCATGAACCCGCGCCGCCCCCTCCCCGGCCCACCAGGCCATCAGCCGGTTGCCGGCCTGCTCGTGTTCATCCAGGGCAATCTTCAACATGGCTGGCGCACCGTCTTGCAGACGCACCGGCAACAGGCGGCTGCCCGGGGTGACGATAGGGTCGCCATCGGGCGTCAGGCGCCAGCGTTTCATATAGGTTTCGAACAAGGGGCTGCTCCAGACGGGAAGCGGCCAGTTTCAGGCGACAGGCCTGGCTCTGCAACGTGCCGCTTGCAACGGCCTGTTTCAACCCTGCTGCAGGTAGTGCTCGATATTGCTCATCTGCTCGTCCCAGCCCCGGCTGTTCATGCGAAAGGCCTTGAGCCGGCGCTCGGCGGGAATGCCATCGAAGCCCGACTCGGTGACCCGCAGCAAGGTACCACCGGCGTGCTCTTCCAGTTCGAACCGGACCAGGGTGCTGGGCTCCGCCGAATAGTCCTGCGCGGGATCGATGGCGTAGGGGTGCCAGCGGAAGGAGAACAGCTCCTGGGGCAGCATCTGCTCCACCAGGACATCCCAGGTCAGGTGCTCATAGCCTGGGTAGGTCACCGCGCCCCGGGCCCGCTGGCCGGGTATGAACTGCTGGCCGGCCAGGGCCACGCCAAACCAGCGGCCGAAGCGTTCGGCCTCGCTCAGCGCCTGCCAGACCTGGGCCGGGTCGGCCTTGAGCAGGATCTTGCGTTCGATGCGATCTGAAGAATTCATGGGCCACCTCCAGTGATGAACACTAGACCTCTCTGAATCGAGCGCAACCTTTATCTGGCCGAAGGCCCCACTGATTGCCCAGCATGAAAAATGCTACTGTCGCCGGCGCCAATACCTCTGCAAAGGACCTGCCATGCCCCTCACCCTCACCGACCGTTACCGTGGCAGCCTGCTGGGCCTGGCCTGTGGCGATGCCCTGGGCACCAGTGTGGAATTCAAGCCACGGGGCAGTTTCCCCCCGGTCACCGATCTCTTGGGCGGCGGCCCGTTCAACCTCAAGGCCGGACAGTGGACCGACGACACCTCCATGGCCCTGTGCCTGGGGGAAAGCCTGCTGCGCAAGGACGGTTTCGACCCCGCCGACCAGATGGGCCGCTACCTCAACTGGTGGCAATGGGGCTACCTGAGCGCCACCGGCGAATGCTTCGATATCGGCATGACGGTGCGCCAGGCCCTGGCCGACTATCAGGAACACGGCCAGCCCTTGGCGGGTTCCAGCGACCCGCAGACCGCCGGCAATGGCTCGCTGATGCGCCTGGCGCCGGTGGTGCTGTTCCATTACCCCGACCTGGCCCAGGTGCGCGAGTTTGCCGGGGCCAGTTCGCGTACCACCCACGGCGCCGCCGAAGCCATCGAATGCTGCCAGCTGTTGGCCGGGCTGATCGCCAAGGCCCTGGACGGTGCCAGCAAGCAGCAACTGCAACGGCTCGACGCCCAGGGCTTTCGCCAGAGCAAGGTCGCGGCCCTGGCCCAGGGCAATTACCTGGATAAAACCCGCGACCAGATTCGCGGCAACGGTTATTGCGTCGACTCCCTGGAAGCCGCGCTCTGGTGCTTCCAGCACAGCGACAACTATGCCGAAGCAGTGCTGGCCGCCGCCAACCTGGGGGACGATGCCGACACCACCGCCGCCATCGTCGGCCAGTTGGCCGGAGCCTTCTACGGGGCCCAGGGCATACCGCCGCACTGGCTGGCCAAGCTGCACATGGGCGAGGAGATCCAGGCCATGGCCGACGACCTGCTGGCCGCCGCCCGGCGTCGCGCGCCTGCCCGGCCGCTGCATGGCAGTTGCCTATGCAAGGCGGTGCAATACCGGGTCGAACGCCTGGACATGCCCATCGGCCACTGCCATTGCCAGACCTGCCGCAAGGCCCACGCCGCGGCCTTTGCCTCGACCGCCGGAGTCATGCGCGAACACTTCCAGTGGACCCAGGGCCAGGAACGCCTGAGCACCTACGAATCGTCCCCGGGCAAGCTGCGGCACTTCTGCTCGGTCTGCGGTTCTCACCTGATGGCGGAGCGCCCGGGGCAGCCCCACGTAATCCTGCGGGTGGCGACCCTGGACGATGATCCGGGGCAGACGCCACAGGTGCATATCTGGACCTCCCACGATGTGCCCTGGCTGGCCGACGAAGCGCTGCAACGCTGGCCCGAGTGGCAACCCAGCCGCGGCTAGACTTTTTTCTCATTGACCGATTGCGAGACTTTCCATGCGTCCGATCCTGTTGCTGGCCCTCGCGCCACTGCTGCTTGTTCCATTGGCCCAGGCCTATGAGTGCAACAGCACCACCCAGACCGACATGAACCTGTGCGCCAACGTCCAGCAAAAGGCCGCGGACAAGGAACTGAACGCCCTCTACCAACAGATCAACCAGCGCCTGAAAGACCAGCCACACAGCAAAACGCGGCTGGTCAGCGCCCAGCGCGCCTGGGTGGCGTTCCGCGATGCCGAGTGCAGTTTTTCCACCTCGGGCGTGGAAGGTGGCAGCCTGTACCCGGTGGCCTACAGCAACTGCCTCACGGCCTTGACCAAGACCCGCGTGGAGAGTTTCAAACAGTACCTGCAGTGCGAGGAAGGCGATTTGAGCTGCCCGGTCCCCGCACGGTAGGAGCGGGCTTGCCCGCGAAGGCGTCGGTGAGGGCGCTGCACGGCTTGCCGGCCTGTTCGCCGGCAAGCCGGCTCCTACAGGAGCCGGGGGCTGGGGGCGGGGTCAGCGAACGAAGACCTGCGCCGTGGTGATGGCCATGTCGCCGCCCGGCAGGGTGATCTTGCCGATCTGCTTCATGCTCTGGACATCGAAGATCGCCACGTCGTTGAAGGTCCCCGCCAGGTAGATCTTGGTCCCGGCCCGGTTGAACGAGATGCAGTAGTAGGAATGTTCCAGGGTCGCGGCCTGGAGCAGCTTCTTCTGCTTGATATCGTATTTGGCCAGGCGGTTGAGCACGCCGAACATCAGGTTGGGGTCCGTGGGCGAGCGCATGCCGCTGAAGTAGATCTCGGTCAGCGGGCCGAAGTCGGTGGTCTCGGTCTTGCCGGTCGCAAGATCGACGCTGAACAGCCCGTACAATGGCTCGGCGGTAGCCGGGTCCTGCTTCTTGTCCTTGAACTTCGCCGCGGTGTAGAGCAGCGAGAAGTCATGGCGGAAGGTCTGCTGGTTCCACACGTAGAGCACGTCCGGCGCGCTGTAGTTGGGGCGTTTCCAGTGGCGGCTGGGGATCAGTACCTCGAACTTGCCGGTCTTGACGTCGACCTTGTACAGGTCCGGCCCGGCCACATACAGGGTGCCGTCGTCGCCACTCTGCATGATGGTCAGTTGGCGCGGCGCGGGAAAACTGCGCAGCGGCTTGGCGTCGAGCCCCGCATCGGTGGCGTAGACATCCAGCCGCGGCTCCTTGACCTCATAGCGGTCATTGAGCAACAGGGTCGGGTTGGCCACGGTGTACAGCTCCTTGCCGTCGTGGCTGACGGTGAAGGCGAACATCGAGCGCGCCTTCTCCCCCGGGTGCTGGGTAATGCTGGCGTGGAACACCTGCTTGCAGCTGTCGAGCTCGACGCCGTAGACGTCCGCATAGTGGTTGTTCAGCACGTAGGCGATCTTGCGGTCCGGCGACAGTTGCACGGTGCCGGGGCCGAAGGCGTCGGGCATCTTGCAGGTCTTGTACAGGCTGTCGGTGGCCAGATCGAGAACGTGCAGGTTGTTGGGGTAATTGGTGGTCACCATGTACTCGTGACCGCTGTTGAGGGCCAGGCCCTCGTCGGCCAGGGCGGTGAAAGAACAGGCGCTGAGAACCGCGCCGGCGGCCAGGCCGCACACTGTGATAGCTCGCATGCTGGAATCCTTGTGCTGTCCGGTTACTTGTCTTTGGGGAAGACGGTGCCGAGGTTGCGCCAGTTGTCGTTGGAGGCCTGGGCGTCCTTGTTCCAGTCGGGGTAGGTGCTCATCATGTCCGGCACCTGGGCCGGCCACCAGCAAGGGTCGGAGCAGCCGTAGAGGTCGGCCTCCATCGGCTGGCACAGCGACGAGACGCCGCCAAAGGCATCGATTTCCCAGCCCGGGTCGGTGGTCGAGGCGCAGCCGGCCACGGAGTTCATCGCCAGCACTTCTTCGATACGATCCTGGGCCGCGGCCTCGGTCAGTTTCTGAGCTTTGTTGTTGATCGGCTTGAGATGTTTCATGTCAGTGAGCCTTGCGCGGAGTGATGTAGCTGCTGATGAACGCAGGGTTGTGAGCCATGATCCGGCTGTAGACTTCGATGCCGAAATCCACCCAGTCACGCATCAGTTCGCAATAGTGATAAGTCGGATGCGCCGGGTCGCCGTAGCGGGCATAGCTCTCGTGGTAGCAGCCGCCGGAACACAGGTTGCGGATGCGGCAGCTGTCGCAGCCGGTGTTGGTGCGGTCCAGGCGCTGGGACAGGAAGTCGTTGAGCTCCATCTGCTTGACCCCACCGTCATGCACATTGCCGAAGGTCGGCAGGGATGAGCCGGTGAAGCGATGGCACAGGTTCAGCTCGCCCTTGTGGTCCACCGCCAGCATCTTCAGCCCGGCGCCGCAGGGCAGCGCCTTCTTGTGGCCCTCGTGGATATCGGTGATCAGCTGGTGCAGGTTGGAGAAGCCGATATTGCGATGCTCCAGCGCCGCCGCCAGGTAACGCCGGCCCAGGCGCTTCATGCTGGCGAAGACTTCGATCAGCTCCTCGCTGCTGAGGTTGAAGCTGCTGATGTCCCCCGAGGTCACCGGGGCGAACCCCACCTCGGCGAACCCCAGCTCGTTGAACAGGTGATCCCAGATGGTCTCAAGGTCGGTGACGCCGGTGGTCAGGGTCACCCGGGCCCCCACCGGCCGGCTGTCGTAGCGTTCCAGAAGCATCTGCGCCTTGCGCCGCACCACGTCATAGGTGCCCTGCCCGCCCACGGTGATGCGGTTGCGGTCGTGCACGGTCTTGGGCCCGTCGATGCTCACCGAAAGCCCGAAGCGGTGGGCATTGAGGTAGTCCACCACCTCCTCGGTGAGCAGGGTGGCGTTGGTGGTCATGACGAACTCGACGAACTTGCCGGCAGCGGCAAAGCGCTGTTCGCAGTAGTCCACCATGGCCTCGATCAGCGGCCGGTTGCTCAAGGGTTCGCCGCCGAAGAACACCACGGTGTAGCGCTCCTCGTCGGGGGATTCCTGCAGCAGCATTTCCACCGAGGCGATGGCCGTGTCCAGGCCCATCTTCTTGCCCGCCGAGGGCTTGTCCAGGTCTTCCTTGTAGCAGTAGGTGCAGCTCAGGTTGCAGCCGGTATTGACGTTGAGCACCACGGTATTGATCGCCGTGCGTTCGACCCGTTTGACGCCGATTTCCGGGGTCAGGGGCGAGCCGTCGCTGACCAGTTCCAGGGCCATCAGCTCGCGCAGGGTGTCGCTGACGTCGGCACCGTCATAGGCGCCGGCCAGACGCTGGATCAAGTCTTCCGGGGTACAGCCCGGGCCGCGCAGCGCATCGATGATGCTGCCGGTCAAGGCATCGCTGGCAAACAGCGAACTGCTGGGGATATGGAACAGCATGCGGTCGGCGTCCACCTGCACTTCATGCAGGTTGCGCTCCACCAGATTCAGAATTGCGCCCATTACAACCTCCTGTGCAAACCCCGCGTTCGGGGCCTGCGGTCATTGCCTGAAAGTGTCTGTCGGTATCGCTCGACGCCCCTCAGGGAATGGGTGGATTGTTCCAGCGTTGCACGGTGACGATCAGCTGGCCTTCGCCGGTCAGGGCCTTGCCCGCGTCATCCACGGCGGCGATCACCTTGAGGTTGCCGGCGTTGTTGGTGGACATCTTGCGCTGCGGATTGGGCCCGGCGTCGCCAGGGGTGAACACGCCGCTGTCGGCCTGCATGCTGCCGGCGTACTTGACGTCTTCATCCTTGGCCGCCTGGGCGTCGAAGGCCTCGACCTTCCACTGCGCCGGCATCACGCCGATGCGGTAGGCCTTGCCGTCGGCCCCCTTGCCCCAGGCTTCGGCATCGAAGCGGCCCTGGACCTTGGGCGTCGAACCGCCGCCGTCACCGATCCGCGCCACGGCAAATGCCGGTACCACCTTGACCTCGGCGATGCGCTGGTACACCGCCAGCGTCGCGCCCTTGAGGCTGCCGACGCTGACCTCCCGCAGCCCCGGCTGGGCGCTGGCCGCCGCCTTGAGCTTGAGGCGGATGCGTTCGGGGCTCTGCTCCAGCACCTGCACGACCTCCACTCCTTTGCCGAAGCTCGGAGTGCCCGCAAGGCCCGCGCCCACCAGGGTCACCTCGGCCTCCTCCCCGGCCTTCAGGTAACCCGGCTGTACCGCCAACAGTCGCTGGCTGCCCTGTTTGGCGGCGATGAAGTCCAGGCCGCGCTCGTCATGCTCGGCCTCGAACATCCGCCCTTGCAGTGCATTGCCCTGTGCCGCCAGCACCTGGCGCATGACCACGCCATCCACGGTGACGTTGCCGCGCCATTCATAGCCGTTGTAGAGGATCGCGCTGCCCTGGCCATTGAACGGGCTGCCATCGGCGTACTGGCCCTTGACGCTGAGCTTGAACTGATCGCCCTCGCCGGCGCTGACGCTCATCACCCCGGCCAGTTCGCCCTTGCCCGGCAGGTGGCCGCTGAAGCTCCAGTCCCCTGCCAGCGCCGCCGCTTGCGGGCGGGCCTGTTGCCAGGCTTTCCAGGCGGGGTTGTCGAGGGGATAACGCTTGGCCAGCAGCGGCACCATTTCCTTGAGGGCGGTGGGCAGCCATTCCCGGTCCCGGGACAGCGCCTGGTACTCCAGGGATGGCCATTGCCCAAGGTGGAAATTCACCAGCCGCTCCCATTCCTGGGCCGGCCGGCGTTGCAGGGCGATCCGCGCGCCGGAGTGGCAGCGGGCGCACATCTGGGTGGTCTGTTCGTCGAAATGCTCGACGGTGTTCAGCCGTCGCTCCAGGGCGTAGCGCACGCCGTCGGTCTCGCTGGGCGCCAGGCCCTGGGTATCGGCCAGGTACTTGACCAGGGTGCGGCGGTCGTCGTCGCTGATTTGCAGCCCGTGCATGGTCTGCATGCGGGCAATGCTCATCAGCCAGCCTTCCGGGGTCTTGCGCTGGTGGCTGATGCGGCTCAGGGCTTCCCCGGCCTCGGGAGTGTGGCAACCCTGGCAGGTTTCCTTGAGGATGCTCTGCGCATCCCGCGCGGCGAAACTCGAAGGGGCATGCAAGGCGGTACAGGTGGCAATGGCCAGCAGGCTGGCACTGAGCCTCAGGCGCAGTCTTCTCTTCATCAACGTCAAACCTCCCACGGTGCTTTCTTATTTTTAGCGAGTCGTTTTTATGGTTTCTGCCATGCCCGGCACGCCCGGTCATGGAGGCAAGAGAAACGTCTGTTGGTATGCAATACACGGAGCGTGCCAGCTTATAAAAAAACCCGGAATCAATGACTTGGGCGAAGACACCGGGCCCTGGCAGGCTGCCAGGTGTTACCCGACGTTCAATTTCGCGACAAACGTCTCAGTCTGAGACAGCGATTAGCCAGCGCCAGAACAGTTCTCAAGGCCGGCAACCAGGCTGTACCGCTGGTTTTCTTTGCAATTGGATCTTGCATTTATCCGGCGGCCCCGCAGAATCACCCCCGCTTTGCCTGCCCCATCCCATGGGGTGTGCCGCCCCCCTCTATTACAAGGAACCTGAAGTTCATGGATAGAAGCGCCTGTGCCCGTCTCGGCTCGCTGATCCTCTCGTTGTCTGCTCTGACCCTGGTCGGATGCAAGGAAGAAACCAGTCCCAAGACTGCAGCCGTCGCTGCGGCCCCCGCGCCGGCGGCCATGGTCATGCCAATCTGCGCCAATGGCGAATGTGCGGTGCTGGACCAGGACGGCAAGGTGCTGGTCAGCGCCGACAATGACTACGACGCCGTGGTCGCCCTGCCCCTGGACAAGACCTTCCTGTTCGCCAAGGACGGTACCTGGAACCTCAGCAGCGCCGATGGCAAGCAGACCCTCAAGGCCGCCTTCACCGACGACCTGCGGCTGCTGACCCCGGGCTACTTCGGCTTCGGCCAGGACGGCAAGCTGGGCATCATCGACCAGAGCGGCAAACAGATTCAGCCACCGCGCTTCGACGATCTGTACGTGGGCGGCAACGACGACTTCATCGTCTACGAGATCGGCGGCAAGCGCGGCATTCTCAGCGCCAAGGGCGAGGTGGTGACCGAGGCCCTGTATGACAGCAGCGTGGTTCGCGATGACTTCGCCAAGCGCGGCTGGTGGATGATCGCCGAGCGCGGCAACGACAAGTGGGCGCTGAACCTCAAGACCGGCGAGCAGAAGAAGATCGACTTCGACAGCATCGACTACTTTGCCAACCAGCATCTGGTGGTCGGCACCGAACAGGGCAAGGCCCTGGCCGATGCCCAGGCCCAGTTGATCAGCGCCGCCACCTACAACTGGATGGGCGAACCGGGTGACGGCCTGGTGGCCTTCCGGGAAAAATACGACAGCCCCTGCGGCTACATGGATTTCCAGGGCAAGACCGTGATCCAGGCCCAGTTCGGCACCTGCCAGGTATTCGGCAAGCAGGGCGCGCTGGTCACCGCCAAGAACGCCGACGGCAGCTCCGGCAAGGCCGGGCTGATCGACCGCCAGGGCCGTTGGACGGTGCAACCGGTCTATGACTCGGCGGACCCGGCCGGCTTCAGCCCCCTGGGAATGTTCCGGCAGGTACCGGGGCTGAACCAGGTCGCGGTGCTGCAGAACGTGTTCAGCGCCACCTTCGGCATCTTCGATGTGGACAAGGGCGTGGAGCTGTTCAAGCCCACCTACGCCCAGATCGGCGCAATCAATGCCGACCTGTTCGTCTTCAGCACCGCCAACAGCCCGACCAAGCAGGCCACCCTGTTCGGCCAGGCCACCCAGGTGCGTACCGTGGGCCTGATGGACGCCAGCGGCAAGGTGCTGCTGGAGCCGGGCCAGTACGTGGACATCCGCCTGGACAACAGCGGCCACTACCTGCTGGCCACCGACGACACCTCGGCCCTGGCCACCTCGGCGCTGTACGACCTCAAGGGCAAGCGGTTGATCCCCGGCAAGTGGCAGGAACTGGTGGTGGACGAAACCCGCGGCGCCATCTTCGGCTATGCCGTGGAAGGCATGGGCGACGACCAGTCCCGCAGCCTCAAGGCCCTGTATCGCCTGGACGGCACTCCGAGCTTCCAGGTCAGCCAGGTCGATTGCGGCGCCGAACAGGTGCACGACGGCCATGACCAGGTGCTGTGGCCGGCCAACCCCCAGGACTACTGCCCGCAGCCTGACGAAGTGGAAGACCAGGGCGAAGGCGACAACGCACAGGGCTGAGGCCCCGAGCGAACCGGTCACGGTTGGGATCAAGCCTGCTAGGATGCGGGCTTGATCGATTCAGCCAACCGGCCCGGATGGGGCCCGACAGGAACTGTCCCATGCTCAATGCTCTGCTCTTCGACCTTGATGGCACCCTGACCGACACCGACGCCCTGCACCTGCTGGCCCTGCAGCAACTGCTGCTGGAAGAGGAGGGCCGGACCTTCACCCAGGAAGAATTCGAAGCCCATGTCAGCGGCCAGGCCAACGCCAACATGTGCCGCTACCTGTTCCCCGAGCGCAGCGTGGCGGAACATGAAGCCTTTGCCGAGCGCAAGGAAGTGCGCTTTCGCCAACTCTCCCCGCAACTGACGCCCATGCCCGGCCTGCTGCGCCTGCTGGATTTTGCCCAGGAGCACGGCATCGGCGTGTGCGTGGTCACCAACGCGCCCCGGGCCAATGCCGAGCACATGCTCGAAGTGCTGGGCCTGCGGCAGCGCTTTCAGACGGTGCTGGTGGCCGAGGAGTTGCCTCGGGCCAAGCCCGATCCCCTGCCCTACTTGAGCGGCCTGGAATGCCTGCAGGCCACCGCCGACCAGGCCCTGGCCTTCGAAGACTCGGTACCCGGGCTGACAGCCGCGGTAAAAGCCGGTATCTGCACGTTCGGCCTGGCCACCAGCCAGCGCCCGCAAACCTTGCTGGATGCTGGCGCCCACCGCGTGATCAACGACTTCGACGACCCGCAACTGTGGGCCGAGATCCGGCGTCGGCTCGATCTGCCCTGAAGGGAATGGGGTGAGGATATGGGCCAGGCCAAGCGGGAAGGAAACAGCCAGGGAGAAAGAAACGGCAGGAGGGAAAAAGGTGCTCGCCCATCACTTCGGCAGTGGCATCCAGACCGAAGTACCCCCTTTGGCTGGGCGAGCAGGAGGGAATATACGCGGGCTCCTGGGGCAGTAATATCGGACATATCCGAAAACACCCTACGACTTGGGCAAAGATGCCGGAGGTTTATCCCTGCACGACTTTTTTTTCACGGTGCTTTCACCTCGCCGCCCTTATATTGCCAATCACTCCTTAACGAATCCCATTTGGCCCGCGCTACAGCGGGCTTTTTTTTGCCCGGGCTCCAGCGGTCGGCCCCCTGGGGCGCCGACTGCTGGTGCGGGTCACTCAGGGAGCCGCCCGCTCCGCAAGCGATGCCTGGGTGGGGACGAATGCCGGCGCCTGCTCGGGATAAAACCGCGCCGCGGCATTGATCACGGCCTGCACCGACGCGGTGACGATATTGGCGTGACAGCCGGCGCCAAAACGTGACCCGGCAACGCCCGGCCACACCGCTTCGACGATTGCCAGCGCCTGCGCATCGGCCCCCGCCCCCAGGTTGCGCTCTTCAAAACTGTCGATGCGCAGCGGCAAGCCCAGGGCGGCCAGGGCCGCCGCGACAGGTCCGTTGCCCACGCCATGCAAGCACGCCTCCTGGTTCCCGGGGGTGGCGACCCGCAGCTCGATCCCCTGCCCCTCGGGGGCATCGAACAACCGATGAGCGAGATACCGCAGGCCGGCCGTACCCTCTGCGCCCGCCAGATAGGTGCGCTGGAACACCTCCCATAAAGCGTCGCTGCTTAACTCGGCGTCACTGGCATCCGCCAGCTTCTGCACAATGGCGCTGAACTCGATCTGCATGCGCCGGGGCATGACGATGCCGTGGTCACGCTGCAGCAGGAAAGCGATCCCGCCTTTGCCGGACTGGCTGTTGACCCGCACGATGCTGTCGTAGGTCCGCCCCAGGTCCTGCGGATCGATGGGCAGGTAGGGCACCTCCCAGAAACCGTCGGCCGCCTGGGCGGCAAAGCCCTTGGCGATGGCATCCTGGTGCGAGCCGGAAAAGGCGGTGAACACCAGGTCGCCGACATAGGGATGGCGCGGATGGATCGGCAGCGCCGTGCATTCCTCGGCGACCCGGGCCACCGCCGCGATATCGGAGAAGTCCAGCCCGGGGCTGATGCCCTGGGTATAGAGATTCAAGGCCAGGGTCACCAGATCCAGGTTGCCACTGCGCTCGCCATTGCCGAACAGGCAACCCTCCACCCGCTGGGCGCCCGCCAGCAGCGCCTGTTCGGCGCAGGCCACGCCGGTGCCCCGGTCGTTGTGCGGGTGCACTGACAGCGTGACGTGGTCGCGGCGCTCCAGGCGCCTGTGCATCCACTCGACCTGGTCGGCAAAGACGTTGGCGGTGGCCACCTCGACGGTGGTCGGCAGGTTGATGATGATCGGGCGCCCGGGGCCGGCGTCCCAGGTACGGATCGCGGTGTTGCACATGCGCAGAGACACCTCGAGCTCCGCCATGCAGAAGGTTTCGGGGGAATACTGCAACACCCATTCGGTTTCCGGATGCTGGTCGGTCAACTCGCGCAACAGCCTGACATGGCGCTCTACCAGGGACTCGACCTCGTCCACCGAAAGCCCGAAGACCACGCGCCGCCAGACCGGGGCGATGGCGTTGTACAGGTGGACGATGACCCGGCGCGCGCCTTGCACGCTGCGTACGGTTTCGCGGATCAGGTCCTCGCGCAGCTGGGTCATCACCATGGGCGTGACATCGGCGGGAATCCGCTGCTGCTCCACAAGCTCGCGGACCACCTCGAAATCGGTGCGCGAGGCGGCGGGAAAGCCTACTTCGATTTCCTTGAACCCCAGGCGCACCAGTTCCTCGAACAGGCGCAGCTTGCGCTCGCGGTTCATCGGCTCGAACAGCGCCTGGTTGCCATCGCGCAGGTCGGTGGACAGCCAGATCGGAGCCTGGGTGATGGTACGTGACGGCCACTGGCGCGAGGCCAGGTCCACGGGGGCAAAGGGACGGTATTTGGTATGGGGATGGGCGAGCATACTGACCTCGAAAGCACAATGGAGAACGCGATGGATCTCCCCTGCTTTCATCATGGAAAGCGCTTCGAGGCCGGAGTCTGGGGGAGATCAGCCTGGGTGCCAGGTTCCTGGCAGCACCGGCAGACCCCGGCCGTAAGGCAGGGGTAGCGCTAGTAGCAGGGTCAGGAACAGGGGGTTCATGGGCGGTTGCAACCGTCGGCGGGCAAGGAGTGATCTGTAGTCTAGGTAGCGATCTTCTGAATGTAATGCACTAAACGCCCTTTGATTATCGCAAAATGGACATTTTCACCTATGATAAGCGCCCCATGATCCCTTCCAGGACGGAGGCGCTGCGCTGCATGTCCGATCTGCTTGTTGTCTCGTCCATCGACTGCCTGTCCATGCCGGTTACCAGCATCGCCGTGGATTACCCCAACGGCCATGAAATACCTGCCCACAGCCATCCACGCTCGCAGCTGGCCTATGCCATCGAGGGCGTGCTGGTGATCGACACCGAGTCCGGCCACTGGGTGGTGCCGCCCAGCCGCGGGGTGTGGTTGCAGGCCGGCGTCGAGCACCGGGTACGCATGCGCGGCGCGGTGCGCATGCGCAGCCTGTTCATCAATGTCGATGCCATTGCCGGCCTGCCCGAGCATGACTGCGTGATCGAGGTCTCGCCGTTGCTGCGCGAGCTGATCCTGGCCGCCGCCCAGGTCGGCACGCAGTATGCGCCGGACAGCCGCGACGGCCGCCTGATGCGCCTGATCCTCGATGAGATGCGCTCGCTGCCGGTGCTGCCGTTCAGCCTGCCCTGGCCCCATGAGCCGCGCATGCTGCGGGTGTGCCAGGCGCTGGCGGACGACCCTTCGGACAACCGCACCGCCGAACAATGGGGCGACTGCCTGGCCATGAGCGCCAAGACCTTCCATCGCCAGTTCCAGCGCCACACCGGCATCACCTTTGGCCGTTGGCGCCAGCAGGCGCGGTTGCTGATGTCCCTGGAGTGCCTGGCCGAGGGCATGCCGGTGGTGCAAGTGGCGCTGCAGCACGGCTACGACAGCCAGAGCGCCTTCGCCGCCGCCTTCAAGCGCCAGTTCGGCACGCCGCCTTCGGAGTTCTACCGCTGAGGGCTCAGGCCCGGCGCAGCAGCACACCGGCCACCACGCACAACAGCATGGCCAGCCCCGCCAGCAAGAAGGCATCGCTGTAGGCCAGCAGCAGGGCGTCGCGGTGCAGCACCTTGTCCACCATGCCCAGGGCTTGCTGGCGCAGGGGCGCCAGCGCCGCCGAATGCAGGGCCGTTGCGTACTCCACCGGTGCCTGGGCCAGCAGGCGCACCACTTCCACCAGGCGCTCCTGGGTGGCCTGGGCGAAGAGGCTGACGGATTCGCCAATGCGCTGGGCGTGGAGTTTCTCGCGCTCCACCACGATCTGGCTGGACAGCGCGATACCGATGGCCCCGCCGACGTTACGCACCATGGAGAACAGCCCGGAGGCCGAGCCCACCTGGTCCTTTTCCAGCCCCTGGACCGCCATCACCCCCAGCGCCACCACCACCAGCGACTGGCCGATACCGCGCACCACCAGCGAGGGCACGATGACGTTCACCGAGGCATCGGGGTTGAGGTGGATGTTCATCAGGCAGCCGATGCCAGTGATGGCGAACCCGGCAATGATGATGGTGCGGGCGCTGGTCCAGCGCATCAGCCGCGGGGTGGCGAACGACATGACGAACTGGATCAGGCCGTAGGGAATCATCATCAGGCCGATCTGCCGGGCGTTGTAGCCGTGGATCTGGGCAAAGTAGTTGGGCACCAGGAACACCACGCCGAACACCACCGCACCGAAGGTGAATTGCATCAGGCTGGCAATGCCGAAGTTGTAGCGACCCAGCAGGCGCAGGTTGATCAACGGCTGCTCGCGACGCAGTTCGATGGCCACGAAGGCCAGCAGGCCGACCGTGGCCAGGATCGCGCAATGGCTGATGAAGCTTGAGGCGAACCAGTCGTAACGGCCACCCTCCTCCAGCATGATCTGCAACGCCGAGAGGCCCACGGCCATGCTGGCGATACCGCCCCAGTCACCCTGGCGCAACTTTGCCAGGACCATGGGCTGGGGCCGCACCGACCAGCCGATGGCCGCCAGCAGCAACAGCCCCGGCGGCACTTGCAGGTAGAAGATCCAGCGCCACGAATAGGCATCGGTGAGCCAGCCGCCCAGGGACGGTCCCGCGGCCTGGGCGACATTGTTGGCCACGGCGAACAGGGCCATGCCCATGGGGTGCCGGGCCGCCGGCAGCTCGGTGACAATCAGCTGGAACGACAGGGGAATCAGCACCCCACCAAAGGCCCCTTGCAGCACCCGGGCGAAGATCAGGCTGTGGATGTTCGGCGCCAGGGAACAGGCGATCGAAAACAGCACGAAACCGGCGGTGCCTACCATCAGTACCCTGCGCATGGAAAACACCGAGACCAGCCAGCCGGTCATGGGAATGATGATGATCTCCGCCACCAGGTAGGCGGTGGTGATCCACGAGCCCTCCTCGAAGGTGGCGCCCAGAGAACCGCGCACGTCCGGCAATGAAGCGTTGGTCACGTGCACGTTCATCCCGGCCATGAAGCAGCCCACCACGCTGCCCAGCACCGCCACCCAGGTGCGCAGGGAGATTGCCTGTGCGGCGGCCTCGCCGGTGCCTTCCGATAGGGCCTGGGCACTAGTCATGACGGGTGTCCACGGTCACCACCACCGACATCCCGGGGCGCAGCTGCGCCTGTCGCGGCTGCCCCGGATCGAGGCGGATGCGCACCGGTATGCGCTGCACGATCTTGGTGAAGTTGCCGGTGGCGTTGTCCGCCGGCAGCAGGGCGAATTCGGCGCCGGAAGCCGGGGCGAAACTCTCCACCCGTCCCTCCAGCACATGGCCGCCCAGGGCGTCGACCTCGACCCGCGCCGCTTGCCCGGGCCGCATGCCGTCGACCTGGGTTTCCTTGTAGTTGGCCACCACATAGGCGTCCTCAGGCACCACCGCCAACAGCGGCGCACCGACTTCGACGTACTGCCCCAGGCGCAGGCGCCGCTGGCCGGCGATACCGTCCACCGGGCTGCGGATCAAGGTGCGAGCCAGATCGATGCGGGCCAGTTGCCGCTGGGCCGTGACCCGGGCCACGCCCGCTTCGAGCTTGTCCAGTTGCGCCCGGGCGCTTTGCTGTTCGGTATCGAGCACCTGTACCTGCTGGCGCCGCGCGGCCAGGCTGGCGCGGGCCGCGCCCAGGGCGGCCTCGGCCTGACGCGCCAGGGCGGCGGCGTTTTCCAGTTGCTGCACGCTGCTGACTTGCTGGCTGGCCAGGTGTTGCTGCCGCCGCCCTTCCTGGCCGGCCCGCTGTGCCTCGGCCTCGGCGGCGCCGACTCGGGCCTGGGCTTCGGCGATCAGGCTCTGCTGCTGTTGCTGGCGGGCGGCCAGATTGGCCAGCCGCGCCTGCCCGGCACGCTGTTCGGCCTGGGCCTCGCGCAGCGCTGCCTCGGCCTGTTCGACCCGGGCCCGGTAGTCGCTGTCGTCGATCCGCGCCAGCAGGTCGCCCGCCTTGAGCGGCTGGTTGTCCCGGACCTCGACCGCCACCAGATAGCCGGCGACCCGGGGCGCGATGGTGACGATGTCCGAGCGCAGGTAGGCATCGTCGGTCTCCACCAGGAAACGCCCGTTGAACCACCAGCGCAGGCCCCAGGCCAGAATCAACAGCAACACCAGCGCCAGCCCGGCATAACCGAGTAAGCGACGGCGGGTGACGGCTTGCGCCGGGGAAGCGGGAACAGGGGGCTGGGTCATTGCAAAGGCTCGTTGGGGGTTCGCGGGAAAGGGTTGGCCGCAGCCCGGCTCGGCTGCGGCAGGACAATCGGCGGCGCGCTGCGCCAGCCGCCGCCCAGGGCCTTGAACACCAGCACCTGGGTATCGATGACAGCGGCATCGGCCTGCGCTGCCGCGGCCCGGGTGCGTACATCGGTGCGCTGGGCATCGAGGTAGTCCAGGGCCGTGGAGGCACCGGCGGCCCTGGCTAGCCCGGCCAGGCGCAAGGCCTGGTGGTCACGTTCGGCTGCCAGGTGCAGGGCTTGCTGGCGCTGCAACGCGGCCTGGTAGGCGCTCAGGGCCTGTTGCTGCTCCTTCAGGGCCGCCAGGATGCTGCGGTCGAAATCTGCCAGGGCCGCGCTTTCGCCGGCACTGGCCTGGGCGATGCGGGCGCGGGCGGCATTGAGGTTGGGCAAACTCCAGGACAACAGCGGCCCCAGTTGCCAGACCGAGGCATCACGGTCATCGAAACCCGAGGGGTGGTGCGCCGACGTGAAGACCCCGGCCCCCAGGCTGACCCTTGGATAGAGGTCGGCCCGGGCCACGCCGATGCGCGCCGTGGCCGCCGCCAGCCGGCGCTCGGCCTCGCTCACGTCGGGGCGCCGACGCAACATGGCCAGGGCATCGCTCTGGGGCATGGGCGCCCCCAGGGTCGGGGCCTGGCGACAAGCCTGGGCCGCCGCCGGTGCATCACCCGGTGGGCGCCCCAGCAAGACGGCCAGTTCGGCCAGGGCCCGTTGCCGTCCGGCCTGCAGCGGCGGCAGGCTGGCCTGCACCTGGCCCACCAGGCCTTCGGCGCGCACCACATCCAGGCTCACCGCGGCGCCGGCCTGATACAACCGGGCGCTCAGGGTGCGGCCCTGCTCCACCAGCGCCAGGGACTCGCCCGCCACCTGCAGGCGTTGGCCGTAGCTGCAGGCCTGCAACCAGGCACGGGTGGTTTCCGCCGCCACCACCACCCGCAGCCCATCTTCGGCGGCCCGGGCCGCCTCGGCATCGGCCCGGGCGGCATCGGCCAGACTGTGCAGGCGGCCGAACAGGTCGGCCTCCCACTGCACATCCAGGCCGACCCCATAGCGGCTGCCGGTGCGGATGTGCTGGCTGTCCTGCAAAGCGGCTTCCATCTGGTCGTCGGCGGTACTGCCGTAGCCGGCCCGGGCCGTCACCTGGGTGGAAGGCTGGCGCAGGGTATCGGTTTCGCGCAGCAGCGCCCGGGCCTGCAACAGGTTGGCCGCGGCCATCCGCAAGTCGCGGTTCTGGCTCAGGGCTTCCTGTACCGCGGCATTGAGCCCAGGGTCACGGTAGAGCTGCCACCACTGGTCGAGCCCCTGCTCGGCCACTGCGTCCAGGTGGCTCACGGGCAGGGGCACAGTGCTGCCGGGTGGCCGTTCCGGCCCCAGGGTGCAACCGGCCAGCAGGGCGCACAGGGCCCATGCAGGCCTCGGGTAAATGGGCATGGGAAGTACTCACGGATTCGAAGCGCCTACTTTAGAAAGGCCAGCTTGCGACCGTCTAACGAGAACTTCTTTTTGATTATCGCGAAATGGTCAACCTTGATCCCGAGCGCGGCCCTTCCGGCCTGGGCCCACAGCTCCAGGCTGTCGGCCAGCTGAACGAACTCACACTGGCCCTGCTGCCGCCAGCGGCCATGGATACAATTTGAAACACCCCCACCCTGCCGATCGGATCGCCATGACCGAAGAATTCGATGTGCCCAGCCCCCACGAAAAGCACTTGGAACACGTGAGTGAACATGCCCACGCCCGCAGTGACCGCTTCGCCAGCAAGATCGCGGTGATGACGGCGATCATGGCCACCCTGGGCGCACTCCTGAGCTATCAGGCCGGCTCCTCGGAGAGCCTGGCGGCGATGGACAAGAACAACGCCGCGATGAAAAAGACCGAAGCCGCCAACCAGTGGAACTACTACCAGGCCAAGTCCAGCCGGCAGAACCTGGCGGAGCTGGCAACCCACATTCCCGGAGTCGATGCCGCGCACTACGGCATCGAAGCCCAGCGCTACCAGAAGGAAAAGGAAGCGGTGCGCCTCAAGGCCGAGGCCCTGGAAGCCGAGGCCCGGGACTGGGACGAGCAATCGGAAGCCGCGCTGCACCAGCACCATCGCTGGGCCCAGGCGATGATGGCGATTCAGATCGCCATCTCGATGGCGGCCATCACCCTGCTGACCCGCAAGGAATGGCTGAAGAAGCTCGCCTACGGCGCGGCCGGCGGCAGCGTGCTGCTGGGCACCCTGGCCTGGCTGCACATCTAGAGCCCCCTGCCGGCCCCCGGAACCTGCCAGCCGATGCGTCTCTTGAATCTCACCGGGCTGTCGCAGTTTGCGAAAAACTGCCGCCGCGCAAGCCCCGGTGCTGCGCCCCAGGCCCCGCCATAGCGGGGCCGCGGCGCCTGGGTGGAACTGGCACAGCCATTGCGAAAGCCCCGGCCTCACCTACAACAAGAGGCTTCGCCATGGCTATTGCCCCACTGCTCGCCGCTACCACGGCCTTTATCCAGCGCGCCCCGCGCATGCTGATCGGTGCCCACTGGACCGAGGCCGGCGACGGCCAGACCATGCCCCTGCGCAACCCCGCCACCGGCGAACAACTGTGCCTGGTGCCCCGGGCCACGGTGGACGATGTGGACCGCGCAGTGCTCGCCGCACGCCAGGCCTTCGACGATTCGCCCTGGACCCGCACCCGCCCCCGGGAGCGGCAGAACCTGCTGTGGAAACTCGCCGACCTGATGCAGCGCGACGCCGAACTGCTGGCCCAGCTGGAATGCCTGAACAACGGCAAGAGCGCCGCCGTGGCCCAGGCCATGGACGTGCAACTGTCCATCGATTTCTTGCGCTACATGGCCGGCTGGGCGACCAAGATCGAGGGTTCAAGCGTCGAGGTCTCGCTGCCGCTGATGCCCGACGATCAGTTCCACAGTTTTATCCGCCGCGAAGCCGTGGGCGTGGTCGGCGCCATCGTCGCCTGGAACTTCCCGCTGCTGCTGGCCTGTTGGAAACTCGGCCCGGCCCTGGCCACCGGTTGCACCCTGGTGCTCAAGCCGGCGGACGAAACCCCGCTCAGCGCCCTGAAACTGGCCGAACTGGTGCAGGAAGCCGGCTACCCCGACGGCGTGTTCAACGTGGTCACCGGCACCGGCATCACCGCCGGCAGCGCCCTGACCCGCAACCCCCTGGTGGACAAGCTGACCTTCACCGGCTCCACCGCCGTGGGCAAGGAAATCGGCAAGATCGCCATGGACTCCATGACCCGGGTGACCCTGGAACTGGGGGGCAAGTCGCCAACCATCGTCATGGCCGACGCCGATCTGGCCAGCGCCGCGGCCGGGGCTGCCAGCGCGATCTTCTTCAACCAGGGCCAGGTGTGCTGCGCCGGTTCCCGGCTGTATGTGCAGCGCAAGCATTTCGACCAGGTGGTAGCCGACATCGCCGGCATCGCCAATGCCATGAAGCTGGGCAATGGCCTGGACGCCAGCGTCGAGATGGGCCCGCTGATTTCCGCGCGCCAGCAGGAGCGGGTCTATCGCTACATCGAGACGGGCCGCGAAAGCGGCGCCACCATCGCCTGCGGCGGCGAACAGTTCGGCCCGGGGTATTTCGTCAAGCCGACGGTGATAGTGGATGTGGACCAGAAGCATTCGCTGGTGCAGGAAGAGATCTTCGGCCCGGTACTGGTGGCCATTCCTTTCGACGATGAGGCCGACGCCCTGCGCATGGCCAACGACAGCCCCTACGGCCTGGGCGCGAGCATCTGGTCCAACGACCTGGCGGCGGTGCACCGGATGATTCCGCGGATCAAGTCCGGTTCGGTGTGGGTCAACTGCCACAGTGCCCTGGACCCGGCGCTGCCGTTTGGCGGCTACAAGATGTCCGGGCTTGGCCGGGAAATGGGCCACGCGGCCATCGAGCACTACACCGAGTTGAAATCAGTGCTGATCAAGCTCTGATCCGCCCCCGCGCCAACCGCCCCACCCGGGGCGCCGGAGGGGGTCCGGCGCCCCCCCCCGACGACCGCCCTGTTCGCCGTGCAAAGCACTGCTACGCTCAGCCCGAGCCGGCTGGCCACCTCGTTTGAAGAGCCTGGGCTCATCCCCTCACAACGCCTCATCACCACCGCAAACCCGAGGAATGCATCATGGGATCAAATGGAAATGATCACGATTACATCCAGTGCGGCTGCCACAACCCCGTCTGGGAAGCCTTGAAAGACACCCTCGACCCCGCCAGCTATATCGCCAGCCACCCCAACGCGGCACAGGGCCCGGCCAGGGACGCGAACGGCGAGTCCCTGGTGTTTCATGACGGCATCATCTACCCCTTGCGCGACGGCAACATGGATGAGCGGGTCGAAGCCCTGGGCATCCATGCCGGCGACGTGGTCGCCGCGGGCACCCTGGCCGCCGTCGAAGCCCGCATGCAGGCCCTGGGCGTCGACTACCAGAAGCAGTCGCTGCACGGCAAGACCCTGCTGCCCGGCCTGATCGAGCCCCACGCCCACATCGTGCAGAGCTGCGCCATGGATGGCTGGCTGAACCTGGGCGCCATCGAGCCCGACGACGGCGATAGCCAGCAGGCGCCAGCAAAAAACAGCCAGCGCCTGCGGCCGCTCTATACCTGGGAATGGCTGAAGGAAACCATCCAGAACAACCTCCCCGAAGACAGCACGAGCTGGGTCCTCGGGCACCTGGTCGATCCGGCGCTGATGCCGTTCAAGGTGGTGCCGGGCGGCCTGAACCAACTCATTACCCTGCAATGTGGCGACACGCCCGAAGAGGGCTACCTGGACACCATCGAGGCCAAGCGGCCGATGCTGCTGATCAGCGCCTCCATGCACACCGCCTACATGAACACGGCGGCCCGGGACCTGGTGCATGAAAGAACCGGGGTCATGGTCGAGAACGGCGTGCTGCAGGAAACCCAGATAGTGGCCGGGATCCTGTCGATTCCCGCCAGGCAGAAGCTTGCAATGCTGAAGATCTTCGAGCGCCTGGACACCTTCTTCGCCACCGCGGCCAGCCGCGGGATCACCCTGCTGTACGACGCGATGATGGACCCCTTGTCGAAGCTGGTATTGAACGCCTACTTCCTGTCCCACCCCAGAACGCTGCGGATCGGCTACGCCGCCGCCTGCAACAACTCGCTCGAAGCCCTCAAGCTGCTGCCGGACTATCGGCCGGCCACGCGGGAAGAGGCCAGGCACATGTATCAGGGCTCGATCAAGGTGATCTCGGACGGGTCCAACCAGGGGTTGACCGGCTATCAGGTCGCGCCCTACTGCTGCGAGACAGACCGCCCGGTGGGCAACTTCAATCTGTGCGACAAGGGCGAGGACACCCCGAAAACACTCCCGGTCAAATACCAGGAATTTATCCACGCGGCGGTGAAAAAAGGCTGGCCGCTGATGATCCATGCCAACGGCGACCAGGCCATCGAATTCACGCTGCAGGCCTATGACCTGGCCCTGCAGGGCCAGAGCGGCCTGGGCAAGCGCCATCGCATCGAACACTGCTCGCTGCTGAGCAAAAGCACCCTGGAAACCATGCAGCGCCTGGGCCTGTCACCGAGCTTTTTGATTGGCCATGTCGGCTACTGGGGCTACGCCTTCGATAAAGCCATTTTCGAAAAGAAGGCACACAACATGCTCGACCTCTGCAAGTCGGCCCTGGACCACGATCTGCGGATTTCCCTGCACAGCGACTACTCGGTGACCCCACTGGGCCCCCTGCGCTCGATGGAGCAGGCGGTGACCCGCAAGATGGAAGGCATCCGCAATCATGACAACCAGTTCGTCCATGACCCGCGCCTGCAACCCATCCTCAATGAGGGCCAGTGCCTGACCCGCAAGCAGGCGCTGAAAGCCATCACCTACGACGCTGCCTGGCAGTGCCATGCCGAGGCCTGGACCGGCTCCCTGCAGGACCAGAACTTCGCCGACTTCGTGATCCTCGAACAGGACCCGCTGGACGAGAAGTTCCCGGCCACCCGGATTCGCGACATCAAGGTCTGCGAAACCTGGAAAGGCGGCCAGCGGGTGTACCTCAACCCCCATAGCTGACCGCAGCCAGTGCAAGCCGGGGGGCTGCGCCAGCTCCCGGTGCCCCCTGTAGGAGCCGGCTTGCCGGCGAAAAGGACCGCGGGTTCACTTCGGTGGATGGGCGCTGCGCGGTTCGCGAGCAAGCTCGCTCCTACGATCCCCGTTCAGGGGCGGTAGCCTTGGGCCAGCAACCAGCTGCGTATCAGCCGATTCTGTTCCGGGCTCAGTTGCGCCAGGGCCTGGGCCGCCCCCTGGCTGCGCAAACGGCGCAACAGCGGCGCCAGTTCCACGCCCTGTACATGCCAGATGCCCAGGGGCTGGTCCGGGGTGATCACCACTTCGGCTTCATCCACCAGGCCGTCGCGCAGCACCGGGGCGCGCTCGACGCGCAAGGCAGAAAAGTCCACGGCACTGTGCGCCGGCTGGCAATCCGGCCACTGCCGGCGGGCCTGCCAGAACGGCTGCCCGGGCCAGCGTTGCTCGTCGGCGTAGAAGTCCCGGCCGATGCGCGCAAAACGCAGGAACAACTGTTCCACCCGCTGCCCGTGAAAACGCTGCGCCAGCGCTGCACGTTGCGGCTGCTGCAACAGGGTGTTGATCACCGCCGGAGCCTGCAACGCCGAGGACAGGGACTGGAAAATGCCGTTGCCGGACAAAGGGTCCACGGCCATGGCCGCATCGCCGACCCGCAGCCAGTTCGCGCCACAGACCTGGGGGTTGAGGATCGCCGTGCTGCTGCGGGCATGCAGGTGCAATTGCTGCTCCTGGCCACTGGCAAAGAACTCCCGGGCCATGGCCGAGCCCAGGCGGCGCTGGCGACAGTACTCCAGCAACTGCGCCTTGCCCGGCAGCCCGGCGCTGTCCACATCCAGGGTCAGTTGCCAGTAGCACTGGCCGTCTTCGCGCCGGGCCATCCAGGCCCAGCCGTCCTCCAGGCTGTGCACCGCGCTGGCGGCGCTGCCGCCGGGGCCCTGCCAACGGTTGAGCAGGCTGACGGTTTCCGGGCCGCGCAGGCCCTTGCCGGTCCCCTGGCGCAAGGCTTTGTCCAGCACCGGCGCCTGCCGGCCACGGGCCTCCACCAGGAATTGGCCGCGCACCTCGTCCTGCCCTTGCACCTGGACGCGATGCCCGGCCTCGTTGGACTGCACTCCCAGCACCCGGCCCTCGATCAGCTTGACCTGCGCTTCGCGCAAGGCTTCCCGCAGGCCACGGTCGAAGGCCGGGCGATCCAGCAGGTATTCGATGTTCTGCGCATGTTCTGCACCGTTCCATGCCACCCGCCGCTGGGACGGTTGCAGGGCCTGGGCCAGCGCCTGTTCCAGGCCGGCACCGCGCAAGGCTTCAAGCACCCGCAGCGAGACCCCTTCCAGGGCCGGAAAGCGTCGCCAGTCGCTGACCAGGGTCACCGGGTAGCCGAGGCGGCGCAGCCCCAGGGCCACTGCGGCCCCGGCCGGCCCCGCACCGAGGATCAGGATGGCGTGCATGGCTGTTGCCGGCGTTCCGGCCCCCGGTAATGGGCATTGTCCTGCAGCCACTGCCGGACCTGGGCCTTGTCGGCTTGCGGGTGGGCACCCAGGTAGGCCGCGATATGCCCGCTCAGGGCCGCGCACCCCAGGCTGGCGCCGGACTGCCCCGGGCTGCTGCCGCGCACGCAGGCGGCGAAATCAGCCTGGGCGGTGTTCAGCCATGACCACTGCTGCGCGCTGCATCGCGCATCGCCGGTAACGCGCAGCACCCCGGGGTAACTGGCCGGAAACACCGCCTCGCCCTGGGCCGGGCTGGATGCGCACAACAGCACCCCGCGGGCCTCGGCCGCGGCACAGGCCTGGCGCAGCAGGTCGCGATCCTGGCGCAGGCCCAGGCTCAGGTTGATCAGGCGCACGTCCTGCGCAAGCAGCCAGTGCAGCGCGGCGCTGACTTGCGCGGCGCTGGTGACTGCGCGCCCGTCGAACACCTGGGCCACATAGACCTGCGCCGTCGGCGCGCGCTGGCCGATGGCCTCGATGATCGCGCTGCCATGGCCCAGGGCGTCTTCCTGCAAGGGGCCCTGGCCTATCCCTTCAGGCTGCAGGAAGAAACGCCGTCCGCCCGCCACCCGCTGATGGGCGGCATGGCCGCTGTCGATCACGCCGATGCGCAGCTCAGGCTTCATGGGCCACCTCCAGCGCATGCAGTACGCCATCGCGCAATTCGAAGCGCAGGTCAGCATCGGCCAGGGTCGAAGGCCGGTGGCTGATGAGGATCCGCGTGCGCCCGGCGAACAGGCGGTCGATGGCCTCGATCACCTCGCGCTCGGTGGCTTCGTCCACCGCCGAGGTGGCTTCGTCCAGCACCAGGATCATCGGGTCCTGGAGCAGCGCCCGGGCAATGGCGATGCGTTGTTTCTGCCCGCCGGACAATTGCTGGCCGCGCTCCCCCAGGGGGCTGTCCAGGCCTTCGGGCAGGGACTCGATCAGCCCTTGCAACTGCGCCAGCCGCGCCACCTCGGCCACGGCTTCGCGGCTGGCATCGGGCACGCTGTAGGCCAGGTTGTCCGCCAGGCTGCCGCGAAACAGCACGATATCCTGGCTGACCACCGCCACCTGCCGGCGCAACTGCGCCAGGTCCAGCTGGCGCAGGTCGACGCCGCCCAGCAGCACCTGCCCGGACTGCGGGTCGTGATGGCGCTGCAACAGGTCGATGAGCGTGCTTTTGCCTGCGCCCGAGGTGCCGCTGAGGGCCACTTTGCGGCCGTAGGGAATCCGCGCCTCGATGCCCTGCAGGGTCATCCCACGGCCCGGGTGGCAAAAGTGCACAGCATGAAAATGCAGCTCGCCTTGCTCCGGCACCGGCAGCGGCACCCCGGGGTTGCTGATGCCCGGCTCCTCGCCGCGCAGCTCCATGACCCGGCCCAGGCTCACGGTCATGCGCTGGATCGCCACATACAGGCCCAACAGGCTCTGCACCGGGCCCACCGCCATGCCCAGGTAGGTGGAAAAGGCAATCAGCGCCCCCAGTTGCCAGGTGCCCTGTACCACCCAGTAGCCACCGATCAGGAAGGCGCAGGCCCGGGACAACGAGGTCAGGGTACCGGGCACTGCCTGGGTGAAGAACTCGGTGACTTGCAGTTTCAACAGCTGTTGCAGGTAGCCCTGGCCAAGGCCATCCAGGCGCCGGGCCTCGCGCTGCTGCTGGCCGGCGCTCTGGATGAACTTCATCACCGGCAGGGTTTCCACCATGAACGAGGACATGTCCGCCGAACGCTCGCGCAACTGGCGCACATCGCGCTCCACCTTGCGCCGCATCCAGCGCAGCCAGAGCACGTCCAGGGGGATCAGCAGCAGTGCCAGCAGCGACAGTTGCCAGGACAGGGTCAGGAGCATGGCCAGCGCCACCACCAGGCCGATCACGCTGGACACGGCGGAAAACAATGAGTCCACGGCAAAGCGCTGGATCTCCGCCACATCGCCATCCAGGCGCGACATCAGGTCGCCGATCCGCCGCTGGCCGTAGAAGCTTGGCGACAGGCGCTGCAGATGCCGATAGAGGTCGTCGCGCAGGGCGAACAGGATGCGCCCGGACAAGCGTGTGTGCAGGTAGCGGTTGACCCCGGAGAGCACGGTGCCCAGCAGCCCTGCACCGATCATCAGCGCGGCGATCAGCACCAGCCGCGGGAAGTCCCGGGCCAGCAGGCCGTCGTCGATCAGCAGCTTGGTCAGCCAGGGCTGCACCAGCACCAGCAGGGAAGCGCACACCGACAGCCCCAGCAGGCCGCCGATGGCCAGCCGGTGGGGCCGCACGAAACTGTAGAGCCAGCCCAGGGCGGCACTCAGGGCCTGGGGATCGCGGCTGTCCACCAGCCGGGTGATCAGGCGCCGCATCAGGCGCGCAACTGTTTGAGCTTGCGGTACAGGGTCGCGCGGCTGATGCCCAGGGCATCCGCTGCCGCCGAGACATTGCCCTGGTGGTTGTCCAGGGCACTGCGGATCAGCTCCAGCTCGTTCTCGCGGATGCTCCCGGTCTGCGGCCGAGCACTGGCATTGAGGTCGTCGAGCATGCTGTCGGGCAGGTGCTCCAGGCCGATGTGGCACTCACCGTCTTCGCGCAGGGCCAGGGCCGTGCGCAGGACCATCTCCAGCTGGCGGATATTGCCCGGCCAGTGGTAGCCCGCCAGCAGCCGACGCAGCTCATCGCTGAGGCTCACCTGGGCGCCACCGAGCTTGGCCAGCAGGCTGTCCACCAGGGGCTGCAGGTCTTCGCGTTCGCGCAGGGCCGGCAACAGCACGCTGATGCCGTTGACCCGGTAGAACAGGTCTTCGCGAAAAGCCTTGTCCTGCACCTGCTGCTTGAGGTCGCGGTGGGTGGCGCAGATCAGGGCAATGTCGATGTCCTGTTCTTCGCCGGCGCCCAGGGGCGCTACCTTGCGGTCCTGCAGCACGCGCAGCAGGCGGGCTTGCAGGGCCAGGGGCATGTCGCCGATTTCATCGAGGAACAAGGTGCCGCCGTGGGCCTGTTGCAGGCGCCCGATCATGCCGCCACGACGCGAGCCGGTGAAGGCGCCTTCGCGATAGCCGAACAGTTCCGACTCGATCAGGCCTTCGGGGATAGCCGCGCAGTTGACCGCGACAAAGGGTTTTTCGGCGCGGCTGCCGGCGCGATGCAGGGCCCGGGCCAGGACTTCCTTGCCGGTACCGGTTTCCCCCAGCAGCAACACCGGCAGGTCATTGGCCAGGCCCTGACGGGCCATGCGCAAGGTGCGGGCGTAGCGGCTATTGCCCCCGGCCAGGGCTTCCAGGTCCTGGGGCATGGCGGCGGCTTTCGGAGCACTGCGTGGCGCGCGATGCAGGTTGAGCGCTGGCTGCGGCGCCCGCAGGGCCTTGTAGAACAGCTCGCCCTTGGCGGTTTGCAGGCTGCCCACGGCGCCCTGTTGCAGGCGTGCAAGCAGTTGCAGGCCATCGACCCCGAGGAACTCCTCGCAGCGCCGCCCCACCAGGGCTGCGCGCGGGGTGTTGAGCAACTGGCAGGCCTGGCCACTGACCGCGAGGATCTGCCCGCCCAGGCTCAGGGCCAGCAGCCCCTGCCAGGGTGATTCGAGGTATTGCCGGCGGCTGTGGAAGGCCAGGACGATCTGCTCCGGGTAGGTGGCATGGAACACCCGGGCTTCGATCTGGCTGACCGCCATGGCCAGCAGCGCGGTGCTGTCCTGGGCCCGGCCCAGCGGGCCTTCGCGGGTCAGGTCGAGCACCCCGAGAATCTCGCCCTGGGGGCACTGGATGGGCACCGAGGTGCAGGAGAAATGGCTGAGACGGTCCAGGTAGTGCTCGCCGCAGTCGATCAGGGTCGGCCGGGCCTCCACCAGGGCCGTGCCCAGGGCATTGGTGCCGCGGGTGGCTTCGCTCCAGCAGGCGCCAAGGGTGATGTCCTGCACGCCGCTGTCCTTGAGACGGTCGGCGCGGCCTTCGATGGCCAGGATGGTGGCGTCGGCGTTGGCCAGGATGATCATCCCGTCCTTGCCCTGATGCTGGTTCAGGTAGTCGATGGCCGGGATCGCCGCGTCCAGCAACAGGCGGTTGCTGGCCAGCAGCACTTCGAGGCTGGCGCTGGATTCCAGGGTCAGCTGGTGCTGGCTGCCAAAGTGCACGCCATGGCTGAGGCTGCGCCGCCATGAGGCATCGATTTCCGCACGCAGAACCCCGTCGGGGATCTGGCCTTCCAGGTGCAGCCGTTCCCGGGCCAGCCGGGCTTCGTGTTGCTGCTCACCCTTTATTGTTTTTATAAGAGTCATCAAGCGCTCCGAATCGGTCCGCCCGCTGCATCCCGCTCCACTCCCTTGGATTGCGCGAAGCACGCAAGCCGTGGTCAATGTCTACACCGGGTTCAGGGGGCAGTAAAGGGGCTTTGCCCGGATCATCGGGCAGCCCTGAATTGCTTACCCTGTCATTGGAGATCAAGCAAAACCTGCGCCAGTGGAACGGGCGCCCGAGCATCTTGACGTTAACGTAAAGCAAATGGCAAGTACCGCACGCCCCCTCCCGTTGGCACCGGCCTGCCAGTTTGTGCAGGAGCTGGCTTGCCAGCGAATGAGGGCCTTTAGTCGGGTGCAAGACGTGAGGGCCCTTTCGCCGACAAGCCGGCTCCTGCGAGCGGGCGGGGCTGGGGGTGCCTACAGGGCCCAGGCGCCAGAATCGGCGAAGAAGGCGCGGGCGTTGTCCTCCAGGCTTTCCAGGTGATAGCCGCCTTCCTGGACGATCAGGCACGGCAGGCCAAGGCTGCGGATTCGCTGGCCAAGGATGGCGAAGCCGTCGCGGGTCACTGCTACCTTGCTCTGCGGGTCGAGTTCATAGATATCGAACCCCAAAGACAGCACCAGCACCTCGGCATCGAACGCCTTCACCGCCGCCAGGGCCTGTTCCAGATGGGCGAGGAAATCCCCTTCGCTGGCGCCATGAGCCATCGGCAGGTTGAGGTTGTAGCCCTCCCCCGCCCCGGCGCCACGCTCCTCGGCGAACCCGGCCACCCCCGGGTAGAAGTTGGTCGGGTCGCCGTGCACCGAGACATACAGCACATCGGCGCGCTCGTAGAAGATTTCCTGGATGCCCTGGCCGTGGTGCATGTCGGTGTCCAGCACCGCCACCCGGGCGTATTTGTCCCGCAGGACCTGGGCGGCGATCGCCGCATTGTTCAGGTAGCAGAAGCCTCCCGCCGCCTCGGCGCGGGCATGGTGCCCCGGCGGCCGGCACAGAGCGTAGGCGGCCGGCTCGCCGTCGAGCAACGCCTGGGCCCCGGCGACGGCACTTTGCGCCGACCAGTAGGCTGCACGCCAAGTCGACTCACCCACCGGGCAACTGCCGTCGGCCAGGTAGCACGCGGCCTGGGCCAGGACCCCGCGCAAGGCATTGGGCTCACGCACGAAGATGTTGGACATCACCTCATCGCCCCAGTCTTCGGGGATGTCCTTCCAGCCCTGGTGCGCATCCTGCAGGAACGCCAAGTACGGCGCGCCGTGTACCGCCAGCAACGGTGCCATCCCGGCATCCCGTGGCTGCTCGACGGCAAAACCCAGGGAGTGTGCGGCCTGCACCAGGCGCTGGGCGCGCTCCGGCACCTCCTGGGGTATGCGCATCTGGCCGCGCGAGTAGTAGCTGCGTGGATGGTGGAGCAACTGTTCGGGGTGGAAAAAACTGCGCATGACCTTCTCCTTATTCAACCCGGCCGGCACGGGCCAGCACGGCGTTAAGCAATACATCGGCGCCCTGGCGCACGTCCTCGGGCAACACGTCTTCGGCTTCGTTGTGGCTCAGGCCACCGACACAAGGAATGAACACCATAGCCGTCGGGCAGTAGCGGGCCAGCAAGATGGCGTCATGGCCCGCGCCGCTGACGATGGACTGCTGAGGGTAGCCCAGGCCATCCACCGCCTGCTGCACCGCCGCCACGCACTCGGCATCAAATGGCGTGGCCGGGCTGACCCAGTGCCGGCTGATACTGACCTTGAGCCCGCGCTGGCTGGCGATGGCCAGCAGGCGTTCCTCCACCTGCTGCTCCATGGCGGCGATCTGCCGATCCTGGTGGTGGCGCAGGTCGACGGTGAAGTTCAACAAGCCGGGAATGGTGTTGCGCGACGACTTGGCGATGCTCAGCTCACCCACGGTAGTCAGGCCCTGGGGGGCAAAATCCGCTGCCAACTGCTCCACCGCAAGAATCATCTGCGCCGCGCCGTACAGCGCATCCTTGCGTAGCGGCATCGGCGTGGTGCCGGCGTGGGCCGCCAGGCCTTCGACCTGCACATCGAGCCAGCGGATGGCCTGGCCGCCGCTGACCACGCCGATGCTCTTGGCGTTGTCTTCAAGGATCGGGCCCTGTTCGATATGGGCTTCGAAGTAGGCATCCACCGCTGCGCCCAGGGGCCGGCTGCCGGCATAACCGGTGCGCTGCAGGGCCTGGGCGACGCTGATGCCATCGGCGTCACGCACTGCCAGGGCGGCGTCCAGGGCCATGACCCCGGTGAACACCGCCGAGCCAAACATCGCCGGGGTGAAACGCGCGCCCTCCTCGTTGGTCCAGACCGCCACTTCCAGGGGCTTGCGGGTCTGGATCCCGAGGTCATTGAGCGTGCGCACCACTTCCAATCCGGCCAGCACACCGTAGACCCCATCAAAGCGCCCGCCTTCGGGCTGGGTATCCAGGTGGCTGCCCATCATCACCGGGGCAGCGTCCGGGTCGCTCCCGGGGCGCCGGGCAAACAGGTTGCCGATGGGGTCGACGCTCAGGCTCATGCCGGCCTCGGTGCACCAGTGGGCAAACAGTTCGCGACCGGCCCGGTCTTCATCGCTCAAGGCCAGGCGGCAGCTGCCGCCACGGGCCGTGGCACCGATTTCGGCCATGGCCATCAGGCTCGCCCAGAGGCGCTGGCCATTGGTTTTCAACATCATCAGATTCTCCAGACAATCAGGCGTGGGATGCCATTTCCAGGCGATGGGCATGAGCGTGCCGGCGTGCCAGGGCCAGCACGCAGATCAGCGAAACGGCAGCGATCAGGCTGTAGAACACCGCCATCGGCCACCATTGGCCAATAAACCGATGGGCCAGCCAGGTGCCGATCAGCGGGGTCAGGCCACCGGCCAGGGCACCGCAGACCTGATAGGCCAGGGAGATCGCGGTGTAGCGCACCCGGGTCTCGAACATGCCGCTGACGTAACCGGCGATCACCGCATAGAAGGAAGCCATGCACACCACCGCCAGGGCGATGCCGAGGATCATCAGCGGTGCCTGCCCGGAACTCACCAGCACGAACATCGGATAGGGCGAGGCCATGGCCAGCAGCGACACCAGGCAGAGAAAGCGCGTGGCGCCGATTTTCTCGGCGATCCAGGCCGCCAGGGGCTGGATGCAGAACTGGATGAGCGCCACCACGAACAGGCATTCAAGGATCAGTGAACGGGGGATCTCCAACTGCTGGGTGGTGTAGGCAATCATGAAGGTGTTGGTGAAATACACCCCGGCAATCCCCAGGGTGTTGGCACCGATGCACAGCAACAAGGGACGCCAGGCGGTGCGCAGCACCTCCATTACCGGAGCCTGCTCCTTGCGTAGCGACTTGGCCGCCCGCTCGCGACTGGCGAGAAACTCCGGCGACTCGTTGACCCCCAGGCGAATCGCCAGGCCCACCAGCAGCAACAGCGCACTGGCCAGGAACGGCAAGCGCCAGCCCCAGCTCATCAGGGCGTCCTCGGGCAGACGGGTCACGGCGCTGAAGGCCAGCAGCGAAAGGATCAGCCCCGCCGGGCTGCCCAGTTGGGCGAAAGACGCGAAGAAATTGCGCCGCCCCTTGGGCGCGTGCTCGCCGGCCATCAACACCGCCCCGCCCCACTCACCACCCACCGCAATGCCCTGGACGATGCGCAGCAGGATCAGCAGCACCGGCGCCAGGGCACCGATCTGTGCATAAGTTGGTAGCAGGCCGATGCAGACCGTGACCACGCCCATCATCAGCAGGGTGATGACCAAGGACTTCTTGCGACCGATGCGGTCGCCGATATGGCCGAAGATGATGCCCCCCAAAGGTCGGGCGAAAAAGCCCACGGCAAAGGTGCCGAAGGCGGCCATGGTGCTGAACAGCTTGTCGTCGGAGGGGAAGAACAAGGCACCGAACACCAGCGCCGCGGCGGTGGCGTAGATGTAGAAGTCGTACCATTCGATCATGGTGCCGATAAAGGCGGCGGCCGCAGCCCGGCGAGGCTGAGGCGAAGCGGAAGGCTTCATGGTTGGCTCCCTTGATTATTTTTTTGGCAGGAGAAAGGGTCGGGCGCAGGGGCTTCTTCTGGCACCTGTCTGGGGTGGATTTATCCGTTCCGGGGGATAATTAGTCAATTTTCTATTGGTTATCTCGATTATTATCCTGCCTTATTATTCAGCTACCGCCCGAACCAGAGCACCTGCCATGTCCGACCGCGATGCCCACCGCCTGCTCAACGACCGCCTCGACTGGAACCTGTTGCGCACCTTTCGGGTGATTGGCCAGGAGCTGAGCATCAGCCGTGCAGCGGCGCGCCTGCACCTGACCCAGCCGGCGGTCAGCCAGGCCCTCAAGCGCCTGGAAGAACAACTGGGCCGGCAGTTGATTGCCCGGCGCGGCCCACGCTTTGCCCTGACCGAAGTGGGTGAGCAGATCTTCGCACTGGCCGGAGAGATCTACGGCCAGATGTCCCAGGTCAGCAGCATGCTGGAACAGCCCGCCGACGAAGTGATCGGCAAAGTGCGGCTGTTGATCATCAGCCGGATCTTCAGCGAACGCTTCGACGACTTCCTGGCCGACTTCCATCGTCAGCACCCGCGGGTCGATCTGGAGGTGGAAGTGATGCGCAGCTCGGACATCGTCAGCGCCCTGCAGGAAAAGACCGCGACCCTGGGCTTGAGCCTTAACCGCCGGCCACAGCCGCGCCTGGAACAGCGGCTGTTCCTGCGTCAGCGCTATGCGTTTTTCTGCGGCAAGCACCACCCGCTGTTCGGCCGTGGGGATGTGGCCGAGGGCGATCTGCAACGGGAGAATTTCGTCAGTTTCACCAGCGACCAGATCGGCGGCATGCTCTCGCCGCTGACCATCTTTCGCGATCAGCAGGGCTTCAGCGGGCGCATCGTCGCCTCATCCCCGAGCCTGGAAGAAGTACGACGCCTGGTGATCGCCGGCTTCGGCATCGGCTGCCTGCCGGAGCATGTGGTGGCGGCCGATACCGAAGCCGGGCTGCTGTGGCGCCTGCCGCCACATGAAGGCATTGCCGATGTCGACATTCACCTGCTGTGGAACCGCGAGCAGCGCATGAGCCGGGCTGAGGTACTGTTTCTGCAGAGCATCCAGCACATGCTCAGTCAGCATGAGCCGGTGCCGGGTAGCCTGATGTTGAAATGACTCAGACGTGGGGATCGCCGGGGGCCTTGGCCGGGGCGGCGTACTGCGGCTTGAGATGGCCGTTCTGGTCCAGTAGCCAGGCGTCCATGATCTGCCGCACCACGGGGCCGGCCACCCGACCACCGGCTTCGCCGTTCTCGATCATCACCGAAATCACGATCTGTGGATGCTCCGCCGGGGCGAAGCCCACGAACAGGGCGTTGTCACGGTTGCGCTCGCGGGTCTTGAGACGGTCATAGCGCTCGCCCTGCTTGATCGCCACCACCTGGGCCGTACCACTCTTGCCTGCGATGCGGTACTGCGCCCCGGCTGCCGCGGCGCGGGCGATACCGCGGGGATCGTGCATCACCATCTGCATGCCGTGGTTGACCTGGTCCCAGTCACGGGGATTCTTCAGCAGGATGTTGGGCATCGGATGCTCGTCCACCGGTGCCACGCCGTCGATGGTCTTGGCCAGGTGCGGACGGTTCCACACGCCCTTGTTGGCAATCAACGCGGTGGCCTGGGCCAATTGCAGCGGCGTGACTTGCATATAGCCCTGGCCGATGCCGAGGATCACGGTTTCCCCCGGGAACCAGGGCTGGCGGCGGGTGGCGCGCTTCCAGGCCTGGGATGGCATCAGGCCGGGAGACTCTTCGAACATGTCCAGAGAGACCTTCTCGCCCAGACCGAACATCGCCATGTAGTCGTGCAGGCGGTCGATGCCGAGCTTGTGCGCCAGGTCATAGAAGTAGGTGTCGTTGGAACGCATGATCGCTGCGTCCATGTCCACCCAGCCATCGCCGCTGTGGTTCCAGTTGCGGTACTTGTGGTCGAAGTCCGGCAGTTGGTAATAGCCCGGATCGAAGACCCGGGTCGAAGCGGTAACCACGCCGCTATCGAGGCCGGCAATCGCCACTTCCGGCTTGATGGTGGAGCCCGGCGCGTAGAGGCCCCGCAGCACTCGGTTGAACAGGGGCCGGTCGATGGAGTCGTGTAGCGCCGCGTATTCCTTGAAGCTGATGCCGGTAACGAACAGGTTGGGGTCGAAACTTGGCTTGCTGACCATGGCCAGGACTTCGCCGGTGGCCGGGTCCAGGGCCACCACAGAACCACGTCGATCACCCAGGGCCTCCTCAGCGGCCTCCTGGAGCTTGATATCCAGGCTCAGGACGATGTTCTTCCCTGGGATCGGATCGGTGTGCTTGAGCACTCGCATCACCCGGCCCTGGGCGTTGGTTTCTACTTCCTCATAGCCGACATGGCCGTGCAGTTCGGCTTCGTAGAATTTCTCGATGCCGGTCTTGCCGATGGATTGGGTGCCACGGTACTCCACCGAGTCCAGGGTCTTGGCTTCTTTCTCGTTGATCCGCCCGACGTAACCGATGGAGTGGGCAAAGTGTGCACCTAGGGGATAGTGGCGGACGAACTGGGCTTCCACGTCCAGGCCGGGCAACCGGTATTCGTTGACCGCGAGCACGGCGATCTGTTCTTCGGTGAGCTCGTAGAACAGGGTCACGGGGACGAAGGGATGACGGGCTTGCTTCATCTCCTTGTCGAACAGCGTGCGGTCTTCCGGGGGCAAGTGCAGCAGATCGACCACGGTGTCCAGCTCGCCCTTGAGGTCGGTGGTGCGTTCGCGGGTGATCGTCAGGTTGAAGCTGGGGCGGTTGTCCGCCAGGACCACGCCGTTGCGGTCGTAGATCAGCCCCCGGGTGGGAGTGATCGGCAGCACATGGACGCGGTTGTTCTCGGAAACGGTGGAGTGGTAGTCGAACTCCACCACTTGCAGAAAATACATCCGCGCCACCAGGGCGCAGGTGATGGCCACCACCAATACGGCACAGGCCAGCAGCCGTTTGTTGACCAGGCGGCTTTCTTTCTCGTGGTCCTTGATCGGAATCGCTTCGGGCATTGCTACAGCTTCTCGGTGAATAGAGGTCGACGCTGTTCCGTGCGGATGAACTCAAGTCCTTTAAAAAAGAGCTGCACCATACCAAAAACCACCCACGGACTTTGAGGGGATTTCCATCGTGGCTGATCAATGGCGCCTTGGCGGCCACTCGGATACCGCAAGTTTTTCCACGCGCAAAAACAAAACCCCAACTGCG